>NZ_JBIBWQ010000001.1:0-43531 GCF_043081505.1 Streptomyces sp. NPDC014870
GCGCGCGGTCTCCTGCGGAGACACGACGCGGAGTGACTGCGTCACTCCCAATGTCGCCGCGCCGCTGCGCGGCGCCTGGAGAAGTGACCCCAGTGGCAGTCACCTTCGGTGACTGCGGGCTGGCCCGGCCCTGTCGGGGAGCTCGCGCTACCCGTGGGGGCCTGGTCGTGGGCTCCACACCCCCTGCGGGGGTGTTTGCACTGGTCAGAAAGCTGATCGGCCGCTTTCGGTCCGGGGGTCCGATTCCGTCCCCTGCGGGGCCGGCCTCTCCATGCTGCGGTACCGAACTCTCTTACAGTCGCAGTATGTAGGCACACCGGGGCCTTATCCACCTCCCTGCGGTCGGGATGGCGGACATACGCCGTGCTACCCCCGCCCGCACCCCGACCAGCAAGAGGTCTAAACCAGTCAAAAGACGGCGCCAAGAGGAGAAGGGGTCCCCGGGCACGGATGACCAGGATGCGGAATCCTCAAATGCCCTTCAGGAAAACCCGCATGACAAAACCACAAAACCCAGCCCTAAAACCAAACTGACAGCACAACAAAACCACATGCACAAACCGCAAAAGACGAGACATCAGAAAGCACCGTGGCGCCACTGATTCAGGACATCCCGCCGCTGCGCTTCCTGGCCGGGCGCGGCTTCTCAATCCCGAGGTTCCCCCACTGCGAGCAGACCTGGCACATCTCCGGCTCCGGAGTGCGCTCGCCGGCGGTCATGACTACTTGGTCGCGGCTGAGGAGGTCGGCGTGGCCCCCGTGCATGGCGCAGCCGCCGCGGTGCGGCACGAGTGTCCCGGCGCGCGGGAAGGCTCGATGTTCCACATCCGCTCCGCCCGTGCGACCGCTGCCCGCTGACCAACGCCGCGAGCTCCGTGGTGAGATCACCGAACTCGAGGCCCAGGAGCACGAGCCCGACCAACCTGCGGATACAGGTCGCCCTGACGGCGCACACAGCGCTGCCGCGCCAGGGGGGAGCACCATGAGGCGAGCGGACATCGGCTGGGGAGACGGCGGCTGGGAGGTGCAGGACCCGGAGTGGGGCGCGGCCGGCGACCAGAACTGGGACTGACCGCGATCAGTACAGCGAGGAGAGTCCTATGGCCCGGTGGATGGTCCTGGTCGGTCCGGTCGGCGGGGCGGCTGCGGAGTCGTACCCGTGTGGCCATTCACTAGGAGCTGACGGGGAGTCCGGAGGACGCGATGGCTGCGTTCCTGGAGGTCGTGAACACCTATGAGGGTCGTGCCTGGAAGGTGAAGCGACGGGAGATCTTCAAGTGCGCGGAGCGCTCGTGCGTGGTTCGCGTCCACGGACGGGGCTCGCAGTTCGAGTTCTTGTTCCAGCTCGCGGAGCTGGTAGCGGACACGGCTGACGCT
The DNA here is from genome assembly GCF_043081505.1 of Streptomyces sp. NPDC014870. Lineage (NCBI taxonomy): Bacteria > Bacillati > Actinomycetota > Actinomycetes > Kitasatosporales > Streptomycetaceae > Streptomyces > Streptomyces sp. NPDC014870. Next base: position 1,378 of record NZ_JBIBWQ010000001.1, read on the forward strand.
GGTCTTCCCGGCTCCGCCTGTTGAGCGCATGGCTGTGGAACGGCTGCGGCGGTGAGACTGACTCAGCCGCGCCGAGCCGACACGGCGGTACGGCCGGTCTCAGCTGCTGGTGGTACTGGCCCTCGCTGGCCTTGTTCACGAGAACCGACAACAGGTGTTCACCACTTCGGGAGGCACGAGGGTCAACGGTCGTTCGATCAGAAGATCTCGCGCGCCAGACCTTGCCTAATGGTCAAGAGTCGTTGACCATTAGGGGCATGCCTACCGATGATCTTCCCGAGACGTTCCACGTCACCACCGACGAGCAGCTGCGCGCCGTCTCCAACCTCACCCGTCACAGGATCATGGCCGTGCTCCGCTTCGAGCCGGCGACGATTACGCAGGTCGCCGAGCGGGTGGGCCTTGCGAAGGGGAGTTCCAGCTATCACGTGCGGCTGCTGGAGCGGGCGGGCCTGGTGAGGGTGGTCCGCACGCGGAAGGTGCGGGGGGTCACTGAGCGGTATTACGCGATGGTCGCGCGGTCGATCGTGCTGCCGGATCCGGGCGAGGGAGGGCCGGATGTGCTGATGCGGCATGCGGTGGCGGATCTGGAGTCGTCGCCGGTGGATGGCGAGCGGCACGTGCGGATGGCGCATCTGCGGCTCACTGGCGAGCAGTTCGCGGAGCTGGGGGCGCGGTTGCAGGCACTGGCGGATGAGTACCGGGAGCTGTCCGATCCGTCGCTGCCGGACGCGTCACTCGTCTTCGCACTGTTCCACCCGGCACAGGGCGAGCGGGCCGAGGGGGGCTCCAAGTGACGGCAGACATAGGGAGGTTGCCAGTCGGGTTCGGGCGCCTGTGGACCGCGCAGACGGTGTCCTCGCTCGGTGACGGGGTGACGCATGCCGCGCTGCCGCTGCTCGCGTTGACGCTGACGCGGGATCCGATGGCGCTCGCCGTCGTTACTGCCGCCGGAACGCTGCCGTGGCTGCTGTTCGGGGTGCTCGGCGGTGCGCTGGTGGACCGCTGGGACCGGCGGCGCACGATGTGGGTGACGGACGCGGCGCGTGCGGTGCTGCTCGCGATACCGGCGGCGGCGGCCGTGCTCGATGTGCTGAGCATTCCCCTGCTCGCGGCCGTCGCCTTCCTGCTCGGCCTCGGCGGGCTCTTCTTCGACACGGCCGCCACGGCCTATCTGCCGGATCTGCTCGGCCGTGACCCCGCGCTCCTGGAGCGAGCCAACTCCCGCCTGCGCGGAGCCCAGACCGCGATGTCCGGCTTCGCGGGGCCGCCAGCGGGCAGTGCCCTGCTCGCGCTCGGGCGGGCGGTTCCGCTGCTCGCGGACGCGGTGTCGTTCGCGCTCTCCGCACTGCTCGTACGGTCGCTCCCCGCCGCGCCCCGGCCGGTGCCGCAGGCCCGCGAGTCGCTGCTGCGGCAGGCGCGGGCCGGGGCCTCGTACGTCTTCCGGGACCGGCTGCTGCTCGGGCTCGCGCTGCGTCCGGCGGTCGGGAACATCGCCTTCCTTGCCGTGGAGACCGTACTCGCCCTCTACGCGCACGACCGTCTCGGCATCGGCGCCTTCGGCTTCGGCCTGCTCCTCACAGTGGAGGCCACCGGCGGCCTGCTCGGCGCGGGCATCGCCTCCTTCCTCGGCCGACGCCTCGGCACCGGCACCGCGCTGACCTGCACCGCCGCGGTCGAAGGGCTTGCCATCCTGGGGCTCGCCGCCACCCCGAACCCGTACGTGGCGGGCCTCGCGCTCGCCGTCTGCGGGGCGGGCATGGGAGCCACGATGGTGCTCGCGCCCTCCCTCCGGCAGGCGATCGTCCCCGCCCACCTCATGGGCCGGGTCGCCTCCACCTCCCGCATGCTCGCCATGTGCGCCGCGCCGTTCGGCGCCTTCCTCGGGGGCTGGCTGGCCACCACCTACGACGTACGCACCCCGCTCTACGCCGCCGCCGGCCTCCTCCTCACCATGACCGCCATCACGGCGACCATGACCAGCAACCGTCGAGTCGAAGCGGCGCTGCGCGCCGCCGCCCCGGCTGGCGGTCCGGATCACGCGGTATCCAAGGAACCGGCCCAGAAGAGTGCACCTGGCGTCCTGTGACGCCTGCCGCGAAAGCGGTTGCGCCGCTGTGTGGGTCAGGCGCCGATGCCGATGGAGGCGACGTAGGCGTAGGCGTTGTAGTCGGAGTCGAGGTCGGTGATGACGTCGTCCCAGATTTCGTCCATCAGGTCGTCGTTCTGGTCGGCGTAGGCGTCGACGAGGTCGTTCCAGATGTAGCGGACGGTGATCGAGCGCTGGGACACCGAGGGGCGGCGGCGCTGTTCGGGTACCTGGGTCTGGTCGATGGGGTAGATCTCCATGCGGCGGCCGCGGCCGTTGTTGTCGAGGTGGCGCTTGAGCCATCCGGAGCGGATCAGGTTCGCCCGGCGGCGCTCCCAGTACGCGCTGTCGATGCGCTGGAGGTTCGCCTTTGAGGGCTTGGTCTTGCCTCGCATCCAGGATCTGATGGTGCGGGGTGTGACGCCCTGGGCTTTGAGGGCTTCGCGGCCGGCCGGGCTGTCGAGGTAGCGCAGGCGGGCGGTGAGCCCGCGGTGGGACGTGACGGGCGAGGAGATGCCGGAGGAGTGGACGATGCGGTTCAGCTCCTGGATGAGGGCCTCGCCGCCTTTGATCCCGCGGGCGTTGTATTTGCCGAAGTCGCCCCAGCGGCCCCACAGTTCCGAAGACCCGGACATCAGCGCTTACTCCCGAGGATGTAGGTGTCTTTTTCCTTGACCTGGTTCAGGTCCCGGCCCTCCGGGAAAACTGTGCGCCAGTCCCCCACGACGTGAAGCTCGTCCGTGCCGGAGATCTCGACGACCTTCAGGCCCGCGCGGTGTGCCTTGTGGGCTTTCATCCAGAGGTTCGCGAATGCCTTCGCGCGGATGATGTGCATCCAGTCCGGGCGGCGGATTTCCCGGTTCGCGCTTGACTCGCCGATAGTTGACACGAACTTAGAATACATGGCCTTGACGTAAGCAACCGTCAGTTCGTCGCCCTCGGCAATAGCGTTTTTTCGGGTTTCTGCCAGGGCGCGGCGGAGTTTTTCCAGGAGTGCTTCCGAGGCGCCCGAGACCAGGGAGCGGTGGATCGTGGGGGCGTCGGCCAGGCCTTGGCGGGCGGTGTCGATCAGGAGGCGGAGGGTGGACTCGGTCACCCACAGTTGGCCGGGCTCGATCCGGTGCCCCAATGGGTTGGGCAGGTCCGGGTGTTCCCAGGTGGCGGGGGTGATGAGGTGGACGCCGGCCTTCTTGGGGTCGTGGACGCCGCTGGTTTCCTCGCGGAGCTGGCCGATCGGGAGCCAGCACTTGAGCGCCGAGCAGTACGCGGCGTTCATGTCGAGCGCGGTCACCTCGATCTGCTCGCCCTGTTTCGCCGCCGCGAAAAGTGAGGGGTTGCGCCATTTCGGGCGTCCCTCCCAGATTTCATCGGCGCCTTTCTGGGATTTCTTGTGCAGGATTTCGGCGGTCGGGGGGAATTCCGAGTGCTCGTAGCGGCCGCCGACCCGGGATGCTTTCAGGAGTGCCATCACGTCCGGGATCGCGGTTTTGATCAGCGCGGCCTGCGCCGTGTCGATGTCGCCGGCGCATTCGGCCAGGACCTCGTGGACGCGGTCGGTGATCTGCTCCACCAGCGTCGAGGACGCGTAACCAGGTGTGGACTGTTGTGAGTTGAGCGGAGCGGCGGCCGCGGCGGGCGGGGCAGTCGGCGCGGGCTCGGGGGCGGGCGGGGCGGGCGGGGGTGTCTCGGCTGGGGGCGGCGGCGCGGTCGGCGTGGCGGGGACGGGCGCCGTGACGTACTCCGCGGCGTCAGTGGGGTGCACGGTGGCCGCGGCGTGGTCGGCGTCGGCGGCGAGGGCCGGGCAGTCGGCGGGGTCGAGGTGCTGGGGGTAGCCGTCGACGTCGTCGAACGCCGGCTCGCCGCACAGCACGCAGCGTCCCGCTGGCTTCCGCTCGGGGGGCGAGGCCTGCACGGGGACGGGTGCCTGCACGGGCGGGAGGGAGGGCGGCAGCAGGCTGCCCGGTACGACGCTCGGCGCCGCGCCGTGGAGGACGCCGACGGCGTGTGTGGGGCCTGCGAGGAGGTCCAGGACGTGGAGCCGGTAGTGGGCGGCCAGGAGGTCGATGTCCTCCAGCGACCAGTGGGCGCGGCCGGCCTGCTTGCGGGACACCTGCGCCTGCGACTGGCCCAGCCCGGCGGCCAGGTCGCCCTGTCGTTCACCGGTCCGTGTCATGAGTGCGGCGACCGTGAGACGCAGGATCTCCTCGGTACTCATCATGGCAGCCACCCTAGCATCCAGAATGCCGAATCCGCATATGTGTTGCGGATGTTGAATCGTTTGGCTGCGATGAGAGACAGCCTTGCAGGGGGTCACACCGGGCTGGGTGATCGGCTGCCTGTGCAGCAGAGCCACAGCCGCGTCGGACGTTCCGCTCGGGGGCGCATGCGCCAACTGTCCACCCCAGGCGGACAGGGGTGAGGCACCAGCCACGAGCTCTGGCTGACCGCGCTCTGTCACCGCGCCCGAACGTCGGCGTTTCAGCCAATCGCCCCCGAGCGGGTGTTCTTGCGCGGCAAGGGTCGGTGCACTGCGCACCTTCGGAGAACCGCTGAATCACCGGGTGCGCAACCCGTCCGGGCGGACAGCACCTCGGACACGGGTCGGCGGCGGCGAGGACCAGTCGCTGGAGTTCGGCCGGCTCCAGGGCCTCCGCGTCCCATGGCGGAGGATCCGCGGCCGCCCATCCGGCACAGATCCAGCACGTGCTGCGTACCGCGAACACCATGCCCCCTGCCTGGGTCGGACCGGCTTGATCTCGATGGCCAGGGCGCCGAGGGCTTCCTTCTCAGGGCCGTAGATGGCGCGGATGCTGCCGAGCTGCTGGCCACGGCTGGAAGCGGGGTCGACGTTCTCCGGTCCCTCACCGTCCAGTAGGCCTCGAAGGTCGCGTACTCGGTGACGCGGAGGGCTTCGACCTCGCACGCCTTGACCATGCCGTGCAGAGTGCTCGGGTCGCCGGCCGTGGCGAGCTCCTTCACCCGCGTAGCCGCCGCGGGCCGGGGTGAAGGCACACGGCGTGGATCACCGCGTGGTCGGCGTCTTGCAGTCGCGTGTTCGTGCGGTCGGTGCGCGGGGGGCTTGTTCGCCGTCCGGCCGCTGCGGTGTCTCGGTCAGGTGTGCGGGCGGTGGTGGAGGGTGGGGAGAGCGGGGAGCGGGTCGGTGTTCTCGTGGTCCAGGGTGATCACGGATCGGAACACCGTCCGGCCTCCCTGCACGGCGCGGACGGCGGTGCGCGTTCTGCCCAGGGCGTCGGCGGGCAGGGGTTCGGCTTTGATCCAGCAGGGCGTGTCGAATGTGGCCAGACGGAGCACGTCGGCGGTCACGGCGACGGGGTAGGCACCGGCGCCGGGTGGAGTGACCGCGGTCGCCGCCTGCCGTGCGGCTTCCACCAGCAGCGCCTCCGGCAGATGACGGACCGTGTGGTCGAACAGGACCGGATGGCTCGGGTCCACGCGCAGGGTCCAGCAGCCGGGGGTGCCACTGGCGGCGAGCACCACGTCCTCGGGGGACCTGCGGCCCACCAGGGAGGCCAGCACGGCTTCCGGCGGTCCCGCACTCCCCTGTTGCGGCTTCGCCGGCACCGCGCTGTCGTATGCGGTGGGGGATCTGAAGGACAGGCGTACCGCGGCGGAGGCGAACAGGCTGCCGTCCCGGAGCACCTCGACGTTCATGGACACGCCGACGAGTCCCGTCTCGTCGTGGATCGGTTCGAGAGAGCGGACGGAGAGCTCCGGTTCGACCGGGGCGGCGGCGAGAGCCATCGCGGACGGTCTCAGGCAGAGGATGAGACTGTCCAGTGTCACCTGGTGCTCGATGGGGACGTCGAGGGCGACGTGTGCCAGCAGGCAGCTGGTCTGCCTGACGGTCTCGCCGAGCAGCAGGGGATCGTGCAGGCCGCGGGAGGTGAGGTAGAAGCTGTGGACGCGTGGCCATTGCGCGGTCACCACGTAGCCGCCTGGCACCGGGCGCCACGCGGTCAGGAGCACCTCGGAGTGGGTCGCCCGGTGCACGTACTGCCGAGGCACCGTGCTGGTCAGCCCGACCGCCTCGGTGGCGGTGGACGCGATGGCCTCCATGTCTGTTCTCCCCCCGTTCGATGGTTCCGCCCCCGATGGGACACGGGGGCCAGGCCCCCCTCAGTGGTGCCAGACGCTCGTGATGCGGACCGAGTTGAGCAGCCAGCGTCCTTCCTCCCGGCAGGCCTGGAGGTGGTAGCGGGCTCCGGTGAAGCGTGTGGGTTCGGCCTCGGTGGTGCCGGCGAAGGCCACCATGAAGTTGGCCTCCGCCGATGCCCGGTCACCGCGCACGTCCGTGCGCAGGTCGGTGATGAAGTGCTGGCATCGGCGCCCTTCGTGGCCTCGGCGAGCCTGCGCCACGACCGCGTTGCGGCCCCGCGCGGTGCCACCGGGGGTGTCGGCCGACACGTCCGCTGTGAACAGGTCACCGCCGGCGTCGAAGTCGGCGTCGTCCAGCCACCGGCCCAACGAGGCGACGAGATCGCCTATCTCCTGGCGGTCCGTCAGCTCCTGGATCCTGCGAGCGAGTTCCGGGATGCTCGCGTGGTGGCTGTCACCGGCCATGTCCCACTCCTGTCTTCACTGGGCTGACGGTCCGACCGTGCCGCGGTCAGGAACGTGTTGTCAGCCGGGGGCCGGGGTTCTCGTTGTTTCTCATGTTCCGCGCTGTGCTCATCATTGCCCCTCGCCTCTCTAAAAAAGTAGTCATTTTTCTTTTTACGCTATAGCCGTGTGCACGGGAGGGCGGAGTTCAGGGGTGGAGCCAGTGCGCGGGTACCTCCCGGACGGCAGGGATCGCCGCCGGGGAGTGCGCGAGCGCCACGGCCGCCGTGTGGGAGGAACCGGTGTCCAGATCGGCGACCGTCCAACCGATCGGTCGCAGGCCGGCGCGCTCCCCCAGGTAGCTTCCGCGCAGTCCGTGCGCCAGCCCCGTTCCGACGGCCTTCAGGTAGGCCTCCTTCCGGGTCCACAACCGGGCGAAGGCGAAGGTCCTCTGGTCGCCCGTCAGGCGGGTGAGGTCCAGCTGTTCCAGTGGGTGCAGCGCCTCGGCGCACGTCTCGGCAGCGCGCGCCGGCAGCGGGCCCTGCACGTCGACCCCGACCGGGGTGACCGCGAGGGCCAGCAGGGCCCGGCCGGCGCTGTGCGACACGGAGAAGTGCAGTCTTCCCTGTCCCGGGGAGAGCGCCGGTTTGCCGTGCGGGCCGGCGCACCGGGGGCAGCGCCTGCGCAGGAGGCCGACCTCACCGGGCGCACGGCCCAGCCGACGGCCCAGCAGTGTGCGCAGGGCGATGCGGGTGGCGGTGGACAGCACGGCGGCCGGTCCGGCCGGCCGTGTGAGGGCGTGGTGGCGTTCCTCCGGGGTCAGGACGGACAGGGCGAGCTCCCCGGGCGCCGCCGTTTCCGGGGCGCGCAGGGACCAGAGTTCGCACCCGGCGACCGTCATCCCGCGACGGTGCCCCGGTCGGGGCTCTTGTCGGCGCGGGCTTCCATGGTGGCAAGGACGTCGTCCCGGTCGTAGAAGACCGTGCGGGCCTGCTTGTGGCGGCCCCAGCGGTGGGTGTTGGCGAGCCAGTACACGGTGCCCGGTGCGATGCCCCAGCCGGCGGCGATGTCCCGGGCCGTGAGGCCGGCCGCTCTGCCGTGGCCGTGCCCGTCGCGGGTGCGGGGGGCCGCCGCCCTCCCCACCGCGGGGGAGGTCACGGCACGAAGCCGGTGCCAGCCGGCCGGGGTCCAGGCGTGGCCGGAGTCGGCCGAACAGACCACGGCCGCCTCGCCCGTGACACCGGCCCGGTTCGTCGTGGCGACCAGGTTGCCCGCGCAGTCGGGTCGCGGGCAGCCGCCCACCACGAGGGTGCGCTCGTCCCGGCCCGACAGCATGGTCCACGCCGCACGGACCAGGTCCTGGGTCTCGGTCGCGAGGTCTTCGCCGGCCGGGTGGGCGGCGAGCCACTCGGCGTGGCCGGTGAGGAATCCGGCCAACGCGCCGGTGCTGCGGGGCGGTGCGGGAACCCGGCGTTCCTCGCAGACCAGTGCCGCCCACCCCACCAGCACCGCCTTGATGTCGTCGCGGAGTTCCACCGCACGGGTGTTGAGCGGGATCCCCGGGCGTCCGCGTTCGCGCACCTTCTCCAGCACCGGGCGGGAGTGGGCAAGGGCATGGACCAGTTCGTCGTTCAGCGTGTGGAGCGTGGCGAGGTTTCGGGTGATGCGGCTGAGCAGGGAAGACGTACGGGCTGTCTCCCGGGCGGGTACGAACGTCGGCATCAGGTACGTCCTCTTCGAGGTGGTCCATGACGACTCCGCGTTCGCGATCGGCCGGCGGCCTGACTCACGCAACGGGAGCGGATTTCTCGAGGATGGGGAGCGCGGCTACCGGCTCGATCCCGATCCGTTCCCGGTCGGATACCGTCCGACCGCCTCGGGATTTCGGGCCTTGACAGGCGGTTGTCACGGCCAAGAGGATTCAGTCCACGTTGGCGCTCTGTGCCCGGCGCCGAAGCCGGGACGTTGATCGCCACCGCGTGCGGACGCAGCATGCTCTGCCGTTCGCCGACGCGGCTTCTCACCCGTCCCACGGGTTTCCGACCGGCCTCGGGCCGGCCGCGTGTGTGCACTGCCGTATCCCGGCGCACCCAGCCCGCCCTCATTGTCCGCATGCGTTTCTCCGTCCGGTCCCGCGGTGCGCCCTCAGGCCGCCGCGCCGACCCTCGGAGCACCCAAGGAGAGACCGAGGATGCACAGCACTCTGATCGTGGCCCGTATGAACCCGGAGTCGGCGCAGCAGGTCGCCGAACTCTTCCGTGATTTCGACACCTCCGAGCTGCCCCACCGGATGGGCACCCTGCGCCGCCAGCTCTTCTCCTACAAAGGCCTCTACTTCCACCTGCAGGACTTCGCCGACGACCAGGGCGGGGCGTCCATCGAGGCCGCGAAGACCGACCCGCGGTTCGTCCGGATCAGCGCGGACCTGAAGCCGTTCATCGACGCGTACGACCCGGCCTGGAAAACGCCCTCCGACGCGATGGCGCAGCGCTTCTACAGCTGGTCGGCGTGAACCGGCCCGGAAACCGAGGAGGGAGTGCCCCCATGGGACGACGCGTGGTCATCACCGGTATCGGGGTTCTCGCGCCGGGTGGCGTGGGAACAGGGAAGTTCTGGGAGCAGCTCAGCGAGGGCCGTACCGCCACCCGACGGCTGTCGTTCTTCGACGCCTCCCCCTACCGGTCGCGGGTGGCCGCGGAGGTCGATTTCGATCCGCGGGCGCACGGTCTGAGCGAGAGCGACGTCGAGCGCATGGACCGGGCCGCCCAGTTCGCGGTGACCACCACGGGTGAGGCCGTCACGGACAGCGGTCTGGACTTCGCGGCCCTGGATCCCCACCGTGTCGGGGTCACCATCGGCAGCGCCGTGGGCGCGACCATCAGTCTGGAGAACGAGTACCGCAGGGTGAGCGACGACGGGCGGCTGCATCTGGTCGACCACCGGTTGGCGCCGGCCCACTTGTACAACCAGTTCGTCCCGAGCTCCTTCGCCACCGATGTGGCCTGGACCGTGGGTGCCGAGGGGCCGGCGACGGTGGTGTCCACCGGCTGCACCTCCGGCATCGACGCCGTGGGTCACGCCGTGGAGCTGATTCGCGAGGGGTCGGCGGACGTGATGGTCACCGGTGCCACCGAGGCGCCGATCTCGCCCATCACGGTCGCCTGCTTCGACGCGATCAAGGCGACCAGCGTGCACAACGACGACCCCGAGCACGCCTCGCGGCCGTACGACCGGACGCGCAACGGGTTCGTGCTGGGCGAGGGTTCCGCCGGTTTCGTCCTGGAGGAGCTCGAGAGCGCCCGGCGGCGTGGCGCGCACATCTACGCGGAGATCGCCGGCTACTCCTCCCGCTGCAACGGCTACCACATGACGGGGCTGCGGGCGGACGGCGCCGAGATGGCCGAGGCGATCACCCGGGCGCTGGACGAGGCCCGGTTGAACCCCGCGGACATCGACTACGTCAACGCGCACGGCTCGGGCACCAAGCAGAACGACCGGCACGAGACCGCGGCGTTCAAACGGAGCCTGGGCGAGCACGCGTACCGGGTGCCGGTCAGCTCCATCAAGTCGATGGTCGGGCACTCGCTGGGGGCGATCGGTTCCATCGAGATCGCCGCGTCCGCGCTGGCCATGGAGCACGGCACGGTCCCGCCGACCGCGAATCTTCACGACCAGGACCCCGAACTGGACCTCGACTACGTGCCCCTGACCGCGCGTGAGCACCGGACCGACACCGTGCTGACCGTGGGCAGCGGCTTCGGCGGCTTCCAGAGCGCCATGGTGCTGACCCGCCCCGAGAGGAGGGCCGCATGACCCGCAACGACGCAGCCGCCCCCGACCGTGTTCGTACCGTCGTCACCGGTATCGGAGTGACGGCTCCCAACGGGCTCGGAACGGACGCCTACTGGGAGTCCACCCTGGACGGGAAGAGCGGCATCGCGCCGGTCGGCCGGTTCGACGCGCGGGGCTATCCGGCGGTGCTGGCGGGCGAGGTGCCCGGCTTCGAGGCGTCCGAGCACCTGGCCGGGCGGCTGTTGCCGCAGACCGACCACATGACGCGCCTTGCACTGGTCGCCTCGGACTGGGCGATCAAGGACGCCGGGGTCGACCCGGCGCAGCTGCCCGAGTTCTCCGCAGGAGTGATCACCGCCGCGTCCTCGGGAGGTTACGAGTTCGGGCAGACCGAGCTGCAGAACCTGTGGACCAAGGGCAGCAAGTACGTCAGCGCCTATCAGTCGTACGCCTGGTTCTACGCGGTGAACACCGGGCAGATCTCGATCCGCCACAACATGCGGGGGCCCAGCGGCGTGGTCGTCAGTGACCAGGCCGGCGGTCTGGACGCCCTGGCGCAGGCGCGCCGGCAGATCCGCAAGGGCACCGCGCTGGTGGTGTCCGGCGGGATCGACGGTTCGCTGTGCCCGTGGGGTTGGACGGCCCAGGTGGCCGCCGGGAACCTGTCGACCGGCTCCGACCCGGGCAGCGCCTACCTGCCGTTCGACGAGCGGGCCGCGGGGTTCGTCTCGGGTGAGGGCGGGGCGCTGCTTGTCCTGGAGGACGAGGAGAAGGCGCGGGCGCGCGGGGCCGAGCGGCTGTACGGGGTCATCGCCGGGTACGCGGCCACCCTGGACCCGCGGCCGGGCAGCGGGCGGCCGGCCGGGCTGGGCGCGGCGGTACGGCGGGCGCTGGCCGATGCCGGCGTGAACGCCGACGACATCGACGTGGTGTTCGCGGACGGTGCCGGTCTGCCGGAGCTCGACGCGGGCGAGGCCGAGGCCCTGAACACGGTGTTCGGGCCCGGGCGTGTGCCGGTGACCGTGCCGAAGACGATGACCGGCCGGCTGTACTCCGGCGCGGGTTCCCTGGACGTGGCCGCGGCGCTGTTGGCGATCCGTGACGGTGTGGTGCCGCCCACGGTGAACGTCACCCCGTCCTCCCGCTACGGGCTGGACCTGGTCACGAGGCAACCCCGTGAGCTGCCGGTGCGGCACGCGCTGGTGCTGGCGCGTGGGTGGGGCGGCTTCAACTCCGCTGTGGTGGTGTCCGCGGTCTGAGCCGCGCCGCACGACGGGGCGCCGTGCCCCCGCGGGAGCGGCCGATCCGTCTCCCGCACCCCACGAACCACAGCACCACACGGACCAAGCACCACACGGACCAAGAGAGACAACAGGAGAGGAAACCGAGATGTCTGCTCAGTTCACCCTTGACGATCTGCGTCGCATTCTGCGCGAGGGCGCCGGTGCCGAGGACGGTGTCGACCTGGACGGCGACATCCTCGACACGCCGTTCGAGGACTTGGGCTACGAGTCCCTGGCCCTGCTGGAGACCGGTCTGCGGATCGGCCGGGAGTACGGGATCGAGCTGGACGACGACGTCCTCGCCGACGCCGAAACCCCGCGGGACCTGATCAACGCCGTGCAGGAGCAGCTGTCGGCCGCACAGGCCGCGTGAGCCGCTGCCGGCGGCCGTCCTCCACCTCATCCTGGGAGATCCCGAAATGACTGAGAACGCAGGGCGTGTCGCCCTGGTCACCGGTGCCACCAGCGGTATCGGGCTGGCCACCGCCCGGCTGCTGGCCGAGCAGGGTCACCGGGTGTTTCTCGGCGCCCGCACGGCCGAGAACGTCGCGACGACGGTCAAGGAGCTGCGCGCCGCCGGGCACACCGTGGACGGCCGGGCCGTCGACGTCCGTGACGCCGCGTCGGCGAAGGCGTTCGTGACGGCCGCCGTCGACCGCTTCGGCACCGTCGACGTGCTGGTCAACAACGCGGGCCGCAGCGGTGGCGGCGTCACCGCCGACCTCACCGACGAGCTGTGGAACGACGTGCTGGAGACCAACCTGCACGCGGTGTTCCGGATGACCCGGGAGGTTCTGACCACCGGCGGGATGCGCCACAAGGACCGGGGCCGGATCATCAACATCGCCTCGACCGCGGGCAAGCAGGGCGTGGTGCTGGCCGCGCCGTACTCGGCGTCGAAGCACGGGGTGGTGGGCTTCACCAAGTCCCTCGGCAACGAGCTGGCACCGACCGGGATCACCGTCAACGCGGTGTGCCCCGGTTATGTCGAGACGCCGATGGCCGAGCGGGTCCGGCAGGGCTACGCGGCCGCGTTCGACACCACCGAGGACGCGATCCTGCAGAAGTTCCAGGCGAAGATCCCGCTGGGCCGCTACTCCACGGCCGAGGAGGTCGCCGGTCTCGTCGGCTACCTCGCCTCGGACACCGCCGCATCCATCACCGCGCAGGCACTGAACGTCTGCGGCGGTCTGGGCAATTTCTGAGCCGAGCAGGAGGAGAGGAACGACATGGCAGAGCACGGCCGGCGCGAAGTCGAACACGAGATCACCATCCAGGCGCCCGCCGAACGGGTGTACCGGCTGATCGCCGAGGTGGAGAACTGGTCCCGGATCTTCCCGCCGACGGTCCACGTCGACGTGGTGGAGCGCCAGGGCGCGCAGGAGGTCATCCACATCTGGGCCACCGCCAACGGCGAGCCCAAGGACTGGGTGTCCCGCCGGACACTGGATCCCCAGGCCCGGCGGATCACCTTCCGCCAGCAGGTGTCGCGGCCGCCGGTGGCGGCCATGGGCGGCGAGTGGATCATCGAGTCGTCGTCCGCGGGTGAGAGTCGGGTGCGGCTGCTCCACGACTACCGGGCGGTGGACGGCGACCCGGAGAAGCTCGCCTGGATCGACGAGGCGGTGGACCGCAACTCGCGGGCGGAGCTGGCCGCCCTGAAGCAGAACGTGGAGCTGGCCGTCGGCTCCGCGGAACTGCTGTTCTCCTTCGAGGACACCGTCCTGATCGACGGCTCCGTGAAGGACGTGTACGACTTCATCAACGAGGCCCAGCTGTGGTCCGAGCGGCTGCCGCACGTCGCCGCGGTCCGGCTGGAGGAGCCCGTGCCGACCCTGCAGACGCTGCAGATGGACACCCGGGCCAAGGACGGTTCCACGCACACCACCACCTCGGTGCGGGTCTGCTTCCCGTCCCACCGGATCGTCTACAAGCAGACCCAGTTGCCGGCCCTGATGAACCTGCACACCGGCTACTGGTCCTTCGAGGAGCGGGACGGTCGCGTGGCGGCCACCTCCCAGCACACCGTCGTGCTCAACCCCGCGAACATCTCCGCGCTGCTGGGGCCGGAGGCGGACGTGGCCTCGGCGAGGGAGTTCGTGCGCAACGCCCTGAGCACCAACAGCCGCGCCACCCTCCACCACGCCAAGCAGTACGCCGAGGCGCGCTGACATGCCGTCGTATCTGTCCGGGAGCGGATCATGCTGACCACCGAAACCGACATACCCTCCACGGGGATCGACCCCTACACCGACGAGTCGATCCTGTCGCCCTACGAGGACTACCGAGCTCTGCGCGACCTGGGGCCCGTGGTCTGGCTGGAGAAGTACCAGCTGTTCGCCTCGGCGCGGTACGAGCAGGTGTATGACGCCCTGCACGACCACGAGTCGTTCTCCTCGGCCTCCGGCGTCGGCGTGACCGAGCAGCTGAACAAGGCGCAGCACGGGTCCAGCCTGACCAGCGACCCGCCGTACCACGACCTGGTGCGGGGGCTGGTGGCCAGGCACCTGACGCCGAAGGCGCTGGCCCAGTTCCAGGCGTACATCCAGGACTGGGCGGACCGGGTCGTCGACGAGCTGATCGACAGGGACAGTTTCGACGCCGTCACCGACTTCGGTCAGGCGTTCCCTCTCAAGATCGTGCCCGATCTGTTGGGGTGGCCGATCGACGAAGGCCGAGAACGTCTGCTGGACTGGGCGGCCGCCGGCTTCAACGCCTTCGGCCCCCTCAACGAGCGCACCCGGGCGGGGTTCCCGCTGCTGAAGGAGATGGGCGAGTTCCTGCACCGCATGTCGGTGCCGGGCAATCTGCGGCCCGACAGCTGGGGTGCGGAGCTCATCGCGGAGGCCCAGGCCGGGCGGATCGGCAACGAGCTGCTGCCCGCTCTGCTGGGTGACTTCCTCGGCCCGTCCATGGACACCTCCGTGAGTGCGCTGGCGGCGAGCCTGTGGCTGCTGGGTTCGCACCCCGGGCAGTGGGACGCCATCCGCGCCGACCGGTCCCTGATCCCGCGGGCGTTCAACGAGGTGGTCCGGTTCGAGTCGCCGCTGCGCGGGTTCACCCGGCTGCTGACCCGGGACCGTGAGCTGGGCGGGGTCTCGCTGACCGCGGGCTCCCGGGTGCTGCTGCTGTACGGCTCGGCCAACCGGGACGAGCGGCATTGGGCGCAGGATCCGGACGTCTTCGACATCACCCGGGTCCAGGCCGCGGAGCACCTCGGTTTCGGGCACGGGATCCACGGGTGCGTGGGCCAGGCCCTGTCCCGGCTGGAGGCCCAGACGCTGCTGAACTCGCTGGCCTCCAAGGTCGTCCGGATCGAGGTCGGGGAGCCGGTGTGGCGGCTGCACAACACCGTCCGAGGTCTGCAGAGCCTTCCCGTCACCTTCCACACGCGGGGGGCCGGCCGGTGAGGATCTCGGTGATCCGATCCCGGTGCGAGGGCCACGGAATGTGCGAGGAGGCCGCGCCGGACCTGTTCCGAGTGGATGACGACGGGGAGCTCCTCTCCCTGTTCGACGAAGAGCAGGCGGTCCCGGAAGCGTTCCGGGACCAGGCGGCCAGGGCGGTGCGGGTGTGTCCCATCGCGGCACTCAGCGTGACCGACCGGTCCGCCTGACTGACAGGAGGAGAAGTCGAGTGGCCGATCACGGCATGCGCAGGGCCATCGTCCTCGGCGGCAGCATGGCGGGGCTGCTGGCGGCCCGCGTCCTGGCCGAGGTGTTCGTCGAGGTGGTCATCGTGGACCGGGACGAACTCCAGGGGGTGCGTGGGCCGCGGCGTGGGGTTCCCCAGGGGCGGCAGATCCACGGCCTCCAAGCGGCCGGGCAGCGCATCCTGGAGGAGCTGTTCCCGGGCCTCACCGACGATCTGGCCGGTGACGGCGCCCAGATCCAGGACACCGTCGCCGACGGCCACTGGTACTTCCGGGGCCGGAAGTTGGTGCAGAGTCCCAGTGACCTGGTCACGGTGGCGGTCAGTCGGCCGCTCCTGGAGTATCACGTGCGCCGCCGGGTCGCGAGCCTGCCCGCCGTCTCCTTCCTGGAGCGGCGGGACATCCTCGGGCTGACGACGACGCCGGACGCCGGACGCGTCACCGGGGTCCGCGTGCGGACGCAGGGGCCCGCCGGCGTCACCGAGGAGCTGCGAGCGGACCTGGTGGTGGACGCCATGGGCCGGGGCAGCCGCACGCCGGTGTGGCTGAAGGAACTCGGCTACCCGAAGGTGGAGGAGGAACGGCTGAAGGTGGGGGTGGGGTACACCACCCGCCACTACCGGCTGCCACCGGAGGGAATCAGCGACGGCAAGGCGGTCATCGTCGTGGGGTCGCCCGAGCAGCCGCGCGGCGCGATCTGTGCCCGCATCGAGGGCGACCGGTTCCAGGTCACCGCGAACGGCATGCTCGACGACCGGCCGGCGGCCGACGCCGACGGCTTCCACTCCTATCTCCTGTCGCTGGCGGCTCCTCCGGTGCACGCGCTGATCCGCCACGCCGAGCCGCTGGACGACCCGGTCACCTACCGGGTGCCCGTCAGCGTGCGGCGGCACTACGACCGCATGCCGCGTTTCCCCGACGGGTTCCTCGTCACGGGGGACAGCGGGTGCGCCTTCAACCCGGTCTACGCCCAGGGCATGACGGTCGCCGCGCTCGGCGCGGTGACGCTGCGTCGGCACCTGAGGTCCGGCCGGCCGCTCGACTCGCGGGCCTTCCTACGGGACCTGGCGCGGACCGCCGTGGCCCCCTCGTGGGAGGCGAACACCGCCAACGACCTCGCGTTCCCCGGGGTGGAGGGGCGGCGCACATGGCGGATCCGGCTCGTGCAGGCCTGGGGCGTGCGGGTGCAGGAGGCGGCGGCGGTGGACGCCGAGGTCGCCCGCCGGTTCATCCGGGTCCTGTCCCTGGTGGATCCGGGTTCGGCGCTGTTGCGCCCCGGCCTGGTGTGGCGCGCGCTTCGGGCGGGTCGGCGACGCGGCGGGCCTCCGGCGGCGCGGACCACGGCACCGGCCGCCGGCCGGGCCGGCCGGTGAGCGCGGCGGCGCGGCGGCCGGAGCGGCTGGTGGTGGTGGGTGCCTCCCTGGCCGGCCTGCGCGCGGTGGAGGCCGCCCGGTCCACCGGATTCACCGGCTCCGTCACGCTGATCGGGGCCGAGAAGCATCTGCCGTACGACCGGCCTCCGTTGTCGAAGTCGTTTCTGACAGACCCCGGCGAGCCGGCCGGGCCCTGGCTCGTCGACCCCGCGGTGCTGCGGGGGGAGCTGGGGGTCGAGCTGCGGCTCGGCACACCGGCGGAGGCCCTCGACACGGCGGGGCGCACCCTGCGGACGGCCGACGCGTCCGTGCCGTACGACGCGCTGGTGATCACCACGGGTGCGCGGGCCCGGACACTGCCCGGTGCGGCGGGTCTGTCCGGGATTCACACCCTGCGGACGCTGTCGGACGCCAAGGCGGTGCGTGCCGCGCTGGCGGGCCGGCCGAGGACGGTGGTCGTGGGCTCGGGACTGATCGGTTGCGAGGTGGCGGTCGCCGCCAGAGCCCACGGCTGCGCGGTCACCGTGGTCGAGACGGCCCCCGCACCGTTCCACCAGCGGGGTGACGGCCACCTCGGGCAGGTCTGCGCACGTCTGCACCGGGCGCACGGTGTGGCGCTGCGGTGCAGGGTGTCCGTGGAGTCCTTCGAGAGCGATCGGGGTGGCCGGGTGAGTGCCGTGGTGCTGTCCGACGGCAGCCGGTTGGCCGCCGAGTGTGTCGTGATCGGCATCGGGGCGGTTCCCGAGACCGACTGGCTGGCCGGGTCGGGGGTCGCGGTGGATGACGGGGTGCTGTGCGACGACACCCTCGCGGCGTCGGCTCCGGGCGTCTGGGCGGCGGGTGACGTCGCCCGGGTCGTCCCGCGGGGCGGGGACGCGGGTGGCCGGCGGGAGCACTGGACGCACGCGGCCGAGCAGGGTGCCCTGGCCGGGGCGAACGCCGTGACCGAGGGGCGGGCCGAGCCGTTCCGGTCCCTCGCCTACTTCTGGACCGACTGGTACGGGGTCCGGGTGCAGGGTGTGGGGGACATCGACGGGGGTGAGCCCTGGACGGTCGGTGACCCCAACGGGGATTCGTTCGCGGTGGTCTTCCGTGCCGGGGGCCGGCCGGCCGGCGCGCTCGGCTTCGGGTGCCCCGGGCTCATCAGCCGGTTGCGACGTCTGATGCGTCGGGGCGCCGACTGGCAGAACGTGCTGGACCTGATCGGCCCTCGGGCGGCCGGTGCCGCCCGGGCGGCCCGGTGATCGGCGGCGTGCCCGGGGGCGCGGCGGTGCGGTCGCGGTGCGCGACCGGAGACAGCAGAGGCAGGACAGCGAGGAGGGGACGTCCCATGAACCTGCGGCAGGCGGCACACATCGGCGAGGGCGGCGAGGCGCGGAGCGACGCGGAGGGGACGGGCGACCTCGTGGTCGTCGTGGGTGCCGGGCCGGTGGGCCTGATGCTGGCCGGGGAGCTCCGCCTGGGCGGCGCCCGCGTGGTCGTCCTCGAACGGCTGGAGCGCCCGACGACGGAGTCCCGGGCCTCGACCGTGCACGCGGTGACCGCGGAACTCTTCTCCCGTCGGGGCCTGCTGGAACGGTTCGGTCCGCTGCGTGGCGGGGGCCCGGGGCACTTCGGCGGCATCCCGTTGAACCTGTCCGGCGTCGACAGCCCGTACGCCGGGCAGTGGAAGCTCGCCCAGACCGACATCGAGCGGGAACTGGCCGCGTGGGCGAGTGGCCTGGGCGCCGAGATCCGACGTGGGCACACGGTGACCGGCCTGACCGAGCTGGACGACCGGGTGATCGTGGCGGCCGAGGGGCCGGCCGGGCCGGCCCCGGTGACCGCCGCGTACGTGGTGGGCTGTGACGGCGAGGACAGTTCTGTGCGCCGCATGGCCGGGTTCGACTTCCCCGGCAGCGCCGCGACCCGGGAGCTGCTGCGCGCCGACGTGGCGGGCGTCGACGTCCCGGACCGTCGGTTCGAGCGGCATCCGGGAGGGTTGGCCATCGCCGGCCGTCGCCCGGACGGGGTCACCCGGGTGATGGTGCACGAGTTCGGCCGGCCGGCCCGGGTGCGAGAGGGCGCGCCGTCCTTCGAGGAGGTGGCCGCCGCCTGGCGGCGGGTGACCGGGGACGACATCTCCTGTGGGGACCCGCTGTGGCTCAACTCCTTCGGTGATGCCTGCCGTCAGGTGTCGCGGTACCGGGCGGGCCGGATCCTGCTGGCGGGCGACGCCGCGCACGTGCAGATGCCGGTCGGTGGGCAGGCCCTCAACCTGGGTCTGCAGGACGCCGTCAACCTCGGCTGGAAGCTGGCCGCCGAGGTGCGCGGGGACGCTCCCGCCGGCCTGCTCGACAGCTACCACGAGGAACGGCACGCGGCCGGGGCCCGTGTCCTTGGCAACATCGCGGCCCAGGCGACCGTGCTGCTCGGAGGCGCGGAGACGGACGCCCTTCGCGAGGTCTTCGGTGAGCTGATGGCCCTGGATCCGGTACGTGCTCACCTGGCCGGTGCCATCAGCCAGGTGTCGCTGCGGTATCCGGCGGGCGCCGCAGTGGATCCGGGCGAGGACGCGGTGGGCGCGCGGATGCCGTGGTGGCCCGTGGAGGTCGCCTCGCCCGGCGGCGGGCCCGTCGGGCCGGTGAGCGACGGCCGGGGCATGCTGCTGGACCTGCGGGACGAGCCCCTGTCCCACGAGCGGCTGGGTGCCCTGGTGGGCGGCTGGGCGGACCGTGTGCGGACGGTCGCCGGACGCAGTGCGGGGCGGGACGGCCTGTGGCTGATCCGGCCGGACGGGTACGTGGCCTGGCGGGGCGGCGCCGACACGGGGTTGACGGCCGCCCTGCGCCGTTGGTTCGGCGAGCCGGCGTCGGTGCCGGTCGGGTCGGCGTCCGCCCGACGCCCTGCGCGTTGAGCGTCGACGGGCCCCGCCGGCCGGTCTCCTTCTCCTTCTCTCACGAAAGGGGCGCCACCATGCCCTCCACAGCGTTCGTCTTTCCCGGCCAGGGGTCCCAGCGGGCCGGCATGGGTCTGGACCTGGTGCGGAACTGGCCCTACCTGCATGACCGTTACTACGAGCGGGCCGACGAGATCCTCGGCTTCGCCCTGTCCGAACTGTGCCGGAACGGTCCGGCGTCCGCCTTGCGCGAGATGCCGGTGACCCAGCCCGCGGTGCTGTTGACCAGCGTGGCCGCGCTCGACGTGCTGCGCACCTACTCGGTGGAGCCGGACGTGGTTGCGGGGCACAGCCTCGGGGAGTTCTCCGCGCTGGTGTGTGCCGGGGTCCTGGAGTGGACCGACGCACTGCGCCTGGTACGCATCCGCGGGGAACTGATGGACGACGTCAGCCACCGCGTTCCAGGGAAGATGGCGGCCGTCGTGGGCCTGAGCCTGTCCGAGGTCGAGGAGCTGTGCGACCGGGCCGCCGCCCAGTCGGGCGAGGTGGTGGAGGTGGCCAACCACAACGACCTGACGCAGGTCGTGGTCTCCGGGCAGAGCCAAGGCATCGAACGACTCCTCGAGCTGGTGCGCAGCACTCGCGCGGAGCGGGTGGTCGTCCTGGAGATAGCCGGTCCGGCGCACTGCAGTCTGATGCAGGACATCGAGCAGGACTTCGTGGTCGCCATGGAGCAGGTCGAGTTCCGTGATCCGCGGATCCCCTTCTTCTCCGGCACCACCGCCGCCCGGGTACGGACGGCGGAGGAAGCCCGGGAGTGCCTGCGGCAGCAGTTGACCGGCCGGGTGAGGTGGACGGAGCTGGTGCAGGCGCTCGGGGCCGACGGGGTCGACACCTTCGTCGAGGTCGGGCCCGGGAAGGCGCTGGGGGGGATGTGCCGGCGGATCCTGCCGGGCGTGCAGACCTTCCGCACCAACGACGCGGACCTCCTGAAGCTGGCGGTCAACGCCATCGTGTGACGATCCGTCACTGCTCACCACGACCGAACCGAGGGATGAGGCGATGCGTCACATTGTCACGGAGCTGCACTCCCTGCGCGAGGAGGCCCGGCGCGGGCCGAGCGACCGGGCGACCGAGGCCCAGCACGCCAAGGGCAAGCTCACCGCCCGCGAGCGCATCGCGCTCCTGCTGGACGCGGGTTCCTTCAACGAGGTCGAGCAGCTGCGCCGGCACCGTGCGCAGGGCTTCGGCCTGGAGGCCAAGAAGCCGTACACCGACGGTGTCATCACCGGCTGGGGCACGGTCGAGGGCCGTACGGTCTTCGTCTACGCGCACGACTTCCGGATCTTCGGCGGCGCGCTGGGCGAGGCCCACGCCACCAAGATCCACAAGATCATGGACATGGCCATCGCGGCCGGTGCGCCGCTGGTCTCCCTCAACGACGGCGCCGGCGCCCGGATCCAGGAGGGCGTCTCCGCCCTCGCCGGCTACGGCGGCATCTTCCAGCGCAACACCCGCGCCTCGGGTGTCATCCCGCAGATCTCGGTGATGCTCGGCCCCTGCGCCGGCGGCGCCGCCTACTCCCCGGCCCTCACGGACTTCGTGTTCATGGTCCGCGAGACCTCGCAGATGTTCATCACCGGACCCGACGTCGTCAAGGCGGTCACCGGCGAGGAGATCACCCAGAACGGCCTCGGCGGCGCGGACGTGCACGCCGAGACCAGCGGCGTCGCGCACTTCGCGTACGACGACGAGGAGACCTGCATCGCCGAGGTGCGCTACCTCCTGTCGATGCTGCCGCAGAACAACCGCGAGAACCCGCCGACCGTGGCCTCGGAGGACCCGGCGGACCGCCGCTCGGACGTCCTGCTCGACCTGGTCCCGGCCGACGGCAACCGCCCGTACGACATGCACAAGGTGATCGAGGAGCTCGTCGACGACGGCGACCACCTCGAGATCCACGAGCGCTGGGCCCGCAACATCATCTGCGCCCTGGCCCGTCTCGACGGCCAGGTCGTCGGCATCGTCGCCAACCAGCCGCAGTCCCTCGCGGGCGTCCTGGACATCCACGCCTCCGAAAAGGCCGCGCGGTTCGTCCAGCTCTGTGACGCCTTCAACATCCCGATCGTCACCCTCCTGGACGTCCCCGGCTTCCTGCCCGGCGTCGACCAGGAGCACGGCGGCATCATCCGCCACGGCGCGAAGCTGCTGTACGCGTACTGCAACGCGACCGTGCCCCGGATCAGCCTGATCCTGCGCAAGGCGTACGGCGGCGCGTACATCGTCATGGACTCCCAGTCCATCGGCGCCGACCTGACGTACGCCTGGCCGACCAACGAGATCGCGGTGATGGGCGCCGAAGGGGCCGCCAACGTCATCTTCCGCAAGCAGATCGCGGAGGCCGAGGACCCCGGCGCCATGCGGGCCCGCATGGTCAAGGAGTACAAGGCCGAGCTGATGCACCCCTACTACGCGGCCGAACGCGGCCTCGTGGACGACGTCATCGACCCGGCCGAGACCCGCGAGGTCCTGATCAAGTCCCTCGCGATGCTCCGCACCAAGCACGCCGACCTGCCGTCCCGCAAGCACGGCAACCCGCCTCAGTAGCAAGGAGACCGGCCACCGATGAGCACCTCCGCCGACGCCCTGCTCCGCGTCGAGAAGGGCAACGCCGACCCCGAGGAGCTGGCGGCCATCACCGCCGTCCTGCTGGCCCGCGCCGCCGCCGGAGAGAAGATCCCGGCCGCGCACCGCTCCACGGCCGGCTGGCGCCGCCTGGAGCGTACCCCCGGCTTCCGCGCCCCGCACAGCTGGCAGGGCTGAAGCCCCGTCACATCGACCATCACCGCACCTTCTCACCCATCGAAAGCGAGGCAACGATGTCCGTGGCCGACACCACCCACACCGGACCGCTCGGCCTGTGGCGGGGCACCGCCACCCACGACGAGCACACCGACGAGTTCGCGCTGTCGTTCGCGGCGGACGGCACGGTCTCCCTCACCACCCCGTTCAGCACGGGCGAGGGCACCTGGACCGCGACCGGCGCGCGCTCGTTCAGCTACACCATCAGGGAAGTGTTCAACGACCGGAGCGTGATGCCCGGGTGGATCGCCATCAACGTCGACGCGACCCACTTCGAAGGCACCTACACCGGTTCCGGCCTGTGCTACGTACACGCGCCGGACGGCACGGTCGTCGGCTCGACCTTCGCCCACGTCACGGGGCACCGACAGAACCCCCCTGAGTCCGACCCGTCATGAGCACCCGCAGCTCCCGGGCGAAATCCCGGTGCTCCCGCGCACCGGCGTCGTCGCCGGTGCGCTGACGGGCGTCGGCGATGCCCTCCAGCGCCTGGGCGAGTTCCGACCGCCCGCCGATCCGCTGCGCGAGTCGGCGGGCCTGCAGGTGGTGCCCCTCCCCCAGCGTGTATTCGCCGAGCCGGCGGTGGACGAGACCGAGGATGTTGTGCACGGTCGCGGCGAGGGCCGGACGGCTCAGCGTCCGCAGCCGGTCCAGCGCCGCGTGGCCGTACCTCAGGGCCTCCTCGTACTGGCCCCGGCGAGCGTGGACGTCCGCGTACTGGGCGAGGATCGACACCTCCCCGTTCGAGGTGCCGATCCGCTCGGCGAGACTCGTGGCCCGGGCGAGGTGGTCCAGGGCGGCATCGAAGTCCCCCAGCCGTGCGCAGGAGCCGGCCTCCCCGGTGAGACCGACGATCTCTCCGTAGGGGTCACCGATCTCCCGGCTGTTGGCGATCACCAGCCGGCTGGTCCGGCGGGCCTCCTCGTGGTCCCCGAGTCCCGTCTGGGCGACGCCCAGCGAGGTGAGGACGGCTCCGACCTCCCGCAGGCTGCCCGTTTGGCTGAATACGATCAGTGCCCGGTGGAGGTTCCTCATCGCCTCCTGGTATTCGCCCAGGGTGTTGCGGAACATCCCGATGCGGCTGTGGCAGAAGGCGATGCCCAGCCGGTCGCCGCTGCTCTCCGCGAGGGCCAGGGCGGTCTGGGCGCATTCCAGGCCCTCCTGGATCCGCCCCAGGTGCCAGTAAGGGATCGCGAGGTTGGTCAGGGCGACTCCTTCCAGTCCCGGATCCCCGATGCGCCGCGCCGCGGCCACCGCCCTGCGCAGGACGACGAGTTGGTCGTTGATGTGCCCGCGCTGGTGCAGGTAGTACGCGAACACGCGCGGCAGGTGCGCCACGTGCAGGTCCAGGCCGGTTTCCTCGGCGAGGACGAGGACGGCCAGCAGGTTCTGGTGTTCCTCGTCGAACCAGGCGAGTGCGGCGTCCACGTCGGCCAGGGCCGGCATGGCGGCCGGCGGGTTGGCCACGCTCACCGGCAGGCGTTCCCGGCCGGGCTGCACCAGCATTCCGGCCTTCTCCGCGGTGGACAGGTAGTAGTCCAGGAGCCTGTGGCGGGCCGGCTCGGCGCCGCCTGTGTCCTGGTCGGCCTGGTTGCGGGCCAACGAGCGGACGAGTTCGTGGAAGGTGAACCTGCCGGGTTTGCGCTGCATCAACAGGCGGGCGTCCAGGAGGTCCTCCAGCAGGCGCCGGGTGGTCGACAGGGGCAGATCGCCCAGAGCCGCGGCCGTGCAGGCGTCGAAGTCGGAACCGGGGTGGACACCCAGCAGCCGGAACAGGCGCTGGTGCAGGAGGGACATCGTCGCGCAGGACATCTCCAGGACAGCTCGCACGCTGCGGTGGTCCGCGACCAGCTCGCCCAGCCTGGCGTCCTCGTCGCGCAGGCGGTCGACCATCGACGCGATCGCCCACTGGGGGCGGTTGCGGAGCCGGGCGGCCACGATCCGCAGCGCGAGCGGGAGACGGGCGCACAGTCCGATCAGTTCGGTGACGGCCTCGGGCTCGCGCTCCACCCGGTCCGCGCCGATGACGTTGGCCAGCATCAGGCTCGCGTCGGTGGGAGTCGGCAGGCCGAGCATCATCGGCACGGCCCCGTCCAGACCGAGCAGGGGCGACCGGCTGGTGACCAGGACCAGTGACCCGGTGCAGCTGGGTATGAGGGGGCGGACCTGCTGGGAGGTCACCGCGTTGTCCAGGAGCAGCAGCAGTCGACGGCCGGCGGTCATCCCCCGCCACAGGCTCTCCCGATCCGCCAGCTCTTCGGGCAGCTGTTCGTCGGGGACTCCGATGGCTCGCAGGAGCGTGCCGAGCGCCGTGCTCGGTTCGAGTGGCTCGCAGCCCGGCGTGAAGCCGTGCAGGTCGACGAAGATCTGGCCGTCCGGGTGGTGTCGGGCCAGGCGATGGGCCACGTGGACCGCGAGCGTGCTCTTGCCGGTGCCACCCATGCCGTCGATGGTGATGACCGTGACGCCCTGTGTCCGCCGCTCGTCCGCCTGGGCCAGCAGCCAGTCGATCTCGGCCTCGCGGCCGGTGAAATCGGGCAGGTCGTGCGGGAGGGACCTGGGCACGGTCAGCGGTGGGGAAGCCGCCGGGCGTGGTGTCGGGGCGGGCTCCGGGGGCTGTTCGTTGTGCAGATCCGGGGCGCTGCGCAGGATCTGCTGGTAGCGCTCGTTGACCTCGCTGCTGGGGTCGATGCCGAGCTGGTCGGCGAGCCGTGCCCGCAGGACGTGATAGGCACGCAGCGCGTCAGCCTGCCGGCCCACCCGATAGAGGGCGACCATCAGCTGGGCGGTGAGTGATTCCCGGAAGGGATGCTCGGTGACCAGGGCACGGAGCTCACCGACGACGTCATGGGCACCCCCCTGTTCCAGGCGGAGCGCGAGCAGCTTTTCGCGAGCGCTGAGGTGCCGGTCCTCGATGACGGTGGCGGCCGCGCGCAGGACCGGGCTGCGGCTTTCCGGCAGCACCCGTCCGCGAAACAGCCTCAGCGCCGTCTCCAGGGCCGCCGTGCGGGTGGTCGCGTCCTCGCTGTCGCGGGCTTCGGTGAGCGCCCGCTCGAAACGGGTCAGGTCGAGTTGGTCCTCCGCCAGCACGATCCGGTAGCCGGGCCCGTCGGTGAGCAGGAGCTCATGCCCTCCCGGGATCCGCGAGCGCAGGTCGGCGATGACCTTGCGTACCTGGTGCTCGGCGGTGACGGGCGGGATCCGCTCCCAGGAGGCCTCTACCAGCCGTGGCAGAGGCACGACATGGTTGGCCTCCAACAGCAGTGCGCCGAGCACTCCGTGCGACTTGGGACCTCCCAGACGGATTCGTTCATCATCATGCCAAACCTCCAGCGTGCCCAGGATTTTGAAGTGGACAGCGCTCCCCCGCGGAGCCTCCATGATCGAAATATTAGACGTCCAGGTCCCCGTGCCTTCGGTCAATTCCGGCCAACATCGGTCTCTTCCCACTGGTCAACGATGCGTTTGCAGACCGTTTCCGGCAGATGAAGGACCGGGGAGACAACCCCCGCCCGACGGAAGCCACTTGACAAGCGGGACGGCTGCCAAGACGATCTCCTCATCGTCAGTGCAGTGTGCCCGCCGACCGAGGCGCACGTTCCCGACGCATCGAGCAAGGCCTACCGCGGGCGCTTCCCGGCGGGGCCTTGCTTTTTCGTTTCCGGCGGTCACCTTCCTGCCGCTCCGCGTCGCCCACTGCACGCCATCGCACTCGTACGAACCACACAAGGAGTACCCCCATGCGGCTGACTGTCTTCGGAGCCTCCGGCGGCACCGGACACGAGCTGGTGCGACAGGGGCTGGCGGCCGGTTACCAGGTGACCGCCGTGGTCCGCGACCCTGCGCGCATCGCGTCCGTCGAGGCCCACCCGGCGCTCACGGTGTTCACCGCGGAGCTCACCGATCCCCAGGCCCTGCGGCCCGCTGTCCGCGACGCCGACCTGGTGATCTCCGCGCTCGGGGTGCGCAGCAACGAGGAGGCGGGCGTGGTCGCTCCCGCCACCGCGGCCGTCCTCGCATCGATCGGCCCGGCCCCCGTACGCCGCTTCCTGGCGATCAGCGCGTCCCCCGTGGTTCCGCCGGCCGGTGAGGAGGAGTTCTACCTCCCCATCCAGAACGACCTCAAGGCGCTCTACGCGGACCTGACGGACATGGAGGGGCGCATCCGCGAGGAGAGCCCCGTCGCCTGGACGGTGGTCCGCCCGCCACAGCTGATCGACGAGCCCCTCACCGGCACCTACCGGACGGTGTTCGGCGGTTCCGCACCGCGCGGCATGAGCATCTCCCGTGCCGACCTCGCGCACGCGCTGCTGACCCTCGCGGACAACGAGCGGGCGGCCCGGCAGGTCGTCGGCGTCGCCTACTGACGCGCCCTCGCATCATCACTGACCCTCCGCCGGCCTCACGGGCACACCGCCCGTGAGGCCGGCGTTCTCATACAGGAGCCGAGGCCCGGTCATGTCACGACAGGTTGTGTTCCTCCTGCCCGGCCAGGGCTCGCAGTTCCCCGGCATGGGGTGCGAGCTGTACGGCGCGGAGTCGGTGTTCACCGAGACCATGGACACGTTCTTCGAGCTCCAGGGCGACGCGGGCGCGAGCCTGCGCGAGGACTGGATGAACTCGGCCGCCGACCACTTCGACGACGGGGCGCGCGCCCAACCGCTCCTGTTCGCCCTCGGCTACGCCGTGGCCCGCTCCCTGATGGCTCGAGGCGTCCGGCCGGCAGCCCTGATCGGTCACAGCGTCGGCGAGTTGGCCGCCGCGACGCTGGCCGGTGTATACGACCTGCCGGCCGCGGCACGGTTCCTGGCCGCCCGGTCGGCCTCGCTCGACCTCGCCCCGCCCGGCGGGCTGCTCGGCGTGGCGGGGACGGTCGAGGAGACCCGCGCGCACCTCGCACCCGAGTGGGAGCGGGCCGGGCTGGTCGTCGGCGCCATCAACGCTCCCCGGCAGACCGTGCTCGCCGGCCCGGAGGACGAACTGCGGGCCGCCGAACGGGCGCTGCGCGCCGCCGGTCTGGCCGCCCGCCGGGCGCGGGCCTCCGAACCGTGGCACTCGCCGGTGATGGGCCCCGCGGCCGACCGCTTCGAGGAGGCGGTGGCCCGGGAGACCCGGATGCCGCCGCGGATCGCCCTCCACTCCTCGGCCGTCGGCCGCCCGCCCACGCCCGGGGAGATCGCCGATCCGGCCTTCTGGGCGCGGCAGATGGCCCAGCCGGTGCTGTTCTGGCCCGCGCTGTCGGCCTTGCTGGACGACGGTGCGCACCTGCTGGTCGAGGTCGGCCCGGGCAACGTGCTGGGCGCGGCGGCCCGCAGCCATCCGGCCCTCCGGGACGGGCGCAGCGAGGTGCTCTCGCTGCTGCCGGCGCGCAAGGGCCCCGGCAAGGGCTTTCAAGCCGGTCTGGAGCGCCTTGAACAACTGCGTGCCACTCGGCCCGTCACCGCTGTCTGACCACCCTGAAGCGATAAGGAGAAACGGATGGAGCCCAAGCCCGAGCCCGGTCTCGACGCGGAGGTCATCGTCGTCGGAGCGGGGCCGGCGGGACTGACGCTCGCCGGCGAGCTGCGGCTGGCCGGCGTCGACGTCACGATCGTCGAGAAGCTCCCCGAGCCCACGGGCCAGTCCCGGGGTCTGGGGTTTACCGCCCGCACCATGGAGGTCTTCGACCAGCGGGGCCTGTTGTCACGGTTCGGGGAGATCGAGACCAGCTCCCATGGCCATTTCGGCGGTCTGCCCCTCGACTTCGGTGTCGTCGAGGGTGCGCACTACGGAGCCAAGAACGTGCCGCAGGCCCGCACCGAGGCGATGCTCGCAGGCTGGGCGGACGACCTGGGCGTGAAGGTCCTCCGCGGCTGGGAGGTCACCGGGCTGGTGCAGTCCGAGGACCGGGTCGACGTCACGGTGCGCGACACCGCCGACGGCGGGGAGCGGGTCCTGAGCTCCCGGTACCTGGTCGGTTGTGACGGCGGCCGCAGCTCGGTCCGCAAGCTCGCCGACTTCGACTTCCCCGGCACCGCCTCCACCATGGAGATGTTCCTGGCCGATGTCCGGGGCGTGACCCTGCGCCCCCGCATGATCGGTGAGACGGTGGCCAACGGCATGGTCATGTCCGGTGACATCGGTGAGGGCATCACCCGGATCATCGTGTGCGAGCGCGGTACCCCTCCCAAGCGGCGCACCGAGGCGCCCGCCTGGGCCGAGGTGGCGGCGGCGTGGCAACGGCTGGTCGGCGAGGACATCCAGGACGCCGAGCCCGTGTGGGTCAGCGCCTTCGGGGACGCGACCCGGCAGGTGACCGAGTACCGGCGCGGCCGGGTGCTGCTGGCCGGCGACGCCGCGCACATTCACCTGCCGGCCGGCGGCCAGGGCATGAACACCAGCATCCAGGACGCGGCCAACCTGGGCTGGAAGCTGGCGGCCGAGGTGCGCGGATGGGCGCCGCCCGGTCTGCTCGACTCGTACCACGACGAGCGGCATCCGGTGGGGGTGCGGCTGCTGATGAACAC
Organism: Streptomyces sp. NPDC014870; assembly: GCF_043081505.1. Classification (NCBI taxonomy): domain Bacteria; kingdom Bacillati; phylum Actinomycetota; class Actinomycetes; order Kitasatosporales; family Streptomycetaceae; genus Streptomyces; species Streptomyces sp. NPDC014870. The sequence goes on from NZ_JBIBWQ010000001.1 coordinate 30,373, forward strand.
CCGGGCCCAGGGCCTGCTCTTCCTCAGCGGCAGCGAGATGCAGCCCCTGCGGGACGTCATCACCGAGCTGATGCGCTACCGGGAGGTGGCCGCACACCTGGTCGGCATGGTCAGCGGGCTGGAGATCCGCTACGACGTCGGCGGCGAGACGGCGGACCCCGTCACCGGGCTGCGGCTGCCCGACCACCGGCTGGTGGGGGTGCACGGCACCACCAGCGCCTTCGAGCTGCTGCACACCGGCAAGGGGCTGCTTCTGGACTACGCCGACGACGCCGCGCCGCGCGAGGCGGTCAGCGGGTACGCCGATCGCCTGACGGTGTGCACCGGAAAGCCGGACGGGCTCTTCGAGGGCCACCCGCTCGGCGGCGTCGGGGCGGTGCTGGTGCGCCCCGACGGACACGTGGCGTGGGCCGGCCGCGGATCGGCCGGTCTGGCCGAGGCGCTCACACGCTGGTTCGGCGCCCCCGCCACCGCCTGACCGCCTGGACGGCGGCGCCCACAGGTGCGGCGAGCGCCGCATCTTCCCGATCCGGCGGAACGAACCCAGGAGCCAAGATGATGAACCCCATCGCAACCGACGCCGTGAAGTCGGCGGAGGCACGTGTCGGTGCGCTCGTCGACCGTGCGGAGCTGTCGGCGCTGATCGACACGTACGCGACCGGCCTGGACGTCGGCAGCTTCGACGAGGCGTGGGCGCAATCGCTGTTCACCGAGGACGTCGACCTCCACTACCCGGTCGGCAGCCATCGCGGGCACGCCGGGCTGCTGTCGTTCACCCGCGAGATCATGGACCGCTGGCAGCGGACCCAGCACCTGACGGCCGGTCACCGCATCACGGTGCAAGGCGACCGGGCGGAACTCGACTGGAACCTGCTGGCCGTGCACGTCCACCCAGGGGACGACCCGGCGCGGGCCGGACTGGAACCGTTCCGGATCGGCGGCCGGTTCGAGGCCGAGGCGATCCGCACCCCGCAGGGCTGGCGGTTCGCCCGCATGTCCCTGCAGATCATCTGGACCTCCGGCAGCCCGGCCACCGGCGTGCCGGCCTCGGCCGTCGTGCCGCCCACCCCTGAGAACCGTTGAGGGAGACCGCCATGACCAACGCGCAGGAACACCAGAAGAACGTCGTGCACCGCCTCTTCATGGAGGGGCTCAACAAGGGCGACCTCGACGTGGCCGACGAGCTGATGACCCCGGACTTCGTCAACCACGGCAGCATGGACGACTCGCTGAGGGGGCCCGAGGCGTTCAAGACGACCATCCGCCGGCAGCGGGGCGCCTTCTCCGACATCCGTTACGAGATCCTCGACACGCTCTCCGAGGGAGACCGGGTCGCCATCCGCTGGGTGATGCACGGGGTCCACACCGGCGAGTTCCTCGGCGTCCCGGCCACCCACCGCACGGTCGAACACCACGCGATGATCTTCTTCCGGTTCGAGGGCGGCAAGCTCGCCGAACGGTGGGGCATCGTCGACAACTTCGCCCTGCTGCGCGTCCTCAAGGCCCGCTGATCCAAAGGGCCCGCCGCCGCGCGAGCCCTCCCGGCTTCACCCGTACGCCGGCTGACCCCCTGTCACCTTTCGCAGTCCGTTTCCCTGAAGGAGTCCCCATGTCCGGACGTCTTACCGGCAAGACCGCACTCGTCACCGGCTCCAGCCGCGGCATCGGCCGTGGCATCGCCGAGCGGCTGGCCCACGACGGCGCTCTCGTCGCCGTCCACTACACCGCCAACCGCGAGGGCGCGGAGCAGGTGGTCAAGGGCATCGAGGCCGACGGCGGCCGCGCGTTCGCCGTCCAGGCCGAACTCGGTGTGGCCGGTGACATCGACGTGCTGTTCGAGGCGCTCACCGCCGGGCTGGACGAGCACGCGGGCGGGACACGCCTCGACATCCTCGTCAACAACGCCGGCATCATGGGCGGTGTCGAGCCGGAGGCCGTCACCCCCGACCAGTTCGACCGCCTCTTCGCCGTGAACGCCAAGGCGCCGTTCTTCCTCATCCAGCGGGCGCTGGAGATCATCCCCGACGGCGGCCGCATCGTGAACATCTCCTCCGGTCTCACCCGGTTCGCCAACCCGCAGGAGACCGCGTACGCCATGACCAAGGGCGCGGTCGAAATGCTCGCTCTGCACTTCGCCAAGCACCTGGGCCCGCGCCGCATCACCATCAACAGCGTGGCCCCCGGCATCACGCGCAACTCCAACCCGCTGTTCGACATCCCCGAGGCCCTCGAGCAGCTGTCCGCGCTGTCCACCTTCAACCGGGTCGGCGAGCCGGCCGACGTCGCCGACGTCGTGGCGTTCCTCGCCTCCGACGACGCGCGGTGGGTCACCGGCTCCTTCGTGGACGCCTCCGGCGGCACCCTCCTCGGCTGATCGGCCCGATGGGACCAAGGACTCCCGGGGCCGCGAACGCCGCCCCGGGCACCGGCTCCGCGCGGCTGTGGGCACTGCTGTGCGTGCTTGCGGGGAACATGCTCATCGACGCGCTCGAGGTCTCCACCGCCGTGGTGGCCCTCCCGGCCGTCGCAGAGCACTTCGCTCTCCCGATCACCTCCGCCCACGGCCTGATGACGGCGTTCGCCCTCGGGTTCGGCGGGCTGATGCTGTTCGGCCTGCGGATGGTGGCCGTGCTGGGGCGGCGCCGGGTCTACCTGTGGGCGCTGGTGGTCTTCCTCCTCGCCTCGGTGGCCGGCGGACTGACCGACTCGCCCGAGCTGCTGATGGCCACCCGGTTCGTGAAGGGCTTCTGTGCCGCCCTGACGGCGCCGACGGGACTGGCCATCATCGCGGGCGCGTTCCCGGAGGGCGCCGCCCGCAACAGGGCCTTTTCCCTGTACACCCTGTTCGGGGCCTGCGGCTTCACCGGCGGGCTCCTCGTGGGGGGCGCGGCCACCGAGATCAGTTGGCGCCTTGTGTTCCTGCTCCCGGCCGCGGCCGTACTGGTGCTGTTCGTGTTCGGGCTGCGGCTGATCCCCCCGGACGACGGGCCCACCGGCGCCTCGCCTCCCGTGCCGGGCGGACGGCGCCGGCTGGGCGTCGGGGCCGCGCTGGCCTGCTGTGGCGCGCTGTCGGCGTTCTCCTACGGCATCGTCTCGCTGTCGTACGGGCGGGAGCGTGCCGTCGTGGGCCTGCTCGGCGTTGCCGCGGGCTTCGTCCTGCTGGCGGTCTTGCGGCGTCGGGACTCCCGGGCGGCCGAACCGATTGTCGTGCCGGCGGTGTCCGGTCACCGGCCGCTGCGCCGGGCGGCTCTGTCCGCGGCCGCGCTCAACGGCTCGTACCTGGGGCTGTTGCTCGTCCTCACCCTGCGCCTGCAGACGGTGCAGCACCTGTCGCCCCTGCAGGCGGCGCTCGCCCTGGCTCCGGCCAGTGCCCCCCTTGCGGTCACCGCCCTGTTCTCGGGCCGGCTGATCGCCCGGTTCGGCACGGCCCGGCTGATCGCCGTGGGCACACCCGCACCGCTGGCCGGCTACCTGCTGGTGCTGTGGACGGACGCCTCGACGGGGTACCTCGCCGGCACGCTACCCGTACTGCTCCTGGTCGCGGCCGGGTTCGTCCTGGCCTTCGGGGCCTTGAACGCGCAGGCGATGGACGGCCTGCCCACCGCGCACCGGGGTGCCGCCGGCGGGCTGTACCAGGCCGCCGTCCAGACCGGGGCGGTGCTGTCCCTGTCGGCCGTGGCCGCGCTGCTGGCCGCCTTCCGCCCCCGTGGGGCGGCCTCGGCCGCCGCGGTGGTGGCCGCCCAGCGGCCGGCGCTGGCGGTGGTGGCGCTGATCGGCGCGGTGGGTGTGGCGGCCGCTCTCGCCCCCCGGGCCGCACGGCCCCGCCGGCTTGCGCGGGGCACGTCCGCGCGCAGGAACGTCCCGACCCGCTGACGCCCGACCTCACGCCGGATCCCCGGCCGATCACTCGAAACGGAGAACCAACCCATGCGGGTCCTCATCGCGGTCATGCCGCTGTCCTCCCACCTCTACCCCAGCATCCCGCTGGCCTGGGCCCTGCAGAACGCGGGGCACGAGGTCCGGATCGCCAGCAACGCGAGCATGGGCGAGTACATCACCCGGGCCGGCCTGACGGCCGTCTCCACGGGTGAGGAGCCCGACTTCGTGTCCGCGGAGCAGATCACACAGGAGCGGATCGGGGCCATCACCGAGGCCCTGGGCCTCGACGAGAGGGAAGGCATGCTGTGGGGTGCCGTACGGCACTACGTGCTGTCGGCCTTCGGCCGGTACTACGCCGGCGATCCGCTCAACGCGGGCCTGCAGGCGATGGCCGACCGCCTGGTGGACTTCGCACGCTCCTGGAAGCCCGACCTGGTGATCTGGGACCCGGCCTGTCTGCCGGCTCCGATCGCGGCCCGGCTGAGCGGGGCGGCCTCGGCCCGGCTGCTGTGGGGACAGGACTACTTCGCCTGGCTTCGGTCCAAGCTGGTGGCCAGGCTCGCCGACGGCAGTGCCGGACTCGGACAGGACCCGCTGGTCACCGCGATGACCCCGATGCTCCAGCGGTTCGGGCTGACGTTCGACGAGGAGATGCTGCTCGGTCAGTGGACCATCGACCCGCTGCCGGCCCCCATGCACCTGCCCGCCGACCCCACCTACGTCCCCATGCGCTGGATCCCCTACAACGGCGGGGCCGAGCTGCCCGCCTGGCTGGAGGAGCCGCCGGCGCGTCACCGCGTCGCCCTGTCGCTGGGTCTGACCACCCACCGGCTGTTCAAGAACATCGACGTGCCGCTGTCGGAGATCGTCGGCATGGCGGGCGAGATGGACATCGAGCTGGTCGCGACACTGGACCCGGCCCAGGCGGCTGCGCTGGGACGGGTACCCGACAACGTGCGCGTGGTCGACTACGTGCCCCTCAACCTGCTGCTGCGCACCTGTTCGGCGATCATCCACCACGGCGGCTACGGCACGTTCATGGCCGCGGCCTCGCACGGCGTGCCGCAGCTGATCGCCATGGAGGAGGGCGGGGACGCGCTGGCGACCTCGGCGCAGATCGAGCACCGGGGGGCGGGGATCGCGATGCGGCCCGAGGACTTCTCCATCGCGTCGATGCGCAAGCACCTCCAGCGGATCCTCGACGAGCCGTCCTTCCGGACCGGCGCCGCGGTCCTCAACGGCGACCTGCAGGCTTCCCCCTCTCCGGCGGAGGTCGTGCCCGTGCTGGAACGCCTCACCGCCCAGTACCGGTCCGCCTGACCACTCCCCCAGCGCCGGCACCGCGTCCGCGCGCGTCTCCTTTGGAGCCTCACATGATCAACGTTTTCCAGCCCACCCTCGGCGAGGAGGAACTGGCCGCGCTCCGGGACGTCTTCGCCGGCAACTGGCTGGGGCACGGGCCGCGGACCAAGGCGTTCGAGGAGGCCTTCGCCGGTCACCTCGGGGTGCGGCCCGAACAACTGCTGTTCATCAACTCGGCGACCGCCGGACTGTTCCTGAGCACGCAGCTGGCCGGTCTGGGACCGGGCGACGACGTCGTCCTGCCGTCGGCCTCGTTCGTCTCCGCCGCCAACGCGATCGCCTCCACCGGTGCCCGGCCGGTGTTCTGCGACGTCGACCCGCGGACGCTGAACCCGTCCGTCGACGACATCCGCCAGGCATGGACCCCCCGTACCAGGGCCGTGGTGATCCTCCACTACGGCGGGTACCCCGGGCAGGCCCGGGAGATCGCCGACCTGTGCCGGGAGCGTGGTGCCCTGCTGATCGAGGACGCCGCCTGCGCGGTGGCTTCCCGGGCGGACGGCCAGGCCTGCGGCACCTTCGGCGATCTCGCCGTATGGAGCTTCGACTCGATGAAGGTCCTGGTCACCGGGGACGGCGGGATGCTGTACGTCAGGGATCCGGAACTGGCCGCGCAGGCCCGGCGGCTGGCCTACCACGGCCTGGAGCGCCCCAGCTCGTTCGGCGCCGCGAAGGTCTCCCACCGCTGGTGGGAGATGCAGGTCCGGGAGCACGGCCAACGGGTCCTCGGCAACGACATGACCGCCGCCCTGGGACTGGTCCAGCTGGGCAGACTCCCGGAGTTCGTGGCGACCCGGCGCCGGCACGCCGAGCAGTACGACCGGCTGCTGGCCGACGTGCGGGGGCTGCGGCTGCCGCCGAAGCTGCCCGAGGGCCACGAGACCTCGTACTACTTCTACTGGGTGCAGGTGGATCCGGCCCTGAGGGACCGGCTCGCCGCCGAGCTGCTGGAACTGGGGATCTACACCACCTTCCGCTATCCGCCGCTGCACCGGGTGCCCGTCTACCGGTCCGACCACCTGCGGCTTCCCGCCACCGACGAGGCGAGCGAGGCGACGCTGCTGCTCCCGCTGCACCACGGCCTGACCTCCCAGGACGTGGAGAGCGTCGCCACCGCCGTGCGTAAAGTCCTCCAGCAACTGACCGACTCCGCAGACGGTGCCGGGGCGGACGGCGGGCAGCCGGCGGCCACGGCCTGATCGCCCGGACAGGTAAGGCCATGCTGATCGAAGAGACGGCGATCGACGGCGTGCTGGTGCTGTCGCCCCGCCCCCACACGGACGGCCGAGGCTCCTTCCACGAGGTCATGCGGTCCTCGGAGGTGGAACGGGCGACCGGCCGTCCCTTCACGCCCCGGCAGATCAACTTCTCGGTGTCGCGGGCCAACACCCTGCGCGGCATCCACGGCACGACCGTGCCGCCGGGCCAGGTCAAGTACGTGACCTGTGTCCGCGGGGCGCTGCGGGACGTCGTGGTCGACCTGAGGGTGGGCTCCCCCACCTTCGGCCGGAGCCTGAGCAACCTGCTCGACCCGGTGAACGGGCGGTGCGTGTACATCCCCGACGGGGTGGGACACGGCTTTCTCAGCCTCACCGACGACACCTGCATCTGCTACGTGCTGTCGGAGGAGTTCGTTCCCGGAACACAGATCGACATCAACCCGATGGATCCCGACCTGGCCATCGCCTGGGGTCACACCCGACCACCAGTCATCTCGGACAAGGACGCCGGGGCCATCGGCGTACGCGCCGCCCTGGCAGCCGGGCTGCTGCCGGCCTGGAGCCAGAGGCTCCCGCACGCCCCCGTTCGTCCCTGACTCCCGTGACCCCACCGCATCCCTGCCCCCGGGGGCAGGCATCGCCGTGAGGAGAAGCCTCCAATGAAGGCACTCGTACTGTCGGGCGGATCCGGAACCCGCCTTCGGCCGTTCAGTCATTCCATGCCCAAGCAACTCATTCCCATCGCCAACAAGCCCGTCCTGGAGTACGTGCTGGAGAACATCCAGGACATCGGGGTCCGCCACGTCGGAATCATCACCGGCGACCGGATCGAGCACATCGGCGCAGCCGTCGGCGACGGCTCCCGCTTCGGCCTCGACGTCACCTTGCTGCGGCAGGACGCGCCGCGCGGCCTGGCGGACGCCGTCCGCGTCGCCCGGGACTTCCTCGGCGACGACGATTTCGTGATGTACCTGGGGGACAACATGCTGCTTCCGGGGATCGAGGACGCGGCGGCGGGCTTTCGCGCACAGCGGCCCGACGCCCAGGTCCTCGTCCACAAGGTGCCCGATCCGCGGGCGTTCGGTGTCGTCGAGCTGGCTTCGGACGGGTCGGTGGCGCGGCTCGTGGAGAAGCCCCGCGAACCGCGCAGCGACCTGGCCCTGATCGGCGTGTACTTCTTCACGCCCGCCATCCACGACGCGATCGCGGCGATCGGGCCGAGTGCCCGCGGCGAGCTGGAGATCACCGATGCCATCCAGGAACTGCTGGTCCGCGGGGCCTTGGTGAAGGCCGTCGAGTACGACGGCTACTGGAAGGACACCGGGGAGGTGGGCGACGTGCTGGAGTGCAACCGCAAGGTCCTCGACGGCCTGCGCGGTCGTGTGGAGGGCCATGTGGACGAGCACAGCCGGCTGTCGGGTGACGTGGTGATCGAGGCGGGTGCCCGCGTGGTCCGGTCCCGGATCACCGGCCCGGCCGTCATCGGTGCCGGCACCGTGATCCAGGACAGCCAGATCTCGGCGTACACCTCGGTCGGGGCCGGCTGCGTGCTGTCCGAGGCCGGTCTGGGCGACTCCATCGTGCTGGACGGGGCCCGGTTGAGCGGGGTGCGGGGCATCGCCGATTCGCTGATCGGGCGGTCGGCGACGGTGGCCGCGGCGCCGGTGAGCGCCGCGGGTCACCGCATCGTCATCGGCGACCACGCGGGCGTGGAGGTGGCGGCATGAGGATCCTGGTGACCGGAGCGGCCGGGTTCATCGGCTCGCACTTCGTCCGCAATCTGCTGGCCGACGCCTACGCGGGCTGGGAGGGCGCGTCGGTGACCGCCCTGGACGCGCTCACCTACGCCGGCAACCGCGAGAACATCCCCTCGAGCCACCCCAGGCTGGAGTTCGTCCACGGCGACGTGTGCGAACGTGAGGTGCTGCTCGACGTCCTTCCCGGGCACGACGCCGTGGTGCACTTCGCCGCGGAGTCGCACGTGGACCGTTCGGTGCTGTCCGGCGACGAGTTCATCCGTACCAATGTGGGCGGCACCCAGACGCTGCTCGACGCCTGCCTGCGTACCGGTGTCGAACGCGTCGTCCACGTCTCCACCGACGAGGTCTACGGCACCATCGCGGAAGGCTCGTGGACCGAGACCTGGCCGCTGCTGCCGAACTCGCCCTATGCCGCGTCCAAGGCCGCGTCGGACCTGCTGGCACGGTCCTATTGGCGGACCCACGGACTGGACCTGTCGATCACCCGTTGCTCCAACAACTTCGGCAGCCACCAGCACCCCGAGAAGCTGGTGCCGCTGTTCATCACCAACCTGTTGGAGGGGCTGGCGCTGCCGCTGTACGGGGACGGTCTCAATGTCCGCGAGTGGCTGCACGTGGACGACCACTGCCGGGCCATCCACCTGGTCCTCAACCACGGCGCCGCGGGCGACATCTACAACGTGGGCGGCGGCAACGAACGCACCAACCTCGAGGTCACCAGCCTGCTGCTCGAGCTGTGCGGTGCCGACGCCGGCGCGATCACGTACGTGGCGGACCGCAAGGGCCACGACGTCCGCTACTCCCTGGACGACACGAAGATCCGGGAGCAGTTGGGGTACGCCCCGCGGATCGGTTTCGAGGAGGGCATGGCCGCGACCGTGGACTGGTACCGGGAGAACCCCGGCTGGTGGAAGGCGTCCAAGTACCGCTCGGAGGGGCGTCGATGACGCTCGCCGTTCCCGCCAGGCCGACACCCCCCACCCCTACGACGAAGGGCAGCTGATGAGCGAGTACCGGGACGCGATCTTGGACGCGGTCCGCAAGTACCACCGGGAGTCCGTGCCCGAGAGGGCCTTCGAGCCGGGGGTCACGGAGATCTGGCCCTCGGGCGCCGTGCTGGACGAGGACGACCGGGTGGCGCTGGTGGAGGCGGCCCTGGACCTGCGCATCGCCGCGGGGCCCAGTTCCCGCCGGTTCGAGTCCTCGTTCGCCCGCCGTCTCAAGCGGCGCAAGGCGCACCTGGTCAACTCCGGTTCCTCGGCCAATCTGCTGGCGGTCTCCGCGCTGACCTCGCACCTGTTGGAGGACCGCAGGCTGCGGCCGGGCGACGAGGTGGTGACGGTCGCCGCGGGGTTTCCCACCACGGTCAACCCGATCCTGCAGAACGGTCTCGTCCCGGTCTTCACGGACGTCGAGCTCGGTACGTACAACACGACGGCGCAGCGGGTGGCCGAGGCCATCGGTCCCCGGACCAGGGCCATCATGATCGCCCACGCGCTCGGCAACCCGTTCGAGGTCGAGGAGATCGCCGCGCTCGCGGAGGAGCGGGGCCTGTTCCTGATCGAGGACAACTGCGACGCGGTCGGTTCCCTCTACCGCGGCCGGCTCACCGGCACCTTCGGTGATCTGTCCACGGTGAGCTTCTACCCGGCGCACCATCTCACCATGGGCGAGGGCGGTTGCGTCCTGACCTCGAACCTGGCGCTCGCCCGGATCGTGGAGTCCCTGCGGGACTGGGGTCGGGACTGCTGGTGCGAGCCGGGCGAGAACAACCGCTGCCTCAAGCGGTTCGACTACCAGATGGGCACCCTGCCGGCGGGGTACGACCACAAGTACATCTTCTCCCATGTGGGTTACAACCTGAAGGCGACGGATCTCCAGGCCGCGCTCGGGCTGACCCAGCTGGCCCGGCTGGAGGAGTTCATCGAGGCGCGGCGCCGCAACTGGCGGCACCTGCGGGACGGCCTGGACGGTGTCCCGCACCTGATCCTTCCCCGGGCGACCAAGGGCTCGGACCCGAGCTGGTTCGGGTTCGCTCTCACCGTTCAGCCGGACGCCCCGTACACAAGGGCCGCGCTCGTGGACTTCCTGGAGTCGCGTGGCATCGGCACCCGGCGGCTGTTCGCCGGGAACCTCACCCGCCACCCCGCGTACATCGGTACCGAGCACCGTGTGTCGGGGGACCTCACCAACAGCGACATCGTCACCGAGCACACGTTCTGGATCGGGGTCTACCCGGGGCTGGATGGCGACATGCTGGACTACGTGGTCGCGTCGGTGAGGGAGTTCGTCGCCGCCCATACCCGGACCGCCGTCTGAGCGCTCCGCCCGGCCCGCACCCGGCCCGCCCGTCGCGCTCATACCCGGATCGCCGTCTGAGTGCTGCGCCCGGCCCGCACCCGGCCCGCCCCTCCCCCGTACTCCCCGTCTCCCTGCCCCTGATGGGGACTCCAGGAGCCTTCATGACCTCTCAGCTGCATTCCCTCACCCTGCTCGGCCCGCGACGGGACGACGGTCTGGCGGACCGGATCGCCCGGTCCGCCGCCGCACCGGTGTCCCCCGCAGACCTCGACCGGATCACCCGCTGGCTGGAAGGCCGCAGGGACGCCCACGACTTCCGCGTCGAGCGGATACCGCTGGACGCCCTGGAGGGATGGGGCTTCACCGAGCCCTCAGGGAACCTCGTGCACGACAGTGGGCGCTTTTTCAGTGTCGAGGGCCTGCACGTCACCGTCTCAGACGGCCGTCGGGTGGTGCAGGAATGGCACCAACCGATCATCCGGCAGCCCGAGGTCGGCATCCTCGGCATCCTCGCCAAGGAGTTCGACGGGGTCCTGCACTTCCTGATGCAGGCGAAGATGGAGCCGGGCAACCGGAATCTGCTCCAGCTGTCCCCCACGGTACAAGCCACCCGCAGCAACTACACCAAGGTGCACCGGGGCGCGGACGTGCGCTACCTGGAGTACTTCACCCCCAGCGGGCGCAGCCGGGTGGTCGCCGACGTCCTGCAGTCGGAACACGGCTCCTGGTTCTACCGCAAGAGCAACCGGAACGTGATCGTGGAGGCCTTGGGCGAGGTTGCCGAGCACGAGGACTTCCTCTGGCTGACCCTGGCCGAGCTGCACGCGCTGCTGCGGCTGGACAACATCGTCAACATGGACGCGCGGACCGTCCTTGCCTGCATGCCGGTGTCGTCGCCCGGGCCGGTGGCCCTGCACTCCGACGCCGAGGTGCTGTCCTGGTTCAGTGGGGAGCGCAGCCGCTGGGACGTCTCGGCCCGGCTCGCTCCCCTCGACGCGACGCCTTCGTGGCGGCGTTCGGTGTGGTCGATCGAGCACGAACGGCAGGCTTTCTTCCGGGTCGTGGGGGTCTCGGTGGAGGCCGGCAGCCGCGAGGTGAGCCGCTGGACCCAGCCGCTGTTCGAGCCGGTGGGGCTGGGGGTCACCGCCTTCCTGGCCCGCAGGATCGAAGGGGTCCTGCACGTCCTGGTTCATGCCCGGGTCGAGGGCGGCTTCCTCGACACCGTGGAACTGGGCCCGACCGTGCAGTGCGTGCCGGGCAACCACGGCCCTGAGGCGGAGGACCGGTGGCCGCCGTACCTGGATGCGGTGCTCGGCGCGCCGCGGTCGAGGATCCTCTACGAGGGCGTGCATTCCGAGGAGGGGGGCCGGTTCCTGAACGCGGAGAGCCGGTACCTCGTGGTCCTCGCCGAGAACGACGAGAGTCCGTCGGATCCGCCGGCGGGCTACCGGTGGGTGACTCCCGACCAGCTGTCCGCGCTGGTGGGCCACGGCCACTACCTCAATGTCCAGGCCCGGACCCTGCTGGTCTGTCTGCGGGCGGCCGGACAGGACACGGCGTGATCCCGGCCGGCCGGCCCCTGCGGGTCGGCGTGCTCGGCTGCGCGGACATCGCCAGGCGGCGGGTGCTGCCGGCCCTGGCGGCGCTGGAGGAAACCGAGCTGACCGCGGTCGCCAGCCGGAGCATCGAGCGGGCCCGCGCGCTCGCGGGCGCGTTCGGGGCCGCGCCGGTGAGCGGGTACGCGGCTCTCCTCGCACGCGAGGACGTGGACGCCGTGTACGTGCCGGTGCCCGCGGCCCTGCACGCCACCTGGGTGTCGGCGGCGCTCGACGCGGGCAAGCACGTGCTCGCCGAGAAGCCGCTGACCATCCGCGGCGGGCAGACCGCCGAGCTGATCGGGCGGGCTCGGGACCGGGGGCTGGTGCTGATGGAGAACGTGATGTTCGTCCACCACACCCAGCACGAGGCCGTGCGGCGACTGGTGGAGCGCGGGGCGATCGGCCGGCTCCGTGCCCTGCGCGCGGTCTTCGCGGTGCCCGAGCGGCCCGCCGGGGACATCCGCTACGACCCCGCACTGGGCGGCGGAGCCCTGTGGGACGTGGGCGTGTACCCGCTGCGGGCCGCGCTCCATCTGCTGGGCCCCGAACTGTCGGTGGCCGGCGCGGTCCTCAGCCGGGGTCGGGGCCGGAACGTGGACACCTCGGGGTCGGTGCTGCTGCGCCGTGCGGACGGTGTGACGGCCCAGCTGCTGTTCGGGATGGAACACGCCTACGGGTCCGAGTACGAGTTGTGGGGCAGCGAGGGCCGGCTGTGGCTGGACCGGGCGTTCACCCCGGCGGCCGACCACGAGCCCGTGGTGCGGATCCAGCGGGGCTCGGTCGTGGAGGAGGTCGTCCTGCCCGCCGAGGACCAGGTGGCCACGACCCTGCGGGCCTGGGTCGCCGCCGTCCGCGAGCAACGGCCCGCCGATCCGCTGACGCTGCGCCAGGCGCGGCTGCTGGACGAGGTACGACACGCTGCCGGAATGTCCACCGGGGTGTCCCACGACACTTGACCCCAACCGCCCTCGAGGTCCTGGTGTCGTGATCGCTCGGCAGCGGGCGTGCTGCCCCCTCCCGGACGCGCCCTTCCCGATCA
>NZ_JBIBWQ010000001.1:43628-75710 GCF_043081505.1 Streptomyces sp. NPDC014870
ACACGACGCTTGACCTCAACCGCGGTCGAGGTTCTAGTGTCGTGATCGCTCGGCAGCGGGTGTGCTTCTTCCCTCCCGGCCGCGCCCTTCCCGATCACGACGCTTGACCTCAACCGCGGTCGAGGTTCTAGTGTCGTGATCGCTCGGCAGCGGGTGTGCTTCTTCCCTCCCGGCCGCGCCCTTCCCGATCCCACCTCCCTCTGCCTCCCTCAGGAGTCCTGCGATGAACGCGGAAACCGCAGACGCCACGCTCAAGGCGGGCCGGCGCGAATGGCTGGGCCTGGCCGTGCTGGCCCTGCCCACGCTGCTCGTGGCGATGGACATGACCGTCCTGCATCTCGCCGTGCCTGCTCTCACCGACGACTTACGCCCGTCCACCACCCAGTTGCTGTGGTCCGTCGACATCTACGGGTTCCTCGTGGCCGGCCTGCTCATCACGATGGGCTCGGTCGGCGACCGCATCGGACGGCGCAAGCTGCTCCTGCTGGGCGCGGCCGCGTTCGGCGTCGCCTCCGTCCTCGCCTCGCTGGCCGACAGCGCGGAAGGGCTCATCGCCGCGCGGGCACTGCTCGGCGTGGCGGGGGCCACCTTGATGCCGTCCACGCTGTCACTCATCCGGACGCTGTTCCGGGATCCGGCGCAGCGCGGCGCGGCGATCGGCGTGTGGGCCATGTGCTTCGCGCTGGGCAGCATGGTGGGTCCGCTGATCGGCGGCGCCCTGCTGGAGTTCTTCTGGTGGGGTTCGGTGTTCCTGCTGGCCGTGCCGGTGATGGTGCTGCTGCTCGTCGTCGGTCCTCTCGTCCTGCCCGAGCACCGCGACACCCAGGCCGGTCGTGTGGACCTGATCAGTGCGGTGCTCTCGCTGGCCGCGACACTCTCGGTCATCTACGGACTCAAGAACGCGGCCGAGGCAGGACTGGGGTGGCGGCCCGCCGCTTTCCTGGCCGGCGGGCTCCTGGTGGGCTTCCTCTTCCTCTACCGGCAGCGGGTTCTGACCGACCCGATGCTCGACCTGCGCCTGTTCCGCAACCGCACCCTGAGCACCGCGCTGGTGATGCTGACCCTGGTCACCGTGCTGATGGCCGGATCGCAGCTGTTCATCATGCAATACCTGCAGCTGGTGCACGGCCTGTCCCCGCTGAAGGCGGGCCTGTGGTCCATCCCGACCAACATCGGCGTCATGATCGGGTCCATCTTCGGGCCCATGCTCCTCAAGACCCTCCCTCTGGGCCGGCTGCTGGCGACCGCGATGGGCGTCCTGACCGCCGGACTGCTCCTGCTCGCCCTGGTCGACGGCGCGTCGGACCTCGCACTCGTGGTCGTCGCGTCCGCGGTGATCGGGCTCGGACTCGGGCCCATGGTCGCGCTCGGCACCGACCTCATCGTCAGTGCCGCCCCGGCCGACCGGGCCGGCGCCGCCTCAGCCGTCTCCGAGACCGGCACCGAACTCGGCGCGGCCCTGGGCATCGCCCTCCTCGGCAGCGTCGGGTTCGCCGTCTACCGCTCCACCGTGGACGGCACCCTCCCGGCCGGTCTCACCCCCGAACAGGCCGCCACCGCGGAGGAAACCCTCGGCGGCGCCGTCGCCCTGGCCGGCGAACTGCCCGCCGCGCTGGGCACACAGGTACTGCACGCGGCCCGGGCCGCGTTCGTCGACGGCATCCAGGCCACCGCCCTGACCGGTGCCGTCATCGCCGCCCTCCTCGTCGCCGTCTCCCTCGTCCTGTTGCGCAACGCGACAGTCCCCGCGCCCGGCCACGACCCGGCCGAAACCGGCAGCACCGGCACCGAGACCCGGACCGCCACCCCGGCCTCCGGCGACGAGCCGGCCAAGACCGGCAGCACCAGTACCGAGACCGGCACGTCGGTCTTCGAAACCGGTCGCTGAACCACTGGACTCCCGGGGCGGGTGGGTGGCAATCCCCCGTCCGCCCCTCCCCGCCCCGGGCCCGGCACCCCGCCCCCCCCAGCGGAAATCCCGGATCAACCGCCGCCGCCGCACCGGCGAGACGCACACCCGACCGAAAGGACCCATCCATGCCGGACACAGCCGACCCCCTCCACCCCGTGAAACTCGCCGTGATCGCCGGCAGCGCCAGACCCGGCCGGCTCGCCCCCGGCATCGCCGACTGGGCAGCCGGGCACGCAGACCGGCACGGCGGCTTCACCGTCGACCTGATCGACCTGGCCAACGCCGCCCTGCCGGACTCCCTCGACCCCACCGCACCCCAGCGCGAGACACTCAGGCCACGCGTGGCCGAAGCCGACGCCTTCCTCGTGGTCGTCCCGGAATACAACCGCAGCTTCCCCGGCGTACTGAAGACCGCCCTCGACTCCTTCCACCACGAATGGCAGGCCAAGCCGGTCGGCTTCGTCTCCTACGGGCTCGGCATGTCCGGCGGGCTGCGCGCCGTCGAACAGCTCCGCCTGGTCTTCTCCGAGCTACACGCCGTCTGCGTACGCGACTGCGTCGCCCTTCCCCGGATCGGCGAATCCCTCACCCCCGACGGCCGGTTCACCGGCAACGAAGGGGACCAGGCCGGCCGCGACCAGGCCGCGAAGATCATGCTCGACCAGCTGCTGTGGTGGGCACACGCCCTGCGCAACCACAAGGCCACCCACCCCTACGGCCTGTGAGACATCGCCCGGGCATGACGATCAAGGCGTGACTAGAGTAGGCCGATCCGGCGCCTGTCGCCGGCCACCGACCTGTGCTTATGGAGAAGATGCACTATGCCCGAGCAGCCCGACGCCCAAGCGCGCCCCTTCACCGGCGAGAGCCCGCAGCTCGCCGCGCTGTTATCCACCGTCCGAGGACCGGTGATACTCCCCGGAACCGAAGACTACGACCGCGAACTGTCCGGCTACCAGACCTACGTACGCAACCAGCCGGACCTCGTCGTCGGCGCCGACGGAGCCGACGACGTACGCGCCGCCATCGCCTTCGCCACGGAACACGACCTCGCGATCTCCGTACAGGCCACCGGACACGGCGTGGCCCACGCCGCCCAAGGCGGCCTGCTCATCTCCACCCGCCGCATGAACAACGTCCAGATCGACCCCCAGGCCCGCACCGCCCGCGTAGCAGCCGGCGCGTCCTGGCGCCAGGTCATCGAACAGGCCGCCCCGCACGGACTCGCCCCCCTCAGCGGATCCTTCCCCGACGTCTGCGCCGTCTCCTACGTACTCGGAGGCGGCCTCGGCCTGGTCGCCCGCCAGTACGGATACGCCGCCGACCACGTACGCTCCCTCGACATCGTCACCGGCAACGGCACCGTACTGACCACCAACCCCGAAAACCAGCCCGACCTCTTCTGGGCACTGCGCGGCGGCGGCGGCAACTTCGGCGTCGTCACCGCCATGGAAATCGACCTCTTCCCCATCACCTCCCTCTACGGCGGACGCCTCGTCTTCGACACCCCCTACATCGAAGACACCATGAACGCCTTCGCAACCTGGGCCCACAACTGCCCCGAGGAAATGACCGCAGCCCTCAAACTCGTCCACGTACCCGACCTGGAGGCAGTCCCCGCCCTGTTCCGGGGCAAATTCCTCGCCGTCGTCCTCATCGCCCACAACGGGGACCCGCAAGAAGCGGAACAACTCGTCGAACCGCTACGGGCGGTCGGACCACGCCTCGTCGACGCACTCGCCCCCGTCCCCTACACCGAGAGCGGATCCATCCACGACGAACCGGAAGAACCCCACATCGTCTACGGCAACAGCTTCATGCTCTCCGACCTCGAACCCGCAACCGTGAAAGCCATCCTGAACACCGTCGGCGCCGACGCCCCAGCCAGCGTCATGACCGAGATCAGGCAGCTGGGCGGCGCCCTCGCGCGGGATCCGGCCACACCCAACGCCGTAAGCCACCGGGGCGCCGCCTACGCACTACGGGTCATCTCCGCACTGGAAGACGTAGGCATGGACGTAGCACAACCCGTCCACGAACAACTCGACCAGGCACTCACCCCCTGGACCCTGGGACGATCCCTCAACTTCGTCCACAGCGACGGCCGCAAACCCTCCCAGGAACAAGTCCGGTCCCTGTGGTCGAAAAACAACTACCAACGCCTCGCCCACGTGAAATCGCTACACGACCCCCGCAACCTGTTCCGCTACAACTTCAACGTGCCACCCACCCCCCACACCACAACCAACCACTAACCCCCACCCCGAAACCAACCACAAACCCCCACACATACACGGCCCGCCGACAGACCGGCCCATGAAACCGGTCAACACAAGACCGCGAACAGAACAGCAACACACCCGGCGGAAGCCCACCACAATGCCCGCCTCCGCCGGGACCCGACACCACCAACAGCCGGACACCGGACCGGCCACCCCCGGACCCGACACCCCCGAACCCGACACCACCGGACCCGACACCACCGGTGGCCGTCGGCCACCGCAGGAACCTCACCGCGCGGCAACCCGCGCCACTGCCCGGCACCCCCACCCCGCAACAGCCTGCCGCACCATCCCGCCACCGCATTCCCAGCCCGCCAACGAGCCGACCTCCCCCGCCCCCGGACACACTCGAGCAACTCCGGACCGCGGACGGCACCCTGGTCCCGGCCCCCAACCGGAAAACCCACGCCACCACGCCGCCACAACGCCGCGCCCCGCTTTCCTCTACCACCCAAGGAGTTGCGCACCGATGACATCAACACCCACCGCAACACCACAGACCACAGGAAATGCGCCGGGCCGATCGCCCGGGATCCGGCCGATCACGCTGGACGCCCTCGGCGTTCCGCTGTCCGGGCTGCTGGCCCACCCGGTCGACGAGCCGCCCCGAGCCACTATCGTCGCCCTGCACGGCGGCGGTATGCGCGCCGGCTACTTCGACGGGCAGGCAGACTCGACGCTGTCTGTGATGACCGTCGCCGCGCGCCTGGGTTTCGCCGTACTGGCCCTGGACCGGCCCGGCTACGGGGCCTCCGCCGCCCGCTTGCCCGCGGGAGGGACCCTCGCCGAGCAGGCCGCCCGCGTGTCGGCCGCCCTGGAGGCGTACGCGCGGACCCGACTCGTCGGCGCGGGCTTCCTCCTGCTCGGCCACTCCTACGGCGGCAAGCTGGCCCTGCTCATCGCCGCCGAGGGACAGCCCGCGACGGTGCTCGGGGTGGAGGTGTCCGGCTGCGGCGCCGAGTACGCCGTGCCCCACGACCAGCTGCCCGACGCGACGCGTGCCGGAAGCCTGCGGCACAACTGGGGCTCGCTGCGCCTCTACCCGGAAGGCTCCTTCACGACCCTGGCACCTCTGGTCGCCGCCCGGCCCGAGCGCGAGTGTGCCGGGGCCCTCGACTGGCCCCGCGCGTTCCCGGAGGTCGCCGCCCGCATCCGGGTGCCGGTCCGGATGACCTTCGCTGAGTACGAGTACTGGTGGCGGCACGACGACGCGGCAAGGGCGCGGATGGCACGCGCCTTCCCGGACTCGGTGGTCAGGTTCGCCGGACAGCCCGGCGCCGGACACAACATCAGCCTCGGCTGGACAGCCCGCTCCTACCACCTGGGAGTCCTCGGATTCTTCGAGGAGTGCCTGGCCGCGCACCACACTGCACCGGCGGTGAGCCCGGCCCGCACCGTCCGGACCCCGGCGTGACCGCCGCCCCTGACCTCACGCCACGGGCGCCGGCCGCCCGACGAGCGCCCCTCGGCCCGGCCGGCGTGTTCGGCCCGCTGTCCCCCACACACCTGGGCTCGACCGCCCTCGTCCTGGCCGTCGCCGTCTCCTTCGTGCTCCGTGAACGCAGCCGACCGGCCGGCCCGCAGCCCGGCGACCACGCCTGGTGGCACGGCACGGGCCCGGCCTCCCCCACCCCGTCCGTGGGGCCGGGGCTGGCGCTGGCCCTGTGCACGGCCGCCTTCTACCTGCTGCTGCCCACGCTGGTGGTCGCGGGACGGGCGGCACACAGGTGGGCCGTGCGCTCGGACGGCCGGCACGCGCTGCCGGCACGGGCGGCCTTCACCGTCACAGCCGCACTCGCCGCAGCGCTGGTATCGGCTCCGCTCGGCCTGCTCGTCGGACCTGCCGCGGGAACCGCACCGGACCGGGTGCTGAACTCCCTGGGCCCATGCGTGATCGCCACGGTACTGCTCCAGTTCGCTCTCGGCGTCCCCTGGCCGGGGGACCCGGACAACCCCCGAGGAAAGAGAAAAGAGACCCGTCATGTTCCAGCGTCGTAGTCTGCTGAAAGTCGCGGCCGCCGGAGGCGCCGCCGCCCTGGTCCCGTGGGGCAGGCTCACCGGCTCCACAGCGGCCGACGCGACACAAGGCGGCGAACTCGCCGCCTCCGTGCCGTTCGCGCACGCCATGCCCCTACCCGCCGTGCTGCACCCGACGCGCCGCACAGCCACCTCCGACCTGTACGAGATCCGCATGCGGCAGGTCCAGGCAGAGCTGGTGAAAGGCCTGCCCACCACGGTACGGACCTACGGCGGCACCTTCCCCGGTCCGACCGTCAACGCGTGGCGCGGACGCGAGGTCGTCATCCGCCAGATCAACGAACTCGACGTGCCCACGGCCGTCCACCTGCACGGCGCGCACGTCCTGTCCCAACACGACGGACTGCCGATGGACACCATCGCGCCCGGCGGCGAACGCACGTACCACTATCCCAACAAACAGCACGCCGCCTCCCTCTGGTACCACGACCACGCCCACCACCTGGAGGCAGAGAACGTCTACCGGGGACTGGCGGGGCTCTACCTGATCCGCGATCCCCGCGAGGAACTGCTGCCCCTGCCGTCCGGCGCCCACGACATTCCACTGGTCATCCGGGACGCCCGCGTGGAAGCGGACGGCTCCCTCGTCTACACCAGGCCCACCGACTGCCCGCACATGCTCGTCAACGGCAAGGAACGCCCCTACACCAAGGTGACGGCCCGCAGGTACCGGCTGCGGGTCTACAACACCTGTGTGAACCGCTACATACGGTTACGCTTCGCCGACGGCACCCCGTTCACGGTGATCGGCACGGACGGCGGACTGCTGGAAAAGCCGGTCCAGACAGAAGACCTGCTGATGCTCGGCGGCGAACGCGCCGAGATCGTGGTGGACTTCTCCCGCTACCGCCCAGGAACCTCGATCGTGCTGGAGAACACCGCCGCCCTGAGCACGGAACGGCCCGAGATACTCCGGTTCGACATCACACGCACCGCCGTGGACCTGTCCCACGTCCCGCACCGACTCACCTGGCGACCGCCACTGCCGACACCCACCGTGGAGCGGTCCTTCGAACTCCGCACCTTCCCCCAGATGACCATCAACGGACAGGTCTACGACCCGAACCGGGTCGACGTCACCACGCGACTGGGGACCACCGAGCTGTGGACCATCACCAACGCAGAGGCCCCGACCCCCGCCGGACGGCCCGACTTCCACCTGTGGCACAGCTTCCACACCCACCTGACCTACTTCCGCGTGGTCCAGCGCAACGGAAACCCGGCAGGCCCCCGCGACTCCGGCCTGAAGGACACCGTCACCCTGGCCCCCGGCGAAACCGTCAAAATCAAGATGACGTGGGGCCCCTACACCGGCCAGTACCTCTACCACTGCCACCAACTCGGCCACTCATCCGGCGGCCAAATGGGCCGCATCGACATCGTCGACTAAACCGAACCCCGCGGACCGTCTCTCCGGCCAGAGACCTCAACAAGCTACCCGCGAAACACAGAGCCACATGAGTGTTGACCCGTGGCGTGGTTCACGCAGCTGACGGGCGGGAGTCCGTCCCGTGCGGTGTGGCAGGCAGCTTCCTCTGGTCCGCCCCATGACCTGAACGGAGAACAGGCAATGCGACGCGTCATGGGTCGGACCTTCGCGTCCTTGGCCGTGCCCAACTTCCGGATGTTCGCCGCCGGACAACTGGTGTCCGTGGCGGGAACCTGGATGATGGTGGTGGCGCAGGACTGGCTGGTGCTGTCGATGACGGGCGACTCCCCCGGCGCGTTGGGCGTGGTGACGGCCCTGCAGTTCGCACCGTTGCTGCTGCTGACCCTCTACGCGGGCGGGCTCGCCGACCGGCACGACAAGCGGCGACTGTTGGTCGCCGCGAACACGGTGTCCGGTGTACTGGCGGGAGCGCTTGCCGCGCTGGTACTCACCGGACACGTGCAGCTGTGGCACGTGTACCTGTTCGCGCTCGCCCTGGGCTCGGTCAACGCCGTGGAGGTACCGGCCCGGATGTCGTTCGTCAGCGAGCTCGTGGGGCCGCGGCTGCTGCCCAACGCCTCGGCGTTGAGCGCCGCGTACTTCAACCTCGCCAGGGTGGGAGGTCCGGCCGTCGCGGGGCTGATGGTGGGCTGGTGGGGCACCGGGCCGGTGATGCTGGTCAACGCGGTCAGCTATGTGGGGACGGTGGTGGGGCTGCTCCTGATCCAGCCCGCGGCCCTGCACCGGGCGCAGCGCCGGCCGGGTGCCGCCCGGGTCGCGGACGGCATCCGCCATGTACGGCAGCGACGGGACCTGATGCTACCGATGGCGCTGGTCGCGGTGATCGGGATGGTCGGTTTCAACTTCCACCTGACACTACCCCTGCTGGCGAAAACGGTCCTCGACACCGATGCAGCGGCCTTCGGGCTGCTGACCACCGCTCTGGCGGTCGGCTCGCTGGCCGCCGCCCTCGTCACCACCGCCCGCCGCGGACGGCCCACACTCCGACACGTCCTGGCAGCGGCGCTCCTCTTCGGTCTGCTCGAGGCGCTGGCCGGATTGATGCCCGGCTACGGCGCGGCGTTGGTCACGCTGGCCGGCGTGGGCTTCGCCTCGGTGTATTTCGCGCAAGCCGCGAACCATCACATCCAACTGGGCACCGATCCTGCCTACCGCGGTCGGATCATGGCCCTCTACACGCTGGTGTTCCAGGGCACGACCCCAGTGGGCGCATTGCTGACCGCAGTGATCTGCGAGGTATACGGGGTACGTTGGGCGATGGTCGCCGCAGGCGCCGTCTGCGCGGCCGCGGCCGCGGCCTGCCAGGTAGCCGACCGCCGCATTGGTACCAGCCTCGACCGGCCGACACCCACCCGGGAAGATAGCCCCGTGACACCAGCCGAGGAATCCGGCGCCGACCGGAGCGCCGCAGACCACTGAGACAACCCGCGCGGGCGCATCCCTGGATCTCCTCGACGAGGTCCAGACCCACTCGGGATCTCTCAGAGCCCGGGTCAGATCGTCTGGTGTCACACGCAGGCACCCGCCGTTCATCGCGCTCTCCGCAGCTCATCAACAAAGCCACCCGCTATATGACCGGACTGTCACAAGATCTGCGCTGTGGAACGTCACCGTCTCGGCAGTCGTCTCGGGAGGCGGCGGGGCCACCAGCCCCGATAGACGTATGCGAGCAGGCAAGGCTGACCAGGATGACGACGGAAGCAGTTTCGGGTGGAGGCGCGCGGTCTCCGGAGCACGAGAACGATGCGGAGACAGCAGCTGCGGCTGACGACCGTCGGACTCACGCGCAGGCAACCGTCACGGGGAGGGAGCGCCCCGCCGGGGGGCCGTCGGAGTCCGACGGCCCCTCAGAGGTGGAGGAGGACGCTCCGGAACCTCGCAGCGACGCTTCCCTTGTGCCCGGCTCCACCGAGGACGACGCGCACCCTCGTGAGGACGCGAGACCCACGGGTGCTCGGGAGGACGAAGCCCGGCCCGAGGCGGGCTCATGCGACGCGGAGGGTGGCTCCGTCCCCGCCGATGGGGCCCACGCCCCGGGCACGTCCGGCGTCGAAGCGCCGCGCCGGGGCGAGGACCGGACCGGTTCCGAGGAAGGCTCCGACGCCACCCGGCCCACAGCGGCCGAGCCCGAGACCGGATCGCCGGGCCCAAACGGCGAGCCCGGTTCCGCCGCAGCCGGCCGCCGACCTGCCGTGGACCAGGCCACCGCCGTCCTGCGCACCGTCACCCCCGCATCCGGGCAGAGTCCCGCACCGATCGGCGCGCGTGCTGGGGACGCACCCGGTCGGGCCGTTCCCTCGTGGGCGCGGTTCGAGAAGGACGACCAGAACACCGACCCCCTCCCCGTACCGGCGGCTCCGATCCCGGCGGCTCCCGCCCCCGCCCCGCGCCCTTTCGAGCCCACGGCCGTTGACATGCCGGGGACCGGGCGTTCCGCCGGGGCACCGCGCGGCCTGCTCGCCCAGCCGACCGACACCCCTCCCCCGGCTCAGGCTCCGCGCCGCAGCGCGGCGCGGCGGGCCAAGGTCTGGATCCCTCTCCTGCTGCTCCTCGCCGGTGCCGCGGCCGGTGCCCAGCTGCTGCGTCCGCTGCCCGCGCCGCAGCTCGTCGCCACCGAGCAGAGCCACAGCGTGGAAGGCCGGCTCTCCATCCCCTGGCCCGAGGAAGGCCAGGGGGCCGTACGCCTCCCCGGCACGGGGACGATCGCCACGTTCGGTGCGCAGAAGCCCGTTCCGACAGCCAGCGTCGCCAAAATCATGACCGCGTACGTCGTGCTCAAGGACCATCCCCTGCGCAAGGGCGAGACCGGTCCCACCATCACCGTCGATGCCAAGACGGTCGCCGAAGGCCGGTCCGAGAACGAGTCACGCATCACGGGGCTCACCGAGGGCAGTACGTTCAGCCAGCTCGACATGCTGAAGATGCTGATGATCCCTTCCGGCAACAACGCCGCCCGACTGCTGGCGCGCTGGTCGACCGGCAGCGATTCCGAGGCCGCCTTCGTGGACAGGATGAACGCCGCCGCCCACGAACTCGGCATGAACAACACCACCTACACCGACCCGAGCGGCCTGGACGCCGGCACCGTCAGCACGGCGGTCGACCAGCTCAAGCTCGCCGAGGCGGTGATGAAGGACGACGTGTTCCGCTCCGTGGTCGCCCTGCCCGACGCCGAGATCAAGAACCTGTCCCAGCGGCTGATCAACAACAACACCCTCCTCAACGCACCCGAGTTGAGCATCCGCGGCATCAAGACCGGATCGAGCACCCCGGCCGGCGGCGCACTGGTCTGGGCGGGCTACAAGTCCGTCGGTGAGGAGACCCCCCTGATCCTGGGTGCTCTGATGGACCAGCGCGTAGACGGCCCGGATCCCAACGCGACCAGGAGCCTGGCCCTGGTGCTGGCCAACAGCAAGAAGGTCGTCGAGTCCGTCCGCAGCGCCCTCACTTCGGCCCAGGTGGTGCGGAAGGGCGAGACGGTCGGGTACGTCGACGACGGGCTCGGCGGCCACACACCGCTCGTGGCGGCAGCGGACCTGACCGTCGTCGCCGCCCCGGGGCAGACGCTGCGCCTGGCACTGGGCCGTAGCAGCGGGGAGGGCACGAAGGCCGCGGTTCCGCGCACGGCCGCGGCGGGTACCGAGGTGGGTGTGCTGAGCGTGGGCGAAGGTACGGGTCTCAGGAGCGTGCCGGTCGTGGTCGGCCGTGAACTCGCCGAACCGTCGATCGGCACCCGGCTCACCCGCATCGGCTGACCGGTCCGACAGGGGCACACCGGATCGCGGCGGCCCGCGACGCCGCGGACGATGCCGGCGTTCCGTTGTTCATCAACGCCCGCATCGACACCCATCGCCTACCGCCCGGTGACCGCTCTGCCTGGCTGGACGAGACGCTCGCCCGCGCACGCGCCTACGGGGCAGCCGGCGCGGACGGCATCTTCGTTCTCGGCACACCCGACGCCCGGACGGTCAGCACGCTCGTCGGCTCTCAACCACTGCCTGTCAACGTCCTCGCCGGACCCGGTTCACTCCCCGTGCCCGAACTCGCCGCCGCGGGAGCCGCGCGCATCAGCGCGGGATACTCGATCGCCGAGGCGGCCTACGGGCTGGTGGAGCGAGCCGCTCGCGAACTACTGAAGAAGGGCACGGCGACCACACTGGAGGGCGGCTTCGACTACGCGGGTCTCAACGCGCTGCTCCTGTCCTGACCCACGTGCAAAGACGCGGCTTGGAGCGCGGCCGGGCCGCGCGGTGCGTTGTCCCGGCAAACTGTTTGCGCCGGCGGCGTCGTCGGATGCGAGGCTTGCTCCATGAACGACTCTGCACCCCATTCTTCCCGCTCCTTCGACGAGCTCGTCACGGAAGCCGACGAGGCCCCTGTGGAGGGCTGGGACTTCTCTTGGCTGGAGGGCCGGGCCACCGAACAGCGCCCCTCGTGGGGATACCAGCGGTTGATGAGCGAGCGCCTGAGCCGTGCCAGGGCCGCGCTCGACATCCAGACGGGCGGCGGTGAAGTCCTGGCGGGGGTGGCGAAGCTGCCGCCGACGATGGTGGCCACGGAGTCGTGGCCACCCAACGTCGACAAGGCGACTCGTCTGCTGCACCCGCAGGGTGCGGTCGTGGTCGCCGACGCCGACGAACCGCCGCTGCCGTTCGCCGACGCCGCCTTCGACCTGGTGACAAGCCGCCACCCGGTGACCGTGTGGTGGCACGAGATCGCTCGCGTTCTCGAGCCGGGCGGAACGTACCTGTCCCAACAGGTGGGCCACGCGAGCGTCTTCGAAGTCGTCGAGTTCTTCCTCGGCCCGCAACCCGAGGAGGCACGCCGCGACCGGCACCCCGACGACGCGCGACACAGCGCCGAGGCGGCGGGGCTGCAGGTCGTGGACCTGCGCTTCGAGCGGCTGCGCACCGAGTTCCACGATGTCGGCGCGGTGGTCTACTTCCTGCGCAAGGTGATCTGGATGGTTCCCGGCTTCACCGTCGACGGCTACCGCGACCGCCTGCGCGAGCTACATGCGCTCATCACGGCAGAGGGTCCGTTCGTCGCCCACACGACACGCTTCCTGATCGAGGCACGCAAGCCTTCACACCTCCGATGACTCCGTCTGCCGCGTCAGGCAAGACAGCACGGCCGGCGCGCCGAGGCCG
The DNA here is from genome assembly GCF_043081505.1 of Streptomyces sp. NPDC014870. NCBI lineage: Bacteria > Bacillati > Actinomycetota > Actinomycetes > Kitasatosporales > Streptomycetaceae > Streptomyces > Streptomyces sp. NPDC014870. Next base: position 56,460 of record NZ_JBIBWQ010000001.1, read on the forward strand.
GCAGCCGCGCCCGCCAGCCGGCCCGCGCCCCGCTCATCGCAGTGCCTCACGCCGCGTGTTGCCCGGCTCAGCCCTCCCGTTCCTCCGGAGAGAGGCCGGGCGAGGTGTCGAGACCGAGGGTTGCCAAGCGGGATGTGATCGCGCCTTCATTTCGTCCGAACTCCGCGACCACATCAGACAGGGAAGCTCCTTGCTCGTGGCGTTCGGCAAGTCGTGTGTCCTCCTCGGGTGTCCAGCGGCGATAGGCGCGGGGGTGGGTACGGCGGATCTCCTCGACCGAATAGGTACGCTCCGCGACCGGTTGCGGCTGTGGCCGTGGCCGTGGAACGACCTGGTCGGCAGGGAAGGGAGCCAGGCCCAGTTGGTGCAGTTTGAAGCGGACGGAGCGCTCCGTGCGGTCGAGGCGGCGGGCGATGTGAGTAGGGTCTTCGCCGGCAGCGTGGTGGGCTGTGAGGAGTTCGAGGTCCTCGGGCGTCCAGGGCTGTCCGTGACGTACGGCTCCGACCGACGGTGCCGGCGTGACCTCGGCGACCGTGTTCACGGGACTGTCGGCGGGCTGCGCGGTGGGTTGCCTGAGAGGCATCCTGGTCCTGATGAACATCGCCCCCGCCCACGGGAGAGGGGGCGTCGCTCTGATCGCCGGCTTCACGAGGGCCCGTGACGGCGGTGGACCGGAACGCGGCGAGCGTGATGTCGCGCTCGGCACGGCCTTCGCCCGGTGGGGAACTGTCGGCGGGATCCGCGGCCATGGCGTCCGGGCCGGGCAGCTGACGCGTCCGGGGATTGTGGGCACGGTTACGGGCGATCGGGATGCGGTGGCCGGTATCACGCGTGCTCATCCGCGGCGTCGGCACCCTGTGGTTGCCCAGTCTCCTCCCTTCCAACCGGGCGCGAAGAGCGTCGTGAAGGAGCTCCATGGTCAGGTACGGCTGTTCCTCAGCACGGCTGCCGTCCTTGAGCAGCCCTGTGTGCCCCTGCGAGAGAAGGCCGGTGAGCGCGAGCGTGAAGACACTGCCGTCCGGCTGACTCAGCGACTTCTCCGTGGCTGCCGCCGAAGTGAGCACGCAGGTACCAGGCACGTCGAAGGGCGGGGGCTCGACGTCCTCACCGTCCATGTGCGCCAGACCGCTCCAGCAGCAATCGATGATCACCACCTTGTGCCGCGCCCGGGCACCGGACACGATCGTACGGACGTCTTCGTAGTCCACCGAGTGGTAGGTACGTTCGATGCTCGACGCCGTAGTCGCCAGCAACAGGTTGCCGTTGTTCCCGTGGTGGCCGTGACCCGCGTAGTAGACGAGCAGGAGGTGCTCGGCTTCTTCGGCCGCGTCGTGCAGGGCGTCGAGCATCGCGCTCGGTGAAGCGTCCGGGCGAACCGTCGCGCAGCACTTCGACGGCAGCGAGCAGATGTCCGGCGCCGTCAATACCTTCAGGAGCGCGGGCACGTTGTGCCGGACGCCGGGAAGAGCCGGAAGGTGCAGGAACTCGTGGACGCCGAACAGAACCGCCCGCGAGGCGTCCGCCTCCTCAGGCCTCACTCCGCGTCGAGGCCGTCAGACCCATCGCGGGCCAGTTCCTTCAACAGGCCTGCCAGATCGTCAGCGGAGAGATGGCTGATATCCACCGAGGCCGAGCCGTGTTCGAGCATGCGCACCCCGCTCCGTGGCCGGCCCTGGGTCTTCGCCTCGCGCCACGCGGCGTACGCCACCGCGAAGTTGGCGATCGCGACACCGTTGCTCAGAACGATGTCCAGGACCTCCAGCGCACTCATCGTCGACGCCCCGTGCGGGGCGACCGGAGTCACGGGCAAGCGCGCCGTCCCGGGATCCTGCCGCAGCCACGCATACAGGTCCGTCAGGCCCAGCTCGTCACCGTCGGCCAAGACCCTGATTCGCACAGAACACCCCCGGGATACACCGGCCCCGCAACGCCAACAGGTGCGGAACCACATCGCGTTGCAGCGTACTCCGACTCGTGGATCAAGGAGAAAACGTTGACCCGATGCCGCCATCCGGGCCACGGCCGTTGAGCAGTTCCTGACGGGTGCTCATCGGCACGTGAGGGTTCCGACCGAAGGAGCCTCTTCCACCACCCTGTTCCCAAGGCAGCGAAGCTGCGGCGCGGAAAGACGCCGGCGGGCTGCTGCCGCCGGACCGCCCGGGCGCTTGCGGGCTGCTCGCAGGGGCGCGGCGCGGGCTGCGGCCGCGCTCCTTGGATCGGACCTGTGATCCATGCCGGCGGGCGCGCCGGCGCTCCCCGTCCGGCGGAAACCATCCGATGCCGGTTCGGCGATGCTGACCTCTGGGCCTCACCGATGCGCCACGCGTTTCCCTGCCACTCGACGGTGGTGCCGATGCAACTCGCGGCAACGACGCGTCTGAGATTCGACTCGGCGGGTGGTGCCGACGCGGGAGGGGGAAGCAAACGGCCCAGTCCGGCGTGCGGCATATGCCACTGTCGAGGACGGTGGTGGGGTCCCTGGATGGCAACGCGAAGGCCCGAGCCGCAGAGGAGGCGCAGTGGCTGTGACACCTCTGATTCGGATTCCGCTGGACGGCGGGGGCTCTGTACTGGTGGAACAACCTGGTCTGCCGGACGGGGGGCCGGTGAAGGCCGGCCGCGTCGGTGACGCCGTACGCGAGCTTCCGGCCACACTGGAAGGAGCACTCGAGCCGGTCACGGAGGCCGCCCGAATCGCCCTCGCGCAGCTGCGCAAGGCCCGTCCCGACGGGATCATCATCGAGTTCGGTGTCGACCTGGCCTTCGAGGCCGGGGCCGTGATCACCAAGAGCCAGGCCGGCTGTCATCTGAAGGTGACCGTGTCCTGGAGGGACGGCGGCTCCGATCACCCGCACACGCCCCCGAGTGAGGGCGGACAGCCGTGACCAGTGCGCGCAGTACATCCGACGACGGCATCTCATCCGATCTTCCAACGGCCGTGGCCCAGATCCTCACCCCGGACGGCCGAGTGGCCGGCACGGGATTCCTGGTGGCCGAGGGCGTCGTGGTCACCTGCGCGCACGTCGTCGAAGCGGCCGGCGGCGGGCCCGGCGCGGAGGTCCTGCTGGCCTTTCCGCACGTGGTGGGCGTCGACCAGCTGGCGGGCACCGTACCGGAGGAACTGTGGCGTTCCGTCGAGGGCGAGGACGTGGCCTTCGTCCGGCTGGGCGGTACGCCGGCCGGGGCGCGCGTCCTGTCGCTCGGCTCCTCGGAGGGCTGCCGGGGGCACAAGGTGCGCTCGTTCGGCTTCCCCGCACAGGCTCCGCCGGAAGGACACCTCGGCTTCGGCGAGACCGGCGATCTGCTGCCCGCCACGGACGGGCGGGGCGCGCATCTTCAGCTGACCGACGCCAACGACCTCACGACCGGCTTCAGCGGTGGGCCCGTCCTCGACGAGGTGACCGGCCTGGTCATCGGCATGCTCACCGAGATCACGGCCCCCGACGCGTACGAACGGGGGCTGAGCATCGCGTACGCCACTCCCACCCAGGTCATGCGCGAGATCCTGCCGGAACTGGCCGAGCGCGAGGTGTGCCCGTACCGGGGTCTGGAGCCGTTCACCGCCGAGCACGCCCGGTGGTTCCAGGGCCGGTCGGAGGCCGTACGGCAGGTGCTGGCGAACCTGGGCCGGCAACGGCGGCTGACGCTGCTGCTCGGACCGTCCGGGTCGGGCAAGTCGTCGCTGATCCAGGCCGGGGTGCTGCACTCGCTGGCGGAGGGAGAACTGCCGCGCAGCGACCGGTGGCTTCCGGTGCTGGCGCGGCCCAGACAGGACATGCTCGCCGAGATCGAGCGGGCGGGGTTGCCCGGGGCGAGCAGTGACGGCATCACGGCGGCGGTCAACCGCAGGCTGGCGGCCGAACCTTCCTGCCAGCGCGTCCTGCTGATCATCGACCAGTTCGAAGAGCTTCTCGTGCAGACCAAGAACGGTCGGCTGCGGGACATGCTGAACGTCGTCGACGAGGTCACCTCGGCCGCCGACGAGTACACCAAGATCACCATGATCCTTGTCATGCGGGACGATTTCTATCCGCAACTGGCCGCTCTCGCCCCGAGGCTGCTGGACGCGGCGATGCCGGGGCTCCTCAATGTGCCGGGCACCCTCAGCCAGCAGGATCTGCACGGCATCATCGTCCTGCCCGCCGAGGATGTGGGGCTGCACTTCCAGCCCGGGCTGCCCGAACGGATCATCGGTGACGTCCTGGACATCACCACCGAGTCGGCCGTCACCCGCCAGGCACCCGTCACCGTGCTGCCGCTGCTGGAGATGACACTCCAGCAGCTGTGGAACCGGCGGCAGGACGGCTATCTCACCCACGATGCGTACCGGCGCATCGGAGAGGTCAGCGGAAGCGTGACCACGTGGTGCGACAGCGCGCTCGACGAGTTGTCTCCCTCCCAACGGGACATCGCGCGGAGGGCGCTGACCTCCCTTGTGCACCCCGCCGACCCCAGCCACCACATCACCGCCGTACGCACCCAGGTCCCCCTCCACGAGCTGCGGGATCTGGCGGCCGCCCCGGGCGACAACGGCGAGCGGGCGGCCGTCGATTCGGTCATCGCCGCGCTCACCCGACGCCGCATCATCACCACCCAGACGCTCGGGGCCCCACCGCGCCCCGGTGGAACACCCGGGGAACCGGTGGCCGAGCTGATCCACGAGGCGCTCATCCGCGACTGGGGCGCACTACGGGAATGGGTCGACCAGGACCACCGCTTCCAGGAGTGGCTCGACCGTACCCGTGATCGCCAGTCCCGCTGGGCGACCGAGAAGGACCAGGGGGACCTGCTCGGCGGGACGGCGCTGGCGGAGGGCGTCGAGTGGTCCGAGCAGCGGCGGCTGCCGGCGGACCTCGCGGAGTTCCTGACGGCGAGCAGTGAGCGCCAGCGGGCCGCGATCCGGCGCAGCCGTGTGCTCAACGGCGTCCTCGGGGGGCTGCTGGTGCTGGCGCTTCTGGCGGCGGGGGGTGCGGTGTGGCAGTGGCACAAGGTGGGCAGCGAGAAGGAGGCTGCGTTGTCACGGCAGCTCGCCGCGCGGTCCGACGAACTGTTCTACACCAACCCGGAGCTTGCCGCGCTGCTGGCGGTGAAGGCGTACAGCACCAGTCACACGTCCGAGGCGACCGAGAGCTTGCGCGACGCAGGTGCCTTGCCGGCCCACCGTCGTCTGTCCGACCACACCGGCGAGGTGCGCGCTGTGGCGTACAGCCCCGACCGCCGCACGCTCGCCACCGCCGGCGCCGACAGGACGATCCGCCTGTGGGACACGGTCACGGGCAAGAGCCGCACCACGCTGAAGGGACACAGTGATGGGGTGAATGCCGTGGCCTTCAGTCCCGACGGTCGCACACTCGCCACCGCAGGTGCGGACAGGACGATCCGGCTCTGGGACACGGACACGGGCACGGCACGCGCCACACTCGAAGGACACTCACAGGGGGTGACGTCGGTGGCCTTCAGCCCCGACGGCCGCACACTCGCCACCGCCGGCGCCGACTCCACCGCACGACTGTGGGAGGCGTCCGGTGGCAAAGCCCTGGCGACACTCAAAGGGCACACTCAGGGGCTGACGTCGGTGGCCTTCCGCCCGGACGGCCGCACACTCGCCACAGGTGGCGCCGACAAGACGGTCCGTCTCTGGGACATGGGCACCCGCAGGACCCGCACCACGCTCAACGAGCACACACAGCCGGTGACATCGGTGGTCTACAGCCCGGACGGCAAAACGCTCGCCACTGCGGATGACTACGAGGTCCATCTGAGGGACGGGGACACGGGCAAGAGCCGCACCACGCTCGACGGCGCGGCGTCCCAGCTGGCCTTCAGCCCGGACGGCAGGAAGCTCGCCGCCGCGAGCGACCGCTACGTATGGCTCTGGAACCCCACCACCGGCACAGCCGGAGCCACGCTCACCGGGCACTCGAACGGCATTCTCGGGCTGGCGTTCAGTCGGGACGGCCGCACGCTCGCCACTGCCGGACGGGACGAGACGGTCCGCGTGTGGGATGCGAATCCGCCGGACAACGGCACCACGCTCAAGGGGCATGACGGCGCGGTGTCGGCGGTGGCCTACAGCCCCGATGGCAGCACAGTCGCCACGGCGGGCGCCGACAAGACCGTCCGTCTCTGGGACACGACCACGGGCAGGACCCGCGCGACGCTCAAAGCGCACAGTGGCGAGGTGAAGGCGGTGGACTTCAGTCCCGATGGCCGAACGCTCGCCACCGCCGGCGATGACGGCGCTGTCCGGCTCTGGGACACAGCCACACGCAAGCTCCGCAAGACACTCGCAGGACATGGCGGCACCGTGTGGGGGGTGGCCTTCCATCGTGACGGCCGGACACTCGCCACCGCCAGCGCCGACTCCACCGCACGGCTGTGGGACACGACCACGGGCAAGACCCGCACCACGTTCAGGGGCCACGGTGACGAGGTGAATGCGGTGGCCTTCAGCCCGGACGGCCGCACACTCGCCACCGCCAGCGACGACTCCACCGCACGGCTGTGGGACACAACCACCGGCAAGGCCCGCACCACCTTCACGGGGCACAATGCCGAAGTGTGGGCAGTGGCCTTCAGCCCCGACGGCCGCATGCTCGCGACGGGCAGCGCCGACGGAACGGCTCTGCTGCTCGATCCGACCACAGGTGGAACGCGTACCACCCTGACCGAGCACGCCTCATGGGTGAACGGTGTGGCCTTCAGCCCCGACGGCCGCACGCTCGCCACCGCCGGCGATGACGGCGCTGTCCGGCTCTGGGACACAGCCAGCGGCGAGCCTCGAACCGTACTCACCGACGACGTGATCATGATGTCCTTGGACTTCAGCCCCAACGGCCGCACGATCGTCTCCACGAGTGACGACGGGACCGTCCGCCTGAGGGACGTGGCCACCTCCTCCGAACCCGCCGAGGCCATCGAGCACGTCTGCCGCGTCTTCGGCCGCGACTTCACTCCGGAGGAACGCGCGGCCTACCTTTCCGGCGAGTCGGAGGCATCCGGCTGCCCCTGACCCCCCGAGAGACCTCAGCAGGCTTCGGCCCAGTCGTGCGACGGGGAGTTGCCAGAGTCGAGCCGGACCGTGCCCGCACGACCGCCGCGATGATGGGAAGTACGGTCCGCCTGGATGGCGAACCATAGCTGTCTGTTCATCACTGCTTACTGAATGCGCCTGACGAGTCGGCCTGCCGCTTCCGGTGCTGCCCAACCGGCGGAGCGGCTTCGTCACCGATCCGGCGGCGCCGAACGGGCACGCGGATGGCGGTCTGGCCGGGCGGCGAGGCCGGTGTCGTAGCCTTGTCACCATCGCGGACACCCAGCGTCCTGCGGCTCTGGGCGCGGCCGGGCCGGCACGGGTAGGAGAGCAGCATGGACAACACCTTCTGGCTCATCGCCGTCGTGGTTCTCCTGGTCCTGGTGGCGGGGTTCGCGATTGCCCTTCTCGTACGCGTCTTCCAGGCGCGCAAGCTGCTCCTGGACGCGGGTGTCCCGTTGCAGTCGAAGGCCCTGTTCTGGGCCGCGGTGGTCTACACGATCTCGCCGATCGACCTGATTCCGGATCCGGTCTATCTGGACGACATCGGCGTGCTTCTGGTGGCCCTGAAGGCGCTGCACGCGGCGGTCGGCAAGGCGGGGGCGGACCGCGACAGCCTGCCGGGCTGAGCGACGCCCGGACTCGGGCACGAGCAGGTGGGGCGGGATCGGCAGGCCTGTCCACGAAGGAAAAAGCGGCCCGACAATTCAGAAGTCGCGCCCGCGGCCACCAACCCCACTCCAGTCCGGTTCCGACTTCCGCTCGGGGCCACGTTCGACTTCCCTGATCGGCCCGGCTGCCTGCGGACGTCGTCGGAAAGACGAGGGCGACGACGGAGGGGGCCTGCCCCCCCACTTTGCGTAAGCTCATCAATACGTACTGAGATTGCGCGTCTGCGCTCATGACAAGGGCGCGTTGTCCCGCAGCTGGAAGGAAAGGAAGAGCGCTCCCCATGAAATACACCGTCTCCATCGAGATCGCCCTGCCGCGGGGCGAAGTGGCCAAGCTGCTCGCCGACCCGGCGCAGCTGCCGAAATGGCTGCGGGGCCTGGTCCTGCACGAGCCGCTCAGTGGGGAGCACGGGCAGCTCGGCACCACGTCGCGCGTCGTGCTGCAGATGGGCCGGCGGAAAGTCGAGTGCACGGAGACCATCACTCGCCGGGAACCTGCAGACCTGCGCGACATCGCGAATACGGGCACCGTTCACTTCGACCGCGAGATCGTCGGCGAGGGCATGTGGAGCGCCGTGCGCGACCGGCTCACCGAAGCCGGCCCGGAGACGACGCTCTGGGAAAGCGAGAACGAATACCGGTTCAGCGGCTTCATGATGAAGCTCGTCGGACTTCTGATGCCCGGCGCATTCCGCAAGCAGTCGCTACAGCACATGCAGGACTTCAAGGCGTTCGCCGAGCAGGGAAAGGATGTACGCGGGGCATGACGCCGACAACCCCCGTGGCGATTTCCCCGTAACCCCGGCCGCGCCCGGCGGCCCCTCGCGTAGCCACCAGGGTCGCCGTGGACTCGGCGGCGGATGGCGCGCCATCGGCGCGGGCCGTGGCCGCCGCACGCCACGAAGTAGGGGCACGGTCCTTGTCGGGCGCGCCCCCGCGCCGGTGTGCGTCCGGTCGTCTGCGACCGCGGGGACGTGCGGTCGGGCCTGACGCGGCGGCGGAGGCGAAACTTCCGTTTTGGGTACGCCAGTTGAAGGGTGAAGCAGTCTGCGAGGCATTTGGGGGTTCGAGTGTTTAAGATCACTTCGCGATGATTCAGGTTTATCTGATCTTGAGCGGGTTTGACTGATTTCTTACCCCTGGCTGGCTGGATCTTGGCCACGTTAGGTTCCCCTTCACATTGCTTTCACAGCCCGTACACAGGTGGCTCGTGAAGAGCTGCCGGGGGGAAGGACAGCGCGTGACTGCGCAATTCAAGGGGGGCCGGTGGCTGGGCGTACTGCTCGGCTCCGCGCTTGTGATGGGGATGGCGGCACCCGTGGTGTACGCCGAGGAACGGGAGCCGGCGCTCCCCGACGTCAACTCCGTGACCCAGGAGGCCGTTCAGGCGGCGAAGGAGACCGGTCGACCGGTCGAGGACATCTCGCAGCGCGGGGTCGCCGAGCGGGTCTTCGCGGAACCGGAGGGCGGCTTCACCGCCGAGTTCTCCGCCGCGCCCCGCTGGGTCCCGCGGGGCGACGGGACCTGGCAGGACCTCGACACCACATTGGAGGTCAAGCCGGACGGCTCGGTGGGGCCCAAGGCCGCGCTGATCGACGTGGAGTTCTCCGGTGGTGGGGCCGACCCGCTCGTGGAGGTCAGGGACTCCGGCCGCAGCGCCGGCCTGAAGTGGCCGAATGGCCTGCCGGAGCCCGTCCTCGTCGGCGACGTCGCCGAGTACAGGGCGGTCTTCCCCGGCGTCGACCTCCAGATGAAGGCCACCGCCGAGGGCTTCCAGCAGGTCCTCGTCGTGCGCACCGAGGCGGCCGCGGCCGACCCCGCCCTGGCCGGCATCCGCCTGGAGCAGGACAACGACGGACTGCGGATCGGCGAGAACGCCGAGGGCGGGCTGCTCGTCAGCGACGGCACCACGGGCGAGGTCGTCTTCTCCGGAGGCACCCCGCTGATGTGGGACTCCGGCAGCGAGACAGCCGCGCTGGCCGCCCCGGCGGGCGTCGTGAAGGACGCCCTTCTCGAGGACCCCGCCGCGGCCCCGATGCCCGGCGACGACCAGGCCGAGGTCGCCATGGAGGTCGACACCCGGTCCGTCACCCTGAGGCCGGACCCCGAGCTGCTCGCCTCCGCCGACGCGGCCGACCTCCCGCTGTACATCGATCCGCCACTGGCCGTGGAGAAGCCCACCGCCCCCGGCAAGCGGTCCTTCTACACGTGGGCGAACAGCGACTCGCCGAGCACCGAGTACGCCAACTTCGACGACGACAAGGGAGTCGGCCGCTGCACCAGCGGCGGCTGCGGCTCCGCCTACGTCGGCCGGATGTACTTCGAGTTCAACCTCGACGGCTGGGAGAACCGGAAGATCTACGACGCCACCTTCAGCGTCTACGAGACCTTCTCCTACTCCTGCAGCCCGAGCTGGGTGAACCTCCACCGCGTCGACGAGACGAAGCTCTCCACCGCCACCAACTGGGGCAACAAGCCCGCCGACGGCGACCTCATGGGCGACCGCCACGTCGCCTACGGCAACGAGCAGTTCGGCTGCGAGAACGGCACCGTCAACTTCAACGACAACCCGGAGGAGACGAACGAGAACCTCACCGCCAGCGTCCGCTCGAAGGCGGCCGCGGGCGGCTCGATCGCCTTCTCCCTGCGGGCCGCCGACGAGGACGCGGCGGGCGGCTGGAAGCGGTTCAAGGGCGACAGCGGCACGCTCCGGATCTACTACAACACCCTCCCCGGCAAGCCCTCCGGCGAGAAGACGACCAGCCCGACGACCGCGTGCGTCACGGGTTCCAGCCGCCCCTGGGTCAACCAGAACGACACGACCCCGGTGCTCACCGTCACGGCCGCCGACGCCGACCCGCACAACATCAAGGTCACCTTCCAGGCCTGGGACATGGTGCCGAACGCGGACGACGTCAAGGTGTACGGCGACCTGGTGACCGGCTACGAGCCGGACGGTGCCTTCGAGAAGGGCATCCCCAGCGGCCAGCTCAAGCACGGCCACACCTACCACTGGCACGCCCAGGCCAGCGACGGCATCGACGCGGGCCCGTGGTCGGACTGGTGCGAGTTCGGTGTCGACACCGAGGATCCCGACAAGCCCGCCGTCGCCCTGCCGTCGGCCGAGAACATCAAGGCCGGCCAGTCCATGCCCTTCACCCTCAGGGCGAACGGCAACAAGGACTCGGTGTACGGCAACGACGTCCAGTACTACCTGTGGGGACTGAACGACTCCACCCCGGCCGCCAAGGTCGATCCCGCGGCCCTCGGGGCCGACGGAGCCGCGTCCGTGGCCATCCCCAAGTTCGGGCTGCACACGCTGTACTTCCAGAGCGTCGACCGCGCGGGGAACGCCAGCACGGTCGAGAAGGTGACCTTCCAGGCCGGCCGGAGCTGCGCCGACCCCTCGGCCGAGTCCTGCACGGTCGGCTCGTACCGCTTCGACGAGACGACCGGCACGGTCGCCGCCGACTCCTCCGGTGTCGGTACGGACGACAAGGCCCCGCTGACGGTCAGCGGCGGCTCCTGGGTGGCGGGCGCGGACCCCGCGGCCGCCACGGACAAGGCCGTCCGGTTCGACGGCATCGCCGCCGACCACGCCACCGGCCCCAGCCGCGTCGACACGAGCAAGAGCTTCACCGTCTCGGCCTGGGCCAAGGTCACGGACGCCACCGCGAACCGGGCCGTGGTCAGCCAGTCCGGCTCGGTCGGCAACGGCTTCTCGCTCTACTGGTCCACCACGTACGGCTGGACCCTCGCCCGGCACCGGCTCGACTCCGGCACCGAAGCCGCGCGCGCTTACGCGGGTCTGGCCCAGAGCACGCCGCACGTGGGGAAGTGGACGCATCTGGCCGGTGTCTTCGACCCGACCAGGAACACGATCACCCTCTACGTCAACGGCGAAGAGGCCGGCGTCGACCACGTCATCCCGTCCACCGACGGAGGCACCACGTGGGACCCGACCAAGACCTGGAACGCCACCGGGGGGCTCCAGGTGGGCCGGGCGAAGTGGGCGGGGGCCTTCACCGACCCCTTCAAGGGCGACATCGACGACGTGCGGGTCTACCCGACCGTCCTCGACCGCAGTGACATCAGCCGCCTCGCGTCCCAGAGCTGAGCTGATCCGCAGTACCGACCACACCGCGCCGCGCACGGTCGCGCGGCGCGGTGGACAAGGACGGGCCGCCCTCATCCGGGGCGGCCCGTCGGGGGAGGCACGACGCCATGCCGTCGTGCCCTGAACCGGCCCCGTGGACCGCGGTGGCCGTTGAGGAGACGCACACAGATGCGCAACGGAGCAAGGGGCTTGCGAGCCCGCAGCGCCTTCCTGAGAAGGAGCGGCAGATCGACGGCCTGGGGGGTGGTGGGGGCGCTCGCCCTGACCCTCCTCCAGGCCCCCGCGGGGCTTGCCGCCGACGCCGTGGACGAGAGCGCGCGGGAGCAGCGCCGTCCGAAGACGGCCGCCATGAAGTCGGTCGACGTCACCGCGCTCGCCTGGGAGAAGGGCGAGGCGAAGGACGCCGCCGCGGTGGCGTCGGCCGTCCCGTACGCGAAGCCGGTGTGGCCGGCCGCCGGGAAGGGTGTGGCCGAACTCCCCGTCGACGGCCTGCGGTCCCGGGCCCTGGCGGGCAAGCTCACCGCAGCCGAGGCCGCGGTCGAGGAACCGGCGGGCAGCCTCCCGGTCCGGATCGTCACCCCGGCGGCCGTGCGGGGCAAGCTCGCCGCGGCCGGCGCAGACGCGCGCGCGGCCGGTGTCCGGGCACTGGACACCCAGGTACCCGACCGTGTCGCCGTCGAGGTCGTGGACCGGGACAGGACGAAGAAGGCGGGCGTCGACGGCCTGCTGCTGACCGTCGGTCGCGCCGACGGCGAGACCGCGGCCGGCCGGGTCACCGTCGAGATCGACTACAAGGCGTTCGCGGCGGCCTACGGCGGCGACTGGGCCTCGCGTCTGCGCGTCGTCCAGCACACGCCCTGCCTGGTCACCTCGCCCACGCCGGGCTCGTGCGCCGACGGCACGGTCCTGAAGACGTCCAACGACCGGAAGAACGGCACGCTCACCGCCGAGGTCGCCCTTCCCGAGGCCGTACCCGCCAAGGCCGCGCTCGCCGAGGGCGGCTTCCTCAAGGGCGGGGCCGCCGGGGCTCCGGCCGCCCGCTCCGCCGCGGCCGCGCCGGCCGGCGGGGTCTCCGTCCTGTCGGTGTCCGCCGGCGCCTCGGGCAGCTCCGGCAGCTACGCGGCGACCTCGCTGACCCCCTCGGGCACCTGGTCCGTGTCGGGCAACTCGGGCGCCTTCACGTGGCAGTACCCGATGCGGGTGCCGCCGTCGGTCGCGGGCCCGTCCCCGCAGTTGTCCCTCGCCTACAGCTCCGGCAGCGTCGACGGCCGCACCTCCGCCACCAACTCCCAGACCAGCTGGGTGGGCGAGGGCTTCGAGCTGTCCCAGGGCTACATCGAGCGTTCGTACCGGTCCTGCAAGGACGACGGGCACGACACCGAGGGCGAGGAGAAGTACGACCTCTGCTGGCACTCGGACAACGCCACCATGTCCTTCGGCGGCCGCAACGGCGAGCTGGTGAAGAAGTCGGGCACCGACGCGAGCCGCACGCTCGACGGCAACCCGGACATGAAGCTCGAAGGCACCTGGCGTCTGAAGACCGACGACGGCACGCGCGTGGAGCGTTGGTCGGGCGGCTTCAACACCGGTGAGAGCAAGGAGTTCTGGGTCGTCACGACCACCGACGGCACCCGCTACTACTTCGGCCGCGCCAAGCGGTCCGCCGCCGACACCGAGTCCCAGGAATCCGCCTGGCAGGTACCGGTGTACGGCGACGACTCCGGCGAGCCCTGCCACGCGTCCACGTTCAAGGACTCGCGCTGCAACCAGACCTGGCGCTGGAACCTCGACTACGTCGTCGACGTCCACGGCAACTCCATGACGCTGTACTGGGACAAGGAGACCAACCGCTACGGCGCCATGCGCGACGACGTCTCGGTCGCGTACGACCGCGGTGGCCACCTCAAGCGCATCGAGTACGGCGAGCGGGAGGGCAGCGACCTCACCACCGACGCCCCGGCCCGGGTGGTCTTCGGCGTCGCCGAGCGATGCGACGGCGCCGCAGCCGACTGTGAACCCGGCGACCTGAAGCAGGACACCGCCACCCGCTGGCCCGACGTCCCGTTCGACCAGATCTGCACGGACACCGACTCCTGCAAGGAGCAGTGGTCCCCGGCCTTCTTCTCCCGCAAGCGGCTGACCTCCGTCACCACCCAGGTCCTGAAGTCCGGCAGCTACAGCCCGGTCGACACGTGGACCCTCGACCAGTCCTACCCGGCCACCGCCGACACCCAGCCGCGGTCCCTGTGGCTGAAGAGCGTCACGCACACCGGTCACTCGGGCGGCCAGACCAGCGAGGGCCTGAAGACCGTCTTCTACGGCGTCAAGAACACCAACCGGGTGCACGCCGAGGCCCATGACCGCGACCCGATGTACAAGTGGCGGATCCGCGCCATCCGCTCCGAGAGCGGCGGCGAGGTGGCGGTCACCTACAAGCCGGTCGAGTGCACCGTCGGCGACCTGCCGACCCCGCACTCCAACACCAAGCGGTGCTTCCCCTCCTTCTGGTCGAAGGAGGGCGCGATCGGCGAGAACGAGGACTGGTTCCACAAGTACGTCATCGACACGGTCGTCGAGGACGACCGCACGGTCGCGGGCCTCAACAAGACCACGTCGTACGAGTACTACGGCGGCGCCGCCTGGCGTTACGACGACAGCGAGCTGGCCAAGAGCAAGAACAAGACCTGGAGCCAGTTCCGGGGATTCCAGACGGTCCGCACCGTCACCGGCGACGCCGGCACCGCGCAGCTCAGCACCGAGGGAACCTACCTCCGGGGCATGGACGGCGACCGGACGAACGGCGACGGCGGCAGCGAGGACATCTGGGTCACCGCCTCCGACGGCACCCGGGTCGAGGACAAGGAACGCCTCCAGGGCTACCTCCTGGAGTCCCGCACCTACTCCTCCGTCCCCGCCGCCACCGCCTCCGACCGGGCGGCCAAGGAGATCAAGGGCTCGGTCAACACGCCCTGGATCTCGGCGCCGACCGCGACCGAGGGCAGCGACGAGGCCACCCTCGTCGGCACCGACCGGATCGACACGCGCACCGCCGTCACGGGCGGCATCCGCCGTACCGCGATCGATCACTCCTACGACGCGTACGGCATGATCTCGTCCTCCTCCGACCTCGGAGACATCGGCGAGGACAGGGCCAACGACAACACCGCGGACGACTCCTGCACCCGCTACGAGTACGCCCGCAACACCCACAAGACCCTGCTGACCCTGGTCAAGCGCGTCCACACGGTCGCGGTCGGCTGCGCCACCACCCCGAGCTACCCCGGTGACGCGATCTCCGACGTCCGCACCCTGTACGACGACCTCGCCTACGGCGCGGCCCCGGTCAAGGGGGACGCCTCCTCCAGCCAGCGGGTCACCGGCTACAACGGCTCCACCCCGGTCCTGCAGACCACCGGCACCACCGACTACGACGTCCACGGCCGCGTCACGGCGACCCACGACGCCAAGAACAACCGGACTTCCACCTCCTACACCCCCGCCACCGGCGGGCCGGTCACGGGGATGAAGGTCACCACCCCGCCCGCCGCCACCGGCGGCACCGGGCAGAGCACCACCTCGGTCGTCGACCCGTCCTTCGGGCTCGTCACCGCCACGGTCGACGCCAACAACCAGCGCACCGACCTGGCCTACGACGCGCTCGGCCGGCTGACCAAGGTGTGGCTGCCGGGCCGGGCCAAGGCCACCGACGTCCCCAACACCGAGTACGCGTACGACATCAACGCGGACGCGGCGAGCACCGTCACCACCAGGACGCTGAAGCCAAACGGGAACGTCGCGGTCGCGCACAAGCTGTACGACGGACTGCTGCGCGAGCGCCAGACCCAGAGCCCCACCCCCAACACCGGGCGGGTGCTCAACCTCGTCGAGTACGACTCGCGGGGCCTGGCCGTCGTCCAGCACGGCCCGTTCTACAACCTCGACTCCCCCGGCACCACGGTCGTCGAGCCCCAGCACGCGGTCGGCGGGAACCCGCCGGCCACGGAGACCGTCTACGACGGCGCGGGCCGTGCCACGGCCACCGTCTTCAAGGTCGGCGGTGCCGAGAAGTGGCGCACGCGCACCGTCTTCCACGGCGACTGCACGGACAGCGACCCGCCCACCGGAGGCACCCCGACCCGCGTCTGCACCGATGCCCAGGGGCGCCGGGTCTCGCTCACCGAGTACGAGTCCCCCTCCGTCTCCGGCACCGGGCGCACCACCACCTACGGCTACGACAAGGCCGGCCGCCTCGCCTCCGTCAAGGACGCGACGGCCAAGAACGAGTGGAAGTGGACGTACGACGCGCTCGGTCGTCAGCGCACCGCTGACGACCCGGACAAGGGCGTGACCACGCTGGCCTACGACGAGTTGGACCGCCTCGCCACCGCGACGGACCCGCTCGGCGTCCCCGTCAGCTACCACTACGACAACATCGGCCGCACGACCAAGATCACCAAGGGGGGCGAGACCCTCAACTCCTGGGTCTACGACACCCTCCCCAACGGCATCGGCCGCGTCACCTCCTCCTCCACGTTCAGCGGAGGCAACGAGTACAAGTCCGTCGTCAACAGCTATGACCTCAACGGACGCCCCACCTCCACCGCCCTGATCGTCCCGGCGGCCGAGGGCAAGCTCGCCGGCACCTACACCACCACCGCGACCTACAAGGCCGACGGCTCGGTGGCCGGCGTGACCCTGCCGGCGGCGGGCCCGCTCCCGTCCGAGAAGATCACCACCGGCTACGACCTCACCGGCCTGCCGGTCTTCACCTACGGCACCACCGACTACGTCCGGGAGACCCGCTACTCGAACTTCGGCGAGACCGAACAGCTCACCCTCGGCGTCTCCAGCGCCGCCAAGCAGACCTGGCTGACCAACTTCCACGAGGACGGCACCCGCCGCCTCACCGGCAGCCGGATCGACCGCGAGTCCATCGCCACGCCCGACGTCGACGCGACCTACGTCTACGACGCGGCCGGCAACATCACGACCATCGCGGACGCGCCCTCGGGCAGGACCGCCGACGTCCAGTGCTTCCAGTACGACTACCTGCGCCGGCTCAAGACGGCGTGGAGCCAGACCGCCACCAACTGCGCGGCGCCCCCGGCGGCGAACAGCGCGGTCGGCGGCCCGGCGCCGTACTGGCACTCGTACGAGTACGACACCGCGGGCAACCGCACCAAGGAGATCCGCAACCCCGTCAACCCGGCGGCCGGTGGCGCCTCCGCCCTGCGGGTCACCACCACCGCCCAGCCGCCCGCGCCCGGCTCCGACCGCCCGCACGCCCTGCCCACCGCCACGGTCACCACCGAGACGGTGAACAGTTCGGGAGCGGTCACCGCCCGTACGGACACGGCCCAGAGCCACGCCTACGACGCGGCCGGCAAGACCGTCCGCCGTACCAAGGCGGCGACCGCGCTGACCCCGGCCGTCGACCAGCTGCTGCGCTGGGACGCCGTCGGCCGCCTCGCCGGCGCGTCCAAGGCCGGGGAGAAGGGCGCGGTCACCGGCAACGGCGGCCTCTGCCTTGACCTCAAGGGTGGAGCCACCGCCTCCGGCACCGCGATCCAGGGCCTGGCCTGCGCCTCCGGGAGCACCGCCCAGGCCTGGGAGCTGACCAAGGACGAGCTGCTCACCGCCCACGGCGTATGTGCCGTCCCGAACGGCACCACGAGCGGCAGCGCCGTCCTCGCCCGTCCCTGCTCCGCCGGGGACGCCACGCAGAAGTGGAGGATCCAGGACAACGGCACTGTCAAGCACACCGCCACCGGCCTGTGCCTGACGCTGACCTCGGCCACCGGTGGCACGGCGGCCACCGCGGTCACCTGCTCGGCCTCCGCGACGCAGCGGTGGAGCTTCGCCAAGCACACGACCAACGTCTACGGTTCCGACGGCAACCGTCTGATCCGCAAGGAGTACGGCAAGGCGACGCTGTACCTCGGCACCACCGAGCTCACCGTCGACACCAAGAGCACCGGCGCCGCCACGGACGACACGCTCAGCGCCGTCCGTTACTACAGCCACGGCGGCAAGACCGTCGCCGTCCGCACCTCCCCCACCCAGGTGCACTGGCTGGCCGGCGGCCTCAACGGCACGGCCGAACTCACCATCGACGCGGTGGCCGCCGGCCAGACCGTCGCCCAGCGCCGCACGCTGCCTTTCGGCGAGGTCCGCGGCACCAACCCGTCGGCGTGGCCCGGACAGCACGGCTTCGTCGGGGCGGTCAACGACCCGGGCTCCGGCCTGGTCCACATGGGCGCCCGCCAGTACGACCCGGCCCTGGGCCGGTTCCTCTCGGTCGACCCGGTCCTGGACCTGTCCGATCCGCAGCACCTGAACCCGTACGCGTACGGGCGCAACAACCCGGTCATGTTCCCCGACCCCACGGGCCTGTGGTGGGGCTGGTCGGACTGGGGCCATGCGGCGCTCGACGTCGTCGGCCTTGTGCCGGTCGTGGGCGAGGCGGCCGACGTCGCCAACGGCTTCTGGTACACGGCAGAGGGCAACTACGTCGACGCCGGTCTGTCCTTCTCCTCCGCGATCCCGATCGTCGGATACGGCGCGAGCGCGGCCAAGGGAGCGAAGTACGTCGACGAGGGCGTCGACGCGATCCAGGCGGTCACCAAGACCACCGACAAGGCCGCCGACGCGAAGGGGGCCGCCGGCGCTGCCGACAACGTCACCCCGCCGGCCGCTCCCAAGCCGAAGGAGGCTCCCAAGCCCGACCCGCCGGCCAAGCCGAAGGACGACGCCGGCGACGGCGCGGGCACCAAGGGCGACGGCGCCGGCGGCAAGAAGGACGGTGGCGACGACGGCGCGGGCGGCGGTGGCGGTGGCGGTGGCGGTGACGGCGGGGAGACCCTGTTCCGCGGCACCACCAAGAACTTCGGCGGATCGCCCGGCACCAAGCAGAGCGGTGCCACCCCCTCGACCTGGCACCCCGGAGTCGCCACCGCGTACGCGGTGCACTCCGCCAGCCGGGGCGCCGACGCGGTCGTCCACGTGATTCCCTCGTCGAACCTCCAGCGGGCCGGAATCGAGACCGAACGCTACTGGGGCTCCCTGCCGCAGGACCGTGAGGTGGTCATCAACGCGCTGCCAGGCGATGTGGCGAACGCCGCCTCGCTGTCGATTCCCGTGGACCGGGCCCGGGAGATTCTCAGTGGAATCGGAATCGATATCCCGGCACACCTTCCTGATCCGAAGTCGCTCGACGAGTTCCTGAAACTCGATCTGCCGGACATGACACCCGGACAGATATCCGACTTCGTTCAGCAGGCGTCCCGATGATAGGCTGAACAGCCTGACTCCCCGGCCGTGGGGGGGGGGGGGGGGGCCCGCCCGGGCGGGCGGGGGGGCGGGGCCCAGCGCCCCGCCGGGGGGGGAGGGGGGGTGGGGGATCCAGCGAGGGCGGGGCGGGGGCCCCGGGA
>NZ_JBIBWQ010000001.1:75720-595689 GCF_043081505.1 Streptomyces sp. NPDC014870
CTTTTTCCATTTTGAGGTATCTGCTACACCATTTTCTTATGGTGGTTGGCTTCTCCTTTGGGGGGTTTTCGGGGGGCGGGGGGGGGGGGCCCGGGGGCGCCCCGCCCCCCCCCCCCCCCCCACGGCCGGTCTTTTGTCCACCACCACGTGACGTGAGGGCGTAAGGGTTCATGAGGGAAACCGGTGTCCGCGAGGGCGATTTCCCCGAAGGGGATTTCTCGCACCGCCTGCGGGAACTGTGGACCAGGTCCGGCGTGCCGGTCGAGGGCTTGCTGGCCTTTGGGCGCAGGCCTCGGGTCGGCGGCGCGGACTGGTCGGAGGCGGAGGTCCGTTCCTGGCTGGACGGCACCGCCCTGCCGGTCAAGGACTGGCAGTTCCGACTGCTGGTCGCCTACCTGGAGTCGGCCGCGCGATCCCGCGACGAGGGATACGTCATGAATTCCGTGGAATTCTGGTACATGTTGTACTGGAAAGCCGTGGAAGAGCTCCACGGAGTCCCTCCCAGAAAGCGTTCGGGAACTCCCCCGCGCACACCCCAGGAGCGAGACCTGCGAGGCTCCCTCACACTCCTCAGGGAGTGGCGCTGGGACAGCGAATGGTTCTCCGCCCTGCGGGACCTCGACAATTTCGAGCGCGTCCCCGAACACGTCGCCACGCCCCTCTGGGGATATCTGCAGCGGCACGGACACCGCCTGCCCGTGGTCTACGCGAACGGAACGGTCGACCGGTCCGGCGCCCTCTTCGGCGACGCGGAGCTGGAGCGGGCGCGCGAACGGCTGGACGCCGCGGTCCAGCGGTTCGCGACCCACTCCGACGCGCTCGTGTGGGAGGACCCGGACCACCCCGCGGTACTCGTGCTGCCCGCCTCCCTCGAAGGGCGTGACGAGGCCGCCCGCGGCATGCGCGCGGCGGTCGACGGCATCGTGGCGGCGTACTTCGCCCTGGTGGAGCTCATCCGGGCCCGGCACCTGGTCGACGACGCCTTCCGCTTCGAGCCGACCGAACACGGCGGTCTCGCCGCGTTTCCCGTCTGACGCTCCAGCACCGGCGAACGGGAGCCGGAGACTGCCGCGCCCTATTATCGTCCCGATGACGATAATAGGGCGCGCCCGCGGCGAGCCGAATGACGTCGACGCACGACGCCACGGAGATCGCATCGGCCCATGCCGAGCCGGCGCGGCGGGCGGCGGGTGCGGTGGCGGGGATCACCGGGACGGAGCGTTGGCGAGATCTGCACGAGGAGCTCACGCACCTTCTCGGCGGCGCCAGTTCGGCTCAGGCGGAGTTCCACCACATGGTGCGACTGGACACGTGGCGCGAGCATTGGGGGCCGCTCGCGAGCGGGGTGACCACGCGACTGAGACCGCCTCGGAGGTGAGGAGTCAGGATCGGGGCGAGGGTCACGGCCCTCGGTCGACTCGGGGGGGGGCGACGGCGGAAGCGATCCGGCCGCGGCCGCGCTGCCGACCATCACCCCTGCGCTGTCCGCCAGGTGGTGCCGGAAGCGTCGTCCCTGTACGCGAGGTGACCGAGCGGCAGGGCCGGCAGGCTCGCCAGCGACGGGTCACGCTCCAGCAAGTGCGCCGCGTACATCAGGCGCGGGCGCCCGAACCAGCGTGGCTCCACAGCCGAGAACGCCTGCCAGTCGCCGTCCTCATCGAGGTGGACACGCACGACCGGCCGCCCGCGGTACACACACCCGGACACGAAGACAGGGTCGCCGGGAGACAGAACTCGCACCGGGCCGCACACCTCATGCGCGTCGTCCGCCATCCGCCCTCCCTCGGTGAAGGGCCTCATCTCAACACACGCCTCGGACGCGGACGCGCTCGGGTCGGCACCCGGGGGCCGTCGCTTCCCCTGCCGAGGGGGGAAATTCAACTCTCGTTCTCGGCGGTTGACTTGAGGATGCGTCGCTTCACACCCTCTCAAGGAGTGACGTGCGTCACTCATTAAGGGTTGTTTAAGAATCAACGTCGCGACTGTCCCGTTTTTCACGATTTCTACGCTGCGGCCCACAGTTGACGCCTACCTTGAGTGTCGGTCAAAGTCTCCCCATCTTCCGCCCCAACATCCGCGGATCTGCCATATCACCCACCACTTCTCCACACCTGGAGCATCCGCATGCGCAACAGGACTGCCCTGACCACAGCAGTCACCTCCAGCGCCCCTGAGCCGGAGTCAGGTCCCCCGCAGGACGACCTCGTCTTCGGGAAGGTCGCGTGGCCCGGCGGTCCCTGTCAGGGGGCCCGCACGCAGGACGTCGAGCTCTTCGACGGGGAGCTGACGCCAACGCGCGGCGCTGCTGACTCCGGGCCGCCGCGCGCACGTCATGGGGCCGGGAAGCCCCGGCACGTAAGGAAGACGTCACGGGCGCGGAGGGCCGCGTCGGCGGCCGAACGTGACGACAGGGCCGGCCTGTCGCTCCCGCTGCTCCTGTCGGGCGCGCTGGCCGCGGGAATCGGTTTGACCGTGGGTCTGACCTCGGGGCTGGGCCAGGCGCGCCCGGACAGTCTGTCCCTCACGATGCCCGACCTCCCACCTCCCAGCACGACCCCGGACGCCGAGCCGCCGACCATCACGCTCGTGTCCCCTCGGCCTCCCACGACGACGACCGTCGCTCCGACGACCTCGCCGGCGACCGACAGCCCGCGCACCCCGGCGAGGACGTCCACTCCCCGCACCCCGCCCCCGTCGTCCGCCACCCACAGGCCCACGGCGAGCCCGACGCGCAGCTCCGCACCGCCCGGGCGGACGCCGGACACGGACGTCATCCAGCTCGGCAGCACCGGCCCCGAGGTCGACGATCTGCAGCGTCGCCTCCGCCAACTTCATCTGTACCTGGGCTCGGTCGACGGCGTCTTCAGCGACTCCGTGGCAACGGCTCTGAGCCGCTTCCAAACAGCCCGCAACATCCCCGAGGCACGCGGCGTCTACGGTCCGCTGACGCGCGCCGCCCTGTACGCCGAGACCAGTCGCGACGACCGGGACGACTGGGGCTGGGACGACTGGGCCGGCTGGGACGACTGACCCGGCGATCGGTCAGGTGACGGGCTCGACGCCCCCCAGACCCCATCTCCTCACCTGTCCCACGCCCGGGAAGGAACCGGGAATCGGCCACAACCCGCTGTTCACCGACGCCAACGTGGCCCTGTACGCGGGCGGCGACTACATGGTGGACGGCGGGTCCGCCGAGGCGGAGGGCCTGTTGGTCGTCCGCGGGAACGCCACCTTCGCCAAGAAGTCCGGGGGTGTGTTCAACGTGGGCCGGGTCGGGGCCGGTTCCGGCATCCTGCCCGAGTCGGGTTCGGTGATGCTCGCCGTGGGGTGCCCTGTCGATCGCCAAGGGCACGACGGTGGACGTGGGCCACGGCCTGACGGGTGTACGGGACGCCCTCACCCGTACGACGCGTTCGGCGACAGCATCCGCGGCGAGTCCAGGTCGCTCGCCGCGCTCGCGCCGACCGGGACGGCCGTCCGGTCGGGCGGGACCGTGACCTTCAAGGGCGGCGGGCACGGGGCCGGTCCCCAGGTCTTCGAGATCTCCGCGAAGGACATGGACGGCGCTTCCAGCTTCGTGTTCACGTCGATCCCCGACAAGGACGCCGTCGTGGTCAACGTGACGGGCGGCCAGGCCGTCGGCATCTCCCCCATGTCCGTCGGGTTCAACGGCGATCGCGTCGACGTCTACGACTCCGCCCACTTCGGCGAGGCCGCGTCGCGGATCCTCCACAACTTGGAGGACTCCACCTCGATCAGCCTCGGCGGCGGGGGCAACTTCATGGGGTCGATCGTCGCGCCCAAGGCCGGCGCGGACCTGACCGCCAGCACCAACGGCCGGGTGTACGCCGGTGGCGACATCCGCACCCACGGCACCGGCAACGAGAGCCACAACTACCCCTGGACGGGCTCGTCGACGTTCGCGTGCAAGCCCGAGCCGACCGCGCCGGAGGTGCCGAACGGCACTCCGTCGCAGCCGACTCCGACGCCGTCGCGGCCCGGCACCGAGAGCACTCCCCCGGTGCGGCCCGGCACGTCCACCCCGACGCCCGACGCGTCCACGCCGACGCCGGGGACCTCCGAGCCGACGCCCTCGCAGTCCACGTCCGCGACGCCTCCCCCGGGAGGCGGCAAGGACGACGGCTCGCTCGCGACGACGGGCGGGCAGATCGCCCCGTACCTGATCACCGCCGCCGCGCTCGGAGCTGCCGGTGGAGCGACCCTGCTGGCCACACGCCGCCGCCGCGTCCAACGCTGACGGTACGGGCAACGCCTCAGGGCCTACGGGCAGTTGTAGCGGTAGTCGTTCGCGTCGGTGGTGCAGGTGTCGATGCCGGAGCCGCCGTCGACGGCGTCGTTGGCGCCCACGCCGTCCTGGGAGTTGAGGTTGTCGTTGCCGCCTTCGCCGGCGAGCCAGTCGTTGCCGGACTGGCCGAACAGCCGGTCGGTGCCGGTGCCGCCGCTGATGTAGTCGTTGCCGGCTCCGCCGTAGATCGTGTCGTTGCCGCCGTGGCCGTAGACGGTGTCGTTGCCACTGAGCGCGCAGATCACATCGCCCGCGGCGGTGCCGTTGATCGTCTCGGTGGCACTGGTGCCGATGATGGTGCAGCCACGAGCGTTGTTGACGGTGGTCGAGGCGCTGGCCTGGTTGTTGGTCTGGTTGGGGTCCTCCTGGACCGACCCGGCAACCACCCAGTCCGTCAGGGTGCCGGTCGCACGCGGCTCGGCGACCACGGTGACGGTGGCCGAGGCACCGGGGGCGATGTTCCCGAGGCTGCAGTTCATGGTGGTCGGGTTGACGGTGCAGGGACCGCCCTGGCTGGGGGTGGCCGACAGCAGGGTGCCCGACCCGCCGGTGAGGGTGTCGGAGACCGATACCCCGGCGGTCGTCGTCGTGCTGTGGTTGGTCACCCGGATCGTGTACGTCACCGTGTCACCGAGACTGACGGTGGCGGGCCCGGTCTTGGTGACGGAGATGTCCACCGTGGGCGGGGGCGGGGTGTCGTCGATCCGATAGCGGACCACGGCCTGGTTGTCGCCGTCCTGGCCGGACACGACGATCTTCCCGTCGGACTGCAGCGCCACGGCGTAGGCCTCGTCGAAGAACGTCGAGATGTCGGTGGTCACCAGGCCGTCACCGTGGAAGGTGGTGTCCAGGGAGCCGTCCGTGTTGTAGCGGGCGACCGCGAGATCGAGGCTCGCGCCGCCCACGACCACGATCTTGCCGTCCTCCTGGAGGACCATGTCGTGCCCCACCGCGGAGCTCGCACCGAAGGCGGTGGTCACCGTGCCGGTTCCGCCGCCGAACGCCGGGCTCAGGTTCCCGTCCTCGTCGTAGCGGGCCACGGCGAACCGGGATCCCGTCCCGCTGCCACTGGACCCGGCGGCGACGAACCCTCCGGGTACTTGTTCCACGCTCCGGATCTCGTTCCCGAACGCCGTGGCCACCTTGCCGTTGTCGCCGAACGACGCGTCCGTGCCCCCGAACTCCTGAAAGAAGCGCATGAGCCCGAAGCCGGCCGGGCTTGAACCGGCCGCGAGATACGCTTCGCCGCCCGCCGGCGTCAGGTCGTAGATCGCCGAGCCGCCGCCGGCGTACGTGAAGACGGTCTTCCCCGAGCCGTCGTCGCCCCACGGGGCCTCGGGGGTACCGGCGGAGGTGAAGGCGGCGACCATCGCGTTGCCGCCCAGGGCGCCGCCGATGATGATGCGGCCGTCGGTTCCGTTGATCACGGTGTTGGCGACGCTCGATGCGGTCGACCCGAGTCCGGTGACGAGCTTGCCGTCGCCGGAGAACGTGGTGTCCAGGGAGCCGTCCAGGGTGTAGCGCGCCATCGCCACCTGCGGCACGAAGGTGTCCGCCGGCCCGCTGCTGCCCACGACGAGGAGCCCGCCGGTGCTGTCCTGCATCAGTGCCCGGGCCTCGTCGTGGCTGCCGGCGTCGAAGTCGGTGAAGACGACACCGTCGCCGCCGCCGAATGTCGTGTCCCGGCTGCCGTCGGCGTTGTGCCGCACGAGGACGAAGTCGTAGGGCTGCTCGAAATCGGAGCCGCTGCCGAGTGTGACGATCTTGCCGTCCGCCTGCACGAGCACATCCGAGTTGAACTCGGCGTTCGCGACGTCGACGGTGACCTTTCCGTCCCCGCTGAAGCCCGGATCCAGGTCGCCCGGGACTGCCGTCGCGACGCCCGGCAGGCTCAGGGCGAGTGACAGGGCGAGGCCCGCGACGAGTGCGGCGCGGGCACGGCCGCCGCGCAGGCTTCCTCTCCGCACCGCTCCGACATCGGCCATGGTTGTGGACATCTGAACCTCTCCGCCTCCGACCGCCCCGCGGCCGGTCACCGCCAGTGACGGCCTTCAGCTTCCGGCCACCGTCGGCGCGGGAGCGTAGCGGCTCGCGATACTGGGCCCGCTGGGCGAGGGGAGCCCACTCGTGTGGGTGAGGGGATCTTGGTGGACACGGCCGCCGTGCGCGCTGAGGCGCACCGCGTGGAGGGCGGCATCGCAACCGATCGCAACGATCGGAAATTCTCTCCTGAACCATTGACTTCGATCGTGACGATCGTATTGTTCCCATGACCGTACGAGGCCGGGGAGTTGATGCCCCGGATTCCCCTCAGGAGGACACATTGCAACGTCGCAAGCTCCTCACCACACTTGCCGGCGCGGTCGGCGCGCTCGTGCTGCACAGCGCGGTTCCGTCGAGCGCGGTTCCGTCGAGCGCGGATGCGTCGAGCGCGGCCGCGGGGTTCACCGTGTACACCAACGAGCGGGGTGCTCATCCGACCGGGCAGCCCCAGTACGGCGCCACGAAGGCCACTGTCGTCTACGACGTCTTCGCCTACCGCTGCGACGCGACCGGCTGTACCTCCAACGGCGGGGCGCTGCCTTCGCAGGCCACGTACGAGGCCAAGGTCAAGGAGTACATGGGCGCAGGGCAGTTCGGGGGTGAGGCGACCGCGCCGGTCGTGCTCGACTTCGAGGACATCGAGCTGACGCAGGTTCCCACGGGGCAGGCGGCGACCCATGCCTACAACCTGTGGCGGCAGTTGCTGACGTGGACCCGCAACGCGGCTCCGCAGGCGCCGATCTGCCACTACGGCTACGACTGGCAGACACGCAACCAGGAACTGATCAAGCAGCTGCACGACGACGACCTGCTGAACTGCTTCGCCCCCCGTGCCTACTTCGACGACGGCCAGTCGTTGGCGGCCTGGACGAGCCGGTTCGACGCGTCGATCGCGCGCGACCGCGCGATGGCGCCGGATCACCCCGTCTACCCGTACGTCAACCCGGTGTCGTTCCCCTCGGAGACGTACCAGCCGGGCAACAGCTGGGCCCATGTGATCCAGCAGGTCAAGGCGAAGGCCGACGGTGTCGTGGTCTGGGAGGCCGGCGCCGAGAACGCCGACGCCTGCCCCTGGGTGTCGCAGCACTCGTACGAGATGGGCGTCATCACCGGAACCGGAAGCAGCGGCCCGCTCCGGGCCACTGCCACTCCGCCGAGCGGCGACTGCACGGTCTCCCGCGGCGCCCAGGTCCCGATCCCCGTCACGATCACCAACACCTCGGGCTCCACCACGGCCGCCACGCAGATGCAGTCCATCGGAGGGCAGTCGCCGGGGGTCGGCACCTACGGCACCGGCTGGCAGTACTGGAACGTGCCCGCCCTCGCGCCGGGTGCGACCTTCCGGACGACGCTGTACCTGAACATCGACGCGTCCCAGGTCACGAGTACGGTGCTGCTCCACCTCAGGACCGGTCTCAGCGACACGCCTCTGGCGCTGATCGTGATGTGACGTGCCCCCGCGGGGCCGTTCACCTGAGGCCGTACACGCGCTTCGCCGTGCCGGAGAAGACCGCCGTCCGTTCCGGCTCGGTGAGGTCCGCCGTCAGCTCGTGTGCCGTCGTCACCACCTCGCCGTACGAGCTCGCCAGGAGGCAGACCGGCCAGTCCGATCCGAACATCAGGCGGTCCGGGCCGAAGACCTCCAGGGCCGTTTCGGTGTACGGCCGCAGGTCGTCGGGGGTCCAGGA
This sequence comes from Streptomyces sp. NPDC014870, assembly GCF_043081505.1. Classification (NCBI taxonomy): domain Bacteria; kingdom Bacillati; phylum Actinomycetota; class Actinomycetes; order Kitasatosporales; family Streptomycetaceae; genus Streptomyces; species Streptomyces sp. NPDC014870. Next base: position 83,758 of record NZ_JBIBWQ010000001.1, read on the forward strand.
GTCCCAGCGCGCCTCGGTGACGAGGCCCGAGAGCTTGGCCGTCGTGTGCGGCAGGGTGGCCAGGGCGTGGAGGTGCCGGGCCCAGGTGTTCCGTTCGCCGGTGGCGACGGGGGGCTTGCCCAGGTGGTCGAGGACGAAGGTGAGGTGCGGCAGCAGGAAGGCCGCCGAGGTCGCGGCGGGCAGCTGGTGGGGGCGGATCACGAGATCGTAGGCGAGGCCCGCCGAGGCCACGGCGTCCAGGCCGCGCAGGACGTCCCGCCGCAGGATCCACAGCGGGTCGGGCTCGCTCTGGATCTGGTGGCGGATGCCCACCAGCTTGTTCCCGCCCGGCAGTTCACGGAGCCGAGCGAGTTCGTCGGCCACGTCGGGGGCCGTGAGGTCGGTCCAGCCGACCACTCCCGCGACGAGGTCGTGGGCGCCGGCCAGGGCGAGGAGTTCCGGTGTCTCCTCGGCCGTCGTGACCGTCTGTACGAGGACGGTCGATGTCACGCCCGCCGCACCCGTTTCGGGCGCGAGGTCGGCGAGGGTGAAGTTCCTTCGCAGCGGCGTCATTTCGTCGTCCGCGAGCCAGGGCTGGTCCCGCGCGCCGAGGTCCCACACGTGGTGGTGGGCGTCCACGATGCCGCCGTGCATCACAGCTCCCAGACGACGGGCAGGCCGGCGGCCGCGCCGTCGGCGCCGTAGTCGTGGACGACGTCGAGCAGTTCGGCCATCCGGGCCTGCCAGGCGACGTTGACCGGGAGGTGCTCCAGGGCGGCGAGGAGCCTCGTGTAGTCCTCGCACTCCAGGACGTGGAAGAGGTCGGTGCCGCTGCGCCAGATCGTCCAGGAAGTGGCTCCGGCCGCGCGGATGGCCCGGGTCAGTTCCTCGGGGACCGCGCGATGGGCGTCCTCGTACGCGGTGACGCGGTCGGGACGGACCCTGGTGTGCAGGGCGACTCTCATGACGGCTCCTCGGTGGATCGGGCGGCGACGACGATGACGTCGAGGGTGCGGGGGCCGTGGACGCCCTCGATCCGGTCGAGTTCGATGTCGCTGGTGGCGGACGGTCCGGAGACGAAGGTGAGCGGGGCTGCGGGGTCGAGACGGGACAGCGCTTCGGGGACGTCTCCGACGATCTGGTCCTCGCGCACCACACAGATGTGGTGGTCGGGGAGGAGGGAGAGGGCTCGGCGGCCCTGTCCGGGGCCCGCGTCCAGGACCACCGTGCCCGTGACGGCGATCCCGACGGCCGCGGTGGTGAGCACCGCCGCCGCGTCCAGGTCGTCCGGGGAGAGCGGCGGTACGTCCCCGAGGCGGGTGAAGCGGCCCTGGGGCAGGAGCTTTTCGGGGAATCCGGGCGGTACCACGACGCCGTCGGCGGGTCGCTCGGCCAAGGCAGCCGCGATGGTGCCCGCCACCTTCGCCCGTGTCGTGCGGATGACGGACGCCCCGTGGTCGGCGACGCGTTCCACGAAGAGGGCCACCGGGTCGGGGGCCGTGGAGACGGCGCGGTAGTCGCGGGGAACGAGATCGCCGTCGGGTGTCTCGCTCGCCGGGACGTCTGCCAGGGCCTCCGCGATGCGGGCCAGTACGGCCTCTCTCGTGCTGCTCATCCCTCGCCTCCTTCTCTCGTGCGGCGGCGCCACCAGCTCCGGAAGGACTCGGCGGGCGGCGCGGGCGTGTCGCGGGTGTCGGACCATCGGGAGAGCGGGCCCGGAAGTCGCCGTATCAGTCCGCGGCGCCCCCACAGGCGGGCCGCGAACCCGGCGGCCCGCCCGAGTTTTCCGAGACGGGTGGGTGAGCCCAGTACCATCGCCGCCGCCCCCATGGCCAAAGACTCGGCCGTCGGCAGGAGCCGGCCGGCCGCCTTCGCCTCGACGGCCCGGGCCCGCAGATGGACCAGGACCTCGGGGATGTCGATCCGCACCGGGCACGCGTCGTAGCAGGCGCCGCAGAGCGTGGAGGCGAACGGCAGCGTGTCCGCGTGCTCGACCCCGACGAGCTGCGGGGTGAGCACCGCGCCGATCGGGCCCGCGTACACCGATCCGTACGCGTGGCCGCCGGTGCGCTCGTACACGGGGCAGACGTTGAGGCAGGCGGAGCAGCGGATGCAGGACAGTGCCTGCCGTCCGACGGTGTCCTTCAGGGTGGCGGTGCGGCCGTTGTCGAGCAGGACGAGGTGGAAGTCCTGCGGCCCGTCCCCCGGTGTCACACCGGTCCACATCGAGGTGTACGGGTTCATCCGCTCGCCGGTCGAGGAGCGGGGCAGCAGCTGCAGGAAGACGTCGAGGTCGGCGAAGGAGGGCAGGACCTTCTCGATGCCCATGACGGTGATCAGGGTCTCCGGCAGGGTCAGGCACATCCGGCCGTTGCCCTCGGACTCCACGACGCACACCGTGCCCGTGTCGGCGGCGGCGAAGTTGGCGCCGGAGACGGCGACCTTCGCGCGGAGGAACTTCTCCCGCAGATGCAGCCGCGCCGCCTCGGCCAGTTCGCGCGGGTCGTCGGTGAGTCCGGCGGGCGCCGGCCTGCCCCACTTCCCCATCTCCCGGCGGAAGATCTCACGGATCTCGGCCCGGCCGCGGTGCAGGGCCGGGACCAGGATGTGCGAGGGCCGGTCGTCGCCGAGCTGCACGATGAGTTCGGCGAGGTCGGTCTCGTACGCACGGATCCCGGCGGCGTCCAGTGCCTCGTTGAGGCCGATCTCCTGCGTCGCCATCGACTTGATCTTGAGGACCTCGGTCTCGCCCGTGGCCCGGACGAGCTCGGTGACGATGCGGCGGGCGTCGGCGGCGTCGGACGCCCAGTGCACCTGGCCGCCCGCCCGGGTGACGGACTCCTCGAGGCGCAGGAGGTGGTGGTCGAGGTGGCGGAGCGTGGTGCGCTTGACGGCCTCGCCGGCCTCGCGCAGCCGCTCCCAGTGGTCGAGTTCCGCGGTGGCGGCGAGGCGCCTGTCGCGGATCGTGGTCGTGGCTCGGCGCAGGTTCGCACGCAGTCGGCCGTCGGCGAGGGCGGTGCGTGCGGCGTCGGGGAAGCCGGGGGCGCCGAGCCATACGACGTTGTCGGTGGCGGTCATCGGGGGTCTCCGTCCGTCGAGGCGAGGATCTCGGCGAGGTGGCGGGTGCCGATGCCGGTCCGCAGCCGGGAGAGTCCGCCGCCGATGTGCAGGAGGCAGGAGTTGTCCCCCGCCGTGAGGACCGCGGCGCCGGTCTCCTGCACGTGCCGCATCTTGTCGGCGAGCATGGCGTGGGAGGTGTCCGCGTTCTTGAGGGCGAAGGTGCCGCCGAAGCCGCAGCAGGACTCCGCGGCGGGCAGCTCGACGAGGTCGATGCCCTTGACGGCCCTCAGGAGCTTCAGGGGACGGTCCGCGACCCGGAGCGTACGGAGTGAGTGGCAGGTGGGGTGGTAGGTGACACGGTGCGGGAAGTACGCGCCCACGTCGGTGACGCCCAGGACGTCGACGAGCAGTTCGGACAGCTCGTACACGCGCGGCCCGATCCGTTCGGCGTCGGCGGCCAGGCCCGCCTCGCCGTGCTCCTGGGCGACCTTCGTGTGGTGGTGGCGGATCGTTCCGGCGCAGGACGCGGAGGGGGTCACGATCGCGTCGTGGCCGGCGAACACCTCGGTGAAGCGGCGCACCATGGGCAGGGCCCGCGACCGGTACCCGGTGTTGATGTGCATCTGGCCGCAGCACGCCTGGGCCCGCGGGAAGTCGACGGTGTGGCCGAGCCGTTCGAGGAGGGTGACCACGGCCCTGCCCGTCCGCGGGAACATCGTGTCGTTGAAGCAGGTGACGAAGAGGGCGATGCGCACGGTCAGCTCTCCTCCGGCACCGGGACGGCGGCCGGCAGCAGGCCCTCGGCGCGCAGTTCGGCCCACACGTCGGCGGGGAGGGGCCGCGCGAGCTGCTCGGCGGCGTCGCGGACCTCGTGTCCCGAGCGGGCGCCGACGAGGACGCTCGCGACGGCCGGGTGGCCGAAGGGGAAGCGCAGGGCGAGGGCGCGCAGGGGCACGCCATGCCGTTCGGCGACGGCCTGGAGGCGCAGGGCGCGGGCCAGGACCTCGGGCGGCGCGGTGGTGTAGTCGTAGGTCGCTCCGGGCCGGGGGGCCGCGAGGAGCCCGGAGTTGAAGACGCCGCCGATCACGACGCTCCTGCCGCGGGCCGCGGCCTCCGGCAGGAGGTCGGTGAGGGCGCTCTGGTCGAGGAGGGTGTAGCGGCCGGCGCACAGCACCACGTCGACGTCGGTGTCGCGGACGAACCGGGTCAGCATGGCGGTCTGGTTCATCCCGGCGCCGATCGCGCCGATCACGCCCTCCGCGCGCAGCCGCTCCAGCTCCGGATACGCCTGGTCGAAGGCTTCCCGGGCGTGGTCGTCGGGGTCGTGGAGGTAGACGACGTCGACGCGGTCGTGGCCGAGGCGCACCAGGCTCTCGTGGATGCTGCGGCGTACGCCGTCGGCGGAGAAGTCCCAGACGCGGCGGTGGGTGGCCGGCACGGCGAACCCGTTGGCGAGGTCGTCGCCGCCGCCGGTGGCCGGCCGGAGGAGCCGGCCGACCTTGGTGGACAGGACGTACGTGTCCCGCGGTCGGGTGCGCAGGGCGGCGCCGAGACGTTCCTCGGAGAGGCCGAGGCCGTAGTGCGGGGCGGTGTCGAAGCACCGGATGCCAGCGTCCCAGGCGGCGTCGACGGCGCCGGCGGCCTGTGCCACGTTGACCGGTGCGTAGAGGTTGCCGATGCCGGCGGCGCCGAAGGAGAGCGCGGTGACGGCGACCTTGCCGGTGCCGAGGGGGTGGTGTCGCACGGGGGCGGTGCCTTTCGCTCGGTTCGGTGCCGGGTTCCCCGTTCGGCTCATGGGCCCGCTCATTTCTCGGCCGGCCGCGGGCGGAGGCCCTGCATGCCGCCGTCGACGGCGAGCGCCGTGCCGGTGACCGACGCGGCGGCGGGGCTCGCCAGGTACGCGATGGCGGCGGCGACTTCGCCGGCCGTGACGAGACGCCCGGTGGGCTGGCGCGCCTCGAGGGCCGCCCGCTCCTGGGCCGGGTCGTCCGCGGCGTCGAGGAGTCGGCCGACCCAGGGGGTGTCGACGGTTCCGGGGTTCACACAGTTGACCCGGATGCCCTCGTGGACGTGGTCGGCGGCCATGGCGAGGGTGAGGGAGAGGACCGCGCCCTTGCTGGCGCTGTACAGGGCCCTTTGCGGCAGTCCGGCGGTGGCCGCGATCGAGCACGTGTTGACGACGGCGGCGGCTCGGGACGCGCGTAGGTACGGCAGGGCCGCGCGCGTGGTCCGGACGATGCCGAGCACATTGACGTCCAGGACCCGGTGCCACTGCGCGTCGTCGTTGTCCTCGACGGTGCCCAGGGCGCCGATGCCGGCGTTGTTGACCAGGATGTCGATGCCGCCGAGGTCTTCGGCCGCCTCGGCCACCGCCGACCGTACGGCGGTGTCGTCGGTGACGTCGGCGTGATGACCGACGAGGGGTGCGGGCAGGCCGTCGGGGGCGCGGTCGAGTACGGCGACGGTGGCGCCGCGCGCGGCCAGCAGTGCGGCGGTGGCCAGGCCGATGCCGGAGGCGCCGCCGGTGACGACGGCGCGCAGGCCGGTGAACTCGCTCATGCGGGGCTCCCTTCGCGGGTGGGGCGGGTGGGGCCGGCGGCCGCCAGGTCGGTGCTCCAGAAGGTGCCGTCGGGGTAGGCGTACTCCTCGATGGAGCGCGGGTGCATCTCGCTGGAGAAGCCGGGGGTGAGCGGGGCCCTGTAGTGGCCGGCCCGGATCTCCGCGGGGGTGCGGAAGTGTTCGTGGAGGTGGTCGACGTACTCGATCACCCTGTTCTCGGTGGTGCCGGACAGGGCGACGTAGTCGAACATCGACAGGTGCTGGACCAGTTCGCACAGGCCGACGCCGCCGGCGTGCGGGCAGACCGCTACGTCGTGGTGCGCGGCGAGCAGCAGGATCGCCAGGTTCTCGTTGACGCCGCCGACGCGCGCGGCGTCGATCTGCAGGATGTCGATCGCGCCGGCCTGCAGCAGCTGCTTGAAGACGATCCGGTTCTGTACGTGTTCGCCGGTGGCGACCTTGACCGGTGCGACGGCCCCGCGTACGGCCGCGTGGCCGAGGATGTCGTCGGGGCTGGTGGGCTCCTCGATCCAGTAGGGGTCGTAGGCGGCGAGCGCCTTGGTCCACTCGACGGCTTCGTCGACGTTCCACCGCTGGTTGGCGTCGATGGCGATGCGGATGTCCGGGCCGACGGCGGCGCGGGCGGCGCGCAGGCGGCGGAGGTCGTCCGCGAGGTCGGCGCCGACCTTGAGCTTGATCTGGGTGAAGCCCTCGGCGACGGCGGCCCGGGCGAGACGGCTCAGCTTCTCGTCGGAGTAGCCGAGCCAGCCGGGTGAGGTGGTGTAGGCGGGGTATCCGTGGGCGCGGAGAGCGGCGGCGCGCTCGGGGGCGCCGGTTCCGCCGCGGCGGAGCAGGGCGAGGGCGTCCTCGGGGGTGAGGGCGTCGGCGATGTAGCGGAAGTCGATCTGGGAGACGAGCCAGGCGGGTTCGGCGTCCGCGAGGAACTGCCACAGCGGCTTGCCCGCGCGCTTGGCGGCGAGGTCCCAGACGGCGTTGAGGACGGCGCCGATGGCCATGTGCATCACGCCCTTCTCCGGTCCGAGCCAGCGCAGTTGGCTGTCCCCGACCAGGTCACGGCTGAGGGAGCCGGGGTCGGCGCAGAGCTCGGCGACCGGGCGCCCGACGACGTGCGGGCGCAGCGCGTCGAGGGCGGCGACCTGGACTTCGTTGCCGCGGCCGATGGTGAAGGTGAAGCCGTGTCCTTCCTGGCCGTCGGCCGCGTCGGTGCGCAGGACGACGTAGGCGGCGGAGTAGTCGGGGTCGGGGTTCATGGCGTCGGAGCCGTCGCGTTCCCGCGAGGTGGGGAAGCGGATGTCGTAGGTGTCGACCGCGGTGACGCGGGCGGCGGATGCAGTCATGTGGGGCCTCTCAGGCGCCTCTTGGACCGGCGGGGGGGCACGCGGGAAGTCAGGCTTGGCGGAAGGTCTGGCGCTGGTCGCCGAGTCCGTCGATGGACAGCTCGACGGTGTCGCCGGGGCGGAGGTACGGGGTGCCGGGCAGGCCGAGGGCGACCCCGGCCGGTGTGCCCGTGTTGATGACGTCGCCGGGCTCCAGGACCATGTAGTTGCTCAGGTACGCGACGAGGTGGCCCACCTGGAAGATCATGTCGCGGGTGGTGCCGTGCTGTCTCCGGACTCCGTTGACGGTCAGGCGCAGCCCGAGGTCCTGCGGGTCGTCCACCTCGTCGGAGGTCACCAGCCACGGGCCGAGCGGGTTGAAGGTCTCGCAGGACTTCCCGAGGTCCCACTGGGATGAGTGGTCGAGCTGGAACCCCCGCTCGGAGACGTCGTTGCTGATGGCGTATCCGGCGATGTGCCGCAGGCCCTCTCCGCCGCGCTCTCCAGGTAGCGGGCCCGGCTGCCGATGACGACCGCGAGCTCCACCTCCCAGTCCGTCCGCGCCGAGCCGCGCGGGATCAGCACCTCGTCGTACGGGCCGACGACCGTTCCGGGATCCTTCATGAAGACGACCGGACGGGGCGGGACGGGGGCGCCCGTCTCCTGCGCGTGGTCCCGGTAGTTGAGGCCGATACAGACCACCTTCCCCGGCCTGGCGACGGGGGCGCCCACGCGCAGGCCCCTCGGGTCCAGTTCGGCGAGCCTCCGTTCGCCGACGGCCGCACGGGCGCGGTCAAGTCCGCCCGAGGCGAGGAACGCCCCGTCGATCTCGCCGGCGACGGGCGTGAGGTCCCACACCCGGCCGTCGTCGGTGCGTACGGCCGGCCGTTCGGCGCCGGGGGCGCCCAGGCGCATGAGCTTCACTGGCAGGTCTCCTCGCAGACGGGGGGAGGGGGGTGGGGCCGCTGCCGCCCGAGGGACGGTCGAGCGGCGGGTCGCGGCCCCACCCCTGCGCGGGACCCGTGGTCACGGCCGCGACGGCGCGGAGCGACGGCTGCCGGACGGTCCGGATCCCGGGCCGGGGCTCAAGCGGAACACCCTCGGCCTCCTAGATTTATCAGACCACTTGACGTCAACGACACCCCCAGGGAGGAAGATTTCACCTGTCGAGCACGAAGTGGTCGGACCACTTGTCTGGCTAGACTGCCCGAATCGGACAAGGGAGGGAATCGGTGGAGGAGCGCACCCCGCAGCGGGGAACCGTGACCCAGCGGGCGATCGAGCAGATCAAGGCGATGATCACCGAGGGCGAGCTGAACCCCGGGGACCGGTTGCCCACGGAACGGGACCTCGCCGCGCAGTTGGGACTGTCCCGCAGCTCGATGCGGGAGGCGGTCCGCGCGCTGACCGTCATGGGCGTCCTGGAGGCACGGCACGGCTCCGGGATCTACGTGCGGGGGCTTGGGGCCGAGGACCTGCTGGAGACCTTCGGCGTCGTCGCCGACCTCTCGCGCGGCGAGCAGCTCGTCGAACTCCTGGAGATCCGGCGCGTCCTGGAGTCCACGGCCACCGCGCTGGCGGCCGCCCGGATCGACGAGGAGCAACTGGCCGCGGTGACCGCGCATCTGAGGGCGATGGAGCAGGCCGAGGACCCCGAGGAGATCCTCGCCCACGACCTGGCCTTCCACCGCGCTGTCAACGCGGCCTCGGGCAACGGGACCATGGCCGCCATCCTCGAAGGTCTGTCGACCCGGACGTTCCGGGCCCGCGCCCGGCGGGGCTACGCGGAGGAGGGCGCATTCGAGCGCACCCGCCGTGAACACGCGGCGATCCACCGCGCCCTCGTCGCACGCGACCCCGAGGCGGCGCGCGCGGCCGCGGCGGCCCATGTCGGCGAGGTCGAGGAGTGGCTGCGGTCCCACGTCGAGCGGTGAGCCCCGAGATCGTGAGAACGGACCAGTAGCAGCACGGACGATCCTTATCCGGCCCGCACCCCGCGCGGCGATGCGCCCAGTTCGCGTCGGCACGCCTTGTTGAAGGCCTGCAGATCGTCGATCCCGACGGCCGCCGCCACCGCGGGGATCGACAGGGTCGATTCGCGCAGCAGGTGCCGTGCCCGCTCCATGCGTCGCTGCCGGATGTACGCCACGACGGTGGTGCCGGTCTCGGCGCGGAAGAGCCGCAGCAGGTGGTTGTGCGAGACGCCCGCGGCCCGCGCCACCTCGGGGACGAGGAGCCGCTCCGCGAGATGCGACTCGATGTGGGCGACGGCGGCGGCGAGCGAGGCGTGCGGGCTCTTCTCGCGTCCTTCCGGCCGGGCGAGTTCGGCCAGCTCCCACAGCACGGACCAGACCTCGGCGTCGGCGCGGCGCGGACTGCGCGGAGCCACCGCGATGGCGCGCAGGAGCTGTTCCGAGAGACCGGGGGTCGCCGCGCCGGCGTCCTGGACGACGGGCAGGTCGACGGTCGGTCCCGTGCCGGGCAGACGCAGATGCGCGTACAGGTGCTCGGAGCGCCCGCGGTAGCGGTAGCGCACCTCTGCTCCGGGGGGCACGAGGCTCACATGACCGGGTCTCACGACGTGGAGGACGCCGTCGACGACGAGTTCCGCGGTGTACCGGTAGAGGTGCAGCTGCCAGAGGTCCGGGAGCCGGAACACGTCCACCGGACTTGTCGTGCCGTGGACCCCGACACCGAGACTCAGCACCCGCGGCGGCTCGTCCAGCGGTACGGCGGCCGTCCGTCCGGGCCGGATCCAGAATCTCTCGCGCACGGCGAAAATCTACCGGTGGAAGCGGAGCAGGGCCCGAGCGACGGGACGCTCGGGCCGCCTACGCGTCCGGCGGGGTCAGTTGCCTGCGGCCCCGTACTCCTCCGCAAGGGAGTCGGCTGCCTTCGCGCCGCCCTTCGCCTTGAACTCCCTGACCACGGCGTCCCACTCGGAGAGGCTGCGCTTCCCGGTGACGACGGCGTTGATCGCGTCCTCGCGCTGCTTGACCAGGCCGCGCTCGCTGTTGGCCCAGGCGTTGGAGCGCAGTCCGTAGTGGGCGCTCGGCACGCCGAGCGGGATCATCTCCTGCTGGTAGGCGTGGTAGCGCCGGGTCGCCTCGGGCTGGCCCGCGAAGTAGAGCGGCACCGGCGGGCCCGCGATGAAGGTGAGCGGGAGGTTGGCCGGGCCGTCGCCGCCGTCGGCCGCCAGCTTGGTGATCGCGGGGCCTCCGTCCGTGCCCCGGGTGAAGTGGGTGCCCTCGACCCCGTGGTTGACGAGTTCGTACTCCTTGGTGCCGAACGGAGCGGCCAGGTAGTTCATCACCCGCAGCAGCAGCTCGATGCGCTCCTTGGGCGCCTTCTTGAGGACGGTGTAGCCGTAGATACCCGGGCCGAGCCAGTGCTTCGGGGACGCCCCGTTGGCCGGCTTGAAGGGTCGGGCCATGTCGACGGTGAAGCCGTCCTTGACGGCGAGCACGGCGCCCTTGTAGCCGCCGTAGGCGTTGGACTGCGCGTAGGTGGTGCCGTTGGAGAACTCGAGGCTGTAGGCGCCACCGTCCACGCTCAGCGCGTCCCGGCGGAAGACGCCTGCCTTCTGCCACGCCACCATCTGTTCGAGGCCCGCCTTGAACTCGTCGGTCTCGATGTAGTTGACGAAGGCACCGTCCTTGACCGACCAGATGTTGGGCGAGCCGTGATTGGCGATGTACGAGTTGAAGCCGAAGGCACCGATCTGGGAGGCGCCGAGGCCGTACTTGCCCTTGACGCTGAGCTGCTTCAGGCCCTTCGTGAAGGAGTCGACATCGAGGCCGCCGACCTCGGGAACCCAGATTCCGGCCTCCTTGAACTTGTCCTGGTTGACGATCAGCCCGTGTCCGACGAGGGGGCGCTCGACCGGGACTCCGTAGAGCCTGCCGCCGAACCGACCGGTGGCCTTCCAGGCGTACGGCGGGATGTTGGCCAGGTTCGGGTACTCCTTGACGGCGTCGCCCGAGAGGTGCTCGGTGAGGTCGGCGCACTTGGTGAGGACGAACTGGGCCTCGTTGGGAGCCGCGACGACCTGGAGGATGTCCGGCATCTCGCCGCTGGCCATCAGGGTGGCGAGCTTGGTCTCGTACTCGACCGCGGGGACGACCGTGAGCTCGAGTTCGACGCCGAGCGCCGACTCGACCGCCTGCCAGAACGTGTTCTTCTCCCGGGACAGGGGCGTGGCGCCCCAGGAGAGGAACCATGCCGTGATCTTCTTCCCGTCGCCGGCCTTCTCCTGCACCGACTGCGTGAGCTCGGACGGGTAGCTGAGGTAGGCGGCCTGGACACCCTGCTCGGTACCGGGCAGGTCGGGCTTCGGTCCTGCGAACGGTACGTGCGTCGGGAACGGCGCCAGGTCCTTGCCGCTGTTGCCGGCGTCGGTCCCGGACGTACCGGCCGTGGAACAGGCCGACAGGGATGCGCCGGTGGCGGCCAGGGCGGTGCCGATACCGATGGTCTGCAGAACTCTTCTGCGCGATACACCGGTGCTCGTGCGAGTGCTCGTGCTCGTGCTCATGAGAACGTCCCTTGCTGAGGACCCCGGAGACGGGGAGAGAGGTGTGAGGTGGTGCGGAGCCGCGGGGGGTCAGCTCTTGATGGCGCCGGTGAGGACGCCCTTCGCGAAGTACCGCTGGATGAAGGGGTAGACGCAGAGGATCGGTACGGTGGCCACGATCACGTTGGCCATCTTGAGCGTCTGGGGCGCCTGGACGAGCGTCTCGTCCACCGCCTGGGAGTCCGACAGCCCGTATCCCTGGGTGACGTAGCCGCGCATCACCGTCTGCAGGGGCCACATCGAACTGTCGTCGAGGTAGATCACGCCCCGGAAGAAGTCGTTCCAGTACCCGACGGCGTAGAAGAGCCCGACGACGGCGATGACGGCCTTGGAGAGGGGCAGCACGACCTGGAAGAGCGTCCGGATCTCCCCTGCTCCGTCGAGCCGGGCGGCTTCGTACAGCTCCGCCGGGATGCCCTGGAAGAAGCCGCGCACGACCACGAGGTTGAAGGCGTTGATCAGGACAGGGAGGAAGAGCGCCCAGTAGGTGTTGCGCAGCCCGAGCGTGTGGACGACGAGGAAGCTCGGGATGATGCCGGGCGGGAAGAGGAAGGTGAAGAGGATGAGCAGCATGACCGGCTTGCCCCCGACGACGCCTGGCCGGGCGAGCGCGTAGGCGAGGAAGACGGTGCAGGCCAGGCTGAGTGCCGTGCCGACGAGCGCGACGCCCGCCGAGACGAGCATGGCGTGAGTGGTGTTCTCGTTGGCGAACACCTTCGCGTACGCCTTCAGGGTCCATTCGTCCGGCCAGAACGCCCAGCCGCCGTTCTCGACGATCTGGCGGTCCGGCGACAGGCTGGTGGCCAGCACGGTCCAGAAGGGGACCACGACCATGGCCACGGTCAGCAGGAGGGCGACCCCCTTGGCCATGCGGGTGACGAGCCGGGGCTTCTCCATCCAGGCCGGCCGCCCGTCGCCCCTGCCTGAGGTCCGGCCGGGCCGGACGGACGTGCGGTCGTCGAGGTCCATGCTCACCGGTACACCCCCTGCTCGCCCATGCGGTGGGCGATCTTGTTCGCGGCGAAGACGAGGACGGCGGCGATCACGCCCTTGAAGAGGGCCGCCGCAGCGGCGACGCCCCACATGCCGTCGGTGACCGCGTGGTAGTAGACGAAGGTGTCGATGACCTCGGCCGTCTCGGGGCCGAAGACGTCGCGCTGCAGCAGGATCTGCTCGAAGCCGACGTTCAGGATCTCGCCGAGCCGAAGGATCAGCAGCAGCACGACGATCGGGCGGATGGCCGGAAGCGTGACGTGCCAGAAGCGGCGCCAGGGTCCGGCCCCGTCGATTGCCGCCGCTTCGTAGAGCGCCTCGTCCACATTGTGCAGCGCGGCGAGGAAGATGATGGTGCCCCAGCCGCAGTCCTTCCAGATCAACTCGACGACCATGAGCGGCTGGAAGGCCGTCGGGTTGCCGAAGACGTCGATCAGATGGTCGCCGTCGTCCTCGCCGAGCAGGCCGTTGAGGAGTCCGTCGCCTCCGACGACCTGGGTGAACAGCGCGACCACGATGACCCACGAGATGAAGTGGGGCAGGTAGACGATGCTCTGGACGAACCTGCGCACCCCGCCGCGGCTGACGCTGTGCAGGAGCATGGCGAGGCCCAGCGGCAGCGGGAAGAAGAAGACGATCTGGAGGAACGACAGGGACAGGGTGTTGAAGGCGGCGGCCCAGAAGGCCCCGTCGCCGAAGAGCGCCTCGAAGTTCGCGAGGCCCACCCAGGGGCTGCCGTCGATGCCGAGGAACGGCACGTAGTCCTTGAAGGCGATGACGTTGCCGAACATCGCCCCGTAGTGGAAGACCAGGAAGTACAGCACGCCCGGAACCATGAGCGCGACGAGGGCGCGGTCCTTGCGCAGCCGGTGCCGCAGGCCCCGGGGCCGTGGCCCCGCCGCTTTCGGAGGACCGGCGGCGCGAGGCTGTCGGCGCGCCTCCCGGTCCTTGAGTGTCACGGACATGCAGCTCCCCTCTCCATGCCGCCGGCTCCGGGTCGCCGTGCGTCGCCCGCAGCGCACACCTCTCCCTGCGGGCGGTATGGGCGGGGGTACGGACGCGGTCGAGCGGCGCGCGGCGTTCGGCGCGCTCGGGTTCGGCTCCGGTGGGACGTGGGTGTCCGCCCGTCCCGTGCGGCTTGTGACGACAGCGCCCGGGGCTTCAGGCGTAGCCCGGTGCGATGAGTCGAATACTGGCCACCGAGGCGATCGTAGTCAAGGGGGATCGATCCATCGATCACAATGATCGATCTTGACGATCGATTAATCGATCCCTAGGGTCGCGCCATGACCGCCATGCTGCCGCACAGCCATCCGGCGCACGAGCGGACGGCGACGCCCCGCCGTCCTCGGCTCCTTCTCGCCATGGCCCCCGACCTGACTCCCTCGTTGCTCGACGAACAGAACCTGAGCCGGCTCGCGCGGCTCACCGAGGTCGACACCGGTCTGGTCACCGACGACTTCAGCCGCGCCGATGCCCTCAGCGCGCTGCGCGACACCGAGATCCTCCTCACCTCCTGGGGCTGCCCCGAGCTGGAGAGCTGGGTCCTCGCCGCCGCCCCGCGGCTCAAGGCCGTGGTCCACGCCGCCGGTTCGGTCCGCGGACACATCACCGACGCCTGCTGGGACCGCGGCATCGTGGTGTCCTCCGCCGCCGCGGCCAACGCCGTTCCGGTGGCCGAGTTCACGGTGGCCGCCGTCCTCTTCTCCAACAAGCGCGTCCTGGAGGTCCGGGACGAGTACCGCCGGGTCCGTGGCGAGCAGGACTGGCGTGCCCGCTATCCCGACGTGGGCAACTTCGGGCGCACGGTCGGGATCGTGGGGGCCTCGCGGATCGGGTGCCGTGTCGCCGAACTGCTCGCCCCGTACGCCTTCGACCTCCTCGTCCACGACCCGTACCTGACCGCGGAGGAGGCGGAGCGGCTCGGGCTGCGCCGGGTACCTCTCGACGAGCTCTGCGCCGTCTCGGACGTCGTCACTCTGCACGCGCCCGAGACTCCCGAGACCCGGCACATGATCGACCGGCGCCGGCTGGCTCTGATGCGGGACGGCACCACGTTCGTCAACACCTCGCGCGGTTCACTCGTCGACCAGGAGGCCCTCACCGAGGAGCTGGCCGCCGGCCGCATCAGGGCCGTGCTCGACACCACCGAGCCCGAGCACCTGCCCGCCGACTCCCCTCTCTACGACCTCTCCAACGTCCTGCTCACCCCGCACTTCGCGGGCTCGTTCGGGACGGAACTGCGCAGGATGGCGGAGTCGGCCCTGGCGGAGGTGGAGCGGTACGCGGCCGGGCTCCCGTTCGCCCATCCCGTACGGCGCGAGGACCTGGAGCGTTCCGCGTGACCATGCAGCCCTGGTTCGCCGAGGCCAAGCTCGGCATCTTCGTCCACTGGGGGATCTACGCCGTGGACGGCGTCCCCGAATCCTGGTCCTTCTTCGGCGGGGACATGTCCCGCGACGCGTACATGAAGCAGCTCCAGGGCTTCACCGCCTCCCACTACCGTCCCGAGGACTGGGCGCGCCTCTTCGTGCGGGCGGGGGCGAGGTACGCGGTACTCACCACCAAGCACCATGACGGCGTCGCCCTCTGGGACACGGCGCGGACGGAGCTGTCCGTCGCCGCCCGCAGTCCCGCCGCGCGCGACCTGGTCGGCCCGTTCACCGAGGCGCTGCGCCATCACGGCCTACGGGTCGGGCTCTACTTCTCCCACTCCGACTGGAGCCACCCGGACTACCCGACCGTCCGGCCGTCCGTCCTCCAGCGCCCGTGGGTGGACAACCGCTTCGCGATGCCCGCGCCCGGTCAGGAGGAGCCCGAGCGCTGGGAGCGCTTCCTCGAACAGGTGCACAGGGGTCAGATCCGGGAACTGCTCTCGCGCTACCGGCCCGATCTGCTGTGGTTCGACGGCGCCTGGGAACGCGACGAGCGCCAGTGGCGGATGAAGGAGCTGCGCGAGGAGATCCTCCGGCTCCGGCCGCGTACCGTGCTCAACGGCCGGATGCTCGGCCACGGCGACTACGCGACCCCGGAACTCGGCGTGCCGATCGTCCCGCCGGAGGGCCCCTGGGAGCTGTGCTACACGATCGGTGACGCCTGGGGCCACCAGCCCGGGGACACGGCGCACAAGTCGGTGCCCGAACTCGTCCGGGTGTTCGCCGAGACCGTCGGCCACGGCGGCAATCTGCTCCTCAACACCGGCCCCCGGGAGGACGGCACGATCCCGCCCGATCACGCCGAACGCCTTGAGGGCCTGGGGCAGTGGATCCGCCGCAACAGCGAGGCCGTCCACACGACGGACCGCGGTCTGCCCTACGGACACCACTACGGCCCGTCGACGCTCGCCCGCGACCGCCGCACCCTCTTCCTGGTCTGCTTCGACCCGCCGCGCGGCTTCGTCGAGGTGCGGGGCCTGCGGAACAGGGTCCGGCGGATCGCCGTGCTCGGTACGGGGGAAGAGCTGGGCCACCGCGTCGTCGGCGGCTTCCCCTCCCACCGCGTTCCCGGAGTCGTGCGCATCGACGCCCCGACCCTCTGCGACCCGCAGGCCACGGTCCTCGCCCTCGAACTCGACGGCGAGATCGAGCTCTACCGCGGGCAGGGCGCGGGCTGACCGCCCGAGCCGGCCGAGTCGGTCAGCGGGCCGGTCCGGGGGTGTCGTGGTCAGCCGAGGGTGACCGTGACGCGCTGGGTCGCGCCCGCCTTCGCCGAGGTGTCCACCCGGAGCCTCAGCGAGGAGCCGGTGGCGAGGACGGTCACGGAGGGGTCCTGGGAGACCACGCCGGTCACCGCACGGTTCCAGGTGATGTCGAGGCTGCCGACCGTCTGCGTCGGGTTGGCGACGCAGACGGTGGCCGTCGTGCCGCTCTCCCTGACCATGACCGAGGCGGCCCCGGTGGCCGTGAGGGTCCCGACGGTGCCGCTGCCGTAGAAGTTGACGCCTGTGAAGCCCAGCGAGGGGACGCGGATGCCTTGGTGGTTGCCGGTGTTGGCGAGCACGCTCAGCCAGGTGGTGTCGGCAGAGCGGGCCGCGGTGGCCGTGCTGTCGGCGCCCGGCATCAGGATGTAGGCGTAGCCGGCGCCCGTCGGGTCGGTGCCGTGGTCGAACCAGAGCGTCAGATAGCGGCGGGTGAAGGGTGTCGTCGAGCCGGAGAGCCCGTTGATGTCGCTCCAGGCTCCGGTGCGTTCCTGCCGGAGCGCCTTGACGGTGGCGCCGCCGGGGAAGACGTAGCCGCCCATGCCGGCGAGGGAGGCCCAGCGGGCGCCCGTCAGCGTGGCCGACCAGCCCTGGGTGGCCGGCATGGCGGTTCCGTCGACCGTGAGAGTGTGCGTGCCTGTCGCGCCGAGGTTGCGGTTCTCGACGATCGACTCGACGCCCGTGCCGTCGGCGCAGCCGATGCCGGCGCCGAGGCAGACGACCGCGTCGTCGAGGAAGAACCAGGACTTGCGGCCGGCCAGGGTGGACTGGAGGCCGCGGATGTCCATGCCGAGTGCGGCGTACGTTCCGTCGCTCGCGCCGCCCGCCCAGGTCGAGGACGGCCGCGGTGCGCCGAAGTCCCCGCCGGCGCCGTCGGCGAGCGGCTTCTTCGAGACGGTGGTGCCGGGGAGCCGGTAGGGGTCGACGGTGGGCCAGAAGGTGTCGCTGAACTGGCCGAGGGTGGAGTCCTTCCACCAGGAGAGCATGCCGGAGCCGGTGTGCCAGCCTCGTTTGTTCTCCAGGTTCCCGAAGGCGTAGAAGGCGACGCGGGCGGACGACATCGACAGGCAGGCGGCCCAGTTCGGGCGGCGGTGGGTGGCCCGGTCCATCGAGCCGAAGACGCGGTGGCCGACGGGTTCGGCGACGGCGGTCGGCGCGGTGTCGTCGCGCGCCGCCTTCAGCCGGGAGAGCGATGCGATCTCCAGGGACGGGTTCGCCTCCAGGGTCAGGTAGTAGTCGCGCTGGAGCCAGCCCTTGACCATGCCGCGCCAGCGGGTCCGCTCGGTGGCGCTCGCGCCCATGGCGAGCATCAGGACGGCCGCCATGACGCCCTGCGCGCGGCTGTGGTCCCCGCCCGTGAAGCCGTTCGTGGCGGTGGCGGAGAGGCCGCGGCTGACGGCCCGTCCGCTGACCGCGTCCATGAGAAGGCCGTTGTAGACGAACGGGGCGAAGGCACGCTCGACGGCGTCGAGCATGAGCTGCTTGTTCGGGTCGGTGATGTCCCAGGAGGAACCGCCGAGCAGGGCGAAGAGCCAGGCGAGGCCGCTGAGGAGGACGGCGCCGTACGAACCGGTGTAGGGGGTGTGGCTGTGCTGGATGAACGATCCATCACGGTAGAAGCCGTCGCCGGAGGTGACGTACGGGAAGACCGGGGAGAGCCCGTCGCGGGCGCGGGCGATCTTCGCGGAGTTCTTTCCGAGGACTCCGCGCACGGCGACGACCTTGCAGAAGTCGACGCGGTTGGCGCTCTCGCCGTGTGGGGCGCCCACGTCGAGCTGGCTGTCGGGCACGAAGTGGTCGACGGCCGCGCAGAAGGCGCTGATCTGCGCGGCGGAGAGGCTGTCGTACATCAGGACGCAGGTGTCGAGGAGCGCGCTCGGGGCGCCGATCTGGGCGTTCCACCACCAGTTGGTGCTGGGCAGGGTGAACGAGGCGTGGTAGACGCCGTCGTGGACGTGCTGCAGCCCGGCGACGACGTCGGCGGCGAGTGAGACGTCGCCGGTCAGTCCTGTGCCTGGCTGCGCGTGGGCGAGCGCCATGGTCCTGAGCCGGTTGTAGGTGCCGGTGACCGGGTCGCCCGCGAAGGAGGCGTAGGGCAGGTCGGGCCAGAGCGAGGCGCTCGACGGAGCCATCGCGGCACGGTACGAGGCGGCCTTGGCGCCCAGCTCGCTCAGCCGCCCGGCGAAGAGCGGGTCGCTCGCGCTGAAGCCCGTACCGAGCAGGAGTTCGCGCCACCGCAGGCGGAGCGTGTCGTAGGCGTCGGCCGCGAGGGCCGGGGTCGCCCCGATGAGGCCGATCGCGAGACCGGTGCCCATCGCGGCGGACAGAAAGGTACGGCGGGACCATGACGGCGTTGTCATGCGGGGGCCTCCGGCGGTGTGCGGTGCGGCGGTCGGGAGGTTGCGGCGCGTTCTCGGTGCGTACTCGGTGCGTACTCGGTGCGTACTCGGTGGGTTGAAATGGTGACGACCGCTCCGATCGGAGTCAACAGAGAGGATCGCATTTTCGATCCTTCGATCAGAGCGATCGATATACACTCGCCGCCTCATCGTTTGCGCGACGTTCGGAGCAGCCATGTCCATAGCACTCCCGTCCCGTCTCGGACGAGCCGCGGTTGTCGTCGCGGCGCTCGCAGGGACGCTCGCCGTGCCGGTTCCCGCGCCGGCCCACGCCGAGACCGCCCCCGCCGAGGCCGCCGCGAACCTGGTCGTCAACGGCGACTTCGAGCAGGTCGCGGCCGACGGCACGATCGTCGGCTGGCCGCAGAACGAGACGCGGGCGAGTGGCCGTGCGCGGATCCTCGACGGCGCGGGCCCCGACGGCAGCCGGGCGCTCGCCCTCGACCTCGGGAACGCGGACGACAAGGCGGCGATCGGCCAGGACGTCCCGATCCCCGACACCGGCGCGTTCCGCGCCTACCGCATCACCTTCGACGAGCGCGCGATCGATCTGCGCGGCTACGGCGGTGACTTGTGGGCCCGTGGTTTCGGCCACGACGCCCTCGTCGGCCGTATCTCGGGCGACACGCGCTGGCGCAGAGCGAGCGCCGTCGTCCTGGCCCGCCCGGGCGCCCCGACCCTGAATCTGCTGCTCGCCCTGGAGCGGAGCACCGGCCGTCTGCTCGTCGACAACGTCCGCGTGGAGCACCTGGCCGGCGATGTCGTGGGCGCCAACGTCCAGCCGACCGGAGCCGTCCAGCTCACCTGGAACTTCGGCACGCTCGCGCAGCCCCCGGCCTCGTACGAGGTCCACCGCTCCCCCGACCCGCGCTTCACGCCGGGGCCGAAGTCCCTGATCCGCGCGGTGCCGGCCGCCTGGACGGCCGAGGACGCCTCGGGCCGTCCCGGCCGGCGGTACACGTACAAGGTCGTCGCCCTGGCCGCCGACGGCACACGGCTCGCGACAACCGGCGCCGAGACCGTGACCCTGCCCTCCCGCTTCCTCGACGAGCAGCGGACGGACGTGCTGACCGCGACCGCGACGGGACCCGCGGCAGCGGCCGCACCCGCGACCGGCAGGGGTGCCCGCCTGGCCTGGCGGTTGAAGGCGGGCAGCGGAACTCCGGTGACCCTGTACGCGGGCGGACCGGAGGTGGCCGAGGGCAGGCTCACCGGGGCGCGCAAGCTCCGCACGTGGGGCGCGGACGGCGCGACGACCGGAGCGCTCACCCTGTCGGCCGAGGACCTCGGAGGCGCGACCGGGTTCGCTCTCACCGGACGCCACGGCGAGGTCCTCGCCACCGCGAGCCTCGGCAGCCTCGCGCACCCGAGGATGGGCGTCACCGATGAGCGGCTCACCGCGATCCGCGCCGCGATCCAGCGGAGCGGCACGCCCAGGTCCACGTACGACAGCCTGGTGAGCCGAGTCGCCAAGGGGCTCGCCGGCTACACCTACCGTCCGGGCGAGGCTCAGGCCGCGCTGGCTCATGACGCCGCCCTCCTGTACCAGGTCACGCAGGACCCGGCGTACGCGGCGATCGCCCATCAGGCGGTCGTCGAGTCCGGGCGGACCATGCCGTTCGTCAACGGCACCGCCCACTCCGGGGCCGCCGCTCTGGAGACCGCCAACGCCGCAACTCCCCTGGCCACCGCCTACGACTGGGCGTACCAGGCGTGGACGGACGAGCAGCGGGCCGAGGCCCAGCAGGTGCTCCAGCGGGTCGCCGCCTACCTGGAGGTCGCGTACCACCCGAACGTCGCCCTGCCGACCAAGCAGAGCAACTGGACGGCCGTGGTGCGGGGCGCCGAACTGACGCTCCGTCTCGCGGTGCGCGGTGACGGGCCGTTCGACCTGCAGGAGGAGCGGATCCCCCAACTGGTAGACGAACTCGGCCGGCACCTGGACACGGCGTACGCGGACAGCGGCTGGGACCAGGAGGGGCTCGACTACTTCGGCTACGGGCTCGGGGTCGGGGCGCCGGGAGTCACCGGCTCCCTCGACGCGGGCATCGGCGCGCTGAAGGCGAAGTGGGAGCGCCCGGCGTTCGCCAACCTCCTGCTGCACGGGGTGTCCGCGCAGCAGGACAGGGCGCGGCTCCAGTGGGGTGTCGCCACGAGCACCGGCGCCGTACCGATCCCCGGCCTGATCTTCACCCAGGTGCCGGCCGATCAACGCGGCGCCTGGCTCTGGCAGTACGAGCGGACCGTCGGTGCCGGGGGCGGTACGTACGGGCTGCTCCACTACCCGTACGGGGTGGCTCCGCAGGACCCCGACGAGGGCCCGGAGAGCGTCCGCGCCGCGCTGCTCGACGACCATGTCGGCTCGTACCTCTTCCGGGGCCGGTACCAGGACAAGGACGACGTCCTGGTCGGGGTGCAGAACCGCAACGAACAGCACATCGGCTGGGGCGGTTCGGACACCTTCGCGCTGTCGCTGGTCGGCCAGGACGTGACGTGGGCGCAGCAGCCCGCGAAGAACACCGCGAAGCCGGAGCTGTTCTCGAAGCCGCTCGTCGACGGGAAGCCGGAGCCCCTCGCGGGGCTGGGGCGGACGCTGGAGTCACGAGCGTACGCGGGCCAGGGCGGCGGCTTCGTCTCGTTGGACGGCAGCGGGAACTACGGACTTGGCACGGCCCGGCGGGACATCGCCGTGGACCTGCGTCCGGCCGGCGGGGCCGACTCCGTCGTCGCGGTCCACGACACGTTCGCCGACACCGCCGCGCACACGTACGCCTGGCAGCTCTCCCCGGAGGCGGGTACGTCGATCACGTTCGGCGAGGTCGAGTCCGGGGCGACGACGTTCCTGTTCAGAAAGGGCGACGGCTGGCTCAAGGGGTGGATCCTCGACATCGAGGGCGCGGAACTTTCCGTGGACAAGGGCGCGTTCAGAGTGACGCGGAGCGGCACGGAGGTGGAGTTCCGTATCGTTCTCGCGGTCGGCAGCGGAACCACGGTGCCCACGGCCGTCGCGGAGGGCGGCAGGCTGGTGCTCGGCGACGCGGAGTTCGACCTGGACGACCTGAGGGACCACCTCCTGGCCGCGTCGAGTTCGCGGGCGGGTACGGCCACACAGGTCCGGTAGGAGGGCGGGGCGGGTGCGGCCACGCGGGTCCGGTAGGAGGGCGGGGCGAGTGCGGCCACGCGGGTCCGGTAGGAGGGCAGGGCGCGTGCGGCCACGCGGGTCCGGTGGCGCGGGGCGCATCACGCTCTGTCGGAAGGGCTCATGGGGCACTACGATCCCCGACACGCAGCAAGCGCTTTCTATCGACCCGAAAAGGGAGAACGTCGGATGTCGCCTGTCACTCTTGCCGTCGTCGGTGCCGGAGATCGCGGGACCGGTCACGCGGCCTGGGCCCTCGCCCATCCCGAGCGGGCGAAGGTCGTCGCGGTGGCCGAGCCGCGCCGGACGCGGCGGCAGCGGTTCGCGGACGCCCACAAGCTCGAGCCCGCGGCGGCGGTGGACGACTGGCGGGTCCTTGCCGCGCGCGGCCGGATCGCTGACGCGGTGCTGATCTGCACCCTCGACCGCGACCATCTCGAACCGGTCCTCGCCTTCGCCGCGCTCGGCTACCACATCATGCTGGAGAAGCCGATGGCGCTGACCGAGGACGAGTGCCGCAGGATCGTCGACGCGGTGGAGAACGCGGGAGTCACCCTGGCCGTGGGCCACGTCCTGCGCTACACCCCCTACACCCGGGCCCTGAAGGACCTGCTCGACTCCGGGAGGATCGGGGACCTGGTCAGCGTCCAGCACCTGGAGCCCGTCGGCTTCTGGCACCAGGCCCACTCGTTCGTGCGGGGCAACTGGCGCCGTGAGGACGAGGCGACCTCCATGCTGATGGCCAAGTCCTGCCACGACCTGGACTGGCTCCAGTACGTGTTGGGCGCGCCGCCGGTCCGCGTCTCCAGTTTCGGCCGGCTCTCCCACTTCCGCGCCGAGAACCGGCCCGCGGGCGCGGCCGACCGGTGCCTGGACTGCTCGGTGGAGGCCGGCTGCCCGTACTCCGCCAAGCGCGACTACGGCGACCTCCTCGCCCAGGGCGGCCACGGCTGGCCGCTCAGCGTGGTGGTCGACGAGTTCACGCCCGAAGCCCTGGAGACGGCCCTGCGGGAGGGACCGTACGGGCGGTGCGTCTACGGGTGCGACAACGACGTGGTCGACCACCAGGTCGTGGCCATGGAGTTCGCCTCCGGCGCGACGGCCACGTTCACCATGACGGCCTTCACCGAACAGGCGGACCGGCAGACCCGGATCTTCGGCACGCGCGGCGAACTCCACGGCGACGGACGGACGTTGCGGGTGTACGACTTCCTGACCCGCACCGAGGAGACCATCGACGTGTTCGGTGAGGGGTCGATGGACGCCGGAGGCGGTCACGGCGGCGGTGACGCGGGGCTGATGGACGCCTTCGTCGCGGCCGTCGCCACGGGCGACCCCGCTCTGGTGAAGTCCGGCCCGCAGGAGTCCCTGACCAGCCATCTCACCGTCCTCGCGGCCGAGCGTGCGCGCCTCGGCGGCACCGTCGAGACGGTGCACCGCCCGGCACCGGCCGCCACGGAGCCGGCCGTGCGGTGAACGGTTCGCCGGCGGACGCCGACGGGACGGGGGGTTCGCGTAGCGCCGGCGTGGGCGGTCCGTCCCGCGGCGGCGGCGTGGAGGCCCGTCGCCCCCGCCGCCGCCGGGGCGGAACTGGCTGGCCCGGCGGGAAATGGCTGGCCCGGCGGGAAATGGCTGGCCCGGCGGGAAATGGCTGGCCCGGCGTTCGCGGTGGCTCGTAGCATCCGACCATGGTCGAGGAAGTGGCGGTAGAAGTCGCCGAAGAAGCGCCGGAGCACGCGGCCCGGGAGCACCCTGCGGCAGGGGGCGCGGAATCGCCCCGTCAGGTGTGCTGGCGCGGCAGGGGCGTCGCCTTCGCGCCGCTCGACGTCGACGACGCGGAGTTGATCCACGCCTGGCGGGCCGACCCCGTGGCCGCGCACGAGATCGGCATGTGGCCGCGTTCGCTCTCCGCCGTGCGCGAGCGGATCGAGCGCGACCGTGACGAGCACGATCGCGACGACTTCCTCGTCCTGCTCCCCGACGGCACGCCGATCGGCCACATCGCCCTGTTCGACCAGGACCTGGTCGACGGCACAGCCGAGATCCTGCTGATGCTGGACCCCGATCACCGGGGCCGGGGCATGGGGACGGCAGCCGTCGACGCACTCGTGGACCTCGCCTTCGGCGAGCTGCCCATGCACCGCGTGCAGGCCGTCACCCACACCACCAACAAGGCAGCGCTCGACGTCCTGGCGAGGGCCGGGTTCGTCCAGGAGGGGGTACGCCGCTCCGCCTGTCTGCACCGGGGCCGACGCTACGACGTCGCGGTCCTCGCCCTCCTGCGGGGCGAGTGGCAGGAGTTCACCCGGTCCCGTTCCTGGGACGCACCGCACGCGGGCGGGTGACCGTGTTCGACCTCAGCACGCCCAGGTCCCCCTGGGTGGTGTTCGGCCCTCGGGGCGCCGCCGAGATCGAGGAGCAGGTGGCGGCTCTGGAGGCTGCCGGCGGCAGGTCGTACCACCTCCAGGCCCGGGACTTCACCGACATGGCGCGCACCTGCGACGCCTTCGCGGCCGCCCTCGGCTTCCCCGGCTACTTCGGCCGGAACTGGGACGCGTTGGTCGACTGCCTGGACGACCTGCACGGGCACCACACCGGCGGCGTGGGAATCGTCGTCGTCGTCCACGGCGCCGACCTCCTACTCGACTCCGCCGACCTGAAGGTTCTGCTTGCCTCGCTCTGCCTGGCGGCGGACCGCGCCAACACGGAGGTCGACCCCGACGGTTGCCCTCGGGACGTTCCCGTGGTGATCGAACACTTCGTCTTCCTGCTGGACCGGGTGGCGGCGGAGCGATTCGCCGCGCGGATCGAGGATCCGGACCTGGTGGTGGAGACGGGCGCCGGCTTTCTCACCGTGACCCTGAACCTCGCGGTCTGGCGGCCCTGACGGGACCAGGCCCTGACGGGAGCAGGCCCTGACGGGAGCAGGCCCTGACGGTCCAGGCCGCCACCAGTGTCGGGCCGCCGCCACCGCTGTCAGGCCGCCGACCCGCGTCAGGCCGCCGACCGGCGTCAGGCCGGAGTGCGCAGCCCGGCAAGGATCCGGTCCAGTGCCGCCTCCGCGGACTGCGGATCCCCACCCCGCGCGATCCAGAGCGCGCCCTCGTTCATCGCGCCCGAGAGGAGCCGGGCCAGGGGCTCCACCGGCTGATCGGCGATGACCCCGGCCGCGGCGAGCGCTGCGAGGGCTTCGGTGAGGTGCCGGGCGGATGACTCCTCGTCGAGGGCCCGCCACTCGTCCCAGCCCAGCACGGTGGGCGCGTCGACGAGCAGGATCCGCCGGACCGCCGGGTCCGTGCCGGCGGCGAGGAAGGCCCGGCAGCCGGCCCGGAGTTGCTCCCAGAGGTCCTCGTACCGCTCGGCCTCGGTCGCGACCCGCTCGCCCAGCTCCTGCTGGACCTCGGCGACAACGGCCCGGAAGAGGCCCGCCTTGCTGTCGAAGTGGTGGTAGGCGGCACCCTTGGTGACCCCGGCGGCCCGTGCCACCTCGGCCAGTACCACGTGGTGGTAGCCGTCGCCCGCGAACCGCCGCCTGCCTTCGGCCAGCAGCGCCTGCCGCGTGGCCGCGCGTTGCTCCGCCCGGTTGACCGCCATCGTGCGCACCGCCCTTTCCCTTTCGCGTACCGAAGGTATGCTAGTCCACATGTTTCACATACCCTGGGTATGTGAAGGAGATCTGGAGGGCTCTGCCATGACCAAGCTCAGCGGCTTCTACCCGGTGCTCGCGACCCAGGACGTGGGAGCGGCACGCGACTTCTACACCCGTCACTTCGGGTTCGAGGTGACCTTCGAGGCGGACTGGTACGTGAGTCTGTGCCGCCCCGACGCACCGCAGTACGAGCTGGCCCTGCTGCACCACGCCCACCCGACCGTCCCCGAGGGCCACCGGGTCGCGCTACGGGGCGGGCTGCTCCTGAACTTCGAGGTGGACGACGTGGATGCCGAGCATCGGCGGCTCGTGGCGGAGGCGGGCCTTCGCGAGCTACTGCCCCTGCGGACCGAGGAGTTCGGCCAGCGGCACTTCATCGTCGCCGCCCCTGACGATGTGCTGATCGACGTCATCACCGTCGCCCCGCCCAGCGAGGAGTACGCCGCCCAGTACACCGGCTCCGGCTCCTGACGGGTCGGGGGCCCGTGAACGGTCCTGGTCCGGTCGGGTCGATCAGCCACCCGTCGACAGAGGTCGCCGAAGTCGATCACGCCGCAGAAGGTGCCGTCGCTCGTAAGAACGTTGGCCGGATGCAGGTCGCCGTGCATCCACACCGCCGGGCCCAGCCAGGCGGGCGCGGCGACGGCGTCCTCCCACACCGCACGGACGACGTCCGGGTCGGAGAGGAGACCCAGGTCGGTGGCCTCGGCGAACTGCCGGGCGAAGCCCGCGGCGTGGTCGGCCGGAGGGCCGCCGCGGTCACGGCCGGCCGGCGCCTCGGCGGGAGCGGGGCGGTGGAGGGCCGTCAGGAAGGCCGCCAGGGAGTCGGCCGCCTCCGGCGTGCGCGTGGCAGGGGCGCGGTCGGCGGGCTCTCCCCGCACCCATGTGGTGACGGTCCATGGCCGCGGGAAGCGCTCGGACGGCTCACCGAGGCGCTGCAGGACGGGGATCCGCAGGGGGAAGGCGTGGCGCGAGGGTGGGCACCAAGGCGTACTCCTTGCGCAGCAACGCGTCCGCGGACCGCGTCGCCCAGGTCAACCGTACGGCGAGGTCGTCGCCGAGCCGCCAGAGCTGGTTGTCCCAGCCGCGTGCGCCGAGCGTCACGGGGAGATCGGCCAGGTCGGGGTGCTGGTCGCGGAGCAGGGCCCGGACCAGGTCCGCCGTGATGTCGGCGGTCCCCGTCCCCGTGTCGGCGTGCGTCATGCGGAGCAACGGTAGTCGTGGCGGACTGTCCGTGCTCCGCTTCGTGTTCACCGGGTGGAGTAGGGCGGATCGATTCTTCAGGTGGATCTCGCCCCGGCCGTCCGGCGGGGTGCTGCCCGGAGGCGGTCCGGAGCCGTACACAGGTGCCGTGGATGACCCTTTCGCGCTCGCAGCGCTGCTCCCCCGTCCCGCGAGGGACGCCGCGCCCCCGCTCCCGCTCCCTTCACCGTCTCCGGAGTTCTCGTGCCCGGTCCAGGATCGCGGCGGCGTGCCGTTGCCGCTGATGGGGCCGCAGACGCCGGACGAGTTCGGCGAGGGCCTGGTCCACCTGGCGGGAGTGGAGGTGGGGGTAGTGGTCGAGGAAGCTGCTCCAGTGGCCGCAGGCCACGTCCAAGTGACCGATTCTCAGGAGGGATTCGGCGAGCCGGGCGTGGGTGAGGGCGACGGGCCGGTGATCGCCGGGTGGCCGGTGGGCGAGGGCTGACCGCAGGGCCGCTCTGCCTTCGGACTCGTCCCCGAGGGCCTGGAAGACCTCGGCCCGCTGGTAGTGGAGACCTGAGCGCGGATACGCCGTGAAGGGAGCGCCTTCGTGGACCGCGCGTTCGTGCAGCCGGGCCGCGTCCGCCAGGTCGGCGAGCGCTTCCCTGCGCTCGCCGCGATGGGCCGAGGTGAGCGCCCGCTGGGCCAGCAGATAGCTGCGCACGGTCGGATCAGCCTCGTCTCCATGGACGGTGAGCGCGGCGTGTGCCAGGACGTCCGCGTGCCGGCGGTGCAGCAGCCTGAGCGCCTGCGAGCTCATGGCCCGCAGCGTGATGGCGTACTGACGGCGGTCGCCCACCTCCCGGGCCAGGGACAGGGCCGACGAGAAGTAGCGCTGCGCCAGCCCGTCATGTCCCGCGTCCGCGGTCATGACCGCGAGTAGATGCACCAGTTGGGCGACGGCGACCCGCGCTTCCTCGGGCAGGCGGTCCGGCCCGGTGGCGCCCAGGACGCGGCCGGCGTCGTCGCCAATGTAGGCGGCGAGTGCGCTGCGCGCGTGCGCGCCGCCGTGACCGCGGCTCAACACCGCGTACACGCGTGCCATCTCCCGCAAGAGCCGCACGTCCTCGGGAAGCACACGGTGGACGGCTCCGCTCGCCGCGGACGGTGGCGGCGTGAGGGGCGTGTGGCCGCCCGGAAGGGGCGGAGCCGTCGGGGTGTATCCGGATCGGGTCAGGACGGCGCGCTGCTCGGGAAGCGCCTCCGCCCGGCACAGGGCGATGAGCCCGAGCGCCGCCGAGGCTGCCCCGGCGCCGGGATCGAGCACCGGTGCCCCGAGACGTGTGTCTGCCGCGAGACCGGTCTCCGCGGGGAGCACCAGGCGGCCGACTCGCCGGCTGAAGGCGGCGGCGACCAGATCCGGAACCGGTGGGCGGGGCCGGGACCCCGTGAGCCAGTGGGCCACCGACGTACGGTCGTAGCGCAGGCGCAGGCCCTGGGCCGTGCCCAGGGCGTTGACCGCTCGTGCCAGCTCTCCCCCGGTCCAGTCGGCCTCACCGAGCAGCGCGGCGAGCAGTCCGTTGGCCTCACGACGTGCCACGCACCCTCCCTCCGGCCGCCGGCGGGTACCCACAGGCCTCTTGCCCGCATCACCCGGCGCTGATGTCGGGGATGGCGGACAGCTCACGGAGCCGTTCCCGGCTGCCTGGGTAGCGGTCCGTCAGGTGGCGGACGCTGTCCAGGTTGCCGTTGGTCTGGCGCCGGATCAGTTCGACGCGGTCGCGCAGGCGCGGCTCCGCGTGCCCGTGCTCGGCCAGGAGGCGGGTCGCGCGTGTGGTGAACCGCTCGACGTCGTTGCGGTACTCCTCCACCAGGTGCCGGACGGCCGCGTCTCGCGAGCCGAGGTTCCCTTCGAGGAGCAGCACGGAGTTGATGTCGACCACGTGGGCGTCGTCCGGGCGTCGGGCCGCGTCGCGGTCGAGGGAGCCCAGGTCGTTGGCGAGTACGACCATGTGCGCGGACAGTTCGGGCAGACCACTGAGGTCCAGCGCCTCCTCGATGTGGGAGGGGAGGTGGAGGCCGAGTTCCGTGGTCCAGCACTCCAGGAAGAGAGGCACCAGGATCGTGTGCTGCCGGTACGGCCAGTAGGCCGCGAGGGTCAGTTCCTCCAGGTCGAGCGACTGCTCCGCCCGGGCCCGGGACGCCCAGGAGCGGAACGTCTCCTCCAGCCGCCCTGTCGGGATCCCCTTCCGGTGCAGGGTTCCCAGGATCGCGCGTACGCAGGCCACTCCCTCGTTCCGCTCGTCGACGGCGCCCGTGGTGAGGAACCGTACGAGGGCCTCGTTCTCGGCGAGCGTCACATCCTCCACCAGGAACACGAACAGGACGAGGAGCGTGCCGGCGTCCACCTCGGGGCCGTCGAGGCCGGTCGTCGTGCGGCGCGGGGCGCAGTACGCGTCGTACGTGGCGGCCAGGTAGGCCCCTCGTTCGTGGTACGCCCTGCCCCGGGTGCAGGTGCAGTGCCGCAGCGACCAGGCGAGCAGCTTCTGCGCGGTACGGCGGTGGGATTCGTCGAGGTACTTCGTCATGGTCTCGCCCCGTGCAGGGCGCGTACGGCGAAGACGGTCGTCAGGTGCGGTGAGCCGAACCAGAGCGGGACCCGACCCATCCGGAAGTAGCCGTGGGCGGGCCACGATCCGTCCTGCCGCTGCCGCGCGGCCAGTTCCTCGCGCCACGCGGGCGGGGAGCCGAGGCCGATGTCGTCCGCGGCGATCGTCAGGAGCGCGAGATCGAGCGCGCTTTCCGGTTCGACGTGGTTCAGGGCGGCGGCGAGCGGGGCCGACAGCGCGTCCGCGCACCGCGCGCACCGTCGGCACACGCGCGCGGCGGCGTGCAGGAAGGCCGCGGGGGACGGGTAGTAGCGGGTGCCCTTCCGGTAGTCGCCGGAGGTCAGATGGTGGCGGAGGTACGCGAGGGTGGCGGGGGCCGCATCCGGGTGACCGGTCACGAGGTGAAGGGTGGCCAGCACGTTCGCGCAGGCGACCGCGTCGTGTTTGGGGCCGCGGGGCGGGGCGTCGGGTTCCGTCGAGTCGTCCCAGTACACGAGGAAGACGCCCTCGTGGAGCGGGCCGTTCGGCGTCCCGCTGCCGGGGCCGACGGCGGATCGGAGAAGATCCTGGACCGTCGCCAGGAAGCGGCTTTCCGGCATGAGCCCGTGCTCGATGAGGGCGCCCGCCGCGACAGCCGTGCAGTCCGTGTCGGCGGCGAAGGCCGGAACTCCGGGAAAGAACGCGAAGCGGCTCCCCCGGCGCGCCCCCTCCACCTGCCGGGCCACGTCCCCGAGGAACCGTCGCTCGGCCGGGGCCGCCGCGCGCGGGAGCACGGACAGCGCGAGCATCGCGGAGAACGCCTCGTCGCCCAGCTCGAACCCGAGGTCCGTGGCGTCCCGCTCGCGCAGCAGCCGGGGCGCGGCGGCCGGCGGCGCGATCTCCTCGAGGGAGGGGTCGAAGGAGGGGTCGCAGGAGCACAGTGCGGCGGGCATGCCGTGCGGGGAGGCGGAGAGGAAGGCCCATCCCCGGGCGGCGGAGGAGAGGACGTCACGGTGGGGGTGTTGCAGCATGAGGGGCCCCGGGTTCGCGGCGGGGGCGGGTGTTGTTCGTTATAGGCCCCGCGCTCCCCCGGCTGGAAGGTGCCCGGTGGGGTCAGGTCGTTGAACGTGTTGAATAGGATGCCGCAATGTCGATGATCTCGACCACCGCCGCCCAGGTCGCCGCAGCCGTCGGAGCTTGCGACAGTGGATCAGGAGTCGTGGTCGGCTCGGTCGGCGGTCCGGTCCGACCAGCCCCGCGACAGGGCGAGACGGCCGGATCGGAGCGCGTCGCGCTGTTCGGTCACCCATTGCTCAATCTGATCCACGGACTCCGCGACGGGCCGATCCGTGGTGTCGAGCAGGTGGGTGGACCATCGCCGGTCGTCGGCGGTCCATCCGGTCCAGCGGTGCCAGGCCATCTCGGGCCAGCTGTCGTCGATGATGACGTCGGGTCGGTGGCAGGGATCCTCGGCGTGCCTGCGGTGCCAGGCGGCCCAGCCGAGGAAGGAATCCACCGCAGGAGCATCCCATCGGCCCGGGTCGCGCAGGGTGAGCCTGGCGCGCCGGTGCTCGTCGGAAACGTCGACCAGGCAGACCGCGATTCCATCCAGCGACGGGGCGGAGGGGCTGGCCAGGACCTCGCCCAGCGGGGACTGCCCGGTCAGCAGGAGGTCGACTCCACGCACCTGGTACTCCAGCGCACGACGCACCCACATCTCGGTCATGCGGTTGCGCCACCAACGATCGGCGCTCTCCGGTACGCCGAGTTCGTCGAAGTCGTGCACGGCGATACGTCCCAGACGCTCGCGAAGGGAGTAAGCGAGGGTGGTCTTGCCCGAGCAGCTGGAGCCGGTCAGTTTGAGCAGCATCTCACCAGGGTGACAGGTCAGCGGTGGTGTCCTCGGCAGAGGGTGACCTCTCCCGTCTGACCGACCCGGTCGTCCGAGCCGGTCGGTGGCTCGGGGTGGAGGTCGTGGGTGAGGGGGCACGGGCCGGTGTGCGCGAGGGTGATGCGTTGCCAGCCGCTGGGGAACGTGATGTCGGCGCGGGCGAGGAGGCGGCCGCGCTGGTCGTGGAGGTGGCGGCGGATGGCCAGTTCGGGTGCGGCCGGGGCGTCGGGCTGCGCATCGGGGCGCGTCACGGTGACCGTTTCCGTGAGGGTCGGACGGAGCCCGGCGCGGGTGAGCCAGTGGTGGAGCAGCCGCAGGTCGGGGTCGATGACCGGTAACCGCGTGAGGTACCGGCCGAGTTCGGGGATCTCCAGGGCGGCCGCCGGGGCGAAGTGTGTGACGGCCTCGTGGGTCAGGCGTCCGGACGCGTCGACGACACGCTGGTGGTAGGTCAGCGCCGGGCGGGTACGCAGGATACCCAGGGCGTCGGCCACGGCCGGCGGGACCGGCGCGCTGAAGAGGCGGCCTTCATGGCCGGTGTCGGCGGCGGCCATGGGAAACGCGTGCCCGGCTCTGTCCGCGCCCGCGGGTCCCGGGCGCTCGACGGGCGGCGTGTCGGCGGGTGGGACGGAGCCGTTCACGTAGGTGCCGCGGCGATCCGTCACCACGATTCCCCGCTGCCGAAGCCACTGGAGGGCGGCCCGTACGGTCGGTCTGTTGACGGCGAACGTCTCGGCGAGCGCGCGCTCGGCGGGGAGTTTGGTGTGGACGGGCATATGGCCCTGCGCGATCTCCCGCTCCAGGTGCGTGGCGATGCGCAGGTAGGCAGGAGTGGGTGCGGGCCGGTGGTGGAGTGGGCGAGACACGACAGCGTCACCTCACGGAATGTGATGGTCCGGGCGCGGTGCGGCATCAAGCCAGCATTGGTCTACACCTTTGAGTCGAACCCCTGCGCTCCACTCCGAGAGCACCCTGGGAGCACCCGGCGAGCCTCGACGCTCCCCCGCCCGGGCCACCCTAGCGTTGGACATTGTCTGAACCTGCGCGAACCTGATAGAAAATGCGCGCTCCCGAGTGTTCGTGGGATTGGCGGGGCCTGCACGCCCCCAGCGCCCGGAGGAATACATGCGGCTCGAACCGCTTCCGCTCGTGCTCGCGGCCGGAGGCTCCGGCCTGGTCCTGGACATCGCGGGCCCCGCTCTCCCCCGTGTATTGCACTGGGGTACCGCCCTTGACCCGGACGCCGACGGTGCCGCCGCCTTCGTCGCGAGCGGCGCGGGTGCGGCCGACGACACCCGCGCGGCGGGCAGCGGGGTGCCGCACGGAGTGCCCCTCGTACCCCTGCAGTCCCTGGGATGGCCGGGACGACCCGGCGTCCGCGGTGACCGCGCCGGGCGTTGGCCGCACCTGCGGCCCCAGTTGACCGAACCCGTCACGCACACGGCCGACGGCAGCGGCGGGTCCGTCGTGACCGCACGCGCCGCGGACGCCGAGGCCGGGGTCGGCCTCACCTGCGAACTGCGGCTCACCGCCCAGGGCGTGGTCGGCATCAGGCACACGGTGATCAACACCGGCGACGACCCCTGGGCGGTGGCCGCGGCACGCCCCTCCTTGCCGCTTCCCGAGGAGGCCGTGGAGCTCCTCGACTTCACCGGGCGCTGGGGGTTCGAACGCGTCCCCCAGCGCTCCCCGTTCGTCCACGGCCTCCATCTGCGCGAGACGCACCAGGGCCGGCCCGGGCACGACTCCGCCACCCTGCTCGTGGCCGGAACCGCCGGATTCGGCTTCCGCCACGGACAGGTGTGGGCCGTGCACGTGGCCTGGAGCGGGGAGAGCGAGCACGGCGCCGAGCGCTCCGCCGGTCACCACGGCCTGCTGTCCGGCGGTGAGCTCCTGGCCCCCGGTGAGGTGCGACTCGCGCCGGGCGAGTCGTACGTCTCCCCTTGGGTGTACTTCGTTCACTCCGACGAGGGCCTGGACGGCATCGGCGACCGGTTCCATCGCATGCTGCGCGCCCGCCCGAACCACCCGACAACGCCCAGGCCGGTCGTCCTCAACACCTGGGAGGCGGTCTACTTCGACCACGACCTCGACCGGCTCAAGGCCCTCGCCGACCGGGCCCACCAGGTCGGTGTCGAGCGGTTCGTGCTCGACGACGGCTGGTTCCGCGGGCGTCGCGACGACAGCGCCGGACTCGGCGACTGGTACGTGGACGAGAAGATCTGGCCGAACGGTCTGCATCCGCTCACCGATCATGTCCGCGCCCTGGGCATGGACTTCGGGCTGTGGTGCGAGCCGGAGATGGTCAACCCCGACTCCGACCTGGCCCGCGCCCATCCGGACTGGCTCCTCGCCGCACCCGGCCGGCTGCCCGAGCCGCACCGCAACCAGCACGTCCTCGATCGCCCGACCCGAGGTGTCCCGGCATCTCGCCGAGCGGATCGACGCCCTGCTCACCGAGTACCCCATCGCCTTCGTGAAGTGGGACCACAACCGCCCTCTCGTCGAGGCCGTCCACGACGGCGCGGCCGGGGTCCACCGCCACACCCGAGCCGTGTACGCGCTCATCGACCGCATCAGGCGGCTGCACCCAGGAGTGGAGATCGAGTCCTGCGCCTCCGGCGGGGGCCGCGTCGACCTCGGGATCATCGAACGCACGGACCGGGTGTGGGCCTCGGACACCAACGATCCCGTCGACCGCCAGTACAGCCAGCGCTGGACCGGGCTGCTGCTCCCGCCCGAGCTGGTCGGCAGCCACGTCGGCCCGGCCACCGCGCACGTCACCGGCCGCACCACCCGGCTCGGCTTCCGCTGCGCCACGGCCCTGTTCGGACACGCCGGGATCGAATGGGACCTCACCGGGTGCACGGACGCCGAGCTGGGCGAACTCACCTCGTGGATCACCCTCTACAAGCGCCGGCGCGAGCTGATCCACACCGGCACCACCGTCCGGGCCGACCACCCCGACCCCGCGGCCCTGCTCCACGGCGTCGTCTCCGCCGACGGCGAACGCGCCCTCTTCTGCCACGCCCGGACCGGCACGTCCGTCGCGGACGCTCCCGTACGGCTGCGCCTGCCGGGACTCACCGCCGACGCCGCGTACCGGGTCGCGCTCACTCCCGAACTCACCCCGCACACCCCGATTCCCGGCCCGCTCGCGACGACCGGCATCACGACGACCGGGCGCGTCCTCGGCGTGCTCGGGCTCGCGGTACCCCGCCTCGCGCCGGGCGACGCGCTGCTGCTGGACGTGGAACGGCTCCGGCGAGGACGGCGGAAAGGAGCGAGGACATGACGGTGGAAACGTCGAGTGAGTTGCTGGGGTATCCCCGCGATGCCCGGCTGCTGATCGTCAACTGCGACGACTTCGGGATGTATCCGGCGATCAACGCCGCCGTGATCGAGTCGATCGAGGAGGGCATCGCCACCTCCTGCAGCCTGATGGTGCCCTGCCCTGCGGCGGCGCAGGCGATGGAGCTGCTCGCCCGGAGGCCGCACGTCCCTTTCGGTATCCACCTCACCCTGGTGTGCGAGATGCCCCGCATCCGGTGGGGGCCGATGGCCGCCAGGGAGCGGGTCCCTTCGCTGCTGGACGCGGCGGGTGACGTGTTCTCTCCGACGCCCGCCGGGCGCGAGGCCCTCCTCTCCCGGGCCCGGATCGAGGACGTGGAACGTGAGTTCCGCGCCCAGATCGACGCCGTCGCCGAGAAGGGCCTCGCACCGACCCATCTGGACTTCCACTGCCTGGCCGACGGCGGCCGCCACGACATCCTCGAACTGACCGCCGCGCTTGCGGGCGAGTACGGCCTCGCGGTCCGCGTCTGGCTCGACCGTGGGCGCCGCGTGATGCGAGGGCGTGGGCTGCCGGTCACCGACAACGACTTCCTGGACAGCTACTCGCTCGACATCGACGGAAAGGCGGGCCGCTACGTGCAACTGCTGCGCGACCTGCCCGCCGGGCTCAACGAGTGGGCGGTGCACCCCGGTCTGGGCACCCCGGAGTCGCAGGCCGTCGACGACGGCTGGACGGTTCGCCGGACGGACTACGAGTTCCTGACCTCGCCACAGGCCCGCGCCGTCCTCCGCGAGGAGGACATCACGGTCATCGACTACCGCTCCGTCCAGCGCGTCTGGACCCGGCGCACGCCACCTTCACAGCTCCCGCACTCCGCATTCTGATCGATTCGATCACAATCGATCGATACGCTGGGTAGAGAGGCGTAGGGTAGCGCCTCCCAAGCGATCCAGGGGGAGCCATGCGGCATCACGTCGACCATCGCCACGATCGGGTACTCGAACTCGTCCGGGCGCGCGGCAGCATCCGGGTCACCGAACTCGCGTCCGAGTTGGGTGTCTCGCCGGTGACGCTGCGGCGGGACGTGGAGGCGCTGGCCGCGCAGGGCAAGGTGCAGCGCATGCACGGTGCCGTCGTCTGGCCCGGTGAGTCCTCCGGGCGCGCGGAGGAGCCGGAGTCCGGTGGCGTGGTGATCGGCATGATCGTGCCGACGACCTCGTACATCTTCGGGGACGTCGTCCTCGGTGCGCGCAAGGCCGTCGAGGCCCAGGGCGGCCGGTTGGTGCTCGGTGTGTCCGGTTATGTCGACAGCGAGGATCCCGTGCAGGCGGAGCATCTGCTCGCCAGCGGGGCCGAGGGGCTGCTCGTGGCTCCCAGCTGGTTCGGCGGGGCGCCCTCGGACGGGCAGGAGGAGTGGCTGTTCGCCTGCGGCGCCCCGACCGTGCTGGTGGAGCGTACGGCGCCGGCCGTCAATCCGGCGGCCACGCTCGACCGGGTGCGCACGGACCGCGCGCACGGCGCCGCGCTCGCCGTGAACCATCTCGCGTCCCTCGGCCACCGTTCGGTCGCGGCGGTGCTGCAGGAAGGTCCGCACGCGACGGGCATCACGGACGGGTACCTCACCTCGGTGCGGTCACTGGACCTGAAGACCGTGCCCGGCTCGCCGTTCGCCCGCGGGTCCGGCACGGAGTACGACGAGGTGACGGAGTACCTCGTCGAGGCCGTCCGGCGGCACGGCGTCACGGCTGCCCTGGTGCACAGCGACGAGGACGCGATCGTGCTGGTCCCGCGGCTGCAGGCGCGCGGCATCAGCGTTCCCGAGGACCTCGCCCTGGTCGCGTACGAGGACGAGGTGGCCGCGCTCGCCGACGTACCGCTCACGGCGATCGCGCCGCCCAAGCAGGCGGTCGGCGAGCTGGCGGCGAAGCTGCTGCTCGAGCGGCTTGCCGAGCGGAGCTCGGGGAACGAGCCGGGTCCTGGCCAACACCTCGACCTGCTGCCGAAGTTGAGGATCCGCGCCTCCTGCGGGGGCGATCGGGGAGCATCGAGCACAGGCTGAACTTCTTGATCGTAACTCGATCGTTTTGATTGTCTTGTGCGTTTGCTCTTGACGGTGATCGAGTTGGCGAAAATGATGTGCTCCGTTCGCCTCTCTCCCCGTCGAGGTCTTCGTAGGAGCCGTGCCATGTCGCGCAGTTCACGCTCGTTCCGTATAGCCGCCACCGCCACCCTCGCCGCTCTCGGCCTGCTCGCCACCGCGTGCGGTGGCGGCGAGGGCGGCTCGTCCGACGCCGGCTCCGACGGCAAGCCGGTCACCATCACCTACTGGACCTGGACCGGTGGCGCCAAGGCCACCGTCGACGAGTTCAACAGGACCCACAAGAACATCCAGGTCAAGTTCACCGAGATCCCCGGTGGCGCCGACGGCTACAGCAAGCTGTCCAGCGGTGTGAAGGCGGGCAACGCGCCCGACGTGGCGACCGTCGAGTACCAGATGGTCCCCGAGTTCGCGAGCCAGGGAAACCTCGTCGACCTCACCGAGCAGGTCGGTGACACCGTCAAGGAGAAGTTCCCCAAGCCGATCCAGGACCTCGTCACCTTCGGCGGCAAGACCTGGACCGTCCCGTTCGACGCGGCGCCGCAGGTCTACTACTACCGGACCGACCTGTTCAAGAAGTACGGCATCGAGGTCCCCAAGACCTGGGACGAGTTCCGGGTCGCGGCCGAGAAGGTCAAGAAGGCCGACAAGAACGTCCGCCTGGCCAACATGCCCAAGTCGGACCCCGCCCTGCTCGCCTCGCTCTCCTGGCAGGCCGGCGGCAAGTGGTTCAGCACCCAGGGCGACGCGTGGAAGCCCGGCGTCGACGACGCCGCCTCGAAGAAGGTCGCCGCCTACTGGGACGGCCTGGTGAAGGACGACCTGGTCCAGAGCTACACCGGCTACAGCCCCGAGGAGACCAAGGCCCGGGTCGAGGGCACGACCCTCTCCTTCCTCGGCGCCTCGTGGTCCGCGGCCGGCATGAAGACCAACCTGCCCGACCTGGCCGGCAAGTGGGCCGCCGCGCCCATGCCGCACTGGGGCACCCCGGCGAGCGGCAACTACGGCGGCAGCTCCTACGGCGTCCTGAAGGGCAGCAAGAACGTCGAGGCCGCGGCCGAGTTCATCACGTGGCTCACGACCAACGGCGACGCGGTCAAGGCCCGTCTCAGCGACCCGAAGAAGCCCAGCAGCGCCCTGCCGGCCAACCCGGAGATGCGGGCGGTGGCCGCGGCGAAGTTCGACACCGCGTACTTCGGCGGCCAGGACCTCTACAAGCTGGCCTCCGAGCAGGTCGACACGATCGTGCCCGGCTGGACCTGGGGCCCGAACCAGATGGACGTCTACACCGCCATCCAGGACGAGAGCGCCAAGACCGGCTTCGCCGGTGGCGTCACGGCCGGCCAGGCGAAGGCCACGTCGGGCATCAAGGAGCGCGGGCTGAAGCTCGCCGAGTGAACCCGGTGGGGCCCGGCCGGTCCCTGACCCCGGCCGGGCCCCGCCGTCCCACTCGGCTGAGCCACAGCCCCAGAGCCCCTCCCCCGGACCCGCAGCGCCCACCCGCCAAGGAGTACCCGTGGCAGCACCACTCGCGAAGGCCGCGCCCCCGCCCGCGACCGGCGGCAGCAGAGCCGACGGCAGCGGCCCGCGCACCGGCCGCACCGGCCGTGCCCCTAACGGCAGTTCACCGATCAGGCGCAACCAGCGCGCCGCGGCGGCCCTGTTCATCGTCCCGTTCTTCGTCCTCTTCGCGGCCATGACCGCGGCGCCCATCGCGTACGCCGTGTGGATGAGCCTCTTCAGCGAGAAGTCGTCCGGACTCGGCTTCGGCGGCACCGAGCGGACGTTCGCCGGCATCGACAACTACCTCGCGGCCTTGTCCGACGCGGGCTTCCGCGAGTCGTTCCTGCACATCGCCGCGTACTGCACGCTGTACATCCCGGTGATGATCGGCGGGGCACTCGCCCTCGCGCTGCTGATCGACTCGGCCGTGGCCCGCGCCCGGCGCTTCTTCCAGCTGGCGCTCTTCCTGCCGCACGCCATCCCCGGCCTGATCGCCTCGATCCTCTGGATCTACCTCTACACCCCGGGACTCAGCCCGGTGCTCGACTGGATCGAGGCCGTCGGCGGCACCTGGGACTTCTTCAGCAACGACCACGTGTACTCGTCCATCGTGAACCTCACGGCGTGGCAGTGGATGGGCTACAACATGATCATCTTCTACGCCGCCCTGCAGGCCGTCCCCCGCGAACTCATCGAGGCCGCCGACATCGACGGGGCCGGGCCCGTCCGCACCGCCCTGCAGATCAAGGTGCCCATGATCGCCTCCGCGGTCGTGATGGCCGTCCTGTTCACCTGCGTCGGCGCCATCCAGCTGTTCACCGAGCCCAAGCTGCTCAACCAGCGCGGCACCGCCGCGGTCGACACCGAGTGGTCGCCCACGATGTTCATCTGGAAGACGGCCTTCGTCCAGCACGACTACGGGCTCGCGGCCGCCGCGTCCCTGCTGCTCGCCGCGCTCGGCGTCGTGCTGTCGTTCATCGTCACCAAGATCGGAAACCGGTGGAAGGCGGCATGAGTACACACACGGTCACCCAGGATCCCGCAGCCGCCGAAGCCCGCACGGGCGCTGCCGCCACCGCGGTGAGGCGCCGCGACCCGCGACGCAAGCGCCCGGGGAGCCTGCTCTCCAAGGGCGTCGTCAACGGCGTGCTGCTCCTCGCCTCGTTCTACATGCTGATGCCGGTCAGCTGGCTGCTCTTCGCCGCCACCAAGGACCACGGCGACCTCTTCTCCACCGGCGGCTTCACCTTCGCCGACTTCAACCTCTTCTCCAACCTCGCCGACGTCTTCACCTTCAACGACGGCATCTACCTGCGCTGGCTCGGCAACAGCGTGCTCTACTCCGTGGTCGGCTCGGCCGCCTCGACGCTGCTGTGCGTCGCCACCGGCTACGCCTTCGACAAGTACGAGTTCCGCGGCAAGGAGAAGCTGTTCGGGGTCGTCCTCGGCGGGCTCCTCGTCCCCGCCACCGTGATCCAGCTGCCGATGTACCTGCTGGCTTCCGAGGTCGGCCTGGTCAACACGTACTGGGCCCTGCTGCTGCCCGCCCTCGTGAACCCGTTCGGCGTCTATCTCGCCCGCGTCTTCTCCGAGGGGTACGTGCCGAACGAGGTGCTGGAGGCCGCGCGCGTGGACGGCGCAGGTGAGGTGAGCATGTTCGCGCGGATCGCGCTGCCGATGCTGTCGCCCGGCTTCATGACCATCTTCCTGTTCTCCTTCACCGGAAGCTGGAACAACTTCTTCGGTGCGCTGGTCATGCTCAACGACGACAGGCTGTACCCGGTCAACCTCGGCCTGTTCATGTGGAACAGCACCACCCAGCTGCAGCCCGAGTTCTACTCTCTGGTGATCACCGGCTCGCTCGTCGCCGTCGTCCCGCTCATCATCGCCTTCATCTGCCTGCAGCGCTTCTGGCGCTCGGGCCTCACCGCCGGCGCGGTCAAGTGACCGTGCCCGTAACGGAAGGCTCCGTCCTGAACGAGGACCACACCCCCCACGGTGTCGCCGCCCCGCAACGCCCGCGGACCCTGCTCGCCATGGGGGCCGGCATCCACGCCCAGCTCCTCGCCGAGGGCGCGCTCGACCGGCTTGCGCAGGTCGCGGCCGTGGACACCGACCGGTTCGTCCCGGACTTCGCCGACGTCGAACCGGCGGCCCTCGCCGAGACCGAGGTGCTGTTCACCCACTGGGGCGCCCCGCTGCTCACCGCGGACGCGCTGCGCGCCATGCCGCGGCTGCGGGCCGTCATCCACGCCGCCGGGTCGGTCAAGCACCATGTCACCGACGCGGTGTGGGAGCGGGGCATCGCCGTCTCCACGGCCGCCGGCGCCAACGCCCTGCCGGTCGCCGAGTTCACCCTCGCCACGATCCTCGCCACCGGCAAGCGGATCCTCGACAGCGCCCGGGCCTACCGGGAGGCCCGGGGCCAGGTGCACCTGCTCGAGTACTTCACCGGTCACGGCAACCACCGCCGGACCGTCGGCATCGTGGGCGCGTCGCGGATCGGCCGTCGCGTCCTTGAACTGCTGCGCCCGTTCGACTTCGAGGTCCTGCTGTACGACCCGTACGTGGACGCCTCGGAGGCCGAGCGGCTCGGCGCGCGGTCGGTGGAGCTCGACGAACTGGTGCGGCGCAGCAGCGTGGTCTCCATCCACGCCCCCCAGCTCCCGGAGACGCGGCACATGTTCGACCGGCGGCGGCTCGCGCTGCTGCGCGACGGGGCGACGCTCGTCAACACCGCGCGCGGTTCCCTCGTCGACACCGCCGCCCTCACCGAGGAGCTGTCGACCGGCCGCATCCACGCCGTGCTCGACGTCACCGAGCCCGAGGTGCTGCCCCCCGATTCGCCTCTCTACACGCTCCCCAACGTCCTGCTCACCCCGCACATCGCGGGTTCCCTGGGCAACGAGCTGGTGCGCATGACCCATTGGGCGACCGACGAGGTGGAGCGCATCGCCCAGGGCCTGCCCCTCGCGCACGGTGTCGGCCCCGACGAGCTCTCCCACTCGGCCTGACCCCTGGGGCCCGAGCAGCTCGGCCTGCCCCCTGAGGCCGAGCCACTCGGCCTGCCCCTTCGGGCCCGAGCCCCTTCGGGCCCGAGCCACTCGGGCCAGCGTCCCTCCCTCCCGAGCCCTTCCGTCCCGCAGACCACACAGGACACAGCGATGCACCAGCCTCCGGACACCCGTTACGTCGAGGACCGCAGCCCCGGCAGCGGCCGGCTGACACCGCGGGCCGCGTTCCGCTCGGACGCCCCCGGGATCCCCCTGGACGGCGAATGGCGCTTCCGGGCCGCCGCCGGGCTCGGGGATCTCACCGCCGGCTTCGACGACCCCGGCTTCGACGACGGCGCCTGGGACACGCTGCCCGTGCCGTCCTGCTGGCAGCTCCAGGGCGTCGGGTCCCCCGCGTACACCAACGTCACCTACCCGTTCCCGGTCGACCCGCCGCGGGTGCCCGAGGAGAACCCGACGGGCGAGTACCGCAGGGAGTTCACGCTCCCGGACGACTGGCCGGCCGGCCGTGGCGTGCTGCGCTTCGACGGCGTCGACTCCTGCTTCGCGGTCTGGCTCAACGGCGTCCGGCTGGGCGACGGCAAGGGCAGCCGGGTCCCCACCGAGTTCGACGCGACAGAGGCCCTGCGGCCGGGGCGCAACGTCCTCGCCGTCCGCGTCCACCAGTGGTCGGCGGGCAGCTATCTGGAGGACCAGGACATGTGGTGGCTGTCCGGGATCTTCCGTCCCGTGCGGCTGCTGTCCCGTCCCGAGGGCTGCGTCGAGGACTTCTTCGTCCACGCCGACTACGACCACACCACCGGCGTCGGCACCCTGTCCGTCGAGACCTCGGCGCCGGCCCGGCTCTCCGTGCCGGAGCTCGGCCTCGTCGACGCCGACCCGGCGGGCCCGCACACCTTCGCGGGCGTCGAGCCGTGGAACGCCGAGCAGCCGAGGCTCTACGAGGGTGAGCTGACCGCGGCCGGCGAGCGGATCCCGCTGCGCATCGGATTCCGGCGGATCGTCGTCGAGGACGGCCTGCTCAAGGCCAACGGGCGGCCCCTGCTGCTGCGCGGCGTCAACCGGCACGAGTGGGACCCGGAGACCGGGCGGACGCTGTCGTACGAGACGATGCTGCGCGACGTGCTGCTCATGAAGCGGCACAACATCAACGCGGTGCGCACCAGCCACTATCCGCCGTCCAGCGACTTCCTCGACCTGTGCGACGCCTACGGACTGTGGGTGGTCGACGAGTGCGACCTGGAGACCCACGGCTTCGAGCTGGTCGGCTGGCGCGGCAACCCGAGCGACGACGCGCGGTGGCGGGACGCGCTGCTCGACCGGATGCGGCGGGTGGTGGAGCGCGACAAGAACCACCCGAGCATCCTCATGTGGTCGCTCGGCAACGAGAGCGGCACCGGAGAGAACCTGGTCGCGATGGCGGAGTGGGCGCGCACACGCGACGCGTCGCGGCCCGTCCACTACGAGGGTGAGTGGGACAGCGGCTATGTCGACGTCTACAGCCGGATGTACGCGGACCACGCCGAGACCGAGCTGATCGGCCGGGGCGAGGAGCCGCCGACGCGGGATCCGGCGCTCGACGCGCACCGGCGCGGGCTGCCGTTCATCCTGTGCGAGTACGCGCACGCCATGGGCAACGGGCCGGGCGGCCTGAGCGAGTACCAGCGCCTGTTCGAGACCTATCCGCGGCTGCAGGGCGGCTTCGTCTGGGAGTGGATCGACCACGGCATCGCGCGCCGCACGGCGGACGGCCGGGTGTTCCACGCGTACGGGGGCGACTTCGGCGAACCCGTGCACGACGGGAACTTCGTCGCCGACGGCCTGGTCTTCCCCGACCGCACGCCCTCGCCGGGGCTGGTCGAGTACAAGAAGGTGATCGAGCCGGTCAGCATCGGTTTCGGCGCCGACGGGCGGAGCGTCACCGTCCGCAACGGCCATGACTTCCGGGACACGGCGTATCTGCGCTTCCGGTGGCGGGCCGAGGACGACGGCGAGATCGTCGCGGAGGGCGTGCTCGACGTCCCCGTCCTGCCGTCCGGCGACCGCGTGAGTCTGCCGGTGCCGGCGCTGCCGCCGGTCAAGGACGCGGAGCGGGCCCTGACGGTGGTCGCGGAGCTCGCCGCCGACGAGCCCTGGGCGGAGGCGGGCCACGAGATCGCGTGGGGCCAGACCGTCCTCGCCCCGGCGGCTCGGGAACCGGTCCCGGAGCGTCTGCTTCCGACGGTCGCGGGGCGGGGTGGCCGGCTCGCCCTCGGGCCTGCCGCCTTCGACGCCCACAGCGGGCGGCTGCTCGCCGTCGGCGGGGTCGATGTCGGGGGGCTCCGGCTCGACCTGTGGCGGGCACCGACCGACAACGACCGGCTGGGTGACCGGATCGCCGACCGCTGGCGGGCCGCCGGTCTGCACCGGCTCACCACCAGGACCCTCGGTGTGGAGTCGACCGCCGAAGGGCTGACGGTCCGCACCCGGACGGCGCCCGCGGGCGCCGACCACGCGGTGAACGCGACGTACCGCTGGCGTTCGGACGGCAGGTCGCTGTGGCTGGACGTCGTCGCGGTTCCGGAGGGCAAGTGGCCCTGTCCGCTGCCCCGGATCGGCCTCGGTCTCTCCCTGCCCGGCCGGCTCGACACGGTGGACTGGTACGGCCTCGGCCCGGGTGAGGCGTACCGGGACAGCACCGCGGCGGCCCGGCTCGGCCGCCACCGGCGCACCGTCGACGCGCTCCAGACCCCGTACGTACGCCCGCAGGAGAACGGCAACCGGCGCGCGGTCCGCCGGGCCCTGCTGACCGGCGCGGGCGGCGGCGGCCTGGAGATCGTCGGCCTGCCCTCGTACGACCTCACGGTCCGGCGCTGGACCAGCGCGGAGCTGGACGCCGCCCGGCACACCACCGACCTGGTGCCCGGTGACCGGCTGCACGTCAACCTGGACGTGGCGCACCACGGCATCGGTACCGCGTCCTGCGGTCCCGGCCCGTTGCCGCAGCACGCGCTCGGCGCGGGACCGGTCGCGTTGCGATTGGTCCTCCGCGCTCTCTGAACCCCGCCCGGTGGGCCCCGTTCCTCGCGGAGCGGGGCCCGCGCTCCGTCGCCTCACCCCGTACGAACCGGAGGATCCCATGTCCGTCGCCGCCCGCCGCCGCGTCCTCGTGGTCGGCATCGACGGGGTGCGTCTCGACACGCTCAGCCGCCTCGGCACCCCTCACCTGGACGCCCTCGCGGCGTCCGGGTTCCTCGCGCCGGTCCTCGTCGAACCCGGGACGCCCACCATGTCGGGGCCGTGCTGGGCGACGATCGTGACCGGCGTGACCGTGGACAAGCACGCCGTCTGGAGCAACGACTTCAGCGGCAACCGCCTCTCCGTCTTCCCCGACTTCACCACGCGGCTGCGGGACGCCGGCCGGCGCACCTATGTGGCCGCCGGCTGGGAGCCGCTGGTGACGGTGGCGAACGGCGGTCCGCTGTTCCGGGGTCCCGGGAGGCTGAGCCATGTCGCGCCCGCCGCGGACGACTGCGCGGGCTGGGAGGCGGCCGACGAGCTGGTGACCGTCGACGCCGCGCGGGTGCTCGCCGAGCAGGATCCCGAGGCGTCCTTCGTCTATCTGGGCGCGGTCGACGAGACGGCCCACATCCTGGGCTGCGGCACGGAGTACGAGCGGGCGATCGTCCGCGCCGACGAGCGGCTCGGCCGTCTTCTCGCCGCGGTCCGCGGGCGGGCCGCGTACGCCGAGGAGGCCTGGACGTTCCTTGTGGTCACGGACCACGGCCACCGTGACCAGGGGGGCCACGGCGGACGTTCGGACCTGGAGCGCACCGCATGGATCGCCTGCGCGGGACCCGACGTCCCGGTGGGCGCGCCGGTCGGGGAGCTGCGCCACCAGGACGTCGCCGCCCAGGTGTTCGCGTCGCTCGACTGTCCCCCGGACTCGCACTGGACCCTCGACGGCCGGCCGTTCACCGTCGAGCCGCGGGCCGTCCTGCTGGACATGGACGGCACGCTCGTCGACACCGAGGCGCTGTGGTGGCGG
This sequence comes from Streptomyces sp. NPDC014870, assembly GCF_043081505.1. Taxonomy (NCBI): domain Bacteria; kingdom Bacillati; phylum Actinomycetota; class Actinomycetes; order Kitasatosporales; family Streptomycetaceae; genus Streptomyces; species Streptomyces sp. NPDC014870. The sequence goes on from NZ_JBIBWQ010000001.1 coordinate 128,741, forward strand.
ACCGCGCGGGTGGTGGCGGAAGGTCTCGGCCACCCCTTGACCGACGCCGACACCGCCGCGGTGGTGGGCCGCTGCGTGGAGGACACCGCGGTCCACCTGTGGCGGACCTCGGGCACCGGGCGCCCGCTGGGCGCCGTCGTGGCCGAGCTGGACGCCGGGTTCCTCACGGCGGTCCAGGAGGAGGCGACCGCCCTCCCGGGCGCCCTGGAACTCCTCGGCACGCTGCGGGACATGGGCATCCCGGCGGCGCTGGTCACCGCCTCGCCGCGGCCCGTGGTGGAGTCCGTGCTCAAGCTGCTCGGGACCGAGTCGTTCCAGGTGACGGTGACGGCGGACGACGTGGACCGTACGAAGCCGCACCCCGAGCCCTATCTGGCCGCCGCGCGGGCCCTGGGTGTCGATCCCGCGAGTTGTCTGGCGGTGGAGGACAGCCCGGTGGGCATCGCCGCGGCGGAGGCCGCGGGGTGCCGGGTCGTCGCCGTACCCTCGCTCTTCCCGGTCGAGGCGGCCCCCGGCCGGCGGGTCCTGACCGGCCTGCAGGAGCTGGTGGAGCTGCTGCGGGCCGGTCGGGTGCCTCGGCCGTAGGTGAGCCCGGCTTCTCTTGCCGCTCAGCCGAGCCCGACGGTGACCTTCTGGGTGGCGCCGAAGGTGCCGCTCAGGTCGCCGAACGTGAGGGTCAGCGAGGAGCCGGTGGACGATCCGGTGACCGTCGACGGCTGGGACGTCACGGCGGTCACGGCCCGGTTCCAGGTGAGGGTGAGGGCGGTCTGCATGCGCATCGGGTCACTGACGCAGATGACCGCCGTGCCGTCGGTCTTCTCGGTGATCATCACGCAGCAGGGCGCGCTCGCGGTGAGCGTCCCGACGGTGCCGCCGAACCAGAAGTTGACCCCGGTGAAGCCGAGCGAGGGCACCCGTACGACCTGCTGGTTGTCGGTGTTGGCGAGGACCTGCACCCAGCCGGTGTCGACGGCGCGGGCGGCGGTCTGCGTGGTGCTCGCGCCGGGCATGAGGACGTAGGCGTACGTTCCGTTGGTCGGGTTGGTGCCGTGGTCGGCCCAGAGGGTCAGGTAGCGGCGGGTGAGCGCGGTGGTGGCCATACCCCGGTTGATGTCGCTCCACCGGCCGGTGCGCTCCTCGCGCAGGGCCTTGACGGTCGCGCCGCCGGGGAAGACGTAGCCGCCCATGCCGCCGATGTGCGCCCAGGTCGCGCCGGTCAGGGTCTCGGACCACGGGTGGCTGACGGGCTTCACGGTGCCGTTGACGGTGAGGGCGTGGGTGCCGGTGGGGCCGAGGTTGCGGTTCTCGACGACGGATTCGACGGCGGTGCCGTCGGTGCATTTGATGCCGGCGCCGAGGCAGACGATCGCGTCGTCCAGACAGAACCAGGACTTCTTGGCCATCAGGGTGCTCTGGAGGCCCTTCAGGTACTGGCCGATCGCGGCGCGCGTGCCGTCGGTGGCGCCGCCGACCCAGTTGACGTCCGGCTTGGACGCGCCCCAGTCGCCGCCCGCCGCGTCGGCCAGGACCTTGCGCGAGGCGGTGGTCCCGGGCAGGCGGTAGGGGTCGACGGTGGGCCAGAAGGCGTCGCTGTACTGGCCGTTGGCATAGGTGTCGCCCCACCAGTAGAGCATTCCGGAGCCGGTGTGCCAGCCGCGCAGGTTCTCGCCGTTGCCGGTCTCGTAGTACGTGGTGCGCTTGTCGGCCATGCTGATCGAGGCGGCCCAGCCGGGGCGGCGGTGGGTGGCCCTGGCCATGGAGGGGAAGAGCCGGTGCCCGGTGGGTTCGGCGAGGGCGGTGACGGAGGTGTCGTCGGCCACGGACTTCAGCCGGGCGAGGCTCACCAGGCCGAGTGAGGGGTTACTCAGCGGCGGGCTGTAGTAGTCGCGCTGGATCCAGCCCTTGACCAGACCGCGCCAGCGGGCGTTCTCGGCGGCGCTCGCGCCCTGCCCGAGGAGCACGATGGAGGAGAGGATGCCGTGGCCGCGCAGGTGGTCGTCGGCCTGGATCTGGTTCGGGTCGCCGGCCGAGATGCCGCGGCTGATTCCGCGCCCGGAGACGTTGTCGATGATGAGCCCGTTGTAGAGGAACGGCGCCCAGGCGTTCTCGACGGCGTCGAGGACGATCTGCCGGTTGGGGTCGGTGACCGCCCAGCTGGAGCCCGCGAGGAGGGCGAAGAGCATGCCGAGGCCGCCGAGGTAGGCGGCGCCGTATGTGCCGGTGTAGGGGACTGAGGTGTGCTGGACGAAGGAGCCGTCGGTGTAGAGCCCGTCTCCGGAGGTGACGTACGGGAAGACGGGCGAGAGGGCGTTCCTGGCGAGGGTGATCTTGGCGGAGTTGTCGCCGACGACTCCGCGGAGCGCGACGACCCGGCAGAGGTCGACGCGGTTGGCGCCGGTGCTGGTGCCGGTGTAGCTGCCGATGGCCGAGTCGGGCACGAAGTGGTCGACGGCACGGCAGTAGTTCGCGATCTGGGTGGCCGTCAGTTGGTCGTGCAGGAGCACGCAGATGTCGAGGAGCGCCTGGGGGGCGCCTATCTGCCAGTTCCACCAGTTGCCGTAGCGGGTCTGGCCCTCGTTGTAGATCCGGCGGTACAGGTGGTCGAGGCCGGTGACGATGTCCGCCGCCAGGGAGGCGTTGCCGGTGAGGCCGGTTCCCGGCTGGCTGTAGGCCTGGGCCAGGGTGAGGAGCCGGGAGTAGTTCTCGTTCATTCTCGCCGAGTAGCCGAACGACTCCTGGTCGGTGTCGGGCTCGGGGTCGGTCCACACCGCGTCGGGCCACAGGGATCCGGTGGCCGGCGCCATCGTCGCCCGGAGTTCGGCGGCGCGGCTGCCGAGCTCGGTCAGCTTCGTCCTGAACGGTTCGGCGGTGGGGCTGAACCCCTCGCCGAGTATCAGCGTGCGCCACTTCGCGCGCAGGGTGCTGAACTCGTCGGCGGCCAGCGCCACTCCCGTGAGCGGTGGGCTCGCGGCGAAGCCGAGAGCGAGGGCGGCACCAGTGGCGGTGAGGAAGCCGCGGCGGGACCAGACAGCTGTCATGGGGGCTCCAGGGGGACGCTGGAATCGAGTCATGGCTGGCCGGTTTTAGCATGCAGGCGCTCAATCGATCCATAGTGGTGACGAAGTTGAGCGTTTCGATCGCTCTTCCCCTTCCTTCGATCCCCCGCTAGGGTCTGCCGCGCCCGGGTTTTCTCGAGTTGTACAGCCAAGTTTTGGGCAAGGATCGCCGTGCGGTCCCCGGAGAGCGCTGTCCTTGGTGCGCTCTTCAGCTTCTCGTCACCCACCCATCGGCTCCACCTCACCCGCAGAGGTCATCACTCCATGACGGAACTCAACCGCCGCAGATTCCTCCAGATCGCCGGCGGAACCGCCACGGCCGGCATGCTCAACGAGAGCATCGCGCGCGCCGCCGCCATCCCGGCACAGGTCACCACGGGCACGATCCAGGACATCGAGCACGTCGTCGTCCTCATGCAGGAGAACCGGTCCTTCGACCAGTACTTCGGCACGATGAAGGGCGTACGCGGCTTCGGTGACCCGCGGCCCGTCCTCCAGGACAGCGGCAAGTCGGTCTTCCACCAGTCCAACGGGACGAAGGACATCCTCCCGTTCAACCCCCAGGTCAGCGACCTGGGCATGCAGTTCGTGACGGGCCTCAACCACGACTGGGCCGGCGGCCAGGCGGCGTACAACAAGGGCAAGTACGACAAGTGGGTGCCGGCGAAGACCGACGTCACCATGTCGTACATGAACCGGAGCAACATCCCGTTCCACTACGCCCTCGCCGACGCGTTCACCGTCTGCGACGCGTACCACTGCTCCTTCATCGGCGCCACGGACCCGAACCGCTACTACCTGTGGTCCGGTCACACCGGCAACGACGGCACGGGCGGCGGACCGGTCCTGGACAACGCCGAGGCCGGGTACGGGTGGAAGACCTACCCGGAGCGCCTGGAGGCCGCGGGCATCTCGTGGAAGGTCTACCAGGACATAGGCGACGGCCTGGACGCCGCCGGCCACTGGGGCTGGATCAACGACGCCTTCCGCGGCAACTACGGTGACAACTCCCTGCTGTACTTCAACACCTACCGCAACGCCCAGCCCGGCAGCGCCCTGTACGAGAAGGCGCGCACCGGCACGAACGTCAAGGCGGGCGGCGGGTACTTCGACCGGCTGCGCGCCGACGTCGCCAACGGGACGCTGCCGCAGGTGTCGTGGATCGCCGCGCCCGAGGCGTTCAGCGAACACCCGAACTGGCCGGTGAACTTCGGCGCCTGGTACATCTCCCAGGTGCTCGACGCGCTGACCTCCAACCCGGCGGTGTGGGCGAAGACCGCGCTGCTCATCACCTACGACGAGAACGACGGCTTCTTCGACCACGTCGTACCGCCGTACCCGCCGGCCTCCTCCGCGTGGGGCCTGTCCACGGCCGACGTCTCGAAGGACCTGTACCCCGGCAGCAGCAAGTTCACGGCGGGTCCGTACGGCCTCGGCCCGCGGGTGCCGATGATCGTGGTCTCGCCCTGGAGCAAGGGCGGTTACGTCTGCTCCGAGACCTTCGACCACACCTCCGTGATCCGCTTCCTGGAGAAGCGTTTCGGCGTGCAGGAGCCGAACATCTCCCCCTGGCGCCGCGCGGTCTGCGGCGACCTCACCTCGGCCTTCGACTTCAGCCGGGCGGACGCCACCCCCGCCGCCCTGCCGTCGACCGCCGGCTACGTCCCGCCGGACAAGAACCGCCACCCGGACTACCGTCCGGTGGCTCCGGCCACGGGCACGCTCCCGAAGCAGGAGGCCGGCTCCAAGCCGACCCGCCCGCTCGGCTACAGCCCGTACGTGGACGGTGCGCGCACCCTCTCCACGGGCAAGTTCACGCTCACCTTCGCCAGCGGCCCCAGCCTCGGCGCCCACTTCCACAGCACCTCGGGCAACCGCACCGACGGCCCCTGGCCGTACACCGTCGAGGCGGGCAAGACCCTCGCCGACACCTGGAGCACCAGCGCCTCCACCGGCAACCAGATCAACCTCACCGTATGGGGCCCGAACGGCTTCCTGCGGACCTGGAAGGGCCCCACGAAGCAGGCCGGCCCCGAGGTCACGGCCCGCCATGTCGCCTCCACCGGCAACCTGGCCCTCACTCTGACGAACTCCGGCACGGCGGCGGTCACCCTCACGGTCAGGAACGCCTACGGGAACACCGCCCAGACCGTCACGGTCAACGCCGGTGCCACCGTCTCCCGCACCATCGACCTGAGCACCACGGGCCGCTGGTACGACGTGACGGTCACCTCCGCCTCGGACACCACCTTCCTCCGCCGCTTCGCCGGCCACGTGGAAACGGGAGCCCCGGGCGTCTCCGACCCGGCGATCAGAACCGTCTGACGGCCCCCGGACACGACGTGGGCGTCAGCCGCAGTGGGGGAGGCTCCCGGCCGGGCCTCCCCCGTTCGGCCTCTGGTGTGGTGAGGCCCACGGAACCGCGTGTCGCCCGTCGGCAGTCTGGTCGGGCATGACGTTTCAAGGGATCGCCCACGGCTGCGCCCAGTTCTGGCGCTTCGGGCTCAACCAGGTGCGGGCCGTCGCCTTCGCCGTGGTGCTCGTCGGCGGGATCGGGGCCTCGCGGCTGCTGCCGGGCGACCTGCCGGTCGCCCGCTACGACCTGCTCCTGCTGTACGGCGTGGCCCTGACCGTCCTGGCCCGCAAGGTGGGCTGGGACGGCCCCAGGGACACCGCCGTGATCCTGGGCTGCCACCTAGTGGGCCTGCTCTTCGAGCTCGTCAAGGTCCAGATGGGCTCGTGGACCTATCCGGAGGACGCCGTCTTCAAGGTCGCCGGCGTCCCCCTCTACGGCGGGTTCCTCTACAGCGCCGTGGGCAGCTACTGCTGCCGGTCGTGGAAGATCATGGACCTGTCGCTGTCCGGGTACCGGCCCCGGTTGATGGCCGTGCTCGCGGCAGCCGTGTACCTGAACTTCTTCACCCACCACTGGCTGCCGGACGCGCGCGTGCCGCTGGCCGTGCTGCTCATCGGCGCGACGGCCGGCACCTGGGTGCATTTCACGGTGGGCCTCTCCCGCTACCGCATGCCGCTGGCCCTGGCCTTCACCCTGATCGGGTTCTTCCTCTGGGTCGCGGAGAACGCGGCCACGTACGTCGGCGCCTGGGCCTACCCCCACCAGCTCGACGGCTGGCAACCCGTCCCCCTCTCCAAGTTCGGCGCCTGGGCCCTCCTGATCAGTGTCACGTTCGTCCTGGTCGCGCGTACCCGGGGTCAGTCGGCCGCCGAGAGCTCCGCGTCGATCTCCGTGGCGGAACGCAGCCGTACCGCCCGGGCGAAGAGGTCCCGTGTCTCGCCGCACCCTCCGTAGGGAAAGCGGATGTTCCAGTGCCTGACCACGTACTCCAGCAGGTCGAAGCGGCCCGCGTGCGCGATCGTCGACGCGGCCAGCAGGCTCTGGCGGACGCCGATCAACGTCTCCGGCGGGTCCACGCGGTTGGTCTTGCGCACGGTCATCATGGCCTGCATCGCCAGCACCGGCTCGTCGGAGGTGTAGAAGTGCGGGTTCCTGGTCCAGCGCGGCAGCTCGGTGCCCGAGTCGGGGGTCCAGTCGGCGTAGTCGGCCCGCAGCCCGGGCAGGACCGGTACGGGCACCTCGCGCGGGCCGAAGGGGTGCCCGGCCAGGACTGCGCTGATCAGGGCGGCGTTCTCCCTGAACGGCCAGTCGAACTCCTCGCGGACCATACGGGCGTTGAGCCAGGGGTCGTCCTGGGCGAGCATCGCCGGCACGAGGACGTCGGCGCGCCGGTTGCTGAACGCCTCGGTGCCCGGCTTCGCGATCGGAGGCCGTACGAAGGGGGCGGTCAGCAGCACGTCCCACACCTCTCGATCACCGAGCGCGACCAGGGCGCGCAGCGTGCCCGCGCTCACGCTCGTCCGGGCGAGCACGACTCGGGTGGGTCGGTCGAGTCCGGCGACGACGGCGTCGACGACGTCAGCGGGAGCGAGACCGAGCAGCGCGGCCGGCCCCACGAGGAGGCGTGTGGCCGCGCCCGGTTCGACGTGCGGCTCCACCGTGCGCGCGGAGTCGAGGAGTTCGGGCAGCGTTCCGTCGAATCCGGTGGCGAGCAGGCGTACGGCGTGGATCCAGGGTCCGGGGGCCGGACCCAGCCTCTCGCGGACGAGGTCGGCCGCGGTGTCCCGGTCCGGGCCCGCGAGGAAGTCGGCGGCGGGCACGACGTCGAGCGGCGCGCCGCCCCCGCGCAGCCGGACGGCGGTGCGCAGGAGAGCGGGCAGTGGACCGGAGAAGTAGGGGGTGAGGCGTCGCAGGGCGAGCCAGAGTCCCGCCTCGGCCGCGGGATCCTCGGCGACGAGCGGAGCGAGATGCTCCTGGACGAACCGGTCGACGGCCTCGGCCGGCGCGGAGCCGACGGCTACCTGTACGGGGCGGGCGTACCGAAGGACGTCCTCGGGGCTCACCGCGGGCGTCCGGCCCCCGGAGTGCGGGGAGGTCCGGCGCAGGGGTTCCCAGAGCGCGGCGCCCTCGCCGTTGTGTGCGGCGAGGTGTCCCCGGGTCAGCGTCGCCAGGGCGGTGTCCCGGTCGGCGTACAGGCGCAGCAGGTCGAGCTCGTTGAGACCGGGATCGGTCAGGGCGGTCACGACGTCCGGCGGGCAGTCGGCGGTGCGCGAGCAGGACCCCGTACCGTGCGCGTGCGCGCTCGCGGTGGTGGCGCATCTCCGGGTCGGCGAGTCGACTGCGGACGAGGTCCCAGTCCACGCGGTACGCGCGGCCCTCGGTGATGGCCCGGCTCGCCGCGGCGAGCTCGGCGTGGTGCATCAGGTCCATGTGGGAGGACCGCAGCCCGTCCGGAAAACGCCGGCACCAGAAGTTCAGGGCCTCGTCCAAGTGGTCGTCGCGCTCCCGGAGTACCGCCGCGGCGGCCTCCAGCGGTCGCGGGGAGTCCTGGTCCAGCGCGAGCGCGAACGCCTCGCGCGCTGCCGCGTCCCGGAGGCCACCGGGTCGTTCGGCCAGCAGCGCGCGGAGCTCGTCGGCGCGGCCTGCCTTCCACATCCGTATGCCGGCTGTCAGCTGCTGGTACGGCGTGAGCAGGGCGTCCTCGCTCTCGACGGACGCCCGCAAGGCCTGGGCGACCAGACCGGGTTCGCGAGAGTCGAAGCACAGGCGCAGCAGGTCGGCGTCGCGCGGGCGCGACGAAGGGAGGCGCGGGGCGGCGACGAGGGCGTGCACGGCGGACGTCCGGGGCAGCGGGTCCGGGGCGCCGGGTCCGAAGGCGCGGCCCTCGAGCAGGGCCAGCCGGATGGCGGGAGCGAGTTCGTATCCCGTGTCCCGCGCCTGGTCGAGCAGGCCCGTGAGCAGCCACTCGTTGATCTCGGGATCGTCGCGCAGCAGGAAGGCGCGCTCGATCGTGGCTTCTTGGCGACTGGTGCGGTGCTTCAGCCGGTAGTCGCCGCCGAGCATGCTCTGCCAGACGTCGCGGTCACCGGTGTCGATCAGAGGCTGGGCGAGCTCCACCTTGTGTGACCCGTCGGCGATCCGATGGAGGGTGCGCGGGGCGAGGCAAGAGAGGAGACGCCGGGGCAGGTCACCTGGCGCGATCCGGATCAGCCAAGCGACTTCCTTCTTGGGGTCGACGGGGACATTCTGCTGATCGAGGCCGGTGTCGTGGCTGACGGCGGCGTCGAGAAAGGCCGGGAAATCGCCCGTGAAGCCGTTCGCGAGCAGCTGCAACGCCCGCTCCCAGGCCCGCTCGTCGGTGCCGAGCCGGGCTTGGACGCGTCGTTCCACCTCCGGCCGCAGCGCTCTGTTCGGGCCGTAGCCCTCGAACCGTACGACGGGCCCCGCAAGCCACTGCTTCTCGACCAGTCCGGATGCCACCGCCGCCTGCCCGGAACCCGCCGCCTCGACGAGCACGGGGTCGAGGTCGCCGCGGGAGGCGACGAGCGCGGCCTGATGCCGGGTCAGGCCCCAGTGTTGGAGGAGCGCCTCCACTTCGCCGCTCTCCCCGTGCTCGGCGACCCAGTCCCGCAGCCCCTCCGGCAGCACACGCCACCACTGCCCCAGGGCCCCGGCCCGTCCCCGAGTTCCGATCGCTTCGGCGACCTGCGCCGCGGCGTCCCGCCCCGCGTACTGCAACAGCTGCACGAACGTGCTGTCGGACTCTTCGACCTCTGATGCGCTCACAACAACACACGCTACCGGTCGCTGCCGCGGTGTGGATCATGGAACCGGTGGGACGCGACGAGTGCGATCGGAGTACCCCGTCGCCGTACCGGCTTAGTCGGATGCGCCGGAGGGCGACCGGCTCGTATGATCGCGTCCGGGACGGGGCTCGTAGCGCAGCGGTCGTCGCGCCTTCACCGCGTGTGGGAGGACGCCGGTTCGAATCCGGCCGGCCCCGTCCCACCCTCCCGTCCGGGCGTGGTCAGGATGCCACGGTCCCGAAGGCTGAGCGCCACCGCCCGGAACAAGTGGCCCTCCTCGTCGCGCAGCAGAACCTCCAGTCGTCGGCCGTCGACGTCGCACAGCAGCATCGCGCGTTCGGACACGAGCTCCACATCAGTGGCCGCTGTGCCGAGCTGCAGTTCCTGAAGTGTGCCGTCGGCGGTGGACAGGAAGACGCCTTCGGCCCGCAAGGTCAGGGTCGCGCGGTGCCGGGCTCCACCGGAGTTGCGGAACCGTGCGGCGCACCTGATGTCGACCGTTTCCCCGCCTCGCAGGGCGGAGATCATCTGGGCATGGCGCCTCCGGCGCCATCGCGGCAGTATCCAGTCGGCGACCCGGACGGCCGTGGCCAGGCGGCCCATGACGTCGGCGAAGATTTCCCACACCGGTAACTCCCGATGACTCGTCACTTACGCGCGCGGACAGCGGGCCGCTACCCACCCGAGGATCCTCGCATGCTCCCCCGCGCGCCCCGTGGTCAGGCCGCTCCGGGGGAGGTGATGCGGTGGTGAAGTGCCTTGAGGCGGTTGGCCGTTCGGGCCGCGCGGGTGGCGAGGGCGGTGACCGCCGTCGTCAGGACCGGGTCCATGAGGGCGGGGAACTCGGTGGCCAGCGCCGCGCTCAGGGATCGGGGGGATTCCAGGGCCGCGGCGAGGAGGGTGTCGGCGGTCTGTCGGGTGGTCGCGCGGAGCGCCTGGGAGGCGGTCCCGTCGCGGGTGCGGAGGAGATACCAGAACGCCGGCGGGAGAGCCACTCCCCCGGAGAGGGTGGCGTGCCGGGCGGGAGGGACTCGGGGGTGGCGGGGCGAGCGGTGGCCGTCCTGTTCCCAGAGCAGGGTGCCGTCGGCGGTGTAGGCGCGTACGCCCGTCGGGGTCCGGGCCTCCGCGAGGACGACGGTCTGCGTCGGGGCCCCGGGTGGGGCCCACAGGGCCCAGGCTTGCTGACCCTGGCGGTCGCTCGTGAAGCGGGCTGTGCGGCCGTCCACGCTCTGCAGGAGGTAGTGGCCGGGCCGGCCGTGGATCCTGGTTCCGACCAGGCCGTCGCGCGTGCCCAGAGGAGAGTCCGTCAGGCCGGCGGGGAGCGGGGCCAGTTGGAGTGCTTCCGTGGCCAGGTCCAGGTCCGTGTCGGGTGCGGTCGCGGGTGAGGCGCTGAGGAAGTCCGGGAGGGGGGTCGCGCCCTCGCGTTCCCCCGTGAGGGGGTGGACCTGCTGCCACGGCTGCCGGCCGAAGACCGCGTTGGTCCAGATCGTGGAGCCGTCGCCGAGCTGGAGTTCGTCCCTGTCGATGCCCTGTCTGCCGCCGGGACGCAGGATGCCCGTACCGCCGTGCCGACCGCTGCCGTCCGCGGTCTCGAACTGGAAGCCGTACGCGCCGTCCAGGCTGCCGCCGAAGGGGACGAGGCCACCGACCTCGTCGGGGGCGAAGGGGTCGTCGGGGTGGTCGGCCCAGAACGCGGTGTCGCAGTAGTACGGGTTCGGCTTCGCCGTCCAGCTCACCAGGAACGAGCCGCCCGCGTAGTGCACCGCGAACATCGTCGCGTCCTCCGGGATCGTGTAGCGGCAGGAGGCCCGGACACCGTCGGGGGCCACGGCGACCGCGCGGTGGCGGCCGAAGACCGTCAGGACCGGCCACGTGGACGTCACGCCCGAGACGCCCGGAAGAGGTCCTTCGCCCTCTGTCACGGGGGACTCGGCCGCTTCCTTCGCGAAGTCCTCGTAGACCCTTTCCAGCGCGGGCCAGGCCAGTTCCTCCGGCAGACCGGCCGTCAGGGAGCGGTGCAGCGTGCCGGCCGGGCCGGCGCCGGCGAGGGCGTCGGCGACGCCGTCCAGGGCCTCCACCGTCGGTCCGTCCAGGAGGAGTTCCAGTTCGGCCAGGGCTTCCTCCGCGCCCGCCATCCCGCCGGCCGCGACCGTGGCGAGGAGCTTGTCCACTCTGGCGGCCACCAGGCGGGCGATGCCCTCGTTGCCCGGAAGCAGCGTGACCGCCGTTCCGGGCGTGCGGCGGCGGTGGAGGGACCCTTCGGGGAGCAGGGTGGCGTGGACCGTCGCCTCCAGTCGCGGGCCGAACACCGGGTCGGCGGCGAGCGCGCGCAGGTCGCGTCGGGACCGCTCGCCCCAGAAGCGCAGCCGGACGGCGGGGCCGGGGTCCATGACCTCGGCCCCGGTGGCCAGGCAGGCGTCCAGTACGTCCGCGTCGAAGCCCTCGTAGTGGTGGCGGGTCGTGTGCAGGGTCAGCGGCGCGCCGCCCTCCGCGCGCAGGCGGGGGCCCAGCCGGTCGACCAGGTCGCAGAGTTCGGCCGGGAGCGGCTGCCGCGCCACGCCTCCGCCGCTCTGGGCCGCGTACTCGTACATGCGCGCGAAGTTCCCGACCCAGTGCCGCAGGCCGCCCTGCGGCACCACCCGACCGGATTCCATCGCCTCCGTCGCGCCCGAGGCGATCAGCATCCGCAGCCACGCCCCGCCGTCGGTGACGCCGTCGGGGAACATGCCGAGGAGTCCGGTCGCGACCGCGTCCGTCGGCGGGTGGGCGCGCAGCAGGGGCGTCGCGCCTTTCAGCACGGCGTCCGGGACGGCCTTGTCCCGTGTGTCGGCGAGGAGTTCGCCCACCAGCCTGGCGGCCTCCTTGTCCCCCGGGCCCGCCGCCTTCGCCGAGGCCCTCACGCGGCGCACCAGGTCGGCAGGAAGGTCGGCCGGTGACGCCGTCCAGGCGGTCAGGAACTCGTCCAGGGCCGCGTGGGCGGCGGCGGGGGCCGAGGTCTCGGCGAGGAAGCCTTGGTGGGCGGCGAACTCCTTCGCGGGCATGGCGCCGCCGCGGGCGAACAGCAGGGCGTTGGCCTTCCGGTACTCGACGTCCACCGGAAGACCGTGTGCGGCCTCGGCCGCCCGCGCGGCGGCGTAGGCCCGGCCGCCGGGCCGGCCGCCGGGCCGGCCGCCCTGGCCGATGAGGCGGTGGCCGACGGTGTCCCAGAACCACGGCAGGTGCGCCGGGGGCAGGCTCCGGGCCCGCGCCGCCATGGTGTCCACGAACCGGCCCGGCTTGCTCCGGAACAGGCCCAGTTTCGTACCCATCTCGCCGACCAGCTCACGCGCCGTACCGGCCCTGTCCGGGTCGTACGCGTCGGCCCAGTCGGCGTACGTGGTCGAGACGTGCGCACCGGTGGCGGTCGGCAGCAGGGCATCCAGCGAGACGGTCATGACCCCGATCGTGCCACGCCCCACTGACACCGCAGGCGGCGCCGTTGGAGCGGTTCTGGTGCCGACACGCCCGACGCACCCGATGTGCGCGTGCTTCCACCCCTCCTGGGGGAGCCTCTTCCGCATGCCGATTCACCCGCGTCGTCCCCCGCTCCGGATCTTCGCCGTCCTGGGTGCACTCGTGCTCCTGCCGCTGGCCGGGTGCGCCGCCGGTGAACCCGGCCGCGCGCCCGTACCGGCCGGTGCCCCCGCCTCGGGGGCGGTCGATGTGCGGGAGCGGTTGCGGGAGTTGGAAGGGGTGTACGGCGCGCGGTTGGGGGTGTACGCGCTCGACACCGGCAGCGGGCGGGAGATCGCGTACAACGACGCGGTGCGCTTTCCCTACGCCTCCACCTTCAAGGCGCTGGCCGCCGGGGCGGTGCTGCGCGGGCGCGGCGGCCCGGACATGGAACGGGTCGTCAGGTACGCGCGGAGCGATCTGGTCGCGCCGTCCCCCGTCACCGAGCGGCACGTCGACACCGGGATGACCTTGGAGCAACTGTGCGACGCCGCCGTGCGGAACGGGGACAACACGGCCGTCAATCTCCTCCTCGACGAACTCGGCGGGCCCGCCGCGCTCGACGCCGTGCTCGAGGAACTGGGTGACACCGTCACCCGTGTGGTGCGCCGCGAGCCCGAGCTCAACCGGTGGGCTCCCGGGGACACTCGGGACACCAGCACGCCCCGGGCCCTGGCGAACGACCTGCGGGCCTTCGTACTCGGTGACGCGCTCGGGCCGCCGCAGCGCGCGCAGTTGACGCGGTGGCTGCGCACCAGCACCACCGGCGCGGAGCTCGTCCGCGCCGGGGTGCCCTCCGGGTGGGTCGTGGGCGACAAGTCCGGGGCGGGCAGTACGTACGGTGCCCGTAACGACATCGCCGTCCTGTGGCCGCCCGGGCGAGCACCGATCGTGCTGGCCGTCCTCTCGCACCGGCACCGTCCCGACGCCGCCTACGACAACCGGCTGATCGCCGACACCGCGAGGGCGGTCACCCGGGCCCTGTCGTGACCAGACGGATCGGGCGGATCAGAGGGATCAGAGCGTCTCGGCGCGGTGCGTGATCCGGCCGTCGAGGACCGTGAGGAGGACCGGCAGGTCCGCGAGGGCCGTGGCGGGGGTCGTGAGCGGGTTGTCGGCGAGGACCGTGAGGTCCGCCCGGTACCCGACGGCGAGCCGGCCCTCCTGGTGTTCCTGGCCCGCGGCGAACGCCGGGCCCGTGGTCATGCCCTGCAGCGCGTCCAGCGCTTCGAGTGCCTGGTCGGGGCCGTGCGGGGGCTGGGTCAGGTCGCGCGTCGGGCGGCGGTGGCGGGCGCCCGCCATCACCCCGAGGGGCGGGAAGGAGGCGATCGGCCAGTCCGAGCCGAGGACGACCGTGGCGCCGGAATCGCGTAGGTCCCGGCAGCGCCACGCGCGCGAGGCGCGCTCCTCGCCCAGCCGACGGGACCAGTTGTCGGTGTGGTCGGCGCGGGTGAAGTCGCAGCAGTGGGTGGGCTGCATCGAGGCCACCACGCCGAGTGCGGCGAAGCGGCGGAGCGTGTCGTCCGGCACGCTCTCGATGTGCTCGACGCGGTGCCTGACGTGGTCCCCGGTCGCGCCCCCGCCCTCGGCGCGGGCCTTCTCCACGGCGTCCAGGACGTGCCGCACGGCCGCGTCCCCGATCGCGTGCGTCGCCGTCGGCACCCCCGCGCCGTGCAACCGGGCCACCACGCGCGTGTACGCCTCGGGGTCGGGCCAGAAGGCGTGGAGGGATTCGCCCAGCCGGTCCGGGTGTTCCAGCCAGGCAGTGCCGTTGTCGATCGTGCCGTCCATGAACAGCTTCACGCCCCGGACGCTCCACAGGTCCCCGCCCGTGCCCTGCTGCGCGATCAGGGCGGCCACGCCGTCCTCGTCCGTGCCCGGCTGGCACCACGGCGCGACGCGCAGGCGCAGCGGCAGGTCGCCGGCCGCCTCCAGTTCCGTGTACAGCGCGAGGCTGTCGCCGTTGGCGTCCATGGCGTGGCCGCCGGTGAGGCCGGCCGCCGCCATCTCCCGCAGCACCGCGGCCAGCCGGTCGCGACGCTCGGCGCGCGAGGGCTGCGGCGCGACGCGTTCCACCAGCGCGCAGGCCGCGTCCTCCAGGAGGAGACCCGTCGGCCTGCCCTGCTCGTCGCAGACGATCTCGGCGGCCTGCTCGAAGGTCCGCGGGCCGTCGATGCCCGCGAGTTCCAGCGCGCGGGCGCTGGCCAGCGACGAATGCGCGTCGAAGAGCTGGAGCAGGGCCGGTACGCCGTCCAGGACCGGTGCGAGCGCCGCGGCCTCGACGGGACGGTCACCGAACACGTTCGGGTCCAGACCCCAGCCGAAGAGCCATTCCCCCCGGTCGAGCCGCCCGACCGCACGGGCGAGAAGCTCGCGCAGGGACGCGAGGTCCGTGCAGGCGGAGAGGTCGAGGCCCTGGGTGAGTTCGGCGCCCGACACGGGATGGATGTGACCGTCGACCAGGCCGGGGACGATCACCCCGCCCCTGACGTCCACGACCGTGGTGGAAGGGTCCGCCAGGTCGCGGATCTCACGGTCGTCGCCGAGCGCGACGATCCGGCCGGCGGACACCGCCAGAGCCGACTGCGGCAGGAGGGCGCCCGTGGCCGGGTCCAGCAGCCGCGCCGACACGATGATCAGGGAACAACCCACGACAACAACTCCAAGTGAGGGGGAAAGGGAGGGGGCGGGGAAGCCGCGTCAGCCCGTCGGCGTCAAGGCGCCGTCGGGGAGGCCCAGTGCGCGTTCGGCCGTGGTGAGGGCCATGCGGGTCACGGCCTCCGGGCGGTCGCTCCGGTCGGTGTTGGCGTGGGCACCGAGGCCGTCGAGGACCACCAGGATCTGGATGGCCGCCGTCCGGGGGGCGTCCGTGCGGAACTCCCCCGCCTGCACGCCGTCGCGGATCAGGCCCTCCAGGCGGTCGTCGGATGCGCGCTCCATCTCCGCCACGCGCTCGCGCAGCAGCGGGCGGTAGCGGCTCAGATGACGCGCGTTGATCCACAGGCGGCTGATGTCGTCGTACGCCTCGCCCGTCGACAGCGCGAAGTAGCGCGCCAGGTGCTCCGTGGGGGTGCCCTCGGGGCGGTCGGCGGGCAGCAGCGCGTCCAGTTCACCCGTGGCGGCGGTGGCGAAGGCCTCGGCCACGAGTTCCTCGGCCGAGGGGAAGTAGTGGCTGATCAGACCGGGTCTGACGTCGAGTTCCTCCGCGATCCGCCGGAGGGTGACGCATTCGAGGCCTTCGAGCAGGGCGACCCGGGCCGCGCTCTCGACGATCTCCGCGCGGCGGGCCTCGGGAGTCTTGCGGATTCGTTTGCGCTGGACGCTTGACGACATACGGGCGATGCTATTGAGTGTGCGACCAATAAGCAAGCAGGTCGGCACGACACGCATCCGGAGGGCCTCATGGCGTCCACCATCCCCGACCCCCGTCCCGGCGCGGAGGGCGCGCGCACCGCGCCGCCCGACACCGAGCGGGCGGGCCGGGTCGAGGTCCACGGCATCGACCACATCCCCGACGCCGAGCGCCACGGGCGGCCCCGCGAGCTCTTCTCCGTGTGGGCCGCGGCCAACGTCAACTACCTGAGCCTGGTCATCGGCGGCGCCCTCGTCCTGATGGGTCTCAGCCTCTGGCAGGCCCTCGGGGTGATCGTCGTGGGCAATCTGTTCTGGCTGCTCACCGGCGTGCTCGCGATGTCCGGACCGGCGGCGGGCGCGCCGAGCGAGGTGATCACCCGGGCCATGTACGGGGTCCGGGGCAACCGGGTGAACAACGCGGTCACCGGCTGGACCATCTCGGTCTGCTACTTCGCCCTCAATCTGGCGGCCGCCGCCTCCGCCGCGTTCGCCCTGGTCGCCAAGACCGGCCTGCCGACGAACACGGTCGTCAAGACCGCCGTCGTCCTGCTCATCGCCGCGGTCACCCTGACCATCAGCGTCTACGGGCACGCCCTGATCGTGAAGCTGTACCTGCCGATCACCCTCGCCCTCACCGCCGCCTTCGGCGTGGTGGCGTACGCGGTGCTGCTGCACGCCGACTTCGGCTACGCGCCGCCGCAGGGCCGGCTCTCCGGGACGGACCTCTGGGCCACCCTCCTGGCGGGCGTCACGCTGATCGCCGCGGGCCCGCTGTCGTACACCACCAGCGCCGACTTCTCGCGCTATCTGCCGCGTACGGCCTCGTCCCGCGCGGTCATGGGCTGGACCGCGCTGGGCGGGTTCCTGCCGAGCGTCCTCGTCTGCTCCCTGGGGGCGCTCGCGGCCACGGCCGTCGACATGAGCGATCCGCAGACCGCGCTGGAGGAGATCCTGCCCGGCTGGTTCACGCCAGTGTTCCTGCTCGCGCTCGTCCTCGGCACGATCGCGATCAACGCCCTGACCGCGTACAGCGCCGGACTCGCGCTGCAGGCCGTCGGCATCCGTATCCGACGCTCCCTCAGCGTCGTCGTCGACGGGGTGGTCGCCTCGGGCCTGACCCTGTACGCGCTGCTCGTGTCCAACTTCCTCGACACCGTCAGCAACGTCCTGCAGTTGACCGTGGTCCTCCTCGGGCCGGCCACCGCCCTCTACGCCACCGACATGGCGCTGCGCCGCAACCGCTACGACGGTCCCGCGCTGATGGACGAGAGCCGCACCAGCCCCTTCTGGTACTCCGGCGGCGTCGGCGTACCGGGCGTGCTCGCGCTCGGTACGGGGGTCACCGCGGCGGCGCTGTGCGTGAACACGCTGTACACCGGTCCGATCGCCGCGGCCCTCGGCGGGATCGACCTCGCCCTGCCCGTCGGCATCGCCGTCACGTCCGCCTGCTACGCGCTGCTGCGGTCCAGGATTCCGGTCCCCGATCTACGCTGATGACTCAAGTCCGAGGTGGAGATGGGGAACATCATGTCCGGCGAGTGGATCTACACCGACTGGGTGGAGAGCGCGTCCGAGGACGGCGTGCACATGACGGAAACGCGCCTCGGGGTGCGAGTCCCCATCTATGGGGGCCACAAGTTCGTGCACTGCGCGCTGTACCGGAAGACGTACGTCGTGGACGAGGGCGTTCCCCGCCTTGACCGCTGCCAGCACGAGTACGTCCCGATCGACAACAGGTTCGAGAAGCCCAAGGTGCGCAGAACCAGTTGGTACGAGGTAGTGCCCGGAGCGGGAGGATCTGCCATCAGGGGCTTCTTCAACCTGGACGGCGTGCGGACCTCTGACGGCATCTTCTTCGACAGCGCCCAAGGGCTCGACAATGGTGAGTACTTGTTCCGGATCGCCGAGGGGACGACGACCACCTGGACGAGCGAGACCGGGCAGGACATCACCCTGACCGTCCCCCAGCACCAGCTCACCATCACCGTCGAGGGATCGGCACCTCCGAAACTCACGACCGCCGGCTGGTTGAACCGCATACCACCGTCGGACAAGGCAGCGGCGGACTCCCGCAGCGCCGACGAGCGGGCCGCGAGACTGCGGGACTTCGCGCTGAACGGGGGGCCGATGTCCGACGCGGAGGCGTCGTACGCCTTCCGCGGGCCGGGACGTGGCGGCATCTACGGGTACGACGGCCACCTCAGGGCGTGGGCCGAGCAGGAGCAGATGGGGCGGTTCGAAGGCGAGCGGCTGTCCGGCGGGGAGGTGCGGTACTACTGGGAGCCGGCCACTCGGATCGTGCGCCTGGGGGTTTCCACCATCTACGAGAGCGCCCTGCTGGAGATGCTCCGGGCCAACCCCTGGGTACGGATCGTCCGCGAGGGCCCCTACGGCGGTTCCTGGGCGGCAGCCGAGGGCAAGATCGAGATTTCCGAGCCTTCGCGGGAACTGGGCGATGATGTGGGGCGGGAGCTTCTCATCACGGCCCGGCTGAACGGCTATTCGGAGCAGCGGGTCTTCAAGGAGGCCGTCGCGGGCCGGGACGTGGTGGTCCGCATGCGTGTGACGCGCCTCTACGGCGCGCATCGGCCGAAGGCCGAGCACGACGAGTGGGAGGAGCCGATGTACTGGTGAGGCCCACCGACGTCGCGACTGTGCGAACGGCGAGCCCATACCAGGGGGCATACAGTGCTCCCCGAGAACTCTCGTGCGGCGAGGGCCGGGTGGGAGCGCCGTCCTCGCTTCCACCCGGCCCGGTTCCTGGGCGTGTTCAGCGTGCGTCGAGCCGCTCGCGGGTCGCGAGGCGGGACAGCAGGGTCTCGCGGTGGGCCGGGTCGGTGGCCAGGTCGACGGCCGTCCACGCCATGGCGAGTCCGCCGTCCAGGACCGCGCGGTCGGCCTGCGGGGTGGTGCCGTAGCGGGTGAACTCCGGGTTGTGCATGATCGTGTCGCCGCAGTCGTAGCCGATCATCGGATGGATGGTGGGAACGACGTGCGAGACGTTGCCCATGTCCGTCGAACCGGCCCGCAGGTTCGGGTCCGTGTCGGGGACGGTGCGACCGAGCGCGCGGGCGGCGGCGAGGTAGCTGCGGCCCACCGCGAGGTCCTGGCGGAGGTCGGCGTAGTCGTTCCCCACGGTCTCCAGGGCGAGTTCGGCGCCGGTGGCGAGCGCGCCCGCCTCGAAGCAGGCGCGGATCCGCGCCTGGAGTTCACGCAGTTCCTCCGCCGTGTCCGCGCGGCAGTCGTAGTCGGCGGTGGTGTGGGCCGGGATGACGTTCGCCGCCTCGCCGCCGGAGGTGACGACCCCGGAGACGACCGAACCGGGCCGCATCTGCTGCCGGTACGCGGCGATGGCGACCTGGGCGATCATCATCGCGTCGGCCGCGTTGACACCCCGCTCGGGCATGGCCGCGGCATGGGCGGCGCGGCCGGTGTAACCGACCTTCCAGCTGCTGATGGCCAGTGAGGTCAGCCCGACGGAGTCGTGCGGCGCGGCGTGCACCATCATCGCGGCGGCGACGTCGTCGAAGGCGCCGCCGCGCAGCATGTCGACCTTGCCGCCGCCGAACTCCTCGGCGGGAGTACCGAGCAGCTTCACGGTGATGCCGAGCTCGTCGGCGAGCGGGGCGAGCGCCAGGGCGGCGGCGACCGACGCGGCGCCGTTGACGTTGTGGCCGCAGGCGTGGCCGATGCCGGGCAGGGCGTCGTACTCGGCGCAGATGCCGATGACGAGGTCGCCCGTGCCGGCGGTCGCGGAGAACGCGGTGGGCAGGTCGCACACGCCCCGCTCCACCTCGAAGCCCGCGGCCTCCACGAGGTCGGTGATGCGGCGGGCCGCGCGGTGCTCCTCGTAGGCGAGTTCCGGGTCCGCGTGCAACTGGTGGCTGAGGGCGAGGACCTCGTCCTGGCGCCGCGTCAGGACCACGCGGGCGTGCTCGGTCGGGGTGGTCGTCACTTCTGGCCCTCCACGTTCTTGGGGGTGCGGTACAGCAGGGCGATCGCGGCGCCCGCGAGCGAGACGGCGACGCAGATCGTCCAGGACGTGGTGTACGCGCCGAGCTCCGGCAGGACCGCGCCGGCCGGGGTGCGGGCCGCGAAGACGGTGAGGACCGCCGCCGCGCCGAGCGAACCGCCGACGTTGATGAGAAGTTCGTTGATGCCGGAGCCGACCGAGGTGCGGTCGTGCGGCACACTCTCGACGGCGAGCGTCCTGGTGGAGTGCTGCAGGAACCCGGTGCCGACCCCCGCCACCGCCGTACCCAGGAGGAACGGGAGCATCGAGGTGTGCCAGGTGAGCGAGACCAGGTAGCCGATGGCCATCAGGAGGGAGCCGGCGACCAGGGTCAGCCGGTCGGAGAGGGCGGCCGCGACGGCGGGCGCGGCGAGCGCGGCCAGGGCGAGGGCGAGCAGGTTGGGGAGCATGGCGAGGGCGATCGCGAAGGGGTCGAACCCGAGGCCGTAGCCGTGCTCGGCCGCGCCGGTGCCCATGAAGACGGGGTTGGCGACCTGGAGCCCCAGCATGCAGAAGGTGAAGGTGAGGGTCACCAGGGAGACGGTGACGACGTTGCGGTGCCGGAACATCCTGACGTCGATCATCGGCTCGTCCGTCCGCAGTTCCACCAGGACCCACAGGGCCGTGACGAGCGTGCCGCCGACGAGGCAGCCGAGCGTGCGGGCCGAGTCCCACTCCCAGCCGGGCAGGCCGCCCATGCCGAGGCCGAGCATGATCGCGACGAGGCCGAGGCAGAGCAGGATCCCGCCCGCCCAGTCGATACGGCCGCCGGGCCGGTGGGCGGATTCCGGCAGCAGGCGCCAGGTGGCGGCGAGGGCGAGGCCCACGGCGGCGGTGGGGACCCAGAGGGCGGCGGTCGGGCTGTCGACCGTACGCGCCACGAAGCCGCTGGCCACCAGGCCGAGCGCGAGACCGCCGACGAGCGCGGCGACCATGAAGCTGATGCCCCGGCGGCTCTCGCCGCCTTCGCCCGCACCGTCCGGGGAGGTGGTCGCCCGGTTGCGGAGGATGCCGACGAGGAGCGGGAAGAAGCCCGCGAAGGCGCCCTGGAGGATCTGGCCGGTCAGCAGCACGCCGAAGGAGCGGCTCAGGCCGACGAGCACGGAGCCGAGCAGCACGATAGCGAGGTTCCAGCGCAGGACGCGCCGGTGGCCGTACAGGTCGCCCATCCGGGAGAGGACGGGGGTGAAGGCCACGCTGGAGAGCAGGTTGGCGATGCTGATCCAGTTCAGGTCGGCCGCGGTCACCCGGAGGGTCTCGGTGAGCCCCTTGAGCAGTGGGGACAGGAAGCCCTGGGTGATGCCGCTGGACAGCTCGACCAGCACGACGGAGGCGATCACGGCGGCGGCCGGGGTGCACGAGCGGACGGTCGCGCGCCGGCTCGACCGGATGACGGCCGGGGGTGACGTGGGCTTCACGACGGCGCTGATCCCCGAGTACCTGGGTGAGGGCGTCACGGCGGAGCTGGCGGTGCGCTGCGCGCCCGGGCGGGTGCACGAGACGGCGCTTGCGCTGGCGCGGCGGCCGGAGACGCGGTCCGTGGAGGTGGCGACCGGCGCCCTGGAGGTGTTCGTCGAACTGAACGTGCCCGACCACGAGACGCTGCTGACCGTCGTCGACTCGGTGGTGGGGCGGATGGACGGGGTCGTCGATGTCCACTCGTCCGTCGTGCTGCGGCTGCTGCTCACGGCGAGCGACTGGGCGCCGTACGACGAGGAGCCGACCGACGTACGGCTCCACGCCATGGAGGGGCGGCCGCTGCCGGAGCCGCTCGCCGTGGACGAACTCGACCGGCGCCTGGTGGCTCTGCTGCACCGGGACGCCCGGATGTCGACGACCCGGCTCGCGCGCGAACTGCGGGTCGGCGAGACGACGGCCCGGCGCCGCCTCGCGCGGCTGATGACCTCGCACATCCTGCATCTGCGGCTGCACGCGGATCCGGCGGTGCTCGGCTATCCCGTCGAGGCACGGTTCCGGCTGGCCGTGGGGCACGACCGGCTCGACGGCGCCATCCGCGCGCTGGCGCGCGAGGCGGCGGTGCGGCACCTGGTCGTGACGACCGGGACGACCACCCTGCTCGGCTACTCCAGCCACCGCTCCGCCCGCGATCTGCACACGTTCGCGTCCCGCGTCTTCGGGCGTCTTGACGGGGTGACGTCGACGGACGTGGCGCTGCTGATGCGGACGTACAAGCGGGCGGGGTTCGCGGAGCGGGCCCCGGCACCCTGACCGGGCCCCGGCACCCTGACCGGCTCCGGCATGCTGACCGGCTCCGCGGCGCCGCCGCGGCTCCCGGCTCAGGTCCTGCGGCTCGGCGGGTGGGGCTGGACGCCGGTCATCAGGACGTCAAGGCCCCGGCGGGTCGTAGCGAGGACGACGCGGTCGCCCGCCCGGAGGATCCGGCCGTGCGGCGGTCGCCAGTCGAGGCCCTGGAGGGTGGTGGGGAAGCCCGCGAGGGTGTCCGACGCGCGGGCGGTGAGGCGGGCGCCCGAGGCGCCGACGGCGAGGACGCGCCACTCGTTCTCCCGGAACGCCTGGTGGACGGAGCGGCCCTCCAGTTCGGGGTGGCCGGCGACCTCGACGACGGTGAAGAGGAGCGAGCCGCGCTCGACGGGCATCACGCCGAGGACGTGCCGGCCCATCATCGCGGCCGCGAAGGCAGGGGCGGCGAGCGCGGAGACGCTGCGGCTGCGGGTGAGGACGGCGGGGTACGAGGCGCGCATGGTGGCCGAGACGGTGGCGGCGAAGTCGTCGTCGTAGAGCCGCATGACGACACGGATGCCCGGGTTGATCTCCCGGGCGGCCATGACGATGTCGAGGTTCTCGCTGTCGTCACGGGTGAGGACCAGCAGGGACTTGCTCTGCCTGATCCGCGCCTGCTCGAGGACCCCCGCGGCGGACGCGTCCTCCAGGAGCAGGGGGATGCCCAGCTCGCGGGCGAGCGCGACGCCCCGGGCGTGCGGGTCGCGTTCGACGGCGACGACCTGGTGGGCGGTGGTGCGCAGCTGGGCGAGAACCCGGGTGCCGACCTTGCCCAGGCCGATCAGCACGATGTGGTCACCGAGGTCCTCGGCGGGCGGGTGGTTCGCGGAGGCGGTACGGAAGGCTTCGCTGGCGTTCATCGTGGCGGCGACGACGAGCGGCAGGACGGCCAGGCCGACGAAGCCGGCGACGAGTTGCAGGACACGGCGGGCGGCGGACTCCTCCTCGCCGATCGCCGGGTCCCCCATGGTGAAGATGTCCAGGAGCGGGAGGTACACGGCGCGCCAGAGCGGGCCGTCCTCGACGAGGGCGGTGGCGACCGCGAGCAGCAGCACGATCGCGGCGAGCGCTCCGAAGACCGCGGTGACCTCGCGGGAGAGGAAGACCCGCCAGGGCAGGTGGCGGAGGTGGCCGCGGAGCCGTTCGCCGTAGCCGCGGGAGACCGTGGGCGCCTCGGGTGCGTGGTGGTGGGTGACCTCTTCGAGCATGAGCCGGCCGTGGGTGAACTGGCGGTGGTACGCGGTGTGCGTGTCGGGCAGCAGTTGTGTGCCGTCCTCGCCCGGGGTCTCGGCGCTGTCCTCGCCGGCCGGGTCGTCCTGGTGCGCTCCGGAGAGCACGGCGAGCGTGGCCAGGTCGGTCGACTGGGCGGGGGCGCCCGCGCGCCGCACGACGCCCCGGAAGACCTTGCCGTCGATCTGCAGGGTGTGGCCGTGGCCGAGCGCGGCCGCCGAGACGAGTTCGGGGACGGCCGTGTCCGTGTCCGAGAGGACGGTCGTGGACGCGTCGGCGCTCGTGTCCGCGATGGCGCTCGTGTCCGCGGTGGCGTCGCCGGCGGGTGCGCGGACCTCGGCGGCGCGGTCCAGGAGGCGTTCCAGGTGACGGCCGCGTTCGCGGTGGTACATGCGGATGACCAGGCGTATGGAGGGGTTGAGGCCGCGGGCGACCAGCGCCGCCGTCATGTTGGTCTGGTCGTCGCCGTAGGTGAGGGCGAGGGCGGTGGCGCGTTCGACTCCGGCGGCCCTGAGGGTCTGCTCGTCGGGCCGGGCGGCGACGAGCAGTTCGACCGGGGAGAGCGGGTCGCGGTGGAGGGCGGCGATCTCGGCGCCGTGCTCGTCGCGCCGGGAGGGCAGGACGACGGTGACCGCTTCGCCGCACACCGCGTCGAGTTCGACGGCCAGTCGGCGGGCGAGACCGTCGTCGCCGCAGATCACCATGTGCTGGGAGCGCTGCCCGACGGGCATGCGGAGGTGGAGGGTTGACGTCACGTCGTTCACGATGGCCGATGGGGGCGCTCCGGGCCGCCTTTCGCACGGGAGTTCGGCGTCAGGGTCGCGTATGGGCGGGCGTCAGAGATGCGTCAGGCTCGTCTCCCGGCTCCGTACGGACCTGGTCATGTGGCGTCCGCGCAGGGCAGCGACACGACCATGGTCAGTCCTCCCCCGGGCGTGTCCTCCGTGGTGAGGGTGGAGTCCATGGCCTCGGTGAGGCCCCGGGAGAGGGCGAGGCCGAGGCCGACGCCCGTGGTGTTGTCGGTGTCGCCAAGACGCTGGAAGGGCTCGAAGATCCGTTCCCGGTCGGCGGGCGGGAGTCCGGGGCCCCGGTCGACGACGCGTACCTCGATACGCCCGCCGAGGGCGCTCGCGGTGACGAGCACGGGGTGTCCGGGCGGGGAGTGGCGTACGGCGTTGGCGAGCAGGTTGGCGAGGACGCGTTCGAGCAGCGGCGGGTCGGCCAGGACGGGCGGCAGGTCCTCGGGGGTGTGGATGACGGGCGCCGGACCGTCGGGCGGCAGGGAGTCGAGGGCGGCGGGCAACACCTCCTCCAGCGTGGTGGCGCGCAGATGGAGCGTGAGCGCGCCGGCCTGGAGCCGGCTCATGTCGAGCAGGTTGTCGACGAGTCGGCTGAGGCGGGCCATCGACTCGTCGGCGGTGGCGAGGAGTTCGTCCTGTTCCTCGGGGGTGAACTCCACGTCCGGGCTGCGCAGGGAGCCCACGGCGGCCCAGCCGGCGGCGAGCGGGGTCCGCAGGTCGTGGCTGACGGCGGCGAGCAGGGCGGTGCGCATCCGGTCGGCGGCCTTGACCGGCTCCACCTCTGCGGCGGCCTCGGCGAGACGGGAGCGTTCGACGGCGGCGGCCACATGGGCGACGAAGGCGGAGAGGACCCGGCGTTCGGAGGACGGCAGCGTACGGCCCCGTAGGAGCAGGAACAGGTCGGACCCCACGGGGACGTGGACGGCGTCGGGGTCGTCCACGGGCTGTTCGACGAGTTCGGCCGAGTCCATGGCGAAGGTCTCGCGGGTGCGGGCCAGCAGGGCCGGTATCGCCTGGTCGCCGCGGACGATGTCGCCGGCGAGCGAGGACAGGGTCTCCGCCTCGGCCGTGGCCCGCGCGGCGCGTCTGGACAACCGCAGGGAGCGGTCGGCGGCGGCGGCCACCGTACCGGCTACGACGGCGAAGACACCGAGGGCGAGCACGTTGTCGGCGTCACCGAGGCTGAACGCGCCGATGGGCGGCACGAACCAGTAGTTGAGCAGCAGGGACGCGGTCAGCGCGGCGATCAGCGCGGAGGCGACCCCGCCGATGCAGGCCACGCCGACGACGGTCAGCAGGAAGAGGAGGGCCTCGCTGGTCAGGTCGAGGTGGCCCCGCGCGCCGTCGAGCAGGAGGGTGAGCAGGACGGGCAGGAGCAGTCCGGCGACCGGTCCGGCGACGCGGCGCGAGACGGGCAGGGTACGGCGCCGGTAGGGCAGCAGGCGGCCGTGTCCGGCGCGCTCGTGCGTGACCATGTGGACGTCGATGTCGGCGGAGAGCGCGACGGTCGTCTCGCCGATGCCGCGGCCGGTGAGGAAGCGTTCGAGGCGGCGGCGCCGGCTGGTGCCCAGGACGAGCTGGGTGGCGTTCTCCGCGCTGGCGAACTCCACCAGGGCGGTGGGTACGTCGTCGCCGACGACCGAGTGGTAGCTGCCGCCGACGCTCTCGACGAGGCGCCGCTGCCGGGCGAGCGCGGCGTGCGAGGCGCCGGCCGCGAGACCGTCGCTGCGGACGACGTGCACGGCGAGCAGGGCGCCGCCGCGGGCCGAGCGGGCGGCGATCCGGGCGGCGCGCCGGATCAGGGTCTCCCCCTCCGGGCCGCCGGTCAGCGCGACGACGATCCGCTCGCGGGTCTCCCAGACCCCGTCTATGCCCTTCTCCGAGCGGTAGCGGCGGAGGGCTTCGTCGACCCGGTCGGCGGTCCAGAACAGCGCGAGCTCGCGGAGCGCGGTGAGGTTGCCGGGGCGGAAGTAGTTGGCGAGGGCCGCGTCGATCTTCTCGGGCGGGTAGATGTTGCCGTGGGCCATGCGCCGGCGCAGCGACTCCGGCGGGACGTCCACGAGCTCGATCTGCCCGGCGCGGCGGACGACGTCGTCGGGCACCGTGTCGTGTTGGGGCACGCCGGTGATCTTCACGACGACGTCGGTGAGGGACTCCAGGTGCTGGATGTTGAGGGTGGCGACGACGTCGATGCCCGCGGCCAGCAGCTCCTGCACGTCCTGCCAGCGCTGGGCGTGGCGGGAGCCGGGCGGGTTGGCGTGGGCGAGTTCGTCGACGAGGACGACCTCGGGGCGGCGGCGCAGGATGGCGTCGAGGTCGAGCCCTGTGTCGGGGGCGGGGCCGAGTCGGAGACCGGTGTCGGGAGCGGGGCCCGGGCGGGAGCCGGCTCCGGTGGTGGTGGCGGGGCGCACACGGTCCGGGGCCCTCAGGGTCTCCAGGCCGTCCAGCATCGCCTCGGTGTGCGGACGGCCGTGGCACTCCACGGCGGCGACGACGACATCGGTGCCACGCGCGGCTCGGCGCCGGCCCTCGTCGAGCATCCGATAGGTCTTGCCGACGCCGGGGGCGGCGCCCAGGAAGACCTTGAGGCTTCCGGGTCGGGGATCCGTCGGGGCCGGGACCGGGGGGTGGCTCGGGGCCGGCCCCGGGCCTGCGACGGGGTGGAGCCCCTGGCGCGGTTCCGGGTCGGAACGCGGGGCCGGATCCGGGCCAGGGGGCGTGGCGACGGCGGCGGGGCCGTGGCGGGGGGCGACAGCGGCCGGGCCGGCAGCCGCGGCCGTGTGCGGGGCGTATGCCGCGCGCGGAGCGGAAGCCGCGTGCGGGGCGTCGTGCTTCAGAACTTCTCCGGCTTGATCAGGGCGGCCACCAGGTAGCCGACCAGGCTGACGGCCACCAGCAGGCCGACGATGTTCTCCACACCCATGCGTGACCGACTCCCTTGATCCGGAGGTTCCTTGGCGTTTGCGCACATCCAGACACAAGGAACCGCGTCGACGTCGGAGCGCACAGGCGGCTTGACGCCTCTCTGCCGCGTGCGCCCTGGATCCTGACGCCTCCCTGACGCGCGGGGTCCGCTACCCTACCGGCCGGTAGGGACGGAGTGGGGCGACGACAGGGAGGCCGTCGATGGGGCGTCAGTGGAGTCTTGAGGAGTCCGTCGTGGTGGATGCCGCGCCGGAGGTCGTCTACCGCCTGGTGGCGAACCTGCCCGACATGGGCCGGTGGAGCCCCGAGTGCCGCCGGGTCTGGGTGCCGCGGCCTCCCGTGCGGACCGGGAGCCGCTTCGTCGGTCTCAACCGGCGCGGGCCGTACCTCTGGTTCACGACGGGGCGGGTGTCGGCGGCGCGCGAGGGCGAGGAGTTCACCTTCGACGTCGGCGTCTTCGGGCTGCCGATCGCCCGCTGGGGCTACCGCTTCGAGGCCGAGGGGACGGGCACCCGCGTGACGGAGACCTGGCAGGACCTGCGCACCGGGCGGGGCTCACGACACGCCGAGCTGCTCGGCACCGTCTTCGCGGGGACGAACACGGAGCGCCGTATCGCCGTCAACCGGCACGGCATGCGCACGACCCTCGCCCGGATCGCGACGGCGGCGACGGCCCCGTCCGCGTGAGTCCGTGCGCGATTCCGCGTGCGCACGCGCGAGTCCGCGTGTGACGACCGAGGGGCCCCGCGCCGTCGCGCGGGGCCCCTCGGTCGCCGGCAGGGTGGTCAGGCCTTCAGGGCCGCCGCCCCGAAGGAGACGTCGAAGCGGTCGCACCAGATGGTGACGCTCGTGAAGGCGGACGGGTCGGTGCCGGGCGGCAGCGGGTAGTTCTGGTCGCCCTTGTTGCCCTTGAGCTTCCCGAGGCTGAGGTACTTGCCGTCGTCGAAGACACGCCATCCGGCGATGCCCTCCTTGACCGGCGCGTCGGTCAACCAGACCCGCAGGTCCGGGCCGTTGCTGGTGTCCAGGTCCTCCAGACGGAGGGTCAGGCTGCCGTCGGCGAGCCGGATGAGCTTCACCGTGCCGGTGGTGGCGTGCTCGTGGGTGATGAGGGACCCCTGCGCGACGGTCTTCGGCGCGGCGGCCGGGTCCGCTCCCGGGTCCGCTCCCGGGTTCACGGCACCGGAGGACGACGCTCCGGGCGCCACCGTCGGGAGCGCCTCGTCGATCGTCTCGTTCTGCCACAGCTTCCAGGGCTGGAACCAGTAGAGCCCCACGGCCCCCAGCGCCACCGCGACCACCATCGCGCCCCACAGCAGCGACTTCCTGCCCCCACGTGCCACGATCGTCCCTTTCCTACGTTCCATCGGTCTTCCTTCCCCCGCATTCCACCGCGGGCGGCGCGGGGCGCGCCACCTCCCGGCCGATGACGAAAGTCTTACGCCGCAGCACGGCTCCGACCAGGACGGACACCGCCGCGACGGCGTAGGCGACCGTGCCCACCGCGTTGGCGTCGGAGAAGGCCGCCCCGGTCACGTACTTCGCCGCCCCCGCCACGGCGACCGGCAGCCACTCCCAGCGCCCGTCGAGCGCGACGAGGGCGACCAGGAGCAGGGCGTACCAGGAGTACCCCGGGGTCAGCAGCAGAAAGGCCGTCCCGGTGACCAGCAGCGCGCCGCTCCAGGGGCGTTCGGGATCGCCGCGCAGGACGACATGGGCGCAGACGGCGAGCAGGACCACGACCAGGGCGGGCAGGGCCCAGGAGGGCGGCAGGACGAGCCGGAGCAGGGCGTAGCGGTTGCGGGACGCGGCATCGTCGTATCCCTCCTCCTCGACGTATCCGCCCAGATAGCCGAGGACCGAGCCCTCGGAGAGGAGCACGTACGGGACGTACGACAGGGCGGTGACGGCCGCCGCCGGGACGAGGACCGCCGCCGCGTCCCTCGCGCGCCGTACGCCGGCCAGCGCTCCGGGCAGCACGATCGCCGGCATCAGCTTCACGGCGACGGCGGCGCCCAGGAGCGTCCCGCCCGCCGCGCGTCGGCGGTGCGCCACGAGGCCGAGTCCGGCGACGGCGAACAGCACGCCGAGGACGTCGACATGGGCGTTGTTCACGGCCTCGACGGGGACGGCGGGGCACCAGGCCCAGTAGGCGGCGGTACGGGGATCGCCGCGGCGGCGCAGGATCAGCAGCAGCGCTCCGGTGACGGCGACGGAGAGGAGCGCGCCGCCGGCCTGGAGGGGTTTCAGCCGACTGCCGTCGGGTGCGAGGAGGTGCACGCCGAGGAAGTACGCCTCGGCGACCGGCGGATAGATGGTGTGCACGGTGGGGCGGTTGACGCGAGTGCAGGGGGGTGCGCCGCCCGCCGGTCCGGTCGAGAGCGGGGCGAGAGTCGGAACCGGGGCCAGGGCGGGAAGCGGGGCCGGGGCAGGGAGTGGGGCGAGGGCGGGGAGCGGGGCCAGGGTCGGCCCCTGGCAGGCGGGTCCGGTCGGGAAGAGCCAGTCGTCCCGGAGCGGCGCGAGCGCGCGGTCGGCGGGGGCGTGATCGTACGGCGAGACGCCCGCCGCCTGGACCCGGCCGTCCCACGCGTAGCGGTACGCGTCGGTGCTCGTGCGCGCCGGGGCGACCAGGCCCGTGGCGGCGACAAGGGCCGAGCCGGCCAGGACCAGGACGACGGCCCGGCGGGGCGGCACCTTCCGCAGGGCCAGGACGCAGGCGCCGAAGAGCGCCCAGGAGACGGCGTACCACCCGGAAAGACCGCCGGGGTCGGTGTAGTAGCCGTCGTGCCGGACGGTGGCCACCAGGACCGTGGTGAGCGCGGTCAGGAGCCCGCCGGCGAGGGCGGTACGGAAGTCGATCACACCCGGCAGCGTGGCAGCCGCCGGCGCGGCGAGGGGGCCGCCGCCCCGGCCGTCCGTGTTTCGTAAGGTGTCGGTTCCGCCTCGGGAGGCCCGCGGGGCGGTGAGATGGAGCGCATGACACCGCGCATCGCGCCTCCCCCTCTGCCCACGTTCCGCGCCCGCCTGCATGACGCGAGGACGGCCACCGCGATCGGCCGCTGGCTCGGCCTCGCCCTGGCGGTCTGTTTCGTCACCGGCGTCACCAGTCACTACCTCCAGCGGCCGCCGGACTGGCTCGCGGACGTCCTGCCGAGCCGCCCGACGTGGGGGTACCGGTTCAGTCAGGGGCTGCACGTGGCGAGCGGTATCGCCGCGATCCCGCTGCTGATGGCGAAGTTGTGGGCGGTCTACCCGAGGTTGTTCGTCTGGCCGCCCGTCCGGTCCGTGCGGCACGCGCTCGAGCGTCTCTCGGTGGCCGTCCTGGTCGCGGCCGGTGTCTTCCAGCTGCTGACCGGCCTGCTGAACATCGTCGAGTGGTACCCGTGGCCGTTCTCCTTCGTCCCCGTGCACTTCGCCGTGGCCTGGCTCCTCTTCGGCGCGCTGCTGTTGCACGTGGCCGTCAAGTGGCCCGACATCCGGGCCCATTGGGGTCGGCGGTCGGAGGGGACGCTGAAGCTGCCGGCCGAGGACGAGGTCGACCGCCGGTCGCTCCTGACCGGTGTCGCGGCGGGTGTCGCGGCGGTCACGCTGACGACGGTGGGCCAGTCGTTCACTCCGCTGAAGCGTCTCGACCTGCTCGCGCCGCGCCACCCCGATCACGGGACGCAGGGGCTGCCGATCAACCGTACGGCAGCGGCCGCCGGGGTGACGGCGGCGACGGCGGAGGACTGGCGGCTGAAGGTGGCCGGCCCCCTGCCGTACACGCTGAGCCTGGCGGAACTCAGGGCCCTGCCGCAGGTCGAGGTCCGGTTGCCGATCGCCTGCGTGGAGGGGTGGAGCGTGGAGGCCGGCTGGACCGGCGTACGGATCAGGGATCTGCTGGAGCGGGCGGGAGCGCGGCCGTCGTCCCGGGTACGGGTGGTGTCCCTGGAGCGCCGGGGCGCGTACCGCGTGATGGAGATGGGCGCGGAGTACGCGGAGGATCCGCTGACCCTGCTCGCGCTCCGGCTCAACGGGCAGGTGCTCTCGCTCGACCACGGCTTCCCGGCGCGGATCATCGCACCGAACCGGCCGGGTGTGCTGCAGACCAAGTGGGTCGCCGGACTGGAGGTGCTGTGATGGTGGTCCGCTACGCGGTGGGGGCGCTGGGGGTCGGGCTGATGGGGCTCGGCGCCGTTCTGGTGGTGCGCACGGGGACCGTCGGTGAGGTGCTGCTGTGGCTGGCGGGGGCGATCGTGCTGCACGACGGGCTGATCGCGCCGCTCGTGCGCGGTGTCGGGCTGCTGCTCGCCGCCGTGCCGGCCCGGGGCGTGCTGCGCGGCGGTCTGGTCGTCGCCGGTTCGCTGACGCTGATCGCGCTGCCCCTGCTGCTGCGGCCGGGCAGCGCGCCCAACCCGACGGCCCTCCCGCTGGACTACCTGCGCAACTGGCTGGTCCTGATGGGGGTGGTGGCCGTCGGTACGGGCGCGCTGCTCGGCGCGCGGCGGCTGGCTCAGCGGCGGCGCCGGAGCTGAAGGAAACTGCGGTCCCCGGCCCGCCAGCGGTGCTCGACCCGCCACCCCGAGGCGTCGGCGTACGCGGGCAGGGCCCGGGCTCCGACACGGGCCCAGGGGAAGTCGACGCCGCGCGCGCCGCGTCCGTCGTCGACCCGGACCTCGACCCGCTCGTCGACGTCGGGGGCGGCGGCCTCTACGAGCGTCTGTCCGCCGGGCGTCACCAGGGCGGCGGCGCGGGCGAGGAGGCCGGCGGGGTCGCCACCGATGCCGATGTTGCCGTCCATCAGCAGGACGGTTCCCCAGCGGCCTTCGCCCGGCAGCGGGTCGAAGACGGACCGGCACAGGGCGGTGCCGCCGCCGTCGACCGTGCGGGCGACGGCCGCCTGGCACACGTCGATGCCGAGCACGGGTCGACCGGCGGCGGCCAGCGCGTGCACGAGGCGCCCAGGACCGCAGCCGACGTCGAGGACGGCGCCCTCGCAGCGGGCGAGCACGGTGGCGTCGGCCGGGTCGGCCGCGGCGCACCAGCGCTCGACCTCCAGGGGCAGCAGCCAGCCGTCCGCGCGCCGGAGGAAGAGCGGCCCGCGGCCCGACCGCAGGGCGTCGCCCCAGGGGTCGGCCCGCCAGGCGCGGCGAGGGGTCGGGGGGCGTAGGCGTGTCGTCTCCGACTCCAGCGCGCTCATCCGGTCCCGATCCCGGCGTGGTCCCGAGCGGTGGTGGCGGTCGCGGTCAACTCCGCGTGGCAGGAGGCGAAGCGGCTGCGCGGGGCCAGTGCGGCGACCGCGCGGGCGTCGGCGGCCGTGTCGACGTCTCGGAGCCTCGGAAGGTCCCGTACCCGTAGGCCGGCGGCGGTGAGGCGGTGACGCTGCGCCGCTCCGGTCTCCGGTACGGACATGGGCACGCCACGCGGCAGGGCGGGGTCGGGGACGGCGAGGCCGAGCGCCCAGAAGCCGCCGTCCTCGGCCGGCCCGAGCCACGCGTCGCAGGCGCCGAAGTCGAGCCCCGCGAGGAGGAGTTCCGGGGTGACCTGGGGAGTGTCCATGCCGATCAGCAGCGTGGGCCCCGTACAGCGGGCGAAGGCGGCGGCGAGCCGTTCGTCCAGGCCGCCCGGGCCCTGGGCGACGACCTCGAAGCCGGACGGGAGCCAGTCGCCGGGCGCCCCGTCCAGGGCGAGGACGCGGCGGTCGGCGGGCGTGTCCCGCACGGTCGCCAGGGTGTCGGCGAGGGCGGCCTCGGCGAGGCGGGCCGCCTGCCGGTGCGTGAACGGCGGGGTGAGCCGGGTCTTGACCCGGCCCGGTACGGGTTCCTTGGCGATGACGAGGAGCGTGCTCACCGGTGCGCCTCCGCGGGGCCGGTGGTGGTCGGGGCGGTCGGGGAAGGCGTCCGTGGTGTCTCACGGAGCACCGCGCGCATGTCGCGGACGGCGTGCCAGGTGCCCCGCCAGGTGCCGGTGACCTTGGACTTCCCCGTACGGGACAGGTAGGGGACGTCCCGCTCGCGCACCCGCCAACCTGCGTCGGCGGCGCGGACGACCATCTGGAGGGGGTAGCCGCTGCGCCGGTCGGTGAGGTCGAGGGCGAGCAGGCCATCGCGGCGGGCGGCCCGCATCGGGCCGAGGTCGTGCAGGCGGAGTCCGGTGCGGCGGCGCAGCATCCGGGCGAGCGCGATGTTGCCGGCCCGGGCGTGCGGCGGCCAGGCGTCGCGCGTGGCGGGGCGGCGGCGGCCGAGCACCAGGTCGGCCTCGCCCGCCGCGACCTGGGCGACGAACGGCACGAGGAGCGCGGGGTCGAGGGAGCCGTCGCAGTCGCAGAAGCAGACGATGTCCGCGTCGGCGGCGAGCAGGCCCGCGTGGCAGGCCGCCCCGAAGCCGCGGCGGGGTTCCGTGACGACGGTCGCGCCGAGGGCGCGGGCGAGGGCCGGGGAACCGTCGGTCGATCCGTTGTCGACGACGATCGCCCGCCAGCCGGGCGGCACCCTCTCCAGCACCCAGGGCAGCGCCTCGGCCTCGTCGAGGCAGGGCAGGACAACGTTCACCGCGTACGTGGTCGCGGAAGGCGAGTCGGTCACGGACTTCACCGTACGAACCCCGAACGGGCAAAAGGGACGTGCGAACCTTACGAAACACGGACGTCGCCCAGGCTGCGCAGGCCCGCGGGCGACCCGGCCGCCCGTCGGGTGCGAGGCTGACCCCATGCAGCAGCCTGAACAGCCCCCGCGGACCGCACCGCACGTCCTGGTCGTGGACGACGATCCGACCGTCGCCGAAGTGGTCGCCGGCTACCTGGAACGAGCCGGTTTCGCCGTCGACCGGGCGGACGACGGGCCGTCCGCGCTGACGGCCGCCGCGGCGCGATGGCCGGACCTGGTGGTCCTCGACCTGATGCTGCCGGGCATGGACGGCCTCGAGGTCTGCCGTGAGCTGCGCCGGCGCGGGCCGGTTCCGGTGATCATGCTGACGGCGCGGAGCGAGGAGGAGGACCGGATCCTCGGCCTGGAGATCGGGGCGGACGACTACGTCACCAAGCCGTTCAGCCCGCGTGAACTGGTGCTGCGGGTGGAGGCGGTGCTCCGCCGTCACACCGAGGTCCGGCGGCCGGGGGCGCTGCTGCGCGCGGGTGACCTGGAGGTCGACCCCGCGGCCCGGCAGGCGCTCAGGGGCGGGCGACCGCTCGCGCTCACCCTGCGGGAGTTCGACCTACTCAGTTACTTCATGCAGCACCCGGGCGAGGTGTGCGACCGCGAGCGGCTGATGCGGGAGGTGTGGGGCTGGGACTTCGGCGATCTGTCGACGGTCACGGTCCACATCCGGCGGCTGCGCGGGAAGGTCGAGGACGACGCGGCCAACCCGCTCCTGATCCGGACGGTGTGGGGCGCCGGTTACCGCTTCGACGCGACCGCGCGCCCCGACCTGCGACCGGACCTGCCACCGGGCCCGGCAACCCCCACGGCCAAGGGCCCGGGCACGGACACCGGCTCCTCCCCCGGCTTCGATTCCGGCTCCCCCGCGACGACGGAAGGCTGAGCCGTGCGCGACATACTCCTCATCGCCGTCTACGCCTTCGTGGGCGCGGCGGCCGCCGGTCTGATCGGGGCCGGTCTGCTGCGCGTGGCCCGGCACAGGTCGGTGGCGGTGTCGCTCGCCGTCGTCGTGTCGGTCGCGGTGACGGCGATGCTCGCCGGGACGCTCGCGGTGGCCTGGGCGATGTTCCTGTCACCGCACGACCTCTGGGTGGTGACCACGGTCGTCGCGATGGCGGCGGTCGTCTCGCTCGGCACCTCGCTGCTGCTCGGCCGTCGTGTGGTGGTCAGTGCCAGGGAACTTGCCGTGGCCGCACGGGACTTCGGCGAGGGCGGGGTGTTCACCGCCCCCCGCGTGCTCGCCCCGGCCGAATTCGCCGCGCTGAGCCGGGAGTTGTCGGTCACCAGCGAGCGACTCACCGCGTCCCGGGAGCGCGAGCGGAATCTGGAGGCGTCCCGCAGGGAGCTGGTCGCCTGGATCTCGCACGACCTGCGGACGCCGCTGGCCGGTCTGCGGGCCATGTCCGAGGCTCTGGAGGACGGTGTGGTGGCCGATCCGGCGCGCTATCACCGGCAGATCCGTACCGAGGTGGACCGGCTCAACAGCATGGTGGGCGATCTGTTCGAGCTCTCCCGCATCCACGCGGGCGCGTTGACGCTGAACCCGGCCCGGATGTCGGTGCACGACCTCGTGGGCGACGCGCTGGCGGGCGCGGTACCGCTCGCGCGGGAGCAGGGCGTACGGCTGGTGGGCGACGGGGTCGCGGCGGTGCCGGTGGAGGTCGACGGCCGGGAGATGACCCGGGTCCTGTCGAACCTGCTGGTGAACGCCATCCGTCACACGCCGGAGGACGGCACGGTCGCCGTCGCGGCGGAGCGCCGTGACGCGTCCGTTGTCCTGTCGGTCACGGACGGCTGCGGCGGTATCCCCGAGGACGCGCTGCCGCGGGTCTTCGACACGGGGTGGCGGGGTACGGAGGCCCGTACCCCGCCCGGCGGCGCGGGGCTCGGTCTGGCGATCGTCCAGGGCATCGTGGAGGCCCACATGGGCCGTGCCGACGTGCGGAACGTGGACGGCGGCTGCCGCTTCGAGGTCACGCTCCCCGCAGCCCGCTCGTAGCGAACTCGGCCATGCCGTCGGCGAAGCCGACCTCTGCCTTCCAGCCCAGGTCGGCGCGGAGCCGGGCGGAGTCGGCGGTGATGTGGCGTACGTCGCCGAGCCGGTACTCCCCCGTCACCACCGGGGCCGGTCCGCCGTGGGCGGCGGCGAGCGCCGCGGCCATCTCGCCGACGGTACGGGGGTCGCCGCTGCCGGTGTTGTACGCGGTGAGGGTCGCGGGCGCCCGGTCGCCGAGGGCGTCCAGGGCGAGGACGCCTGCGGCGGCCACGTCCCGCACGTGGACGAAGTCCCGGCGCTGGCCGCCGTCCTCGAAGACGCGGGGCGCCTCGCCGCGGGCGAGCGCGGAGCGGAAGAGGGAGGCGACGCCGGCGTAGGGGGTGTCGCGGGGCATGCGGGGTCCGTAGACGTTGTGGTAGCGCAGGGAGACGGCGCGGCCGCCGGTGGTGCGGGCCCAGGCGGCGGCGAGGTGTTCCTGGGCGAGCTTGGTGGTGGCGTACACGTTGCGCGGATCGGCGGGGGCGTCCTCGGCGACGAGGCCGGGCGTGAGGTCGGCGCCGCAGCGGGGGCAACGGGGTTCGAACCGGCCCGCCGCGAGGTCGGGTTCGGCGCGCGGGCCGGGGCGGACCGGGCCGTGGGCGGGGCAGGCGTACGCGCCCTCGCCGTAGACGACCATGGAGCCGGCGAGCAGGAACCGGTCGGTACCGGCCTCGGCCATGGCGGCGAGGAGGACGGCGGTGCCGAGGTCGTTGCAGGAGACGTAGTCGGGGGCGTCGGCGAATTCCTTGCCGAGGCCGACCATGGCGGCCTGATGGCACACCGCGTCGACGCCCCGGAGGGCGTGGGCGACGGTCTCGGGGTCCCGCACGTCGCCGCGCAGCCAGGTGGCCTCCGCCGGAACCGACGGCTCGGGCCCCTGATGGGCGGTGGGCAGGAGGGCGTCGAGGACGACGGGGTGGTGGCCGCGGGCCACGAGGGCCTCGACGATGTGGGAGCCGATGAAACCGGCGCCGCCGGTGACGAGTACGCGCATGGGGGTCACCGTACGGACCGGAGCGGCCTCTTCCGGCAGGCGGAGCGCGGGCGTCCGCGATTCGTAAGGTTCGACGCTCTCGGCGAGGCGGCGGCTCTCACCGGGCGCGTCCGGGGAGGCGGCGGCTCTCACCTGGGCGCGTCCGGGGAGGCGGCGGCCGTCACCCGGGCGCGTCCGGGGAGGCGGTGGCCGTCACCGGGGCGGC
The DNA here is from genome assembly GCF_043081505.1 of Streptomyces sp. NPDC014870. Taxonomy (NCBI): domain Bacteria; kingdom Bacillati; phylum Actinomycetota; class Actinomycetes; order Kitasatosporales; family Streptomycetaceae; genus Streptomyces; species Streptomyces sp. NPDC014870. Next base: position 165,903 of record NZ_JBIBWQ010000001.1, read on the forward strand.
AGGAGGCGGAACTCCTGGCCGTCGGGGTCGGCGAGGACGACCCGCCCGTGGCCGTCGTCCTCGGTGGTGACGCGGGTGGCGCCGAGGGCGAGGAGCCGGTCGACCTCCGCCTCGTGGTCGCCGCCGGCGGGGAGGGCGAGGTCGTAGCGGATACGGTCCCGGGGCGCCCGCTCCATCAGGGGCGGTCCGCCCCAGGTGACCTTCGGGCCGCCGTGCGGCGAGCGGATCGCGGTCTCCTGGTCCTGGTCCCAGACCAGCGGCCAGCCCAGCGCCCGGCTCCAGAAGTACCCGACCGCCTGGGAGCCGTCGCACGCGAGAGCTCCGATGAACCCGCAGTCGGCGAGGAACGCGTTGCCGGGTTCGATCACGCAGAACTCGTTGCCCTCGGGGTCGGCGAGGACGACGTGCCCGTCCTCGGGGGTCTGGCCGACGTCGATGTGCCGGCCCCCGAGTGCGAGCGCCTTGTCCACGACGGCGCTCTGGTCGTCGAGGGAGGTGCTCGTCAGGTCGAAGTGCATCGCGTTCTGGACCGACTTGTGCGCGTCGGTCGGGAGGAAGCGGAGCCGGAATCCGGTGTCGTCGGCGGGCGCGAGGACGATGCCGTCGTCGGGGTCGTCGGCCGTCTCCCAGCCGAGGAGGCCGGCCCAGAAGCGGGAGACGAGGAGCGGGTCGTTCGCGTCGACGCAGAGGGCGTGGAGGTGGGACGTCATGCCGGGGTGTCCGTTCCGCCGAAGCGCGCCGCTCCGGCATGCAAGTGGTCGTACAGGTCGCGAGAGGGTCGCTTCTCGGCCGAGGCTCTCCGGTCGCCGCCCGAACGGTCAACCGAATTACGCCCCGAGGGAGGCCTCACAGGCTCGCGAAGAGGTCGTCCAGCGGGGCCGGTACCCGCTCGGGAGCGAGGGCGTCGACGAGGAGGCGGCCGTAGCGGATCTTGCGGCCCTTCTTCGTCCCGAGGAAGCGGCGCAACTGCCGCTCCCGGGGGCGGCCGTGCTGGGCGGGCTGGTGCAGGAAGGTCTGCCAGGGGCGGAGGTCGCCCTCGGTCGCGACGACGTCCTCGACCGTGTCGGTGCCGAGCGCGCGGATCAGCTCGTCCTCCAGGTCCGCGGCGCAGACGAACAGGGGCGCCCCGGTCCCCTCCAGGGCGCGGTCGTAGAACGGCCGCTCCTGGACGTCGCAGAGTCCGGTCAGCCGGAGGCCGAGGCCGGTCGGCCCGAGGACGGCGGCGTACCGGCGGACGTTCATGGCCCCGCCCATGGAGACCGCGCACACGCCCTCGGCCGCCAGGTCCCGGCCGCGCCGCTCGGCGAGCGTCTCGACGGCGGCGAGATCGCTCAGGCCTTCGAGCAGCACCACCGTCCGGACGCCCGCCCGTTCCGCCCACTGCCGGGCCGGTCCGGCGGGTCCGCCGCCGGCGCACACCCCGACGGCCGCGCGGAACTCCCGTATCTCGATCATGGGGCGAGTCTGCCCGCCCGGCGGCGGGACGGCACGGGATTTTCGGGGGCGGCAGGTGCCGGCCCGGCCGCGGCGCCGCGCACGCGGCGCCTCACGCGGCGCCTCACGCGGCGCCTCACGCGGCGCGTCGGGCCGGGCGGCGCGCCGAGCGTCACGCGGGGTGGAGCCGGACCGGGAGGCGCTGGTGACCGTTGCTGATCAGGGAGGGCAGCGGCTGGAGGTCCTCGGGGGCGACCGCCAGGCTCAGACCAGGGAACCGGGTGAAGAGGTGTTCGAGGGCGGTGGCCACCTCGAGCCGGGCCAGCGGGGCGCCCAGGCAGTAGTGGATACCGTGGCCGAACGCCAGGTGGTCCTTGGTGGCGCGGGTGATCTCGAAGGCGTCGGCCGTCGGGCCGTGCCAGTCGGGGTGGCGGTTGGCCGCCGCGTAGGAGGCGAGGATCGCGTCGCCGCGGGCGATGGTCCGGCCGTCGGGCAGCGGGATGTCGGTGACCGCGTAGCGGAGCGGCAGGTGCTTGACGGCCGGTTCGTGGCGCAGGGTCTCCTCCACGACGTCGCCCCAGCCGGCCCGGCCGGCGCGGAGGTGGGCGAGCTGCCCCGGCCGGGTGAGGAGGGCGGTGATCGCCTGGTCGATGACGTTCACCGTCGTCTCGTACCCGGCGCTGATGACGAGCAGGAGCGTGTCGCGCAGTTCGGACTCGGCGAGGGTGGAGCCGTCCTCGTCGCGGGTGGCGATGAGGAGCGAGGTCATGTCCTCGCCCGGCTCGGCGCGTCGGGCGGCGACGAGTTCGTCGAGGAGGCCGTAGAGGCGCCCGGCGTTGGCCGTGGCCTCCTCGGCGGTGAGGGTGGTGTCGAAGACGCCGTCCACGAGCGCGCGGAAGCCCTCGCGGCGGCTCTCGGGGACGCCCATCAGGTGGCCGATGAGGGCGATCGGCAGCGGGTACGCGAGCCGCTCGCGCAGGTCGACGACCGCGCCGCGCGGTTCGGCTTCCAGGTCGTCGAGGAGCCCTGTGACCAGGGCCTCGACGACCGGACGGAGGGCGGCGACGCGGCGGGCGGTGAACGCGGGGGCGACCAGGCGGCGGAGCCGGGCGTGGTCGGAGCCGTAGGCGGTGAACATGTTGGAGACCGCGACCCACAGCGCGAGCGGCCAGTCCCGCACGGTCTCCTCGAACGCCGGCCAGTGCCTGCGGCCGTCCTTGGACACGTCGGGACCGGTCAGGAGCTTCCTGAGCAGGAGCGGGTCGGTGATCGACCACGCCCGCACACCGAGGACGTCCACGAGGGCGGCCGGGCCGTGGGCGCGCAGCTGCCGGTGTTCGGCGTGCCGGTCGGCACCGGTGGGGTCGAGCACGATCGGGGGGTTCGGCCTGATCAAGACGGTTCCTTTCGCGAGCGTACGGGGCGACAGCCCGTTCCAGCCTGGCGGGCCGCACGTTCTGACGGAAGATCAGAATGTGGACTCCGTGGCCTGTTCGCGTCGCCGCCCCGCCCTTCAGGTCATCTGTCCCGGACTCTTGACTCCGCTCGCGGCAGTCGGGATCCTCGACCACGCCTTTCGCATGGAACATGACAATCCTCCGCTCCGCCGCCCGCACACCCCCCTCGACCGAAGACGTGAGTGATGCCCATGAGACCCCCCACGCGCAGCCGTGCGTCCGGCAGGCGCGGGCCGCTCGCCGTGCTGGCGCTGCTGCTCGCCACCGTGACCATGCTGCTCGCCCCCGCGTCCGGCTCGGCCGCCGACGCCTCCTGGTGGAACCCCACGGCCCGCCCCGCGCCCGACTCGCAGATCAACGTCACGGGCGAGCCGTTCAAGGGCACGAACGAACGCGGCGAGGTGCGCGGCTTCGTCGACGCGCACAACCACCTGATGTCCAACGAGGCCTTCGGCGGGCGTCTCATCTGTGGCCAGACCTTCTCGGTGAACGGCGTGGCCGACGCGCTCAAGGACTGCCCGGAGCACTACCCGGACGGTTCGCTGGCGATCTTCGACTTCATCACCAAGGGCGGCGACGGCAAGCACGACCCGGACGGCTGGCCGACGTTCAAGGACTGGCCGGCCCACGACTCGCTCACCCACCAGCAGAACTACTACGCCTGGGTGGAGCGGGCCTGGCGGGGCGGCCAGCGCGTCCTCGTCAACGACCTCGTCACCAACGGGGTCATCTGTTCCGTCTACTTCTTCAAGGACCGCAGCTGCGACGAGATGACGTCGATCCGGCTGCAGGCCCGCAAGACGTACGAGATGCAGGAGTACATCGACACGATGTTCGGCGGCCCCGGCAAGGGCTGGTTCCGGATCGTCACCGACTCCGCCCAGGCCCGTCAGGTCATCGAGCAGGGCAAGCTGGCGGTCGTTCTCGGCGTCGAGACGTCCGAGCCGTTCGGCTGCAAGCAGATCCTGGACGTGGCGCAGTGCAGCAGGGCGGACATCGACCGCGGCCTCGACGAGCTGCACGCGCTCGGTGTGCGCAGCATGTTCCTGTGCCACAAGTTCGACAACGCGCTCTGCGGGGTCCGCTTCGACTCGGGAGCGCTCGGCACGGCGATCAACGTGGGACAGTTCCTGTCCACCGGGACCTTCTGGAAGACCGAGCAGTGCGCGGGCCCGCAGCAGGACAACCCCATCGGGCTCGCCGCGGCCCCGAACGCGCAGAAGGAGCTGCCGGCCGGCGTGAGCGTTCCCGCGTACAGCCAGGACGCCCGGTGCAACACCCGCGGTCTCACCGATCTCGGTGAGTACGCGGTGCGCGGGATGATGAAACGCAAGATGATGCTGGAACTGGACCACATGAGCGTGAAGGCCGCGGGTCGGGCCTTCGACATCATGGAGTCGGTGTCCTACCCCGGCGCGATCTCCTCCCACAGCTGGATGGACAGCTCCTGGACCGAACGGCTGTACAAGCTCGGCGGGTTCGCCGCCCAGTACATGAACGGGTCCGAGGCGTTCAGCGCGGAGGCCAAGGCCAAGGACGCCCTGCGCGACAAGTACGACGTGGGCTACGGCTACGGCACCGACATGAACGGCGTCGGCGGCTGGCCGGGCCCCCGGGGCGCGGACGCCCCCAACGCCGTGACGTACCCGTTCCGCTCCACCGACGGCGGTTCGGTCATCGACCGGCAGACCACCGGACAGCGGACCTGGGACCTGAACACGGACGGCGCCGCCCACCACGGCATGGTGCCGGACTGGATCGAGGACATCCGGAAGGTCGGCGGCCAGGGCGTGGTGGACGACCTGTTCAGGGGCGCCGAGTCCTACCTCGACACCTGGGGCGCCTCCGAGCGGCACCGCGCCGGTGTGAACCTGGCCGCGCGCGCACCCGCCTCGGCGTCCACCACGGAGTGGTGGAACCCGTTCACCACCTTCTCGGCCGACCGCGCCGTCGACGGGGACCCTGGGACGCGCTGGGCGAGCGAGTGGAAGGACGACCAGTGGCTCCGCATCGACCTCGGGGAGCCGCAGCTGGTCAAGCGGGTGACGCTCGACTGGGAGCGGGCGTACGGCAGGGCGTACCGCGTCGAACTCTCCGACGACGGCACGACATGGCGTACGGCGTGGTCGACCACGAGCGGTGACGGCGGTCTGGACACCGTGCAGTTCTCCGCCACGACCGCACGGCACGTCCGGATCTACGGAGTGCAGCGCGGCACCCAGTGGGGGTACTCGCTCAAGGAGGTCGGCGTCTACAGCGGCTGACGGAGATCCACGGACGGGGTGGGGCGGCCGGGTCCGGTCGCCCCACCCTCGTCGTACGCGTACGAGAAAGGAACCACCCCATGTCCCGAATGCCGCTCGCCGAACGGCGTCGGCAGTTGACCGAGGCGGCGATCCGGGCCATGACCCGGGACGGCGTGCCGAGGACGACGACCCGGTCGATCGCCGCGGAGGCGGGCGTGTCGCTGAGCGTCTTCCACTACTGCTTCGACTCCAAGCAGGCCCTGCTGGAGTCCGTGATCACGGCGATCACGGACCACTACGTGGGGACGGTGAAGAAGGCGCTCCGGCCGCGCGGCTCCTTCCGGGAGACCATCAGGGCGGGCTTCGGGGCGTACTGGGAGCATGTGCGCGCCCATCCGGGCGAGCACATGCTGACGTACGAACTCACCCAGTACGCGCTGCGCACGCCGGGGTTCGAACCGCTGGCGCGCCGTCAGCACGAGCGGTACGCGGAGATCTACCACGAGCTCATCGAGGAGCTCGACGCGAGCATGATGCTCGATCTCCGGGTCCCCGTGCCGGTGCTTGCCCGCTATCTCGCGGCGGTCACGGACGGTCTGACGCTGAACCTGCTCGTCGTGGGCCACGACGAGGAGTCCTCGGCCGCGCTCCTGGATCTGGTCACCGATCAGGTCGCGGTGCTCGTCGCCGACGGGGGCTGAGCGTCCAGGGCCGGGGCGAGGGCGGCGAAGGCACGTTCGATCAGCTCGACGGGGTCGTCGCCCGCGCCCCACCGTTCCAGCGTGATGTCGAAGGCGGTGAGCGCCATACCGGCCGCGAGCCGCGGGTAGAGGTCGTCGGCGGCGTCGAGTCCCGGACGGTGTGTCAGCTCCGCGGCGAGGTCCTCGCTCCACCGCAGCCGGCGCTCCAGGAAGCGCGCGTGCAGCGCGGGGGTGCCGAGGATGAGCCGCACCACGCGCAGGGCCCGCTCGGTGTGGTCCGGCTGGTCCGTGCAGGCGTGGATGGGGACCGTCATGGCGTGGCGCAGCGCCACGGAGGGCGGCTCGTCCGCGGGCCGGGCGGCCAGTTCCGCCCGGATGCCGGCGCCCATGTCGGCCAGGAACTGGACGACGACGTCCTCCTTGGACGCGAAGTAGCGGAAGAACGTCCGCTTGGACACCCCGGCGGCCGCGACGATCTCGTCGACGGTGACCGCGTCGAAGCCCTTCACGGCGAGGAGTTGGAGCGCGGCCTCGGTCAACTCGTCGGAGACGAGCTGTCGTTTGCGCTGGGCCAGGGTCATGTCGGGGCTCACGCGAGCAAGCATACACTTCATGCCCTCGATGACACTCAGGCTCATGATGACACTTGGGCGCAGCTTGACACTTGGTGCCACTAGAAGCAGTCTGTGCCATATGGCGGAGACTCAGCAGTGGACCGCGGAGCACATCCCCGACCAGACCGGGCGGGTGTACGTCGTCACGGGCGCCAACAGCGGCCTCGGCCTGGCCACGGCGCGGGCGGTCGCCCGCCGTGGCGGGCACGTGATCCTGGCGGTGCGTGACGAGACCAAGGGGCGCGGGGCGGCCGCGGAGATCGCCGATGGACATCCCGGAGCCCGGCTCGACGTGCGCCGGCTCGACCTGGCCGACCTCGACTCGGTGCGCGCGTTCGCCGAGGGAGTGCGCGCGGAGCACGCGCGGCTCGACGTGCTGGTCAACAACGCGGGGGTGATGGCGCCCCCACGCACACGGAGCGCACAGGGCCACGAACTGCAGTTCGCCGCCAACCATCTCGGGCACTTCGCCCTGACCGGCCTGCTGCTCGACCGGCTGGCGGCCGGGGACGATCCGCGTGTGGTCACGGTGAGTTCACTCAAGCACCGCAAGGGCCGGCTGCGGTTCGACGACCTCGACGGGGAGCGGGGGTACGCCCCCATGCCCTTCTACGACCAGTCGAAGCTGGCCAACGCCGTCTTCGGGCACGAGCTGCACCGGCGGCTGACGGCGGCCGGCAGCCCGGTCCGCAGCCTCCTCGCCCACCCCGGCTACGCCGCCACCAACCTTCCGGTCGAGGCACCGGTCCCCCTCGTACGCCTGATGTTCGGCCGTGTGCTCAAGCCGCTCGCCCAGTCTCCGGAGCGCGGCGCGCTCCCGCAGCTCTACGCGGCGACGGCCCCCGGCGTCGAGAGCGGGCAGTTCTTCGGGCCGGGCGGCCCGGGCCAACTGCGCGGCGCACCGACCCTCGTCCGCCTGGCCCCCGGGGCGACGGACGCCGGGACGGGACGCCGGTTGTGGGAGGTCTCGGAGCGGCTGACCGACGTCCGGTACTCCTTGGGGGTCGGCGCCGCCGAATGACCGGTTTCCGGTGCCCGTACGGGTGCGGGGGCCCGGCGCGGTCCCGGTTCGGCGGCGGGGCTCGGTATAAACGGGCGCATGCACCGTGCCGAACGCTATGAACTGACTTTTCCGGTGTCGGGTGACTCGATCGTGGTCACCCGGACGGACCGTAAGGGTGCCGGCGGGCATCCCGTGTACTCCGACGAGACGGGCATCGTGCAGGCCGAGATCGACGAGCACGGGAACGTACGGATGCTCGCGAGCGGCGGGCACCAGAGCCACGACGTGCCCGCACGCGCCGTCCCCGTGGACTGAGGCGTCCACGGGGACGGCGCGAGGGCTGTCAGGCGTACGGGTCGAACGGGATTCCGGCGGGCTTGGCCTTCTCGAGGTGCGGGCCGAAGCTGCCGTCCTTCAGACCGAAGTGGGCGCTTCCGAAGTCCGCCTGGACCAGCTTGTCGCGCACGCCCGCGGGGTAGCCGTTCCAGCCGACGAGCGCCGGGAACTGCCACTGGCCCTCGTGGTTCTCCGGCGGCTCGTCGTTGCCGTTGGCGGGGCGGAAGCAGTGCGTGCTCACGCCGTCCTTGTGGTAGACGACCTTGGGATGCGTCCCGTCCCAGCGGATCTGGTCGCGGCCGTAGGTGTTGAACTCACCGTGGGCGGACGTCGAGACGTACTTGGCCTGGTTGTCCTGGATCCAGACGACGACGTGCTCCCAGTCGTGGCGGTGGCCGCCGAGGCTGATGCCGGGTATCGCCTGGTCCTTCTCGAAGTAGAGGCCGTAGAGGACCGCGCACCAGCCGTTGTTGCACTTGGCGCGGGAGTACCCGTTGGTGTTGTCGAGGTCCCAGGCGTCCCGGCACGAGCCGTTGAGGGCGCCGGTGGGCTTGAGGCCGGGGTTGAGCGTGCCGTCGGGTCCGATGGCCGCCGTGGAGTAGCAGCCGTCCGTGTCGTAGTCGAAGGCGGGCTGGAACGTCTGCTCGAGCGCGTCGGCGTTGGCCGGCAGCGGCGGGGGCGGCGCCGCGAACGCGCTGCCCGAGACCGCGACGACCAGCGTGATGCTGCTGCCGAGGGTGACCGAGACCCTGCGGAACCACGAACTCGTCTTCAACTGCGTCCTCCTGAGGGACCGCCGTGCGGGGCGCGAGAAATGAGATGGGGGTGTGCGTGCTTGGCATGCCCAGATCAGTTCTCTCGAACCCCGCTGTCGCGAGGAGGTCCGGCCGATGACGGCGCGGTGAAGGGCGGCGGTCGCCGGTCCGTCAGACCTTCGCCCCCGAGGGCACGTGCGGCGACGCGTCCTGGCCGGGCCGCCCCTCGACCCCTTCGGCCCCGGCCGACGGGCCGGCCGGGATGAGGAAGGCGACGACCGCCGCCGCGAGCCCCACCCCGCTGCCGACGAGCAGGGCGACCCGGAAGGCGTCCTCGGAGGGCAGGAGGCGACCGGCGAAGTCCGTGGTCATCTGGGCCAGGACCACGCCCATCACGGCGGCGGAGACGGAGCTGCCGATCGAACGCATCAGGGTGTTGAAGCTGTTGGCCGACGCGGTCTCGGAGCGGGGCACGGCGCCCATGATGAGGGCGGGCATCGCGCCGTACGCGAGGCCCACGCCGGTGTTGCAGATGAGCGTCACGACGAGCAGCCCGACGGTCGAGCCCATGAGCGGCAGGGCGCACCCGTAGCCGACGGCGATGACCAGGCTGCCGACACCGAGCGTGATCCTGGGGCCGCGCGCGGCCGTGAGCTTGGCGCCGAGCGGGGCGAGGGCCATCATCATCAGCCCGGCCGGGGCCATCCAGAGCCCCATGGCGAGCATCGACTGACCCAGCCCGTAGCCGGTGGCCTCGGGCAGCTGGAGCAGCTGAGGCACCACCAGCGACTGGGCGTACATCGCGAATCCGACGAGGATCGAGGCGAGGTTGGTCATCAGCACGAGCGGGCGGGCGGTGACACGGAGGTCCACCAAGGGCTCGGCGGTCCGCAGTTCCCACCAGCCCCACACGAGGAGCGCGACGACCGAGGCGGCGAGCAGACCGAGCGTCGTCCCGCTCGTCCAGCCCCAGTCGGAGCCCTTGGAGACGCCCAGCAGCAGACAGACGAGCGCGCCGCCCAGACCGATCGCGCCGGGCACGTCGAAGCGGCCGGCGTCGGCCGCGGTACGGCCCGCGGGCACGAGCAGCCGCACGAGCACGCCGACCACCGCGGCCAGGCCGGCGACGACCCAGAACAGCACGCGCCAGCTGGCGTTCTCGGCGACGGCGGCGGAGAACGGCAGGCCGAGCGCACCGCCCACGCCCATGGAGGCGCTGATCAGGGCGATGGACGCGCCGAGCCGCTCCAGCGGCAGGACGTCGCGCAGCAGACTGATGCCGAGCGGCACCACGCCCATGCCCAGGCCCTGAAGACCGCGGCCGACGATCATCGGGACGACGGACGAGGAGAGCGCGCAGACGACCGAGCCCACCACGAGGGGCGCGATCGAGACGAGCAGCATGCGCCGCTTGCCGTACATGTCGCCCAGGCGCCCGGCGACGGGGGTGGCCACCGCCGCCGACAGCAGGGTCGCGGTGACCACCCAGGACGCGTTCGACGCGGTGGTGCCGAAGAGCCTCGGCAGGTCACCGAGGAGCGGCACCACCAGGGTCTGGGTGAGCGCGGCCACGATGCCCGCGAAGGCGAGGACGCCGACGACGCCGCGTGGGCGGGGGTCGGTCCTGGAGCTGGTCACGGGGTTCTCCCTAGGGCGACGCGTGGACGACACGGCAGGACGGCACGACATGCGACATGCATGATGCACATCCCGTGCAGAATACACATCTCATGTACCATGCATAGATGCGGGCGGGCGGCAGGGACAGGGAGGATGGGGCCATGGACAAGCCCACGCACCTGATCGAGTTCGAGACCATGCTCGTCGGGCGGCACTCGCACCTGTTCGACCCCCGTGCGCGCGGCGCGAGCGGACGGCTCGACCGGAGCGCCTACGTACTGCTCAGCCGCATCGAGATCGACGGGCCGCTCTCCATCGGGCAGCTGAGCGAGGCCTTCGGCCTGGACGCCTCGACGCTCAACCGGCAGACCGCGGCGATGCTGAAGGCCGGGGTCGTCGAACGGATCCCGGACCCCGACGGCGGGATCGCCCGGAAGTTCAGCATCACGGCGGAGGGCAGGCGGAGGCTGGACGCGGACCGCGCCGCCAACGTCCACGGCCTGGAACGGGTCCTGGAGAAGTGGACGCCCGAGGAGGTGGCCGACTTCGCCTCGTACCTGCGCCGCTTCAACGGCGACATCGAGCGCCTGGAGGGCCGCCCGTGGCCCCGCCCCCGGCCGTGACCGGCCGGTCAGTAGACTCCGCCGCATGACGAGCGCCACCCCCGACCACGCCGACATCACCGACATCGCCCGGGATCTCGCGCCGACGGGCGTCCTGCGGGCGTCGATCAACCTGGGCAACCCGGTCCTCGCGCGGGGCACGGCCGACTCGCCCGGCGGGGTCACCGTGGACCTCGCCCGGGAGATCGGCGCGCGCCTCGGCCTGCCGGTCGAGTACGTCTGCTTCGACGCGGCCCGCAAGTCCTACGAGGCGATGGCCACCGGCCGCGCGGACCTCTGCTTCCTCGCCGTCGAGCCGGCGCGCGAGGCCGAGGTCGCCTTCACCGCGCCGTACGTCGTGATCGAAGGGGTCTACGCGGTCCCGGCCGCCTCGGACCTCACCGCGCCCGGCGACGTCGACCGGGACGGCGTGCGGATCGGTGTGAAGGCCGGCTCCGCGTACGACCTCTACCTCACGCGCACGCTGCGGCACGCGACCCTCGTGCGCGGCGAGGAGGGTGTGGACGTCTTCCGCGCCGAGGGCCTGGAGGTCGCGGCGGGGATCCGGCAGCCGATGACCGCGTTCGTCACGGCGCACCCGGAACTCCGGCTGATCGAGGAGCGGTTCATGGAGATCCGGCAGGCCGTCGGCACGACGAAGGCGCGGCGCCCGTCGACCGTGCGGTTCCTCACGGAACTGGTCGAGGAGTTGAAGGCCGACGGATCCGTGGCCGCGTCGCTGCGGCGCTCGCACCAGTCCGCCGGCCTGGTGGCACCGCCCCGCGCCGGCGACGCGACCCGATCGTAGTGATCTCTGGCCCTCGGCGCGCTTTCGGACTCCCGGCCCCGGCCGGGAGAGTGGGGGTGACCCCACCGGCTCACCGCGAGGACGGACGAACGATGGCCCTGGAGATGCGTGAGACCTGCGAGCGCTGCGAGACAGCGACGCTGCCGCAGGACGCGCCCGCACTCATCTGCTCGTACGAGTGCACCTTCTGCGTGCCCTGCGGCGACGTCATGGAGAGCGTCTGCCCCAACTGCGGCGGCGAGCTGCTCCCCCGGCCGCGCCGGGCTCTCACGGTCTGACGGACGACGCCGTCGCGCCCCGGTCCGACGCACGGCGGCCGGGAACGAGCGGTCGGGTCAGTTCGGCACCGGGTCGGTGTAGCCCCGCCGGCGGGCCGCCGCCGGGCGGCAGCGCAGCAGCCGGGCCACCGTCAGGAGGCCGCCGCGCAGGGCGCCGTGCCGGCTCAGGGCCTTCACGGCGTAGGTGGAACAACTGGGCGTGTACGGGCAGCACGGCGGCCGGGTCGGGCTGATCTCCTCCCGGTAGAGCGTCACGGCCCCGAGGAGCGCACCGGCCGCTCGCCCCGCCGGACGGCCGGCAGCCGGGCGCGCGGCGCGGGGCGAGGCGTGCGGCTTCCCCAGGAGCAGGGTGGTGAGCGCCACCAGCGCGAACTGCGGGCAGTACATGCCACAGGCCGAGCACTGGTCCGCCGCTCCCGCGCAGCAGCCTTCCTCGCCGTCCTCGCGACGCTTCCGCCGCCGTGCCGCACGCGCGGACTCCCTCGATGACGTCACGTCGCCCCCCTCCACGATCCGTTCGATCATACGTGTGGGACGGGCCCGCCCTCGTGGGGCGGGCCCGTCCCCAGCCGTCACCGGGTCGCCGTACCGGCCGCCACACCGGCCGGCACCGGGGCGTAGCCGACGGGCCGGGCGGTGAACGTGCCGCGGCCCTGGGTCCGGCCGCGCAGCCGGGACGCGTAGCCGAACAGCTCCGCCAGCGGAACGGTCGCGGTGAGCACGGCCGTTCCGGCGCGCGCGGTCGAGCCGGAGACCCGGCCGCGCCGGGCCGCCAGGTCACCGAGCACACCGCCCACGGCGCTGTCCGGCACCGTGACGGTGACCTCGACGACCGGCTCCAGGAGCGTCATCGCGCAGTCCCGCAGCGCCTCGCGGAGCGCGAAGCGGCCCGCCGTGCGGAACGCCATCTCCGAGGAGTCCTTGGAGTGGGTCGCCCCGTCGGTGAGCGTCACCCGCAGGCCGGTGACCGGGTGGCCGCCGAGCGGGCCCTCCGCGAGCGCGTCCCGGCAGCCGGCCTCGACCGCGCGGACGTACTCCTGGGGCACGCGGCCGCCCGTGACGGTGGAGGCGAAGACGAACTCCCGCTCCTCCGTCGCGCCGACCGGCTCGACGTCCAGGACGACATGGGCGAACTGGCCCGCGCCACCGTCCTGTTTGACGTGCCGGTACACCAGGCCCGACACCCCGCGCACGACCGTCTCCCGGTAGGCCACCTGCGGTCGGCCGACGGCGATCTCCAGGCCCTGGGCCCGGCGGATCTTCTCCACGGCCACCTCCAGGTGCAGTTCACCCAGGCCCGAGAGGACGGTCTGACCGGTCTCCGCGTCGGTCCTGACCGTCAACGAGGGGTCCTCCTCGACGAGTCGGGCCAGCGCGGTCGCCAGCCGGTCGGTGTCCAGGCTCCGCCGCGCCTCGACCGCCACGGAGACGACCGGGTCGGCCGGCGTGGGCGGTTCGAGGAGCAGCGGGGCGGAGGGCGCGCAGAGCGTCGCACCGGCGCGGGCCTCCTTCACGCCGACGACCGCGACGATGTCGCCGGCCCGGGCGGAGTCCACCTCGGTGTTCCGGTCGGCCTGCACGCGCAGGATCCTGCCGACGCGCTCGGTGCGCCGGGCGGCGACGTCGAGCACCGTTTCCCCCTTTCCGACGGTCCCCGCGTACACGCGGAGGTAGGTGAGCCGCCCGGTGGCGGTGGAGTTGACCTTGAAGACGAGCGCGGCGAACGGTTCCGCGGGGTCGGCGTTCCGCTCCTGTTCCGCACCGTCCAGGGTGCCGCTCACGGGCGGCACGTCCAGCGGCGAGGGCAGGTAGGCGACGACGGCGTCGAGCAGCGGTTCCGTACCCCGGTTGCGGTAGGCGGAGCCGCAGAGCACGACGACGCCCTCGCCGGTCCTGGTCAGGTCGCGCAGCGCCGCGGTGAGGGTGTCCGCGGTGAGCGCGGACGTGGCGCAGAACTCCTCCAGGGCATCCGGGTGGAGCTCGGCGACCGCTTCCTCGAGGGCGCGGCGCCTGAGCCGTGCCTCCGCCACGAGCTCCTCGGGGACGGGCCCCTCGGTGTACGTGTCGGAGCCCGTCGCCCAGACCAGGGCGCGCATGCGCACCAGGTCCACGACGCCGGTGAACGCGTCCTCGCGGCCGATGGGCAGCTGGACGACGAGCGGCACCGTGTGCAGCCGGTCCCGGATGGACGCGACGGCCGTGTCCAGGTCGGCGCCCGCGCGGTCCAGCTTGTTGACGAAGGCGATCCTGGGGACGCCGTGCCGGTCGGCCTGGCGCCACACGGTTTCGCTCTGCGGTTCGACCCCGGCGACGGCGTCGAACACGGCGATCGCGCCGTCGAGGACGCGCAGCGAGCGCTCCACCTCGTCGGAGAAGTCGACGTGTCCCGGCGTGTCGATGAGGTTGATCCGGTGCCCGTCCCAGTCGCAGCTGACGGCCGCGGCGAAGATGGTGATGCCGCGGTCGCGTTCCTGCGAGTCGAAGTCGGTGACGGTGGTGCCCTCGTGGACCTCGCCGCGTTTGTGGACGGCGCCCGTGAGATAGAGCATCCGTTCGGTCACGGTGGTCTTGCCGGCGTCGACGTGGGCGAGGATGCCCAGGTTGCGGACGCGGTCGAGGGGGTTGGCGGTGAGCTGACGGGAGAGCGGGGTACGCACGGCCCGGCCTTTCGGTGGAGGCGAGAAAGGGTCGGCGCGATTCCCGGACGAAGCGGCCCGGCGACGGGCGGAGCAGGAGACCCTTCGGCGTCGCGGCGGACGGCGCGCGTGAGGCTCACGGCGCGCCGGGCGGCAGGGGCGCCCGGGCGGGGTCTCAGAGGTTCGTCACGGGGTCCGGTGGCGGCCGCGCAGCCGGCACCGGGGAGACCGGGACGTCAGGATCACGTCGTACCGGGACCGGGGAACGACGACGGTGGTGTGGCAACACACGGTCGGGCTCCCCTCGTTCGGTCGTCGGCGCGCTCGCCGTGATCTCGGCGGTGCGTGCTGCGAGTGTAGGGAGGGGAGCCCGGCCGGGTCACCGGATTTTCGGGAGGTCCCGTTCGGCGAAGTAGGCGGCGACGTGGCCCGGCGTGACCTCGGCGAGCGTGGCGGGTGTCCAGCGCGGGGAGCGGTCCTTGTCGATCACCTGGGCGCGGATGCCCTCGACCAGGTCGGCGGAGCCGAGGGCGGTGTGGGAGAGCCGGAACTCCATGGCGAGAACGGCTTCGAGGGAGTCGAGGCGGCGCGCGCGGCGGAGGGCCTCGAGGGTGACCTTGAGGGCGGTGGGCGACCGGGTCAGGAGGGTGGCGGCGGTCTCCTTGGCCTCGGTGACGCCCGAGTCGAGGAGCCGGTCGACGATCTCCTCCACGGTGGGCGCGGCGTAGGCCGTGTCGATCCAGTCGCGGGCGGCGGCGAGGCGCCCGGGCGGGGCCGTCCTGGCGAACCCGGGCAGTACCTCGTGCGCGGGGGCGCGGGTGAGCTCCTCGACCAGCCGGGGCAGCTCGTCGGACGGTACGAAGTGGTCGGCGAGGCCGGTCAGGAGGGCGTCGGCGGCGTCCGCCTGGGCGCCGGTCAGGGCGAGATGGGTGCCCAGCTCGCCGGGGGCCCGGCTCAGCAGATACGTGCCGCCGACGTCGGGGGCGAAGCCGATGCCCGTCTCCGGCATGGCGACACGCGAGCGTTCGGTGACGACGCGGACGGAGCCGTGGGCGGAGACCCCGACGCCGCCGCCCATCACGATCCCGTCCATGAGGGCCACGTAGGGCTTGGGGTAGCGGGCGATGCGGGCGTTGAGCCGGTATTCGTCGCGCCAGAAGTCGACGGTGGCGCCGCCCACGCCGCCGCCCGCCCGAGCGTCCTCGTGGATGGCCCGGATGTCGCCCCCGGCGCACAGTCCGCGTTCGCCCGCGCCCCGGATGACGACGGTCTCGACGGCCGGATCGGCCTCCCATGCGGTGAGCGCCTCGTCGACGCGGAGCACCATGGCGTGGGTGAGCGCGTTGAGGGCGCGGGGCCGGTTGAGCGTGAGGAGGCCGGCCCGCCCCTCGGTACGGACGAGGACGTGGGTGCCGTCCGCGTCCGGCGGGGTCTCCTGGTTGACTGGCATGGTCGCGTCACCTTCCTCCGAACGATCTTCCGGCCACCGTATCGGCACGGCCCGGGACCCTCCGGCACGGCCGGGGACCGTCGGGGACCGTCCTGGACCGGGAATTTCCCCTAGGGAGGTTGAGTACGCGCACTCAGGCCGCGGACCCCGTGGCGTTCGTAGCCTCCGTCGTATGAACAGTCATCAGGCCGTCGCGGACGGCCCTCTCCGTGTCGGGATCACCGGGGTCGGCTCCTGCCTCCCCGAGCAGGTCGTGGATTCGGAGGAGCTGCGGCTGCGGGTCGCCGCCGGCAGCGGGATGGCGCTGCCCGCCGGGGTGTTCGAGCGGGCCACGGGGATCCTGACGCGCCGGGCCGTGCGGCCGGGCGAGTACGCGTCCACCCTGGCGGTGGGGGCCGCCCGGCAGGCGCTCGGCCGGGCGGGGGTCGAGCCGGCCGACATCGACCTGCTGGTGTTCGCCTCCGCCACCCGCGACATGGTGGAGCCGGCCACCGCCCACATCGTGCAGGCCGAACTGGGCTCCCGGGCCCACGCGTTGGACGTGACCAACGCCTGCAACAGCTTCGTCAACGGCATCGACCTCGCCCGTACGATGATCCTCGCCGGGCGCGCCCGGCGGGCCCTCGTCGTCACCGGGGAGACCCCGAGCCGGGCCGTGCGCCACGACCCCGCCGATCCGGCCCAGTTCCGGGACGGTTTCGCCGGCTACACCTTCGGCGACGCGGGCGCCGCAGTGGTCCTGGAGACGGTGGAGCGGGGCGGGATCCTCGACGTGGACAGCGAGACGCACTCCGAACACTGGCCGGTCGGCGGGATATTCGGCGGCGGTTCACGCCATCCGCGCGGTGACGAGCACACGTACTTCCAGGGCGACGGCAGCGAGCTGCGCGAGGTGTTCGAGAAGGTGGGCACCTCGGTGATCGACCGGATGCGGCACCGGACGGGCCTCGACTGGCGCCACTTCCGACACGTCCTGGTCCATCAGGTCACCGTGCCGTATCTGCGGCGGTTCGTGGAGATCACGGGCGTGCCCGAGGACCGTCTCGTCGTCACCGTCCCCGAGCTGGGCAACATCGCGAGCGCGACGCTCGGTGTCCAACTCGACCGGGTGCAAGGGGACTTGCGGTCAGGGGACCGGGTGCTGTTCGTGGGGCTCGGCGGTGGCGTGAGCCTGATGACGATGGTGTGGGAGAAGGCATGAGCGACGCGCTGTGGGTGGTGGTGCCCGCGCATCAGGAGGCCGCGCGCATCGGGGACACCCTGGAGGCGCTGGCCGCCCAGGCGGACCGGGACTTCGAGCTGGTCGTCGTCGACAACGCCTCCGACGACGACACCGCCGCGATCGCGCGCGCGTTCGCCCGGCGGGCGCCGTTCCCCGTGCATGTCCTGGACGAGCGCGACAAGGGCGTGGGCTGCGCGGTGGACACCGGCTTCCGGTACGCGATCGGGCGCGGGGCCGTGCTCCTGGCCCGGACGGACGCCGACTGTCTGCCGCGTCCCGGCTGGACGGCCGCCGCGCGGACCGCGCTGGGCGACGGCGCGGGTCTGGTGTGCGGGCGGATCGACGCCCGGCGCGACGAGCACGGGCCGGTCGGACGCGCCGCCTTCCGGACGCTCGTCCGCGTGGCCGCGTTCTTCGGCCGCGTGCGCCCGGCGCACCGGCGGCGGCACGGCTATCTGGCGCCGTACCGCATGCACGCGGGCAACAACATGGCCATCACCGCCCGTCTGTACGAGGCCGTCGGCGGGATGCCCCGCCGCCCCTCCCCCACCGACCGGCTCTTCCTGAACCGGGTGCGCCGCTCCACCACGGCGATCGTGCACGCCCCCGGCATGGTCGTGGAGAACTCCACCCGGCGGCTGCGCGCGTACGGGATCGTCGGCACCGCCCGCTGGTACCTGGACCGGGGACCGGGGCGACACGGAGAGGACCCGCGCTGATGCTGGACGCTCTCGCCCACACCCTGCGGTCACGTCCCGACCGCCCGGCCGTCCTCGGCACGACCCGCTCCGGCTCCGTCCGGACGAAGGCCACGTGCGGGGAGCTGGCCGACCTCGCCGAGGGGTACGCCCGGGCGCTGCACGCGCGCGGGCTGCGGCGCGGAGACACGGTCGGGGTCGCGGTGCGGCCGGGGCCGCGCGCGCTCGCCGTGCTGCTCGCGGTGCACCGGCTCGGCCTGCGGGCGGCCGTCCTCGACCCCGGCGCCGGTCCCGACGTCCTGCGGGCGCGCCTGGCGCTTGCCCGCCCCGACCTCGTGCTCGCCGACGCGACCGCCCAGGCGGTGGCCGGCTGGGCGCGGCCGCTCGCCCGGCGGGCCCGGCTCGCCCTGCCGGACCTCGCGGAGCTCGGCGGTCCGGTGGCCACCGTCGGCCGGCGACTGCCGGGGTGCGCCCCCGCGTTGGCGACGGACGCGCGGGCCTCGGTGCTGCCGCGCGCGGTGGACGAGGACGGTGACGCGGTGATCGTCTTCACCTCGGGCACGACCTCACGGCCCCGCGCGGTCGTCCACACCCGTTCCTCGCTGGCCGCGGGCATGGCCACGGTGACCGGACTCGTCCGCCCGGAGCCCCGGTCGCCCGTGCTCGGCGGCACGTTCTTCGTCCTCGTGCCCTCGCTCGCGAGCGGCGCGCCGGTGGCGCTGCCGGCCCGCTCGCCCCGGGTCCTGGCGAGGCAGCTGCGCCGCCTCGCACCCCAGGCGACCTATCTGACGCCGCCTCAGCTGAGGGCGGCCCTCGCGGCGGACGCGCGGTTCCACGGGCGGGTGTGGACCGGCTCGGCGCCTGCGAGCGCGGAGCTGCTCACCCGGGTGCGGCGGGCCGGGGCCTGCGAGGCGTGGGGGGTGTACGCGCTGACCGAGCTGTTCCCCGCCGCCGCCGTCGAGCAGGCGGAGAAGGCGGCGTTCACCGGTGAGGGCGACCTCGTGGGCGCGCCGTTGCCGGGGGTCGAGGCCCGGCCCGGTCCCGGCGGTGAGGTGCTGCTCGCCGGGCCCGCGGCCCGGGACCGCTATCTCGGGGAGGAACCCGAGCCGTGGGTGCGCACGGGTGACCGGGGGCGGCTGGACGAGGCCGGACGGATCGTGCTCGCGGGCCGCTGCAAGGACATGGTGCTGAGGCGGGCGGAGAACATCTACCCCGGCCTCTACGAGCCCGCGCTGCACGTGCCGGGGGTCGAACTGGCCCTGCTGGTGGGCGTTCCCGCCGGGGACGGCGACGAACGCCTGGTCGCCGTCGTCCAGCCGCACCACGAGGCCGACCCCGCCCGGGTGCGGGCGGCCCTGGCCGGCCCGCTGCGTCGCATGGGCACGGCCCGCCCCGACGCCCTCGTGCTC
Source organism: Streptomyces sp. NPDC014870 (assembly GCF_043081505.1). NCBI lineage: Bacteria > Bacillati > Actinomycetota > Actinomycetes > Kitasatosporales > Streptomycetaceae > Streptomyces > Streptomyces sp. NPDC014870. The sequence goes on from NZ_JBIBWQ010000001.1 coordinate 185,172, forward strand.
GCCGACATCCCGCTGGCCGGCCGCTCCTTGAAGCCGGACCGCGCCGCGACGGCGCGACTCGCGGCGGCACGGACGACGGTCGGGGCGACGGAGGCGGGACGGTGAGGGCGGCGACCGAGGCGGAAGCCGGAGGGGTGACCCTCGTGGACGCCGCGACGGAGGCCGGGTCCGGGACGGACCGGGCCGCCGCGCTGCGGGCTGCGCGGCGGCGGGACCGGCGGGTGTACACGCGGGCGCATCCGGTGCTGTTCGCGCTGCTCGCGGCCGTCCGGCGGCGGCCGGTCGTCCGGCTCGGGCGGGCGGTCCTGGTGAACGGCACCGAGCCGTACCGCGAGGCGCTCACCCGGGTGCCGCTGGACCGCGCCGCGGCCGGCACCACCGGTGGCGCGGCGCGTGAACTCTCGGGCGGGGGAACGCTGTTCGACCAGGAGGGCGCCGACCACCGCGACACCCGGCGCGCCGTCGCCGGGGATCTCGGCGCCGCCGGGGTGGACCGGCTCCGGCCGGTCTGGCGGGCGGTACTCGACCGCGGGCTCGCGCCGCTCGCGGACGGGCACACCGTCGACCTCGTCCCGCTGGCCCGTGAACTCGCCGGTACGACCGTCCGCGCGCTCCTCGGCACCCCCGCCGAGGCCTCGCTCCTCGCGGCAGCGGCGGCGGACGCCGCCTCGGCCGCCGTCCGGGACCATCTCCCGGGGCCGCGGCCACCGGGCACCGCCCGCGCGGCGGCCAGGGCGACCGCCCGCCTTGAGACGCTGCTCGCGACCGGGGGCGGGAGCGCGACGCCGCCCGTGGGGACCGCCTGCCCGCACCGCGACGCGCGGTCGTCGGCGGAGACGGCGGGCACGGCGTCCGCGCCCGGCGCCCCGCACGCGGATGTCGCGCTGCGCGCCATGATCGCCGTCGCGGCCGTCAACACCACCGTCGCCGCCCTGCCGCGTGCGGTCGCCTGGTGCGCCGACGGGCTGCTCTGGGACGAGGCGGGCGACGACCGGCTGCGGGGCGCGCTCGTCGGGGAGCTGTTCCGGGTCACCGCCGCGTCCCCGGTGCTGCCGCGCGTCGTGGCGGCCGATGCCGTGCTCGGCGGCCGTCCGGTGCGGGCCGGGGACCGGCTGCTGCTCGTGGCGCGGCACGCCGTGGGCGGGGACGCCGACCCGCCGGACGCCCACCGGCCCGCCCCGGCCGCCGTCGCCCGGCTCGTCTTCGGGGCCGGTCCGCACGCCTGCCCGGGCGCGCGGCTCGCCCTGGCGCAGCTGGACGACGTCCTGGCCGCGCTCGCCCCCTACCGTCCGGCCGTCGTCACCGCCCGCGTGGACCGGCGGGCCGCACTGCCCGGGTGGCACAGGCTCACGGTCCGAGCGACCGCCACCCCCTCTCCTCCTCAGGAAAGCGACCTCGCATGACCACGATCGCCGTCACCGGAGCGAGCGGCTTCTGCGGATCGCACGTCGCCGCCCTCGCCGCCGCGCGCGGCGCCGACGTCCTGTGCGTCGGGCGGCGGCCCGGGCCGGTCGGCCGGCACGTCCTCTGGGATGCCGAGGGCGGACCGCCCGACCTGTCCGGTGCCGACCTCGTCGTGCACTGCGCGGCGGCCGTCGGCGACCCCGTGCCCGGTTCACCGGCCGAGGCGACCATGCGTGCCGTCAACGTCGACGGCACGGCACGCCTCCTGGAGGCCGCAGGGGACCGCCCGGTGGTCTGGGTGAGCAGTTCCAGCGTGTACGCCCCCGGTCCCGGCCGGGACCTGATCACCGAGGACCACCCGGTGGGCGGGCAGCTCAACGCGTACGGGCGTACGAAAGCGGCGGGCGAGGCCCTGGCCCTCGCGGCCGGCGCGGTGGTCCTGCGTCCGCGCGCGGTCTACGGCCCGGGCGACCCGCACCTGGTCCCCCGGCTCCTCGCCCGGGTCCGGGCGGGCCTGCTGGCGCTGCCGGGCCCCGACGTGGTCCTGAGCCTGACCGCCGTCGAGAACCTCGCCGACGCCTGCCTCGGCGCGGCCGACTGGGGCCCGGGCGCCTACAACATCGCCGACCCCGTTCCGTACCGCCGGGACGAAGCGGTGCGGACCGTCCTGCGGGCCCATGGCGTGCGCGCCCGGATCCTGCACCTTCCCCTGCCCCTGGCGTGGGGCGCGGCCACGGCGGCGGAGGCCCTGGGGCGCCTGCGGCCCACGGCCGAACCGCCGCTGACGCGGTACGCCGTCGATCAGCTGGCGCACCGGGTCGTCCTGGACGTGTCCAAGGCGCGGGCCAAGGGCTGGCGCGCCGACCGTACGCTCGCCGACTACGCGACGACGGACCGCGCCACGACCGACCGCGCGACAGCGGCCCCGTCCTGAGCGGCTCGCACGGGCGGCGGCGCACACAGAGCGTCGCCCGGCGGGGACGCGCGGCGCCGGGAGGCGCGGCAACAGGACAGGTCCCATGAGCTGATGTATGCCTTTTCCATGGATGCCCGTCGGCGTGGCCCCGCATCCCGCCTCTCCCGGCGCGGCGGGCGGCGACTGCTGCTGGGCGCGTCGTTCGCCCTGATCGCGGCGGTCACCGTGGTGGACATCCTGGCTCCGCCCGAGGTCCACCTGGGGCCGTTCCTGATCGCCGCGCCCGCCGTGACGGCGTCGTTCGCGGGGCCGCGCATGACGGCGTTCGTGGGCGCGGTCGCGGTCCTGGCCCAGTCGGTGGTGGCGATCGTGCGGACGAGCCTGACCGATCTGAACCACACGTACCAGATCATCGCGCTGGTCCTGATCTCCGTCATCGTCACCTTCTTCGCCTACCTGCGCGAGCAGCACGAGAGCAAGGTGACGCAGCTCCGTTCGATCGCGCAGGCCGCGCAGAGTGTCGTGCTGCGCCCGCTGCCCCACCGGGCCGGGCCGCTGCACATCGCGTCGGTCTATCTGGCGGCCGAGGAGGAGGCGCAGATGGGTGGCGATCTGTACGCGGCGGCCCGTACGGCGACGGGGACCCGGCTGCTGATCGGGGACGCCCGGGGCAAGGGGCTCGACGCGATCGGCGAGGCCTCCCTCGTGCTCGGCGCCTTCCGGGTCACGGCGCGCCGTGAGTCCGAGCTGCCCGCGCTGGTCGGGCATCTGGAGGCGGGTGTCGGCTCCGCCGAGGAGCCGCAGGACATCGCGGCGCCCGGACCCGGCACGGAGGAGGCCGCCGACGAGGCGGCCGAGGCCTTCGTCACGGCGCTCGTCCTCGACATCCCCGACCGTGAGCCGGTGGTGCGGCTGGTGAACTGCGGGCATCCGTCGCCCCTGCTGCTCCGACGGGGGCGGATCGTCCCTCTGGACAGCGCCGAGGCGAGCCCTCCGCTGGGTCTCGCCGACGTGCTCTCCCCCGACGTGACGGTGGAGACCTTCCCCTTCGACGTGGGCGACGTCCTGCTGCTGTACACGGACGGCGTCGTGGAGGCACGTGACCACGCGCGGGCCTTCTATCCGCTCACGGAGCGGCTCGCGGCCTGGGTCGGGGAGGACCCGCCGACCCTGCTCGGCCACCTCAGGGACGACCTGCGCACGTACGCGGGCGGTCACCTCGGCGACGACGCGGCGCTCGTCGCCGTGGAACGCCTCTCCCCGAAGGCGTAGCCCGCGGGGCACCACGGCCCGGGACGCGGATCGCCGCGGCCTGATCTAGGTTCGGAAGCAGGTACTCACCCCGGCGCGGTCGCGCGCACGGTCCGTCTCCTCGCGGGCCACGCGCGGCGGCGGCCCCGTACCGAAGGAGCGTGCGATGCCGGCGGACGCGAGTTTCGGCACGTCGTACTGGTTGCGCGACACCCCCTCCCCGGACCGGCCCGCGCTCGCCGGGGACCTCAGGGCCGATGTCGTCGTCATCGGGGCCGGCATCGCGGGCCTGTGCACCGCGTACGAGCTGGTCCGCGCCGGGCGCGAGGTGGTGGTCCTGGAGGCCGAGCGGGTCGCGTGCGGGACCTCCGGGCACACCACGGGGAAGCTGACCGCGCTGCACGGGCTCACCTACGCCCGGCTCCGCGACACCCACGGCGCGCTCGCCGCCTCGCGGTACGCCCTCGCCCAGCGGGACGCGATGGACCACGTGGTCCACCTGTGCGAGGAGCTCGGCATCGACGCGGGTCTCGAGCGGGCCCCCGCCTCCACGTACGTGACGGACGCGCGCCGGGCCGACGAGATCCGTGCGGAGGCCGCGGCCGCCCTGGAGGCGGGTCTTGACGTCGTGTTCGGGACGGAGAGCGACCTGCCCTTCCCGGTCGCGGCGGCGGTCCGCCTCGACGAGCAGCTGCTCTTCCACCCCCGCAGGTTCCTGCTGGGGCTCGCCGAGGCCGTCGTCGCGCGTGGCGGCACGATCCACGAGCGGACCCGGGTGACGGAGCTGCGGGAGCACGCGGACTGCCGGCTCACCACGGAGGCCGGTCACACGGTCCACGCGCGGGACGTGGTGGTCGCGACCCACTTCCCGCTGACCGTGCACAGCTCGCTGCTCGCCCGGCTCTCGGTCCGGCGCGAGCTGGTCGTGGCCGCCCCCGTGCCGGCCGACCGGGCGCCACGCGGCATGTACCTCACCCCCGAGGACCGGACGCGCTCGGTGCGCACGGCACCGTACGACGAGGGCCGGCGGCTGCTCCTGGTCACCGGTGAGGCCTGCGCACCCGGCACCGATCACGCCGGGGAACGCCTTGAGCGGCTCACCGGGTGGGCCCGGCGGATCTTCCCCGAGTTCGGGGAGGCCACGGAGACGTACCGGTGGGCCGCGCAGGACGTGATGTCGGCGGACCACCTCCCGTACGTGGGGCATGAGCACCCGGACACGCAGCACGTCTTCGTGGCCACCGGTTTCGGGGGCTGGGGTATGAGCAACGGCGTGATGGCGGGGCGGCTCCTCGCGGCTCATGTGACCGGGGCGCCGCGCCCGGACTGGACCGAGCTGTTCGACCCGCGCCGCCCGCTGCCCCTGCGGGAGTACCGCGACGTGGCCCGGGCGCAGGCGTCGGTGGCCCGCCACTACCTGGTCGCGCGTCCGCCGCGCTGCACCCACATGGGGTGCGAGCTGGGCTTCAACGAGCTGGAGGACGCCTGGGAGTGCCCGTGCCACGGCTCGCGTTTCGCGGCCGCGGACGGGCGGGTGCTGCAGGGGCCGGCGTCCCGGCCCCTGCAGTCCTCGGACGCGGCCCCGCCGGAGCGGGAGACCGCGGTGCCCGAGCCGCCGCACTGATCCGCGGGCTCAGCGGCGGAGCGGGCCCTCGCAGGTGAAGTCGGACGTGCCGGCCCGGCGGTCGGACCAGATGCCGACCGGTCCGAAGGAGCAGTTCATGTCGTTGAAGTTGTTCCCGCCCGCGAGGCTGCGGTCGAGGACGAAGTAGTCGACCGTCTCCGACATGTCCTTGAAGACCTGGTCCGGGTCGGAGGCCGCGCCGAGGTTGGCGGTGATCCGGCCCGTGCAGACGAAGCGCGGCTGCGCCGGGTCGCCGCTCTGCGTGCAGGTCGGGGTGTTGCTCGTGGCGGCCGCGAAGGCGGTGCGTATCTGGTCGGGGGTGGCGTGGCGCAGGCCGGCGGTCGGCTCGTGCCGGGTGTCCGGGACGAACAGGTCGTCGACGTGGGCGATCTGGCGGTCGAGGAAGGCGTCGTAGTCGCGCTGGGTGCCCGCGTCCTTGCCGAGGAGGTTGCGCCAGGTGTCGTAGCCCTGGACGTCGCCCGCGCGGAGGTAGCCGTACATGGCCTGGAGCAGCGCGGGCCGTTCGGTCCACAGGTACTCGAAGAACGTGCCGGCGTAGTTGTAGAACCGGAAGCCGTCGCCTTCGTAGGTGGCGTGCAGGATCTGGTCGACGGTCATGCGCGGTCCGCCGCCCGCGGTGTCCCTGATGACGCCCTGCACGAGGGACTTGCGGACGGCGACGCCGTCGTCGCGCGTGGCGCCGTCGAAGAACTCGGCGGTGCCCTCGTCCATGGCGGTGGTGCGGTCGTTCTCGTACCAGGGACCCTCGCCGAAGAAGCCGGGGACGGCGTAGCGGCCGTTGAGGTAGTGGACGTACTCGTGACGGAACAGCTCTTCGAGGGTGAGGCTGGAGTCCTGGGGCACGCGGCGCTGGTACGTGTAGAAGGTCGCGCCGCGCTCGATGTAGATGCCGCCGTTGTCGGTGCTCATCCCGGTGAGGATGGGGTGGTAGGTCTCGTAGTCCTGCCGGGAGGCGTAGAGCACGACGGTGAGGACGGCGTTGGGGTCGCCGGCGAGCGGCTGCTCGGTGCCGAGCACGCGGTGGAACTGGGACTTGACCTGCTTGCTCGCGTAGTAGAGCTGGTCGACGGTGGCCCGGTCGAGTCCGGTGCGGACCTTGATCGCGCCGTTGTCGTAGCTGTACGTGTACGGGAAGATCCGCGCCTCGATGTCTGCCTTGCAGACCTTGTACGGGGCGCAGGCCTCGTAGAAGTTGAGCCAGCCGACGAGGGAGGCCCACGGGGCGCTGCCGTAGCCGAAGTTGGTCTCCACGGGGCCGAGGAGTCCGCCGATGTCGGCGACGATCCTGGTCTTGAGGCTGTCGATCTGGCCGAAGCGCCCGTACTCGCCCAGGGCGTCACGGACGACCCACGCGTTGGCGGTGTTCTTCAGGTACGTGTAGGTGGAGAAGTCCTTGAACGCGGCGCGGTACCCGGCGTTCTGCGCGGCGGCCGTACGGAAGGCGGTGTCCTGGTTGCCGGGGTAGACGCCGAGGTAGTTGACGGAGAGCGCGGCGAGGGCGGCGCCGCCCCAGGTCGGGTCGGTCGCGGTCTGCGGGTGTGCGGCGCCCATGCGGGCGAGGACCTGGGCGATCAGGCCGAGTTGGTGCTGGCGCAGGCCGGGGGCGCTGCCGGCGTAGAGGGCCTCGCGGAGTGTCTGGGCGTTCTCCGGGGTGACGTCGAAGGTGCGTGCGGCGTAGGCGTAGGCGGCGGTGGCCGCACGCATGGTCTCCACCGTGGGGGCGTCGGTGACGTCGATCTCGGGGCGGCTGAAGTCGTGGTAGGCGACGGCGTGGAGATAGGTGAACATCTCCAGGAGGTGGCTGGAGTTGGTGCCGTCGTGGCCCGCGGCGAGCGAGCTGATCCGCTTCGACACCGCCTGGACGTGGGCGTCCGACATCACGGGGGCGAGGCGTGCGTCCCAGGTCCAGATGAGGTCGCGCAGACAGCCGTCGGCCTGGACGGCGGGGTCTGCGAGGAAGTCGGCGAACTGGGTCGGGGTCAGCCCCGTGATGCCGTCCAGGGTGCAGGGGACGCCCGCGGCGGTGGTGGCGGTGGTCTGCGAGGCGGCGCGCGCAGTGGCGCGCGGAGCGGTCTGCGGGCCGGGGACGCGGCCTTCGGTGACGCCGCGGGGCGCGGCGGCGGGCCCCGTCTTCAGGGCGGGGGCCGTCGCGAGGCGGTCCACCTCGTCGTGCGGGTTCGGCGCGTAGGTCGCCGGCGCGGTCGGTCCGGTGGCGCCCGGCGCGAGGGTGCCGCCCTGGGCGGCGGGGGTCGTGGTGGGGGCCACGGCCTGGGCGGTGGAGGCGAGCGGTGCGGTGAGGCCGGCGGTGAGCACCACGGCGAGCAGGGTCGTGCGCACGGTTCTGTGCTGGGACACGAGGTCTCCTGTGAGGGGTGAACTTCGTTGGGGAGCAGGGCGGTTGACATGCCCCTGCCCTGGACATGCCGGGTAACATAGCAATGTGAAATTGCACTGAGAAGGCTTATGTCTCGTCAGTTTTCCGCGCCCCCACCCTCCAAAGCCGTGGCATCACGGCCGACCAGAGGATTGAACCCCCTCTCAACCAGGGGTTGTTGAGCATCTTGGCAAGCCGAGTGGCATGTGAAATATTACTGACGTGCCCACGAGACACCCTTCCACGGCGTCCGACGTCATCGTCGTCGGCGCCGGAATGATCGGCGCGGCTTGCGCGTACTACGCCGCACGCGCGGGCCTCTCCGTCACCGTCGTCGACCGCGGCCCCGTCGCGGGCGGCACGACGGGAGCGGGCGAGGGCAACCTGCTGGTCTCCGACAAGGAGCCGGGTCCCGAGCTCGGCCTCGCCCTGCTCTCCCTCCGCCTCTGGCGCGAACTCGGCCCCGTCCTACGGACGGAGGCCGAGTTCGAGGCCAAGGGCGGCCTGGTGGTCGCCTCGGACCCGGCCGGGCTGGACGCGCTGCGCCGGTTCGCCAAGGAGCAGTCCACGGCAGGCGTCGAGACGTACGAGATCCCCGGCGACCGGCTCCACGACCTGGAGCCGCACCTCGCCGGCGGCCTCGCCGGGGCGTTCCACTACCCGCAGGACGCCCAGGTGCAACCGGCGCTCGCGGCCGCGCGGCTGTTGCGCGCGTCGGGCGCGGAGCTGCGCCTCGGCGCGGAGGTCACCACCCTGCTCACCGGGGCCGACGGCGCCGTGCGCGGAGTCGGCACGGCCGGCGGAGGGCGGCTGTTCGCGCCGTACGTCGTGAACGCCGCCGGGAGTTGGGCCGGCGAGGTGGCCCGGCTCGCGGGGGCCGGCCTGCCGGTGCTGCCGCGGCGCGGCTTCGTCCTGGTCACCGAGCCGCTGCCGCGCCTCGTACGTCACAAGGTGTACGCGGCGGACTACGTCGCCGATGTCGCGAGCGACTCGGCGGCGCTCCAGACCTCCCCCGTGGTCGAGGGCACGCCCGCGGGGCCGGTCCTGATCGGCGCCAGCCGGGAGCGGGTCGGCTTCGACCGCACGCTCTCACCGCGTGCCGTGGGCCGGCTCGCGGCGGGCGCCGCGCGGCTCTTCCCGGTCCTGGCCGGCGTACGGGTGATGCGGGCGTACGCGGGCTTCCGCCCCTACCTGCCCGACCATCTGCCCGCGATCGGCCCCGACCCGCGGGCCCCGGGGCTGCTGCACGCCTGCGGCCACGAGGGCGCGGGCATCGGACTCGCCCCGGCCACGGGCCTGTTGATCTCCCGCTTCCTCACCGGGGTCGCACCGGATCTGGACGCCCGGCCCTTCCGTCCGGAGCGGTTCGCCGAGCAGACTCCGGAGGACCGCACGTGACCTCCCCGCCTCGCCCGGCCCGACCTACCCGCCCGACCCGCCCTGCCCGAACACCCCGACCCGTCACAGCGGTTCGGCCGGTCCGGTCGGCCCGGCACCCCCGAACCCCGTCCCCCTTCGGCTGGGAGTGAGCATGCTCCGTCGTTTCCGGCGCCGCGCCGACCGTGCGCGCGGCCCGCGCGAGCTCGTCGACGCGCGGCCGTCAGGCCCGCCCGTGCCGTTCACGTTCGACGGGCGGCCGATGACCGCGCTGCCGGGGCAGTCGCTGGCCGCCGCGCTGTGGGCGGCGGGCGTCCTCGCCTGGCGCACGACCCGGGTCGGGGGCGCGCCGCGTGGGGCGTTCTGCGGGATCGGCCAGTGCTTCGACTGCCTGGTCACCGTCAACGGCCGTCCGGGCCGCCGCGCGTGTCTCGTCCCGGCCGCGCCGGGTGACGTCGTCACCACCCAGGAAGGACACGGTCGTGCCGACCTCGACCTCCCCTGACGACCGGCAGGTCCCGTACGACCTGGTGGTCGTCGGCGCGGGCCCGGCCGGTCTCGCGGGCGCCGCCACCGCCGCCGAGCGCGGCCTCTCGGTGGCGCTGCTCGACGGCGACGCCCGGCTCGGCGGCCAGTACTACCGCCATCCCGCGCCCGGTCTCGGGGCCGTGCGGCCGGAGGCGCTGCACCACGACTGGGCGGCCTTCGACGGACTGCGCCGGCGCTGGGAGGCGAGCGGGGGCGTCCACCTTCCCGAGCACCACGTGTGGACCGTGACAGCCGAACCGGCCGCGGGCGTCCGGGGCGCGGGCGCGGACGGCGCCTGCTGGGCGGTGCACGCCGTGACCGGGCCCGACGGGGACGGCGCGCGGCCCGCGCTCGTCCGGGGCCGGGCCGTCCTCCTGGCCACGGGGGCGGCCGAGCGCCAGCTCCCCTTCCCCGGCTGGACCCTGCCCGGTGTGGTCGGCGCGGGCGGGGCGCAGGCGATGCTCAAGTCGGGGCTCGTGCTGCCCGGCACGACCGGCGGGACCCGTCCCAGGATCGTCGTCGCGGGCAGCGGGCCGCTGCTGCTGGCCGTGGCCTCCTCGCTGCTGGCCGCAGGGGCGCGGGTCCCCGCGGTGGTGGAGGCCGCCGGGTTCCTCGGTTACGCGCGGCGGCCCGATGTGCTCGCGAGGGTCCCCGGCAAGTGGGCGGAGGCCCTGACGCACGGGACGCCGTTGGCGGCACACGGGGTGCGGCCGTACCTGCGGCACGCCGTGGTCAGGGCGCACGGCACGGAGCGGGTGGAGGCGGTCACGGTGGCCCGGCTCGACCGGGCGTGGCGGCCCGTTCCGGGGACGGAACGGCGCATCGCCTGCGACGTCCTGGCGGTGGGTCACGGCCTCGTCCCCCGGATCGATCTCGGCACCTCGCTGGGCTGCTCGACCCGCACGACGGAGGACGGTGCCACGGCCCTCGTCGTGGACGCGCGGCAGCGGACCTCGGTGCCCGGGCTGTGGTCGGCGGGCGAGACGGCCGGTGTCGGCGGTGCCCGACTGGCCATGGTCGAGGGCGAGTTGGCGGGTGCCTCGGTGGCGGCGCGGCTCCGGGGGTGCACGGCGGAGGGCCCGCCCGCGCGGACCCGGTCCCTGCTGCGCACCCGTTCGCGGCTGCGCGCCTTCGCCGCGCTGATGGCCGCCGCGCACGCGCCGCGGGACGGGTGGACCGACTGGCTGGAGGACGGTACGGAAGTGTGCCGGTGCGAGGAGGTCGACACGGGGCGCGTCCGGGAGGCCGTCGAGAGCCTGGGCGCCCGCGACGCGCGGACCGTGAAGCTGCTGACGCGGGCGGGCATGGGCTGGTGCCAGGGCCGGGTCTGCGGCCCGGCGGTCGCCTGCCTGGCGCGTGCTGCGGCGCCGACGGACGGTGCCGCACCGGTCGGCGGCACCCTGAGCGAGCGGCCCGTTCCGCCGCCCCCCTCCCCCGAACGGCGGCCGCTGGCCGTGCCGGTCACCCTGGGCGCGCTGGCCGCGCTGGAGGAGACCCTGGACCCCGCGCCGGACGGGGACCGGCCCCGTACCGCCGATCCGGCATGACGCCGCCGCCCGGGCCCGCCCGGCCGGCGGCCGTCGACCGCTCTCCATCCACCCCCGACGATCCATCTGTGCAATGTCACATCACACAACTGAAGGGGTCTCCGTGACCGTCACTCCCGCCTCCTCCGACTGGACCACCGCGCGCCCCTGGCGCGGCATCATGGTCGCCACCACGCTCCCCTTCCACGCCGACGGCCGCTCCGTCGACCACGACGCCTACGCCGCCCATGTCCGGTGGCTCCTGGAGAACGGCTGCGACGGCGTGGTCCCGAACGGTTCGCTCGGCGAGTACCAGACCCTGAGCGACGAGGAACGCGCCCGTGTCGTCCGTACCGCCGTCGAGGCGGCGGGCGACGGCGCCCGTGTCATGCCCGGGGTCGCCGCCTACGGCAGCGCCGAGTCGCGCCGCTGGACCGAGCAGGCCGCCGAGGCCGGCTGCGGCTCGGTGCTGCTGCTCCCGCCCAACACCTACCGCGCCGACCTCTCCGCCGTCCGCGCGCACTACGCGGAGGTGGCCTCGGTGGGCGTGCCGGTCGTCGCGTACAACAACCCGCACGACACCAGAGTGGACCTCACCCCCGCCACGCTCGCGGGTCTGCACGCGGACGGCCACATCGTGGCGGTCAAGGAGTTCAGCGGCGATGTCCGCCGCGCGTACGAGATCGCCGAACTCGCCCCCGAACTCGACCTGTTGATCGGCGCCGACGACGTCCTGCTCGAACTGGCCCTCGCGGGCGCGGTCGGCTGGGTGGCCGGATACCCGAACGCCCTTCCGGCGTCCTGCGCGGAGCTGTACCGGGCGGCCGTCGCCGGAGACCTGGACCGCGCCCTGCCGCTCTACAAGGCGCTGCACCCGCTCCTGCGCTGGGACTCCAAGACGGAGTTCGTGCAGGCGATCAAGCTGTCCATGGACATCGTCGGCCGTCCCGGCGGCCCCTGCCGTGCACCGCGTTCGCCCCTGACAGGTGCCGTGGAGGCCGAGGTCAGGGCCGCCACCGAGAAGGCCGTCGCCGACGGCCGGAACTGAGAGGAGTCCCGCGTGCGCACCCGTCACGTCTTCCACGCCGTCGACTCGCACACCGAGGGCATGCCCACCCGCGTGATCACGGGCGGGGTCGGGGTGATCCCGGGCTCCACCATGGCCGAGCGCCGGCTGCACTTCATCGAGCACCTGGACCACGTCCGGACGCTGCTGATGTACGAGCCCCGGGGGCACGCCGCGATGAGCGGGGCGATCCTGCAGCCGCCGACGCGCCCCGACGCCGACTTCGGGGTCCTGTTCATCGAGGTCTCCGGGCTGCTGCCGATGTGCGGCCACGGGACGATCGGGGTGGCGACCGTGCTCGTGGAGACCGGCATGGTGCCGGTCTCCGAGCCGGTGACCACCGTGCGGCTCGACACCCCCGCCGGTCTGGTGCGGGTCGAGGTCCAGGTCGAGGACGGCGTCGCGAAGGCGGTGAGCCTCACCAACGTCCCGGCCTACTGCGCCGCCCTTGACCAAGAGGTGAAGGTGCCGGGGTACGGAGTCGTCCCGTACGACCTGGCCTTCGGCGGCAACTTCTACGCCTTCGTCGAACTGGACGCGCTGGGGCTTCCGTTCGACCGGGAGCGTAAGGACGACCTGCTCACGGCGGGTCTGGCGATCATGGAGGCGATCAACGCGACCGACCGCCCCAGGCACCCCCTGCGGCCGGAGATAGCCGGCGTGAAGCACGTTCATCTCACCGCTCCGGGCTCGGACGCCCGGCACTCCCGGCACGCGATGGCGATCCACCCGGGCTGGTTCGACCGCTCCCCCTGCGGCACGGGAACCTCCGCGCGCATGGCGCAACTGCACGCGCGGGGCCGGCTGCCGCTGGACCAGGACTTCGTCAACGAGTCGTTCATCGGCACCCGGTTCACCGGTCGGCTGATCGAGGAGACCGAGGTCGGCGGCGTACCGGCCGTGGTTCCCGTGATCACCGGGCGGGCCTGGATCACGGGCACCGCGCAGTACTTCCTGGACCCCGACGACCCGTTCCCGGGAGGGTTCCTGATGTGAAATTGTACGCTGGTGCGGCGCCACGCCCCGGCAGCCGGGCGGCGCGACAAGCGGAAGTCGGAGAGCGGCACATGGGCCATCTGAAGCAGAGCCAACTGATCACCACCCGGGAACGCCTGCGGGACCAGGTGGCCCACGCTCTGCGCGCGGCGCTGATCTCCGGCGAACTGCAGCCCGGCGCGGTGTACTCGGCGCCGGGCCTGGCCGAGGACTTCGGCATCTCCGCGACGCCGGTACGTGAGGCCATGCTCGACCTCGCCCGTGAGGGCCTGGTCGAGCCGGTCCGCAACAAGGGCTTCCGGGTGACGGAGGTCAACGAGCGGGACCTCGACCAGTACACGGACATCCGGCTCCTGATCGAGGTGCCGACGGTGGGCCGGGTGACCCTGACGGCGGACCGCGAGGAGCTGCGGGCGCTCCGCCCGATCGCCGAGGAGATCGTGGCGGCCGCCCGCGCCCACGACCTGATCGGATATCTGGAGTCCGACCGCCGATTCCACCTCACGCTGCTGGGTCTGTCCGGCAACGAACGGCTGGTGGAGACGGTCGGCGATCTGCGCAAGCGGTCGCGTCTCTACGGCCTGACCGCCCTGGACGAGCGGGGCGAACTGCTGCCGTCCGCCGAGGAGCACCTGGAACTGCTCGACTTCATGCTGGCCGGGGACGCGATGGGCGCCGAGGCCTGCATGGTGCGCCATCTGAGCCACGTGCGGTCGCTGTGGGCCCGCGACGGCGCGAACGCCCGGCCCTCCGCCACGCGGTCCGCGTCCGCCACGCCGACCGCGTCCGCCACGCCGACCGTCGGCAGGCCGCGCGCCGGAAGCTGAGCGTCGGGGCCGCGGGGCTCACGCGTCGTACGCGCTCTCCGTCCAGACGGTCTTGCCCTCGCCGAGCCAACGGACCCCCCAACGGTCCGACAGTTCCCCCGAGATGAACAGGCCGCGCCCGCCCTCGTCCGCGGCGCGGGCTCGGCGCAGGTGCGGCGCGGCCGCTCCCGCGTCGGAGACCTCGCAGGTCACGGTGCGATCCGCCGGGTTACGGACGAGACGGAGGCGGATCGGCGGGGTGCCGTGCCGGATCGCGTTGGTGACGAGTTCGCTGACGATGAGCTCGATCGAGAAGGCCGTGTCCTCGGTCAGCCCCCAGTCGTCGAGTCGGGCCACGGCGCGGCGGCGGGCCCCGGCCACGGAGGAGAGCGCGGGGCCGATGTCCCACTCGGCGACGTCGGCCGGGTCGAGGGCCAGGGTGCGGGCGACGAGGACGGCGGCCTGGTCGGCGGGGAGGTCGTCGAGGGCTGCGGCGGAGAGCCGGCGGGCCGGGGGCGGTCCGGTGAGCTGTTCCATCAGCTCGGCCAGAGCCGGATCGCCGGGTGCCGCGTACCCGGAGAGCAGGACGAGGGTGCTGCCGACGGGAAGGGGGATCTCCTCCGCGGCGAACGGCGGCCCCTCCTGGCCCAGCGCGGTGGTCTCCTCCAGGAGGCGGGTCCCCCGGCTGCCGTCCGGACGCCCGACGAGGACGGTCTGGCGGCCCGCCCGGGCGATCGCGCAGGTCTCGGTCACCGGGTCGTGGACGGCGTACACGCACTGGGCGGTGAGGGGTTCCCCTGTACCGGCGGCGGAGCGTTCCTCGTCGAGGCGGCGGGTGACGTCGTCCAGGCGGGCGAGCAGGTCGTGCGGGTCGAGATCGAGTGCGGCCAACGCCTGGACCGCTGAGCGGAGTTGGACCATGGCGGCGGTGGCATCGGGTCCTACACCGGCGATATGACCGATCGTCAGGGCAGCCCTGCCGCCGGAGAGCGGGATGACGTCGAACCAGGCGCCGGTGCCGAGTCCGGTGGGGAGGTAGCGGTGCGCGGTCTCCAGCGTGCCGCCGCCGGTGCTGACGCCGGTGCCGCCGCGCCGTACCAGGTTGCCCTGGAGCGCGAGCGCCACGGCGTGGGAGTGCTCGTAGCGCCGGGCGTTGTCGACGCAGACGGCGGTGTGGGCGGCCAGGTCCGCCGCGAGGCGCAGGTCGTCGGCCTCGAACGGGTCGGTCCGGCCCGGCCGGGAGAAGCGGGCGACGCCCAGGAGCGCGCCGCGCAGCATGATCGGGGCCACGAGGGTGGGCCCGCCCGCGGTCTGCGGCTCGATGTACGGCCCGTCTCCGATCCGGCCTTCGGGGGCGACCTCGGCGCCCACCTCCGGTGCCTCGTCGGCGTGCGGCGGCCATACGGCCACACAGCGCAGGGTCTCGTCGAGCGTCCGGGAACGGTCGGCGTCGGGGCCGTGGAGCGGTGGGGCGGTGAGGGCGACCGTGGCGACGTCGGCCAGGATCGGAACCGCGGCCCGGGCCAGTTCCCGGGCACACCGCACCGGGTCCAGGAGGAGGCCCATCCGCCCGTGCACCAGGTGCAGGGCCGCGAGCCGGTCGCGGGCGCGCTCGCGGGCCGTGACGTCGACGGCGGAGGCGACGAGGCCGAGGGGGCGGCCGGCGTCGTCCTCGAGACGGAAGATGGAGACGGAGAAGATGTGTTCGCGCAGCGGGTCCGCGCGCGGGTAGCCCGAGACGCGTCGGTCGAAGACCGGGACGCCCGAGGCCAGGACCTGGCGCAGGGTTCCTTCGACCGGCAGCGAGGTGAAGCGTTCGTAGACCTGGCTGAACGGCCGGCCGACGATCTCCCGCTCGGGGATGCCCCGCATGCCGACGGCCGCCGAGTTGACCCGGAGCACCCGCAGATCGGCGTCGACCACGTGCAGGCCGACCGGCGACTGGGTGAAGACGGCCTCCAGGACCCCGGAACGGATGCCCCCGGGGAGCGGCCCTGCGGGCCACAGGCCCCAGCGCCCGGGCTCGGCCTCGCCGTCGGTGATCACCGGGCCGACGGTCACGCCCTCGGAGAGTTCCTCGACGACGACCTCGGTGAGCAGGTCGGTGACGGGACGGCCCAGGATCCGGGCGGGGTCCACACCGAGGAGCCGCTCGGCGGCCCGGCTCCAGGCCACGACGACTCCGCGCTCGTCGAGGACGGCGACGGCGCCGCGCCCCTCGCGGGCACCCGGACCCGGCCTGCCTGCCGGACCCGGCAGCTCTTCCGGAGCCGGCCCTTCTGCCGGGGCCGCGCGGCCTTCCCGACCGTCCTCGACCGGGGAATCCTCACGCTCTGCCATCGTGCCTCGCACTCGGCGTGGGCGGACATCTGCCGTTGCCCAGGGAGCCTAGTTCCTGGCGGGCGGCGGGGCATCCGGGGGAAGTCACTGCCGACGATCAGCACACTCGCCCGAAAAGTCCGATAATGAGCACCATGGCCCGTAAGGAATCTGCACCGCACGCTCCCCCGACCGTCACGGTCAAAGGCCGGGACATGCGGCTGCGCACGATCGGCTTCCTGGTCCTCGCGGTCGCGGCGATCTGGTTCATCGCCGCGAACACCGGGTCGGTGACGATCAGGCTGTGGATCCCCACGGTCACGCTGCCGCTCTGGAGCGTTCTCACGGTCACCCTGCTCGTCGGAATGCTCC
Organism: Streptomyces sp. NPDC014870; assembly: GCF_043081505.1. Lineage (NCBI taxonomy): Bacteria > Bacillati > Actinomycetota > Actinomycetes > Kitasatosporales > Streptomycetaceae > Streptomyces > Streptomyces sp. NPDC014870. The sequence goes on from NZ_JBIBWQ010000001.1 coordinate 201,752, forward strand.
TCGGCATGTACCTCGCCCGTCGGCGCGCCCGGCGCTGACGGCCACCCGGATGGTCGACACGGATCCCCGGCTGGAGCCGGGCGAGGCGCTCGCGGCGACCCGCGTGGGGTGTTTCGCCTGGGATCCGGCGAGTGGGCGGATGGTCCTCGACCCGGTGGCCCGGACGGTGTTCGGGCTGCTGCCGGCCGAGGTCACCGGCTCCACGGCCGATCTGCGCCCCCGCATCCGGCCGGCGGACTGGGATCTGCTGTCGGGGCTCTCCGCCGACCTGCTGGCCGGCCGCAGGAACGCGTACAGCGCCTACTTCCAGGTGCGCCTCCACGACGGACGGACCCGCTGGACGCACGCCCGTGGCTCCCTGGTCCGCGAGCGCCCGGGCGGGGCGGTGCGCGTGGTGGGGGTGGTCCGGGACGCCACCCTCGACCTGGCCCGCACCGCGCTGCGGCTACCGGCGGAGGAGGAGCGGGATCCGTTGCGCGCCCTGGGCGAAGGGGCGCTCGCGCTGGCCCGTGCGATGAGTGTGAACGAGGTCGCCCAAGTGCTCGGGAGCGAGGTGAGCCTGCGCCCGCTCGGGGCACGGGGGATCTCCCTGGGCGTACTGGAACAGGGACGGCTGCAACTGGTCCGCACCGTGGTCTCCCCCGGCACCAGCGGCTTTCCCTCGAAGTCACGGCTCGCGGACTCGCTGCCCCTGAACGACGTCGTCCGTACGTGCAGCCCGCTCTTCTTCACCTCCGTGCACGCCTTCCTCGACCGCTACCCGAACCTCGAGCCCTACCGGCTCGGTTTCCGCGCCACGGCCGCCGCGTTCCTGCCGCTGGTGGACGAGGGGCAGCCGCTCGGCGCGCTGGGCGTGTTCTACGACGACCGGTCGGTCTTCTCCTACGCGGACCACACCCTGATGGCCGGCTGGGCCAAGGCGGTGGCCCGCGCGGTGCACCGGGTGGTGCCGCTCGACCGGTCCCAGGAGATCGCCACCGCGCTGCAGAGCGCGATGCTGCCGCGCCGGATCCCCCGGCCGCCCGGCGGGCGGATCGCGGTGCGGTACCGGACGGCCCGGAAGGGGGTGCGGGTCGGCGGCGACTGGTACGACGCGGTGGTACTGCCCGACGGCGGGCTCGGGCTCGCGATCGGTGACGTGCAGGGGCACGACACCGAGGCGGCGGCGCTCATGGGGCAGTTGCGGGTGGCGATGGCCGCGTACGCGGCGGAGGGCCACGGCTGCGAGACCGTCCTGGGCAAGGCGTCGGCGTTCCTGGCCCAGCTGGACTGCGACCGGTTCGCGACGTGCCAGTACCTGCGGGTCTCGCTCGCCACGGGCGAGACCCATGTGGCGAACGCGGGCCATCCGCCGCCGCTGCTGCGCCACGCCGACGGGTCGGTCGAGCGCGTGCGGCTGGCGGGCGGCCCACCACTGGGCCTGCCCGCCGAGTGGGGGACGGCCCCGTATCCGTACACGACGACCGTCCTCGCACCGGGCGAGACGCTGCTGCTCTACTCCGACGGGCTCGTCGAGAAGCCGGGCGAGGACTTCGACATCGGCCTGTCGCGGCTGGCCGCCGCCTTCACGAGCGGGCCGCCCGATCTGGAGGAGCTGGCCGACCACCTCCTCGACTCCCTCACCGGCGGCCCGCACGCGGAGGACGACGCGGCGCTGCTGATGGTGCAGCGCGACCCCGCAGGGACAACCCCGCGCTAGCCGCATTGGTTCATGTACGAACCAATCAAGTGCAACTACCTGCTGCCCTTCGGAAGTTCACCAAAGACTTACCGCGCGGATGTATACCTTTAGCTCCGGCTCCCCCATCCTGTCCACCGTGTGCCAGTGGGGCATGCGGTGACACGAGAGGCGGGGCATTGACTCCCATCAGCCGCAGGGGATTCGTCGGGATCGGGGCAGGGCTCGCGGCGGGCGCGGCGCTGCCCGCGGGCACGGCGTCGGCCGCCGCAGCGGGCGCGACCGGGACCATCACGGACGTCAAGCACATCGTGGTGCTCATGCAGGAGAACCGCAGCTTCGACCACTACTTCGGCCGGCTGCGCGGTGTGCGCGGCTTCGGCGACCGGGCCGCGGGCAACATCCCGGGCGGCTGGGGCATGTTCAACCAGCCCAACTGGGGCGGCCGCCAGTACCCGTGGAAGCTGAGCGCCACGCCGCCGGCGGGCGGTGTCGACGGCGAGACCCTCGCCCAGTGCAACGGCGACCTCCCGCACAGCTGGACCTCGCAGCACGCGGCGTGGAACAAGGGCCGGATGGACAACTGGGTCACCGGCGTCGGCAACACCCGCACCCTCGGCTACCTGGACCGCGGCGACATACCGTTCCACTACGCGCTCGCCGACAACTACACCGTCTGCGACGCCTACTTCTGCTCGGCGCTCAGCGCCACAGGACCCAACCGCACCTTCCTGTGGAGCGGGAAGATCGACGCCTCCAGCAAGGACGGCGGCGAGGAGTCCGGGCTGACCTGGGAGACGTACGCCGAGGCGCTGCAGCGCGCCGGGGTGAGCTGGAAGGTCTACCAGAACGCCCAGGACAACTACGGCGACAACGGGCTCGCGTACTTCAAGAAGTTCACCGACGCCCGCCCCGGCGACCCGCTCCACGACCGCGGCATGGGGTCGGTGCCGAAGGTCACCGGCTCCACCCCGGACGACATCGCGGCCGCGATCCGCGCCGACGTCGTCGCCGGCACGCTGCCGCAGGTCTCCTGGGTGGTGGCGAGCGAGGCGTTCTCCGAGCACCCGTACGCCCCGCCCGGCGACGGCGCGCACTTCGTCGACCTGGTCTACCGCGCGCTGGCCGCGAACCCCGAGGTCTTCGACTCGACGGTGCTGTTCCTCAACTACGACGAGAACGACGGCTTCTTCGACCACGTGCCGCCGCCGGTCGCCCCGCCCGGCACCCCCGGCGAGTTCATCGACGGTGTGCCGATCGGCCTCGGCTTCCGGGTCCCGATGCTCGTGATGTCGCCCTGGACGCGTGGCGGCTGGGTCAGCTCCGAGGTCTTCGACCACACCTCCGTGCTGCGCTTCATGGAGGTCTGGACGGCCGCCCTCGGCACCCCGGCCACCTGCCCGAACATCAGCGCCTGGCGGCGGAAGGTGGTCGGCGACCTGACGGGCGTCTTCGACTTCGCGCGCCCGGTGTACGGCGTCCCCTCGGGTCTGCCGTCCACGGCCAAGGTCATCGGCCAGGACACCTGCGGCCCGCTGCCCAACCCGGTGCCGCAGGACAACGCCCTGCCGGCGCAGGAGTCCGGAACGCGTCCGGCGCGTGCCCTGCCGTACCAGGTCAACGGAAACCTCGACCGCTTCGAGTTCGGGGCGGCGGGCAAGATCCTCGCCTGGTTCTCGATGACCAACCAGGGCACCCCGGCCAAGCGCCCCGCCCACTTCACGATCCACCCGCACCAGCACCGGGACACGGCGGCCTGGCAGTACACGGTCGAGCCGGGCGCCACGTCCACGGACTACTTCAACATCGGCCTCGGGTCGGGCTCGGGCAAGTACGACATCTCGATGATGGGCCCCAACCGCTTCCTGCGGCGCTTCATCGGCGACGCCTCCAAGGCGGGTAAGGCGATCGAGGTGGCGGCCCGGTTCGCGACCGAGCCGGGCACCGGCAAGACGGCCGTCTGGTTCAAGCTGACCAACACCTCGGCAGGACCGGTGACCTTCACCGTCCGCTCGAACGCCTACCGCACGGACGGGCCGTGGACGTACACGGTGGCGGCGAACTCCTCGCGCGAGGACTACTTCAACGCGGTGGCGTACAACGACGGCTGGTACGACTTCACGATCCTGGCCGACATCGACGGCACCTGGTCGCGCCGCTACACCGGCCACATCGAGACGGGCGCGCCGAGCATCACCGGCTGACCCGCACATCCACAGTTCCGGCCAAATGGGGCACAAGGGATTTCACATCCCCTTGTGCCCCATTTCTCAACTCGGCGGAATTTCCCTGCATGTCCGTTATGGTACGGCGCGTGAGGCGAATCACCTCACCTTTTCGACGATCTTTGGAACCGCCCCGTCCCCTTGTCCGGCAAGGAAGTTCGGCGCGCCGGGCGGACGGCGGAAGTCCTCGGAGAAATACCCGCGCATTCGGCGCCTTGTTTCGTCCGACATTTCTCGCTTACGGTCACCTCGACCCGGACGGAACGCCGAATCCTGCCACCGTCCGAAATAGACCGCTCATTCACCCGACGGCAGGAGCGGGGGACCCACTTTTCGCCGGTCCGGATTTCCGGCACGGCTCGGGGTGAAGTCGCGCACGCGCGGCCGGGCATCTCCAGCCCGAACCCGACAGCTCACCCCGCAGGCGCCGGAGAGGACTGCAACATGCCCGCACACGGTAAGCACCGGCGCCCCAAGAGAAGGCCCCTGACCCGTGGCCTCGCCCTCGCGAGCACGGGCGGCGCCGCCCTGGCCCTGCCCCTGGTCGGCACGGCCACCGCGCACGCCGCGCCCACCTCGGCGCCCGCGGTCTCCCCCGTGGGGAAGACCGTTCTCAGCGCCCCGGCGAAGATCGCGGAATCCATTCCGACCGCGCAGAATTCCGCCGCGAAGACCTATACCGTCACCCGCGGTGATTCCCTTTCGGTGATCGCGCACGAGCAGCGTGTGCAGGGTGGCTGGCAGGCCCTCTACCGCGCGAATCGCGCGACCGTGGGTGACAATCCGTCACTCATCCACCCCGGCCTCGAACTCACGCTGCACGGAAAGGCCGCGGCCCCGAAGAAACCGAAGTCGCAGGCGCGTACGACGAGCACGGACCGCGCCGACCGCTCGCAGCAGCGCACCGCCCCGGCCAAGGCGGCTCCCGCGAAGGCCGCGCCCGCGAAGGCGACCCCGGTGGCCGCGAAGAGCTACACCAACGACCTCGACGGCTGGATCCGGGAGTCGCTGGACATCATGCAGAAGTACGGCATCCCCGGTACGTACGAGGGGATCCAGCGCAACATCATGCGCGAGTCCTCCGGCAACCCGCTGGCCATCAACAACTGGGACTCCAACGCCGCCAAGGGCACCCCGTCCAAGGGTCTGCTCCAGGTGATCGAGCCGACGTTCCTCGCCTACCACGTGCCCGGCACCTCGATGGACCTCTACGACCCGGTCGCCAACATCACCGCCGCCTGCAACTACGCGGCCGACCGGTACGGATCCATCGACAACGTCAACGGGCCGTACTAGCCCCACCGGCGGAGAGGCGGGGCACCGGCCCCGCTAGAAGTGGTCGGTGAACCAGCTCGCGGCGAGTTCGCCGACCTGTTCCAGGGTGCCGGGCTCCTCGAAGAGGTGCCCGGCACCGGGGACGACGACGAGGCGGTTCTCGCACGTCAGGCGGGACCGGGCCGCCTCGTTCAGCTCCTGGACGAGGCGGTCGTCGCCGCCCACGATCAGCAGGGTGGGCGCGCGTACCTGGGCGAGCCGTCGCCCCGCGAGGTCCGGGCGGCCGCCCCGGGAGACCACGGCGGCCACCTCGGACAGCGGATCGGCTGCGGCCCACAGGGCGGCCGCCGCGCCGGTGCTGGCGCCGAACCAGCCGGTTCGCAGCCCTTCGAGGCCGGGGCGTCCCACGAGCCAGCGGGTGGCCCGGGCCAGTCGGCCGGCGAGGAGTTCGGTGTCGAAGACATTGGCCCGGTCGGCCGCCTCGTCCTCCGTGAGCAGGTCGAAGAGGAGCGTGCCGAGCCCGGCCCGGTTCAGGGACTCCGCGACGGCGCGGTTGCGGGGGCTGTGGCGACTGCTGCCGCTCCCATGGGCGAAGACCACGATCCCCGGAGCCTCGACGGGCACCACGAGATGGCCCGCGACCTCCACGCCCGCGACCGGGATACGGACCTCCGGGTCTCCGTCGTCCTGGTCCTGCCGGGCGTGGTGGCGCTCCAGGCAGGCGACGACCTCCTCGTCGGCGGTCTGCGAGAAGTCCTGGTAGAACTGGCCGATCGCGTAGAAGAAGGCCGGCTCGTGGACGCTGACGGTCTCGTCCGCCTCCCGGCCGATCCGGTCCCGCCAGTCGGCCGGTGCGACCGGCACCGCGAGGACGATCCGCGCGGCCCCCTGGGCCCGCACGACCCGGCAGGCGGCGACCGCCGTGGCGCCTGTCGCGAGGCCGTCGTCGACGACCACCACGGTCCTGCCGTCGAGCCGGGCCGCCGGCCGGGCGCCCCGGTAGCGGCGGGAGCGCTGCCCGAGCACGACCCGCTCGCGCGCCTCCACACCGGCGAGGTCCCCGGCCGAGACCCGGCTGTCGGCCAGGACGTGGTCGTTGAGGACCCGTACGTCCCCCTCGCCGATGGCGCCCATCGCGAGCTCCGGCTGGTAGGGCACCCCCAGCTTGCGGACGAGACAGACGTCGAGCGGCGCCCCGAGGGCGTCGGCGACCTGTTCGGCGACCGGCACACCGCCGCGCGGGAGCCCCAGGACCACGACGTCGCGGCCCTTGAGGTGCCCCAGACTTGCGGCGAGCTGCCGTCCGGCGTCGGTCCGATCGGTGAAGTACATGACCCGCTCGTCTCCCTGGTGCTGAGCGTGCGCGCGGGCGGGGGCGGGGCCGCGCCCGTCAGGCGGGGCGCGCGACGAGGGTTCCGTCCTCGCCGAGGTCGACCCGCGCGCCATGGGGCCGGCTGGTCCGGCCGAGTACGTCGTGGAGCCAGCGCGTGTCGCGACCGGGGGCGTGTTCCAGCCGCATGCGCCGGGCCCGAAGGGGGATGATCCTCACCTCCTGGAGCAGGCCGTCGTCGGGCCGCACCGAGACGAGGTACAGCAGGCGCAGCTCGTCGCGGTACTGCTCGTAGCCGGTGATGCCCTCGTAGTCGTTGATCAGGTCGCCGCAGCCGTGCAGCACGAGCTTGCCCCGGTGGACCTCCAGCGGCCGGGGATGGTGCGAGGAGTGGCCGTGCACCACGTCGGCGCCGGCGTCGATCAGCGCGTGCGCGTAGTCGACGTCACCCCCGGTGAGCGCGTACCCCCAGTTGGAACCCCAGTGGAGGGAGACCAGGACGAGGTCGCCGGGGGCCTTGGTGTCCCGGATCCGGGCGAGGAGGCGGGCGGCCGAGGCCGCGGTGGGCCCGGCGGCGTAGTGGACCCCGCTGTGGCGGGCGGTGGCGGCCCAGTCGCGCGGGATGCCGCTGGAGGCCATGCCCAGGGCGTACGCGACGAGCCGGCCGCCGCCGGGCAGGTCGACGATCGCGGGCCTGGCGGCTGCCTCGGCGTCCTCGCCGGCGCCCACCGTGCGCACGCCGTGCTTCGCCAGGGTGTCGAGGGTCTCGGCGAGGCCGCCGCGGCCGTGGTCCAGGACGTGGTTGTTGGCCAGGACGCAGACGTCGGGGCGGACGGCGGTCAGGCAGGGCACGTTCTCCGGGTGCATCCGGTAGTGCACGGCCTTGCCGGGGGCGGTCTCGTCGCTCGTGGTGACGGCCGTCTCCAGATTGGTGACGCGGACGTCGGGCGCCGCCGCGTCGAGGGCGTCGAGGGCGACGCCCCAGGGGTAGTCGAAGTCCACGCGGTGCGGGATCGGGCCGCTCACCGCCTCCGCGAGCGCCACGTAGGACCGTGCGTCGCGCACGTACCGCTCGCGCAGGTGCGGGTCGCCGGGGTGCGGAAGGATCTGGTCGACCCCGCGGCCGAGCATCACGTCGCCGCAGAGGAACAGTCCGACCAGGTCACCGTCCATGTACCCAGGGTAGACGCGGCGCGCCCGGCGGGCCTGAGCTGCCGGGGCGGGCCGAGCGGCTCATGTCTTGGGGCTCGGGGTCACGGGGAGGTTGTAGACATGGCCGGGGCTCACGATCTCGGTGATCGCCTGCCCGAAGAGCGTGCTGGGCTCCACCCCGTTGTGCAGGATGTCCGTGTTGAGCATGACGATCATGGTGGCCCGGGCCTCGGGCAGGTACACCACGAGCGACTCGTAGCCGGGCAGCGAGCCGTTGTGGCCGATCCAGCCCCGGACGTCGAAGATGCCGAGGCCGTACCCGGCCCCCGGGATGCCGGTCGGCCGGGTCTGGAGCCGTTGTGCCTGGGTCTCGGGGGTGAGGAGCGTTCCGGTGGCGAGGATCCGCGCCCAGGTGTGCAGGTCCGCGAGCTGCGAGATCATGGCGCCCGCCGCCCAGCCCCAGGAGGGGTTCCAGTCGGTGGAGTCCTCGACCTTCCCGGACGCCGTCTGGTTGGTGTAGCCGTGGGCGTGCGGGCGAGGAAACTCGGTGCCGATCGGGAAGACCGTGTGCCGCAGTCCGGCCGGTTCGACGACGTTCCGCTGGATGTACCGGTCCAGCGGAAGTCCGCCCTCCTTCTCCACCACGAGACCGAGCAGGATCAGATTGGTGTTGCAGTACTCGAACTCCGCCCCTGGCTGGAAGTTCACCGGGTGCTTGAAGGAGTAGTCGAGCAACTGCTGCGGGGTGAAGGGCCGTTCCGGGTCGGACGTGAGCGCCTTGAAGAAGTCGTCGTCCGCCGAGTAGTTGAACAGTCCGCTGCGCATCCCCGCGAGTTGACGGAGCGTGATCTCGTCGCCGTTGGGGACGCCGTTGACGTACCGGTCGATGGTGTCGTCCAGGCCGACGCGGCCCTGGTCGACCAGTTCGAGCAGGGCGGTCACGGTGAACGTCTTGGTGACGCTGCCGACCCTCATGTAGAGGTCCGGGTTCATGGGCGCCCCGGTGTCCTTGTCGGCGACGCCGAAGGACCGGACGTAGCTGCCCTTGCCGGGGGCGGAGAGCGAGACCATCACCCCGGGCACGCCGGCCTCGCTCATGACCTGCTGGATCGCCGTGTCCAGACGGTCCGCGACCTCCGGGGTGAGCTCGGCGAAGTCGCCGTTCGTGGCGGCCGGGGCGAGAACGGCGGCGCTGTGTGCGGGCGCCACGGGGGCTTCCACGGAGAAGGCCGCGCCCGCCGAGACGGGGACGGCCAGCATGCCGGTCGCGGTCAGCACCACACAGACCCGGCGCCACCTCGCCTTGGACGGCAAGCGCGGTGAGTGGGGCGAGCGCTGTTGCGAGAACCTCACGGGCAGGCCTCCTGCCGGACGAGGACGAACCCCCTCCCTCAGGCTAGGCCGGAGCGACAGGCCGTGCACGGCGAGCCGAACGACCCGCCGTGCGGCCGCCTCGCGCGTCCGCGGGCCGCCGTGCGGAGCGCCCGCCACGGCTCAGAAGTTGCCGTAGTTGACCTGCCAGGTCGGCAGGCCCATGTGGCGCCAGAGGGCGACGACCCGGTCGCGGTCGTCCAGCGAGACCCGGACCGCGTAGCGGTGCCGGATGTGCGCGTCGAACAGCTCGGCCTTGACGATGTCGTCGCTCCGGCCGTCGTCCGACGCCCGCATCCACAGCTCGTCGTACGGCACTTCGTGGCGGGCCAGCCAGGCCTCGGTGAGCGCGCGGTGGTCCTCGCTGCGCCCGGACAGCAGCACGATCGTGTCGTCGTCGGCGCTGCGGAAGGCGCGCAGCGCGCGTGCCACGGAGACGTTCAGCAGGTCGAGGTCGCAGCGCGAGAAGTCGTACGGGCCCCGGTCGCCGCGCAGGGCGAGCGTGCCGTCGATGTCGCAGAGGACCGCCGAGGGGAGCGCGGGATCGGCGACGTACGGCGCGGCGGCGGGGCGGGCGTCCAGCCACTCGGCGGTCAGCCGCCAGCCGCCGCGCACCGCCTTGGCGTGCTTGTCGGCGAGGATCCGGATGATCTCCTCGCCGACCGAACGCTCGCGCGCGGCGTCGCGCCGTACGCACTCCTCGACCGGGACGTCGGTGAAGTCGTGCACCACGAAGCGGGCGTCGAGGCCGACGACGGCCGCCTTCAGCCGCTTGGGGATGTGCGGGGTGAGGTGGGTGTTGTCGACGACGACGTCGAATCCGCCCTCGACGGCGGAGCGGACGGCCGCGTCCTGGATGTCGAGGACGGTCCGCTCGTGCGCGTGCGAACGGCCGCGCTCGGGGGCGGGGACGTCCAGCATGGTGCGCAGGTCGTCCAGGTTGACGCGGCGCATCCGGCCCTCGGACTCGGCCTGCAGCCGTCGGGCGGCCGTGGTCTTCCCCGAGGCGGGGAGCCCTGTCATGACGTGTACTTCGGGCACGGTTCAGTTCTCCGGGTCGGTGGTGTACGGGTCGGCCGCCTCGGGCCTGATGGACCGCCAGACGTACAGGTCGGTCGGCCGTCCGTCGAGGCGCAGGAACAGCGCCGACCGTACCTGCGGGTCGACCGGCAGGGTCTTGACGGCCCGGGCGAAGGCGCCCCGGTCGTCGGCGAGGGGGGCGACGCACTTGTAGGCCTCGTCGAGGGCGCGCTCCCGCGCCGCCGCCTCGTCCTCCAGGCGGGCGACGACTCCGCGCACCCAGGCGTCGAACTCGTCGGGCACCTGCTCCAGGAGGGCGTCCAGTGGCCGGCCGCCGGCGGAGGTGACGCCCCCGAGTTCGGCGACCGAGAGACCGAGGCCCTGCGCGAGCCGCTTCACGGCGGTGCCGGCGAAGCGCTGGATGCCGTGGCTGCGCCAGATGTCCCGCTCGGTGACCCCGGTGAGCACCTTGTGCAGGCGGACGTACTCGCTCAGCTTGGCCTTGGCGCGCACCCCGGAGGCTTAGCGCAGCACGAAGCCCTCGGCGTCCGTGCCGGTGGCCGGGTGGCCGCCGGGCAGGGTGTTCGACTCGGTGAGGGCGAGCAGTTCGTCGAGCGGCATGGCGGGCCAGGTCCGTACGACGGAGCCGATCTCCGCCCAGTCGGCGGCGGCCTCGGCGAGCGGGACCTCGGTGCCGTCCGGCCCGAAGGCGGCGAGCAGGACGAGGTCACGGCGGTCGCCGTAGTCGACGACGATACGATTCTGCGGGTAGAGGATCTCGGCGAGGTAGGTGACGCCGGGCGTCAGCGCCCCGGTGTCCCGGCCGTCCAGCCGGCGCTGCGCCCAGGTCGCCTGCGCGCTGATGAAGGAGCCCTTGGAGGCGACCTGCCAGCGGCCCGCGTAGTGGAAGATCACCGCGAGGCTGCCGTCGACCTTGTCGTACACCTCGAACGGCTCGTCGGGGAGCGCCGGCGCGTAGGGCTGACCTGCCTCGTGCTCACCGATGTTGAAGAACTTCGGCAGCGGCAGCGCGACGATCTCCCCCGTCGCGTCGTCGGCGACGAGCCCACGGCAGCGCGTGGTCACCTGGTTCCAGATCCGCTCGTACTGGCACGACCGCGTGTACGTGTAGATGGACAGCGGCAGTTCGGGGTGTGCCTTGCGGGTGACGTGCCCCGCGTCGATGGCGGCGGCCAGCTCCTGCGCGGGCAGCAGCTCCTGGAGAGTCAGGTGTGCCTGGCTCATCATTCCTCCTGGTCAGTGGTGACTCATTGTGACCTGCGCGGTCCGCGAACCGACAGTTCTTTTCCGGCGGCAGGCGACGGTCGGGTCGGTCGCGGGGTCAACCGATCGGCTGACCCCGCCGTCCACCGGTCGGCGCCGCACGCGGATCCACAGAGCCGACCGGGAGCGAGGGCGGGCCGCCTCAGGATGGTGGGGAGGGCGGACCGACTGCCTCCGCCGCCCGGCTCGAAGGGACGACGTCCGTGCCGCTGACCGTGAAGGGACGAGGTCCGTGCCGCTGACCGTCGCCAGAAGGAGAACCGCCATGGATGCGAACGACCGGCTGCTGCTCGCCGCCGCCGACCGGGGCGACACCGCGGGCGTCCGGGCGGCCCTTGACGCGGGCGCGCACGTCGACTGCCGGGACGCCGAGCTGCGCACGCCGCTGCTGCTTGCCGCGCGGGCGGACCGGGTGGAGGCCGCGGCGGTCCTCGTCGCGGCGGGCGCGGACCCGGACGCCCGGGACAGCCGGGCGGACACGCCGTGGCTGGTCACCGGGGTGACCGGCAGCGTGCCGATGATGCGGGTGCTGCTCGCCGCGGGTCCCGACCTGACGCTGACGAACCGCTTCGGCGGGACCTCGCTGATCCCGGCGGCCGAGCGCGGCCATGTGGCGTACGTACGGGCCGTGCTGCGGGAGACCGACGTCGACGTCGACCACGTCAACCGGCTCGGCTGGACCGCCCTGTTGGAGGCGGTGATCCTCGGCGACGGCGGCCTGGCGCACGAGGAGGTGGTGGAGCTGCTGATCACCGCTGGGGCGGACCCGCTGCTCGCGGACCACGACGGGACCGGCCCGCTGGAGCACGCGCGACGGCGCGGCTTCGCCGGGATCGCGGGGCTCCTCGCCGCCGCGACGGCCCGCACCGGACGGAAGGCCGCCCAATGAGGCGCGCACCGCGCACGACCGCGCGGGCCCGGGCACACGGGCGGCTCCTCGTGTCGGTGGCCGCGCTGGGGGTAGTCCTCGTCGGGTGCGCGGCGGACGCGGACGGCGGTACGACGCCCGCCGGTTCGGCCCCGACCTCGTCCTCGGCCGTGCCTTCCGCCCCCGCCGTGGACACTGCCCCGACGCCGACGCCGGACGGGACGCTCCTCGTCGCCGACTTCGGCTCCGACACCGTCACCTTCGTGGACCCGCGACGCGGAGCGATCGCGTCCGTCGAGGTGGGCACGGCACCGTACGGCCTGGCCGTCGGCGCGGACGGGCGCGCCTGGGTGGCGACCGCCGAGGGCGTCGCGGTGGTCGACACCCGGACCCGCACGCGGCTCGCCCTCGTCCCGTACGCGACGGACAGCGGTCCCGTCGGGACCGGCGAGTACCGGGGCGGCGGGATGGGGATCGCGCTCTCCCCCGACGGACGCCGGGTGTACGTGGGGGTCAATGTGCCGGGCGGGCACGGAGCCCTGGAGGTGATCGACACGGCGAGCCGTGAGGTCACGGCGAGCGTGCCGGTCGGACGGCGGCCGTTCGACGTCGACGTGGCGCGGGACGGTTCCGAGGTGTACGCGACGGACCACGACTCCTTCGACGTGACCGTCGTCCGCGCGGACACCCTCGCCCCGCGTCGTATCGAGGTCGCCCCGTACGGCACGGAGGGCGGGCTGGGATCCTGGCTCAAGCCGCACTACTCCGTGGTACGGCCCTCGGACGGCCGCCTGTTGCTCCCCTTCGAGGGCGAGCGGCTCGTGGTCGTCGATCCGAGGACGGGTCGTTCGGAGATCGAGCCGATGACCGCCGACACCCATCAGCACGGGGCCGCGATCACGCCCGACGGCACCCTGTTCGTCGTCGGCACGGGACCGATCGACCCGGCCGGGGACGAGGGCCCGTCGCTCACGGTCCGGGCGCCCGACGGCAGCGAGCGGATCCACCCGCTGGACGGTCCGCACGAGGACGTCGCCGTCTCCGAGGACGGCCGTACCGCGTACGTCACCGGCGGCTTCACCCGCGACGGCTTCTGGGACGGCATCACGGTGGTCGACCTGCCGAGCGGTGAGACCAGGCGCCTCCCGGCGGGTCAACGTCCGCTGGGCATCGTGGTCCTGTAGCGCGGGACGAGCACCGGCGCCGCCCGCCGACCGCGGCGGGCCTGTGGTAGATCAGATCGCACCGACCCTTTCCGCGACGAGGAGATCCCGTGGTCCGACCCTCTGCATCCGTCACCACCGTCTTCCGTGACGTCCGCCCCTGGGGCGGTCCGCCGACCGACCTCGTCGCGGTGGACGGGGTGCTGGTCGCGGAGGGCTCGATCCCCGCTGACGCGGTGGCCGATGTCGTCGACGGGGGCGGCATGCTCGCGCTGCCCACCCTGGTGGACGCACACCTGCACCCCGACAAGACGACGTGGGGCGAGCCCTGGCACAGCCGCCGGCCGGCGCGCGGGATCGCCGCGTACGTCGAGGCGGACGTGGAGCTGTACCGCGCCCAGCGCACCCCGCTCGCGGAGCGGGCGTTCCGGCTGCTCGCGCACGCGGCGGCCCAGGGCACCCGGGCGACGCGCGCCCATGTCGACGTGGCCCCCGCCTACGGGCTTGAAGGCGTCGAGGGCGTCGCCGCCGCGCGGGAGCGGCTGCGCGGTGTCGTGGACGTCGAACTGGTGGCCTTCCCGCAGCACGGCGTGGGGCGCACCCCGGGCGTGGCGGAGTTGTTGGAGGCGGCGGCGGCCGGCGGGCTCGTCTCGCACATCGGCGGTATCGACCCGGCGGGCTTCGATCTGGAGGGCGCGGGGCGCGACGGCGGCCAGCTGGACACGGTCTTCGGCATCGCGGAACGGCACGGCCTGGGGCTCGACATCCACCTCCACGACCGCGGCGAGCAGGGCCTCGCGCCACTGCGCGACATCGCGGCCCGTACCAAGGCGCTGGGTCTCGCGGGCAAGGTCAATGTGGGGCACGCGTTCGCGGTGGCGGCCCTGTCGGGCGGCGCGCTGGACGAGATCGGTGACGTGCTGGCCGCGGCCGGGGTGTCGCTGACCACGGTCGCCCTGTCGGCCGACACCGTGCTCCCCTTCCGCCGCCTCGTCGAGCGCGGGGTCCGGGTGGGCCTGGGTTCGGACGGTGTACGGGACAGCTGGAGCCCGTTCGGCAACGCGGACATGCTGCACCGGGCCTGGCTGGCGGGCTGGGCGCTGGACGCCCGGCTCGACGAGGAGCTGGAGGACTGCTTCCGGCTGGCCTCGGACGGCGGCGCGGAGCTGATGGGCCTGGAGCGGACCGACCTCCGGCCCGGCTCCCCCGCCGACTTCATGCTGGTGGAGGGCGAGTGCGTGCCCCAGGTCGTGGTCGATCAGCCGCGCCGCGCGCTGGTGGTCAGGGCGGGCCGGGTGGTGGCGAGGGACGGCGCCCCGGTCTGAGGCGGGTCCGTCGGGCCGGGAACTGGATCACACACGAGGACGTCCCTTCCCCCGAAGGGGGGTCCGGTGGAGGAGACACGGAGAAGGCGCGGACTGCTGACGGCGGTCGTCGTCGCGGTCGCCGGCGGGTTGCTACTCGCCCATCCCTGGCTGCCCGGGCTGCCGGGCAACCCGATGAGCCTGGTCGAAACGTTCCTGCCGTGGCTCGGTCTCGCCGTGCCCATCGGGCTGATCGTCGCCGCCGTGCGCCGCTCGCTCCTCGCGGCCCTCGTCTGCCTGCTCGTCGGTGTCGCCTGGGTGGGGGTGTTCCGGGAGCCGCTGGGGAGTGACGAGAGCGGCGGGGCGTACGACCTGACGGTCGTCCAGCACAACGTGAGCGACGAGAACACGAGCCCGTCCCGGGTCGGCCGGATCCTCCTCGGTCCCGACCCCGACATCATCGCGCTGCAGGAGCTGACGGAGGAGAGCCTGCCCGCGTACCGACTCGTCCTGGACCCCACGCACCCCTACCGGGCCACCGTGGGCACGGTCGGGCTGTGGTCGAAGCATCCACTGACGGGCATCGCGCGCGTGGATCTCAAACCGGCGGGCGTGGGGCCCGGCTGGGACCGTGGACTGCGGGCCGTCGTCCGCTCCCCGCACGGGGACGTCACGACCTATGTGGCGCATCTGCCGTCGGTCCGGCTGCGGGCGAGTCAGGGGTACGCGACAGCGTGGCGCGACGAGAGCGCGGCGCGGCTCGGCCGGGCCCTCGCGGCCGACCGCTCCTCCGCCGTGCTGGTCCTCGGCGACCTCAACGGCACCGTCGATGACCGGGGCCTCGCACCCGTGCTGTCCGAGGTGAGCGGGAACCGCGACGCGTTCGCCTTCTCCTGGCCCGCGGCCCTGCCTCTCGCCCGGATCGACCACGTCCTGGCGCGCGGGACCGCCGAGGTCGGCCCGACATGGACGCTGCCCGCCACGGGCAGCGACCACCTCCCGGTGGCGGCTCGCGTCCGGCGCTGAGAGTCCTGGCCCTGCCGCTGCGCCTGACCGCCCGGCAAGGAGATGGCCGCCGCTCAAGCGCTCCGCCCTGGCCGGCGGCTCGGAGGGCGGAGCGTCAGGCGACCGGCCCAGCTCCGCGAGCGCCCGGGGCGAAGGCCTGGTGGGCTGTACTGGGAGATCTCCGGTGCCTTCCCATCCGGACTCCCCGAGCGTTTGGAGGAGGATTCCGTGCCGGACTCAACGACGTCGTACGCCGATCTGCGCGCCCTGGTGATCAACTGCACCCTGAAACGTTCCCCGGAGCGCAGCCATACACAGGGGCTGATCGACATCAGCACCGGGATCATGGAGCGCCAGGGCGTGCAGGTCGAGGTGCTCAGGGCGGTGGACATCGACATCGCGACCGGTGTCTGGCCGGACATGACGGAGCACGGGTGGGAGACGGACGAGTGGCCGGTGATCTACTCGCAGGTGATGGCCGCCGACATCCTGACCCTGGCGGGCCCTGTCTGGCTGGGCGACAACTCCTCGGTCATGAAGAAGGTGATCGAGCGGCTGTACGCCTGCTCGTCGATCCTCAACGAGCGCGGCCAGTACGCCTACTACGGTCGCGTGGGCGGCTGCCTGATCACCGGCAACGAGGACGGCGCCAAGCACTGTGCGATGAACGTCCTCTACAGTCTCCAGCACCTCGGATACGTCCTTCCACCACAGGCGGACGCGGGCTGGGTCGGTGAGGCGGGCCCGGGCCCGTCGTACCTCGACCCCGGCTCCGGCGGGCCGGACAACGACTTCACGAACCGCAACACGACCTTCATGACCTGGAACCAGCTCCACCTGGCGAGGATGCTCAAGGACGGCGGTGGCATCCCCGCCCACGGAAACCAGCGCTCCGAGTGGGACGCCGGCTGCCGCTTCGACTTCGAGAACCCCGAACACCGCTGAGTGCGGGCCGGAGCGGTCGGAGGCCCGGTGGTGGTCGCCTTCGGATCGACCAGGTCCGTCGCGCGGCCTTGCGCACCTTCACCGGGCAGGTCCACGCGGTCAACTGATCTGACGGTGTCGTGGCCCCAGGGCATCGGATGAGGTCGCGGTGGCGGCCCACCTTGGTGGGCACGAAGCAGAGTGGTCGCGGACGTCGGCTCCTTCTCTACCCGAGTTCGCCGAGACGGAGGGTGTCCCCTATCTCGCTGAGCTTCGCGGTCGTCGCCGGGGTCTGCTCCTGCGCTTGTTCGGCGAGTCGGAGGGCACCGTCGATCTCGCTGAGCTTCGCGGAGGACAGGACGGCCGCCCGCTCTACAAGGTCGTCCCGTGACACCGTGGTCAGCCACGTGCACGGGGTGAAGCCTGAACGCGGGAACGCGAGCCGTAGCACGCCTTCGAACGGCAGTCCTTCACCGGCGCCAACCGTCACTTCGATGCCCAGACCGCTGATGTCGACGCCCGCCGGAGCGACGACCTGGATCACCCGGATCCCGGACGGGTCGTCTCCCGACAGCAGTACGACCAACCTCCGCTCGTCGAACTGGACCCACCAGACTTCGCCACGTTGCACAAGTCCTCCAGACATAGGACGGCAGGCAGACGCTGCGCGACCCTGACGCGCTATGGAGATGAGTGCGGCCACCGTTGATCATCGGCGTATGAGGACTGAAGATCATGCGATGGCCTCAGGTCACAGCGTAAACCTGCCGCCGGCAGGAGGCGTTCGAGTCCCTGATGGGCCGGATGGCGGGACGGTTCACGCGCGTCGAATCCCGCCGCCGGGCAGGGAAGTTGGTTCTCGGCCTGCTGTCGGACCTGCCGCGCAGGAACTGCTGGACGATGCGGAGAGTCGTCGGGCGGAGCGGCTGGCGCTGCTGGAGCGGTTCATCGAGGTGGCGGCCGAGGCCGAACGCTCGGCGTTCACCCGCCCTTCCGAGTGGGACGACACCCACGACTGGTACCTCACGACCCAGGGCGTGATGAACCGGCTCTGGGTCGCGGAACGGCTCATCCGCATCCAGTTTCCGCTCCCCGTGCATGACGCGGCCCGGGCCTACTTCCTCGACCTCAACCGGACGGTGTGGGAGGGCCTGCCCGCCGACGAGAGCGTGCGGGACTACCTGGAGGACAACCGACTGGTGTTTCTCGACGCCGCCCGCGAGGTCATGGCGTAGCCCGGTCCCCCTGCGGGGAGGGCCGTTTTGGATTGTCGTACGATCATCCCTACGATCCCGCCCATGATCACGAGAAAACGGCTGTCGACCGGGGCCTGCGCGCTGCTTGCCGTCCTGGCCGTCGGGCTGTTCCCGAGCGGCGCCGTCGCCGATGAACCGGCGGCGAAGGAATCCCCCAAGGTCGAGCTGGTGCTCGACGTCAGCGGTTCGATGCGGGCGACCGACATCGACGGCAAGTCCCGGATGGCCGCCGCCAAGCAGGCCTTCAACGAGGTGCTGGACGCCGTGCCCGAGGAGGTGGAGCTCGGCATACGCACCCTCGGCGCCGACTACCCGGGCAACGACCGCAAGACGGGCTGCAAGGACACCCGGCAGCTCTACCCGGTCGGCCCGCTCGACCGCACCGAGGCCAAGACCGCCGTCGCCACCCTCGCCCCCACCGGCTGGACGCCGATCGGGCCCGCCCTGCTCGGCGCGGCCGAGGACCTGAAGGGCGAGGGCAACGCCACCCGCCGGATCGTGCTCATCACGGACGGCGAGGACACCTGCGCACCGCTCGACCCGTGCGAGGTGGCGCGTGACATCGCCGCCCGGGGCATCCACCTCACCATCGACACCCTGGGCCTCGTGCCGAACGCCAAGATCCGTCAGCAGCTCACTTGCATCGCGGAGGCGACCGGCGGCACGTACACCTCGATCCGGCACACCGAGGAACTTTCCAAGCGGGTCCGGCAGTTGGTCGACCGGGCGGCCGACCCGGTCGTCACCCCCGTGGCCACCCAGGGTGCCGAGCGCTGCGCGGACGCCCCGGTGCTCAAGCCCGGTGTGTACACCGACCGCGAGACCTTCGGCCAGCACCGCTGGTACCGGGTGGACGTCCTGCCCGGTCAGGAACTGCGTGCCTCGGTCAGCGTGTCCGCCGACCGCGCCGTGAACGACGACTACGGCGTGCTGCTGCGGGCGGTGACCGTGCGCGGCCGGGAGATCGTCCGCGGATCCGAGGCGGGTGACGGACGGACGGACGTCATCTCGACCGGGCTGCGCTATCCCAAGCAGCCGGTGGACGGTGTCGACGCGGACACGAAGCCCGCGGCGGAGACCGTCTGCCTCCAGCTCAGCAACTCCTTCTCCGCGCCGCCGTCCGTGAAGACGACCCCCGGCATGCCGGTCGAGCTGGCCCTCGACATCGTCGACGCGCCCGACGAGGCCTCCGACGTGGCCGCGTTCGGCCTCGGCCGGGGCTGGTGGCTGCTCGGCGCGCTCGTCCTGGCCGGTTTCGTGGGTGGTCTGCTGTGGGGCTGGGTGTCCCGCTGGCGCATCGCCGTCTGGAGGACCAACTGATGCGTACCGTACGCGCGCTGACCACCGTCCTGCTCGCGGGCGCCGCCCTGTTCGGGCCGGCGGCCGCACCCGTCCTCGCGGACACCCCGACCCCCAGCGGCAGCGCGAGCGCCGAGGCGCAGGCCGGTCCGACCGAGGCCGGCACCACGTTCCGTACCGCCGCCTTCTTCCGGCAGGGCCAGCAGGCCACCGCCCAGGCTTCCACGGGTGACTACCTCTACTGGGTGTTCCCCGCCGACACCGGGCAGCGGCCGACGGTGACGGCCTCGGTCACGCTGCCCGAGACCACCGCCCGGCACGGCGCCTCCACCTGGCGGATCGACGTCTACGACGGACTGCGGCGCCGCCAGCCGTGCATGTACGGGATGCAGTCCCGCGTGGCGGCGAAGGAGGCTCCGTCCGTGGAGCTGTCCTGCACCCTGCGCCCGGTCCGCCCGTGGGCCGACACCTGGGACGAGGACCCGCTGCCCGGCAGCTACTACGTCCGCCTCACCGTGACGGGGCTGCCCGAGGACGACCTCGGGCAGTCGTTCACGGCCAAGGTGGGCGCCGTGTCGGTCGAGCAAGGCGGGGCGTACGCGGGCGGTGGCTCGCTCGCCGCGCCGCTGGTCCCGGGGGCCACGACCGAGGACGCGGCCGTGGCCGGCGCGCCGTCGGCGGTCGAGGCCCGGGCGCCCGAGGACGGTTGGTCCTCCGGCTGGTGGTCGGACCGCTGGATCTGGACGGCGGTCGGCGGTGTGCTCGCCGCGCTGGCCGGCGTCGCGGGGTACTCCCTGACCAAGGGCTCCGGACGGCCCTCCCGGGTGCCGCCCGCGGTCTGACCCGCCCCGTCGGACAGCGCCGAGCGGTCATGGGTCCCGGCCGGGACCCGTGACCGCTCGCCCCGTTCGGCACACGTAGCCTGGGCTCCATGCCGGAGTCCCGACCCCCCGCCCTGCCCAACGACGCCTCGCTGAGGGTCTACGCCGCCACCGACCCCGAGCGGCTCCACGACCTCGCTGTCGAGCAAGGACTCGGCGCACGCGACTGGTACGGCCCGGGTGTTCTGAAGGCCGTCGAGTTCCTGACCGAGCACCACTCCCGGGCCGCCACGGACCAGGCGGTACGGCTCGGGGAGCACGCGGCCCGGCTCGGCAGGGCGACCGGGGCCGCCACGCTCATGGCCCATCTGGCGCAGGAGCTGGTGCGGCGGCCGAGTTCGGCGGCGCTCCGCCCGCACTTCGAGCGGCCGCCGGCGGCCGACGATCCCGGCACCGAGTTCCGCGCCGTCCTGATCCATGAGATGGCGCTGCGCTGGGGCCTGCGCGACGAGCCGTATCTGGCGTTCCAGGAGGGGCTGCGGGCCCTCGGTCATCCGCTCTCCTGGCTGCCGCTCGCCTCGTTCCAGTTCGAGAACGCCATGCGGCAGCGGACGTGGACGCGCGGCGTCCTGCTCAGCTCGCTGCGTCCCGAGGAGCTGTACGCCGCCTATCCGGCGATACCCCCGACGGCCGCGGGGGGCGAGGCGGGGCGGGCGGCCCGCCGGGTCCCGGACGAGCGGCGCATCGGGACGGCCCGCGCTCCCCTCGCCGAACTCGGCCGCCACTCGGTGGAGTTCTTCACGCTGCCGCGTCCTGTCGATCCCGCCGACTTCAACTCCGGGCTACTGGCCTCCCTCGGCTCGACCTGCCTGGCCGGGTACGGGCCGGACGGCCCGGCCGCGGCCCACACCACGGCGGACGACGTGGCCGGCGACCTGATGGTCGCGGCCTTCGACGGCGGCATGTGGGGCGACGGCAGGCCGAGGGCGTACGCCAGACTGCTGACCTGGCGCGCGATGTACGCCCTGATGGACCTCGACCTTTCGGTGGAACTGGGCGATGCCGTCCGCGCCTGCGCCGAGCACCGGTGGCTGCGTCTCGCGCCGGGGCGCGGCGACTTCTTCTTCGGCGACCTGTCGGACCTCGCCTTCGCCGTCCTCGACCCGACGCGCACCCGGGTCGCGCTCATCGCCGCCACCGACACCGACTGACGCCCACCGGACCGCCCGTGGTGGCGGTGGTTCAGTGTCCGGCCGGGCGCACCAGTCCGGTGTCGTAGGCGTAGACGGCGGCCTGGGTGCGGTCGCGCAGACCGAGCTTGACCAGGATGCGGCCCACGTGGGTCTTGACCGTCTGTTCGGCCACGACGAGCCGGGCAGCGATCTCGGCGTTGGACAGTCCGTTCGCGATCAGGGCGAGCACCTCGGTCTCGCGCTCGGTCAGATCGCCGACCCGGTCCTTCCGGGGGACCCGGGGCGCGGCGGTGACCCGGGAGAACTCGGCGATCAGGCGCTTGGTGATGTGCGGGGCGAGGAGGGCGTCGCCGCTCGCCACCACCCGTACCGCGTGGGCCAGTTCCTCCGCCGACGCGTCCTTCAGGAGAAATCCGGAGGCTCCGGCGCGCAGTGCGTCGTAGACGTACTCGTCGAGGTCGAAGGTGGTCAGGACGAGCACCTTGGCGGTGGAGTCGGCGGCTTCGGCGAGGAGCCGGGTGGCCTCGATGCCGCTGGTGCCGGGCATGCGGATGTCCATCAGGACGACGTCGGGGTCGAGCCGGGCGGCCTGGGCGACCGCGTCGGCGCCGTCGACGGCCTGGCCGACGACCTCGATGTCCGGTTCGGCGTTCAGCAGCACGGTGAAGCCCTGACGGACCATCATCTGGTCGTCGGCGATGAGAACCCGGATGGTGCCGCTCGTCATGTGCCGTCCTTCTGTGGGGTGTCGCGGGCGGGAGAGGAAGCGCGAAGAGGGGCGGTCGGGACCGGGACGGGGAGGGTGGCGGTCACCTCGTAGCCGCCGTCGGGGGTGGGGCCGGTGGCGAGGTCGCCGCCGAGCATGGTGGTGCGTTCGCGCATGCCGAGCAGGCCGTGGCCGGGCCCCGGGGAGAGCGGTACGGCGGCCCGGTCGACGGGGCGGGTCGGCGGGGTGTTCGCCACCCGGAGGGTGAGCCCGCCGGGCAGGTGGCGGATCTCCACCTGGACGCCGGCGCCGGGGGCGTGCCGCATCGCGTTGCTGAGCGCCTCCTGGACGATGCGGTACGCGGAGAGTTCGATGCCCGGCGCCAGGGGTCGCCGCTCGCCGAGGGTCGTGGCCTCGACGGCGACCCCGGCGGCGCGCACGTTGTCGAGGAGTTCGCCGAGACGGTCCAGGGTCGGCTGGGGTGTGTCCGCCCCGCGTTCGGCGGCGGGGTCCTCGGCGCGCAGGACGCCGAGGACGCGTCGGAGTTCGGTGAGCGCCTCGACCGCGTTCTGGCGGATGCCGGCGAGGTGCTCGCGCAGCTCCTCGGAGGGGTTCTCGACGAGGTGGGGGGCGACCTGCGCCTGGATGGAGATGACGGACATGTGGTGGGCGACGACGTCGTGCAGTTCGCGGGCGATCCGTCCGCGCTCCTCCAGGAGCGTGCGCCGGGAGCGCTCCTCGGCGGTGAGGACCTGCTGGGCGCTCAGCCGGGTCCTGGCGACGCGGCTGCTGCGCAGCGCGACACCGACGACCACGGCGATCGTGAAGGCGATGGTCCCGCCGGTCAGGGAGCCCCCGCTCGACGCGACGACGAGGTTCAGCGCCCCGGACAGGACGGTGAGGGTCAGGGCGGCGCCGGCGGCCGGCGCGGAGACGCGCAGGGCGAGGAGCAACAGGAGCAGGGTGTGCAGGGCGATCCCGAAACCGCTCCAGGGCCAGAGCCCCGCCGCACCGGCGACGTGCTGGGTGCTCAGCCCGATCAGGAAGAGCACGGTGGTGGAGATCCACCAGGCCCCGACGGGCCGGGACAGCGCGAGGACGACCGCGAGCACCTGGACGAGAACAAGGGCGCGGGCCTGGCCCGAGCCGGCTCCCTCCAGCCGGGCGTACACGTTGATGTCGCCGATGCCCACGAGCACCGCGAACAGCACGACATGGGCGTGCGGCAGCCAGCCCAGCCAGGTGTGGCGGGGCAGTGGGTCGCGGGCCCAGCTCCCCAGTTCACCGTGGACCGTGCGCGGTGTCTCCCGCAGCGCGTACCACGTCCGCACCCCGTAGCCGTCCCCCATGCGCTCCCCCACCTGTTCTCGTCTGCGCGACTCAACCCTAGGCACGTCGTGCCTCCTTCGTCTCGGCGGGGCGCTCGGGGCGGCCTGCCCGTGTGCGCCGGCCGCCCTGTTCGTACGTGTGGAACGCGGCGCAGCAGGTGAGCAGCGCGGCGGCGAAGAGCGGGAGCCAGGCGACGCGGGCGAGCACCCATCCGTAGCCGTCGGGGACGGAGTGCAGGCCCAGGAGCGCTCCGTGGCCGAGGAGTTCGCGCGCCGGCAGTCCGGTGGCGGTGACGGCGATCATCGCGGTCTGGTGCCAGAGGAAGACGGTCATGGCGCTGAGGTTGAGCAGGGCCACGGCCGCCCAGGCGGCGGGCCGGCGCAGGGCCCGGCGCAGCGGTCCGAGCAGCAGCAGGGCGCCGCCGCACTGGGCGAGGCCGAAGGTGACGGCTGCGAGGGTGGGCGGGTTGAGGTTGGAGAGCGGGGCGCCGGGCACGCCGACCATGGCGGCGGGGTAGCCGGCGAGGAGGACGAGGAGTGCGGTGGCGGCGGCCCCGCCGAGGAGCAGGACCCAGCCGGTGCGGCGGTCCTTCGGCCCGTTCCGGGACCAGGCGGCGCCGAGGCAGTACGGGACGAGCCAGCCGGCGGCCACGTTGATCCAGCCGAGCCACGCGGGTCCGTCGAGGCCGAAGCGGATCAGGTCGACGTGGAGGACGACGACGAGCGGCCACAGCGGGTGGACGCGGGCGAGGAACGGGGTGGCGGCGGTCAGGGCCGCGAAGACGAGCAGGAACCAGAGGGGGGAGAGCACGAGCTTGCCGAGCGTGTGCACGGTCTGCCAGGGCACTCCCTCGGCGAGCATCGCGAGGGCGACCACGGTCCACACCGCGAGCACGGCGGCGACGGGCCGGAAGAGCCTGCCGAGGCGGGCTCCCACCCAGTGGTGGTAGCGGTAGCTCTCGTGGCGGGCGCGGGCGGCGGCGTGGCCCCGCGCGGCGACGGCTCCGCCGACCAGGAAGAAGACGGCCAGGGTCTGGAACACCCAGGAGACCGGGGTGAATTCGGGCAGGTGGGTGAGGGGGCTCGCGCCGCGCACCGTGCCGCTGTCGACGACCAGGGCGGTGACGAGCCAGTGCCCGAGGACGACGCCGAGGATGGCCAGGGCGCGCAGCGCGTCGAGACCGCGGTCCCGGCCCGGTGGGGTGGCGGACTCGACACGCCGGACGAGGTCACGCACGGGTGGGCTCCCTTCCCTCGACGATCCGGGCGAAGTTGGTGAGCGGTACGGAGCCGGGCAGGAGGTAGTCGCTGTGTCCGCCGGTCCCGGCGTCGACGACGCGGGCGCCGAACTCGGGGTCGAGCGGGTCGGTGCCGAAGCCGAGTTCGCCCAGGGGCAGCGCGATCCGCAGGTGCGGTACGTGGGCGATCCAGTCGGCGGTGCCCCGGCCCGCCCAGACGGTGGCCCCGGTTCCCAGGTCGGCGGCGCGGTCGGCGCCGGTGCCGGGACTGCCGTAGAGGACGAGCGCGTCGGCGGGGAGCTTGTGGGCGGCCTTCGCGCAGACGACGGAGCCGTAGGAGTGGCACAGGAGGGTGATCCGGGCGGCGGGCTTTGCGGCCCGCAACTCCTCGACGAAGGCTCGCAGTCCGGGCGCGGACGCGTCGGCGCGCCCCGGGGTGACGGCGGCGGCGCTCGCGGTGGCGGGGGTGTTGTACCCGAGCCAGGCGAGGACCGCGGTCCGCTCCCCCAGTTCCCGCTGGAGGGCGACGGCTCCGGCCCGGAACCGCTCGCTGCCGAGCGCGGTGTCGGAGCCGGGGACGAGGACGGCGACGCGCTCGGCGCGGGCGAGGTCGCCGACGGCCTCGACGCTGCGGCCGCCGTCCCGGCCGTCGAAGGAGAGGAGCCGCCGGTCCCGGCCGGCCATGCCGCGCAGGACGGCGGCCCGCTTCCGGTCGCCGTAGTCGGCGGCGGTCCGCGCGGCGGCGAGAACGGCGTCCCGGTTGGTGGCGTACCGGAGTTCGAGGCCGTCGGCCGTGAGCGGGGCGAGGGGGCCGAGCGCGGGCGGCGGGGGCGCGGGGACGGCGGCGGGGCGGGCGGCGCCCGCGGTGGGCACCGCCACGGAGGCGATGACGAGCGCGGTGAGCAGCGTGCGGCGCAGCCGGCGGCTGCGCGGGCGGGACGCCATGGGGTGTCCTTCCGTACCGGGTGGTGGGTCGTTCCGGTGCCGAAGGTAGGGATCACGTCGTGTGGTCGGCGTCCCGCCGGAGGGGGCAGTCGGCGGGTGGCTCCGAAGTATGACGGGTAGGGGTACGACCTCTCGAAGCCCGCCGGGCGGCTCCCCGGGCGGCCCCCTCCGGGCGCACCACGCCGTCACGGCCCCTGTCGTCACCCGTCGGCGCGGCCTCGCCGGGCCGGGAAGCCGTGGGTGCGGGCGGCCCCGACGACGGCGAGGACCAGGAGCAGGAGCGCCAGGACGCTCCAGGGCAGGGATCCCGCGCCGAGGCGGTCGAGCAGCAGGCCGCCCGCGAGGCCACCGCCCGCCATGGCGGCGTTCCAGAGGCTGACGAGCATGGTCTGCGCGGTGTCGGCGGCTTCGCCACCGGCGTCGCCGACGGCCGTCTGCAGCAGGGTCGGCGCGCCTCCCCAGCCGAGTCCCCACAGCGCGGCGGCCGTGAGGACGAGGACCGGGCTGTCCGCCGCCACGGCGAGCGCGCCCGCGGCGACGGCGAACAGGGCGGCGCCCGCGAGGGTCAGGGCGCGGACGCCCCGGTCGATGCGGAGGCCGGTGATCCAGATGCTCAGCAGCGAGGCCGCGCCGAAGACGAGGAGGACGGCGCCGGTGGAGCCGCCCATGCCCAGGTGGTCGAGGAAGGCGGCGACGTAGGTGTACAGGATCGTGTGGGCGAGGACGAGCACGAGGGTGACGAGGAGGACCGGGGCGACGCCCGGTACGGCCAGGGTCCGCCGGATGGGTGCCCGGCCGCCCCGGGGCTGCCCGGGGAAGTCCGGGACGGTGAGCGCGATCCAGCTGGTGAGGACGGCGGCCAGTGCGGTCATGAGGAGGAACGTCACCTGCCAGCCGAGCGCGGCGCCGAGGAAGGTTCCGGCCGGGACGCCCAGGGCGAGGGCGACCGGGACGCCGGTCATGACGACGGCGACCGCCCGGCCCTGGAGGTGGGCGGCCACCATGCGCCGCGCGTAGCCCGCGAGGAGCGCCCAGGCGAGACCGGCGGCGACGCCCGCGAGGAATCGGGCGGCCATGGTGAGCGGGTAGTGGGTGGAGAGCGCGGTGACCGTGTTCGCGACGGCGAAGCCGACGACCGCCGTGAGCAGCAGCCGCTTGCGGCGCCAGCCGGCCGTGGCGGCGGTCAGCGGGAGGGCGGTGAGGGCCGTGCCGCCGGCGTAGACGGTGACCGACTGGCCCATGGCGGGTTCGCCGACGCCGAGGTCGGCGCTCATCGCGGGGAGGACGCCGGCGGGCAGGGTCTCGGTGAGGCTGGTGACGAAGACGGCCGTGGCCAGGGCGAGGAGCGCGGGCCAGGGCAGCCGGGCGGTGATGGCGCTCTCGTGCCTGCTCTCGCGTGCGGGCGAACCGGCCTTCTGTGCGGTGTGGTTGCTCATGCCACGTATGCTCAAACCCTCACATTGATGTGAAGGTCAAAGCCAACTGCTGTGAGGTGGACCACATGCGCATCGGAGAGCTCGCGGACCGCACCGGCACCGCGCGCCGGATGCTGCGCTACTACGAGGAACAGGGTCTCATCGTGGCCGATCGCCTGCCGAACGGCTACCGCGTCTACGACGAGTCGAACGTGGACCGGGTCCAGCAGATCCGCGGTCTCCTGGACGCGGGCCTGCCGACGCGGATCATCAAGCAGATCCTGCCCTGCCTCGACAAGCCCCGTGTCATCCATTTCCCCGACGCCACCCCGGAGATGCTCGCCACGCTGGAGGGCGAGCGGGACCGGATGACGGAGCGCATCCGGTTCCTGACCCGTAACCGGGACGCGGTGGCCGAGTATCTCGACGCGGTACGGGAGAGGTTGGCGACGGGCCGCGTCGCCCCCCTCTGACCGCCCCGCGCTCCGGTTGCTCACCGCACGGCCGACGGGCCCGTCCAGTCGGCGGGGATGTGCGCCAGGCGGACCCGCTGCGGGTGGTCGCCGACCGCGACCGAGGCGACAGGGCGCCCGGTCGCGAAGTCGATCGCCGTCACCTTGTCCGCGCCGCTCTCCGAGACGACACAGGAGCGGCCGTCACCGCTGACGGTGGCCCAGTACGGCTTGGCGGCCGGCACCTGCGGGCCCTCCTTCAGGCTCGCACGGTCCACGACGGTGGCGTAGTCGTCCATGGTGGCGGCGACGCAGAGCTTGGAGCCGTCGGGGCTCATGGACATGCCGTGGTGGCGCGAGTCGTTGACCCAGGTGGTCCGGTCCGGGTCGGTCGCCGGGTTCTCGGGGAGGGTCTTGAGCCGGGTGATGCGGTCGGTGGCGACGTCGTACTCCAGGAAGCCGTTGAAGAAGGAGACCTGGAAGTAGAGCGTGGACTCGTCCGGGGTGAAGGCG
This sequence comes from Streptomyces sp. NPDC014870, assembly GCF_043081505.1. Lineage (NCBI taxonomy): Bacteria > Bacillati > Actinomycetota > Actinomycetes > Kitasatosporales > Streptomycetaceae > Streptomyces > Streptomyces sp. NPDC014870. The sequence goes on from NZ_JBIBWQ010000001.1 coordinate 229,517, forward strand.
ACGGGCCGGACGGCGTCGGAGAGGTCCTTGCGGCCGAAGGCGTCGAGCCGGGCGCGCATGTCGATCACCTTGACCTGCTCGAAGGTGCGGGCGTCCACCACGGTGATGCGGCGGTCGCCCTTGGTCCAGTCCCAGCCGGGGCCGTCGAGGGCGGTGGTCACCTCGCCGATGGCCATGTTCCACAGGTACCGGCCGTCGGCGGTGAAGACGTTCTCGTGGGGCTTGTCCCCGGTCGCGAAGGAGCCGAGCTCCCGGCCCGTGGTGATGTCGAGGACGTGCACCCGGTTGGACATGGAGGCCGACACGGCGACGCGGGTGCCGTCGGGCGACACGGCCATGTGGTCGGAGCGGAAACCGGACACGGGGAAGCGCCAGTTGATCGCGCCGGTCCGCAGGTCGATCGAGACGACGTCGGCGAAGCTCGGCCGGGAGACCACCATCGCCGATCCGTCGGGCGTGGCGTACATGTCGTCGACGAACTGGTCGTGCCCCTCGCCCGGACCCAGCCGGACGCCGAGGAAGAAGGCGAGCTTGACGGGGTTGAGCCCGATCTCCCACATCCGCTGCTCGCGGTCCGGGATGACGTTGATCCGGCCGATGCGGGAGAAGTCGCCGGAGGCCTCGATGACGTCGGCGGTGCCGTCCCAGTTGTTCCCGACGAACATGACCGGCCGCAGTCCCGCGTGACCCGTGGGCGCCGAGGACGCGGCCTGCGGGGCGGCGACGGTGACACCGCCGCCTCCGACGGTGAGCGCGAGGGCGGCGGCGAGGGAACCGAGCAGGAGGCGTCGGGCGCCCCGCGTCCGGACAGCAGACATCGATGTTCCTTCCGGGAGACCGTGCGGCATCAACTGCCCTGTCCGCCAGGGCGACTTACCCGACAGTAAGGAGTTGCCTCGCAGCCCACAAGGGGTCGGAACGCGTCGGCCCGGATCAGCCGTTGGGGTAGGCGCGCGCGATCAGCTTCTGCCGCAGCACCGTCCACTGGGCCGTCATGTCGTGCACCAGGTAGAGATCGCGGCGACGCGTCCAGGCCTGGCCGGACTCGGCGTCGTATGTCGCGGGCAGCTCGATCCCGCGCGGCGCGAACGCCCGCATCCCCCGGTCGCGGGTGGTCTGCACACACCGCTTCACATGGTCGCGGAAGCCGATGACACCCGCCGTGCCGATGCCGCCGGGAAGCGCCTTCCTGGCCTCGGCGACCTGTGCGGCGACGCCGTCGGTGGAGAGGTAGGTGATCGTCCCGTCGGGGGCGACGACCGGCTCGATCGAGGTCACGTCGGTCATCTGGTGCTTGGACTCCAGGAAGTGGGCGATCTCCCACTGCGCGTAGACCGGCACGTCGCGGCGCCTGCGGAGTGCGGCGACGGTGTCGGCCAGCGCCTCGTTGACCGGGCCGGGCTCGTAGCGCACCTTGGCGGGGTCGCCGCCGCCGGCCGGAGGCCGGTTGCCGAAGCCGTACGCGACGATGAAGTCGAGTTCGCCGAGCGCGGCCGTCTCCGGTCGCCAGTCGAAGCCGACGTCGTACAGGTGCGGGACGAGGGCGCGGGCCGCGACCTTGTCGTCGAGCTCGGCGGCGAGCACCGCGAGCATGTGGTGCGGCAGCCCCTCGCCACCCCGGCGCGCGTCGGTACGGTGCTCGCTCCCCCGGCGTTCGTCGGCACGGTCCGAGGCGGCCTGCGCCGGAGGCGCGGCGAGGACGGCCGGGGCGGCGATGGCTGCGGTGACGGCTGCTGCGAACTCACGTCGTTGCACGGGAGGGGCCTCTCTCTGTGTCGTACCCAGGAGGATCCTGGGTACGACCGGGGAAGCCATGACGAACACAACCGGAAGGAACGGCGCCGCTCTCGTGACAACTTGGGCCGGCGGCGCTCAGCCGCCCGCCGCGGCGGCCTCCTCGATGAGGTCGGTCACGGGGCCTGGCTGGGAGGCGAGCAAGGCGTGCCCGGCGTCCAGCTCGACGATCCGGCGCGGGTTCATGCACCGCGCCATGCGGCGCTCGTTGTCCGGGTGGATCACCTTTCGGGGAGTGTCGGGAAGACCGAGGGACTTCCCGCCCAGCACAACTCAACCCCGCGCGACCCGCATGCCGAGTACGGCGCCCGCGATGCCGCAGCCCCGCGGTGCCGTAAGGGGCCCGCAGTGCCGTAAGGGGCCCGCGATGGCTCGAGGGGCCCGCCCGCCCCTCCCCTCAGCGGGTCCGGTCGTAGCGCAGGATCACCACGCCGTTTCCGAAGGTGCGGGTCGCGGTGAGGGTCAGCGGGATCTCGGAGTGCCGGGGGCCGAAGAGCGGCTTGCCCTCACCGATGAGCACGGGGTGGACGCTGATGTGGAACGCGTCGACCAGGTCGTGTTCGAGGAACGCCGCCGTCAGGTCGGCGCCGCTGAGGGCCAGGTCACCGCCGGGCTGCTCCTTCAGGGCCCGGACCTCGTCGGGGTCGACCTGGCGGACGATGGTCGTGTTCCAGTCCGCGCTCTCCAGCGTGGTGGAGTAGACGATCTTGGGCATGTCGCGCCAGAGGGCGGCGAACTCCACCTCCTGCGGCGCGCTGTCCGGGCTCTTGCCGGCGTCGGGCCAGTAGGCGGCCATCAGCTCGTGGGTGACCCGGCCGCCGAGGAAGCCGCCCATCGTGGCGAGCTCGTCGTTGAAGTACTGGTGCAGCTCCTCGTCGACCCGGTGCCAGCCGATGTCCCGGTCGGGTCCCTCGATGTAACCGTCGAGGGAGACCCCCATAAACAGGACGATCTTCCGTGCCATGTCCGCTCTCCCTCGTGCCGGGCCGGCGCCGGGCCGGCTCATCGCTGGTGTCAGGGCATCCGGCGGGCTCCCGCCACGATCGCCTCACGGATCCGGTTATAGGTCCCGCACCGGCAGATGTTGCGGATTTCGTCCAGATCGGCCTCGTCGATCTCCCGCCCGGCCTCGCGCGCCGCGCGGACCTTCGCGACGGCCGTCATGATCTGCCCGGGCTGGCAGTAGCCGCACTGGACCACGTCGAGATCCAGCCAGGCCTCCTGCATCGGGTGCAGCTCCGCGCCGACGGTGGCCGGCAGGCCCTCGATCGTGGTGATCTCGTCGGTCGGGGCGATCGCCGCGACCGGCACGGAGCAGGGGTTGAACGCCTTGCCGTTGATGTGGCTGGTGCACGCCTGGCAGACGCCGAGCCCGCAGCCGTACTTGGGGCCGGTGACGCCGAGGACGTCCCTGAGCACCCACAGCAGCCGGACGTCGTCCTCGACCTCGGCCGTGACGGCCTTGCCGTTGAGGATGAAGGTGTGGTGCGGCACGGTGGCTCCTGGGTCCTAGAAGGCGCGGTCGAGGCCGTCGACCGGCGAGGCGGGGATCGGCGGGGTGGTGGGCAGCGGCTCGAAGGAGAGCGGCTCGCCGTGGTTGACGGGGAAGGTCGTCGGCATGGTGCCGGTGGCCCGGCCGTACGCGCAGGCCACGGCGGCCATCGCGGCCCCGACGGCCAGCTCGCCCGCGCCGCCCGGCCGGTCCGAGGTCGGCGGCATGACGACGATCTCCAGCTCGGGCGGGGTGTTCCACTGCCGGGTGTAGAAGTAGTTGTCCCAGCTCCCCTCCCGGAAGTGCCCGTTCTCGAGATGGAGGCCGGAGGTCAGCGCGAGGGCGATGCCGTCCGCGATCCCGCCCATCATCTGGGCCTCCAGACCGCGCGGGTTGACGGCGAGGCCGACGTCGACCGCGCAGACGACCTTGGTCACACGTGGCCCGGTGTAGGCGTCGTGGACCTTCCGGCCGGTGGTCTCCGGTCGGCAGTCGATCTCGGCGAGCACGGCGACGAAGGCGTGGTACTCGGGGTGGAGGGCGATGCCCTGGGCCATGCCCGAGGGCATCGACCGGCCCCAGCGGCCCAGCTCGGCGACCTTGTCCAGGACCGCGCGGGCGCGCTCCTCCTTGAGGTGCCGGCGCCGGAAGTCGTACGCGTCCTTGCCCATGCGCCTGGCGAGTTCGTCCACGACCAGTTCCTGGGCGCACCGGACGTTGGGCGAGTAGATACCGCGCATGGAGCCGGTGTTGAACCCCTTGTCCGTCTCGCTGAGCAGCTGGGTGGTGACCCCGAAGTGATACGGGCTCTGCTGGGTCAGCGCGAAGATGGTCTCGGAGAACGCGAGGTCGCCCACGGGCAGTTGGGCGGCAGAGGCGGTGATGATCTCGCCGAGGCCGTGGCCGAAGTCGGTGGCGACGGAGGTGTGGCGCTGCTCGTACGTCAGCACTTCGCCGAGCGTGTACGTGGCCCGGACCCGGGACGTCGACATGGGGTGCGTACGGCCCTGGCGGAAGTCGTCGGTCCGGTGCCACATCAGCTTCACGGGCTTGCCCATGGCCCGGGAGATCTCGGCCGCCTCCCCGGCTGCGTCGTGAAAGAGCTTGCGGCCGAACGAGCCGCCCCCCTCGGTGACATGGACCTTCACGGCCGTGATCGGAAGACCGAGCTGGAGGGCGATCTGTTCCTGTGCCACGATCGGCGTCTTCAGGCTCGCCCAGATCTCGGCCGAGTCCGAACGGACGTCCGCGATGGCGCAGTTGGTCTCCAGAGCGCTGTTGCTGGAGAAGTGGAACGTGAAGCGGGCGTCGACGGCCTTGGTGAGCAGCGGCAACGGCGGTACGACGAGGGGCAGTTCGGCCGCCCTCAGCTTGCGCTGGACGGTCGCGTCCGAGGCGCCCTCAGCGGTTCCGGGTCCCCAGGTGACCCTGAGGGCCCGGACGGCGTCGATGCACTGACCGAACGTGCGGGCGCGGACCGCGACGCCGGTGGAGATCCGTACGACGTCGGTGACACCCGGCACGGCACGCACCTCGGCCAGGTTGTCGACCGAGCGGACCGTGCCGTTGATGGTCGGCGGTCGGCAGACCATCGTGGGCAGGGCGTTGGGGACGCGCACGTCCATCGCGAACCGCTTGCGGCCGGTCACGGCCTCCAGGGCGTCGATGCGCCGCTGAGCGGTGCCGATCATCGTGAACTCGGAGGGCTTCTTGAGGACGACCGCGACCGCCGCGTCACTCACCGCGGCCGCCTTCGCGGCCAGTTCGCCGTAGCCGAGGCTCCGGCCTGTCGCCGAGGAGACGACCGCGCCGGCCTTGGCGGTGAGCGATCCCAGCAGCTCGCCGAGTTCGAGCGCGGCGGCGCGCAGCAGCCGGCCCCGGGCGACGGCGGCGGCGACGCGGAGCGGGGTGAAGGTGGAGATGGTGGTGTTGGAGCCGCCGGTCATCTGGTTGAACAGCAGCTCCGGGCGGGCGTCCGCGAGGCTGACCCGCACCTTGTCCAGCGGGAGGTCGAGCTCCTCGGCGATCACCATGGCGGAGGAGGTGGTGATGCCCTGGCCGACCTCGGCGCGGGGCAGGGCGAAGGAGGCGGAGCCGTCGGCCTCGATGCGGATCGTGATCAGGTTCGCGGTGGGCAGGGCGGCGTGCGTGAGCATGTCGTTGAGGTCGTAGATCTCGGAAGGCCCGGGCAGGGACGGCACCAGTGCCGGGGCGGCGGCGAGCGCCGGGGCGGGAGCGAGGACCGCCTCGCCGAACTGCGCGGCGACGGTGAGGGTCGGCGCCGCGAGGACGTACCCGAGGAAGCGTCGCCGGTCGGGTCCCGGCGCGTCCCGCTCCGCGCCTCGCCCCTCGTTCCGCTCCTCGTTCCGCTCCTCGTTCCGCTCCTGATGCTGCTGGTGCGCGTCTTCCCGCACGGTCATCGACTGCCCTCTCCACGGACCACCACGTCGAAGGGGATCATCGCTCATCTGCCGACTTCCGCATGCCGGAACGGCCCAGGATTCACCGCGGCACCTCCAAGCCCTCACGACACCGCGGGACGAACCGGGAATACCTCGCCCGGGCCAGGAGGTTCAGACCGTTCGTGACACCCCGTCGCACCGGCTCGGAAGGAACGTCCATGAAGATCGGCATCATCGGCGCAGGCAACATCGGCGGCAATCTCACCCGTCGCCTCACGGCACTCGGGCACGACGTGTCCGTCGCCAACTCCCGTGGTCCGCACACCCTCACGGCGCTCGCCGAGGAGACCGGCGCGACGCCCGTCGCGGCCGGGGAGGCGGCGCGCGGCGCGGAGATCGTCGTCGTCACCGTGCCCCTCAAGGCGGTTCCCGACCTGCCCTCGGGCCTCTTCGCGGACGCCGCGGAGGGCTTCGCCCTCATCGACACCAACAACTACTACCCGCAGCAGCGCGACGGCCGGATCGCCGCCATCGAGGACGACGGCCTCACCGAGAGCCGCTGGATCGAGCAGCACCTGGGCCACCCTGTGATCAAGGCGTTCAACGGCACGTACGCCGAGGACATCCTGGACCGGCCGCTTCCGGCCGGTGACCCGGAGCGGATGGCACTGCCGGTGGCGGGCGACGACGAGGTCGCGAAGAAGACCGTCCGCGCCCTGATCGACCAGTTGGGCTTCGACACGGTCGACGCCGGCGGGATCGACGACTCCTGGCGCCAGCAGCCCGACACCCCGGTCTACGGCCTGCGGGCCGGGGTCGAGGCGGTCACCAAGGCCCTCGCCGAGGCGTCTCCCGAGCGTCCGGCCACGTTCCGGGGCTGAGGGCACACCCGCGGTCGGCGTACGTCAGTCGGCGTACGCGGCCGGCGGCGGGCCCTGCGGACGGGGGCCCAGGGTCGGGGCGAGCCACTTGTCGTACGAGACCATCCAGGGGCTCGCGGTGCCGCCCGCCCGATAGTCCTCGAGCACCGCGTTGACCCGCCGGACCAGGTCCGTGTCGTCCTTGTTCATCGCGACGCCGTACAGCGAGGTGTCGAGGAGCGGTCCGACGATGGTGAGCGTGGGGTCCTGGGCGGCGAGTCCGGCGGCGAGCGTGGCATGGGTGAGGACGGCGTCCACGTTCCGCTGCTGGAGTTCGACGAGGCAGTCCAGATGGCTCGCGGTCTCCACGGCGACGGCGCCGGTGCCCGAGTTCTTCAGCAGGTCGGAGGCCGAACTGCCCTTGCTCAGGCAGACGCGCCGGCCGCGCAGCTTCGCGTCGAAGCCGGTGAGTTCGGAGTCCTGCGGCACGAGGAGCCGGTGCCCGGTCTCGAAGTAGACGCTGGAGAAAGCGACATCGGCGAGCCGCTCGCAGGTGATGCTCATCGTGCGCACGATGACGTCGACCTGGCGGCTCTGCAGCCGGGGGATCCGCTGGGCGGGCGGCATGCTGACGAAGCGCACCGTGGCCTTCGGGCCGAGGATGTCACGGGCGATCGCCCGTACGAGGTCGATGTCGAAGCCGGACGGCTCCTGGGCGTCCTGGTCGAGGGAGGCCCAGAGGTAGCTGTTCAGGTCGACGCCGGCGACAAGATGCCCGCGCTCCCGGATGCGCCGTACGGCCTCGCCGTCCACCCGGTCGGGGCGGGGACCGGCGCGCCGGGGGTCGCAGTCCCGCGCCCGTGCGGCCCCGGCGGCCGGCGGGCGGGCCGCCTGGGCAGGTGGCCCGGCGGACGGGGCGGCCGTGACGGCGGCGGCCGGGGCCGCGGCGAGCACGGCCGCGGCCAGTGTCAGCCAGAGCGCGAGGCGTCCGCCCAGCGGCCCCCGCCCGCGCCGTCGCGAACCGGATCCAGCAGTCACAAGCCCCACCCCCGCGCAGCCGACTCCCCCACCCCCAAGGCTACGCACGAGAACCCCAACCGCGGTCCCCATACCGAGAGTTGGACGGAAGTTGGAGGAGTCTTCACCGACCCCGGCGGAGCACGGAGAGGGCGGGCAGGGCAGGGAGGGCGGGAAGCGCCGGCCGCGGCACGGCGCGCAGCTGGCAGCGGGAGAGCCGGGCGCGCTGTCCGCCGCTCGTGATCAGCGCGTTCACGGACGTCATCGGGTCGGCACCCACACTCCGCGCGAGCATCATGCCGACGACGAGCGGGAGGAGCGCGACCGCCACGGCCGAGCCGGTGGCCGTGACGTGCTGGATACGGCTGGTGTGCCGGGCGTCCGTGGTCATGCCCCCATTCCACCGCTGGAGGCCCGGGCTGGGCATCCGGCGACGTACTCACCCGGCCTGCCCCGCATACTCAGACCGGCGTACGCCCGTCGCGGCGCGTCCCCTTGGCGGTCGGGGCCCGGTGGGGTTGCGTGGGCGGGCGACCGACACGCACCCGCCGCACCCACGCGCACATCCGTCCGCACCCGCCGCACCCAGGCGCTCATCCATTCGCACACTCGCACCGAGGAGCCCGCACCAGCATGGCTGACTACCGCATCGAGACCGTCCGCACCGGCTACCGGCAGTGGACCGCCCGCAACGACCGGGGGGCGGAGGTACGCATGGGGGCGGCGGACGACCCGGACGCCCAGCCCTCGTTCACGCCTGTCGAGTTGCTGCTCGCGGCCATGGGCGGCTGCGGCGGCATGGTGGTGGACCGGACGGCGCGCGCCGTGGACCACGACGACCTGCGGATCGTCGTGGAGTCGGTCTCCGCACCGGAGGACGACGGCCGGGTGGGCCGGATCAGGGTCAGTTACGAGTTCGAGCTGCCCGACAACAACCCGAAGGCCGCCGAGGTCTTCGCCCGCGGTGTGCGGCTCACGCACGAGAAGTTCTGCACGGTGAGCCGCACCGTCGAGCACGGAGCGACGGTGGAGGCCGTCCTGCCCGACGGGACCATCGGCTTCCGAGCGGGCTGACCTTCGGTCCACCCGTGCCCGCTCCGCAGGGCTCGGCCGCTCAGTCGTGCCAGATCTCGCGGACCTGGGCCAGCGGGTCCCGCTCCACGTGCGACTCGGCCCCCCAGAGCATCGTGGCCCGGTCGCCCGCCGTGTAGCGCGGCCAGGAGGAGCCCGGGTCCTGGTCCCGTACGAACGCGACCCATGCGCCGTGCATCGCGTCGGCCAGGGCGCGGGGCGGCGCGTCGCCCGCGGCGGCGGCGACCCCCTCGGCGTCCAGGAGGTCGAAGGCGTACGCCAGGTCCAGGCAGTGGAAGGCGGTGCCGTTGACGGGCGACTCCCACTGGAACTCGTACAGCCAGGTGGGACGTCCGCTCGCCGCGCGGGCCTCCGCGACGGCCAGCGAGGGCGCGCGGAAGGTGACGTCGGTGAGCGCCTGGCCGAACAGCGTGTCCGGTCCGTCGGCGCCGTACGCCTTCGTGAAGGCCGCCACCTTCTCCTCGGCGAGGCCCAGCGCCCCGAGCAGTACCGGGACGGGCGGGCCGTCGGGTCCCGGCGCGGGGAAGGCGTTGAACTCGTGGGCGGTGAAGCCGAGCATGAGCGGCACGTCGGCGCCCGCGTCCCCGGTGGTGAGCGCGCCGAGAACGGGCTCCGGGATCAGCTCGCCGTCGGCGAAGGGGGCCAGGGAGAGCAGGGGCGGCAGACCCTCGCGGTCCGGGCCCGGCGCGCCGAGCCGGTCCTGGAGATCGAGGAGTTCGTCGTCGCTGAGCTCCCGGAGCGCGGCGGCGGTGGCGGGCACGCCGGTGCGGGCCGTGAACAGCCGGGACGCGGCGCGTGCGACCTCGGGTCCGTCGGGGCTCATGACGGCCCCGGAGACCGAGAGGGCACCCCGGAACAGGCCCCGGGCGGCGGGGACGGCGAGCAGGGTCTGGACGGCGCCGCCGCCGGCCGACTGGCCGGCGATGGTGACCTTGGCGGGGTCGCCGCCGAAGCGGGCGATGTTGTCGCGGACCCATTCGAGGGCGGCGATCCAGTCGCGGACGCCCCGGTTGTCGGGGGCGTCGTCGAGGTGCAGGAAGCCCTCGATGCCGAGCCGGTAGCCGAGGGAGACCAGGACGACACCGTCCCGGTTGAAGGCCGAGCCGTCGTACCAGGGGCTGGCCGCCGAGCCCGCCACGTACCCGCCGCCGTGGATCCAGACGAGGACCGGCAGTCCGGCCTCGGGGTCCGTGCCCGGCGTGAAGACGTTGAGGTTGAGGACCCCGGCGCCCGGGACGGACGGCTCGGGGATGGTCGTGACCTCGGCGAAGGCTCGCCGCTGGGCGGTCGGGCCGTACGCCGTGGCGTCCAGGGGCTCGGTCCACGGTTCCGGCGGCACGGGCGCCGCGAAGCGGAGGTCGCCGACGGGCGGCTGCGCGTAGGGGATGCCGAGGAAGCGCAGGCTCCCGTCGGCCCGGCGCTCGCCGCGCACGGGGCCGCGGGTGGTGGTGACGGTGGTGACGGTCATAGAAGCAGCGTCCGGCCGGTGATCAGCCGAGTCAACGCCTGAAACAGAAAGGTGACACGTGTCACTTACGCGTGTCACCTGATCGCCTCCCCCCTCGACTGGAGTCCGGCCGGCCGGGGTACGACTCAAGGGGACGGCAGGGAGGTCGCGCATGGCGGGGCTGCACGCGGGGACGGCGGTCGGGATCCTGGTGGTCGCCGCCGGGATCGGTCTCATGGCTCTCGGCGTCGCCCGCCAGGGCCGCTCGGCGCGCCCGTCTGCCCCCGCTCGGGCAGGGGACGCCACGGAGCGGGAGCACTGGCGGGTGCTGCGCCGGGCGGCCGGCATGGCGATCGCCTCCGCCCGCGGGGCGGCGGGCGTCGGGGAGCCGGCGATCATCACGGTCTCGGACGTCGTCCGGCTGGCGGACGAGCACTTCGACCGGCCGGACGCCGACCCCCGCCTCGCGGCGGCGGCCCTCCGCCACGAGTACGAACGGGGCGCCTGCGCCCGGGACTGCATGACGGACGCGTACGGCTGACGTCGGCCGACGGCCGGGCCCGGGTCAGACCAGCACGTTCTTGTAGAAGATGCTGGACCGCCGGTCACCGTCCTCGCCGGTGGCGAAGCCGAGGAAGAGGCGGGCCTCACCGGCGTCCGTGCGGTAGATCGCGAGGCCCTCGGGCTCGCGGAAGTGGAGGGTGGAGCCGGCCTTGGTAAGGACGGGACCCTGCTCGACGGTGCCCGTGTTGATGTCGATGCTGGTGAGGTAGGAGTTGCCGTCGCCCACGGGAGTGCCGGGCTTGGGATACGCGTCACCCGTCAGGTAGTACATGTACGAGCCGTAGAGGGTGTAGCCCTGCGGGGTGCCGGGGATCGTCGGCTGCTTGAAGTCCACCAGCGGCCCGCCGAAGTCGCGCGTCTCGAAGGCCGAGAGCGGGTAGACGGCGATGCGCTTGCCGCTGCTGGTGTGGTAGCGCACGATCATCCGCCGGTAGACCGGGTCGACGGAGCAGGTGTACTCGGTGGCCCCGGAGATCGGCCGGTACGCGGCCGAGGCCGCCGGTGAGCCCAGGGTGGTGTCGGCGGTGTAGCGGATGGGGGCGAGCGCGGTGCCGTAGCCGCCGGTGTTCGCGGCGCACTCGATCCACAGCTCGGTGTCGGAACCGCTCGGCAGCGCGGCGAAGGCGACACCGTGGCCGAAGCCGTTGAGGTGCATGTACGAGAGGTAATTGCCGTCGAAGTCCATCTTGTTGATGCAGAGGTCGCCGTCGGCCTCGGTGGATCCCGTCCGCTTGGTCGCGACGAACAGGAACTTGTTCTCCCAGTCGAAGGCGAAGCTCTGCTGGACGCGCGCGCCGTGCGTGTCCTTGGAGCGGAACAGGTCGTGCGACGGCTGCGTGAGATCGAACCGCTTGGTGGCGGTCACCGCGGCGGCGCTCTGCGCGCCGACGCCGAGTCCGAGCGCGGCGAGCGCGGCGCCGGCAGAGGTGCGTATGAGGCCGCGGCGGGACAGGGGGAAGCCAGAAGTGGGGTTCATGGGCACTCCGTTTGCATGGGGGGAAAGCAGAAGCCCGTGATGTTAGCCGCCGCGCGAGCGGTGTGACGCACGGGGGCCCGTTGCGCGGTCGGGGACCCGACGGGCTGTCACCCGCGCACGCCTCGGGCGGAATCCGACGGAAGCGGGGGCGTCCGCGTGCGTCCCCGCGCGTCCGCGAGGTGCCGAAGGCTCCCCGCGCCCCCGTTCTTCACAGGGTGATCCAGTAGCGGCGCTTGCGGCCGATCTCGGTGGCGCGGATGTCCTCCAGGACACCGCCATTGCGCTCGATCGCGCGGGCCGATGCGATGTTGTCCTCGTCGCAGGTCACCAGTACCCGGTCCATGCCGAGGACGCGGGCCTCGGGGAGGATCGCTCCCAGGGCCCAGGTGGCGTGGCCCCGACGGCGGGCGGAGGGACGGACGCTGTAGCCGACGTGCCCGGCGGCCCGCAGCAGGAAGTCGTTGAGCCGGTGGCGCAGGTCGATCGCGCCGACGTACGCGCCGTCCTCGACGATCCACCAATGGGTGGCGTGCACTCGCTCCTCGCCCAACACCCGGTCCGTATCGGCCTGTTCGCGCAGTCGGCCGACCCATGAGGCGAAGACCTCGGGGATCGCCAGGGCCTCCCTCTCCGCGAGCCCTATCCCCGCGCCCGCCTGGCGGGCGCCGGGATTCCACTCCGCGTGCGCCTCGAGCCAGGAACGGTGCAGGTGGGCGGTGGGGGTGACCAGTTCACGCATGCGGGCGACGATAACAGGCTGGCGCCACCGTTGATCAGGGCTTTTGCGCGAGCGGCCGGGCAACGCGCCACCCTCCCCCGAGCAGCGCGCGTCACTCGCCCGTACGGCCGCCCAGCCGTTCGCACAAACCGCTGATCACATCTCCTTGATCTGCTCGACACCTAGGGCCTTTCGTCAACTCCGGATGTCAGGAGCCCGGGCGGACGGCGTAGTCGCCGAAGCCGACCCAGTCCAGGGCCACGCACGGCTCGTCACCGACGACCCAGGCGTCGTGGCCCGGATCGACGACGAAGAGGTCGCCGGGGCCCACTTCGAGGGACTCCCCGTCATCCATGACGATCTTCATCCGGCCGCCGACGACATAGCCGACATGGGCGGCCTGGCAGCTGTCCGTACCGGCGATGGGCTTGATGTGCTTGCTCCACTGCCAGCCGGGTTCGAAGACCGCGCGGCCGACCGGGCCGCGATCCGTGGTGATCAGGTCGAGCCGGCCCTTGGCGTCCTCGAACGGACGGGTCTCATCCGCCGAGTCGAAGCTTCTGGAGACGATTCCGGTCATGTTCCTCCGCCTCCCGGCGGTGCGACGTGAAGTCCCCGAGTCCACTTCCAGGCTACGCCGGACACCCCTCACCGGCCGCCCCGTCCGCACCCCGCGCCTCCCGTGGGCCCGTTTGACGGACTACCGTCGGAACGGGAAGACCACGGACCGCACTCCGGGAGGACCCGTGACCGCCGAGCTCAACCACACGATCGTGCAAGCCACGGACAGGAAACGCTCCGCCGAGTTCCTCGCCACGGTCCTCGGGCTGGAGGTCGCAGCACCCTTCGGCCCCTTCCTCCCCGTGGCCCTGGGCAACAGCGTGACGCTGGACTTCTACGAGCACGCCGAGACGCCGGTCGTCTCGCAGCACTACGCCTTCCTCGTGCCGGACGAGGAGTTCGACCTGATGATCGCGCGGCTGGAGGCGATCGGTGTGCCCTACTACGCCGACCCCGGCCATACGGATCGCGGGGTGAACGACCTCTTCGGCGGCCGTGGCGCCTACTTCGACGATCCCGACGGTCACAACATGGAGATCATCACCCGTCCGTACACCACATGACACATCATTGAACATTCACAGAACACTTCTTCCGCTTGGCGGATCCCCGCTAATCGACCCGCCGATTTCTGTCCGGATACGATATCGGACAGACCTACACATAAAGGCCAGATAAGAGCACAATGAAACCGCGGCACGACGCCGCAAGCGCGATCAGACGTGCAGGACGCCAGTAAGGAGGCGAGTCGTATGTCTGACGTCTCTCACCGCCCCGGTGATATGACGGGACACCCCGACGCTCCGGAAATGCGGGAACGATACTCGCAGATACTCCAGACCCGAGGTGTCGCCGCGGTGGAGGAACTCGTCATCCTCGCCGGCATCTACGCCGCGGTCTCCGGGTGGGTGGTCCACTTCTCGACCGCCAGGCCCGAACTCGCCCTCAGCAACCTGGTCACGGGCATCGCCCTTGCGATCCTCGGCCTCTGCATGTCGATGGCGCCCGAGCGGTCCCAGGACCTGAACTTCGTCGTCCTGGCGCTCGGCGTATGGCTGATCCTCTCCCCCTGGGTGGTCGCCACCACCGACGCCGGAACCGGCGCGATCCTGAGCAACGTCATCACGGGCGCGTGCGTCTGCCTCTTCGCGCTCACGGCGGGCGGACTGCTCATGAGCAAGACCAGAAAGACCTGAGGAAGCCCTGATCCCCCCTCGGAACGGTGCCCCATCCCGGCCAGGGACGGGGCACCGTCGCTGTGCGTCAGCAACCGCTACCACCCTGCAACAATCGCAAATCAAGACACACCGACCCCCAACACCCCATCGCAGGTAACGAATTGACCCTCGGCGTTTCGGCCACATAAGTTCTGCGTAAGCTTGCTCCACAGGGACAGGCTCCCACTCGCATTTCCCAGTCCTTGGGGGGACTAAGTGAACTGGTACCTCGACGTTCTCAAGAAGTACGCGGTATTCAGCGGCCGTGCGCGCCGCAAGGAATACTGGATGTTCGCGCTGTTCAACATCATCGCGTTCATCGTCCTCGCCGCCGTCGACTTCGCGATCGGCACGTACCCGCTGCTCTACTCGATCTACGCGCTGGCCGTGTTCCTGCCCGGTCTCGGCGTGACGGTCCGTCGTCTGCACGACACCGGCCGCTCCGGGTGGTGGATCCTGATCAACTTCGTTCCGCTGGTCGGTTTCATCATCCTGATCGTGTTCCTCGCCTCCGAGGGCAACCAGACCGACAACGCCCACGGCCCGAACCCGAAGCTCGCGCCGGCGTACTAAGCACCACCGAGCACCACCTCGCGAGGCCCCCGAAGGAAAGTTCCTTCGGGGGCCTCGCCCGTTCCGAACAGCCCTTTTCCAGCCATCTGCACGCGGCCGGCGCGTCGAGGACGACCCGTCGGGCGCCGTACGCCCAGTGACGGTTCGTAGCAATCACCGTTCACGCCTTGTGCACGGTGGCGCACGACCCGCCTCCGCCCTCGCCCCTAGCCTCGCCGCAACGGCGCGACACGAACGATCACACGATCGAACGAACGAGGGGCGGCATCCGTGAACTGGCTCATCCACGACTACCGCGAGAGCGATCTCGCCGCGGTGGTCCATCTGATCGACACCACGGCGGAACTCGGCCAGGAGTCCGTCTTCTCCCTGGCTGAGTGCATCAGCGCCCTCACCTCCCGCCAGCCGGCCGTCGTCGCCGTCCACCAGGGCGTTCCCATCGGCGCCGCCCTCGCCTCCGTCTCCGGGGAGCGGGCCTGGGTGATGCGGATCGCGATCTCCTCCGCCTGGCGCGGCCGGGGCCTCGCCAGCGCGCTCCTCGTCGAGCTGGAGCGGCGGCTGGTCGCGGCGCGGGTCGGCCGGATCGCGTACGTCCTGCCCGAGGAGGAACTGCTCGGCGAGGGCCTCCTGAACGCCGGCTACACGCGGCAGCCGGCCGTCGCCTACTTCGAGAAGGTGGAGCCGCTGCACGGCCCCGCCGCCAACCTCCTCGACGACCTCGGCGGCCGGCTGCTGCCGGGAGACCTCTGGGCCAAGGTCGCCGGCATGGAGCGGGAGAAGGACCTGATCGAACGGCGCGTCGTCCTCCCGCTGGCCGAGCCGGAGCGCGCGGCGCGACACGGTGTGCGGCCGCCGCGCGCGGTGGGTCTGTTCGGTCCGCCGGGGACCGGCAAGACGACGTTCGCACGGGGCATCGCGTCCCGGCTCGGCTGGCCGTTCGTGGAGATCCTGCCGTCCCGGCTCGCCGACGAGGGGAACCTGGCGGCCGCGCTGCGCTCCGCGTTCGCCCGGATCGCGGAGCTGGAGCGGGTTCTCGTCTTCATCGACGAGGTCGAGGAGATCGCCCCGGTCCGCCAGGAGCTCGCGCAGCCCGGCGGCATGCACGGTGTGACGAACGAACTCCTCAAGCTCATCCCGGGCTTCCGCGAGCGGGACGAGCGGCTGCTGGTCTGCGCCACCAACTCGATCCGCTCCCTCGACCCGGCCTTCCTCCGCCCGGGCCGCTTCGACTACCTCATCCCGATCGGTACGCCGGACAAGGCGGCCCGTGCCGCGATCTGGGGGCGCTACACCGAGGGCCGCTCCGACGTCGACATCGACGAACTGGTCGCGGCCAGCGACCTGTTCACGCCCGCCGACATCGAGCACGCCGCCCGGATCGCCGCACAGAACTCCTTCGAGCGCGACCTCGTCCCCGTCGGCCCCCGCTCCGTCGGCGACGAAGGCCGGCCGGGCGCGACCACGGCGGACTATCTGGAGGCCATCGGCCAGTGCCGGCCGACCGTGACCCCGGAGATGATCACCCAGTTCGAGTCGGACATCACCACCCACGCCCGCTTCTGACGGGACGGCACTGTCAGTGCGGCTCCCTATCGTGGTCATGAGCGTCCCCGGCCCGCGGGGACGGCGTCGACCACGACAGGGGAGCCGGACGGTGGAGCAGTACGAAGGGCTCGACATCATGACCGTCACCGAGACGGCGGAACTGGAGACGTGGCTGGAGGCCCACCACGCCGACAGCCCCGGGATCTGGCTGAGGATCGCCAAGAAGGGGAAGGGCGGGGTCTCCCTCAGCAATCCGGAGATCCTCGACAGCATGCTCTGCTTCGGCTGGATCGACGGGCAGCGCAAGAGCGGGGACGAGGCGTACTACGTCCAGAAGTACACCCCGCGCCGCGCCCGCAGTCTCTGGTCGCAGGTGAACGTCCGCAAGGTCGAGGCGCTCACCGCGGCGGGGCGGATGCGGGAGCCTGGGCTCGCCGAGGTGCGGGCGGCGCAGACGGACGGGCGGTGGGAGGGAGCGTACCCGTCACAGGCGGAGGCGACCGTGCCGGACGACCTGGCGGCGGCCCTGGCGGCCGACGACCGGGCCCGGGAGTTCTACGCGGGGCTCGGCAAGACCGATCAGTATCTGGTGATCGTGCGGCTCTGGCAGACCCGCACGGCCAAGGGCCGGGCGCAGCGCCTGGAGCGGATGGTGGCGAAGCTGGCCGCGGGCGAGAAGGTCACCTGACGGGCGGGGACGACACCCCGCCCGGAGTGGGCGGACGGTCGCCGCGCCGGTAGAGGACCTGGTGGGCCTCGTGTTCGACGAAGGAGGAGACATGGGTCATGCCGACGGCTTCGAGGAGCCGTCGGGAGCGGTGGTTCGCCTCCTGGGTCAGCGCGACCACGCTCGGCGTGTCCCGGAGCGTGGCATCGAGGACGGCGGCGACGGCCTCGCGCGCGTAGCCGTGACCCCAGTGCTCGGGCAGGAACTGGTACGAGAGCTCCGTCTCCCCGTCGCGCGCCCCCGGCTCAACCGTCACGAGCCCGAGCAGGACCCCGTCGGCCGCCCGCACCACCGCGCGCACCCCGGGCGCTCCGACGACCCGCCGCTGCCGGATCCTCACCACCTGCTCGCTCACCGGCCCGCCCAGATGGTGCCGGACCTCGGGGTCGGTCCACAGCCGGGTGACGGCAGGCAGATCGGCCGTCCGCACAGGCCGCAGCAGCAACCGTTCGGTGCTGAGGTCGCCGCGCGACGCGGCGGAGGGTGAGGCGTGCATACGTACGATCATCTCAGCCCCGCACCCGGCCCGCCCCGCCCAGGGCGGGGTGTCCTAGGCAGGTCGTCCTAGGCCCATCGGCCGCCCGGGCCCGACCATGGTCCGATGCCGCCGCCTTCGGCCCGCGCCTAGCGTCGTCACCATGCGAATCGGACTTCTGGGTACGGGACATGTGGCACAGGCCCTCGCGGCGGGCTGGGCCCGCGCGGGTCACGACATCGTCCTCGGGTCACGGCGACCCGAGGACACGGACCTCCTCGCGGAACTGAAGGAACTCCTCGACGCCGGCGTGCGGGTCGGGACTCCGTCCGGCGCCGCCGCGCACGCGGAGGTGCTGGTCAACGCGACGCCTGGGACGGCGTCCATGGCCGTGCTCGAGTCGATCGGCGCCGCCGCACTGGACGGGAAGGTGCTGTTGGACGTCGCCGTCGGCTTCCTGGAGGACGAGAGCCTCTCGCACCCCGTGGTCAGCCTCGGTGAGGAGATCCAGCGGGCCTTCCCGGCGACGCCGGTGGTGAAGACGTTCTCCACCATCGACAGGGTCGTGATGGTGGACCCCGGGAGCCTCTCCGGTCCTGCGACGATCTTCCTGTCGGGCGACGACGCCGCCGCCAAGCGGACGGTGAGCGGGCTGCTGGCCGATCTCGGCTGGTCCGAGGAGTCCGTGCTCGACCTCGGCGGCATCGAGACCGCCCGGGGACAGGAGCACTTCGCGCTGCTCTTCGTCGGCATCGCCCGGGCGATCGACTCGTTCGCCTTCGGCATCCGAGTGGTCCCGCCCGCCACCCCGTAGGGTGCCGGCCACGCCCTCAGACCATGCGGCGCTGGAGGGCGGCGAGCGCCCCGGCCCTGCGACCCGGGACACGGCGCCGGAGCGCGACGAGGGCATTGCCCAGCTCACGCGCGCGGGCGGGGTCCTCGATCCGTTCCCACTGATGGTGGGCCCGGTCCACCGCCCCCTCGACCTCGGGGTCCTGCGGCCCCTGGCCGAGGGCGAGCCGGGCCCGCGCCACGGCGATCCACAACTCGCAGCTGCGGGCGGGCTCTTCGGCGAGCCGGGCGAGGTCGGCCCGTACCTCCATCCAGTGCACGGCCTCCGGCGACCGTGCCCCGAACCGGCGCAGGGCCGCCTGCTCCCAGGCCACCGCGACCGCGACGGCCTCCCCGTGGCGCCCGGCGCGCGCCGCCTCGAGGATGGCGGGATGCGGGTCGGGCTCGCGCACCGAAGGCTCGCGCACCGAAGGCTCGTGGGCGGAGGCGGCGCGCACCGGGGGCTCGTAGGCGGATCCGGCACCCGGCGTGGTCTCCCGTGCCGCGGGCGCGGGCGGACGGACGGACGACGGTGCCGCGACGGCGGTCGCCCGCCCGTGCTCCGGATGCGGCTCGGGCACAGCCGCCGGTACGGGCAGGACCGCCGGCGTAGCCACGACCGCCAGTGCGGGCAGGGCGGCCGGAGTCGCGACAGCCGCGCGCCCGCCCACCTGTACGGGATGCGAACTCGGCTGCGGAACCCGGGGATTCACCCCGTCCGGACCCACCGCCTCCTGGGCCAGCCAGACGGCCTCCCCCGGACCCGCCTGCGTCGCCGCCTCCGCGTGGAGGTGCGCGAGCGGCGGGCGGGCGCCCGTGCGCCAGACCGTGGCGAAGTGGCGCAGGTACTCCGGGGTCATGGGTGCGCCGCTCCGGCGCGGGGTGGGAGCGACGCGGCCGTAGAGCCGGATGCCCGGGCCGAGGGAGAGGAGGCCCGGGGCGGCGCCGAGTCGCTCCCACAGCTCCGCGTCGGCGACCAAGTCCGCCACCACCGTCGTCGTGCCCGCGCGCCGCACCGCCAGCTCCGCCGCGAGCCAGTGCCAGGGCAGCGCGGTGTAGCGCAGGGTCGTCGCGGTGGAGCGCGCCAACGCCAGGTGCGGAAGGTGCTGTCGGCGGTCCACCTGGAGCTGACCCGCGAGGAAGAGGGCCAGTGGTCCGGGCGCCGCTGCCGCGGAACGCAGCCGCGTCAGGACGGTCTGCGGGTCGAGCGGGTCGGCGAGTTCGACCACCGTCGCCACCGGCGTGCCGGTCAGCGCCCCCGGCGGCACCGCGGCGAACGCGGGTAGCACGGCCGCCGCGTCCACCGCCCTACCGCGTCCGGCCGGCGCCGCCGCGAGCAGCACTGCCGTCCCCACCGAGTCCAGGTCGTCGTTCACCACACGAGCACCGTAACCTTCTCACGGGCCCTTCCCGTTACCACCCCGATGGCCGATAATCGGCGGGCCGTTGGCATATGCCAGAAGCACCACCGTATCGAGTGTTGCCAAATCCCTTACGGGCTGTGCCCGCCTGTGCAACAGTCATATCCGGGCCTCGTTCCACCGCTCGCCCGCGCCGCGCCTGTATCGGAGTACGACATGCCGTCCCCTCTCTACGCGGACCGTCCAGCCCAGCCGCCGGAGCCCGGCACCGTGGAAGCGCTGATCTCGCAGACCCGCCGTCTGCGTGGTGACGTGGACGCCGTGCGCCGGGACGCGGTCCTGGACGAGGACGACCCGAAGAACCGCTGGCAGCGTGCCCTCTGCGATCTCGCCGTGCACCAACTCGACGACCTGGGCGCCCATTTGGGTCAGCTCAAGGCCGGCATCCCGGACGAGTCGTCGCTCGCGGCAGGCGTCGAGTCCGTCGGTGCCGAGGACACGGTCGAGGCCGCCTCCGACCCCGGTGCGGCGTACGGCGGCCCCGGGCCCGCCCGTACCGGCTCTCTCCTGAGCCGTGTCGGCAGCGCGGAGTGGAACCTCCTGACCGACGAGGTGAGTTGGTCGGAGGAGCTGTACCAGATCTTCGGCCGGAACCCGGAGAGCGGCCCGATGTCCCTGGACGAACTGCCGTCCATGGTCTTCGCCGAGGACCAGCCCGTGCTGCAGGCGATGGTGACGGACTGTCTGATCGACGGGAAGCCGATCGACGGCGAGTTCCGGGTCGTCCGCACCGACGGCCGGGTCCGCACGCTCCACATGATGGGCGAGCCGGTCCTCGACGCCGACGGCTGCACGGCCTCCATGTGGGCCGTCCTGCGCGACGTCAGCGAGCTGCGGCGCAGCGAGCGCGCGGTCCGCGAGTCCCGCGACAGCCTCCAGCGCAGTCGGCACATCGAGCGCACCGAGCGCCGGGTCGCCGTGGAGCTCCAGGAGGCCGTGCTGCCCCCGTGGCGTGGTTCGCTGAGCTTCGCGCACGGCGGCCCCGGCGCCCCGCTCGACGTGGCGGGCCACTATCTGCCGGCCGCCACCACCGGTCTCATCGGCGGCGACTGGTACGACGCGCTGGCCCTCCCCGACGGCGACGCGCTGCTCACCGTCGGCGACCTCACCGGCCACGGTGTCTCCGCGACCTCCTCCATGGCCATGCTCCTCGGCGCGCTGCGCGGAATGGCAGTGGCCGGAATTCGCCCCGGGGCGCTGATGGGCCATCTCAACCAGCTGCTCGAATCCTCGGTGCAGCCGGCGCTCGGCAGCGCGATGTGCTGCCGCTACGACCCGGCCAGCCAGACCCTCTCGTGGGCGCAGGCGGGGCACCCCGCCCCGCTGCTCTTCCGCGGCGGAACGGGGCGCGCCCTGAAGCGGCCGGACGGTGTGCTGCTGGGAGCGACGACCGGGGCCTCGTACGAAGAGACGGCCATCAGACTGCTCCCCGGCGATCTGCTGGTGCTGCACACGGACGGCCTGACCCGCCGCGGCGGCCTGGACGACACGGGTACGCAGCGGCTGCTCGACCTGGCCCCCCGCCTTGCCGGGGCACGGGACGCACAGGACTGCGTACGGTCGGTGGTGGAGGAGTTCGGTGAGGCACCCCGCGAGGACGACGCCTGCGTGATGGTGGTCCGGGTCGGGGACTAGGAGCGAGCGGGCACGAGCAGGCGCGACTACGAGGGCATACCGGCGCGGCTCAGGCCGGTGTGCCCTGTGTCTTTGTCGTGCGTGCCGGTGCGCGCCGCACGTCAGGTCGGCGTGCGGACGGACTCAATACGGTCGGGTGACGGACTCAGGACGCTTCGGTACGGACAGCGGCCGAGTCCCATACTCGGTCCCTGAGAAACCCTTCGCGCGTCCCCTGGGGTCGAACCCCCTCGGGGATCCGCTCAGATCCCGCTGCTCCGGGGCCGCTTGGCCGCGGGCTTCGGCAGCGCCAGCGCGATCTCCTCGCGCAGGTCCTCGATCTTGGCGTAGCCGGCGTACTGCCCGGTGAGCCGGTACATCTCGCGCAGCCGGTCCCAGGTGCGGTGCGAGGAGGTCTCGCCCATGGAGACCAGCGCGAGCCGGGCGTACCGGTCCGCCTGCTCCGGGTCGTCGGCGATGAAACAGGCCGAGGCCAGCGAGATGTAGTCGAAGAGCTTCGAGCGGTTGTGTCCGTTGCGGCGCAGTTCGAGGGCCAGCTTGGCGTGGCGCTGGGCCGGGACCGCGGCGGCGGGGTCGTGCTCGGCGAGCGTGCGGTACGCGAGGGCCTGCATGCCGTGCATGTCGGCGTCGTCGAAGTTCTGCATCCAGCTCGGCGGCGGGACGTCGGAACGGTCGGAGACGAAGAGCTCCTCGGCCTCGCCGAGCGTACGGCGCATGGCCTGGCCCTTGCCCATGGAAGCCTGTGCCCAGGCCTCGATCGTGTGCAGCATGGCCTGGGTGCGGGGCAGCACCTGCTCGCCCGATCCCGACCTGGCGAGCTTCATCAGGTCGAGGGCGTCGTCGGGCCGGCCCAGGTGGACCATCTGACGGGCCGCACGAGACAGGGCCTCCCCGGCACGCGGCCGGTCGCCACCCTCGCGCGCCGCGTGGGCGGCGATGACGAAGTACTTCTGGGCGGTGGGTTCCAGGCCCACGTCGTGCGACATCCAGCCCGCCAGGACGGCCAGGTTGGCGGCGACGCCCCACAGGCGCCGCTGGAGGTGGTCGGGGTGGTGGTAGGCGAGCATGCCGCCCACCTCGTTGAGCTGTCCCACGACCGCCTTGCGCTGGAGGCCGCCGCCGCGGGAGGCGTCCCAGGCGCGGAACACCTCCACGGAACGCTCCAGCGCCTCGATCTCCTCCGACCCGATGGGGGCGGCCTCGTAGCGGTCGAACCCAGCGGGGTCGGCGTGGAGGGGATCGTTGGCGCGTGGCGCGGTGGCGGCGCGCGTGGGGTCGGTGTGGAGCCAGTCGTGCATGGCGCTGGTGAGGGCGGAGCCGGCGGCGAGCACGGCGCCCGCGCCCATCAGGCCGCGTCGGTTGAGCATGAGGTCCATTCCCGTGAATTCGGTGAGGACCGCTGCCGTACGCTCGGGCGCCCAGGGCAGCCCGTCAGGGTTGTCGGTGTTCCTGACGTTCTGCCGTTTCCCGGCGCGCCCGTGTCGTACGAACCCGAGGTCCTCGATGGTCACGACACGGCCGAGTCGCTCGGTGAACAGTGCAGCCAGCACCCGGGGGACGGGGTCGCGCGGGGTCTCCCCCATGTCGATCCATCGCCTCACCCGTGAGGTGTCGGTCGACAGTTGCGGGTGGCCCATGGCCGCCGCCTGCCGGTTGACGAGCCTCGCGAGCTCTCCCTTGGACCAGCCGGCGAGGCCGAAGAGGTCTGCCAGGCGGGTGTTGGTCTGTCCGGTCACGTCTAAGCCCCCAGGTTCTCGGCTGAGTTGACAGTAACCCCCTGTCATAGGGCTGGCGACTATTCGCCAGGGTTCGCCAGGGTGCGCTCAATGTTCCGCCACCCGCGCCCGGGTGTCAGGTAGGAACGCGCCACCCCGCCCCGACAACCGGCCCTCATTCCCCAGGGTGCGGACCGGAGGTCGGGCGGGGCGACGCACGCAACTCGTCGGCACACGAAGGGATCTGTCTCCCCATGTACACAGCATCGTCCTCCGTGTCCGCCCCGCCCCGGCCGCAGCACCGTTCCGTACCGGCCGGGAGCGGACCGTACCTCGCCCCCGTCGCTCCGGCGGTCCGGCCGAGGCGATGGGCGGGCAGTGCCGCTCAACCGCTCAGTGGAAGAATCGACCTGTCGGGCCCGCAGGGGGCGCAGGTACGGATGGCGATCGCGTCCGTCCACCGGATCTGCCCGGAGTTCAACCCGGTGCAGGTCCTGCGGCGCAGCGGTCGTTCCGTCCTGATCGTCGGAACGACCGGGCGGGCCACGGCGGTCGCGAAGTGTTTACTGGACCACTCCCCCGCGTGGGTCGAGCGGTTCCAGCACGAAATAGCTGCCTACCGCTCCTTCGTCCGGCACCGTCCTCCGGTGCGCGCGCCGCGGCTGATCGCGGCGGACCCGGAGAACTGCACGCTGGTGATCGAGCGGATGCCGGGGCGGGCGGCGGCGCTGACGCGCCACCCCGTCGAGGCCCCGCCCCGCGCGGATCTGCGCGCGGCGCTGGGTGCCATCGCCCGGCTCAACTCCTGGCGCCCGCCCGCCGGGACCTTCGACGCCCCGCTGGACTACCCGGCGCGGATCGCGCGCTACCACGAGCTGGGTCTGTTCACCGACCGCGACCGGGACGACCTGCAGAAGCTGCTGCACGGCCTGGCGCACGCCGGTGGCCGCCAAGGCATGGGTCAGTTCTGCCACGGCGACGCCCTGCTCTCCAACATCCTCCTCTCCCCCACGGGACCTGTCCTCGTCGACTGGGAGCACGCGGGCTGGTACCTGCCGGGCTACGACCTGGCGACATTGTGGTCGGTGCTCGGTGACGCGCCGCTGGCCCGGCGCCAGATCAGCCAGCTCGCCCAGCAGGCGGGTCCCGCGTCCCGGGACGCCTTCCTGGTGAACCTGATGATCGTGCTCACCCGGGAGATCCGTACGTACGAGACGGCCGTGCAGCGGACCATCAGGGAGGCTCCGCCCGCGGGTTCGGTTCCCGTCCCCTCCGGAGCGGTCTCGCCCGGTGAGGAACAGCGTCGGCTGTTGCGGCGGCTGCACGACGACTGCGCCATGGCACGGCGGGCCGTGCGCGCGGCGGTCGGTACGCGCTGACTCCACGCCGACCGTCCCCACGGGGGTGACACGCCGTGCGCCCGGTGCCGACACACCGGGCGCACGGCGTTTCGGCGTTCTCCCCCGCACGCCACCCGGCCATTGGTCCACTCCACTGACGCGCCGCAGGCCCGCGCACCGCCGCCGCGAAACTCCGCGACGCCTCCCCCGAACCGCTCCTGACGTGGGAATTCCCGTGTGGGTGAGGGTGATTGACGGATCGTCGGGAAGCCGCTACCCCTGTACGGGTCCGGCCCCGCACGCCCCCTCGTCACCCCTGGTATCTGGAGGCCGCCTTGCACCGTTCCGCGTCGCGCAGACGGGTCCCCCGAGCGATGGGCGCCGTGGCGTCCGCCGCGCTGCTCCTCCCGCTCCTCTCGGCCGCTCCGCCGGCCACGGCCGGACCGCCCGTGCCCGGCTCGCTGCAGCGCCAGTTCGCGGCGGCGGCCGAACGGCAGGGCGTGCCGCAGAGCGTGCTGCTCGCGGTGTCGTACCTGCAGTCGCGCTGGGACGGGCACGGCGGCGCGCCGAGCGTGACCGGGGGCTACGGCCCGATGCACCTCACGGACGCGGTGACCGCGCTGGCCGACGCGCCGCACCACTCGCACGGTACGGAGGACGCCCGGGGCGACGACGCGCGCGGCCCGCGCCACGGCTCGGCGTCCGAGACTCCCCTGCCCACGCGCGACCGGCTGCCCGAACGGCTCAGGACCCTGGACCGGGCGGCGGCGCTGACCGGGGTCCCCGCGGAGGAGCTGCGTGCGGGCACGGCGGCGAACATCGAGGGTGGCGCGGCGCTGCTCGCCGCGGCCCAGCGCGCGTCGGGCCGGCCGCTGGGCGGCGCCCCGGCCGACTGGTTCGGCGCGGTGGCGCGCTACTCCGGCGCCGACGACACGGCGACCGCGACGGCGTACGCGAACGACGTGTTCGACGTGATCCGCACCGGAGAGTCCCGTACGACGGACAGCGGGCAGGTGGTGACGCTCGCGGCCGATCCGGACGTCGCGCCCGCGCGCGGGCAGGTGGGCTCGCTGGGGCTGCGGGCGCCGAGCAGCGGACCGACGGAGTGCCCGCGCACGGTGGCGTGCGAGTGGATCCCGGCGCCGTACGAGGAGTTCGGGGACGGGGACTACGGCAACCACGACAAGGCGGACCGGCCCGCGTCCCAGTCGATCGGCTACATCGTCGTGCACGACACGGAGGCGACCTGGGACGTCACGCTGAAGCTGGTGCAGGACCCGACGTACGTGTCGTGGCAGTACTCGCTGCGCTCCTCCGACGGCCACATCGCCCAGCACCTGCCGCTGAAGGACGTCGGCTGGCACGCCGGCAACTGGTTCGTGAACGCCAAGTCGGTGGGTCTGGAGCACGAGGGCTTCCTGACGGCGCCGGACTCGTGGTACACGGAGGCCATGTACCGGAGTTCCGCGCGGCTCGTGCGGTATCTCGCCGGGCGCTACGACATCCCGCTGGACCGGCAGCACGTCCTCGGCCACGACAACGTGCCCGGGACGGTCACCTCGACGATCCGCGGGATGCACACCGACCCGGGTCCCTACTGGGACTGGGACCACTACTTCCGCCTCCTCGGCCGCCCGTTCACGGCGAGCGCGGGTCCTGAGGCGCGCGTGGTGACGATCCGGCCCTCGTACGCCACGCACCAGCCGACGTACACGGGGTGTGTGAAGGCGGGAGAGGCCTGCGCCCCGCACGGCAGCGGCGCGGTCAGGCTGTACACGGCGCCCAGCCTCGACGCGCCGCTGGTGAAGGACGTCGGGCTGCGTCCGGGCGGCGAGGAATCGACGACCGGGGTCAACGACACCGGCGCGCGGGCGTCGACCGGGCAGAGTTACGCGGTGGCGGAGCGCCGGGGCGACTGGACGGCGATCTGGTACCTGGGGCAGAAGGCCTGGTTCCACGATCCGAAGGGCGGGCGGACGGCGGTCGACTCGCGCGGCCTGCTGCTCACCCCGAGGAAGGGCCTGGCGGAGGTGCCGGTGTACGGGCGCGCCTACCCCGAGCCCTCGGCCTATCCGGCGGGGGTCCCGGTCCAGGCCGTCTCCCCGCTGCCGTACAAGCTGCTCGCGGGTCAGTCGTACGTCGTGGGCGGCCGCACCCCGGGCGAGTACTACTTCGCTCCCACGTTCGACACCGCGGGGCATCGGGTGGTCCGGGGCCAGGAGGAGTACTACCAGATCCAATTCGGCCATCGGATCGCCTTCGTGAAGGCGGCTGACGTGCGGGTTCGACGCGGCTGAGACGAATCCGGCCAGAGCGCGCGGGGTGTCAGCGGGGCGGGGGCCCGGCGACACCTCGCTTCCGTTCATACGACTATTCCCGGTGTCGCGTGGGCCGTCCGGGCGAGGGGTAATGCTCGGCCGATCACTGCCCACGCACACCGGAAGGCCCCGCACGCATGGCTCAGCCCTTCGTTCTGCCGGATTTCTATGTCCCGTATCCGGCGCGGCTCAACCCCCATGTGGAGACCGCCCGCACCCACACCCGTGAGTGGGCGCGGTCCATGGGGATGCTGGAGGGCTCCGGCGTCTGGGAGGAGCACGACCTCGAGTCCCACGACTACGCGCTGCTCTGCTCGTACACCCACCCCGACTGCGACGCGGAGGCATTGTCCCTGGTGACCGACTGGTACACCTGGGTCTTCTTCTTCGACGACCACTTCCTCGAGGTCTTCAAACGCACGCAGGACCGGCCGGGGAGCAAGGCGTACCTCGACCGGCTGCCGCTCTTCATGCCGGGGGACCCGTCGGCCGTGATGCCCGCGCCGGCCAACCCCGTCGAGGCGGGGCTCGCCGACCTGTGGCGGCGCACGGTGCCGTCCATGTCCGCCGGCTGGCGGGAACGGTTCGCCACCGCGACCGAGGCGCTCCTGAACGAGTCGCTGTGGGAGCTCGACAACATCAACGAGGGCCGGATCGCCAACCCGGTCGAGTACATCGAGATGCGCCGCAAGGTGGGCGGCGCGCCCTGGTCGGCCGGGCTCGTGGAGTACGCGGCGGGCGCCGAGGTGCCCGCGCAGGTGGCGTACGCCCGGCCGCTGCTCGTGCTGCGCGACACGTTCTCCGACGCGGTGCACCTGCGCAACGACCTGTTCTCGTACCAGCGGGAGGTCGAGGACGAAGGCGAGAACAGCAACGGGGTCCTCGTCCTGGAGAGGTTCCTCGGGTGCACGACGCAGCAGGCGGCAGAGGCCGTCAACGACCTGCTCACCTCCCGGCTCCACCAGTTCGAGAACACCGC
Source organism: Streptomyces sp. NPDC014870 (assembly GCF_043081505.1). NCBI lineage: Bacteria > Bacillati > Actinomycetota > Actinomycetes > Kitasatosporales > Streptomycetaceae > Streptomyces > Streptomyces sp. NPDC014870. The sequence goes on from NZ_JBIBWQ010000001.1 coordinate 257,216, forward strand.
CCTCACCGAAGTCCCCGCCCTCTGCCTGGAGAAGGGGCTGACCCCGGAGGAGTGCGCGGCGATCGCCGCGTACGCCAAGGGTCTTCAGGACTGGCAGTCCGGCGGCCACGAATGGCACATGCGCTCCAGCCGCTATATGAACGAGGGCCTGGACACCGGGCCTTCGCGTCTCGACGGGGTCCTCGGCACCTCCGCCCTCGACATCCGTACCCTCTTCGGCCGGCCCGCGGACGCCCGGCTGCGCGCGCTGACGCATGTTCCGCACCAGCTGGTCGGGCCCTCGCTGCTGCCCGCCTTCGACCTGCCCTACCCGCTGACGCTCAGCCCGCACCGCCGTGAGGCGCTGCGGCGCTCGCTCGACTGGTCGGAGCGGATGGGGCTGTTCGGCGACATCTGGGACCGGGAGAAGGCGGAGGGGTTCGACTTCGCGGTCTGTGCGGCGGGGCTCGACCCGGACGCCACCCTGGAGGAGCTGGAACTCAGCACGGAGTGGCTGGCCTGGGGCACCTACGCCGACGACTACCTTCCGCTCGTATTCGGCCGGTTGCGGAACCTGATCGGCGCGAAGGAATGCACGGAGCGGCTCAAGTCCGTCATGTCACTGGAGGATCCTGAGGCCGGGCGGGCGTTCGCCGTGAGCCCCCTGGAGGGCGCGCTGGCCGACCTGTGGGCCCGTACCGCAGCGCCGATGGCTCCGGAGGCCCGCGAACGGCTGCGGGTGGCCGTCGACGCGATGCTCGACAGCTGGCTGTGGGAGCTCCACAACCAGGCGCAGCACCGGGTGCCCGACCCGGTCGACTACATCGAGATGCGGCGCACGACCTTCGGCTCCGAGCTCACGATGCTGCTCTGCAAGCTGCGGCGCCCGGAGTCTCTGCCGCGGGAGATCTTGCGCAGCGGTACGGCTCGAGCCCTCGAGAACTCCGCGGCGGACTACGCGACCCTCCTCAACGACCTCTACTCCTACCAGAAGGAGATCGAGGTGGAGGGCGAGGTCCACAACGGTGTCCTGGTGCTCCAGACTTTCTTCGACTGCGACTACCCGACGGCGGTGGCCATGGTCGACGACCTGATGCGCGGACGCCTGCGCCAGTTCGAGCATCTGAAGCAGCACGAACTCCCACTGCTGTACGAGGACTTCGGCCTGAACGCGGAAGGCAGGGCCGCCTTCGCCGCGTACGTAAGGGAGTTGGAGGACTGGCTCGCCGGCATCCTCAACTGGCACCGGGTCGCGCGTCGTTACGGCCCCGAGGACGTGCACGCGTCCGGCGCGCTGACCCGAGTGGGCCCGACCGGGGTCGGTGCGGGCGGGATCGGGACCGCCCGGATCGGCACATCGGCGGCGCGGCTGGCGGAGCTGTTCGTGCCCTGAGGCCGCCCGTGGCGCGGTCGCTCCCGGTCTCAGACGGAGCGGCCGCGCAACTCGTCGAGTTCGCGGCGCTCGCGCTTGGTGGGACGGCCGGCGCCGCGGTCGCGTACCGCGGCGAGGGCCACGTGCTCGCGCGGGGGCGGCGGCGGGCTGTTGTCGACGTAGGCCTCGGCGGCGACGGGCGGGCCGACGCGCTTGGTGAGGAGCTGCTTGACCTCGACGATCCGCTCCCGGCCGCCGTGGAAGAGGCGCACCTCGTCGCCGGGCTTCACCGGCTGGGCGGGCTTGGCGCGGTCACCGTTGACCTTGACATGGCCCGCCCGGCAGGCGGCGGCCGCCTGCGAGCGGGTCTTGGTGAGGCGGACCGCCCAGATCCAGCTGTCGACGCGTGCGCTCATCGGCCCCCGTCCTTCGTCTCGCGGTCAGCCCTGCTGGAACAGCTCTGCGGGCAGCGGCTTGAGCAGAGCGTACAGATCGTCGGTGATGGGCCGGTCCCAACTGGCGATCGTCACGAGCACGTTGTCGCTGCGGTCGAACTGGACGCAGGCGATCCGGCTCTCGGAGAGCTTGAGCCGGCGCACGATCAGCAGGTTGTCGCCCTGCATCACCGGCATGTCCTCGGTGTCGAGGACCTCGACCGGCTCGTCGTTCTCCAGGGCCGCGAGGAGCTGGGCGACCTCGAAGGGGATCTGCCCCTCGGCGAGCTCGCGGGCCGGGGAGCCCTCCGGCAGATTGCCGATGATCATCGCGGGGCCGCGACCGCCGAACAGGTCGTAGCGGAGGAAGACGCCCTGGCAGCTGCCGTCGGGCGCGGGCAGCAGACCGGCACCGAGGTTGCCGGGCCAGTCCCCCGGGTCCATGGCCAGGACATCGAAGTCCGGGCCCGCGGGTGTGGCGGCGCTGCGGCGGCGGAGGAAGGACATACGGCCATGGTACGTGTCCCGGCCCCCACCGCGACGCGCCGGGGCGGGTCCCGCGCGGGCGCTCCGCGGCGACCCGCGACACGCCGACCGACGCGTCGACCGACACGCCGAGCGGCGGGCCGCGTGGTGGGCCCGCCGCCGCTCGGTCAGGCGGGGCGGGAGTAGCCGTCGGAGCGGCGGAGGGCCTGGGCGAGCCCCGTCCGGTCGGTGCCGAGCTTGCGGTAGACGGAGGACAGCAGCAGGGTGACGGCACCCCGGTCGGCCTTCAGGGCGCCGGCGGGGTCCTCGCCGCGGACCGTGAGATCGGCGGCGAGCCGTTCCCTGGCGGTGAGCGCGTCCGTGCCGGCCGGGTGGAGGGCGCGCGGCCGTAGCCCCGAGGCGGCCAGCTCGGCACGGGCCGCCTCGCCGAGGCCGTCGGCGCCGCAGGTCTGGGCGGCCTCCAGGCCACGGTAGAGCCGATCGGCTGCCTCCCCGGTGCGACCGGCGCGCCGCAGCGCGGCCCCGAGGGCCACCAGGGAGCGCGCCAGCTCGTAGGCGGCGGGCGACCGCTCCAGCCAGTCCACGGACTCCTCCAGCAGCTTGACCCGCTCGTCGCCGCCCACGACCTCGGCGGTCACGCGCAGCGCCTGGCCGATCGCGGACGGCGCACCGTACTGCCGGGCCCTGGCGACCGCCTCCCGGGCGGTCTCACGGGCCCGCTCGGGGGTCTTCGCGGCCTCGGCGAGCGCGAGGTGGAGCTGCCAGGGGCACCACGCGGGATTGCGCATCCCGCGCGGGTCGAGGCGGCGCCCGACGGCCGCCAGCTCGGTCGCCGCCTCGTCGACCCGGCCCAGGGCCAGCAGCAGTTCCGCGTGGACGGTCTGAGAGTCGGGGAAGGTGACGGCCGCGGGGAACGGCTCGCCGAAGTCGTGGGTACGGGCCAGCCGGTCGGCCTCCTCGACCCGGCCGCGGGCGAGCAGCACCTCGACGGCGACCCCGACGGCGTACCAGAGGGCAGGGGTGCGGGGGCCGACACGTTCGGCGAGGCGCAGCCCCGCGCGGACGAAGTCCTCCGCCTCGACGAGCCGGCCGCGGCGCAGCCGGATGTACCCGAGGAGGGTGTACGCGAAGGAGAGGTGGGCGCCGCGCCAGCCCTGCCGCTCGAACTCGGCGGTGCCGGCCGCGAAGAGCTCCTCGGCGCGGCCGGGGCGGTCGGCGTAGAGGAAGGTGAGGGCGACCAGGACCGGTACCTCGAAGCCGCGGCTCTCGTCGGCCCAGCTCAGGCCGCCTTCCAGAGCGCGCTCGGCGTGGCCGACGGCGACGGTCGACGGTTCGGCGCGCAGGGTGGCGTCCCAGGCGCGCAGGCCGATGACGTACCGCTCGGTGAGGTCACGGCCGGTGAGCCGGTCGGCGAGCCGGGCGAGGCGGCGGGAGCGGGCGGGCGAGTCGGGTTCGTCCGCGCGGAAGGCGTCCCACATGAACTTCTCGGTCTGCATGCGCAGCCGGCTGCGGGCGTCGGTGGTGAGCCGGGACTCGCGGCCGAGGAGTTCGGAGGCCTCGACGAGCCGGTCGCTGTGGGCGAGCACCTGGGAGAGGCGGTAGACGATGCCGTGGCGCAGCGCCGGGTCGGCGACGGGCTCCTCCAGGGCGGCCCGCAGGTGGTTGACGGTGGTGGCGGGTTCGGTGAGCAGGGAGGCGCTGCCGAGTTCGAAGAGGACGGCGGCGCGCTCCTCGTCGGCCGGAGGTTCGCGCAGGGCGCGCGCGAGGAAGCGGCGGGCGGCGTCGGGGGCACCGGCCCGCAGGGTCTCGCGGGCGGCCTCGCGCAGCTGGCTCACGACCCAGGGGTCCTGCTCGGGGTGGGTCTCCAGGAGATGGCGCGCGGCGGCGGTGGCGCCGAGCCCGGCGTCGGTCACGCACCAGGCCGCCTGACCGTGCAGGGCGACCCGGGTGGCGGGCGGGATGGCCTGGTAGACGGCGGTGGCGATGAGGGGGTGGACGAACTCCAGGGTCTCGGTGCCGGCGAGCACGCGGGCCTCGCGCAGCCGCCCGGCGCACTCGGCCACGGCTTCCGTGCCGAGACCGGCGACGGCCCCGGCGAGCTGGGGCGAGATCTCGGTGCCGAGGACGGCGCAGGCCCAGGCGAGCCGGACGGTCGCGGTGCCGAGCCGTTCGAGGGTCGCGGCGAGGCCGTGGCCCTTGACGGCGGCGGCGAGGTCGCGGAGCTCGTGGGCGGCCTCGGCGCGGGGTTCGAGGCCGCGGTCGCGGACCTTGGCGGCCAGTTCGACGGCCTCGAAGGGGTTGCCGGAGGTGACGGTCCAGCACTCGCGGCAGAAGGTGTCGTCGGCGTGGGCGCCGACCCGGTCGCGGACGAGACGGGCGATGGCGGAGGAGGTGAGCGGCTCCAGGCCGAGGGGCCGCCGCCCGGACCGCCGCCCCTTGAACTCGGCTCCGGTGTCCGGGAGTTCGTCGGGGCGGTAGGCGACGACCAGGAGCATGGGCAGTTCCTCCGCGCGGGGCGCGAAGGCGGAGAGCCAGCCGAGGGACTCGGGGTCGGCCCAGTGGGCGTCGTCGAGGACGACGACGAGCGGGGCGCGCCGGACGGCCAGGTGGGTGAGGACCCAGTCGAGTCCGTCGCGCAGGCCCTGCGGGTCGGGCGGCCCGCCGTCGGCGGGGGCGCACAGGCCGAGGGCCGGGCCGACGATGTCGTACCAACTGCCCAGGCGGGCGCGGAGTTCGGTGTCGGATGCGGTGGCGAGCTGCGGTTGGAGGAGCTGCCGGGCGACGTGGAACGCGACCCGCTGTTCCTGGTCGCCGCCGCGCGCGGCGAGCACGGTGCACCCCTTGGCACCCGCGCGGCGCCGGATCTCGGCGAGCAGGGTGGTCTTCCCGAGGCCTGCGGGCGCGGCGAAGGCGAGGACCCCGCCGCGCGGGGTCTGGGGCGTGCGGGAGGAGGCGCCGCCGACGTGCGTGGGGCTGCCGGCCTGGACGCCCACGCGGGCGGCCGGAGTGTCGGCGTCGGCGTCGGCGTCGGACCGCGGAAGTGGCACGCCGCCCCGGTCGCCCGCCTCCGGGCCACCGCCCTCGCCGCCCGCACGCCGCGGGCCGGCGGCTACGGCCGGGCTGTCGATCCCCGCCCGCTGGGGCGGGAGAGCGTCGCCGCCCTCCGGCCCGGGCCGGTCCCCACCGGCCGTGCGCCACTCGTCGTCGCCGATGCCGGGCCACCAGCCACCGTCGTCACCGGCGCCCGACCACGAGCCACCGCTACCGCCACCGTCCACGCCGGTGTCGCCGTCTCCGGAGGGCGCGCCGGGAGTCCCCCGCCACCCGTCGTCGCCCGCTGCCGGCCACCGGCCGTCCCCGCCCAGACCCGTCAACTGGTTCAGGGCCTCTTCCGCCGCCGCGAGTTCCGCCTCGCGCTCGAACAGGCCGAAACCCCGGCGGTCCCTACCACCGCTGCGTACCACCACGTTCCACCCCCACGCCGGGGGCGCACACCCGGCGCGCGGATGAGTGCGGCCGGGCCGGAGAGCCCCGCGAAGACCTCAGCGTACGCCCGTACGCGCCCCTCGCGAGGTCAGACGGCGGAGCCGGACGCGCGGTCCGCGATTCCGCGCAGAACGGCCAACGCCCGCTCGGCACCCGCGTGTTCCACGAAGAGGTGGTCGTGGTGGAAACCGGCCACGACGTTGCAGCTCAGACCGGCGTCTGCCAGCGCCGTCGCGACCGCCGCCGTCAGACCGACGGCGTCGAGGGCCGAGTGGACCCGCAGGGTGATCCAGCCGGCCACGTAGTCGTACGCCAGGCCGGCCGCGTCGGCCTCCTCCTGGCGTACGACCAGCGTCACCCCCTCCTGCTCGGCGACGGTGACGACCGGGACGACGCCCGCCGGAGCGGGCCCGTCCACGGTGGTGAAGACGTAGCGGCCGGGGTTCAGCTCCGGCCGCATCCCGGCGATCAGCCGGGTCAGGTTCCGTTCCGCGGTCATGATCGGCACTCTAGAGGGGCGCCGACGCCACGCCACGTCACGTCAGGTCACGTCAGGTCACGTCAGGTCGAACTCGCCCTCGCGGGCGTTGACCACGAACGCCCGCCACTCGGCCGGGGTGAAGATCAGCGAAGGCGCCTCGGGCCGGCCTCCGTTCCGCATCGCGATGAAGCCCTCGACAAAGGCGATCTGGACGTCCCCCGCGCCTTGGCTGCTGGAGCGCCAGTCGGCTCCGCTGAGGTCGAGGTCCGGCTTGTGCCACCCCGTGAAGGCGTGCTGGGTGGTGGTGCTGTCCGCCACGTCCGTGCTCCTCCCGCATAGCGCAACGTCGTCGTCCGGGGCTCAGGGTAGCGAGCGGCACCGGGTGCCGACAGACCTCCGCACACGGGTCGGGAAGACCTCCGGCCAAGGTTCAGGAAGCCGGTGGGCGGTCGCCGACGAGCCACATCGCGAAGAACTGCGCGCCCCCTCCGTACGCGTGCCCGAGCGCCCTGCGCGCCCCCTCCACCTGGTGCTCGCCCGCCTGCCCCCGTACCTGCATCGCCGCCTCGGCGAAGCGGATCATCCCGGATGCGCCGATGGGGTTGGTGGACAGGACACCGCCCGAGGGGTTCACCGGCAGGTCGCCGTCGAGTTCGGTGACCCCGGCCTCGGTGAGCTTCCAGCCCTCGCCCTCCTCGGCGAAGCCCAGGTTCTCCAGCCACATCGGCTCGTACCAGGAGAACGGGACGTACATCTCGACCGCGTCGATCTCCCGGCGCGGGTCGGTGATGCCGGCCTGCCGGTAGACGTCGGCCGCGCAGTCCTTCCCGGCCTGCGGCGAGACGAAGTCCTTGCCCGCGAAGAGGGTGGGTTCGCTGCGCATCGCGCCGCCGTGCACCCAGGCGGGCGGCCGGGGCGAACGCGCCGCGCCCGCACGGTCGGTGAGGACCATCGCGCAGGCGCCGTCGGAGGACGGGCAGGTCTCGGAGTAGCGGATCGGGTCCCAGAGCATCGGCGAGGACTGGACCTTCTCCAGCGTGATGTCGTGCTCGTGGAGGTGGGCGTAGGGGTTCTTCAGGGCGTTGCGCCGGTCCTTGTACGCGACGAGGGAGCCGACGGCGTCCGGCGCGCCGGTGCGGCGCATGTAGGCGCGGACGTGCGGCGCGAAGAAGCCGCCGGCCCCGGCGAGCAGCGGCTGCTGGAACGGGACGGGCAGGGAGAGGCCCCACATGGCGTTGGACTCGGACTGCTTCTCGAACGCCAGGGTGAGGACGGTGCCGTGGACGCGGGCGGCGACGAGGTTCGCGGCGACGAGCGCCGTGGAACCACCGACCGAGCCCGCCGTGTGCACCCGGAGCATCGGCTTGCCGACGGCGCCGAGGGCGTCGGCGAGGTACAGCTCCGGCATCATCACGCCCTCGAAGAAGTCGGGGGCCTTGCCGATGACGACGGCGTCGATGTCCGCCCAGGTCAGCTGGGCGTCCTCCAGGGCGCGCAGGGCGGCCTCGCGGACGAGTCCGGCGATCGACACGTCCCCGCGCGCGGCGACGTGCTTGGTCTGGCCGATTCCGACGATGGCCACTGGCGCCTTAGGCACGGGCTTCCCCTTCCAGGACGGCGACCAGGTTCTGTTGCAGACAGGGGCCCGAGGTGGCGTGGGCAAGGGCGCGGTCGGAGGCGCCCCGGTGGATGTGGGCGGCGGCCTCGCCGAGGCGGATGAGGCCGGCGGCCATCATCGGGTTGGCGGCGAGCGCTCCGCCGGACGGGTTGACCCTCACCCTGTCGTCGAGGTCGAGGGCTCGGCGGAGCACGACCTCCTGGGAGGTGAAGGGGGCGTGCAGTTCGGCGGTGTCGACCGGCCGTTCGAAGGCACCGGCCCGCTCGGCGGCGAGCCGGGTGGACGGCGAGTCGGTCAGGTCGCGCACGCCGAGGGAGTGCGCCTCGATCCGGTGGTCGATGCCGCGGATCCAGGCGGGGCGGTCGCACAGCTCGCGGGCGCGGTCGCCGACGGCGAGGATCACGGCGGCGGCGCCGTCGCCGATGGGCGGGCAGTCGCCGGTGCGCAGCGGCTCGACGAGGTACCCGCCCTGTTCGCGGGCGCCGGGCAGTTGGGCGTGCGGGTTGGCGGTGGCGTCCTCGCGGCTGCGGGTGGCGATGGCCGCCAGTGCGGGCTCGTCCGTATGCCCATTGTCGATGAGCGCCTGCGCCTGGAGCGCGGCGAGAGCGACGGAGTCGGGCCAGAGCGGGGCGACGTAGTACGGGTCGAGCTGCCGGGTGAGGACGTCGCGTACGGATCCGGGTGAGGACTTGCCGTACGAGTAGACGAGCGCCGTGTCGGCCTCGCCGGTCAGCAGCTTCACCCAGGCCTCGTAGAGCGCCCAGGCGCCGTCCATCTCGACGTGCGACTCGGAGATCGGCGGCCAGGCGCCGACGCCGTCGAGGGCCATGGTGAACGAGAAGGCGCGCCCGGCGAGGTAGTCGGAGGAGCCGGAGCAGGTGAAGCCGATGTCGGCGGTCTTCAGTCCGGTCTGGCGCAGCACGTCGTGGAGGACGGGCATGAGCATCTCGACCTCGGACAGGTCGTCCGTGCGGCGCCGGTGGTCGGTCTGCGCGAAGGCGACGATCGCGACGTCGCGGTCGTGTCGGTCTCGTCGGTCCGGCGTCACAGCAGCTCCTTGTACGTGTCGTAGTCGGCGTCGGGTTCGCCGGTCGGCCGGTAGTGGTCGGGGTAGCGGCCGTCCTCGCTCCACACGGGTTCGACGCGCAGCCCCATCCGGACCTGGTCGTAGGGGATGCCTCCGATCCGGCCGTGGAGTGCGAGCCCGGCCCCGTCGAGGGCGATGTGGGCGTAGACGTACGGGACCTCGATGTCGAGGTTCTTGGCCTTGATGTTGACGATGCAGAAGGTCGTGACCGTGCCCCGCGGGCCCACCTCGACGTGTTCGGTGGTGGCGACCCCGCAGGTGGGGCAGGCGCCTCGGGGCGGGACGTACACCTTGGTGCAGGAGGGGCAGCGTTCGCCGACGGTCCTGCGCTCGGAGAGCGCGTGGAGGTAGCCGGTCTGGGCCCGGCCGGGGCTGTACGTGTAGTCGAGCCTGGCCTGGGCGACGATGCCGGTGACGGGGTCGCCGAAGGTGCCGTCGTGGGCACGGACGTCGGTCGCGGGCTCACTCGCGTACGGCTCGAAGCAGGCGATGTCCGTGATGGCGCCGGTCCGCTCCTCCGCCCAGCGGATCCGGACCCGCATGCCGGTGCGGACGGCCTCGGGGCCGGGCGCGTCGAGGGCGTGGAGGAGGGCGGTGTCGGCGCCGTCGAGGCGGACGAGGACCCAGGCGAAGGGCGTGGACAGGGGCTGTCCGGTGCGGGGGTCGGGGTTCCAGGCCCAGGTGGTGACCGTGCCGGTGGTGCCGAGTTCGACGAGGTCGCGGAGTTCGGCGGCGGTCTCGGGGTCGTACTCGACGGGCGGGACGAGCACCGTGCCCGCCTCGGTCCGCACGCCGAGGACGGTCCGCTCGCGGAGCCCGGTCAGGAACGCGGACTGCACGGGTCCGAGGGACCGGGTGAAGGGGAACTCGACGACGAGGGGGGCGCGGAGGGTTTCGGGGACGGGGGCGACTGTCATGGGCGGGGCTCCTTGGTGGAGGTCGTGGCGTGGGTGCGGGCCGGGGGCGACCGCTGCGCGCGGGGCTTTCACCGCACCCCGCCCCTTTCGCCCGGAGGGCGAAATTCAGCCCGTCCGGCGCTTGAGGACACGGCCGCAGGCCGTACGGGGGGCTGGGGCTTGCCCCCAGTTCGGGAAGGGGCGGGGTGGGGAAAGGTCACTGCCGGCGGTACACCGGTGGCCGTTTCTCCGCGAACGCGCGCGCCCCTTCCTTCGCGTCGGCCGTGTCGAAGATCGGCCAGCCGCGGGCGAGTTCCGCGGCGAGCCCCTCCGTCTCCGTCTGCTCCGCCGTCTCGTACACCGAGGCCTTGACGGCCTCGACCGCGAGCGGCCCGCAGGCGTTGATCTGTTCCGCGACGGACAGCGCGGCCTCCAGCGCCGTGCCGGCGGGGACGACGCGGCCGACGAGTCCGATCCGGGCCGCCTCCTCCGCCGCGTAGGGCCGTCCGGTCAGCAGCATTTCGAGCGCGTGGGTCCGGGCGATCTGGCGTGGCAGCCGGACCGTCGAGCCGCCGATCGGGAAGAGGCCGCGTTTCACCTCGAAGAGCCCGAAGGTCGCCGTGTCGCCGGCGATGCGGATGTCCGTGCCCTGCAGGATCTCGGTGCCACCGGCGACGCAGTAGCCCTCCACGGCGGCGATGACGGGCTTGCGCGGGCGGTGGTGGCGGAGCATCGCCTTCCAGTGCAGGTCGGGGTCGGCCTTGAGCCGGTCCCGGTAGTGCTCGCCCTCCATGCCCTTGCCCGCCAGCGCCTTGAGGTCCATACCGGCGCAGAAGGAGCCGCCGGCGCCGGTGAGGACGACGGAGCGGATCGTGTCGTCGGCGTCGGCCTCCAGCCAGCCGTCGTAGAGCCCGACCAGCATGGGCAGTGAGAGCGCGTTCTTGGCCTCAGGCCGGTTGAGCGTGAGCACGAGTGTGGCGCCTTCGCGCTGCACGGTGAGGTGTTCGGTCCCACCCATGGGTGTTCTCCCGTCTCCAGACCTAGAACAGGTTGCAGGAGGTGTGGTTCCAGTTCAATAGTTTCCTGACACTCAGTCAGATTCTTCTGCGCGACCCCTTCCCACCTCCGCCGCCCGGCGCTCTAATGACCGCCGAGTCAGTTCGGGCCTGGGCGACCAGCGGGGTCAGGAGGAACGGTGGAGTACAACCTTGCCGACCTGTTCGAGTCGGTCGTCGACGTGGTCCCGGAGCGCGAGGTGCTCGTCTACGTCGACCACCCCGGTACCGGTGCGGAGCGCCGCCTCACGTACGCGCAGCTGGACGCAGCCGCGAACCGGCTCGCCCACCACCTGGTCGACTCCGGCATCCGGCCGGGCGAACACCTGGGCATCCACATGTACAACGGGATCGAGTACCTGCAGACCGTCCTGGCCTGCCTGAAGGCGCGGATCGTCCCGGTCAACGTGAACTACCGGTACGTGGAGGAGGAGCTGGTCTACCTCTACCGGGACGCCGACCTCGCCGCCCTCGTCTTCGACGCGGAGTTCACCGAGCGGGTCGCGGCGGCGCGGCCGCAGACGGAGAAGCTGCGGCACCTCGTGCGGGTGGGGACCCCTCCCGAGGACGCACCGTCGCTGGCGTGCGTACCCTTCACGGACGCGGAGGCGGCCGGTTCTCCGGAGCGCGGTTTCGCACCGCGCTCCGCCGACGACCTCTTCATCATCTACACCGGCGGTACGACGGGGATGCCGAAGGGCGTCATGTGGCGCCAGGAGGACCTCTTCTTCGCCGGCCTCTTCGGCGGCGACCCGGCGGGCGAGCCGGTCAAGCGCCCCGAGGAACTGGCCGAGCGGGTCGCCGCGGGCGGCGCCGGCATCACGTTCTTCCCGGCCCCGCCGCTGATGCACGGCACCTCGACGCTGACCTCGTTCATCGCCTTCAACTACGGGCAGCGGGTGGTCATCCACCGCAAGTACGTGCCGGAGGAGGTGCTGCGGACGATCGAGAAGGAGAGGGTCTCCAGCGTGTCGCTGGTGGGCGACGCGATGCTCAGGCCGTTGATCGACGCGCTCCACGGCCCGCTCAAGGGGACGGACCTGTCCTCCCTCTTCAGCGTCTCCTCGTCGGGGGCGATCATGTCGGAGACGGTACGGGCGCAGTTCCAGGCGCTCGTGCCGAACGTGCTGCTCCTGAACAACTTCGGTTCCTCGGAGTCCGGTTCCAACGGCAAGGCGACGGACGACTCGGGCCCGGAGAAGGGCTTCCGCCTGGAGGTCAACGAGCGGACGCGGGTGGTCGACCCGGCGACGTACGAGGAGGTCGCGGTCGGTGAGGTGGGGCGCCTCGCGCAGCGCGGCCATGTCCCGCTGGGCTACTACAACGACGCGGCGAAGACGGCCGAGACCTTCTTCCAGAAGGGCGACGAGCGGTGGGTTCTGCTCGGCGACATGGCGACCGTCGACGAGGACGGCATCGTGACGGTCCTCGGGCGGGGCTCGCAGTGCATCAACACCGGTGGTGAGAAGGTCTATCCGGAGGAGGTCGAGCAGGCGCTCAAGTCCCACCCGGACGTGTACGACGCGCTGGTCGCGGGCGTACCGGACGCGAAGTGGGGCAACCACGTGGCGGCGGTCGTCCAGCTGCGCGCCGGGGCCCCCTCGCTCGACCTCGCGACCGTCCAGACCCACTGCCGCACCCGGCTCGCCGGTTACAAGATCCCCCGCCAGCTGGTGATCGCCGACGCCATCCAGCGCTCCCCCAGCGGCAAGGCCGACTACCGCTGGGCCCGCTCCCTCGCCGCCGCCGAGGACTCGGGCACCCAGGCCTGACTCACCGAAGAGTCGCGTCGGCAGCGCGCGGGGATGCGCACCGACCCGATTCCGATCACCCGCCCGGGAACGACCGGCCTCACGCCGCCGGCCGCTCCCGGGCGGCGTCACGCTCGGGGCCGACGCCGGACCGAGGCCGGACCGAGGCCGGACCGAGGCCGGACCGACCGCCGTTCACCGACATCTCTTCCCGACTGGCGCCCGCCGTGCGCGCCTTGCCGCAGCGTCGACGTAGGGGGCTATAGTGCTAGGCACCTAGATAAATGGAGGAACCGGTGATTGAGTTCCACCTGAACAGCCGGTCCGGCCTGCCCCCGTACCAGCAGCTGGTCCAGCAGGTGAGGCACGCGCTGCGGCTGGGCCTGCTGAACGAGGGGGACCGGCTGCCCACCGTCAAGGACGTCGCGAAGCAGATGGCGGTCAACCCGAACACGGTGCTCAAGGCGTACCGGGAGCTGGAGCACGACGGTCTGGTGGCCGCCCGTCCCGGCGTCGGGACGTTCGTGACCCGGACGCTGGCCGACGACACGCTCGCCGCGCACGGACCGCTCCGCAAGGACCTGCAGCGCTGGCTGACCAAGGCGCGCCTGGCCGGGCTCGACGACGAGAGCATCGAGGCACTCTTCATGAGCACGTTTCGTCACGCTGCCGGAGAGGACGTGGCGTGAGCGCCGTCCTGCGAGCCCAGGGCCTGGGCAAGAGGTACACGCAGCGTTGGGCGCTGCAGAACTGCGACCTGGACGTCCCCGCCGGCCGGGTGGTGGGCCTCGTCGGCCCCAACGGCGCCGGCAAGTCGACCTTGTTGAAGTTGGCCTCCGGCATGCTGACCCCGTCGGCCGGCACCATCGAGGTGTGCGGCGGCCGTCCTGCCACGGGTGTGGAACAGCTGGCCAAGGTCGGTTTCGTCGCCCAGGACACACCGACCTACACCGCGCTGAGCGTCGCCGACCACCTGGAACTCGGCAAGCGCCTCAACGCGCACTGGGACGACGCGGTGGCGCGCGACCGGATCCGTAGCCTCGGCCTGGATCCGAAGCAGCGGGCCGGCAAGCTGTCCGGCGGCCAGCGCGCGCAGCTCGCGCTCACCCTGGGCATCGCCAAGCGCCCGGAACTGCTGATCCTGGACGAGCCCGTCGCGGCCCTGGACCCGCTCGCCCGGCGGGAGTTCATGCAGGACCTGATGGAGGCCGTCGCCGAGCACGAGCTGAGCGTCGTGCTCTCCTCCCACCTGGTCTCCGACGTGGAGCGGACCTGTGACCACGTCATCGTCCTGGTCGACTCCCGGGTGCAGGTGGCCGGCGACATCGACGACCTGGTCTCCTGCCACCACCGGCTCACCGGACCGCGCCGGGACCCGGCCACGCTCCCGTCCGGCGTGCACGTCATCACCGCCAGCCACACCGACCGGCAGACCACGCTCCTGGTGCGCACCGACACCCCGGTCCACGACCCGTCCTGGACCGTCAGCCCGCTCGGTCTGGAGGACATCGTCCTGGCCTACATGACCCGGCCCGCCGATGCGGTACGTGACACCCGACCCGCACTGGAGGTACTCCGATGATCTGGCTGACCTGGCGCCAGTTCCGCACCCAGGCCGCCGTGATGTCCGCCGCGGTCGCAGTCCTCGCCGCCACCCTCGCGGTCACCGGCCCGCAGCTGGCCGACCTCTACCGCACCGTCGGCAGCGGCCTGGTGGACCAGGTCTCCAGTGCGGACCAGACCCTCTACTACACCGGACTGCTGGTCGTGCTCGCCGTGCCGGCGGTCATCGGGATGTTCTGGGGCGCGCCGCTGATCTCCCGTGAGCTGGAGACCGGCACCCACTACGTCGCGTGGAACCAGAGTGTCACCCGCACCCGCTGGCTGGCGGCCAAGCTGGGCATCGGTGCGGCGGCCTCCATGACCGCTGCCGGACTGACCAGCCTGGCGGTGAGCTGGTGGAGCAGCCCCATCGACCGGGCGGTCAACGGGGGCGGCGCGACGGACACGTACTTCCCGCGGCTCGACCCCGTGGCCTTCGCCGCCCGGGGTGTCGTCCCCATGGCCCATGCCGCCTTCGCCTTCGTCCTGGGCGTCGCCCTCGGCCTGGTCATCCGCCGCACCCTGCCCGCGATGGCCACCGCGTTCGCCCTCTACGCCGCCTTCCAGATCGCGGTGCCCACGTGGGTCAGGGCCCACCTAGCCTCCGCGGACCGGACCACCGTGCCGATCGAGCCAGGCGGCGCCCCCATCAGCATCCAGGACGACGCCGGGCAGATCATCGTGCATCTCGAACAGACGCCCGGGGCCTGGGTCACCTCCCAGCAGACGCTGAACGCCGCCGGTCAGCCGGCCGCTGTGCCGTCGTCCTTCGCCGACTGCCTGCAGGCCAAGGCGGGCCCGCCCACCCTGCAGCAGTTCGAAGGCTGCCTCGCCGACCTCGGCGCCCTGGGCTACCAGCAGCAGGTGACGTACCAGCCCGCCGGGAACTTCTGGGCCCTGCAGTGGGCCGAGACCGGGCTCTACCTCGGCCTCGCCCTGACCCTGACCGGGTTCTGCGCCTGGTGGATCCGCCGCCGGGTGACCTGAAAGCCGCCACGCCCGCTACGAGAGCACCCCTGGGGCAGCCGAGATCGCACCCTAGATCCCGAAGGCCCGCAGGGCCGCGAGGAAGGCGTCCGGCCGGGACCGGTGGATCTCGTGGCCGGCGTCGATCGTGACGAGGCGGGCGGCGGGCAGGGCGTTCGCCATCCACGCGATGCGCTCCTGCGCGAAGTGGCTGAGCTCGCCGCCGGCCAGGATCAGGGTCGGGGCGGTGATCGCCGCCAAGCCCTCGCGCCAGGTGGGCTCCGGCTCGTTCAGTTGGGCGTCGGTCGCGTGCACGACCTCCCAGTCGAGGCCGAGGGGACCCTCGGGACGGTCCGCGCGGGCGCGCGGCGGATCGAGAGGGAGGAAGACGGGCGCCTCCTCCAGGACGAGCCGGCCGATCAGGCCGGGCTCGTCCATGGCGAGGAGGTAGGCCGCCGCGCCACCCATCGAATGGGCGACCACATCCGCGCCGGTGAGGTCCAGTTCCTTCAGGAAGCCGCGCAGCTCGTCACGGAACACGTCGAATCCGTACGGCCCCGTCCAGTCGCTCAGACCGTGCCCGCGCAGGTCGACGGCGTACACCCGGTGATCGGCGGCCAGTTCCCCGGCGATCCGCGCCCACTCGGCACCACTCCCGCCGCGCCCGTGCACCAGGACGACGGGCGGCGCGCCCTCCTCGCCCCACACCCGGTACGCGAGGCGGACCCCGTCGACGGTGACCGTGCGGACCTCCGGGTCGAGAAAGGCGACGATCGGGCGGGCGAAGGCGCCCGCGTCGTCCACCCAGGGGTAGTGTCCGGCGCCGCGCTGGACGACCAGCTCGGCGTGCGGGAAGCACGCCGCCAGCTCGGCCGCCCGCACCGGGCTCGGCCCGCCGTCGTGCTCCCCCGCCAGGATCAGCACGGGCGCGGTGAGCCCGGGCAGCGCGGCCCGGGTCGCCTCGGGGTCGAAGGCGCCGTCCGCGTAGAAGGCGGCCGCCGCGTCCCAGTGTGCCTCGTCGGTGAACGCCGCCGCGTGCGCCCGGGCCGCCTCGTCCCACCGGCCGTACGCGAAGGGGGCGGCGAGCTCCATGATCCGCGCCGGGGGCGTGTCGGGCCCGATCGTCGCCAGGTCGGCCCTGGCCTCCTCGTACCAGTGCTCGCCCGCGAAGACCTCCCCCGCCCTGTCCCACTCCTCGTCGGTGATCTCGATGCCGACGGCACGCGTACCCGGGGTGACCAGGACGAGGGAGCGCACCCGCTCCGGGTGGGACGCCGCGTACAGCGCGGCGAGGTTCCCGGCGGCCGAGTGGCCCAGGAGGTCCATCCGCTCCAGGCCGAGGTGACGACGGAGCGCCTCGACGTCGGCCACCTGACGGTCGCAGCGGTACGAGGCGGGGTCCGTCGGCTCGGCGGAGGCGCCGGTGCCCCGCGGGTCGAGCACGATCAGACGGCGGTGCGCGGCCAGGCCGCCGAACGCGCCGAGGTACGCGGCGTCGCGCATCGGGCCGCCGGGCAGACAGACCAGGGGTTCGCCCTCCCCTCGTACGTCGTAGGCCAGTTCGGTCCCGTCGTACGTCGTGAAGATCGGCATGGCACCGATCGTGCGCGCAACCGGATGATCTTCGCAAGCGATTTCGCCGGCGGCGCGATACGGTGGGTTCACTCCCACCCGCGAAGGAACCACTTTCCCATGCCCGAGACCCTCCGAGGCGACTGTACGAACTGCTTCGGGCTGTGCTGCGTCGCCCTCCCCTTCGCCAAGTCCGCCGACTTCGCGGCGAACAAGGCGTCCGGAGAGCCGTGCCGGAACCTTCAGGAGGACTTCCGCTGCGGCATCCACACGCGGCTGCGGCCGAGCGGGTACTCCGGCTGCACGGTGTACGACTGCTTCGGCGCGGGCCAGAAGGTCTCGCAGGTCACCTTCGGCGGGGTCTCCTGGCGCGAGGCGCCGGAGAGCGCACGGCAGATGTACGAGGTGTTCCCCGTGATGCGCCAGCTCCACGAGCTGCTGCGCTATCTCACCGAGGCCCTCGCCCGTCCCGCCGCGCGCCCGGTCCACGCGGAGCTGCGAAAGCTCCTCGCGCGGGTGGAGGGCCTGACCGAGGGGTCGGCGGACGCGCTGGAGAAGCTGGACGTCGCCGCCGTGCGCGGTGAGGTCAACCCACTGCTCCTGAAGACCAGCGCCCTCGTGCGGTCCGCGGCGGGCGCCAAGGTCAAGAGCCGGCGCGGGGCGGACCTGATCGGGGCCCGGCTGCGCGGAGCGAAGCTGCGGGGCGCGGACCTGCGCGGCGCCCTGCTGATCGCCGCCGACCTGAGCGGCGCCGACCTGTCCCTGGCCGACGTGATCGGCGCCGACCTGCGCGACGCGGACCTGTCCGGCGCGGACCTCACGGACGCCCTGTTCCTCACCCAGCCGCAGCTCAACTCGGCCCGCGGCGACGCCACGACCCGCCTGCCCGGGGCGTTCGAGCGCCCGGCGCACTGGGCCTAGACGCCCGGCTCCTTCGCGCACAGGTACGGGCGGGCGAGGTACAGGCCGAGTGCCGTCAGGAGAATGCCGACGTACACGGGCGCGAGGTGGAGGAAGTCCGTGTAGTGGATCGCGCCGTGCACGACGACGGCGGGCAGGAAGCCGAAGGCCGCCGCTGTGGCCAGGGACCAGAACACCCATGCCTCACCCCGTCCCCAGCCCCACGCGCTGAGGAGTGTGATGGCCGCGGCGGCGGCCATCAGGGCGCCGCCGAAGCCCGCGCGGTCGTGGGCGACGAACGGCACGAGCCGGGGGTTCACGGCTTCCAGTGCCTGTGTGTCGGCGCCCAGGAAGACCAGGTCGCTCGGGACGAAGACGCCGGTGAGACCGACCACCGAGATGACCGTGCCGCCGGCGAACAGGCCCGCTCCCGTGACGATGAGCAGGAGCTGTCCCACCAGGGCCCGCCGCCGCTCGCGCTCCGGCCCCTCGGCCGGCCGGCGCCAGCGCGGGGTGTGCGGGGCGCGGAGCACCGCCGCGACGAACATCGGGAAGAGGACGATCGTGGTGGCCGTGTGGAGGGGCTCCACGAAGCCGGTCGCCAGGAAGTAGAAGAGGGTGGGGAAGCCGATGGCGCCGGAGACCAGGTACGCCTCGCGGGCCCAGGCCCTGCCGCGTCTGATCCCGCCGACGGCGAGGCCGGTGTAGAGGGCGCCGATGGACACCATCGTGCCGGCCATGGTGATCCGGTCGTGCTGGAGGAAGTGCACCAGGTGGTGGTTGGCGGCGTGCAGCTCGTCCAGCGTCATGCCGAGGTAGTCGCGGTCGTACCAGAGCAGGACGGGGCCGAGGGTGATCGCCGCCGCGCCGAGCCCGGCGCCGATCATGCCGAGACCGACGAGCAGCGCCCACACCCAGGCGGGCCAGCGGCGGGGATCGCGGCCGATGTCGCGCAGCCGAGGGGCCGGGGCGGTGGGGGTGGCCGCCTCGGTGACGCGGGCGAACCAGCCGGGTCCTGCCTCGACGAGCACGGCCGGCCGGACGAGCACGACCGCCTTCGGGTCGTCGAGCGCGTCGGCGGCCGCGCCGACCGACGGGTCGGACACCCGCAGGACGTGGGGCTCGTCGCCGGTCGTGAAGCCGTCGACGTGGGCGGCGAGGGCGGCCTCCGCCTCAGCGTCGTCGGTACGGACGACCAGCGGGATCGAGCGACCTGCGGCGGCCGCCCTGACGGTGTCGGCATCGGCCGCCGCGACCGGCCCCACCTCGACGACGCCGGCCCCGATCGGGGTCATGGCGCGGAGGGTCTCGCGGGCGAGCGCGGGCGGCACGGATATCCCGAGCCGGACGGCCACAGGCACTCCCGCGATCTCGCCCGCGAGCCGCTCGGGCGGATGGCGGTGTCCGAAGCCCCGGGCGATCAGCCGCGCGCCGACGGGCCGGGAGCCGATCGAGGCCAGCAGCCGCAGCGCGGTGCGCTGCGAGCGGCGCGTGCCGACGAGGGAGGCGGCGGCGCCGCGCAGGGGGTGATACGTCCAGTCCGGCATCAGTGGGTCTCGTTCTCGGGTGCGGGTGCCGCCGTCTCGGGCGCCGGCGCAGGGGCCGTGTCGGTCGCGGGGTCAGGCGCGGTCGCGGTCGCGGTCGCGGTCGCGGTCGCCGGTGAACCGGGCGGGGTCCAGCCGAGCACCGGCGTCATGGAACGCAGCGTCGCCCGCTCCGGCGTGAGCCGGGCGGCGAGGTCGCGCAGGTACACGGCCGGTGGCCACGCCAGCTGGCCGATCGCGCCGAGGCGGGCCGAGCGGCGCGCGACGGCCTGGGCCCGGGGGCGGCGCAGCCGGTCGTACGAGCGGAGCGCGGCGGTCACGTCCGGGGTGTCGTCGAGGCAGGCGGCGAGGGTGACCGCGTCCTCCAGGGCCTGGCAGGCACCCTGGCCCAGATTGGGCGTCATGGCGTGGGCGGCGTCACCGAGGAGGGCGACCCGGCCGCGTACGAAGGAACGCAGCGGAGGCAGTTCGTACAGATCGTGGCGGAGCACCGCCTCGGCGGGGACGGCGGCGAGGAGGGACGGGATCGGGTCCGGCCAGGCGCCGAACCGGCGCAGCAGCTCGGCATGCTCGGTGGTGCCCGAGGCCGCTCCCGGCGGGAGGGACGCGGTCGCGAAGCAGTACATCCGGCCGCCGGGGAGGGCCGTGTAGCCGAACCGCTCGCCGCGGCCCCAGGTGGCGGCGCCCTCGGCGGGCGGTTCGGCGAGGGGCTCGGTGACCATGCGCCAGGCGGTGTAGCCGGCGTACCGGGGGTCGGGTGCTTCGGGCCACAGGGCGCGGCGGACCGTGCTGCGCAGTCCGTCGGCGCCGATGACGAGGTCGGCGCGGGACGCGCCACCGGTGTGCTGGACGACGAGGCCCTGGCCGTCGTCGTGGACGGCGCTCACCTCGCTGCCGGGCCGGAGGCACTCCGCGGGCAGCGCCTCGGTGAGTGCGCGCAGGAGGTCCGCGCGGTGCAGGACGACGAGGGGATGGCCGAAGCGGTGCACGAGTGCGGCCGTGTCCGTACGGGAGAGCCAGCGGCCCCTGCGGTCGCGCACGCCGCCGGCCTTCTCGACGGCGCCGAGGGCCCGCACGGTGTCGGCCGTACCGAGTGCTTCCAGCGCGCGCAGGGCGTTGGGCCACAGGGAGATCCCGGCGCCGATCTCGGTGAACCGCGGGGCCCGTTCGAGGACTTCGACGCGCCAGCCGCGCCGGTGCAGGGCGAGGGCGGCCGCGAGGCCGCCGATCCCGCCGCCGACGACGGTGGCGGCGCGCTGCGGCATGGTTCCTCGCTCAGGTTCTGGGGCTCGGCCGCACGTGTTCCGGCGGTGGGTGGTCGGGGCGCGGCGCAGGGGGAGGGCTGAGCGGCGCCTCATAGCAACATGTCGCCCCAGGCATGTCAATGTGGGCCAGGGACCTGTGCCGCGCCCCTGGGCGGCTACGGCGTGCGAGGGACGTAGACGTACGGAGTGGTCGTCGTCAGCGCGGTGAAGCCGAGGCGGTGGAGGATCGGGCGGCTGGTGTCGGCCGCGTCGACCTGGACGTAGCGGTGGCCCCGCTCGACGGCGATACGGGTGCGGAAGGCGACCAGGGCGCGGTAGAGGCCCTTGCCCCGCCAGGCTTCGACGGTGCCTCCGCCCCACAGGCCCGCGAAGTCGGTGCCGGGGTAGAGCTCCAGGCGCGCCGCGCTGACGGGTTCGTCGCCGGCCAGGGCGAGTACCGCGGCGACGGTGTCGGGCTCTGCCGCGAGCCGGTCGAGGAGCTGCCGGCCGATGTGGGAGCTGTCCCCGCCGAAGGCCCGGTCGTGGACCCGGGTGACCAGCTCCACTCCGGCGGCGTCGGTGACGGGGACCAGCTCGACACCCTCGGGGAGGTCGACGGAGAGGGGCAGGGTGGCCGCCTCCGCGACCATCAGGGTCTCCTCGTCCTCGGTGTCGAACCCGGCCGCGCGCAGCCGGTCGGCGAGGTCGGCCGGGCCGTCGTGCCCGTACACCTTCCACTCGAAGGGCAGCCCGAGGGCGGTGAAGTGACGTATCTGCTCGGCCACGGCCGCATCGGCGTCCCGCTCGTCGAGCCCTGACCAGAGGACGCCGTTCCACGCGTGGGCGGGGCCCGTCTGGCGTACGACAGGACCGTCCCGCTCCACGCGCACGCCGGGCCCGTCCGGGCGGGCGCCGAGGCGCAGCTGGCGGTCGTACAGGGCGAGGATCGCGTCGTCGGTCATGGGCAGACTCCAGCACCGGCCGCCGGGGCGCTGCAATCCGTTTTCCGCGCGGGCGCCCCCGACGGTCCTGCCGTGCGTCGCCCGTCGTCAGCCGGGGGCCGGCTCGTGGCGCAGGGGTGTGAGCTGTTCGATGTCGTAGCGGCGGCGGAGCGCCTCGACCGCGGCGTGGTCGACCTCTCCGCCGGAACCGAGGATCTCGATGAGCTCCTCGAAGTACCGCTCGTGGTCGGGGGGCGGGGATGCCTGGAAGAGCATCCGGGCGGGCTCCCCCGTCGGGTTGGCGAAGGCGTGCGGGCAGCCGGGCGGGACCAGGATCAGGGTGCCGGGGGTGGCCCGGACGACCCGTTCGCCCGAGGCGGACTCCCAGTCCCGCCACCGGTCGGGGGTGCGGACGCGGGGCTCGAAGGCCAGGACGTCCAGCTCTCCTTCGAGCAGGTAGAAGAGCTCCTCGCTGTGGCCGTGGGTGTGGGCGCCGACGTCGAACCCCGGCGGGACCTCGACCTCGAAGGTGGAGGCGGTCGGCGTGTGCGCGCCGGTGACCTTGAACGTCACCCGCTGCGCGGCGGCCGTCAGGGTCTTGCCGTGTCCCGGTGGCACGACGAGTCCGTCGGCGGGATGGATCGCTGTCATGGTTCCGTCGGGCCTCTCACCACGTGACCGGCAGGGTCTCGGGGCCGCGGATGAGCGCGCCCCGCTGCCACTCGATCTCCTCCTCGGGCACCGCGAGCCGCAGTCCGGGGAACCGCTTCCAGAGGGTGTCGAGGAGGATCTCCGACTCGATACGGGCGAGTTGGGAGCCGGGGCAGTAGTGCGGCCCGTGCCCGAAGGCGACGTGCGGGTTGTAGCCGCGGTCGAAGTCCAGGCGCTCGGGTTCGGGGAAGACCTCCGGGTCCCGGTTCGCCGTCAGGTACGAGACGTAGACGGGGTCGCCGGCCGGGATGAGGACGCCGCCGACCTCGACGTCCTCCAGGGCGATCCGGGAGAGGCCGACCGCGTTGCGGTGCGGGATGTAGCGGAGCAGTTCGTCGACGGCCTGCGGCAGCAGCTCCGGCTCGGCGCGGAGCCGGGCGAGGTGCTCGGGGTGGGTGAGCAGGGCGTAGACCATGTTGGCGCTGTTGTTGCGGACGGCATGCGCGCCGCCGATCTGGATGAGCACGGCGAGCCCGACGGCCTCGTGCTCCTCCAGCGTCGTGTCGTCGACCGCGTCGGCGAGGACGGCGGCGAGGGTCTCGCGGCCGGTGCCGTGGTTGCGTCCGACCAGGTCAGTGAAGTACTGGGCCAGCTGGGCCTTGGCCTGCTCGCTGGCCTCGCGTCCCGCGCCGGCGGAGATGATCGTGTCGGACCACCCCGCCATCAGCTGCTGGTCCCCCTCCGGTACGCCCATCAGCTCGCTGACCATGGCCAGCGGGAACGGCCGGTTGACCACGGCCATGAGGTCGGCGGGGGCGCCCTGCTCCTCCATGGCGTCCAGGAGCCGGTCCATGGTGGCCTGGGCGTGGTCGCGCAGGGCGGCGAGCGCGCGGGCGGAGAAGGCCCGGGCGACGACACGCCGCATCCGGGTGTGGTCGGGCGGATCGGCGAAGCCGACGGCGCCGTCCATGGGGATGAAGTGCGGGGCGAGCCGGGTGACCTGGCGGCCGTGGACGGCCTGGCGGCTGAAGCGGGGGTCGACGGAGACGAACTTGACGTCCTCGTAGCGGGTCACCAGCCAGGCGTGGCCCTCGCCGTGCGGCAGCCGGACCCGGGTGACAGGGTCCTCGTGGAGCAGCTTGGCGAGGAGGGGGTCGAATTCGAGGCCGGTGAGGTCCGGTACGGCCCAGAAGTGGACGCGGGGGGTGGCGGCGGACTCGGGCGTGGCGGTGGTGGTCATGAGGCGGCTTTCGCGGGTGCGGGGCTGTTCGGCGATCTGAGGGGGCGAGAGGCAGTGGTCCGCGCGGAGAGACCGGCGGGCACGGGGGTGGTGGAAGCCGGTGTGGGAGCCGGAAGGGCAGCGGGTACGGGGACGGCCGGGACGCGGATGGGGACCGGGCCTCCGTGCAGGTGGACCGTCTCGCGGCGGATCTCGTCCGCCGGGTGGTCGCCGGTCCAACTGCCGAGGGAGATCTCGGCCGTGATCCCGGGGACGAAGCCCGCGATGAGCCCCGGTGAGCCGGGCGGAGGGCCGCCCTCCTCGAAGAGCCTGCGCAGGGCGTCCAGGACGACGGCGCTCGCGATGTTTCCGTACTCGGTCAGGGTGGCTCGGCTGAAACGGAAGGCCTCCGGGGCGACGCCGAGGTGGCGGCCGAGGTCGTCGAGGATGCGGGGTCCGCCGGCGTGGATGACGTAGAAGTCCTGGGCACCCGCGTCCTGTCCGTGCTTCGCGGCGACGTCGACGAGGGCGGGGGCGAGCTGCTCCATCGTGCCGGGGACGCGTTTGTCGAGCATGAAGTGGAAGCCGGTCTCGCGCACCTTGTAGGCGATCCAGTCCTCGCTGTCGGGCACCAGGTGCGAGCCGTTGCGTTCGAGCCGGACGCCGACGCCGCCCGTGCCGCGGATGACGGCGGCGGCGACGGCGTCGCCGAAGAGTCCGTTGGAGAGGAGGTTGCCGACCGTGAGGTCGGTCGGCTGGTAGCACAGGGAGCAGAACTCGCAGGCGACGACGAGGGCGTTGGCCCCCGGATAGGCGGCGCAGAAGTCGTGGGCGCGGTTGATGGCGGCGCCGCCGGCTGCGCAGCCGAGCTGGGCGATCGGCATCTGGCGGGTGTCGCTGCGGAACCCCAGGTTGTTGATCATCCAGGCGGTCAGCGAGGGCATCATGAAGCCGGTGCAGGAGACGTAGACGATCAGGTCGATGTCCTGGGCGTCGAGGCCCGCGTGGGCGAGGGCCTCGACGACGACGGCGGGCACGCGTGCCTTGGCCTCGGCCGCGTAGATCTCGTTGCGCGCCGCGAAGCCGGGGTGGGCCAGCGTCTGCTCGATCGGCTGGACGAGGTGGCGCTTGGCGACTCCGGTGTTGGCGATGAGACGGAGCACGAGCGGGAGTTGCGCGTGTCCGGCGTGCAGTCTGCGGGCCAGGTCGAGGGTCTCGTCCTGGGTGATGGTGTGCTCGGGGACGGAGACGGCGGGACGGCACAGGACGGGCATGGGGGGCCTTTGTGTCCGAAGGGGCGTACGAGGTCCGTCCGGGCCGGGGACGAGCCGCCGGGCGTACCTCTGGTTCCCTGCGGATTACCCCCGGGAGGGCGGAACGATCAGAAAGACGATCAAACACACTCAATTGTGTGATCTTGAAGTAACCGTGGTGACAGAAGCGCAGAAGAGTTGTCAGCCCCGTGCGATGTCCTGCGCGCCGGGCTCCCAGAAGGCCGCCAGGGCACCCTCCTTGTACGGCGCGGGGCTGACGCTCAGGTCGCCGGCGAACGGCCGGTCGAGGACGACGACGAGCAGGAGGCTGAATCCGATGAGCGCCGCGACCGCGCCGACGAAGAGGAGTTGCATGCGCCGGCTCCGCATCCCGTAGAGGAAGGTCAGCGGGATGATGACGAGCGCGCCGCCGACGGCCAGCAACTGGAGGAGCAGCGGCAGTTGCTGGCCGGCCATGGTGATCCGGGCCCTGCGCTGGCCGGCCACGTCGTCGAGGGTGGCGGCGGCCTGGGCGTAGAAGGCCTTCTCCGACTCGGTGACGGGTTCGTACGCCTGCAGGGCGTCGTACAGCCCGTCGAGCTTGCCGCCCGTCACGGAGTAGTCCGCGGCGCCCTCGCGCATGAGCGGCCACTGCACCTCGACGACGCCGTGGACGTAGCCCGAGGCGGCGGCGTCCACGCGGGCCTTGGCCTCGGGCGGGAAGGCGCGGGCGTCGCGCACGACCAGGGCGACGCCGGTGGCCTCGGCGGCGACCACGTTCTGGGTGTTCTCCATCTGCGTCCACAGGGTGACGATGACGAAGGCGAGGATGATGCCGTAGATCGCGCCGAACATCCCGAGCACGACCCCCACCATGTCGTTGTGCTCCCCCTCGGCGAGCCGGGGGTGCATCCTGCGCAGGAGGACGCTCCCGACGAGGGAGACGAGGACCGTGCCGCCGACGATCATCACGCCGAGGGTCAGGGTGCTGAGGTGGTTGAGCATCCAGAGAGTCACGGCGACCGAGCGTAATCAGCCGGTCACGGAACGGGAAATTCGGCGCCACCCTCTTGCCACGCACCGGGTCCGGGCAGATTTACTGACCCCGAAAGGATCTACCGAATGATCGGTAGTCCGATTCATCACGACTTCACGGTGGCGGAACGGGAGTGGGCGCGGCATGACGGATCTGCTGGACAGCGGCGAACGACTCGGACGTGAGGAGCTGCCGGCGCTCCAGCTGGAGCGGTTGCGGTCCACCCTGCGGCACGCGTACGAGAACGTGGGCTTCTACCGGCAGTCCTTCGACAAGGCCGGGCTGCGTCCCGACGACTGCCGTTCGCTGGCCGACCTCGCCCGCTTCCCCTTCACCGTCAAGACCGATCTGCGGGACCAGTACCCGTTCGGGATGTTCGCCGTCGACCAGTCGGAGGTCCGGCGCATCCACGCCTCCAGCGGGACGACCGGCCGGCCGACGGTGGTCGGCTACACCGAGCGCGACCTGGACACCTGGGCCGACGTCGTGGCCCGCTCGATCCGGGCGGCGGGCGGCCGGCCGGGCCACAAGGTCCATGTGGCCTACGGATACGGCCTGTTCACCGGAGGGCTCGGGGCGCACTACGGCGCGGAGCGGCTCGGCTGCACGGTCATCCCGGCGTCGGGCGGTATGACGGCCCGCCAGGTCCAGCTGATCCAGGACTTCCGGCCCGAGATCATCATGGTCACGCCCTCGTACATGCTCACGCTGCTCGACGAGTTCGAGCGGCAGGGCGTCGATCCGCGGACGACCTCGCTGAAGGTGGGCATCTTCGGCGCCGAGCCGTGGACGGAGGCGATGCGCCGGGAGATCGAGGAGCGGTTCGCGATCGACGCGGTCGACATCTACGGGCTGTCCGAGGTGATGGGCCCGGGCGTGGCGCAGGAGTGCGTCGAGACCAAGGACGGCCTGCACATCTGGGAGGACCACTTCTACCCGGAGATCGTGGACCCGATCACGGGCGAGGTGCTGCCGGACGGCGAGGAGGGCGAGCTGGTGTTCACCTCCCTCACCAAGGAGGCCATGCCGGTGATCCGGTACCGCACACGCGACCTGACGCGGCTGCTGCCGGGCACGGCGCGGGTCTTCCGGCGGATGGAGAAGGTCACGGGCCGCAGCGACGACATGGTGATCCTGCGCGGGGTGAACCTCTTCCCCACCCAGGTCGAGGAGATCGTCCTGCGCACGCCGGGCGTGGCCCCGCACTTCCAGCTGAAGCTCACCCGCGAGGGCCGCCTCGACGCCCTCACCGTCCGCGCCGAGGCCCGCCCGGACGCCACCCCCGCCGAACGTGCGGAGGCGGCCCGCGCGATCGCGACGGCCTGCAAGGACGGCATCGGCGTCTCGGTCGCGGTGGAGGTCGTCGACCCGGAGACGCTGGAGCGCTCCGTGGGCAAGATCAAGCGGATCGTGGATCTGCGGCAGGGCTAGGGAGCGTCCGCCGCGAGCCAGGCCGGACTTTCCGGACACGACCCAGGAACCGCCTGGCGGGTCAGGGCGCCGGGAGTGGCCGACGATGTCAGGACTCGGACGCGCCGAGGGTCTGGTCGGCCGTCTCGAAGAGGTGCTCCTTCGGCTGCAGCACCTCGTGGAGGTAACCGAAGTAGTCCGTCTCCGCCGTTCCCGTCAGCACCGCCCGCAGAAAGGCGACACACCCGGTCGCGTGGTGCTCCCACAGGGGGCCGCGTCCCTCGTTGTAGAGCACGGTCCACGCGTCGGGGTGCTGCCCGGGGCGCACCAGCCAGTACAGGAACGCCCCGGTGCCCTCCTCGAAGGCCCAGGCAGGACCCGGACCCCCGGTTCGAGCAGGGCGGCCGGCTTCTCCTCACCCATCTCCCACAAGTCGGCCAGGATCTCGTCCCGTTCCGCGGTCTGTGCGTGCAGGTCGCAGTCGTCGTAGGCGGAGTCGGGGGCGAGCAGCCAGATCGTCTCGTCGAAGATGCCGTCTCCGTACGTCTCTACGAGCCGCTTGTAGTCATGGGGAAGCGTCACGCCGAGAGCGCGCTCGGCCGACGCCCAGTCCACCGCCGGCGGCGCTTCGGTGGGCGGCGGGCACAGGCGGACGAGGGCCTCCAGCTCGGTCATGGAACGGACGCTACGGGAGTCTCGACGAGCGCCCGAGGGCGGGACCGCCTTCAGGCATCGTCTCGTGGCGGCGTGAAGCGGTCGCGGAGTTCGCGCTTCAGGATCTTGCCGCTGGCGTTGCGGGGGAGTTCGGGGACGAAGAGG
Source organism: Streptomyces sp. NPDC014870 (assembly GCF_043081505.1). NCBI lineage: Bacteria > Bacillati > Actinomycetota > Actinomycetes > Kitasatosporales > Streptomycetaceae > Streptomyces > Streptomyces sp. NPDC014870. Next base: position 285,018 of record NZ_JBIBWQ010000001.1, read on the forward strand.
ACGCGTTTCGGGGCCTTGAAGGGGGCGAGCTTCTCGCGGGCGTGGGTGATCAGGGCGGCTTCGGTGACCTCCGCGCGGGCGACGACGACCGCCGTGATCGCCTCGATCCAGCGGTCGTCGGGGAGGCCGACGACGGCTACCTCGGCGACGGCCGGGTGGGTGTAGAGGGCGTCCTCGACCTGGCGGGAGGCGACCAGGACGCCGCCGGAGTTGATGACGTCCTTCACCCGGTCCACGATCGTGTAATAGCCCTCGGCGTCGCGCACCGCGAGGTCGCCGGAGCGGAACCAGCCGCCCCGGAAGGCCTCCTTGGTCTCCTCGGGCTTGTACCAGTAGCCGTCGCACAGCTGCGGGGAGCGGTAGACGATCTCGCCGGGGGTGTCGTCGGGAACCTCCTCGCCGTGCTCGTCGACGACCTTCGCCTCGACGTGGCGGACGGGACGCCCGCAGGAGGCCAGGCGACCCTCGTGCTCGTCGGGGCCGAGAACCGTGGCGAGCGGGCCGATCTCGGACTGGCCGAAGCAGTTGTAGAAGCCCAGTCCGGGGAGGCGCTCGCGCAGCCGCTCCAGGACGGGGACCGGCATGATCGAGGCGCCGTAGTACGCCTTGCGGAGGCCGGAGAGGTCGCGGGTCGCGAACTCCGGGTGGTTCGCCAGGCCGATCCAGACCGTCGGCGGGGCGAAGAGGCTGTCCGCGCGGCCCGCCTCGATCAGGTCGAACAGCACCTTGGGGTCCGGGCCGTCCACGATGGTGTTCTCGGCGCCGACCGCGAGATAGGGCAGCAGAAAGACGTGCATCTGCGCGGAGTGGTAGAGCGGCAGCGAGTGGACCGGCCGGTCGTCGGCGCTCAGGTCCAGGGCCTCGATGGCACTCGCGTACTCGTGGACGAGCGCCCGGTGCGTCATCCGGGCGCCCTTGGGCAGCGCCGTCGTGCCCGAGGTGTAGAGGAGCTGGACGTACTCACGGGCATCACGGTCGGGGTCGAACGCCTCGGGTTCGTCGAGCGCGGTGAGAAAGGAGTCCTCGGTGTCCCGCAGGGCCCGTACGGGCAGGTCCGCGGGGACGCGGTCGGCGAGCGCGGGGTCGGCGAGGACGAGCGAACTGCCCGACTGGCGCAGGATGTAGTCGAGGTCGTCGCCGGTGAGGTGGTGGTTGACCGGGACGTGGATGAGGTCCGCGCGCGAGCAGGCCAGGAAGGCGACGAGGTACGCGTCGGAGTTGTGGCCGTACGTCGCGACGCGGGCGCTCTCCTCGAGGCCGTAGCGCTCCCGCAGGACGGCGGCCCCGGTGGACACGGCGGCGTCCAGCTCCGCGTAGGTCCAGGAGCGGTCCCCGTACCGGACCGCGATCCGGTCGGGTGTGCGCTGGGCGGTCATCCGCAGGACGCCGTCGACGGTACGGCTGAGGAGTCGGTCCATGGCGTGATCCTCGGCGGCCCGGGGTGGCGGGTCAAGTACGTGTGCCACCCGGGGCCTTCGGGGTCAGGGGCTGAACGAGAGGAAGACGAAGGCCGCGAAGATGGAGAGGTGGACGCCACCCTGGAGGAGCGTGGCCCGGCCCGGCACGACGGTGAGAGCGCTGACGACGGCGGTCAGCACGAGCAGCACCATGTGGACGGCCCCGAGGCCGAGGATCAGCGGCCCGGAGAGCCAGATGGAGGCGAGCGCGATCGAGGGGATCGTCAGACCGATGCTGGCGATGGCGGAGCCGTACGCCAGGTTGAGGCTGGTCTGCATGCGGTCCCGGCGGGCGGCCCGGACGGCGGCGAGGGTCTCGGGAAGCAGCACCATCAGGGCGATGATGACGCCGACCACGGCCTTGGGCAGGCCGGCCGACTCCACACCGTCCTCGATGGTGGGCGAGATGAGCTTGGCGAGCCCGACGACGGCGACGAGCGCGAGGACGAGCAGGCCGAGGCTGATCCACATCTCCTGCTTGGTCGGCGGGTCGGCGTGGTCGTCCTCCGACTCCGCACCGGCCTGGCCCTCTCTGGACACCGGCAGGAAGTAGTCACGGTGCCGGACGGTCTGGACGGCGACGAAGACCCCGTACAGAGCGAGGGACGCGACGGCCGCGAAGGCCAGCTGTGCGCCGGAGAACTCCGGCCCCGGGTGGCTCGTGGTGAAGGTCGGCAGGACCAGGGTCATGGTCGCCAGGGTGCAGACGGTGGCGAGGGCGCCGCCCGACCCCTCCGCGTTGAAGACGGCGATGCGGTTGCGCAGGGCGCCGACGAGCAGCGAGAGGCCCACGATGCCGTTGCAGGTGATCATGACGGCGGCGAAGACGGTGTCCCGGGCGTACGTGGCGGTCTTCTCGCCGCCGCCCGCCATGAGGGTGACGATCAGTCCGACCTCGATGACGGTGACGGCCACGGCGAGGACGAGCGAGCCGTAGGGTTCGCCGACGCGATGGGCGACGACCTCGGCGTGGTGGACGGCGGCGAGCACGGCCGCGAAGAGGCAGACGGCCGCGATCGCCACCCCGAAGCCGGCCAGATCACGCCCCCACGTCAGCGCGAGGTCGACGGCCGCCACGACCGGTCCCCATGTCGTCCACTGTCGTGCCAGGCCGCCCGCCGTACTCGAACTCATGATCCGCATCCTGCCACATCGCGCCATTCGCCCGACTTGCACGGTGGGCCGTCCAGGGACGCGGCGGGGTCAGAGCGGGCGCTCGTGGCCCTCCCAGTAGGGCTCCCTGAGCCTGCGCTTGTAGAGCTTGCCGTTCGGGTCGCGGGGCATCGTGACGATGAAGTCGACCGACTTGGGGCGCTTGTAGCCGGCCAGGCGTTCCTCGCAGTGCGCCAGGATCGCGGCGGCCAGCGCCTCCCCCGCCTCATGGCCCTCGGCCGGTTCGACCACGGCCTTGACCTCCTCGCCCCAGTCGGCGTGCGGGATGCCGAAGGCGGCGGCGTCGGCGACGGCCGGGTGGGTGAGGAGCGCGGACTCGATCTCGGCCGGGTAGATGTTCACCCCGCCCGAGATGATCATGTCGATCTTCCGGTCGCGCAGGAACAGGTAGCCGTCCTCGTCGAGGACGCCCAGGTCGCCGACGGTGAAGAAGTCGCCGATGCGGTTCTTCGCCGTCTTCTCCTTGTCCTTGTGGTACGCGAAGCCACCCGTGGACATCTTCATGTAGACGGTGCCGAGTTCACCGGGCGGGAGCCGGTTGCCGTCGTCGTCGAAGACGGCGAGCTCGCTGATGGGCCAGGCCTTGCCGACCGTGCCCGGTTTCTTCAGCCAGTCCTCGGCGGTGGCGAACGCGCCGCCGCCCTCGCTCGCCGCGTAGTACTCCTCCACGCAGCTCCCCCACCATTCGATCATCGCCCGTTTGACGTGGTCGGGGCAGGGCGCGGCGCCGTGGATGGCGTGCCGCATCGACGAGACGTCGTAGCGGCCGCGCACCTCTTCGGGGAGCGCGAGAAGCCGGTGGAACTGGGTCGGGACCATGTGGGTGTGGGTGCAGGCGTGCGCGTCGACGAGCCGCAGCATCTCCTCGGGCGTCCACTTGTCCATGAGGACCAGCGGATGGCCGATGTGCAGGGCGGCGCTCGCGAACTGGAGCACGGCCGTGTGGTAGAGCGGCGAGCAGACCAGGTGCACGTTGCCGTCGAAGGGCCGGATGCCGAAGATGCCGAGGAAGCCGCCGAGGTACGTCTCCTCCGGGAGCTTGCCGGGCAACGGGCGGCGGATGCCGCGCGGCCGGCCCGTGGTGCCGGAGGTGTAGTTCATGACCCAGCCCAGGGTGCGGTCCTCGGGCGCGGACTCCGGGTGGCCTGCGAGGAGTTCGGCGTACGGGCGGAAGCCGGGGATCTCGCCGACGGCGTGGCGGTGGGTGGCGGGCAGCCCGGCCTCGTCGGCGGCGGCCGTCGCAGTGGCGGCGAACCGCTCGTGGGCGAGGAGCACCTTGGCGCCGGAGTCGGCGACGATCCAGGCGATCTCGGGGCCGACCAGGTGATGGTTGACCGGCACGAGGTAGAACCCGGCCTGGGTGGCGGCGAGATGGGCGACGAGGAACTCGACGCCGTTGGGCAGGACGACCGCGAAGGCGTCCCCGCGCTCCAGGCCCGCCGCGCGCAGTCCGTGGACCAGCCGGTTGGCGTCGGCGTGCAGCCGCCCCGCGGTCCACTCCTCGCCGTCGGGTGCGATCAGGACCGTACGGGCGGGGTCGGCGGCGGCCTGGGACCAGAAACCGTTCGTCTCGCTCACGGCGCACTCCGTCCGGCGATGCGGTTGATGCGGTCCACGGCCCGTTCGAAGCCGCGGGTGAGGTCGTCGAAGACCTGCTGGACGCTGCGTTCGGCGTTCATCCGGCCGACGATCTGGCCGACCGGAGTGCCGAGCAGCGGGTCGACCTCGTACTTCTGGATACGGGAGACGGCCTCGGCGACCAGCAGCCCCTGGAGGGGCATGGGGAGCGTGCCGGGGCCTTCCGGATCGTCCCAGGCGTCGGTCCACTCGGTGCGCAACTGGCGGGCGGGCTTGCCGGTCAGGGCACGGGAGCGGACGGTGTCGCCGGAACCGGCGGCGAGGAGCTTGGCGGTCAGCGCACGGGAGTGCAGGTCGGCCTCGGTGGTGGTGAGCCAGAGGGAGCCGAGCCAGACACCCTGGGCGCCGAGGGCGAGCCCGGCGGCGATCTGCTCGCCGCTGCCGATGCCGCCGGCGGCGAGGACGGGCAGCGGGGAGACGGCGTCGACGACCTCGGGGGTGAGGACCATGGAGGCGATCTCGCCCGTGTGGCCGCCTGCCTCGTAGCCCTGGGCGACGACGATGTCGATGCCGGCCTCGGCGTGGTGGCGGGCGTGCCGGGCGCTGCCGGCCAGGGCGGCGACGAGGACGTCGTGGTCGTGCGCGCGCTGGACGACGTCGGCGGGCGGGGAGCCGAGCGCGTTGGCGAGGAGCCTGATGGGGTAGTCGAAGGCGACGTCGAGCTGGTTGCGGGCGACCTGCTCCATCCAGCCGGTGATCCGCCAGCCGGAGGCCTCGCCCTCGGCGAGTTCGGGGACGCCGTGCTTGGCGAGGGTCGCGCGGACGAACTCGCGGTGCCCCTCCGGGATCATCGCCTCGACGTCGGCCTCGCTCACCCCCTCGACCTTCTTGGCGGGCATGACGACATCGAGGCCGTAGGGCAGCCCGTCGGTGTGGTCCTGCATCCAGTCGAGGTCTCGGGCCAGGTCGTCGGGGGCGGTGTAGCGCACCGCCCCCAGCACGCCGAACCCGCCGGCTCTGGTGATGGCGGCGGCCACCGCGGGGAAGGGCGTGAAGCCGAAGATGGCGTGCTCGATCCCCAGCTTTTGGCTCAGCTCCGTCTTCATGGGCGGCAGGATGCCGCAGGGACACGGCCGAGGGAAGAGATTTTCTGATGCAGTGTCAGATTCTTTGGAGCGCAGCCCGCTTCCTTGACGACCCCTCACCCCGGTAAGAAAGTTTCAGGCGTTGCGCGTGTGGCCGAAGGATTCTTTCAGTGGCGTGGGAGAGGGTAGGGATGACGGAGGATTCGGCAGGGAGTGCGGGGATCGGCCGCCGGGCGTTCGGTGGCCGGCTTCTCGCCCTGGGAGGTGCGGTGATGGTCGGCTCGATCCCGGGGGCCGCCGCGGCCTCCACACCCCGGGGCGGAGACCGGACCACCCTGCGGCGTGGCTCCCCCGAACGGGCCGGGCTGCTCGCCGAGCACCTGGATCTGCTGGTCGCCGACGCCGAGACGTACCTCGCCCCCTCCCCCCGCCGCCCCTGGTACGCGGGCGCCGTGCTGCTCGCCGGGCGCGGGGGGACGGTCGCGCTGCACCGGCCGATCGGGCACGCGGTCCGGTACGCGGCGTACGACGAGAAGACGGACACCGGCGTCGAACTGCCGCCGGACGAGCGGATCCCGATGGCCGAGGACACGGTCTTCGACCTGGCCTCGGTCTCCAAGCTCTTCACCTCGATCCTGGCGGTGCAGCAGATCGAGCGCGGGACCCTCGAACTCGAGGCGAAGGTCACGGCGTATCTTCCGGAGTTCGGGGGCGGCGGCAAGCAGGACATCACGGTCCGTCAGCTGCTCACCCACACCTCGGGGTTCCGCGCCTGGATCCCGCTGTTCAAGGAGCCGACGCGGGAGGGACAGCTGCGGCTGCTGTGGCAGGAAGCGCCGGCCAACGCGCCCGGCACCCGCTATCTGTACTCCGATCTGAACCTGATCTCGCTCCAGCTGATCCTGGAGGAGATCACAGGACGCACCTTGGACAGCCTGCTCAGGACCGAGATCACGGCTCCGCTCGGGATGCACCGCACGCTCTTCAACCCCCCGTCCTCGTGGCGCCCGAAGATCGCGGCGACCGAGGACGCACGGCTGCCCTGGTCCGGGCTCGACCGGGGCATGGTGCGGGGCGAGGTCCACGACGAGAACGCCTTCGGCATGGGCGGTGTCGCCGGCCACGCGGGGGTGTTCTCCTGCGCCTGGGACCTCGCGGTCCTGGCCCGCACCCTGCTCAACGGCGGGGCGTACGGCCGCGCGCGGATCCTGGCCCCCGAGTCCGTGGAGCTGATGTTCACTGACTTCAACACCGCGTTCCCGGGCGACGAGCACGGCCTCGGCTTCGAGCTCTACCAGCACTGGTACATGGGCGCGATGGCGACGCCGCGCTCGGCGGGCCACACCGGCTTCACCGGGACCAGTCTGGTCCTCGACCCGAGCACCGACGCGTTCCTGGTCGTCCTCGGCAACTCGGTCCACCCGGTGCGTACATGGCGCTCCGGTTCGGCGCCCCGGGCCGCCGCCGCCGACCACCTGGCCCGCGCCGTGCCCGTCCGTCCGGCGCGCGGCCACAGCTCCTGGTTCTCGGGCATGGCGAACGCGACCACGGCGACGCTGACCCTGCCGGCTCTGGCGGGCGCGGCGCGCGTGGAGTGCGCCCTGTGGTGGGACACCGAGCCGGCCGCGGACGCCGCGCACCTGGAGGCCTCCACGGACGGCGGCGGGACATGGGGCCCGGTGCCGTTCACCACCGTACGGAAGGGGCAGGAGCCGCGGTCGCATCCGGCAGGGTCGGTGAGCGGCTGGTCCGGGCGGGTCTGGCACCGGCTGGCGGCGGACCTCCCGACGGGCGCGGGCACCGGGCCCGTACGGCTGCGGTGGCGGTACGCGACGGACCAGCGCTATGTCGGGCGCGGGGTGTACGTGGACGCCCTGAGGGTCCTGGACGCCTCGGGGCGGCCCCTCTTCGACGACGCCCGGCCGGCCGACGCGTCGCGGATCGAGGCCGTGGGCTGGACGGCCTCGGCGGACTGAGCCGGGGCGCCTCCGGGTGTGGCACCCGGGCCGGCGGCCTCCGGGTCAGGTACCCGGCCGGCGGCCTCCGGTTCAGGCACCCGGGCCGGCGGCCTCCCGCAGGGCCGCGAGGACCGGGCTGATCAGGGGGTGCTCCTCGGCGCCCCTGCGGACCGCCGCGAAGACGCGGCGGGTGGGGGCCACGCCGTCGACCGGGCGGATCGCCACCTCGTCCAGGGCCGCGCCCCGCAGCGCCGAGCGCGGGACGAGCGCGACGCCCGCGCCCGCCGCGGCGAGGGAGACGACCGCGCGGAAGTCGTCGGAGGAGTGCTCGAAGCGGGGCGCGAATCCGGCGTACTCGCAGGCCAGGACGGTCACGTCATGGCAGGGATTGCCCGGGGACTGACCGATCCAGGCGTCCTTGGCGAGATCGGCGAGGGCGACCTGATCCCCAGCCGCGAGGGGGTGGCCGGGCGGCAGGACGGCGTCGAAGGGCTCCGCGTAGAGCGGTACGCGGGTGAGCCGGGCGTCGTCCTCACCGGGCGCGCCCCGGTACTCCACGGCCACGGCCACGTCGACCTGGCGGTCCAGGACCATCAGCAGGCTCTCGTCGCCCTCGGCGTCCCGCACTCGGACCTGGATGCCGGGCGCGGTGCGGGCCAGGCCGGAGATGGCGGGGGCGACGACCAGGCCGATGCCGGTGGCGAAGGCCGCGACCGTGACCGTCCCGGCCTCACCGGAGCCGTACGCGGCGAGTTCGGACTCGGCGCGCTCCAGCTGGGCCAGGACGGCGTTGGCGTGGCTGAGCAGGATCTCGCCGGCCGGCGTGAGCCGGGCGCCCCGGGCGTTGCGCTCGACCAGCCGGTGGCCGGTCTCCTGCTCCAGGGCGGCGAGCTGCTGCGAGACGGCGGAGGGGGTGAGATAGAGCGCGGCGGCAGCCGCCGTGACCGTGCGGTGGTCGGCCACCGCTCGGAGGATGTGCAGCCGCCGCGCTTCGATCATTCCCCTAGTCTCGCAGGGCGGCGCGCGCGTCGACGAACGCGTCCACAGCCCGGTTCACATCATCGGACGAATGCGCGGCCGAGAGCTGGACACGGATGCGCGCCTGGCCCTGCGGAACCACGGGGTACGAGAAGCCGATCACGTACACACCGCGCTCCAGGAGCAGCTCCGCCATGCGCCCGGCCTCCGAGGCGTCGCCGATCATGACGGGCGCGATGGCGTGGTCGCCGGGGAGGATGTCGAAGCCCTCCGCGGTCATCCGGGTGCGGAACAGCTCGGTGTTGGCGCGCAGCCGCTCGCGCAGGTCGCCCGCGGACTCCAGCAGGTCGAGGACCTTGAGGGAGGCGGCGGCGATGACCGGGGCGAGGGTGTTGGAGAAGAGGTACGGGCGGGAGCGCTGGCGCAGCAGGGCGACGATCTCGGCGCGGGCCGCGACGTAACCGCCGGAGGCGCCGCCGAGGGCCTTGCCGAGGGTGCCGGTGATGATGTCGACCCGGTCCATGACACCGTGCAGCTCGGGGGTGCCGCGCCCGCCGGGGCCGACGAAGCCGACGGCGTGGGAGTCGTCGACCATGACCATGGCGTCGTAGCGCTCGGCCAGGTCGCAGATCTCACCGAGCGGGGCGACGTAGCCGTCCATGGAGAAGACGCCGTCGGTGACGATCAGCTTGCGGCGGGCGCCGCCCTCGGTGGCCTCCTTGAGCTGCTGCTCCAGGTCGGCCATGTCGCGGTTGGCGTAGCGGAAGCGGCGGGCCTTGGAGAGCCGGATGCCGTCGATGATCGAGGCGTGGTTGAGGGCGTCGGAGATGACGGCGTCCTCGGCGCCGAGCAGGGTCTCGAAGACACCGCCGTTGGCGTCGAAGCAGGAGGAGTAGAGGATCGTGTCCTCCTGGCCGAGGAAGGAGGACAGCCGGGCCTCCAGCTCCTTGTGCACTTCCTGCGTACCGCAGATGAAGCGCACGGACGCCATGCCGTAGCCCCAGCGGTCCAGCGCCTCGTGGGCGGAGGCGATCACCTCGGGGTGGTCGGCCAGGCCGAGGTAGTTGTTCGCGCAGAAGTTGAGCACCTCGCCGGGCTGCCCGCCGGCCGTGACGGCCACCGTCGCGGACTGGGGCGTGCCGATGACGCGCTCGGGCTTGTGCAGACCGGCGGCGCGGATCTCGTCGAGGGTGGTGCGGAGGTCGTCGCGTACGGAGTCGAACATGTGGGGTTCCTTAGCGGGAGGTCGGACGCGCGGAGGAAGAAGACGAGGTGGACGAGAGGAGCCGGGTCAGACGGTCCAGTCGAGGATGACCTTGCCGCCCTTGCCGGAGGCGGCGTCGTCGAAGGCGGCCTCGAAGTCGGTGTAGGCGTAGCGGCCGGTGATCACCGGAGCGAGGTCCAGGCCGCCCTCCAGGAGGACGGACATCGCGTACCAGGTCTCGAACATCTCGCGGCCGTAGATGCCCTTGATGGTGATCATGGAGGTCACGATCTTCGCCCAGTCGACGGCGAAGTCCTCGGCGGGCAGACCGAGCATGGCGATCTTGCCGCCGTTGGTCATGTTCGCGACCATGTCGCGCATCGCGCGCGGGTTGCCGGACATCTCCAGGCCGACGTCGAAGCCCTCCTTGAGGCCCAGCGTGCGCTGGCCGTCGGCGATCGTCTGCTCGGCGACGTTCAGCGCGAGCGAGACGCCCGCCTTGCGGGCGAGGTCGAGGCGCTCCTCGCTGACGTCGGTGATGACGACGTGGCGCGCGCCGGCGTGCTTGGCGACGGCGGCGGCCATGATTCCGATGGGGCCCGCGCCGGTGACGAGGACGTCCTCGCCGACGAGCGGGAAGGAGAGCGCGGTGTGCACGGCGTTGCCGAAGGGGTCGAAGATCGCGGCGACGTCGAGGTCGACCGGGACGCGGTGCACCCAGACGTTGGACGCGGGCAGGGCGACGTACTCGGCGAACGCGCCGTCGCGGCCGACGCCGAGGCCGACGGTGGCGCGGCAGAGGTGGCGGCGGCCGGCCAGACAGTTGCGGCACTTGCCGCAGACGAGGTGGCCCTCGCCGCTGACCAGGTCGCCGATCGCGATGTCGACGACGTCACGGCCGGTCTCGACGACCTCGCCGACGAACTCGTGGCCGAGGGTCAGCGGCGTGGCGATGGTCTTCTGGGCCCAGCCGTCCCAGGAGCGGATGTGCAGATCCGTGCCGCAGATGCCGGTCCGCTTGACCTTGATCAGTACGTCTCCGGGGCCGATCTCCGGCTCCGGTACGTCCATGAGCCAGAGTCCCGGCTCCGCCTTCTGCTTGACCAGCGCCTTCAATGCCATGGCTCCCGACGTGCGTGTCCTGTGACCTTCGGGGTCCGGGCACGGTTCCGCGCCCAAGATCCCCGAAGAGAATCTTCCGTACGTCCTGCATCGGGGTCCATCGAGGATTTCTTAAGCGCTGCCACAGGTGAGCTTCACGCCGCCGGCCGCGGCGCCCGGCGCGTCACCGTCCGAGCGCCGCCATCGCCGCGTCACCGTCCGAGCGCCGCTATCGCCGCGTCAGCGCCCGAGCGCCGCCATCGCCGCGTTGTGGCCGGGGATGCCGCTGACTCCGCCGCCCCGCACGGCCCCCGCGCCACAGAGCAGCACGTTGCCGTGGCCGGTCTCCACGCCCCAGCGGCCGGTGCCCTCTTCCCCGTAGGGGAAAGAGAGGTCGCGATGGAAGATGTGCCCGCCGGGCAGCCTGAGGTCACGCTCCAGGTCGAGCGGGGTCTTCGCCTCGATGCAGGGCCTGCCGTCGGCGTCGACGGCGAGACAGTCGGCGAGCGGCTCGTCCAGGACGGCGTCGAGTTCGGCCAGGGTCGCCTTGAGGAGGGCGGCGCGGGCGCCGTCGTTGTCGGCGGCGAAGAGCCGCGCGGGGGTGTGCAGCCCGAAGAGGGTGAGGGTCTGGTAGCCCTGCCCGGCGAGCTCGGGGCCGAGGATGCTGGGGTCGGTCAGCGAGTGGCAGTAGATCTCGGAGGGCGGCGCGGTGGGCAGCCTGCCGGCGGCCGCCTCGGCGTACGCGGTGGCCAACTGGCCGTACCCCTCGGCGATGTGGAAGGTACCGGCGAACGCCTCGCGCGGGTCGACGGAGCGGTCGCGTAGCCGGGGCAGCCGGGTGAGCAGCATGTTGACCTTGAGCTGGGCGCCCTCGGCGGGCACCGGGGGCGTCTCGCCGAGGAGCTCGGCGAGGGCCTGTGGGGAGGCGTTGACAAGTACGTGCTCTGCCGCGACCACGCCCTCGCCGTCCGCCGTGCGGTAGGTGACCTCGGCGCGGAGCCCGTCGGTCTCGATCCGCACGGCCTCGTGGCCGGTACGGATCTCCGCGCCCGCCGCGTGGGCCGCGTCCGCGAGGGCGTCGGTGAGGGCGCCCATGCCACCGACGGGGACGTCCCAGTCTCCGGTGCCGCCGCCGATCACGTGGTAGAGGAAGCACCGGTTCTGGAGCAGGGAGGGGTCGTGGGCGTCGGCGAAGGTGCCGATCAGGGCGTCGGTGAGGACGACGCCCCGGACCAGGTCGTCGGCGAAGGTCTCCTCGACGGCGGCGCCGATCGGCTGCTCGAACAGCATGCGCCAGGAGGTTTCGTCGCCGACGCGGGAGCGCAGTTCCGCGCGGGTGGGGAGCGGCTCGGTGAGGGTGGGGAAGACCCGCTCGGCGACTTCGGCCGTACGGGCGTAGAAGCCCTGCCAGGCCTCGTACTCGCGGTCGGAGCCGGTGAGGGCCGCGAAGGAGGCACGGGTGCGGTCCGCGCCCCCGCCGACGAGCAGTCCGCCGTTGCCCTTCGGTGTGTACGAGGAGATGGACCGTTTCCGCACCTCGAAGCGCAGCCCCAGCTCGCGCACGATCTTCGACGGCAGGAGCGAGACGAGGTAGGAGTACCGGGAGAGCCGGGCGTCGACGCCGGCGAAGGGCCGGGTGGACACGGCGGCGCCGCCGGTGGAGCCGAGTCGTTCCAGGACGAGGACGGTACGTCCGGCCCGGGCCAGGTAGGCGGCGGCGACGAGTCCGTTGTGGCCACCGCCGACGATGACGGCGTCGTACGAGCGCTGTGCGGTCATGTCTCTTGCTAACACGCGAAGATCGCCGGGGGAACCCCGTGGGAGCGCGCGACCGCGTCGGCTGGGGCCCGCCGGTCTGCCTCGCGCAGTCGGGCTCGGGCCCGTCGGCCACGCGGGGCGTACGGGGGACGGCTCAGGACCGGGGCGTACGGGGGACGTACGGGGGACGGCTCAGGACCGGGGCGTACGGGCGTCGCTGCCGCCGGCGGGCTCCCGCGGGGCGGCCACCCGGCGGTACGAGGCGGCGGCCTCGGTGGCGCGACCGAGCCGTTCGAGGCAGTGGGCCTCGTCGTGGCGGGCCGCCAGCGTGTCGGGGTGCTCGGGGCCGAGGCTCCGCTCGCGGGCCTCGGCGACCTGACGGTGGCAGGCGAGAGCCTCGGCCCAGCGCGTCAGCCGGCCGAGGCCGACGGCGATCTCGCGCCGGCTGGCGAGCGTGTCCGGGTGGTCGGCGCCGAGGACCCGCTCGCGGATCGCGCACACGTCACTGGCCTCGGCGACGGCCTCCTCCCAGCGGGAGAGCCGCCCGAGGTTGACGCCGAGGCCGTGTCGGGCGCGGAGCGTCTCCGGGTCCTCGGGGCCGAGCACGCGGGTGCGGGCGGCCACCAGGTCGCGGTAGAGGCCGAGGGCGTCGCCGCTCCGGCCGAGCCGGCCGAGGCAGATGCCGACCTCGTAACAGGCGGCGAGCGTGTCGGGGTGGTCGGGGCCGAGGACGTCGGAGCGCGCGGCGACGACCTCGCGGTAGGCGGCGAGCGCCTCCGACCAGCGCCCCAACTGGCCCAGGTCGTAGGCCACCTCGTAGCGGGTCACCAGGGTGTCGGGATGGTCGGCGCCGAGCAGCCGGCCACGCGCCGCCGCCACCTCGGCGGCCATCCGGTACGCGTCCTCGCGGCGCCCGAGACGTCCCAGGTTGAAGGCCAGGTTGTGGCGGCAGCGCAGGGTGTCGGGGTGGTCGGCGCCCATGGTGCGTTCGCGCGCGGCGAGCACGTCCACGTACACCCGGTGCGCCTCGACGTGCCGCCCGAGCCGGCCGAGGACGTACGCCGTCTCCTGACGGGCGGCCAGCGTGTCGGGGTGGTCCGCGCCGAGGACCCGCTCGCGCGCCTCGGCCACCAGGTCGAATTCGCGCAGGGCCTCGGCGGGGCGGGCGAGCCTGCTGAGGGTGAAGCCGAGTTCGTACCGGCTGGCGAGGGTGTCGGGGTGGTCGGGTCCGAGGACGCGGCGGCGGTCCTCGACGACGGACCGGTGCACGTCCTCGGCCTCGTCCCAGCGGCCGAGCCGGCCGAGGCCGAGCCCGGCCCGGTGCCGGCCGGCGAGCACGGCGAGGAGTTCCGGCGGCGCGGTGGCTCGTTCCGGGCCGTCCGGGGAGCGCGGCGGAACCACGCGGGAGGCGGTCGTCCACTCCCCCGTGAGCGCGGCGACGGGGTCGTACGCCTGCGGGCGCGACGCGTCGGCCTCACCGGTCGCGGGGTGCCCGGCGGTCATGTCCCTGGCCCAGGAGGGGAGTCGGGGGGATGCCTCGTCGGCGGGCGTCCGCGCGGGAGGGACGGCAGCGGGAACGACGGCCTCCCGCACACCGCCGCTGGAGCCGGGGCCGAGTCCGGAGCCGGGGCCGAGTCCGCGACCGGAGTCGGGGAGGAGTCCAGAGCCGAGTCCGCGACCAGAGTCGGGGCCGGGTCCGATTCCGGTGCGGGCCGAGATGATCCTGCGCCGCAGGACGCCCGCGTCGGTGGGCCGGTCGTCGGGGGTCTTGGCGAGCAGGTCGAGCACGATCCGGTCGAGATAGTCGGGCAGTTCGGCCCGGTGGGTCCGCAGGGGTCGCGGCGGGGTGTCGCGGTGGCCGACGAGGACGGCCCAGGCGTCCTCCAGGTCGAAGGGCGGGGCTCCGGTGGCGATCTCGTACAGCACGCAGCCCAGCGAGTACAGGTCGCTGCGGTGGTCGACCTGGCCGCCGCTGATCTGCTCGGGCGACATGTAGTGCGGGGTGCCCATCGCGATGCCGGTGCCGGTGAGCTGCGAGGTGTGGCCGATGTTGTCGCCGAGCCGCGCGATCCCGAAGTCGCAGATCTTCACAGCGCCGTCGCCGAGCCGCATGATGTTGGCCGGCTTGAGGTCGCGGTGGACGATGCCCTGCCGGTGCGTGTAGGCGAGGGCGTCCGCGACCTGTTCGGCGATGTCCACGACGTCCTGCACCGGTAGCGGGTGCTGCTTGTTCTCCTCCAGGAGCTGGCTGAGGTTGTGCCCCTCCAACAGTTCCATGACGAGGAAGAGCACCCCGTCGTACTCACCGAAGTCGTGCACGACGGTGACCCCGCGGTGCTGGAGCGAGGCCGCCACCCGGGCCTCGCGCCGGAACCGTTCCCGCAGCACGGTCAGGGAGTGCGGGTCCCGCTGCTGCGGTCCCAGCGGTTTGAGGCACTTGACCGCGACCCGGCGGCCGAGCGACTCGTCGGTGGCGCGCCACACCTCGCCCATGCCGCCGCGCCCGATCACGTCGTGCAGCCGGTACCGGCCCTGGATCAGCCTGGTCTCCGCCATCGCGTGCTGTCGCCCCCGTGTGTTCCTCGCGCCCTCCCCGGCTCGTCCAGTATGGCGGCCTGGCTGCGGAGTGTGTACGGGGCGGGACGCGCGTCGGGGCCGAGCCGGGACATCGCTTTCAGAATGTGACCCGGCGGCAGCCGCCAGCGGAGCCGGGCCGGAATCGAACGCAGCAGATTGGCCGTGGCCGTGAGCTGGTACGTGACGGTCTCGGGCGGCGGCGCGGGCCTGCCGTAGAGCTCGTGGGCGTAGAGGGGCAGGCAGTCGTACGCGAGTGAGGCCACGCGCCGCCAGATGATCTCGCGCGCCGGTACGAGGGCGGGGGCGACGGGCGGGCGGCGCAGAAAGGCGTCCACGGCGCGGGCGTCCGCTCCGGCGGCGAGCCGCGGCCGTACCCCGTCGAAGTAGGCGCCGAGTTCGTCGACGGTCGCGGGCAACGCCCGGGTCGAGGCCGACGAGGCGGGCGGAGACGCGGTGTTCGTCGACGTACCGGTCCGCCTGGGCGTCGGTGAGGGATACGCCGGAGCGACGGACGACGGAGAGGTACGAGGCGACCTCGGCGCAGTGCACCCAGAGGAGCAGCTCGGGGTCGTCGACGCCGAGCAGCCGGTGGATCTTCCGTACCCGAGCTCCGGCCGCCTCGGCGGCCTCGGCGGTCCCGTAGCTGATCGTGCCGACGAAGTCGGCGGTCCGGAGCAGCCGGCCCCAGGCGTCGCGGCGGAAGTCACTGTTGATCATCACGCCGCGCACGGCCACGGGGTGAAGCGCCTGCAGATACAGCGCGCTGACGCCGGCGATCCACATCACGGGATCGCCGTGCAACTGCCAGGTCACGGAACCGGGACCGAACAGCCCGGGATCGGCGTCCTTGCTCATACGGTCAGGCTACGGGGCACGCTCCGGATCGGCCGGGGGTTCGGGCGACGCGCTTCGCGCACGTGGACGACCACACCGTCCTCGTCCATGTCCGCAGCGCCCGCGTCGACGGCCGCCAACTGCGGGAGCCGTACGCGCACTGGCTCGCCGAGCAGGCGAAAGAGGGACCGGCGGGACCGACGGGACCGAGACTCAGAGGTCGCGAGCCGAGCGCTCTTCCGGTTATTCCGCTGAATGGCGCCGATCAGCCAACGGCCGACACCACGGGATTCATGGTGTCGGCCGACGACGTGAGCTCTCGGATCGCAGGAGCACTGGGAAGTCGACTTCAGCGAGGGTCTTCAGATGCCTACTGGTCAGCCGACAGGTGGCCGCGCACTTTGCCCTGCGGGTGTGCCGTTCACCCTCTTCGCAGCCGGCCGGGCCTACACCCTCAAGAACGTCATGCGCCCGCCAAAGACGCTCATGCAATGATCTTGCAGTTGGCCCGTTCGGGGCTCAACAGGGGGGCATACTGATGAGAAAACGCCATAGACCACTTCGCTCGGCTCTGCTGCGAAGAGGCATTTACCCGCTGGCCGGATTCCTGGCCATCGAACTGGGCATCCCGGTCGGCGTTGCTGCCGCCCCGGCCCCTCCTGCCTCAGTCATAGAGGTTCAGCCGTCTGAGGAAGAGCTCGCCGCAGCCGCCCGTGCGCGAGCCGCTCTGCTCGGGGAGCGCGTGGAGATCACCACGTTGCGGGCAGAGACTTCGACCACCTACGCCAACCCTGACGGAACCTTGACCGAAGAATCGACCACGGGTCCGATCAGGGTCAAGAGCGAGACGGGTGTCTGGCAGAACGTGGACACCACGCTCGTGTTCCGTGACGGGAGCGTCCAGCCCAAGCAGGCCGCTGCGGGCATCCGGTTTTCCGATGGCGGTGTTGGCCCACTGGCCGAGGTTACTGAGGGAGCACGAGCGCTGGGCCTTGGTTGGGACGGTCAGCTGCCCCGGCCGACTCTTCATGGAAACTCCGCGACCTACAAGAACGTGGGGCCCGACACCGATCTCGTTGTTACGGCTCTGCCGGAAGGGTTCTCGCATCTACTGGTGCTGAACGAGCGGCCCAAGGAGCAGGTCGAACTGCGGATCCCCGTGGTGGCCGAAGGCCTGAGGCTCCGCGAGACGGCCGATGAGCGGTTGCTGTGGGAGAGCAAGGACGGTAGGGATGTGGCTGCCGCCCCTGTGCCTGTCATGTGGGGCGCTGATGAGCACGCCAATACCCGTGAGCCGGCCAAAGTCTCCGATGTCGCCGCGTCTGTCGAGGGCAGCGGAGACGCCCAGACTCTGGTCTTGAAGCCGGACGCCGCGTTCCTGGATAACCCTGAGGTGACGTACCCGGTAACGGTAGACCCGACCAACACTCTCCTGGGACCGGTCACGGACACATGGATTCAGGGCGACGACTACCCGACGTCCCAGCGTGGGTCCACCGAACTGAAGGCAGGCACCTACAACGGAACGGAACGGGCCCGGGCCTACCTGAAGTTCGATACGACCCGGTTCCTCGGCAAGCAGGTCCTGGACGCCGACCTCCGCTTGTTCTCGTACTGGTCGTCTTCCTGTTCGACCGACAACGCCGGGATTCAGGTCCGCCGAGTCACCTCCGACTGGGACCCCTCTGCCATCTCCTGGGCCAGCCAGCCCGCAACGACGACGGCGGTCGCTCCGGTGTCGAAGGTAGCGAAGGGCTACAGCGCCAGCTGTCCGGCAGGAAACGTTGAGTGGGACGTGAACGGCATCGTCCAGGCGTGGGCGGCTGGTCAGCCCAACTACGGGGTACGCCTGGCGGCCGTGGACGAAACAGATCCGCTGACCTGGCGGCGCTACCGCTCGGCGAACTACGTCGACGGTTCGCACGACGCAGCGTCGGAGCCGTCGCTCATCGTCACCTACAATTCCGCGCCTGCAATCCCCACCGGGCTCACCACCTCGCCGGTCAGGGCCGACACCTCAGTGACGACTACGGCGTCCCCGAACCCTGCTTTTCACGCTCGGGTCACTGACAGCGACCCGGGCTCTCTCCTGACGGCGGAGTTCCAGGTCGCACCTGATCCGGCCTATGCGGACACCACCGTGACCTGGACGGGCAGAGGGCGTCAGGTCACGTCGGGCTCGGTCTCCATGGCCCAGCTGTCCACCGTCACAGGGCTCCCGGAAGGTGCTCACCTTCAGGTCCGTGCGCGTACCTATGACGGCGTAGACACCTCCAGCTGGTCTGGCTGGACGACTTTCCGGGTTGCCGCGAGTGCGGAGCTTCCCGCTGACTTGCCGCAGCAGCTTCAGGCCGGGGCGACGGACACCGGCTCTCCTCTGATTTCTGGGGTCGTCTCCTCTCCTAACGGTGGCATGGTCGAAGCTCAGTTCCGGATCAGCAACGCCGCTGGGACGCAGACTCTGGGGGCCCAGCTTGTGCCCAACGGCGAGAGGGCGGGCTTCCAGGTCCCTGCGGTCGCCTTGGCGTCGGGCGGCCCGCACACGTGGTCCATGCGTGCCTGCTATACCGGCAAGTGCTCAGCGTGGACCTCCGCGACTCCAATCAAGGCCGGCTCCGGTGCTCCCCCTTCCACCACGGATGCCAGCGCGTCAGTGTCCCTTCCTCTCACGCAAGCCACCGTGTGCACCGATTCCGACGCCTGCGTCGGTGACACCACCGGCTCGCTGAAAGTCGGCAGCGTCTCGGGCAAGAACTGGCGTAGCTACGTCAAGGCTGATGTTTCGAAGATTCCGGCGGACGGCCGTGTGATCAGCGCGACGCTTCAGCTCCAGTCGACCTCGACAAGCCCGGCGCTGGCCGTTCACGCCCTCAACGGAGCATGGGCCACCACTGGCACAGGTGCCGACCTGGACCGTGTCACGGCTCCGGGGGTAAACGTGGATGCGACCGCACCGTGGACCATAGACGTCACCGGTCTCGTCACGGGCTGGACGGACGGCGCGAACGGTAATCACGGTCTGGTACTCCGCAAGCCCGATGGTGCGCCAAGCACGGCCGGCGTCACCTTCACCGGCGCCACTTTGACCGTCGCATACGAAGCCGCGACGCCCCCCTCGGCACCCGTCGACCCACAGGCCCGCCCCGGAGACGGTGGCGCGCTGGTCACCTGGGGCGCGAGCACGGACAGCGGCTACGACGACACGCTCCTCACCTACCAGGTGAGCGCGGTCGACGCTACGGGTGCCACCGTCAGCGAGCACACCACACACCGCACGGATGCCGTCATCACCGGGCTCCAGAACGGCACCTCCTACACCTTCCAGATCCGCGCCTCCAGCCGCCACGGTACGAGTGACACCGTCTCCAGCAATCCCGCAACGCCCTTGAGCGCACCGCTGGCAACCGCCACCTACCAGCAGGCTGTGACGGAGTACCTTGCAGCGGCTGCCTCGCTGACGACGGGCGCGAGCAAGAACGGCGACGCCGCATTGGCCGGCCGGCCGAACTCGGCCCTGTACACCTGGCTGCTCAACGCCGAGGAGCCCGGGCTGATCGACACTCGCGACGCCCTCAGAGCGGAGGGCCTCACCTATACACACGTCACTTCTGCCCTCTCCGACGTCCTCGCCCTGCCTGAGGTCGACGGTTCCGTGACCCTTCGGGCATCGGTACGTGAGAAGAAGACGGCCGCCGACGCGCCCGGTGAGCCCGAGGAGAGCGAGGCGCCCTTCCTCTACGATTTCTCCACCGGTGCCAACCCGCAGTTGCGCAGCAAGGTCAGCGCATCCTCCTTCGAGCAGCGCTTGGCGTCGGATGACAGTGTGTTCGGTACCGTCGCCTACGGGACGATCGAGAACGACGGCCCTGACGCCACGACCGCACCCAGGCCCGCCCCTGAGCCGGCAAGCCCGCCGTCTCCCGACGAGGAGCAGTACGGGCCGTTCGGAACCATCAACATGAGCGGCACGGCAACCTGGGCCCGGGCTCATTGGAATGACCGCGGGAAGTACGGCCAGGACTGCACCAACTTCATCTCCGAAGCCTTGCATTACGGCGGTGGAATGCGCATGAAGGGTTACGACAAGGACAGGACCAGCGTCAACACCTGGTGGCGAAAGAAGTACATCGCGCCGATCCACTCCGGTGGGGGCACCTACTTCATCGACTCCCACACCTGGACTGTCGCAGACAAGATGCGTCAGTTCCTGAGCCGACACAGCAACGGTGCCGTGTACCAGGAGAGCCACCAGAAGTACGCCAAGGTCGGCGACATCGTCTTCTTCAACTGGGGAGGACAGGGCGGCTGGGATCACGCTGGTGTCATCACGAAGATGGCCAACGGTAAGGCGTACGTCAGCGCCCACACCAACAACCGGCTCAACTATCGTCTCGACTCCTACGTGCAGAGCCATCGTGGCACGTGGGCAGACATCATCCGAGTCAGGCCGGAGTGGTACTGATGCCCAAGATTCCCCGCATGCGTTGGGTCGTGACTACGGCACTCGCCCTGTGCCTCGGCGCTGCCGCGCTTGTCTGGTGGCGGCAGCAGGACACCGCCCCGTACGCCCTGCGTGAATCCCCCTCGGTGACCGTCGCCGTCCGACCCACTCAGTCGGACTACCCAGAAGCCAAACAGGTCGCCGGTGAAGTAGACCTCCTCATCAAGGTCTACGTCCAGCGTCTCCTCGCCGGTGACGCCGAGGCCCTGGCGGCACTGGGCGCCCCCTGGTTCACCAACAAGGAGAAGGCAGCCGAAGACCTCATCGCGGAGTACCAGAGTGTCGCGGACAAGCCGGTGGTGGCCACCGTCGCCGATCCGGTCACACCTGACCTGGCTTCCGTTGAACTCCGTTTCGCTGAAGGCAAGAGACAAACGCTCAATCTGTCACGCGCCGACGGTGTGTGGTGGGTGGAAGTGGGCGAAGGCGACCCTGTCAAGCCGTAAAGGTATACTCCCGAGCCAGGTCCGCCATGTTTCTGGCCAGAGCTGCTGAGCCCGGAAAGTGAGTGTCCTCGAGGCTGACCCGCCATCAAAAGAGCGAGCCCTGGACCAATTGGCCCAGGGCTCGCAGCCGTTCCTAAGGAACCTATCGCCACGCCAAGACGGGATGAACGTCGGTACGTTCACCGAGGATGCAAGGTCGGCCTGCCCAACCACTGAGCTCGTTCAGAGTGGCCACTGATCGGGTGACGGGCTGACGTCCCTCAACGCACGAGGCTCCCGTGCCGTTGGGGGAGGTGTTCGAAGTCTCAACCCATCGGCACAGAAGCCCTGTTGGTTCCCGATTCTGCCACACTCGACCTGCCGCACACCCTGGTCGAGTGGGTATCCATACTCATCGTCACCCGCGAGGGTGACCGCCGTTGCAAGCTTCCGCCTCACCAGCGTGCCCTCGTGGGCCTGGTCTATCTGCGCCGGCACGACACGCTCACGCAGATCGCCGCCGGCTTCGGCATGTCCGTCGGCACCGCCCACGCCTACGTCAAGGCCGTCGTCGAGCACCTGTCCCGAAGGGCGCCCGGCCTCCTGCGGGTCCTGCGGGAGACCGATCCCGACCATGTCCTGCGCGACGGGACCCTCGCCGAGTGCGACCGCGTCGGCGACAGCCGGGCGGACCTCTCTCAGAAGCACCGCCGTCATGGCGCGAACGTGCAGGTCGTCGCCGATGCCTCGGGCAGGCTGCCGTGGATCTGGCCCGCGCTGCCCGGACGCAGCCATGACCTGACCGCGGCTCGATCATCTGTCGATGCAGCCCTCAACAGGACCGGACATCGACACCGACGAGTGTTCTCGGTGCCGACGATCCATCTTTTGTGCCGACTAAGAATCCTCGTCACACGCTCAGCGGCGGACGCGGGGCATGCCGAGGCCGATCCAGGAGATGATCTCGCGCTGGATCTCGTTGTTGCCGCCGCCGAAGGTGAAGATGACCGCCGAGCGGTAGCCGCGTTCGAGTTCGCCGTGCAGGACCGTGCCCGCCGAGCCCTCCTTGAGCGCGCCCGCGGAGCCGACGACCTCCATGAGCCAGGCGTAGGCGTCGCGGCGGGCCTCGGAGCCGTAGACCTTGACGGCGGAGGCGTCCTGAGGGGTGAGGGTGCCCTGCTGGACGGCGTTCACCATCTGCCAGTTGAGGAGTTTCATCGCGTCGAGCCTGGCGTGCGTGCGGGCGAGGCTCCGGCGGACCCAGCCGAGGTCGATGACCCGTCGGCCGTCGGCGAGCTTGGTGTCGGCGGCCCAGCGCTGGACGTCGTGGAGCGCCCGGATCGCCATCGTGCCGTGGGCGGCGAGGGTCACGCGCTCGTGGTTGAGCTGGTTGGTGATGAGCCGCCAGCCCTTGTTCTCGTCGCCGACCCTGCGGGAGACCGGGACGCGGACGTTCTCGTAGTAGCTGGCGGTGGTGTCGTGCGAGGCGAGGGTGTTGATGAGGGTGCAGGAGTACCCGGGTTCGCTCGTCGGGACGAGGAGCATGGTGATGCCCTTGTGGGCGGGCGCGTCCGGGTCGGTACGGACGGCGAGCCAGACCCAGTCGGCGGTGTCGCCGTTGGTCGTCCAGATCTTCTGGCCGTTCACGACGTACTCGTCGCCGTCCCTGACCGCCCGCGTCTTGAGTGCGGCGAGGTCCGTACCGGCGTCGGGCTCGCTGTAGCCGATGGCGAAGTCGATCTCGCCGGAGAGGATCCTCGGCAGGAAGTACGCCTTCTGCTCGTCGGTACCGAACTGCATGATCGTCGGACCGACGGTGTTCAGGGCCATCAGCGGCAACGGGACGCCGGCCTGGGCGGCCTCGTCGAAGAAGATGAACTGCTCCATGGGGCTGAGCCCCCGGCCCCCGTACGCGACCGGCCAGCCCACCCCGAGCCAGCCGTCGGTGCCGAGCCTGCGCACGGTCTCGCGGTAGAAGCGCTTCTGCGCGGCCGGGTCGGCGTAGCGCGCGTGGACGTCGTCCGGCACGAGTTCGGCGAAGTACGCACGCAGCTCCTCGCGCAGGCGGTGCTGGGCGGGCGTGTACTCGAGGTGCATGGGGCCTCCCGTGGCGGCGTCCTGGGTACCGTGCGCGCGACGGCGGCCACGGTAGAACGTGTTCCACAAATGGGGAAGCCCCACGACCGCCCTGGCTCGGCGAGGAGAGTCCGGGCCAGGGCGGTCGGGTGGGCCGGTCGTCCGGGTGGCTGTTCAGAGGTGTCTGTGCGGACGTGTCCGTTCAGAGGTGTCTGTTCAGGCCGGTCTGTTCGGACGTGTCTGTCAGGGCCCGCCGTCGGCGGGCCGTCGTCCAGGGTCAGGGCAGGAGCTCGTCGAGGGAGGCACGCCCCTTCTCCGCCATGCGGCGCTCCGCCCACGCGAGGCTCTTCGGATTCACGTCACGTCCGGAGGCGAGGATCAGGTCCTCCGCCGTGTATTCGCCCTCCGACCCGGCATGCAAGAGGCGGTCGGGCGTCGGGCTCTCCCCCGGAGATGTCTTGTCGGACTCAGCGTTCATGCCGCCTCCTACTCGTTCTTCCGGTACCGGCCATTCTCGTGTCCGGTGACCTCGACCGCATCCGGGCAGGAGCCCGGCGCCGCCGTATCGGTTCCGTGTCGGCCCCGCGTCGGTGGGCTCGGGGAGGGTGGTGACCCCGCCCGCCGATGAAGCGATCACCGGCCTCGACCACCAGGAGCCCCGATGCCCGCGTCCCCGCCCGCCGCGTCCGCCGCCCTTCCCCTCCGCCGGATCCGCGTCCTGGCCGTCCGCCCGGTCACCCCTCGCTCGGTCAGGATCACCTTCGGTGGCGAGTCGCTCGCCGGCCTCACCCTCGACGGGCCGGACCAGCAGGTGAAGCTGTACGTCCCGCGCCCCGGCCAGGCGGAGCCGGTGCTGCCCTCCCCCGACCCGTCCGGTGACGTGATGCGCTGGTACGCGGCGTACGCCGCGATCCCGGAGGCCGAGCGGCCCTGGATGCGCAGCTATACGATCCGGGCCCACGATCCCGCGGCGGCGACCGTCGACATCGACTTCTACCTGCACGGCGCGGACGACCGGAGCGGGGAGGGCCGGAGCGGGGAGGGGCCCGCGACGCGCTGGGCGCGCGGCGCCAGGCCCGGCGAGACGCTCGGGATGTTCGGGCCCTCGGCGTACTTCGCCACTCCGGTGACCGTCGGCGCGGCGGAGTGGACGCTGCTGGCCGCCGACGGGTGCTCGCTCCCCGCCCTCGCGACCGTCGTCGAAGCGCTGCCGCCCGGCCATCGGGCGCTCGCCTTCGTCCAGGTCGCCGACGCCGACGAGGAGCTGCCCTTCGTCACGGCCGCCGATCTGACCGTGCACTGGCTGCGCGAGGACGTCTCACCGGCGGACGCGGTGCGTGGGGCCGCGCTGCCGCCCGGCACGCCCTACGCCTGGCTCGCCGGGGAGGCCGGGGCCGTACGGGAACTCCGGCGGCACCTGCTCCAGGAGCGCGGCTACGACCGGCGCACCGTGCATTTCACCGGGTACTGGCGCCGCCACCTCACCCAGGACGACGCGCCCACGCCTGAGGACCTCACGGAGGCCCGGGAGCGGCTGGAGTCGGCGGAGGGGAGAGCGCGGGGGTAGAGGGGGCGAGAGGCTGGAGAGCGTGGCGCCGTCCGCGTTCACACGAGCGTCGCCGCCTCCCGTACGGAGAGCCTGGCGCCCTCCTCGTACCGTCGCGCGTACGTCGCCGGGTCCAGGGATCTGCGCAGCGCATGCTCCGCGTGGGCGCGCACCGACGACTCGGTCTGTTCGGTGAAGGGGCGGAAGCCGGCCCCGCCCGCGTCCCCGGGGTGGGCGTCGTACGCGCCGAGCAGTCGGGCACCGTCCTCGGCGTCGCCCGGCCCGCCGCGGCCCGCCCTGGCCCAGGCCGCCGTCGGGAAGAGGCCGAGGAGGAGGTGCGGGGCCACGAGGTACGCGAGGCCCTCCACGTCCCGCACCACGCGGGTGAGCTGTACGGCGGCGTCGGCGTACGCCCCGTCGAGGCAGTCGAGCCAGCCGCGCAGGCCTCCGGTCACACCGAGAAAGAGGTCGGGCGTGTCGCCGCTGAACTCCGCTTGCATCCGGTCGACCTGCTCCCGGGCCAGGGCGGTGCGTCCGGTGTGTGCGTAGTGCTGGGCGAGGAGCAGTCGGGCCGTGCTGACGGGCTCCCCGCTCGACTCGGCCGAAGCGTCCGCCGCGGCCTCGACCAGGAGCCGCTCGGCCGCCGCGCGCGCCTCCGGGTCCGTGTCCGTGGCCGGGAGGCGCAGGCGTACGGCCGCGAGTCTGGCCGTGAACACGGTGGCCTGGGCGTGCGCGCCGAGTCCGGCGGCGGCCCGCGCGGCCTGCTCGTAGTCGGCGGCGGCCTCGACCAGGCGGCCCGACCGTTCGCGGGCCTCGCCGCGCGCCGAGCGGGACTCGGCCGTGCCCCAGGGGTCCCCCACCCGCTCGAAGTGGGCGAGGGCGGCATCCGCGTCGGCGGGGCGGTCGCCGAGGAGTTTGGCCCGCATGAGGTGGGTGAAGGCGAGCTCCCAGCCGAGGCCTTCGGCGCGGCACGCGGAGAGAACGGCGTCGAGTGTCTCTTCGAGGCTGTCGAACTCGCCGGTCATCAGCCGGGCGAAGAACCACATGGTGCCCGGCTGACGGCAGTTCTGCGGCATGCCGGGGCGGTAGGCCGCGACGATCGCGTCGAGGTGGGCGCGGATCTCGGGCCGTTCGAGGGACTTGGCGCCCTCGCCGCCCTCTGCGGCGAGGGCGACGAGCGCGCACCCGCGTCGCGCCTCCCAGAGCTGCTCCTCCGACCAGGGCGGCGGCGCGTCGGTGCAGCGAGCGGTGAGGGGGACGGCGTGCCGGACGGGCGGGGCGAAGGGGTCGGGGCCGAGGGCCGCCGCCGCTCGCGACCAGAGGCGGGCGTCGGTCTGCCGGGCACGGAGCTGCCAGAACCAGCTCATGGACAGGACCAGGCAGAGCGCCTCCTGCTCCGCGCCGAGACCCACGGCGGTGCGCAGGGCGGCCGTCACGTTGCCGTGCTCGGTCTCGAGGCGCCCGAGCCAGACCGGCTGGTCCGGGCCGCGCAGGGCGGGGTCGGCGTGGCGGGCGAGCTCGCGGTAGTGGACCAGATGCCGGCGCTCGGTCTCCGCCCGGTCCCCGGCCTCCTCCAGCCGCTCCCCCGCGTACTCGGCCACCGTCTCCAACAACCGGTAGCGCATACCGCCGCCGTGCCCGTCGTCGCAGGGCGCGGCGACGACCAGTGACTTGTCGACCAGCGAACCGAGCAGATCGAGGGTGTCCCCCGGCGGGCAGACCGCCTCCGCCGCCTCCAGGTCGCAGCCGCCCGAGAACACCGAAAGCCGGCGCAGAACGGCACGTTCGGGCTCGGTCAGCAGATCCCACGACCAGTCGACCACCGCACGCAACGTCTGCTGCCGCGGCAGCACCGTCCGCGCCCCCGAGGTCAGCAACCGGAACCGGTCGTCCAACCGATCCGCCAACTGCCGCGGCGACAGCACCCGCAGCCGCGCCGCCGCCAGCTCGATCGCCAACGGCAACCCGTCCAGACGCCGACAGATCTCCCCACACGCCTCCGGATCCCCCGCCGGATCAAAACCCGGCCGGGCCGCCGCACCCCGATCCGCCAACAGCCGCAACGCCTTGTCCTGCGGGAGCGGCTCCAGCGGCCGTACGAACTCCCCCGGCACACCCAACGGCTCCCGGCTCGTCGCAAGGACCGTCACCCCCGGACACCGCGCCAGCAACACCTCCACCAACTCCGCCGCCGCACCCACCACATGCTCACAGTTGTCCAGGAGCAACAGCAGCCGACGCGACCCGCAGTGCTCCACCAGCCGGGTCAGCGCCTCCCGGGACGTGGCACCCCACGGCTGCGTCTCGCGACCGCCGATCGCGGTCAGGACGGCGGCCGCCACCTCGGACTCCGAACGTACGGAGGCGAGTTCGGCGAACCGGGTCCCGTCCGGGCGGTGCCGCGTCCCCGCGTCGGCGGCCTCCAGGGCCAGCCTCGTCTTCCCCACGCCACCCGGTCCGATCAGGGTGACCAGTCGCCGCAGCTCCAACTCGGGCACGAGATCGTCGAGTTCCTGCTCCCGCCCGACGAACGAGGTCGGGCGTGCGGGCAGCGGCAGCGCCGGCTGCGGTTGCGGTTGCGGTTGCGGTTTCCGTTGCGCCGGCGCGAAGAGCGAACCGTCGCCGGCGAGCAAGTCCGCGTGCAGGGCACGCAGTTCGGCCCCCGGGTCCGCCCCCAGGCGGTCCGCAAGCACGGTGCGGACCTCCTCGTACACCCGCAGCGCCTCGGCCCCGCGCCCGGCGGCCCGCAGGGCGCGGATGCGGAGTGCGGAGACGGTCTCGTCCAAGGGGCGCTCGGCCGCGAGGGCCTCCAGCGGCGCCACGGCTTCCTCGGCCCGCCCGAGGGCCACCTCGGCCGCGAGGCGGTCCTTGCGGGCCTGGGCGTGGCGCTGTTCGACCCGTACGACCAGAGGGTCGCCGTCCCGGCCCGGCAGATCGGCGAGCGCGGGACCGCGCCACAGCGCGAGCGCCTGGTCGAGGAGGAGCGCCGCCTGCTCCGCCTGCCCGGTCGCCAGCGCCTGCCCACCCTCGGCGGCCAGCCGCTCGAACACGTACAGGTCCACGTCCTCGGCCCCGGCGGCGAGCCGGTACCCGCCGGCGACGGAGACCACCGCCTCCCGCCCCAGCGCCCGGCGGAGCCGTCCGACCAGTGCCTGGAGCGCCTCCGTGCCGTCCCCGGGCGGCTCGCCCTCCCAGATCAGTCCGATCAGCTCGTCCACCCGGACGGTGCGCCCGACCGCGCTCGCCAGAGCGGCCAGCAGCGCGCGGAGGCGGGCGCCGCTGAGCACGGCCTCCCCGCCGTCCGCCCGGAGGGCCTCGCAGGGGCCGAGCACGCGGTACCGGATGATCACCGGCCCATTCTCCCCCGGTCGCCCGCTTCCCCTCCCACCAGCCCCTCCGCCTCCCCTACGGGCCGCGGCCCCACCTCCGCGCAGCCGACTGCCCCGCGCGCCCTTGCGGACCCGTACGGCCCCAGGGGCATCCCCTTGGGCATCCCCTACGGCCCCGGGGCAGCCCCGCACGGCCCCGGGCGGCGCGTCTCCGTCGGTCACAACTCGGGCACTCGGTGTGTCGCCGCCATGGCGTCGGAGGGGTGCGGGTTCGACAATGGTGAGGATGACCGATGACGACCGGCGCACGCGCAGTGGCGAGATCGGGCCCACCGAGCGGCTCGCCATGAATCGGACCGGCAGCTTCGACTGGGACCTCGACACGGGCACCATCGACGTCGACGAGGCCGGGCTGCTGGTGTTCGGGCTGGACGCGACCGAGTTCGACGGACGCCCCGCCACGCTCGTCGGGCGCCTCGACCCCGCGGAGCGCACCCGCCTCGACGCGGTCGTGCGGGCGGCGATCACCAGCGGCGAGACCTCGTACACCGCGCAGTTCCGGATCGAGGGGGACGACGGAACGGAGCAGTGGACGCACGTCCAGGCGCGGATCCTGCGGACGCCGGACCGGCGGGCCCACCGCATCGTCGGCGTCGTCCGCGACACGACGGCCGAGGTCACCCACTCCGCCTTCGTCCTGGACCTGGAGAAGCGCCGCGAGGTCCAGACGAGCATCGTCGAGCGGACGACGCACGCGCTGTCGCGGGCGGTGACCGTCGACGACGTGACGGCGGCCATGACCGGCCCCGGCGGGCTCGCCCGGCTCGGCGCGGACGGCCTCGCGCTCGGCCTGGTGGAGAACGGCTCGCTGAATGTCATCGCGCTCAGCGGGGACTCCCTGGAGGCCCTGAACGACTTCCGTTCGCACCGCCTCGACCGGGGACTGCCGCTCGCGGAGACGGTGCTGAGCGGACGGCCCCGGTTCGTGCCCGCGTTCCGCTCCCTCGGCCGGGACTTCCCGGAGCTTGCCCCCTACATCGAGCGGCTGAGGTTCACGTCCGCCTGCTACCTGCCGCTCGTCGCCCAGGCCCGCTCGCTCGGCGGGATGGCGCTGTTCTACCGGCGCCGGTCCCCGTTCAATGCCGACGAGCGCAATCTGCTGCTCGGCCTCGCCGCGATCGTCGCGCAGTCCCTCCAGCGCGCCAAACTCTTCGACGAGGAGCGGGAGCTGGCCACCGGACTGCAGGAGACCATGCTGCCGCGCCGAATCCCGGTGATCTCCGGTGGCGAGATCGCGGTCCGCTACCACGCGGCCTGGAGCGGGCGGCAGGTCGGCGGCGACTGGTACGACGTGATCTCGCTGCCCCGGGGCCGGGTCGGGGTCGTGGTCGGGGACGTGCAGGGGCACGACACGCACGCGGCCGCCATCATGGGCCAGTTGCGGATCGCGCTGCGGGCGTACGCGGGTGAGGGCCACGCCCCCTCGACCGTCCTCGCCCGGGCCTCTCGTTTCCTCGCCGAGCTGGACACCAACCGCTTCGCGACGTGCACGTACGCCCAGGTCGACCTCGGCACCGGCACGGTGCGCGCCGTGCGCGCCGGACACCTGGGGCCGCTGATCCGGCACACCGACGGGCGGGTCGGGCAGCCCAAGCTGCGGGGCGGGCTGCCGCTCGGTCTGGCGACCGTCTTCGGTGACGAGGAGTTCCCGGAGACCCGGCTGGACCTCGTCCCGGGCGAGACGCTGGTGCTGTGCACGGACGGCCTGGTCGAGCAGCCGGGCTCGGACATCCAGTCCGGTCTTGACGCGCTCTCGGGGGCGATGAGCAGCGGTCCGCCCCAGGCGGAGGCGCTCGCGGACCACCTTTCGGAGCAGCTGTGGGAGCGCTGGGGCGCGGGGGACGACGTGGCCCTGCTCGTGCTGCGGCGCAGCCCGGACCCCGGGACGCCGCGGGCGCCGCGCATGCACCAGTACATCCACCAGGCGGATCCACAGGGGCTCTCCGACGCGCGGGCGGCGGTGGGGCAGGCGCTGCGCGACTGGGGCATGACCGAACTAGCAGACGATGCCGAGCTGTTGACCGGCGAGCTGCTCGTCAACGTTCTGCTGCACACGGAGGGCGGCGCGGTGCTCACCCTGGAGGTCCTGCCGGAGCCGGTGCGCCGGGTACGGCTGTCGGTACAGGACCGGTCGAGCGCCTGGCCCCGGCGGCGTACGCCGGGTGAGGCGGCGACGTCGGGACGGGGGCTGCTGCTGCTCGACGCCCTGGCGTCGCGGTGGGGCGTCGAGCCGCGCGGCGAGGGCAAGGCCGTGTGGTGCGAGATCGGCCCCGTGCACGAGGCGGCGGGGGTCTCCGTGGGACAGGGTGAGGGGTGAGGAGACGGTCATGGACCCCGTGGCGGCGCTGGACCGGATCGCCTTTCTGCTGGAGCGCTCCCAGGCGCCCACATACCGCGTACGGGCCTTCCGTACCGCGTCCGCGGCCGTCGCGGCCATGGCGGACGGCGAGGCCGAGCGGCGCGCGGCGGCCGGGACGTTGGAGACGGTCAAGGGCATCGGGCCGAAGACGGCCGCCGTCGTCAGGGAGGCCCTTGAAGGGCGGGTGCCGGAGTATCTGGAGCGCCTGGAGGCCGAGATCCCCGTCCCCGAGGTCACCGGCGGCGAGACACTGCGGGCGGCGCTGCGGGGCGACTGTCACCTCCACTCCGAATGGTCCGACGGCGGCAGCACCATCGAGGACATGGGCCGCACCGCCGCACGGATCGGCCATGACTGGGCGGTCCTGACCGATCACTCCCCCAGCCTGAAGGTGGCCCGCGGCCTGTCGCCCGAGCGGCTGCGCGAGCAACTCGACGTGGTGGCGCGGCTGAACGAGGAGTGGGCGCCGTTCCGGCTGCTGACCGGGATCGAGTGCGACATCCTGGAGGACGGTTCGCTGGACCAGGAGCCGGAGCTGCTCGACCGGCTGGACCTGGTGGTCGGCTCCGTGCACTCGAAGCTGCGGATGGACGCGCCGGCGATGACCCGGCGGATGGAGAAGGCGGTGCGCAATCCGCTGATGGACGTCCTCGGGCACTGCACGGGCCGGCTGGTCAGCGGGGGGCGGTTGCGGCCCGAGTCGGCCTTCGACGCGGACCGTGTCTTCGCCGCCTGCGCGGAGTCGGGGACGGCGGTGGAGATCAACAGTCGTCCTGAACGGCTCGATCCGCCGCGCCGGCTGCTGCGCCGGGCCGTTGCGGCGGGAGTGTGGTTCGCGGTGGACACGGACGCGCACGCGCCGGGCCAGCTGGAGTGGCAGATCTTCGGGTGCGCGCGGGCCGAGGAGTGCGAGGTACCGACGGAGCGCGTGGTCAACACCTGGTCGGCGGAGGAGCTGTTGGCGTGGGCGCGGGGCGGATGAGAGGGCTAGGGTCTTTCGTTTGGGTCAGGCCGGATCAGGGAGCGGGGTCTGGTGCGTGCGATCGCAAGGCGGAGGAGGGAGTCAACGCGGAGCGTCGGCGACCGACGACAACGCGGCGAGCGGGCGTGCCAGGGCCCGCGAGCCCGGCATGATCCAAACGAAAGGCCCAGGTCGGCCCGGGGTCAGGTCCGCTGCCAGACGGTGGTCGCGTTGCAGAACTCGCGGATGCCGTGGCCGGAGAGTTCACGTCCGTAACCGGACCGCTTCACGCCGCCGAACGGCAGCGCGGGGTGCGAGGCCGTCATCCCGTTGACGAACACACCGCCTGCCTCCAAGTCCCGTACGAAGAAGGCGATGTCCGCGTCGTCGCGCGTCCACACGTTCGAACTGAGCCCGAACGGCGAGTCGTTGGCGACGGCCACGGCCTCCTCGATGTCGCTGACCTGATGGAGGGTGGCGACCGGGCCGAAGGTCTCCTCCTGGTGGATGCGCATCTCGGGAGTGATGTCGGCCAGCACGGTCGGAAGGTAGAACCAGCCGCGCGTCCGGTCCGCCGGGCGGGATCCGCCGCAGAGGACCGTGGCGCCCTTGCGCAAGGCGTCGTCGACGAGTTCCTCCAGGTCGGCGCGGCCCTGCTCGGTGGCGATCGGACCGACGTCGGTGGCGTCGTCGAGGGGGTCGCCGACCGTGAGCGCGGACATGGCGGCGGTGAAGCGTTCGGCGAAGTGGTCGTAGACGTCGCCGTGGACGATGAACCGCTTGGCCGCGATGCAGGACTGCCCGTTGTTCTGGACGCGCGCGGTGACGGCGGTCTTGACGGCACGGGTGACGTCGGCGGACGGCATCACGATGTACGGGTCGCTGCCGCCGAGCTCCAGGACCGTCTTCTTGACCTCGTCCCCCGCGATGGCGGCGACCGAGCGGCCGGCCGGTTCGCTCCCGGTGAGGGTGGCGGCGACGACCCGGCGGTCGCGCAGGACCGCTTCGACGGCGCCGGAGCCGATGAGGAGGGTCTGGAAGCAGCCCTCGGGGAATCCGGCCCGGCGGAAGAGGTCACCGAGGTAGAGGGCGGTCCTCGGCACGTTGGACGCGTGCTTGAGGAGGCCGGTGTTGCCGGCCATGAGCGCGGGCGCGGCGAACCGGATGACCTGCCAGAGCGGGAAGTTCCACGGCATGACGGCGAGGATCGGGCCGAGGGGCCGGTAGTGGACGCGCGCGGCGTCGGCGCCCGCGTCGCGGACGTCTGCCGGGGCGGGATGCTCGTCGGCGAGCAGCGCCTCGGCGTGGTCGGCGTACCAGCGCATCGACTTGGCGCACTTGGCGGCCTCGGCGCGGGCGGCCGTGATCGTCTTGCCCATCTCGGTGGTCATCGTGCGGGCGACGTCCTCGGCGTCCTCGTCGAGGAGGTCGGCGGCACGGCGCATGAGCCGGGCGCGCTCGGCGAAGGAGGTGGAGCGGTACTGCCGGAACGTCTCGTACGAGGCGGCGACACGCCGCTCCACCTCGTCGTGACCGTGCGCCTCATAGGTGCGCAGCGTCTCGCCCGTGGCGGGATTTACGGTGGCGATCGCCATCTGAGCTCCTCCTGCGCGTCCGTCCCACAGGCACCCTCCCGCGCCCGGGACCGGACCGCAATCGGGGAGGGGGCGCGGGGGTGACGAGACCCGGGGGGGGGCGCCCCCGAAGCGGGGACCCGGGGGGCGGGCCCGAGGGCGGGGGCTCGACGGGCTGGGGCGCGACGGGCGCGTCAGCGGTCCGTGACCGGGTGCAGGCCGAGAGCGTCACGGGCGCGTGAGCGGGCGCGGGCCCAGCGCGTCAGCCGTCCGTGACCGGGTGCGTGCCCGAAGCTCCCGGGGCCGACGAGACCCAGCGCAGCGCACCCGCCAGATGCTCCAGGAACGTCTCGTCCTCGTACGCCTCCGCCGCGTGTCCGAGTGCCGTGAAGAAGACCCGGCCCGCGCCCGCCTCGCGACACCAGATCAGAGGGTGGTCCGCGCCCAGCGTTCCGCCCCGGTACGTCGACTCGTCGGCGCGGGCCAGGACCCGCACCCCGGTGGCTCGGGGGTTCGACGTGAAGTTGTACCACTCGTCCGTCCAGGCCCAGCTGCCCGGCAGCGCGGCCGTCGCGGGGTGGTCCGGCGCGTCCACACGGACGACGCCGGGCTGGATCTCCGGGTGGCCGTCGAAACGGGTGCCGAGCAGCTCGCCGTAGAACGGCCAGTCGGGTTCCGCGTTCGCCGCCGCGTGGATCGCCAGGAAGCCTCCGCCGCCGAGGACGTACGCCTCGAAGGCCGCGCGGGCCGGGGGGTCGAGGACCGTGCCGGTGGTCGAGAGGAAGACCACGGCCGCGCACCGGCCGAGCCGCTCCGCCGTGAAGGCCCCCGGATCGTCGGTCACCTCGGCCTCGTGGCCCGCCGCCTCGACCAGGGCGACGAGCGCCTTCGATCCGGCCGGGATCGAGTCGTGGCGGTAGGCGGCGGTACGGGTGTAGATCAGGACGTCGGCGGTCGGCACGAGTCAGCCCTCCCCAGGCAGACGCAGGCGCAGTAAGCGCTTTCACCGTTCGGTGTCCGGCCGACCGTAGCCACCCGCACACCCGCCCCGCAACCAGGGTCCGGGACCTGGGTGCGCGACCTGAGCGCGCGACCTGGGTCCGCAACGGGTCGCGGACCGGCGCCCGGCCCATTGGCGAATCGGATACATCTCTGTATCTTCTGGCGGCATCGCGTCCCGCCGCCGTGAGGAGCCCCCGTGAGCACTCTCCCGCCCGCCCTGGCCGCCGCCGTGGGCCCGCTGCCCGAAGGGGTCACGCTGCCGCTGCCGCCGGCCTTCGAGACCGTCGAGGCGGAGCGTCGGTACCGCAAGGAGCAACTCGCCGCGGGATTCCGGCTCTTCGGGCGGTTCGGGTTCTCCGAGGGGGTCGCCGGGCACATCACCGTGCGCGACCCGGAGAACCCGGACGCCTTCTGGGTCAATCCGTTCGGGATGAGCTTCAGCCAGATCAAGGCCTCCGATCTGATCCTCGTCGACCACGAGGGCACCGTGCTCGTCGGCAACCGCCCTGTGAACCGTGCCGCGTTCGTCATCCACTCGCAGGTGCACGCGGCCCGGCCGGACGCGGTCGCCGCGGCGCACTCGCACTCCCTGCACGGCAAGGCGTTCTCCAGCCTCGGCATCCCGCTCGCGCCGATCACCCAGGACGCGTGCGCCTTCTTCGAGGACCACGGGATCTACGACGACTACCGGGGCGTCGTCAACGAACTCGACGAGGGCGAACGGGTCGCGAAGGCCCTCGCGGGGTACAAGGCGGTCATCCTCAAGAACCACGGCCTGCTCACCGTCGGGCAGTCGGTCGCCGAGGCCGTCTGGTGGTTCGTCACCATGGAACGCTCCTGCCAGGCACAGCTGTTGGCGATGGCCGCCGGCACACCGCAGCTGATCGACCGCGAGACGGCGCTCATCACCCGGGGCCAGGTCGGCACGCACCTGGCCGGCTGGTTCCAGGCCCGGCCGCTGTGGGACCAGATCACCGCCTCGGACCCCGACCTCTTCGGCTGACCGGCGGTCCGCTACCGGCCGCTGTCGATCTCCCGGGTCGACGCCGCCAACAGCGGGGCGAGGAAGTCCCGTTCCAGGCTGCCCGGGGGCAACTCCTCCGGCTCGACATAGCTCTGCGCGAGTCCCCCCTCGCGCAGGGCGATCAGCATCCGGGCGAACCGGTCCGCGTCGACGGTCAGTTCGCGGCCCGCCCTGCGCAGGACGGCGGTCAGCCCGCGCGCGATCTCGGCCCGCAGCCGGGCGTCGTGCCGGGCCAGCACCCAGGCCGCCTGGCGGTCCCGGATGGCATGCAGGGTGAACTCGGTGGTCACGAGGTACCAGTCGCGCTCGTCCGGCTCGATCCGGGAGGCGAGCTCGGCGAGCCGCTCCAGGGTGTAGTCCTCGGCGGCCAGGGTGTCGACGGCCTCGGCGAGCCGCCGTACGGTCCGTTCGCTGTGCTCGTCGAAGAGGGCGAGGAAGAGCTCTTCCTTACTGGCGAAGTTCGAGTAGTACGCGCCGCGGGTGTAGCCGGCGCGCTCACAGATCTGCTCGATCGAGGTGGCGTGGAAGCCGTGCTCGGCGAAGGTCTCCAGGGCGGCCTTGAGCAGGGCTGCTCTGGTCCGGGGCCGACGCTTGGTGACACCTTTCGGCACGGTGGGCCCTCCTTCGGTGGTGCGTGGAGGCGCCCACGATACCGGCGGCCCTCGCAGGCACGGATCGGTCCCGGAAGATAAAATTCACGCATGGGACAGCGGCCCGTCGCGCCCGCCGCACCCGAGCTCGTCCTCGAGATCGACGGGGACGCCACCCTGATGAGTCCGAGCCGGGTCTACCGCATCGGGCGCGACCCCACCAGCGACATCGTCCTCGGCGACGCCCGCGCCTCGTGGCACCACGCGGTCCTGCGGGCCGTCGGAGACCACTGGACCCTCGAGGACGAGGGCAGCACCAACGGAACCTACGCGGACAGCCACCGTGTCGCCCTGCGCGAGGTCGGTCCGGGGACGGTCATCCGGTTCGGACATCCCGGCGACGGCCCCCGCGCGGTGCTCTCGGGCACGGCGCCGGCCCCGGCCGCCCCTGCTCCACCGGCCGCGACTCCCTCCCCCGGTGGCCCCGCGAGCGCGGAGCCGACCCCGGAGTCGCCGCCCGCCCCGCTGCACGAGGCCCCGACGCCGGACCTCCCCGAGGCTCCGCTCCTGGGGGAGCCGGGGCCCGGGACGCCCGTACCCCCGCCTCCCGCACCGGGCCCCGAACCGGCCCCGGCGCCGCCCCCCGTGCCGGTGCCCGAGCCGCCCGCGCCCGCGCCGCCGCGTACCCCGCCCCGGCCGTCCTCGGTCTCGCACCCGGCCCTCACCGGAACCTTCCGGCAGCCCACGTCCGTACGCCCGCTGCCGACGCGCACCGTCCGCATCGGCCGGGCGCCCGACAACGACCTTGTCGTCGACGACCTCGTCGTCTCACGGCGCCACGCCGAACTGCGGGCCCACCCGGACGGTACGTACTGGATCCAGGACCTCGGCAGTCACAACGGCACCTTCCTCAACGGCGCCCCTGTCACCGAGGCCCGGGTCACCCCCGACGACATCGTCGGCGTCGGGCACTCCGCGTTCTGCCTCATCGGCGGGCAGCTCGTCGAGTTCACCGACACCGGCGAGGTCTCCCTCGACGTGCAGGATCTCGCCGTCACGGTCGACCACGGCCGGAAGACGCTCCTGGAGGAGGTGTCCTTCCCCGTCGGGCAGAAGTGCCTGCTCGCGGTGGTCGGGCCGTCCGGCGCGGGCAAGTCGACCCTGCTCGGCGCGCTCACCGGTCAGCGCCCCGCCGACCGCGGCACGGTCCTCTACGACGGCCGTGACCTGTACCGCGACTACGCCGAGCTGCGCCAGCGCATCGGCCTCGTCCCGCAGGACGACATCCTCCATCTGCAGCTGACCGTGCGGCGGGCCCTCGCCTACGCCGCCGAGCTCCGCTTCCCCGAGGACACCGCCGCCGCCGAACGCACGGCGCGGGTGGACGAGGTGATCGGTGAGCTCGGCCTCGTCGAGCGGGCGCAGCAGCCCATCCACAGCCTCTCGGGCGGACAGCGCAAGCGGGTGAGCGTCGCGCTGGAACTGCTCACCAAGCCCTCCCTGCTCTTCCTCGACGAGCCGACCTCCGGCCTCGACCCGGGGATGGACCGTTCGGTGATGCACATGCTGCGCGGGCTCGCCGACGACGGCCGTACGGTCATCGTCGTCACGCACAGCGTCCTGAGCCTGGACGTCTGCGACCGGCTGCTCGTGCTCGCGCCCGGCGGCCGCGTCGCCTACTTCGGGCCGCCGGACGACACCCTGGGCTTCTTCGGCTTCGACCAGTGGCCGGAGGCGTTCGAGGCGTTCGAGACCGAGCGGGGGCGCGACTGGGCGGGACAGTACCGCTCGTCGCGCTTCCACCGGCAGTACATCGCCGACGCGATGGAGCGGCCCGGGCTGCCGGCCGCCGGGGCCGGCGCCCCCGAGCCACCGCCGCCGCGCAAGGCGCAGAGCTGGTGGTCCCAACTCCGTACGCTCGTGCGCCGGTACGCGGCGGCGCTCTCCGCCGACCGGACGTTCCTGGCCATCATGATCGCCCTGCCGTTCATCATGGGGGCGATGGCCCGGGCACTCTCGGAGGGCAGTCTCAACCCCGAGTCGACACTGAACGTGCTGCTGATCCTGTGCGTCGGCGGCGTCCTGACGGGTGCGGCCAACGCCGTGCGGGAGCTCGTGAAGGAACGCACGATCTACCGGCGTGAGAGAGCCGTCGGCCTCTCGCGGTCCGCGTACCTGATGTCGAAGGTGGTCGTGCTCGGGCTGATCACGGTCGTCCAGGCGGTGGTCCTCACGCTGGTCGCGCTGATCGGGGTGCCACTGAACGTCCCCGGCGGCAAGGGCGTCCTGATGCCCCCGCTCATCGAACTCACCCTCGCGGTCGCGCTGCTCTCCTTCACGGCGATGATGCTCGGCCTGTTCGTCTCCGCGCTGGTCCGCAAGGAGGAGGTGACGATGCCGCTGCTCGTCCTCCTGGCCATCGTGCAGGTGGTGTTCTGCGGCGCGCTGCTCACCGTCACCGGGACACCGGTCCTGGAACAGCTGGCGTGGCTGGTGCCGTCGCGGTGGGCGTTCGCGGCGATGGGGGCGACGATCGACATCGGGACGACGGCGCCGAGTGAGAAGACGGCCGACCCCCTGATGGACCACACGGTGGGCGCCTGGCTGTTCGACATGGGGATGCTGGTGGTGCTCTGTGTCGTGCTCGGCTTCCTCGTGGCGAGGCTGCTGCGGCGGCATGAGCCGGTGATCATGCGGAAGTGATCACCGGGACGCGACGGATTCTGGATCCGATATCCGATGTCCAATGGGATCCGATATCCGATGTCCAATGTCTGACATCCAGTGAAGGCAGGCGGTCCATGGGCATCCCGGTCACTCCCCCGGTCCCCGACGAGGTACCGGACTTCCGGCCGACCCACATCGTGCCGCGCGACGGCCTGCCCGCCTGGGAGGGTCCCGATCCGGGCCTGCCGACGGTGCCCCTGGACGCGTTCCTGCCCGTGCAGCTCACGCAGCGCGTCGGCGACTGGGGCGAGGTCCTGTGCTCCAACGGCTGGTCCGCGTGGGTCGACGCCCGACTGCTGGTCTCCGTGCCCCTGGATCCGCCGGAGGCCCGGCAGCCGCTCGCCAGGACCGCCGATCCCCGGCCGTTGATCGCCCGTGCGGAGGAGTCGCTCGGCAGGTACCGGCGGGCCGCGGAGGAGCTGGCGGCCTCCCGGGTGGACCGGGACGGGTTCCAGCGGCGGACGCACGGGCTGCGGGTGGGGATGGTGGTCGACGGCGAGGCCCTCTGGCTGTACGACGCCGAGCACGAGCGCTGGGTGTACTGCGACGGTACGGCCCTGAGTACGTACGCGGCCTCGGCCGGCCCCTCGGTCGCCTCCGTGGTGCACGAACCCACCCGGGTGGTGCCCCGACCGGCGGAGGACGACCAGCAGGAAGCGCCCGCCGGCCCGCCCCCCACCCAGATCGTGGACCAGGCGCACCTGCCGGGTGAGAGCTGATGGGCGGGCCGGCCCGAGACACGGGCCTCCCGGCGGGCCGGGAGTCGGGGCTCGTCGGGAAGCAGATCGCCGACTACCGCGTCGAGGCCGAGATCGGCCGCGGCGGGATGGCGGTCGTCTACCGGGCGCTCGACCTACGGCTCGACCGGACGGTGGCGCTGAAGCTGCTGGCGCCGGAACTGGCCCGCAACGACACCTTCCGCAAGCGGTTCGCGCACGAGTCGCGGGTGGCGGCCGCGATCGACCACCCGAACATCGTGCCGGTCTTCGAGGCGGGTGAGACGGAGGGTGTCCTGTACATCGCGATGCGCTTCGTCGCCGGCCAGGACCTGCGGGCGCTCCTCGACCGCGAGGGCCCGCTGCCGACGGTGAAGGCGGGACGGATCGCCGTGCAGGTGGCGTCGGCGCTGGACGCGGCGCACGCCCACGAGTTGGTGCACCGGGACGTGAAGCCCGGGAACATCCTGGTCGCCGAGGGCACCGACCGCGACCATCCCGAGCACGTCTACCTCACGGACTTCGGGCTCACGAAGAAGTCCCTGTCGCTGACCGGGTTGACCACCGTCGGCCAGTTCGTGGGGACGTTGGACTATGTGGCACCCGAGCAGATCTCGGGCAAGCCGGTGGACGGCCGCTGTGACGTGTACAGCCTGGCGTGTGTGGTCTACGAGACGCTCACGGGTGTGCCGCCGTTCCGCCGCGACGACGACATGGCGCTGCTCTGGGCCCACCAGTACGACCCGCCGCCCCCGCCGTCGACCGAACGGCCCGAGCTGTCCGAGGCGGCCGACCAGGTGCTCGCGAAGGCGCTGGCGAAGGTGCCGGAGGAGCGGTACGGAACGTGCCTGGAGTTCGTCGCGGCACTGCGGGCGGCCCTGGAGCGGGGTGCGCCGGGCCCCGGCCCGGGTCCCGACGAGGGGGGAGGCCCGAAGCCGCCGCCCCCGCCCCCCGAACCGCCCGCCTGGGCCCGCCCGGTCTTCCGGGAGCCGCCCTCGTCCTGGCGCTAGGCCCGTCCTCGTACTCGACTCGGCGTCGGGGCCCCTGTCAGGCCTTCGGCCGCCCGGTCCCCCCGGACTCCGTCTCACCGCGGCGGCGGACGCCGGAGGCCAGGAGACCACCCAGGAATCCGGCGACGAGCCCCCAGAGCAGGGCGAAGCCGACGATCTTCCAGACGTCGGGGCGCAGGATGACCTGGCCGCCGAGGGACTCCAGTTCGCCGATGCCGAGGATGGAGAGCCCGAACCGCGCCTCGACGAGCGTCACGGGGGCGACGACCAGCATGGTCAGGGCGAACGCGATGCCGAGGTGGAGCGCGTGCTGCCAGAGGCGCGTGCGGGCGGGCGAACGGACGGCGGCCACGAAGGCCACGGCGAGGACGAGGACGGCCGCCACCGGGATCATCCACCAGGCCCGGGAGTCGTACGAGGCGAGGGAGTCGAGGTCGACCGTGGACAGGCCCTCGGTGTCGGTGCGGAGCACCGCGTCGAGGATGGGCGGCATCGGCAGCCCGAACGGCCCTTCGACCGTGCCCTGCCAGGAGCCGCCGATCCCCACACCGAGGGCGAGCCAGCTGACGTTGGGCAGGCCCAGCAGGATGACGGCGAACGTCTCCGCCGCGTGGCCGCGTGTGGCGGCGACGACGATCCCGATGACCAGGCCGATGACGACGTACGCGAGGACGAGGAGCAACATCGCGGAGGCCACCGGCCGGACGGCTTCGTGGTAGCGGACCAGGCGCGGTGGGAGCGGGGTCGCCCGCGAGACCAGCAGGGCGATCAGGAGGACGCCGAGGATCCACAGGAGCCCGTAGAGCAGGGTGGGGCCCAGCTCGGTGCGGAAACCGACCGTCGGGTTCACGGCGTCGAGGAGTTCGCCGAACAGGTCGGACATCGGGTCTTCGCTCTGGCCGCCGGGGAGCGTGACGGGAAAGTCGCGGCGGGCGAGGGCGGAGAGCCCGGCGAGCGCGGCCAGCCACAGCAGGACGGTGCGCCCGACGCGGGCGAGGAGGTCGCCGGTGCGGGCCACGGCGTGGTGGCGGAGCGGGAGGAGGAAGCAGAATCCGGTGACCAGTGCGCCCACCAGGGTGACGGTGAGGGGCATGGCGGTGAGTTCGGCGTTCGTACCGGCGAGCGCGCTGGCGTCGCCGGAGAGGTCGATCTGGCCGCCGGCGGCCATGACGACGACCGCGGCCACGACGTTCACGAATCCGCCGGGCAGATCGGCGGCGCCCGCGGCCCAGAGGCCGAGTGCGGCGACGACGGCCATCGCGAGGAACCCGGCGAGGACGGCGGCCAGGGCCTCGCCCCAATGGCGGGCGAGGTGACCGGTGTCGTGCGCCGGGCCGGACGTGGTGGGGAGCCGACTGCTCACGCTCACCACGCTAGTACCGGCGACCGCTGCTCGCAGGGGCTGTGGACGGCGTCCGCTTGCGGGCCGGGCACCTTCCGCGCACACAATGGGCGCGGAACGGAAGAAAGGGAAAAACGTGACTTCCCACCCGTCGTCCGGCCGCCCCTCGGTTCCTCCCGCAGGTCCGCCTTCGGGCCCCCTCTCGGGCCCGAGCACCAGCCCAGGGCAGGCCGGCCCCCCACCGCCCCCAGGACCGCCGCACGACGGCTCGGGGGGCGGCTCGGGCGGTTCCGGCGGGCCCGGCGGCGGTGGCGGTACGGGCCGCGGCCCGGGCGACGGTGGCGGCCCCTGGTGGCGCTCCGTCCCCAAGGTCGCCTCGGTCACCGCGGTGCTGGTCGCGGCCGTGGCCCTGGTGGTCGTCCTCACCCGCCCGGACGGCAACGGCGGAGACACCGGGGGCTCCGGCGGCGAGGTGTTCCTGCAGAACGCCGCGGCCACCGGCCCCGATCCGTTCACCAAGTCGACGGCCCGCACCACGAACGCCTCGCAGTCGCCCGCCCCGCTGCCCAGCCCGACGCGCTCCGCGGACGCCACCGCCACGCGCAGCGTGTCCGGTGCGGCGCCGGGCCTCTACGGCGGTACGCAGTCCACGGCGAGCTGTGACGTCGAACAGCAGGTCCGCTACCTGGCCGACGAGCCGGCCAAGAACGCGGCCTTCGCCCAGGTCCAGGGGATCTCCCCCGGCGAGGTGCCGGGGTATCTGCGCTCCCTGACCCCGCTTCAGCTCCGGGTCGACACCCGGGTGACCAACCACGGCTTCCGGGACGGCGGCCCGACCGCCTACCAGGCGGTGCTCCAGGCCGGTACGGCCGTGCTCGTGGACGACCGGGGCGTGCCGCGGGTGCGCTGCGCCTGCGGAAACCCGTTGACGCCGCCGGTCGCCCAGCAGGACTTCAAGACGACGGGCACCAAGTGGGCGGGTTATCAGCCTTCCCAGGTGGTCGTCGTGGCGCCTTCGGTGACGGTGGTGAACGTCTTCGTCGTGTACGACCCCGAGGACGACGACTGGTTCGCCCGCAAGCCGGGCGACACCGGGAAGCAGGACAAGCCGACGAAGCCGCCGACGGCGCCCCCGTCGCCTTCCGTCTCCGGCTCGGTGACCGAGTCCCCCAGCTCGCAGTCCCCGTCCTCGCCGGTGCCCTGTGTGACGGTGACGGGCACGG
This sequence comes from Streptomyces sp. NPDC014870, assembly GCF_043081505.1. Taxonomy (NCBI): domain Bacteria; kingdom Bacillati; phylum Actinomycetota; class Actinomycetes; order Kitasatosporales; family Streptomycetaceae; genus Streptomyces; species Streptomyces sp. NPDC014870. Next base: position 327,186 of record NZ_JBIBWQ010000001.1, read on the forward strand.
ACACGCCGACACCCAAGGACGGTGTCACTCCCCCGGCGTGCCCGTCGGACTCGCCGTCGTCGTCCTCGCCGGCCTCCGAGTCGCCCGAGTCGCCCGCCTCACCCGAGTCGCCCGTCTCGCCGGAGTCGGTGAGTCCGCAGTCGGAGCCGGCGACCGGGGACAGCACCGCCGACGGGACGCCGACGAACGGCACGCCCTCCAACGGCACGACGGAGCGCTCGGCGTCCGTGAGCCCGCAGTCGGCGGACATCTCGGAGTCGACCTCCGGGCCGGCCCCGCAGTCCGGGCCGGGCGCCGCCGATGTGGTCCTCGCGGACGCCCGGCCGGCCTCCTGAAGCGTTCGTTCTACCGCCGGTGCGGCTCAGGCCGAGGGGCAGGCGCGGGACGGGGCGGTGGACTCGACGCCGGTGCCCGCGCGGCGGCGACCCGCCGCCGCCAAGGCCGCGCCGAGCTTTCGGATCCAAATTCCGATCGGCACGGGCTCCGCGCGGCGCTCCTCCGCCCGCTGCTGCCACAGCCTCTCGTCACGGTCGGTGAGGCGTGCACTCATCGCTGTTCTCCTCTCCGTGGCCGCCGGGCCACTGAGACGGAGTCTGTAGCCTTATTGGCCTGGGTAGCAGAGCCAATGAGGAGTGATTGGCATGGCAGAGGGTCGAGTGGTCCGCAGTGTGGTCCGGACCGTGGTCCATACTGCGGACCGCACACTGACCGGCCGCCAGCTGGCGGCGCTCCTGACGCGACCGCCGGAGGGCAGGTTCGGCTACCGGGAGCTGGCACGGGCCGTCCGGGAGACCCTGCTCGACGGCCGGGTCGCCCTGCGCATGCGGCTGCCCGCCGAGCGCGAACTAGCCCAGGCGCTGGCCGTGAGCCGTACGACCGTGACCGGCGCGTACGACCTGCTGCGGGAGAGCGGGTACGCGCACAGCCGCCGGGGCGCGGGCACCTGGACGGCGCTGCCGGACGGCCAGACCCCGACCAGCCTGGCCGCCTTCCACGCCTCCCCCGAGGCCGCGATCGATCTCGCGCTCGCCGCGCCCGAGGCCCCCGCCGACGACCTGGCCGAGGCGCTGACCGCCGCCTCCGCCGAACTGCCCCGCTACGCGGGCTCCCAGGGCTACCACCCGTTCGGCCTCCCCGAGCTGCGCTCCGCGATCGCCGACCGGTACACCCGTCGCGGGCTCCCCACGCTCCCCGAGCAGATCCTCGTCACCACGGGTGCCCAGCAGGCGCTCGCCCTGGCCGTGGCGCTCCTCGGCGGCCCCGGTGACCGGGCGCTCGCGGAGAACCCCTCGTACACCAACGCCCTGGACGCCATGCGCGGGCGGCGTCTGCGCCTCACGCCCGTACCGGTCACCGAGGCGGGCTGGGACAGCGGGCTGATCGACGCGGCCCTGCGGCAGACGGCGCCCCGACTCGCCTACCTGATCCCGGATTTCCACAACCCGACCGGGCGGCTGATGCCGGACGCGCAGCGCCGGGAGGTGGCGCGCTCGGCGCGGGCCACCGGGACCTGGCTGGTGGTCGACGAGACGCTCACCGACATGGCCCTGGACGTGCCCGCGCCGCGACCGTTCGCGGCGGCACCGGCGTCGGGCGACGGCGAGCAGATCATCAGCGTCGGCTCGCTCAGCAAGAGCTGCTGGGGCGGTCTGCGGGTGGGCTGGGCGCGGGCCGCCTCCCGGGTGGTCACCGAACTGGCGCGGGTCCGGATCACCGCCGATCTGTCGGGTTCGGTCCTCGACCAGCTCGTGGCCGTGGAACTGCTCGGCCGGCTGGACTCGATCCTGCCGCGCCGCGTCGCGGAGCTGCGGGTGCGCCGTGACGCCCTGGCGACGGCGCTCGCCCGTCATGTCCCGGAGTGGCGCTGGACGCTCCCGCCCGGCGGTCTGTGCCTCTGGGTCGACCTGGGGCGCCCCGTCGCCTCGGCGCTGGCGGCGCGGGCGCTGCGGCACGGTGTCCGGGTGGAGGGCGGCACCCGTTTCGGTGTGGACGTGGGCACGCACGAGCACCGCCTGCGGATTCCGTTCGCGCTGCCGCCCGAGGTCTACGACACGGCCGGCGAGCGGCTCGCGACGGCCCTGGCCGGGGCGCCGGCCCGGTTCGTCGACCCTGATCTGCCGGACTGGGTGGCCTGACGGGCTGCCGGCCGACCGAAATCCGGATGCTCGCACCGCACGATGTGTGTACGGTCCACCGAGTGGAACCTCTCACCGACCAACAGATCCGCTCGTCGTTCGTGAACTGCACGAAGGGCGAGGCGAGCAGACTCAGGCTTCCGCTGGACTTCGCCGAACTCCCCTGGCAGGACCTCGACTTCCTCGGCTGGGTCGACCCGGGCGCGCCGCTGCGCGCCCACCTCGTCGTCCCCCGCCCGGACGGCCCGCTCGGCATCACCCTGCGGGTGCCCGCCACGAGCCGTACCAGCGCGGTCAAGTCCAGCCTGTGCCAGGTCTGCCTGACCGGGCACGCCTCCTCGGGTGTGACCCTGCTGGCGGCGCCGCTGGCCGGCACCCGCGGACGTGAGGGGAACACGGTCGGCATCTACCTCTGCGCCGACCTGGCCTGTTCCCTGTATGTACGCGGCAAGCGCCAGCCCAGGCTGCGGGCCGGCCGCCCGGAGGAGTCGCTGTCGATCGAGGCGCGCATCGAGCGGATGACGGGCAACCTGGACGCGTTCCTCGCGAAGGTGACGGCCGGCTAGGCCGACGACGCCCAACGGGTCAGCGGAAGGCCTGCTCGCCCGTGAGCGCCTTGCCGATGACGAGGGAGTGGACCTCGCTGGTGCCTTCGTAGGTGAGGACCGACTCCAGGTTGTTGGCGTGGCGCAGCACCGGGTACTCCAGGGTGATGCCGTTCGCGCCGAGGATCGTGCGGCACTCACGGGCGATGGCGATGGCCTCACGTACGTTGTTCAGCTTGCCGACGCTGACCTGCTCGGGCGTGAGGCCGCCCGCGTCCTTGAGGCGTCCCAAGTGGAGGGCGAGCAGCATGCCCTTGCCCAGCTCCAGGGACATGTCGGCGAGCTTCTGCTGCGTCAGCTGGTAGGAGGCGAGGGACCGTTCGAAGACGATGCGGTCGCCGGCGTAGGCGATGGCGGTCTCCAGGCAGTCACGGGCGGCGCCGAGCGCACCGAACACGATGCCGAAACGGGCCTCGTTGAGACAGCCCAGCGGGCCGGAGAGTCCGCGCGCCTCGGGCAGCATCGCGTCGGCCGGCAGCCGGACGCCGTCCAGGACCAGTTCGCTGGTGACGCTGGCCCGCAGCGACAGCTTCTGCTTGATCTCGGGCGCGCTGAAGCCGGGGGTCCCGGCGGGTACGAGGAAGCCGCGGACCCCTTCGTCGGTCCGGGCCCAGACGACGGCGACGTCGGCGACCGAGCCGTTGGTGATCCACATCTTGGTGCCGTCGAGCACCCAGTCGGCACCGTCGCGGCGGGCGCGGGTGCGCATGGCTCCGGGATCCGATCCGGCGTCCGGCTCGGTGAGTCCGAAGCAGCCGATGTACTCGCCGGCCGCCATCCCGGGCAGCCACTGCCGCTTCTGCTCCTCCGAGCCGTACTTCCAGATCGCGTACATCGCGAGGGAGCCCTGCACGGAGACGAGGCTGCGCAGCCCGGAGTCCACGGCCTCCAGCTCCAGGCAGGCGAGGCCGTAGGCGACGGCGTTGGTACCCGCGCAGCCGTAGCCCTCCAGGTGCATGCCGAGGACCCCGACGCCGCCGAGTTGCCGTGCGAGTTCGCGGGCGGGGATCTCCCCGCGGTCGAACCAGCCGGCCACGTGGGGGCGGAGTTCCTTGTCCGCCATGGTGCGCACCGTCCGGCGGATCTCCCGCTCCTCGTCGGTCAGCAGACCGTCGATCGCCAGCAGGTCGAAGGGGTGGACGGGGGACGACTTCGACGCGGGCGACGGCTGCGACGACTTCACGGACGGCCTCCAGGCTGGTGCGACGATGCGGTGGGGCGAGCGTAGCGGGAGATTGGATTTTGGATCCAGTCTTGAATATCCGATCTCCGATGCCTACGTTCGGATCGGATCCAATCACCGGTGGAGGGGTTCGAGATGCACGCCGATCAGCGGGAACCGTCCGGGCCCGGCGCCCTGTCCGGCATCGTCGTGGCCGACTTCGGGCGTGTCCTCGCCGGCCCCTACATGACCATGCTCCTGGCGGACCTCGGCGCCGATGTGATCAAGATCGAGCGGCCGGGTTCCGGTGACGACACCCGCGCGTGGGGTCCCCCTTTCGCCGACGGCGAGGCCACGTACTTCCTCGGGGTGAACCGGAACAAGCGCTCCATCGCCCTGGACCTGACCGACCCGGCGGACCGGGACACCGCCCGGTCGATCGTCGACCGCGCGGACGTCCTCGTGGAGAACTTCCGGCCCGGCACGATGGAGAAGCTCGGCCTCGGGTACGAGGACGTCCGCGCCGCCAACCCCGGGCTCGTCTACTGCTCGGTGACCGGCTTCGGCACCGCCGAGGGCGCCCGTCTGCCCGGCTACGACCTCCTCGTCCAGGCGATGGGCGGGCTGATGAGCGTGACCGGCGAGCCCGGCGGTCCCGGGACGAAGACGGGCGTCGCGCTCGTCGACGTCATCACCGGCCTCCACGCGGGCTTCGGGGTGCTGGCCGCGCTGCGGCACCGGGAGCGGACGGGCGAGGGCCAGCGGGTCGAGGTCTCCCTGCTGACCTCGCTGCTCTCGGCCCTCACCAACCAGTCCGCCGCCCATCTCGGCGCCGGGGTCGTCCCGCGCGCCCTGGGCAACCGGCATCCGAGCATCGCCCCGTACGAGGTGTTCGAGGCGCGGGACCGGCCGCTGGTCCTCGCCGTGGGCAACGACCGCCAGTTCCGCACCCTCTGCGCGCGCCTCGGGTTGCCCGCTCTCGCCGACGACGCCCGTTTCGCGACCAACCCGGCCCGCGTCGCCCACCGCGAGGAACTGGTCGCGGCCCTGTCGGTCCCGCTCGCCGAGCGGACCGCCGACAGCTGGTTCGAGGAGCTCACCGCGGCCGGGGTGCCCTGCGGGCCGATCAACGACCTCGCCGCCGCCTTCGAGTTGGCCGGCCGGCTCGGTCTCGCCCCGCGCGTACCGGCCGATGCGGCGGGGCCCGGCCAGGTCGTCAACCCGGTGACGCTCGGCGTCACCCCAGCCTCGTACCGCACCGCTCCCCCGCGCCTCGGGGAGCACACGGACGCCCTGCGCGACGAACTGGGACGGGCGCCCGGCACGGCGTCGTAGCAAGATGTCCGGATCAAGAACCGCGCACGGCGCGGGGCGGCCGGCGGGAAGCCGGCAACGAAGCCGGGCAGGAAGCCGGGAACGAAGCACGAGCACGGAACGACGGAAGGGTCACAGGCGATGAGCAGCGCGGTGCGGAAGGGGCGGCCGCCGACCGCCCAGCAGTTCGTCCTCCAGGAACTGCGGCGCGCGATCTCCGCCGGGGAACTGCGGCCCGGCGGACAGATCCGCCAGGACGCGCTCGCCGCCCGGCTCGACGTCAGCCGCGTGCCGCTGCGGGAGGCTTTGAAGATCCTGGAGGGCGAGGGACTCGTCGTCCATCACATCCACCGGGGCTACTTCGTCACCGAGTTGTCGCTCGCCGATCTGGAAGAGGTGTACCGCATCCGTCAGTTGCTGGAGACCGAGGCGGTCCGGCTCGGAGTCCGGCGCGCGGACGACGGACTGCTCGCGTCCCTGGAGGAGATCCAGCGGGAGGTGGAACGGGCCGCCGACGCCGGGGACGTGACGGCGATGGGCGCGGCGAACCGCCGTTTCCACTTCGCCCTGATCGAGGCGTCGGGGATGCCACGCCTGGTCCGCCTCGTCACGACCCTGTGGGACGCCACCGACGCCTACCGCTCGCTGTACTACACCGAGACGCCGAACCGGGAGCTGGCCGTGCGCGAGCACCGCGCGGTCGTCTCGGCCCTACGCAACGGCGACGAGGAGGCCGTGGTGCGCGAGCTCGACGCGCACCGGGCGCACGCGGTCACCGCCCTGCGCGAGGTCCTCGACCTGGGGTGAGGGGCCCACCCCCGGAAGGCGCCGCACAGCCGCCTCCCGGGGGCCGCACGATGCCCCCGGCGCCACACAGCGCTTCCCGGAGCCCCGCATGGCGGCCCCCGGATTGCTCCGCACGGGCACGAGGGCGTCCGAAGCATTGACAGGGTCATAACATCCTCACCATTCTGAGAGCGCTCTCAGAGCGCTCTCAGCCCTCGTTCCCCCCACCCCGAGGAGCACCCCGCATGCCTTCCCATCGCCGCCGACCGGCGCGGCTCGCCCTGCTCGCGTCCGTCACCACCGCCGCCCTGATCGGCACCGCCGTCACCCTGGCCGGCCCCTCGCCCACGGTCCAGGCCGCCACCACGGGCACCGCCGCCGTCCCTGCCACCATTCCGCTCACCTTCACCAACAACTCCGGCCGCGGTGAGCGGATCTACGTCTACAACCTGGGCACCGAGCTCTCCACCGGCCGTCAGGGCTGGGCGGACGCGAACGGCACCTTCCACCCCTGGCCGGCCGGCAGCCCGGTGCCCGTCCCCGCCCCCGACGCGTCGATCGCGGGGCCCGGGGCGGGGCAGTCCATGACGATCCGGCTGCCGAAGTTCTCCGGCCGGATCTACTTCAGCTACGGCCAGAAGCTCGACTTCAGGCTCGCGACCGGCGGACTCGTCCAGCCCGCCGTCCAGAACCCGAGCGACCCCAACCGCAACATCCTCTTCAACTGGTCCGAGTACACGCTCAACGACGCGGGCCTCTGGCTCAACAGCACCCAGGTCGACATGGTCTCGGCCCCCTACGCGGTCGGCGTCAAGCGGCCCGACGGCAGCGTCGCGACCACCGGCCGGCTCAAGCCCGGCGGCTACCGAGGCTTCCTCGACTCCCTGCGCGCCCGCCCCGGCGGCTGGGGAAACCTGATCCGGACCCGCGCCGACGGCACCGTCCTGCGCGCCCTCGCGCCGGGCCACGGCATCGAGGCGGGCGCCCTCCCCGCGACCGTGATGGACGACTACATCAACCGGGTCTGGACGAAGTACGCGACCTCGACGCTCACCGTGACACCGTTCGCGAACCAGCCGTCCGTGAAGTACTTCGGCCGTGTCTCCGGCGGCGTCATGAACTTCACCGACGGCACGGGAGCGGTCGTCACGTCGTTCCAGAAGCCCGACTCCGACAGCGTGTTCGGCTGCTACAAGCGGCTCGACGCGCCGAACGACCAGGTGCGGGGCCCCATCTCCCGTACCCTCTGCGCCGGTTACAACCGCTCCACCCTGCTGACCAACCCCAACCAGCCGGACAGCTCCTCGGCCGGCTTCTACCAGGACGCCGTCACCAACCACTACTCGCGCGAGATCCACGCGCGCATGGCCGACGGCAAGGCCTACGGCTTCGCGTTCGACGACGTCGGCGCCCACGAGTCCCTGGTGCACGACGGCAATCCGCAGCAGGCGTACGTCACCCTCGACCCGTTCGACTAGACGCCGGCCCCGGGCCCCCGGAGCGTCGGCGTCGCCGCCCTCCCCGCCATGTGAGGGATCATGGACGGAGGAGCGGGAGAAGGGACGGAACGGACGATGCGCAACCGCAGTGTCGCCGACCTGATGACGCCGACCGCGGTGGCCGTGCAGCCGGGGACGCCGTTCAAGGAGATCGCGCGGCTGCTGGACGAGTACGGCATCACCGCCGTGCCGGTGGTGGACGAGGCGAACCGGCCGATCGGCGTGGTCTCGGAGGCGGATCTGCTGCGCCGCCACACGGCGAAGGACGGTCCGAGCACCGCCGGTGCCATGATGTCCAGCCCCGTCGTGGTGGCCCGGCCGTCCTGGACGGCGGTGGAGGCGGCGCGGCTGATGGAGCGGCACCGGGTGAAGCGGCTGCCGGTGGTGGACGCGGACGGACAGCTCATCGGGGTGCTCAGCCGGAGCGACCTGCTGCAGTTGTTCCTCCGTCGCGACCGCGCCATCCAGGAGGAGATCCTGGAGGACGTGGTCATCCGGATCCTGCGCCACTCCCCCGCCGCCCTCCATGTCGACGTGGACGAGGGCCGGGTCACGCTGAGCGGCACGCTGGAGCGCCGCAGCCTCGCACCGGTCTTCGTACGGCTCTGCGAGAGCGTGGACGGCGTCGTGGAGGTCGTCGACCGCCTCTCGTACGAGGACGAGGACAAGGACGACGGCGAGGACGACGGCGAGGGCAGCGGCGAAGCCGAGGGCAGGGGCGAAGCCGACGGCCACGGCGACGGCAAGGCCCGAGCCGAGGCAGAGAACGGCGGCGGTGACGACGCGGACGAGTCCGCCGTGTCGGCCCCGGGCGCCGGCGCCTGACAAGGAACCGGGCCCGTCGGCGGGAAGCCGAGGGGCCCGGTGCGCGCGGCGGTCCCGTCAGGAGACCGCCTCCGGCCAGCCGTATCCAGGGCCGGTGTGCTGGGGCACGGTCCCGGCGCCCACCGCTTCCATCTCCCGGTTGGCCTCGCGCATCAGCTGACCGGCCAGATCCTTCATGGCCCGACTCGCGGCGAGCTCGTCACCGATCGCCGGCACATCCACGTCCGACGGGTTGCAGCGTGCGGTGCCGTGGCCGGTGAGGGTCGACGTACCGGTGTTCAGATGCGCCTCGGCCTTGGTCCTGCCGTCCTCTTCGACCAGTTCCAGGCCGACCGTCCACTCCAGTGTCCGTGTCATGGTCTGCCTCCTCGCGCCGTCGGGACGCGTAGGACCGCCGCGCGTCCCTTCCTACCTACCAGGATCCGCCCGGGCGCGTGACATCGCGCGGCGACGGCGGCGCGCCGGGGACCTGCCTGCCCTTGACCCTGACCCGGTTCAGCGGAGCCGGGGTGATCTGCTTGTGGGTCCGGAGGTAGTCCACGAAGCTCTCGTGGTCGGCTCCGTTGCGGACGGGGTCGGTGTAGCCGGCGAAGGCGTCGTAGCCGTCGGCGCCGATGACCGTGTACGCGAGCGCGGCCACCCGGTAGGTGCCCTCGGGGTGGATCGGGACGCCGTTGATCCGTACGTCCCCGAACGCGATCCGCCGGCCGACCGGGCGGGTCGGGTCGAAGCTGTACGAGACGTTCCTGGACACCGCGAGCGGGGCGAACCTGACCGACCCGTCCGCCTGCTTCTGCCACTGCTGTTCGAGGATCGCGTCCAGCCGGCTCCCCTTCACGCCGACCGTGAGGACGGGGTTCCCGTAGCCGTACGCGTTCCAGGACTCGCCGAACAGGATGCGCCCGTCCGCGTCGGCGGGGTGGCTGCCCTTGGCATACGGAAGGTCGGCGCGGACCGCGTTGCTGCCCTTGGTGGGCTGTGCGGCGATCAGCGCCAGATCGGCCTTTCCCTCGCGGGTGCGGTTGGCGTTCCAGTACTGGACGTCGGCGTACAGGTCGGCCGCGGTGCTCTCGCCGACGGCGTTCGCCGCCCGGGTGAAGGGGCCGGTCTGGGTCGCCAGCGGTTCGGCGAAGCGCTCGGCTCCGCGGGCGGCCCAGTGGTCGACGATCCTCTTGACCTCGGGGTCGGGTGCCACGTCACGGGTGACGGCGTGGTTGACGGAGCGGGTGCGGTCGCGGAGGACCTCGCCGGTCGCCGGGTCGATGGACAGCTTGATCTCGTTGATCAGGGCGCCGTGGTTGCCGGTCTCGACGACCGGACGCGGGACGCCGGCCGGGTCGGGCACCATGCAGTTGAAGCGCGAGTGCCAGTCTCCGGTGACGACCGCGTCGATCTCGGCGGACACCTTCCTCGCCAGGTCGATCACCGGCCCGTAGGCGGAGTCGCACACGTCGTACCCGGAGGTCGCCGCGGACTTGGGCGAACCGCCCTCGTGCACGTTGAGGACGATGGCCTCGACGCCGCGGCTCTTGAGCTCGCCGACGTACCGGTCGATGGTGCTCGCCTGGTCCAGGGCGCGGAGTCCCGGCTGGAAGGACGTCGAGCCGGTGGGGGTGGACTCCGTGGTCGTGGAGAGGAAGCCGACGGGGACGCTCTTGCCCTCGGCGGACCGGAACCACTCGATGCGGTACGGCTCGACGATCGGGTTCCCGGTCCGGGCGTCGACGATGTTGCCGGTCAGGAAGTCGAAGTCCGCGCCGTGGAAGCGCTGTCCGGTGGAGTCCTGGTAGCAGCTGTCCACTCCGACCGTGCCGAAGCAGGTGCCTTTCCCCATGTGCTCGACGAGGAAGCTCGGGGACACGTCCAGCTCGTGGTTGCCCACGGCCGTGAAGCGCAGGCCCAGCTTGTTGAGGACCTCGATCGTCGGCTCGTCCTGGAAGGCGTCCACTTCGAAGGGCCAGCCGGAGAAGTTGTCACCGGTCGAGAAGAAGACGGAGTTGGGGTGCCCGGAACGCAACCGGTCCAGATGGGTGGCGAGATAGGCGGCTCCGCCGACGGTCACGGAGGTGCCGCCGCCCGCGGGGATCTGCCCGCCCTGCCCTGGGGTGGGCGGCTGGAGGTAGCCGTGGAAGTCGGTGATGCTGAGGAGTTGGACGTCGAGGGTGTCGTCTGCGGAGGCCGGTGAGACGGACAGCGCGCCGCCGATGAGGGCGGTGCCCGCGGCGATGACGCCGATCCGGCGAAGGACGTTTCTCAAGGCGATGACTCCTTCGGAGTGGAACGAGCACCTCCATCTCAACGGGTATGGGTGTCATGGCCATGAACTTCGAACAGCGGTCTACGGCATGGGACATGACCGGGCTTCATCGCGGCGCGACCGAGTCCGTCATGTACGGAATCGCGCCCCTTCCGCCACTGATCCGTCCTTGTCCGCGGCATGGGCGCGGGGCGGGGGCAGGGGCGGCAGCGCCGACTCGACGTCGTCCAGGGCGCGCCGGGCCGCCGCGATCCGCTGCCGCAGCAGCGCCACCTCGTCGGGGCCGTCCCCGTCGCCCACGGCAGGAGGGCCGGCGTGCGCGGATGAGGCAGCGGGCTCCGGCAGCTTGGCGAGCCTCGCGGCGTCGAGCTTCGCGGTCTCCTGCTTCTCGATCTCCCTGGCCTCCTCCAGCGAGTTGATGACGACCCCGATCAGCACGTTGACCAGGACGAAGGAGGCGATGAGGACGTACGAGACGTAGTAGAGGAAACTCCACCGGGAGATCTCCAGGCCGGCGTGGACGGCGTCGCCGAGGCCGTCGAGGGTCATGAGCAGGAAGAGCGTGAGGACGGCCCGGCCGATCGAGCCGAAGTGCTCCGGGTCGTACGGGGCGAAGAAGACCCAGCCGACCATCGCGTACACGTACAGCAGCAGCGCTCCGACCAGCAGGAAGCTGACCGTGCCCGGCAGGCTGCGGCCGACGGCGACGAGGACGATCCGCAGCTGGGGCAGGAATCGCGCGGCACGCAGCACCCGGGCGAGGCGGAGCAGCCGCAGGACGGTGGAGTTCTCACGGGCGGCCGGGACGAAGGCGGCAAGGACGACGACCAGGTCGAAGAGGTTCCAGGGGTCCCGGAAGAAGTCCCCCGGGCGGGCGGCGTGCGCCCCGGCGCGCAGGAACATCTCCGTCGCGAACGCGGCCAGGAAGAGGTGCTCGACCAGGCGCAGCTCGCCGTGCCAGCGGGCGGTGACACCGGCGTACGTCTCGATGCCGAGAACGGCGGCGTTGCCGAGGATGAGGAGGAAGACGGCGGTGGCGAACCAGCGGGCCTCGGTGATCTCGCGGCATCGCTCCGCCACACGCACCCGAAGGTCCTGGCGGCCGCGTCCCACCACGGCGGACTGATCCGGCATTTCGGCGCTCCTCGATTCGTTGAACCATGCTCTGGTGTTCCAACGGCGACGACGCGCGCAGGTTCTGGTCCCTTCGGTGGCTCTTGACGCGCGCGTCAAGACCGCGCGAAACATTTCCGCCGGAAGGCCCACGGAGCTCCGTCTGGTCGAAGATCAGCCCTCGAGGAGTTGATGTCCGGTGACGACACAGACCACGCGGTGGGCCACGACGAGCGGCGGAGCGAACGAGGGTGCCCGCTGGTACGCGGCGAACGGCGCCCCGCCACCCGCGCACATCGTGCCCGCCGAGGAGACCATCAGTGTCGCCGCCGCCCATCAGCTCATGACGCAGGGCTCCGCCCTGCTGTGGCGCGGGGACTTTCCGTCCGCGCGCCGGCTGCTCGCCGCGCTCGGCCGCCGGGCCGAGCGTGGCCGGACGACGCCGGCCCAGTCCCCCGCCGAGACCTTCCGGCGCCAGCGCCTGGCCCAGTCCCACCGGGCCGTGCTGCTCGGCAGGCTCCTCGTGCCGTACGAGACCGACTGGTGGATCCCGCTGCGCGGCGCGCCCCGCGTGCGGGAGGCGTGCCTCCAGGCGTACGGCCCCTGCTCGGCGCCCGGCCACGGTTCGCTGCGGGAGTTGCTCGGTGTCGTCGGGTCGTACGAATGGCGCCGGAAGGGCGTCGAGATCCCGGCGCTGGGAGGGGAGCGCATCCACCCGCACTTCGGCGTGTTCTCGCCGGTCCGCGGGGAGTACGTCGACCTGGTCGCGGAGGCCGAACTGCCGGCCGGGGGCACCGCCTTCGACATCGGTACGGGTACGGGTGTGCTCTCCGTGGTGCTCGCCCGGCGGGGGATGCGGCGGATCGTCGCCACGGACACGGACGCCCGCGCGGTGCTGTGCGCCCGGGACAACGCGGACCGGCTCGGTCTCGACGCGCGGATCGACGTGCGCCACACGCACCTGTTCCCCGAGGGCCGTGCCCATCTCGTGGTCTGCAATCCGCCGTGGCTGCCCGGCGTGCCGCGCACGCCGCTCGACGGGGCGGTGTACGACCCGGAGAGCCGGATGCTGCGCGGCTTCCTGGCCGGGCTCGCGGACCACCTGGAGCCGGGCGGCGAGGGCTGGCTGATCCTCTCCGACCTCGCGGAGCGCCTCGGTCTGCGCGGCCGCACCGAACTCGTGGACGCGATCACGGCGGCGGGATTGCGCGTGCTGTCCCGGACCACGACGAAGCCCCGGCACGCGCGGGCGGCCGACCCCTCGGACCCGCTGCACCGTGCCCGCGCCTCCGAGGTCACCTCGCTGTGGCGGCTGGCGGCGGCCTGAGCGAACGGAACGCACCCGCGGGCGGCCTCGTGAAGTCCAAAGTCCAAGCCCTGCCACGCATGCGTCCATGGGCACGCGGTTCCGGGCCGAGGAAGCTGCGGTTCGCCCGGTTCCGCGTGGGGCGGCCGGCGCGGCCCGCGCGGCGCCCCGGGGAGGAGTGCTCCATGCCCGCTCGAAGATCCCTCATGGTCACCGCGCTCGCCGCCGTGACCCTGACCCTCACCCTGACCGGCGGCGGGGGCGCCTCGGCGCACCCGCCCGCCGAGGCCGCCCCGCCCGCCGAGGCCGCCCCGCCCGCCGAGGCCGCCCCCGTCGCCCCGGCCGCCCCGGCGGCTCCCTCGGCTCTGGCTCCCGCGGCGACGTACACCGTGACGGTCGGCGCCAAGGGGTCCTGGACCCACCCGGACGACACGCCGGCGGCCCCCTACATCGACAAGGACGGCACCTTCTGGTTCCAGCAGGCCCACGCGCTCTACGGAGCGACGCAGCCCAGGAAGTGGAGCTTCTTCACCGGCTCCGACTTCGACACGGCCACCCGGTCGAGCGCGATCAGCGACGCCGTGGACCCGGCGAACCCGAACGACCGGAACAACGACACGACCTGGCGGTGCAACAACAGCCCGACGGGCCTGGAGTCCACCGCCCCGCCGGCCGGGTCGGGCTACTCCCAGAAGAACTTCTGCGACCTGGCGGGGGTGTGGGTCGACCCGGACACCGGCGACTGGTACGGCCTGGTGCACAACGAGTTCACCCCGCAGCCCTTCGGTGACGGCGTCCACTACGACGGCATCGACTACGCGGTCTCCACCGACCGGGGCCGGACCTGGCGGATCAGGTCCCACGTCATCACGTCTCCGTACAGCACGAAGCGAGGCGACACGGCCGCCTTCCCGCAGCAGACGTACCACTACGGCGACGGCGATCCGAGGCTGTTCGTCGACACCGCGTCGGGCTACTTCTACGTCTTCTACGGCTCCCGGATCGTGGAGAAGGGCGGCGGCTGGAAGGCCTTCCACGCGCATGTGGCCCGCGCTCCGATCTCGGGCAAGATGGCGCCGGGTTCCTGGCGGAAGTGGTACGACGGCGCCTGGACCGAGCCGGGTGTCGGGGGCCGGGAGAGCAACATGGTGCCGGTCGGCGCCTCCAGTACGACCGGCTACACCCCCGTCGCCGACGAGTACGACCCGGCGACGGCCGGCACGGTGAGCCAGCAGGTCGCGGCCGGACTGATGCCGCCCACGTCCCCGCTGTTCGTCATGGACATCACGTACAACGCCCATCTGGGCCTGTACATCGGCCAGCCCCAGGCCGTGGACCAGAGCGGCGGCGCTCCGCAGCAGTTCTACGCCACCGACGACCTGTCGAAGCAGCGGTGGCAGCTGATCGGGGACACCGGCGGCCACACCAACGCCTCCTGGTACCGCTGGTTCCTGGACAGCACGAGCCGCACGAGTTCGGCGATCGTGGGCAGGGACTTCCGCTCGTACTGCTCCTTCGGCTGCTCGGGCGGCTCGTCCAGTGAGTACGTCAACGTCTCCATCGGTACGTCGGCCCCGGCCGCCCCCGTCGACCCGAGCCGGACCCACCGGATCTCGTCCGGTGGCGGGCGCGTCCTCGCCCAGGTCTCCGGCGGCTCGGCGACCACCTCCCTGGCGGCGCCCACCGGAGCCGCGCTGGAGGCGTGGACGTTCACCCCGCTCGGCGACGGCGCCTACCGGATCGCCAACAGTGCCACCGGCGGACTCCTGGGCGTCGACTCCTCCGTCACGGGCAGCCGCGCCTGGGGCACCCGGCCGACCGTGACGGCGGTCGGGGCGGGCGGTCCGACGGTCGGGCAGCAGTGGTTCGTGGTCCCCGGCACGACCTCCACGGGGGCGCCGACCGGTGCGTACCGGCTGGTGAACCGCTACAGCGGGCTGGTGATCGGCATGTCGGCCGACTCCGCGCGGCCGGCCGAGACCACGCCCGGCCGCTCGTGGACCGACACCTCGGGAAGCGGGGTCGGCGGGGCGCGTACGGCGGCGGAGCAGACGCTCACCCTCACGCCCGTGGGCGAGGCGCCCGTCTCCCTCGACGGCGTCCGCACCCTGGTCATTGGCGGCAAGGCCCTGGACAACCCGGGGCACAGCACCACCCCGGGCACCCAGCTCATCACGTACGCGGTCAACGGCGGGGCCAACCAGAGCTGGCGCTTCACCCGGCAGCCGGACGGCTCGTACGAACTGGTCAACGTCGAGTCGGGGCTGTGTGCGGACGTCGACGGCGGTTCGACCGCGGCCGGCGCGAAGGTGATCCAGTGGACGTGCACGGGTGGCACGAACCAGCGCTGGACCGCCACGCGCCGGGCGGACGGCACCTACACCGTTGCCTCGCTCAAGAGCGGATTGCTCCTCACCACCGCGTCGACGGCGAACGGTGCCCTGGCGACCCAACAGCCGGACACCTCCTCGCCGTTGCAGCGGTGGACGATCACCTGACCCGCAGGCGGATCCGCCGCGCCTGACACGTGTGCCCCCGCCCGTACGGGCGGGGGCACACGTCGTCACACGACCCCGGCCTGTCCCGAACTCGCTGGTAGGCAGCCCCGGTTCCGCAAGCTCCTGCAAGATCTCCACTCCTCCCCGAAGACCTCCACGGAACAAACACGTTCGCTCGGGCAACCATGTTGATCATCACGCGGAATCTCATATTCCACTCATGGAACGGGTGCGGACCGCGGCTAGCGTCCGCTGTTGATCTTGCTGAGCGGCAGGATCGGAAGGGATGCAACACCCGTGTCCAGACACACAGCCGGACGTTCCGGCGCGCGGCGGCGAACAGGGCGCATCGCCCTGGCCTCCGTACTCCTCCTGGCGGCCGAGGCCGCCCTCATATCCGGCCAGACCGCCGCGGCGGCGCCGGACGAGCCGACCGCACCGAGCGCCACCACCCGCGCCAACTCCCCCTCCCCGCAGGCGATCTGGGAGTCGGACCTGGCCTGGGCGGCCCAGCACGCGAAGGGCTCGATCGCCTCGGCGCTCGCCGAGGCGAAGAAGACCGGGAAGAAGACCGTCGCCACCGACGAGACGACCCCCACCACCTACACCGTCGCCAACCCGGACGGCACCCTGACCACCGAGCTGACCGCCGGCCCCGAGCGGGTCTGGAAGAACGGCGCGTGGCGGAAGGCCGACGCCACCCTCGTCCAGGCCGCCGACGGCACCGTCGCCGCCCAGGCGCACCCGGGCGGCCTGCGCCTGGGCGGCAAGAGCGGTGTTCGGCCGAAGTCCCTGCGCGCCGCGCAGGACGACACCGCCCGCGACCTGGTCACCCTGGGCAGTGGCGACAGCCAGGTGACCCTCCGCTGGAAGGGCGGCCTGCCCGAGCCCGAACTGGACGGCACCCGCGCCCGTTACCGGAACGCCGTGCCCGGCGCCGATGTCGTCGTCGAGGCCACGCGTACCGGCTTCGAGCAGTTCGTCGAGGTGCGCGAGCGGCCCGTCGGCGCGTACACGTACACCCTCCCCGTCAAGGCCAAGGGCCTGAAGGCGCGGGCGAACACGGACGGCTCGGTCACCTTCACCGACGCCGTGACGGGCGCCGAGCGGGCCACCATGCCCGCCCCCGTCATGTGGGACGCCTCCGTCGACGAGCGGTCCGGCGAGCACACCCGTCGCGCCCGCGTCGACATGAAGGTCGTGGACAAGGGCGACGGCGAACTCGACCTGGTCGTCACCCCCTCGGCAGCCTTCCTCGCCGACCCGGCGACGACGTACCCCGTCACCGTCGACCCCTCCACCTCCGCGCTGTCGAACACCTTCGACACCTATGTGCAGCAGGGCGAGACCGTCGACTGGTCCAACGACACCGAGCTCGACCTCGGCAACCCCGGCACGAAGAACCCCGACGGCACGCCGCGTACCGCGCGCTCGTTCATCAGCTGGAACACCACGCCGATCCAGGACGCGCTGATCGTCGACACCAACCTCGCGCTGTGGAACTTCCACTCCGGCAACACCGACTGCGCCGCCCAGTCCTGGACCGTGTGGGACACCAGCGCGCCGTCCACGTCCTCGCGCTGGACCGCGCAGCCCACCTGGAACAAGGAGTACCACTCCTCGACCGAGACCAAGGGCAACCCGGAGTGCGCCGCCCAGCCCGACGGCTGGATCAACGCCGACGTCGACACGCTCGTCCAGACCTGGGCGTCCGCCAAGGCGACGCGCGGCCACATGGGCCTGCGCGCGGCCACCGACGACGTCCGCGCGTGGAAGCGGGTCAACTCCGCGAACAACACGGCCAACCAGCCCAAGCTGACCGTCACCTACAACTACCGCCCCTCCGACGGCACCAACCGCCAGGCAGGCGCGCCGTTCAGGTCGTACGCGGGCGTGTGGGCGGTCGACTCCACCACCCCCACCCTGCGTGACACCTTCACCGACCCCGACGGCGACAAGGTCAACGGCACCTTCCAGGTGTACGACGCGGCGACCAACACGCCCATCACCACCCCGGCCGGGGAGGGCCTGATCGTGTCCGCCTTCGTGGACTCGGGCAAGCCGGCCTCGGTCACCGTCCCGGCGGGGCAGCTGCAGGACGGCCGGACGTACAAGTTCCGTACGAACGCCTACGACGGCACGCACTACAACGTGAGCTGGTCCCCCTGGACCCAGTTCGTCGTCGACACCACCGCCCCCGGTGTGCCGCAGAGCGTCAGCTCGGCGACCTACCCGGAGAACTGGGGCGGCGGCGGTGCCGGCGTCCCGGGCGACTTCGCCGTCACCACCGGTGCTCCGGACGCCTACCAGGTGCGCTACCGCCTCGACCCGTACTCCGACGACGCGGACGACGCCGGCTGGTCCTCGGTGAGCACCACCTCGGGCACGGTGGCCTCCAGGGCCGTCGCGGCTCCCGCCGCCCCGGCCGCCCCGGACGCCTCCTACGCGGTCACCCCCGCGGCGGACGGCAACCACGTGGCGCAGACCCGCACCGTGGACCGCGCGGGCAACGTGGGCCCGATCAAGGACTACGGGTTCACCGCCGGGAACCGGGACTACAACCGGGCGCCGAAGATCGACATCAAGCTCCCGGCCAACGACACCAGCTCTCAGCAGCCGGACCCCACCGATCCTCCGAAGCCCGCCTGGGACGGCTGGAAGCAGGGGAGCTCCGCCTCCGCGACCGCCCGTACCTTCACGACCGGGGACGACACCCAGGTCACGATCACCCCGAGGGACCAGGCCTCCAAGGCGTTCACCCAGAAGGCCGCGCGGGAGCAGGGGCTGCGCGCCGGCTCGCGTCCCGACCCGATCGTCAAGGACTCCTGGTGCCAGCCCACGCTGTTCGGCGAGGCGCAGAAGTCGCTGATGACACGGACGCAGGCCTGTGTCTTCTTCGACCTCTCCTTCACCGCGGAGAGCAAGCTGGAGGACGGCGTCGTCCCGGTGAAGTACCAGGCCAACTTCGAGGTCCACTTCCAGGTCAAGACGGACGCCCACGGTGACGCCGTCAAGACCTGGGTGCAGATCAACCCGGTCTACAACAACTTCCCCGGCGACGAGCGCGCGGTGGTGATGGGCGCCGGCAACCCGGGCGCCTGGTTCGACTCGATGTGCGTGAGCGACGGCTGCAACAGCGGCGGTGACAGCCAGCGGCAGAACATCGACTTCTACGGCGACCTCACCTGGAAGGGAGGCATGAACGGCAACGACCCGGTCGACACCCACATGGCGACCGGTACGGCCGACCACAAGTGGAACGGCGCGGTGGACAACGCCGCCGGCACGACCGACGACGACCAGTCGAAGAGCATGCTGGTGTCCTTCAACGGCCGGCCGGTCACCGAGGTGGAGCCCCCGCCCGGCCTGAACGGCAAGAAGGGCGAATGGCGCGACGACTACGCGTCGTGGCAGTCCCCGCAGCTCCTGGTGACCTGCGACAAGGTCGCCTCGTACGGCGCCCCGGGCTGTGTGCTGCCGCAGTACGCCCCGACGTACGCGTTCAACACCGCCGCGTACCCGGAGGCGGCCGCCCACGCCTGGGTGATCCAGAACAAGTCCAAGGTCAAGGGCGTGGGCCAGAGCTGGGACGCCCCGCTGCAGTACCTGCCGCCGCAGGCACGGAACAAGCACGATTACGACTCCCAGAAGAGCCGGGACGCCATGTGCACCCGCTACAAGGGGCCGAAGTCGGCCGGCACGGGCTGGGTTCCGCGCAAGACGTTCCTGCCCCACCCGAAGACGGCCCTGCACCACGCGGGACCGCACTTCGACGAGGTCAACTGCGACGAGTTCCCGTTCGCGTCGACGTACCAGTCGGCCGGCATGAAGGCCGTCGACGGCGGCAAGAACGAGGCGCCGAACGGTGGCGCGGACTGCATGCAGACCGTGTCCGCCACGACGGACGACGGAAGCGTGCACTTCCTCGACGACACCCGGTACGACCCGCCGACGTTCAACGAGAACTGCGGCAGGTCGTCGATGTCCGGTGACGTCAACCAGGGTTCGATGCGCCCCTTCGGCGACTTCGCGCGCCAGATGCGGCTCCTCGACGAGCAGGCGTACTTCCTCGACCCGGGCAACGCCTGGTTCAAGGGCTGCGACACCTCGAAGGCAGAGCTGATCTGCACGATGACGAAGCCGTAGCCCCGCTGCGGTGAACACGGCAGTGCCCACCCCGGGATCACCCGGGGTGGGCACTGCCGTGGCTTTTTTGGCGAGGTCGGCGCCGCGGCGGTTTCAGCGCAGCTGGCGGAAGAACTCCCGCACGTCGCCGACGAGCAGGTCGGGGGCCTCCATGGCGGCGAAGTGGCCGCCGCGGTCGAATTCGGACCAGTGCACCACGGTGTGTTCGAGCTCGACAGTGCGCCGGATCGACACGTCCGTGGGGAACACCGCGACCCCGGTCGGCACCGTGGAACGCTCACTGGCGCCCCAGGCTCCGGCATGGGCGGTCTCGTAGTAGCTGTTGGCCGAGGACCCGGCGGTGCCGGTCAGCCAGTACAGCATCACGTTGGTGAGCAACAGATCCCGGTCCACCGCGTCCTCGGGCAGTTCGGCAGCGGGATCGGTCCACTCCTTGAACTTCTCCACGATCCAGGCCAACTGCCCGACCGGGGAGTCGTGCAGGCCGTACGCCAGGGTCTGCGGCCGGCTGATCTGGATCATCGCGTAGCCGGACTGCTCGGTCTCCAGGTACCGCAGGGTCTCCAGCCGCGCCCGCTCGGTCTCGGTCAGCTCTCCCACCTCGTCCGGGTCGACCTCGGTGAACGCGGCGAGCCCGTTCGCGTGCACGCCGACGACCTTGTCGGGATTGAGGCGGCCGAGTCCCGGGGAGATGACCGCGCCGGTGTCGCCGCCCTGAGCACCGTAGCGGTCGTAGCCGAGCCGGTTCATCAGCTCGGCGAACGCCCTGGTCACCCGGTTGGTGTCCCAACCTGCCTCGCGGGTCGGCCCGGAGAACCCGCTGCCGGGGATCGACGGAATCACCAGGTGGAACGCGTCCGCCGGGTCGCCGCCGTGTGCCCTGGGGTCGGTCAGCGGGCCGATGACGTTCAGGAACTCCACGATCGAGCCGGGCCAGCCGTGGATCAGGATCAGCGGCAGCGCGTCCGGCTCGGGCGAGCGCACGTGCAGGAAGTGGATGTCCTGCCCGTCGATCTCGGTGGTGAACTGCGGGTAGGAGTTCAGCTCCCGCTCGTGGACGCGCCAGTCGTAGCCGTCGCGCCAGTACTCGGCCAGCCCCCTGAGGTAGCTCACCGGCACCCCGCGGCTCCAGCCGGCATCGGGCAGGTCCGCGGCCCACCGGGTCCTGGCAAGCCGACCCCTCAGGTCGTCCACGTCGGCCTGGGGAATGTCGATGGTGAAAGGCCGGATCGCGCTGTTGTTGTCCATGCCCACAACCCTAGGAGCCGGTTAGGACAGATCCGGTCCTAGGCCGATGGCAGACTTCACACCATGTGGGAAACCTCGACACGGCTACTGCGACTGCTCTCGCTCCTGCAGACCCGACGCGACTGGTCCGGCGCCGAACTGGCCGAGCGGCTGGAGATCACTCCGCGCACCGTGCGCCGCGACATCGACCGGCTGCGCGACCTCGGCTACCCCGTGCTGGCCACCGCCGGCACCGCCGGCTACCGACTGGGCGCCGGCGCGGACCTGCCACCGCTGCTGCTCGACGACGACGAAGCGGTCGCCGTCGCGATGGGCCTGCGCACAGCCACGAACGGTTCGATCACCGGCATCGAGGAAACCTCGGTGCGGGCCCTGGCCAAGCTCGAGCAGGTACTTCCCTCCCGGCTGCGCCACCGGATCAACGCCCTGCAGTCGATGACGGTCCCGATGGCCAACACCGGCCCCACCGTCGACCCGAGCACCCTCACCGCCATCGCCGCCGCCTGCCGCGACTCGCTGCGCCTGCGCTTCGACTACCGCACCCACGACGGCACCACCAGCATCCGCACGACCGAGCCCCACCGCCTGGTGCACACCGGCCGGCGCTGGTACCTCATCGGCTGGGACGCCGACCGCGAGGACTGGCGCACCTACCGCGTCGACCGCATCGCCCCACGCACACCCACCGGCCCCCGGTTCACCCCGCGCACCCCGCCGGACCCCGATCTCAGCGCCTACACCTCACGGGCGATCTCCACGTCGGCCTACCGCTACCAGGCCAGGTTCACCCTGCACGTCAACGCCGAGACCGCAGCCGAACGGATCGCCCCCACCACCGCGGCCCTGGAACCGATCGACGAGCACAGCTGCACTCTGCGGGCCGGATCCGACTCGCTGGACGAGCTGGCCATCTACGTGACGACCAAGGGCTTCGACTTCCACGTGCACGAACCCCCCGAACTTGTCGAGCACATCAAGACGCTGGCGACCCGGCTCACCAGCGCGACGGATCAGCACCCATCGACCTCGTCGTAGCCGGTGACGATGCCGGCGCGCGGTCCACGATGCGAGGCCGCCCGTTGACAGCCCTTAGTGGACCGGGTGGACGGGCCGCCAGTCGGGGAGCGTCTCGTCGAGCGTCGGATACCTCGGGTCCTCCCAGACGAGGCATCCGTACACGATGCCGGGCACTTCGGGGCCCATCAGGTCGGCCGGGCCCTCGCGGAGCGTCCGGACGACGGACTCCAGGTACGCGGCGATCGACGGAAAGAGCGGGGCCTCCATGAACAGGCCCTCGTAGCTCCGCCACTTGCCGAGGCCGTCGGCCGACAGATAGAGACCGACGTCGGTCGCCTCGATGTAGTTCCCGAAGGGGGCCGCCCACTCGGCGCCGTCCCAGTAGTCCTTGCCGTGGGCGTCGAGACCGTAGAGCCGGGGCCGGATCGACTGCTCGGGCGTGAGCAGCACCCCGTGGGGCAGGAAGGCCCCGGTCGCCACCTCGCCCTCTTCGTCGCACTCCTCGATGTCGAGCTGCCGCACGCCTCCGGCCAGGCCCCAGAGGGCGACCAGTTCGGGCGGGAGGCCGAATCCGCAGTTCTGCCTGAGGCGGCCTTCCGCCTCCTCGACCTCGGCGACGGGGGCCGGCGGAAGGATCGAGGCGTACGAGGTGGGGGCGTGCTCGCGCAGCCATGCGGTCAACTGCTGCCAGGCGGTGGCCGTCCGCTCCGTGAGTGCGGTGTTGTCGGTGTCCATGGTCCCGACCCTACGCAAGGCGGGCGAGGATATGGACCTCCCGGAACTGCCTTCGGTCGGTGGGGCGGGGCTCGCGCACCAGCCGGGCCACCTCGGCGAACCCGGACTCGCGCAGCAGCTCGGCAAGGTGGTCCGGCCACCACCGATAGGCCGGCGCGACGGTGTGGTCGAAGACCTGTGTCGGGTGGGACGCGTCCTCGCTCGCCGAGAAGCCGAGGAGCAGATGGCCTCCCGGTGCCAGCACACGCCGGAACTCCCGCAGAGTGCCGGGGAGTTCGCGTGGCGGGGTGTGAATGATGGACCACCGTGACAGGACGCCGCCCAGCGCGCCGTCGGCGATGTCGAGCGCTGCCATCGCACCCACGTCGAACCGCAGCCGGGGGTGGGCCAGCCGAGCCAGCTCGACCATCGCCGGGGAGGCGTCGACCCCGAACGCCGAGAGTCCCAACTCCGCCATGTGAGCGGTGACATGGCCGGGACCACAGCCCAGATCCGCGACCGGACCGTCGCCCGTCTCCCGTACGGCCTCGGCGAAGGCCCCCAGGATCGCCCGGTCCAGGACGCTGTCACGCAACGAGTCGCTGAACAGCCGGGCGTAGGTGGAGGCGACGGCGTCGTACGCCTCGCGGGTGGCGGTGAGGGCATCGTGGTCGACCATGCGCGCCACCCTACTCACCGTGACTCGCGTGCGAGGTCCGCGCGGGGGAGCATCGCCGGTCGGCCGGCCGTACGGTCGAGGTCACACAGGAGGTCGGAGCCCGCAGGCAGCCCGGCCAAGGGGTCGGCGCCGATCAGAAAGAAGCGGCCGCCGAGGTTGCCGTACAGGGGACGCCCGTGAAGGGTCGCGCCGACCCTCACGTCGCCGATGAACCGCCGGACGAACGACCAGGTGGCAGGCGTCGTGATGTCGGGTACCGCCTCGCCGAGGTCGGCCCCGGTCCACAGCGAGTCGGTGCCGAGGCTCGCGTTCCGGACCTCGGGCGCGGGCGGGACCTCGGTGGTGACGGGGCGTGCCTGGAGGATACCGAACACTCCCTCCGCACGGGCCCATTCGACGTCGCGGGGCTCCCCGTACAGCTCCTCGAAGACGTCAAGGGTCGTCCGGTCGACGAGCACGGCGTCGGGCGTCACCAGGCCGCTCACCGCGGCCTCGCCGAGAGCACCCAGGCGGCGTTGATCAGCGGGACACCACAGCGGAAAGGGGCCCCCGCCAGCGCGTTCGGCGGCACGCACAAGGCTCCAGGGAGGGATCTTGACGTTTTCTTTGCGCTTCTGCCGGGGCTGACGCCTCACCCGTTCCTTACGCTGGCCCGGCCGTTGCCGCAACGGCCGGAAATCGACCCCCGCAGCACACCAGGAGCACCTCGCGATGGCCCCCACCGACGAAGCGCCCACCGGACGACTGCGCGCGTGGATGTTGGAGGGGCTGTCCGACATGGGCAAGGGCCGCCCATCCGCCCCGAAGGCGCAGACGGAGCCCGCCCACAAGGGTCAGCCGTGGTGGCGGGTGATGTGCCTGACCGGTGTCGACTACTTCTCCACCCTCGGTTATCAGCCAGGCATCGCCGCCCTGGCGGCAGGGCTGCTCTCCCCCGTGGCGACGATCGTGCTCGTCATCGTGACCCTGGCCGGCGCACTGCCGGTCTACCGGCGGGTGGCCGAGGAGAGCCCGCGCGGCGAGGGCTCGATCGCGATGCTGTCCCGGCTGCTGTCCTTCTGGAAGGGCAAGCTGTTCGTCCTGACCCTGCTGGGCTTCGCGGCGACCGACTTCCTGATCACGATCACCCTCTCCGCCGCGGACGCCTCCACCCACCTGGTGGAGAACCCGCACCTGGCCGAGACACTGCACGACAAGCAGGTCCTGATCACCATGGTGCTGATCGCGCTGCTCGGCGCGGTGTTCCTCAAGGGGTTTCTGGAGGCCATCGGCGTCGCCACCGTCCTCGTCGGTGTCTACCTCGCGCTCAACACGGTCGTCGTGGTGGCCGGCGTGTGGCACGTCCTGACCGAGGGGCATGTCGTCACGGACTGGACGACCGCGCTGACCGCAGAGCACGGCAATGTCTTCGCCATGATCGGCGTGGCTCTGCTCGTCTTCCCCAAGCTCGCGCTCGGCCTGTCCGGTTTCGAGACCGGTGTCGCCGTCATGCCGCACGTCGAGGGCGAGCCGGGCGACACGGAGGAGAAGCCCGCCGGCCGCATCCGGGGCACGAAGAAGCTGCTGACGACCGCCGCGCTGATCATGAGCGTCTTCCTGATCAGCACCAGTTTCATCACCACGGTCCTCATCCCCCACGAGGAGTTCGAGCCCGGCGGCGAGGCCAACGGCCGCGCGCTCGCCTACCTCGCGCACGAGTACCTCGGCAACACCTTCGGCACGGTCTACGACGTCTCGACCATCCTCATCCTGTGGTTCGCGGGAGCCTCCGCCATGGCGGGCCTGCTGAACCTCATGCCCCGCTACCTGCCCAAGTACGGCATGGCCCCGCACTGGGCCCGCGCGGTGCGCCCCATGGTCATCGTCTTCACCCTGGTCGCGTTCCTGGTGACATGGATCTTCGACGCCGACGTGGACGCGCAGGGCGGCGCGTACGCCACCGGCGTCCTCGTCCTGATCTGCTCCGCGGCCATCGCCGTGACGATCGCGGCGCGCAAGGCCGGCCAGCGCGGTTGGACGATCGGCTTCGGCGTCATCTCCGCCGTCTTCCTGTACACGACCGTCGTGAACATCATCGAGCGGCCCGACGGCGTCAAGATCGGTGCCTGCTTCATCGCAGGCATCATCCTCATCTCGCTGCTCTCCCGCCTGGGCCGGGCCTTCGAGCTCCGTGTCACGCACGTCGAGCTGGACAACATGGCGGAACGCTTCATCCGCGACATCTCCCACCGCACCCCCCGGTTCATCGCCAACGAGCCCGACCACCGGGACGTCGCCGAGTACCGCGAGAAGATCGAGCAGATCCGTACCGACAACGACCTGCCGACCTCCGACGACTTCGTGTTCGTCGAGGTCACCGTCACCGACCCGTCCGAATTCGAGGCGGGCCTGACCGTCCGGGGCGAGGTCATGCACGGCCGCTACCGGGTGCTGACGGTGGAGAGCTCCTCCGTCCCCAACGCCCTGGCCGCGCTCCTCCTGCAGGCCCGCGACCTCACCGGCACCCGCCCGCACATCTACTTCGAGTGGACCGAGGGTCACCCGTTCGCCAACTTCTTCCGCTTCTTCCTCCTCGGCCAGGGCGAGGTCGCCCCGGTCACCCGCGAAGTCCTCCGCGAAGCGGAACCCGACCGGACGCGTCGCCCCCGCGTCCACGTCGGCTGAGGCACGGCCTCGTGCAGGGGCAGGCAGGTCACTGGTCGCCGCGCGCGCCGGCGCCCGTCGTCGTCCTCCGGGTGACCGTCCTAGGACGGCTCCGACACCGAACTGCACGCTGACGTCCTGCCGTCGGAGCGGCTGCCCGAGGGCGCGCGTGCCGGTCGTCCTCGCCGTGGGCGCCTACTTCGGACACTCCGGAGGGGGGAGCAGGCGTCACGGGAGGCCGACGTCAGGGCGGCGATCGACTGGGCGGCGTACTCGCCACCGACACGTTCAACCAGATCGCCGGATATCACGGACACCAACAGGACCGGCGCCTACTTCGCCTTGGCGGCGGCGTCCACTTGGCGGGTGAAGTCCTGCGGGCTGACGGCCTGACCGTCTTCGCCGATCACGGTGAGCTTCTTGCCGTTGGCCTTCACCGTCGGCGTGCCGGACACGTCGCTGTCGTAGAAGGCGTCGGCGACCTTGGCCGCCCAGGGCAGATAGGTGCCCTCCTTCACTGCCTTGTTGAAGGACGGGGTACGCAGCCCGGGGACCTTGTCAGCGAGGTCGAGGAGCTTGGCGGTGCTGCCGAAGACGTCATCGGTCTCGTCCCTCGGATGGGCCGCGTACAGCACCGCGTGGAAGGCGCTGAACTTGTCCGGACTCTCGTTCAACGCGGCGCCCAGGGCCGCGAGCGAGGTCTTGGATCCCTTGCCGCCGAGGCTTTCGTCCAGGAACGCGGCCATGTGGAAGTCGACCCTCGCCCTGCCCGAGTCGGCAAGGTTCTTGAGCGTGGGGCCGAGCTTCTGCTCGAACTTGGCGCAGGAGGGGCAGCGCATGTCCTCGTACACCTCGAGGGTCGTGGGCGCGTCCGGCCTGCCGACGGTGATGAGCGTGCCGTCCTTGCCGGTGGCGTTCGCAGGTACGACCAGTGGCTTGCCTTCGGCCACGTCCGCTCCGCTGCCGCCGGCGCCGATGGCGATACCGGCCCCGACGGCGAGGGTGAGGGCGACGACGGCTCCGCCTGCGGTCAGGACGCGCCTGCGCCGCCGGGCGCGGCCGGCCTTGACCTGGCGCTCGGCGTGCAACCGCTCGCGGGGAGTCGCCCGCGAGGGCTTGCGGGCCACGTGGGACTCGCGGACGGTCGTCTTCTTGCTGCTCATGCGGTGTTCTTCCTCCGGTGTGGGCCGCCCGCGCCGGGGGTGCCGGCAGGTGCGCGCCACGGCGGATCGGTGGGCGGATGCGGGGACGTGACTCCCCGCGCAGAACGTCATGCCGGCAGCCCGGACGGTCGGGGAAGGGCGCGTGGGTCCGCGGCAGGGCATGTGCTGTCCACACCTGCGACGTGGTCGCCAGAACTGAGCACGCAACGAGGGACGCTCGCCGCGCACGCAAAGACCATCCACCGCATTCCGGACATTCTCTCAAGCTAGCAAGGGGCCACGGCGCGAAATCCCGCCGATCGCCCCTGCCAGGAGGGCCATTGGTCCCCCCTTGCCCCGCACAGCTCGGGATTTGGACGCCGATCGGGCCTGCGGGTAGAGCGAACCCCTCTACGGCGAGAACAAACCGCTCCGGTATCAGCCCAGCCCTCAAACTCACCGGGCTGGGCGGTGAGCAAGGCCCCTGACGGCACTTGGGCAAGCCGTCCTGTACGCCATCGTCCCGCTGGCCCTCGCTTCGGTCCTCATCGGCGTCATCAACGCCCCACACGCAAGGCGGCGAGCTCGGCCCAGTGGGTCAGGGTGTGGGCGAGGCCTCTGTGAGTGACATCCACTCGCGGACCGTCTCCGTGTGCGAACCGCTCGCTGTACTCGCCGCCACCGCCTCCGCGTCCTCGACGGAGCACGGCCTGCCCGCTCGGGTGAGCAGGACGAGTGGCCACTCGGGGCCCGAACCGGCCGATTCTCCGTCGAAGGCGCTCCAGTCCCAGGGACCGTCGAACCGCCATGCCCGTCCGGCAGCGTCGGCGACCTCGTCGCCCAGGTGGAGAGACGCGTACGGACGCATCAACCGTACGAAGGTGAAGGGGATCCCATCGCCAGGGTGAAGGGTGTACCCGGAGCCGTCGAGATGGCTCTCGTCCGGGAACTCGCGGTAGGACAACCCCCGGCGCAGCACAGTCACGGTCCGGGTGGGATGCGGAAGCCAGGCGGTCTCCAGCGGAGGATCGTGGTGCTGGACAGCCGTCACGTGCACCACGGTGGTGGGCACGCCGACCCGGCAGACGTCTCCCGCCTTCAACTGTGCGGCCGGAGGGTCGGTCCGAAACAGCTCGGCCTCCACCTCGGGCGCGACGCCACGGCCATCGGTGACGCCAAGGGCGACGATCCCGTTCCAGTGCGCGAACTCGTTGGCCCTGTCGATGTCCCACCACGGCCATCGCACCGACACATGGTCCCCTGTGACTCCCTGCTCGACCCTGGCGGCCGTGAAAGGACAAGCGACCGACAACACGTCACCGACCCGGAAGTCCCCCTCATCCACCATGCGCCCAGGGTAGAGGGGCCAGTCAGCGGTCCGACATGCATCAATCGGGCCAGCGGATCAGGACGGCCTGGCCGACATCAAGGGAGCCATCGATCCAGGAACTCCGGCCCAAGCCAAGCGTCGACAGATGAGTTGGCGAACCATGCCTCTCCGTCCGGCATGACGACGTACACCGCCCCGGCGATCCGGGCAAACGTGGAGGCGGGATACTTCCGTCGAATTCGGTGCGGTGCCGAGACAGCGAATTCATGGCTTTCGCCGATGCCGGCGGGCCGGCGTTGCGGCCGTAGGAGTCGGCGCGTTTCGGCAGATGTACGTGGAGAGCAACGGAACGACGGCGGCCTGGTCGGGAGGGGAGTCGTTCGTGATGCGTTCCCGCGCATGGGTCCCGCCCAGCCGCGCGTCCACGAGAGGCAGCTCCTGCGCTGTGGGCCCAGGACGCCGGACGAGATGGGGCCGGGCTGTCGGGCTGCGCTCGTGGCCCTCGACGATGCCTGGACGCTGGTTGGGCCGAAACCACCCCCGAGCAGACCAGGGAGGCTGCCGTTCTCCCGTGCTGGTGGCCTCGGTACCGGCCCCATCCCTCGCTCGCACCATATGCGCAGGGTCTGACACTTGGAGCCGGGGCGGCACTTCACGTCGTCGACAATGAGCCCATGGACGTCCCTGAGCTGCTCGAAGCAGCTTCCCTGCTGGTTCCGGAAGAGACCGCCACCGCGAACGACATCACGGTGCGAGACGTCTGGGACTACCTCGTCCACGACGAGTGGGAGGTCGCCTTGGGGCTGCTGGAGGAGTTGGGGGGTGCTCCCCCGTGCCCTCTGGCGTTCTGGGAGAAGCTCGCCGAGGCGGCTGATCAGCTCCAGTTGGAACGGAGTGCGGCTTGGTGCCATTGGCGATGCTCTGAGCTCCGCAATGGCGTGATCCGAGCGGAGCTGACGCTCCGCCCCGCCGCCGAGACGCGGCGCACGACACCGATCTCCGCCGCCGGTGTTCTTCGACCCATGTGGAACATCGGACTCCGCTCGCCCACCGGTGGACATGCGGTCAGCATCGCCGGCCTCTGGGTTGAGAACATGCCCGTGTTGGAGCCCGGTGGGCGCGCCACGGTGCGCCTGGTGCCGCTCACTCCATCCCACTGGACGCACGTCCAGCCCGGTCAGGAGATCACCATGCACGAAGACCGAGACGCGGCCGGCACTGCGGTCGTCCTGGAGGTTCACGGTCCACGGACATGACCCCGATCCGGCGACGGAACCGACGTCGCGGAAGCCTGCAGACTAAGAGGTTCTGGTTGTCGGCAGGGTGGCTGTGAGGGAGAGGACGGCCGCGACCGACTGATGGTCGAGGTGGCGGTGCAGTAAGCGGGTGAACTCCTCCTCGCCGAGCGCGTCACGCTGTCGGCGCAGGGCCGTGAGGTTGCGGACCACGTTGTCCGACTTGACCTGCTGGTTGAGGGAGAGCGCCCGCACCATCAGCGGTACGGCCTCCTCCGGAAGGCCCTGTTCCGCGCGGAGGTTGCCCAGCTCGCCGTAGTCGAGCGCCACCTCCTTCCAGGCGCCCGCCGCCTCGTCGATGGCGAGGCACTCGCGGTAGCACCGCTCGGCCATCTCCAGGTCGCCCCGCAGCTGGGCCACCCGGCCGAGGTGGAACGTACTGTTGGAGACGCCCGCCCGGTTGCCCAGCCTCCGTTTCACGGCCACCGACGCGCGGAAGTACTCCTCCGCCTCCGCGTAGGCGCCCCGTTCCTGGCAGACCTGGCCGAGCTGGTGGAGCACGACGGCCCGGTTGGCCTCGTTCCCCAGCTGCTCGAAGAGCGTGAGCGCGGCCCGGTAGCTCCGCTCGGCGGCCTCCAGGTGGCGGGTACTCAGGTTCACGAGCCCCAGGTCTTCATGGCACTTGGCGACGGCCTCGGTGTATCCGGCCGCCTCGCACACGGGCAGCGCGCGGAGCAGGAGCATCCGGGCTGTGCCGTACGCGTCCCGCCTGCCCTCCGAGATGGCGAGCTGCACGTAGGCGGTGCCCAACGTCGAAGGAGTCCGCTCGGATTCGAGCATCCGGATGTACCGCACGGTGAGGTCGACGACATGGTCCGCGGTCCGGGCGTCGGCATGCCGTCGCACGGTCCGGTCGAAGGTGCCCGTACCGAGTTCCATGCACTGGACGGCGAGCCAGTCGAGGTCCCGGCGACCGCTCGGATCCCGCTGGTCCTCGAGCCAGGCCTGGAGGGTGCACGGCACCGCCTCCTCGGCCCGCCCACGAACCGTTCGTACGGGGCCGAGCTTGCGGTTGCACGCCGCGAGATGCCCCCGCTCGCCGAGCGCCTCGAAAACGGCGCTCGCGCGTGCGAAGCACGTCTCCGCCCAGGCCAGGTCCCCGAGGTCCCGCGAGATCTCGCCGAGCAGTTCGCAGCCTTCGGCGACGCTCGCACTGCTCCCGATCGTCTCGAAGATCTCCAGGGCCGCCCTCGCATGCGCGTGTGCCGTCGTGTGGTCGAAACGGGCCAGAGCGATCTTCGCCAGCCTGTACCGGCCGTTTCCCTCGTTGAGCCGGTCTCCCAGGGTGATGTGGTGGGAGAGCGCGACGCGCGTGCACCGTTCCGACTTCTCGTAGTCCTTCGCGCGGAAGGCCAGGATGCCGATCTGGTGCTGGGCGGCAGCGATCCCCTCGAGGTCACCCAGCTCCTCGCAGATGCCCAGCGCCTCGACGTACTGCCGCTCCGCGAGAAGGTCGTCGCCCCGGCGGCTGGCGTGGTGGGCGAGTTGGTGCAGGCTGATGGCCACCCGGGCGCGCTCCCCCACGCGTTCCGAGATCGCCATCGACTCCCGGTACAGCCGCTCGGACTCGTCGTGGTCCCCCCGGTGCTCGGCGAGCAGGCCCAGGTTGTGCAGCACACCGCCGACCAGGGCGTCCTCCCCCAGCTCCGCGAACCGGGACATCGCCTCCCGGTATCGGCCCTCGGCCCGCACGTACCGCCCGCGGCGGGCGTCCAGGCCGCCGAGCGCCGAGAGGAACCCGGCGGCGGCCAGCGACCCCGGTGCGGCCATCGCCAGCGCCTCCCGGCGCAGCCGCTCCTCCCGGGCCCACTGACCGCTCCGGTCGAGTTCGCGGCAGGCCTCCTCCGTGCGGTCGAGAGCCCGTTCCACCCGGCCGCCGGCCAGTTCGTGGAACCGCGCCTCCAGCGCGTAGCCGATGTAGGTGTCCTGTGCCGACGTCGTGCCGCACCGCCACGCCCAGTACGCGCCCGCCCTGCGGTGGGCGCGGGTCAGCGACTCCGGTCCGGCGACGCGCGCGAGCGCCTCGGCGGTCCAGCGGTGCACCAGATAGCCGTCGCCTGCGGGTGCGATGAGCCCGAGGTGCAGGAGACGTGCCAGGGCCTCGTTCAGAGCGTCCGGCTCGTCCGGCGGCTCCGTCGCCGCCGACGGGTCCACCTCCGCCGACGAGTCCACTTCCGCCGACGTGTCCACCTCCGCCGACGGGTCGGTCGCACATGACGGGTCCGTCGCACCGGACGGATCGGTCACACATGACGGGTCCGTCGCGCCCGACAGGTCCTCCGGCGCGTCCGCCAGCTGCCATCCGAGCCCCGTCAGGTCCACCGGGAGCCGGTACACGGCCGCGCCGAGGAGCAATCGCCGCGCCGAGGGGAGAGCGTCGAGCCTGGCGAGCAGCTCCGGCAGCAGCACGTCCTGCGCGATCTGCGCCCCGGTCTCGTCCACCTTCCGCGCCAGACCTCCGCCCGGAACGCTCTCCCGTGCGGCCGCGGCCCCCAGGCGTGCGCTCACCTCGTCGAAGCGGACCGAGTCGTCGCGCAACAGCGCGTCGAGGTACTCCAGGGACCGCGGATGACCGCCCAGACGCGCCCACACCTGCGCCCGTTCGGCCGACGGCAGGGCGTCGACTCCGGGCAGGCGCCAGATCAGCTTCCGGGTCTCCTGCCAGGTCAGCGCCCCGAGATGAAGGTGCTGGACACCCGCGATCGGGAAGGGATGCCTGCTGGTCACGAGGGTGCTGTGGCGCTCCGCCCAGACCTGGAGGAACTCCGCGAGCTCCGCGTCGGCGAGGTGGTGCTCCGCGTCCAGATTGTCCTCGGCGTCGTCGAGGACGAGCAGGAGCGGTACGGCGTCCCGCGCGGGCGCCCCGAGCAGCTCCCGCCAGTCACCTCCGGGCTCGTGCAGGGCGATCACCCACTGGCGCAGAGGATGGGTCTCGTCGAGCCCCTTCCTGGCGCAGTGGGCAGTCAGCCGGCGGCGCAGCTGCTCCATGATCGTGTCGACGGTCGTCTCACCGGCGACAGCCACCACGACACCGTCCGGCGCGGTCGCCGTGAAACGGCGGACCAGTTCGGCGGCGAGGCTCGTCTTGCCGATGCCCCCGATGCCGTGCAGCAGTACCCTCGGCTCGCTGCCGGCCAGCTTCCGCAGGGTCCTTCGGCGGCCGACGAAGTCGTGCCGTGCCCGGACCGTGCCGTCGGCCACGACCGCCTGATCCCGGGAGGGGGCGGGGTTGGTGCCGGGGGCGTCCAGAGGGTGGGCGGCGCGCGGCCCGGCAGAGGGGCCGCCGCCCGGCCGCAACTCCGGATCAGCGAGGAACAGCGTGGGCGTCGCCCACTCGGGAACGGGCCGCCGTTCGCACGCGAGTTCCCGGCGCACCTCGGAGAAGACGGTCAGCAGGTCCCCGTCCGGGCGGCGCGCCAGCCCCTCGTACAGGCGCGCGCACAGTTCGATGGCGTAGTCGTCGCTGACGGCGCCGTTCATCGCGAGTACGGCCTGGGCCCCGTGGTCCAGCAGGCTCCTGGCCAGACCGGGCAGTTGTTCCTGTCCCTCCAGCGCGGTGGAACAGCCCGCCAGCACGATGAGCGGCACCTCGCCGCCGGACGGCAGGACGTCCCGTACGAAGCGGCCCGCGTCCACCGCGTCCTCCTCGCCCGTGGGCGTCTCCAGGAGCAGGGCGCCTGGTCGGGCGTGGCAGGAGATGTGCAGGACGTCGCAGGGCTCGGCGTCGAGCGCGGAGCGGATGGCCGCCGTGCTGCCCCACTCCAGGACCCGTACCCGGTGGCCCCAGCGTCGACCGGGCTCCACCGCGTCCAGGATCCTCGCCCATTCCCGTTCGTAGTCGAGAAGGTCACCCGAGCTGTCGTCGGGGGCGGCGACCGCGGCGACGATCCGCAGGGGGCCGCCGGCCTCGGCGGGGGCGGGCTCGCCCGTGCGCCGCGTCGTCCGGTACAGGTCGACGCCGGGATCGAGCGCCAGCGGGACCTCCCGCCCGGGCGGAACGAGCGTCTCCCAGGGCAGGTCCGCCACCGTCGGATCGGTCACGTCGACGCCGACCCGGTGGCGGCCCGGTCGGCGCAGCTCCGCCGACAGCGCCCGGCCGACGGGGCCGTCAAGGAACCGGTCCGACAGCGCGACCCCCACCTCCCGCAGCAGGTCGTCGGAGGGGGCCCTGCGCAACCGCCACAGCAGATCCGCCGTGCGCTGGCTCTCCGCCTTCGGTGTCTGCGCGGTGGTGACTCCCCCGATGTCGCACCGCACGCTCGTGGTGCCGATGTCCAGCCTGATCACGTGCGCCCCCGCCCCGTCCCGCCTCACCGTGCGCCGTGCGCCATGTACGTACGCCGTGCGCCGTCACCCCACCGGTACCCTGTTCCATGGTGACGCCAACTGCCGTTCCGGCCATACTGAGTTCATGACGGACACTCCGGTGGAGCCCCCGCAGCCGAACGCGGTGCGGGTCAACGACGCCGGCCTCCTCGAGTACTTCGACGGAGAGGTGTGGGCGCCGTACGTGGACCTGCAGGACGACGATCCCGGGCCCCTCGGCCTCGTGATCCGGGGGGACTCCCCGTGAGCACTCCGGTGGCCGGGGACCCCGGCGCCGGTGTCCTCAACGCCCTGCCCTCGCCGCTGGACTCGGTCGCCGACAGCCGGGAGGCCGCTCGATGGACCCTGGCGTCCACCGGGGCGGTGGGCGCGCTGCTGCTCGGCGGCGGCCCGCTGCTCGCCGTCGGGCGGATCGACGACTGGGCGCACGCCGCTTGGGCGGGCGGCGGCCTGTTCGTGGCCCTGCTCGGCATCGCCTGGGCGATGTGGCGGACCAGCGAGGTGCTCGTACCGCCACTGACCACGCCCGAGGTCCTCACGTCACCGGCCCTGCACAAGCTGCGCGAGCGGTTCGACGCGGCGCCCGGCTTCTACTTCGGCTCCGCGGCCACCGACGTCGAGGGTCTGTTGCGGCATCGCCGGGTCGCCACGGAGATCTCCCGGCGGCTGGCGACCGCCGGAGCGGCGGAACGGACCGCACTGGAGCAGGGGTTGGCCACGGCCCATCGCAACATCGCGCGGACGGACCCGTACGTGCGCTGGCTGCTGGCGACCGCCCACGCCTGGATCGTGCGGGAGAAGCTGCGCAGGGCGCGACGGCACACCTTCCTCTCCGCCGTGCTCGTGATCGTCGGCGCGGTGGTGTTCCTCGGCGCGACGGGACGCTGAGCCGGCCCGACGCCTCCGGGCCGAGCCCGCGGACGCGCGGACGCGGGCCCCGACACCGCCCTCGCGATGACGAGCCCGGCCCTTGCGGACACGCCCGCGGGTCTCAGCGGTTGCACCCGCGGGTCTGGGCGGTTGCACCCGCGGGTCTCAGCGTTGCGCGTGCGCGCTCAGGAGCCCCACCACGTTGAGGAACGCGTACGTGCCGAGGACGTAGAAGAACACGCGCCAGGCGACGCCCTTCAGCTTCCAGCGCTCGTTCGCGCGGTCCATGGGGTGATCGTCCATTTGGCAGCTCCTCGCCGACCGACAGTACACTCGAACCCGATTCGGATTCGAGTGCGAATTCCAGAACAGTCTGCCCCGCGCACACCCCCGGGAGCGATCGTGATGAGCACGGAAGCATGCGGCACCACACGGCACGTCCCCCTCGAGGGGTACTCCGGCCGAGCGCGCGCGTGGCACAGAGCGAGCTGGAAGCGCGTGCTCCGTGAGGCGGCCGTCGGCGGCCTGATCATGCTCATACCCGCCCTGCTCCTCGGATTCTTCCTCTCCTGGACGATCGGCATCGCCATCGGTCGGCGCGACCGCCTCGACGGCCGCGCTCGCCTCCGTCTGGTTCTCGCTCAGAGGGCACAGGTTCGGGTGCTCCGCCAAGAAGGGCCTCGTCCTGGCACTGCGGTGGTGGGAGCAGGTCTGAAAGGCGCCCCGACCGGCACGGCGCCCTTCAGCCGTTGTCGGCGGCGGCGATCCACTCGTCGTAGAACGGCGGCATCGCGGACGCGGGCCGCGTGAAGCGCGGGCGCGCTTCTCACGGAAGGCCGACACCCCCTCGGCCCCGTCGCCGATGCTGGAGTAGAACATCGCAAGGGACTCCACCCGATGGGCGTCCTGCGGGCGTTCGAGGTTCGCGTTGCGGACGGTCAACTGACGGGTCAGCGCGGTCGCCACGCGTGAGCGGCCGAGCGTCCAGCGGTCCGCCGGCGCGCGGGCCTCCTTCAGAAGGCGGTCGGGCTCGTGGACCGCGTGCGCGAGGCCGACGGCCGCCGTGGCCTCCGCGTCGAGGATCTCAGCGGAGTAGAGCAGGTCCATGGGGCCTTGGGCAGGCCGACGAGGCGGGGCAGGAACCAGGTCGAGGCGGCCTCCGGCGTGATGCCGAGCCGGCCGAAGACGAGGCCGAAGCGCGCGGTCGTCGACATCATCCGCGCGTCCATCGCCAGCGTCATGGTCGCGCCGATCCCGACGGCGGGGCCGTTGATCGCGGCGATCACCGGCTTGCGGCAGCCGTGGATCGCCAGCGTGACCCGGCCTCCGGTGTCCCTGACCCGGCTGATGTCCGGACTGTTCAGATCGTCCATGTCGGCGAGCGTGGGGGTGCGGGACTCGTCGAGCCCGAAGACGTTGCCGTTCGAGCCGAGGTCCATGCCGGCGCAGAACGCCTTGCCCGCGCCGGTGACGATGACGGCCCGTACGTCGTCGTTGTCGTTCACCTCGGCGAAGGTCCGTTCGAGTTCGCCGGCCATGGTCGGCGTGAAGGCGCTCAGGCGGTCCGGTCGGTCCGGTCGGTCCAGGGTGACGGTGAGGACGCCGTCGTCGACGCGGTGGCGGAGGGTGGTCCAGGTCATGACGTGCTCGCTCCTGCCCGGTGGGTGAGGGCGGTGGGTGCGGCGGGGTTCATCCGCGCAGGTCGGCGAGCCTGCCGATGGCCTTCTCGGCGTCGGCCACGATGCCGCTGACGATCTCCTGGCAGGTGGCGACCGACTCGATGAGCCCCTGCGCCTGACCGGCCCACCACAGGCCGTCGTCCATGTGCCCCTGTTCGAGCACGCGGGTACGGCCCCGGACACCGGAGGCCAGTTCGGCGATGTCCTCGAAGGCCGCCCCGGGTCGCTGCGAGCGGGCGACGATCTCCTCGGAGATCGCGTTGCGCGCGACGCGGCCGGTGTTCCCGAACTCACGGAAGACCAGCTGGGTGGCTCGTTCGTCGTTCGCCACGATCTGGTCCTTGACGTTCCGATGCACCGGCGCTTCGGCGCTCGCGACGAAGCGGGTGCCCATGTTCACGGCGCAGGCGCCGAGCGCGAGGGCTGCGGCGAGGCCGTCGCCGGTCGCGAAGCCGCCGCTGGCGATGACCGGGATCTCCAGCCGCCGGACGGCGGCGGGGATGAGCACGAGGCCGGGGATGTCCTCCTCGCCCGGGTGCCGCGCGCACTCGAAGCCGTCGATGCTGACCGCGTCGACCCCGAGCGCCTGCGCCTTGAGGGCGTGCCGCACGGCCACCGCCTTGTGGATCACCTTGACACCGTTGGCCTTGAAGTCGGCCACGTGCTCGACCGGGTTGCCGCCAGCCGTCTCCACGACCCGTATGCCGCTCTCGATGATCGCCGCCCGGTACTCCGCGTAGGGCACCGGCTTGAGGGTCGGCAGAACGGTCAGGTTCACGCCGAAGGGCCGGTCGGTCAGCTCACGGCACCGCGCGATCTCCCTCGTCAGCGCCTCCGGCGTGGGCTGGGTGAGTGCCGTGAGGAACCCGAGGGCACCCGCCTCGGCCACGGCGGAGATGAGTTCCGCGGTGCCCACGCCGGTCATGCCGCCGCAGACGATCGGGTGGTCCACTGCGAACAGCTCGGTGAAGGTCGTCGAGATCATGATCAAGGCCGGCCAGGGCCCTCTCCGTTCTTCCGCCGTCGCCGTGCGGGAGTCGCACGGCGACCTCGTGTCGCATCGGCGTGGCGGGCCGACAGCGAGAATCGATTTCGAATCGAGTTTGAGTTTAGAGTCGTGCGGTGAGGAACTGTCAAGGTCCCGGCGACGCCCCGGCCCACCCCGATCGACCGGCGCACCCTCCACGGGTGGAGACGCCGGGCCTGCCGCCAGCCCCGCGCCCGCCGCTCGGACAGGCGAGCGACCGGGCCCTTGGATACGTTTCCTTCATGGAGAAGGACGTCTCCGCCTTCCTCGGCCGCCTGGCACACGAACGGGGGACGCGCTCGGACCAGTGGGTCGCTCTCGTGATGGAGCGACTGCGC
Source organism: Streptomyces sp. NPDC014870 (assembly GCF_043081505.1). Lineage (NCBI taxonomy): Bacteria > Bacillati > Actinomycetota > Actinomycetes > Kitasatosporales > Streptomycetaceae > Streptomyces > Streptomyces sp. NPDC014870. Next base: position 365,140 of record NZ_JBIBWQ010000001.1, read on the forward strand.
GAGGAACTTCCCGGGCTCTGGCAGCACGAGGACCTCGCCCGGCGCGCGCTGGAGGAGACCGCCGCCCACGTCGCCGCCTTCCTCGACGCCCTGGAGCACGGTCGCGACGTCACCGAGGTCCAGGCGCCTCCCGCCGCCCTTGAGGTCGCCCGCCGGTTCGCCGAAGCGGGCGTACCGCTCAGCACGCTGCTCCGCGCCTACCGCATCGGGCACGTCAACATGCTGCGGCTGCTCCAGGAAGAGGTCACACGACTCACCGACGACCAGCAACTGGCCAACACCGCGACGATCCGGCTGATCGAGACCGGATTCGCATACGTCGACCTCAACTCGGAGCAGGTGGTCGCCACCTATCAGGAGGTGCGCGACCGGCAGGTACAGCGCAGGCTCATGATCACCAGTGAGGCGAGCAGACGGATCGGGACCACCCTCGACACCACGCGCACGGCCGAGGAGCTGGCGGAGGTCGGCGCCGACGGCTTCGCCGACCTCGTCACCGTCGACCTGCTCGTGCACGTCCTCCAGGGCGGCGAGGCCCATCCTCCGACGGAGGCGCCGGTGCTGCGCCGCGTCGCCCAGCGCTCCGCCCTGGACGGCTGCCCCGACTCCCCCGTCGCCACCGGTCAAGAGCACGCCTACGCACCGGAGTCGGCACCGGCGGAGGCGCTGGCCACCGGGCTGCCCCAGCTGCTGCGGGTCTCGGACTCGGACGTTCCGCGCTGGCTCGCACCGCCCGACCCGCTCCGCTTCGGCTTCCACTCGGTCCTGCTGCTGCCCTTGTACGCGCGGGGAACCACCCTGGGCCTCGCACAGTTCGTCCGCCACCGCACCCCTGCCCCGTTCGACGACGACGACCTGCTGCTGGCGCAGGAGATCGCCGGCAGAGCGGCGGTGTACCTCGACAACGCCCGCCGGTACACCCATGAGCGGACCACCGCTCTCGCGCTCCAGCACAGCCTGCTGCCCCAGCGCCCGGTGGAGCAGTCCGCCGTCGAGACGGCCGCCCACTACCTCCCGAGCGGCTCACGGGCCGGCGTGGGCGGCGACTGGTACGACGTGATCCCGCTGTCCGGCGGACGGGTCGCCCTCGTCGTGGGCGACGTCGTCGGCCGCGGGCTGCACGCGGCCGCCACCATGGGCCGCCTGCGGACCGCCGTGCGCGCCTTCGCCGACATCGACCTGATGCCCGACGAACTGCTCACCCATCTGGACGACGTGGTCATCCGCCTCCAGCGGGAGGAGGCCCACGAGGACGGCGAGATCAGCGCCACCTGCCTGTACGCGGTCTACGACCCCGCCACCCGCCTCTGCTCCCTCGCCAGCGCCGGGCACGTACCTCCGGCCGTGGCGCCCCCTGCGGCCGGCGGTGCACCGGCCGGCCTTCCCGAGCTGCCGGAGCTGCCAGAACCGCCGGAGCTGCCGAACCTTCCGGAGCCGCCGGAGCTTCCGGACCTTCCGGAGCTACCCATCGGCCCGCCGCTGGGACTCGGGGGCCTGCCGTTCGAGACCGTCCGCTGGGAGCTGCCCGAGGGGAGCCTGCTGGCGCTGTACACGGACGGCCTCATCCAGAGCCGTACGCGCGATCTCGACGCCTCTCTGACGCTGCTGAGCGACACCCTCGCACAGGCGTCACGGGCCTCCGCCTCGCCGGACGAGGTCTGTGAACGGCTGCTCGCCACGATGCTCCCGGCACGCCCCGCCGACGACGTGGCCCTCCTGGTCGCGCGGACCCGGGCACTCGACCCCGGCCACGTCGCCACACTCGACCTCCCGTCCGACCCCGCCGCGGTGTCGGGGGCGCGTCGCTTCTGCGCCGACACGCTGGGCGCGTGGGGCCTTGACGAGCTGTCCTTCACCACGGAACTCATCGTCAGCGAGCTGGTGACGAACGCGATCCGGTACGGCAAGCCCCCCATCCTCCTGCGGCTCGTCCTCGACTCGTCCCTGACCTGCGAGGTGTTCGACGGCAGCAGTACCGCGCCGCACATGCGCCGGGCCAGGACCTTCGACGAGGGCGGCCGCGGCCTGCTGCTCGTCGCCCAGTTCGCCGCGCGCTGGGGTACGCGACCCGGCCGCGAGGGCAAGACCATCTGGGCCGAGCAGCCGCTTCCGTAGGCGTTCGACGGCCCCCGACGGCCCCGGCGGGGCCCTCCGTAGGCCGGCGAGGCCCGCCGGGCCAGGGGGCGAGTCGGCCTCATCGAGGGACCGGGTCTCCGTGCGGTACGAGGCGGGCACGGACTGGGCACTCGCCTTCTGGGGCACCGTGCTCGTCGGCGGGATCGCCGTGGCCTGTCAACACCCGGTCGGCGCCGCAGGAGGTGGAGGCGGTCCTCGCCGACGCGGGTGTGAAGGTCGACCTGCCGGAGGGCGCCCCGCTGCCGGACGGCGATCCGTTCGTCGCCCCGGACCCCGACCCCACCGACGTGGCCGCCCTCTTCTACACCTCGGGCACGACCGGGCGCCCCAAGGGGGTGCCGACCACGCACGAGGCGTTCGTGACCAACGCCGAGAACCTGATCCGCTGCCTCGGCATCCCCCGGGACGCCGGCCCCGAGCTGCGGACCTTGGTCTCGGTGCCGCTCTTCCATGTCACCGGCTGCAACGCGCAGTTCGTCGTCGCCGCCGTCCTCGGCGGCACATCGGTGATCATGCCCACGCTCGATCTGCCGCGCCTCGCGGCGGCGTTGACGGAGGAACGGATCTCGTTCCTCGTGACGGTGCCCGCGGTGTACTCCCTGCTGCTGCGCCGCCCGGCCTTCGCCGGTGCCGACGTCTCCGGGGTGCGCTGGCTGGCGTACGGCGGCGCCCCGATCGCGCCGTCACTCGTGCGCGCCCTGAAGGACGCCTTTCCGGCGGCCACGGTGATCAACGGGTACGGCATGACGGAGACGGCGTCGCTGATCACCGTCCTGCCGGACCGGGACGCCGCCGAGCACGCGGACTCCGTGGGCTACGCGGTGCCGTCGGTGGAACTCGGCGTCGTCCCGATCGGCGACGACCCCTGCACGGGCGAGCTGGTGGTCCGCGGGGTCACGGTGACGACCGGCTACCGGCGCAGGCCGGAGGCGACGGCGGAGGCATTCACCGGAGGATGGCTGCACACCGGGGACATCGTCCGGGTCGACGCGGCCGGGCGCGTGCACATCGTCGACCGGATCAAGGACATCATCAACCGCGGCGGCGAGAACATCTCCAGCGCCGAGGTCGAGGGGGTGCTGCTCTCCGCCCCCGGAGTCGCCGACGCCGCCGTCCTCGCCGTGCCGGACGACGTCATGGGCGAGAAGGTCGGAGCCGTACTCTTCGTCGACCGGGCGGAGCTGGATCTCGCTGCGGTGATCGCACACTGCGGGGAGCGGCTCGCCGACTTCAAGGTGCCGCAGTACGCCACGGTCGTCGGCGAGGCGCTGCCGCGCAATGCAGGAGGGAAGCTGCTGAAGAACCGGCTGCGCGAGCAGGTGCGGTGGGGCGATCCGCTGTGTTGACGTCCGCCCGCGAGCCCGCCGGCGGCCCGTGCGGGCCGGTCGCGGTCACCCCGTCGCTTCGGAGCCGTAGGTCTCCAGGTACGCGGTGACCATGCGGCGCGCCTCGTCGATCGTGGCGTCGTCCCCGGCCGGCGAGCGCCGGAACGCGCTGTCGAAGAGCCGGGTGGCCGCCTCGAAGGCGAGGAGCAGCGCGAGCAGGGGCGTGTCGGCCGACACGAGGCGCTGGTCGACGAGGTGGCGCCAGAGCCGTTCCGCCTGAGCCTCGTCGAAGGCGCGCACCATCTCGTCGAGCGCGGCGTGCTGGCGTCCCGCGAACCACAGCTCCGTGCAGCTGCGATGGCCGCGCATGTAACCGAGGAGCAGGTCGATCATGACGTCGACGGCCTCGCGCAGCGTCTGCGCCCTGGGTTCGGCCAGGGCGAGGCCGATGAGCCGGTCCAGCTCGCCCAGGTGCCGCTGCAGCAGTTCGGCGTCGACCTGGTACCGGTCGGCGAAGTAGTGGTACATCGAGGCGATCGGGATGCCGGCCCGCTCGCCGGTCGCCTTCAGGGTGGCGGCTTCGTACCCCTGCTCGGCGAGCAGCGCCTCGGCGGCGTCGAGGATGGCCTTCCTGCGCTCCATCCCGCGGCGCTGGGCCGCTGGGCGAGCCGGAGTCCGGCTTGTCGCATTTTTATCGAACACGATTCGAGATCGTATCAGCCGAACGACGCCGCCTCCCCCTTCCGCGCGTATTGACACGCCTCGGGAACTCCTTAAACTCGAACTCGTATCGACATCCACTTAACCAACCGAGCAAGCGCGCCGAACGGAACGGAGAAGCCCATGGCGGCCGGCGCGACCGCGTTGACGCGGACGCGCGGGCTCAGCTCGACTGCCAGCTCCTTGGTGAGATGCATCAGCATCGCCTTGCTCGCGCCGTACATCCCGATGCCGGGTTCCGGCCGGATGCCGCTGAGTGAGGCCACGTTGACGACCGCACCGCCGCGGCCGGACAGCCACGCCTTGTGCACCTTCTAGACCCACGACAGCGCGGCCAGGGCGTTGACCTCGACGACGGTGCGGGCCACGTCGAGGTCGAGCTCCATCAGCGGCCCGTACACCGGGTTGATGCCCGCGCTGTTGACCAGCAGGTCGGCGCCGCCGAAGGTGTCGACCGCCTTCGCGATCACCTCTTCCTGGTGGGCGGTGTCGGCGGCGTGGCCGGCGACACCGAGCGCGCGGTCGGGACCGCCGAGCGCGGCGACGGCCGCGGCCAGCGCGTCCGGCTTGCGGCCGGTGATCACCGCGTGTAACGCCTGACTCGCGGCGGGCGACCGTAGTGCACCGGGGAGTGCCCTTGGCCGACTCGCATGACTGCCTGCGAGTTCTGGAAACGAGTCACCCCCCGGCTTTCTACGTACCGAGAGACGACGTGCGGACGGACCTGCTGTCGCGGTCGGCACGGACCACACGCCGCGAGTGGAAGGGAATCGCCACGTACTGGAACGTCGACATCGGAGGCGAAACCGTCCGCGACGTCTGTTGGAGCTACGAGATGCCCGACCCGGGCTACGCAGGGATCGCCTTCCATCTTGCCTTCTACGCGAGCAAGGTCGATCTCTGCACGGTCGGCGGCGAGAAGGTGCGGGCACAGGCCGGTGCTTTCTACGGCGGATGGATCACGAACGAGATACTCGGCCCCTTCAAAGGCGAAGGAGGAACGTCCGGCTGGTGAGATGGGGCGACAGACCTGGGCCCTCAGGAGCGATCGCCCGATCCGCTGCATCCACAGCACGCGCGTCGGCCGAAACAGGGGCCAGAGAAAGCCGGCAGGTTCGCTCTCCCATCACGAGGCGACAGGAGCCCGCACCCTACCCGCGAGGTTCCCGTTCCTCCCTCCCCCCACAGAGGTGAGCAGTGAGTGCACACGCAATCGCGGCAGACGCTCTGACGGAGACAGCCGGCGTCTGGCAGACAGGGCTCGCGCAGGTGATCGGTGGGCTCGTCATCATCGGCGCCTTCGTCCTCGGCACGAGGGTCAGGGACAAGGAACTGCCGCCGCCCGACCCGGAGACTCAGCCGCACCGTCCGCGGACGGACCGCCTCCCCGGCGAGATGTCCGAGTACCGACGGCCCGCCGAAGTACCCCGCACCGACGGAGAGCACCGGCTCACTCCGCATCAGCTCAAGGGAGGCGGCACCACCGGCTCCGAGACCTCGCCCGAACCTCCGAGCGAGGAACGCCGTAAGTGGGGCGGCATCTCGAGCGGCGGCTTCGGCAGCGGTGGCGTCGGGCACGGAGACTGACGCGCCGCGAGCGGGCTTGCGGCCCACGCCCTCGACCGCAATGGCCGAGCACGTTCCCGTCAGCACACGCAAAGGCCCGCCGCCCCGCACGGCACGGCGGCTCCCCATCAGGTCATTCGGAGACCCCCATGACCCCGTGGATCGGAGACCCCGATGACCCCGTGGAAGGGCATGAGCGATGATCATCACCGATTCGCAGGCGTACGGCGGGGAGTCCTGAGCCGGCCGGCCCAGACGCTTCGGCATCGTGGCTGATGCCCCGCCGGCCGCGCCGCATGCGCCGAGCAGTGCCACGGGACGGCGGCCGAAGCGTTCGGAGAGAGCCCCCGGATCGGGAAAAGGGCACGTCGTCGGAGACCGGCCGAACGTGAGCCGAGCCGTCTCGCTACTGTGTGCGGCATGCCTCGTACCTCTCCCTCCGCCGCTCTGGACACTCTGCTCGCCGGAAATCGACGCTTCGTCGACGGCACCCAGGAGCACCCCAACCAGGACGCCGCCCGCCGCGCGGAGCTCGCACCCGGCCAGGAACCCTTCGCGGTCATCCTGGGCTGCTCCGACTCACGCCTTGCCGCTGAGATCATCTTCGATCAGGGTCTCGGCGACCTGTTCGTCGTACGGACCGCCGGCCACGTGCTCGGTGCCGAGGTTCTGGGCAGCGTCGAGTACGCCACGAGCGTGCTCGGCTGCCGACTCGTCGTCGTCCTGGGCCATGACTCATGCGGCGCGGTCGCCGCCGCCCGCGCTGCTGTGGACGACGGTGCGCCGGCGCCGGGCTTCGTGCGGGACGTGGTGGAGCGGGTCACGCCCAGCATCCTCGCCGCCCGCGCCGCCGGGCTCACGGAGGGCAGCGACATCATCGACGCCCACATCAGGCACACCGCGGACCTGCTCACGGAGCGCTCGCGGATTCTGGCCGAGCAGGTGGCGACGGGCGAGGTCGCCGTCGTGGGTCTGGGCTACGACCTTGCCGAGGGCCATGCCAGGCTCGTGACGGCCCATGGTGTCGACAAGGTCGCCTGATCCCCTGACGAGACGTCAGGGCCCCCGTGTGCTGCGGCCTCCCGAAGCCACCTGCCCGGCTACTTGACGAGTGAGTCCGGCTCGCTCCGACGCCTCGTGTTCCGCTCAGGTTCCGACAGTCCCGCACCCTCCGCGACCCGGCGGCGTATCCGCACGGCGCCGGATCGTGGAGGTGCCCAGGGCAGGCGCAGCGGAATCTCACTCAACAGTCGAACACCGACCAACAGATGTCGTTGCGCAGCCTCTGGTCATCAAGAACGAGCTCACGGATCGCCTCGGGGAGCTGACCGCGCTGCCACTGACACTCGAGTCGTCCCGCGATCTCGCTCTCGCCCTCAGGCGCCGCCGCACGTACGGCCTTGATCGCGTAGGCGGCCGCACCGAGCTCGTGCGCGGCGACGTGCGCGACGACACCGGCCTGACCGGCGGCATACGCGGCATGGCGTGCTGCACCACGCAGATCTCTGGCCGCCCCCATCGCATCGCCACCCGCGGCGCGAGCCTGCATCATCCTGACCTCGCCGCGCACCCACGCCCGGGCGTGCTCGATCGCCTGGCGCGGGCGCGGGTCCCCAGGCCGGGCCGACTCGAAGAGGCCAAGGACGTGCTCTGCACACGAGGCGGCCCATAGAGCGAGGAGAGGTGATCCGTGTCGGTGAGAGTTCCACCACGGCGGAGCGTCACGAACCGAGGGTCCCGGACCTTCGGGAGGATCATCCTGCGCTCCCTTCCGCGCGCATCGTCGCCGCTCGCAGCGGTGTGCCCCGACCGCCAGTCAACCGCCCAGCGGGGGCAACGATACGGACTGCCGGCCTGGAATGCGGCGGGTGAGCACTGTGCCGAGCGGTGGGTACGGGGAGACTTCCGGCATGGCCACTGTCAATGGAGAACCCGCGTCCGTCGCTCAGCTGACGGCCCTCGCCCTCACCAACTACGGGCACTTCACCACCATGCGGGTGGAGGACGGGGCGGTTCCCGGTCTCTCCCTGCATCTGGACCGGCTCGTCCGGGACTGCGCCGAGGTCTTCGGGGCGGGGCTCGACACGGAGCGGGTGCTCGGCTGGGTGCGGGAGGAGGTCGGCGGGCGGGGCGGGGCGTCGACCGTACGCGTCACCGTCTTCGATCCTGCCCTCGACCTCGCCCGCCCGGGTGAGGGGGCCGACCCGCATGTGCTGGTGACCACCCGCCCGGCGGGTGCCCTGCCCGCGCCTCCGCTGCGGGTGAGGGCGCTTCCGTACGTCCGGGACGCCGCCGAGGTGAAGCACACGGCGCTGTTCGGTCAGCTCAGGATGCGGCGGGAGGCGCGGCGGGGCGGTTTCGACGACGTCCTGTTCATCGGGCCCGACGGGCTGGTGTCGGAGGGATGCACCTGGAACGTGGGGTTCGTGGACCGGGACGGACGGGTGGTGTGGCCGGAGGCGGACGTGCTGTCCGGGGTGACCATGCGCCTGCTGCGCTCGGCCCACCCCGGCTCCACCGTCCGCCCGGTCCATGTCGACGAACTGCCCTCTCTGCGCGCCGCGTTCGCCACGAGCTCCGGGATCGGGGTGCGCGTGGTGGAGGCCGTCGACGGCGTGCGGTTCGCCGTCGGCGACCCGGTGCCCGGCGCGCTCCGGGAGGCGTACGCGGCACTGCCCGCGGAGCGGCTGTGACGGTACCTGCGCCCTACGACTTCCGGTACTCCGGCCACGGGCCGGCGGCTCGGCTTCGAGGACGCGCGGGAGCCCAGCACCGCCCGGTTCGGCACTCGGAGCTTCCGGAAGGTACTTCAAGCCTTGCCCACGTGACCTTCGCGGCAGGGCCATGCTGTGGAGCCGTTGGTCAGCAAAACTCCCAGCACGAGTGGCATGGTGGTCGCCACCGACGACGAACGCATCGAGGAGGCGTGTCGCCAACTGGGCATCGACTGCACGCGCACCAGAGACCACCCCACCGGGACCGACCGCATCGCCGAGTGCGCGCAGCACCTGCACGCCGACGCCTACATCAACGTGCAGGGCGACGAACCGCTCATAACGGCCCTCAGACTGTTCCGACAACTCCCGCACGGGCGCCGGAGCGAACCGAGGGCGTGGAGATGCTGCGCTTCGTCGAACACGGGCACCGCGTACAGATGCTCTCCGTCGCGGACGACGGGCTTGCGGTCGGCACACCTGAGGACCTTGCCAGAGCCGACCGGTTCCTCCGGTCGCGGCAGCAATTGCATGGCGCCGCCCACACGCGTACCTGTGGGTCCCGCGCCGTAAGCATTGACCTGCGGAAGGACCTCGAGTCGCCTCGGGGGTAGCTCGCGGTTCCGCTGGGTCGAGCGGCGCTCCCAGCTCCTCCGCCACCGACGGTTCCGAAGCGCGCGCAATTGGATGATCTTGACGTGTCCTGGTTCCGCAAGGGGACCGGGGACCGTTCGGCCCCAGCGAGATGCCCTTCCTTGGACGAGACTGATGGTGTCGGATCTGGGAGGTGCACATGAATGCCCAGCCGAGTGTCGCCACGACAGCCGAGCCCCTCTTGCTCGACACGGCCCTGCCCGAGTTCCGGTTCTCCCGCCTCGAGTGTGCCGTGATCGCCGCTGCGCCGGACGTCGTGTACGGCGCAGCCCGAGATCTGGACATGCTGTCCATCCACTCGCCACTGTTCGACGCGGTCATGTGGGCACGTGGAGTTCCGGACCGCGTGCGACGCCGGCCCGTGGTCACACCGCCTTCGATGCGGCTGTCCGACCTGTTCGAAACCGCCGTAGGTGGCGATCAGGGGGACCTGGAGGCCCAGACCTGGGTTGCGCTGGGTGAGCGCGCGGGGCGCGAGATCGCCTTCGGGGCGGTCGGCAAGGTATGGAAGCCCACTATCGAGTGGCGCCGTGTCGAATCCAGTGACTACGCGGGCTTCGATGAGCCCGGCTGGGCGAAGATGGCCGCCGCCTTCGTTGTGCATCCGTACGGGGCACGGCGGTCGCTCCTGAGCTACGAAGCGCGTACCGCGTGCACCGACCCGGTTTCCACCACGCGGTTCGGCCGCTACTGGACGCTGGTCTCCCCGGGCGTCGGCATCGTCCTGCGCGGAGCGCTGCGGGCGATCGAAGCGGCAGCGGAGGCTGGAGAGGGAATTACCTGAGGAGATGAGTCGTGATGCGCGCTGTGATCGTGTACGAGAGCCTGTTCGGCAACACGCGCGAGATCGCCGACGCGATCGGAGAGGGTGTGAAGGAGACGCACCCGGACGCCGAGGTCGAGTGCGTGCCAGTGGTCGACGCGCTGCCGGAGCGCATCGGCCCCACCGACCTGCTGGTCGTCGGCGGGCCCACCCATATGCGGGGCATGACCACCGGGATGAGCCGGAAGATGGGGCTGAAGGCCGAGAAGCAAGAGGCCGAGAACAGAGAGCGTCCCTTCACTCCCGAGGAGGGCGCCGAGGGCCCCGGCGTCCGAAACTGGTTCCACGACACACTCCCGAAGGCCCACACCGGTACCCATGCCGCCGCAGCCTTCGACACCAGAGCGGACATGCGCCTGGCCGGCGCCGCCGCGAACGGCATCGCCCGTCGGCTCCGCGGTCATGGCTACGAACTCGTCGCGGAACCGGAGGGCTTTGTCATCGAGGACACCGAAGGACCGCTACGCGCCGGCGAACGAGACCGCGCGAAGGCCTGGGGGGCGGCTCTCCAGATCGCTTGACTGATCCAGCTGGGAACCGCCACCGGCAAGCGTGAGGGCACGTCGAGCAGGACCCGCTTCCGTCGCGGATCCCGCCATAAACAGGCATGTGCCCCCCCTGCCCGTGAAGGTGCTGGTCAAGCTCCCAGGACCAGAGGGTCATGCGTACCGCACCCGGCGGGACGCCACAGGCGGGTTGACGCACCTCGTACGGGCCGACCAGGCCCCCCGAGGGGGCCGTCCGGCCCTCCTCACCCCTCACGCAGCGAGGCCAGACTGGGAGTGGACACCGCCGAGGAGGCCCTCCGATGAGCACACCTCCCAACCCACGACTCACAGCCGCTCTCTCCGCCGACCAGCGTGACCGGCTGTTGAAGTGCGCCCGCCCGGTGGACTTCCCTGAAGAGACCCGGCTGTTCGAGGAAGGCGGATACGCCGACCGGTTCTGGATCATCAAGACCGGGACGGTCACCCTGGACGTCCGCGTGCCCGGCAAGCGGGCCGCCGTGGTCGACAGTGTCAACGCCGGGGAGCTGCTCGGCTGGTCGTGGCTCTTCGAGCCGTACCGCTGGCATTTCGGCGCCGAGGCCATGACACGGGTACGCGCGGACGAGTTCGACGCGGCGACCGTGCGCATGCTGATGGACACCGATCCGAGCTTCGGCTTCGCCCTGGACCACTTCGTGGGACAGATGCTCGCCCACCGTCTCTTCTCCGCTCGTGTGCGGTTGCTGGATCTCTACGCCCCGCACGGGAGCGGCCTGTAGGCCCTCATCCCGCTGGGAGAACGTGATGCCCGCCTCTCGCTACGCCGTCAGCGACGTCATGACCCACACCGCCATCGCCATCGGACGGGACGCGCCGTACAAGGAGATCGTCGCGCTCATGGACCAGTGGAAGGTGAGCGCCTTGCCCGTTCTGGAGGGGGAGGGACGGGTGATCGGGGTCGTGTCGGAGGCCGATCTGCTGCCGAAGGAGGAGTTCCGCACGGAGGAGCCCCGTCCGGACGAGTTCGCCGCCGCGTCCAAGGCCGGAGCCGTACGGGCCGGGGAACTCATGTCCAGCCCCGCCGTGACCGTCCATCCTGAAGCGACGCTCGCCGAAGCGGCACGGATCATGGCGACGCGGAAGGTGAAGCGCCTGCCCGTGGTCAACGGCGTCGGCATGCTGGAGGGTGTGGTCAGCCGGAGCGATCTGCTGAAGGTGTTCCTCCGTACGGACACCGAGGTCGAGCAGGACATCCGCCGCTCCGTCCTCGGTGAGCCAGCCGCCCCTGTGGGGCTGGACGTGACGGTCACGGACGGCGTGGCCACGATCCGTGGCCCGCTGTCCGACCGGTCGCTGGTGCCGCTGGTCGCCCGCGCCGTGCGGGCTGTGGAGGGCGTCGTCGACGTCCGGATGGATCTCGGTGCGACCTGAGACGCTCCGTTGACGGACAATCCATAGGGGGGTGCCCAGCCGATCGACCACAAGGATCGCCATGACGGACCTGCCGGCAGCCACCGCACTCACACGGGTGTTCCTCGTCGACGATCACGAGGTCGTCCGCCGGGGTCTCCGTGACCTGATCGACGACGAGCCCGACATGGAAGTGGTCGGCGAGGCGTCGACCGCCGACCAGGCACTGGCCCGCGGCCCCGCCCTGCGGCCGGACGTGGCGGTTCTCGACGTCCGGCTGCCGGACGGCGACGGGATCTCCGTGTGCAGGGAGCTGCGGTCCCGGATGCCCGAGCTGGCCTGTCTGATGCTGACGTCGTTCGACGACGAGGACGCTCTCCTCGACGCGATCATGGCCGGCGCCGCCGGGTACGTCCTCAAGCAGATCAAGGGGTCGGACCTCGTCGCGGCCGTGCGCACCGTGGCCACCGGGCAGTCGATGCTGGACCCGGCCACCACAGCGCGGCTGATGCACTCGCTTCGAGACCCGGAGGCGGCGAAGCCGACGGAGGACGAACGGCTCGCAGTGCTGTCCGAGCGGGAGCGGTCCGTACTCGACCTCATCGGCGAAGGGCTCACCAACCGGCAGATCGCCAAGCGGCTCTACCTGTCGGAGAAGACCGTCAAGAACCACATCTCACGACTGCTCGGCAAGCTCGGCGTGGAACGCCGCGTCCAGGCCGCCGTCATCGCCGCGCAGGCACACGAGCACGACTCCGAGGAGAAGTAGGCGTCCGGACCTCACGTCCGCCCTTCCGGCAGCGGGATCCTCCATTCCAGTACCGTCCCGCTCCGCGGCTCCGCTCTCGCCCGGACCGACAGGGTCCCGCCCAGCCGCTCGGCCCGTTCGGAGAGGTTGCGCAGTCCGCTGCGGCTGCCGCCCTGCGGGATGCCGGTACCGTCGTCGCTCACCATCACTGCCAATACGCCGTCCTCGGCCACGACCGACACCTCCGCCCTGTGGGCCCGTGCGTGCCGGGCCACGTTGGTGAGCGCCTCGCCGATGACCGCGATCACCTCCTCGGCCGCCTCATGGGGCACGTCCGTGTCGAGGAGACCCTCCATACGCAGCGCCGGAGCGAATCCGAGCGTGGTCGCGATCTCGTCGACCGCCTTGACCACACGACTTCTGAGCCTCGGCGCCCCGGCGCTCTCGCGTTCCCGTAGACCGAAGATGGTCGACCGGATGATCTTGATGGTGGCGTCCAGGTCGTCGATCGCCCGCGTCAACCGGTCCACGGCCTCCGGGTGCTCGACGAACCTACGGGCGCTCTGCAGCGTCATGCCGGTGGCGAACAGCCGCTGGATCGCGAGGTCGTGCAGGTCACGGGCGATCCGGTCGCGGTCCTCAAGGAGGACCACCTGTTCGGCGTCCCGGCGGCGGTCGGCCAGTTCGAGTGCCAGGGCTGCCTGCCCCGCGAATCCCGGGAGAGCAGTGATCTCCAAGCCGGTGAACGGGGGCCGCCCGTGCTTCCGGGCGAGGATCAGCACCCCGCTCAGTCGCTCCTTGGTGCCGACCGTGACGGCCACCGCCGGCCCGAATCCCGTCCACCGTTCGGGCTGCACCCGGATGCGCGACTCGTTCTCGACGTCGGCGACCGTGAGCAGGCCCTCCTGCGCGAGGGCGGCCTCGGCCAGGGTTCCCTCGCTGGACGGCAGGACGACGCCCCGGTGCGCCTCGGCCCCCTCACCACGGGCGAGCGAGCCCCGCAGCTCACCGCCTGCACCCACCAGGTAGAAGACCCCCACGTCGGCGCCCGCGATGTCCACGGCCTGCTCCAGCAACCCGTCGAGCACCGTGGTCTCCTCCGCCCCGGACAGGAGGGCACTGGTCAGGTCGGAGCTCGCAGCCAGCCACCGTTGCCTGAGGCGGCCCTCCTCGTACAGGCGGGCGTTCTCGATGGCGATGCCGGCCGCGACGGACAGGGTCGTCACGACGGCTTCGTCCTCGGCGTCGAATTCGGCCCCTCCGCGCTTCTCGGTGAGGTACAGGTTCCCGAAGACCTCGTCGCGGACCCGGATGGGCACGCCCAGGAAGCTGTGCATCGGAGGGTGGTGGGGCGGGAACCCGTACGAGGCGGGATGCCCGGACAACTCGGAGAGCCGCAGAGGCTTGGGGTTGCGGATCAGCTCGCCGAGCAGTCCGTGCCCCGAGGGCAGGTCGCCGATCTGCGCCCGCAGGTCGTCTCCGATGCCGACGGGGAGGAACTCCGAGAGCTTCTTGTCGTCCCCGATGACGCCCAGAGCGCCGTACTCGGCGTCCACGAGGGTGACGGCTGCCTCCACGATGTCCCTCAGCACCTGGGGAAGGTCGAGTTCCCTGCCTACGGACATGACGGCTTCCAGCAGCCCGTTGAGCCGGTCCCTGGTGCCCCGCACCTCGTCGATGCGCACTTGGACCTCGTCGAGCAGCTCGTCTAGTCGCAGCCGCGGGACCTCGCGGTTCGCAGGCCCCAGCCCCTCCGACACCATCGTCACCTCCGGCCACGCCAAGAACCCGTCCACGCCTGAAGCACATCTTCACGGTAGTTCCGGTGCCCAGGACCCTCCAGCCGGACGCGCCCCACGGAAGGCGGTGCGGACGAGTCGTGCGGCCAGGAAGCCGGCGGGTGCGCAGGCGACGGCGATCCCGGCGCCGGCCCAGCCGAGCGGTTCGGTCTCCAGAACCGTGCTCAGGAAGGGCACGTAGAGCGCCGCTGCAGCCAGGAGGCCGGAGGCGAAGACGGACAGGGGTAGGAACGGGTTCTTCCGGGTGAACAGCCGGGAACGGAGCCCCAGCACCACCCCGAGTTGCGCCGCGAGCAGGGCGAGGAAGAGCACGCTCTGCCAGGCGAGGTCGAGTGTCCGGGCGGTGAGTCCTGCGCTGAGGGAAGCCGCTGTGACGACGGCGGCGAGGACGAGGAGGCGCTGCCAGGCACCTCCGCCGAGGATGTGCTGGTCAGGCGGGCGGGGTGGTCGCCGCATCGCTCCCGGGGACGCTGGTTCGGCGCCCATGGCCACGCCGGTGAGGCCGTGCGTCAGGAGGTTGATCCACAGGATCTGGCCCGCCCGCAGGGGCAGTGGCAGCCCGAGCAGCGGGCCGATGATCATGACGAGGATCTCGGCGGCTCCGCCGGCCATCCCGTAGACCAGGAAGCGGCGGATGTTGTCGTAGACGCGCCGTCCCTCGTCGACGGCCGCCACGACCGTCGCGAGCTCGTCGTCGGTGAGGACCAGATCTGCGGCCTGGCGGGCGACCTCTGTGCCGCGTGCGCCCATGGCGACGCCGATGTCGGCCCTGTGTAGGGCGGGGCCGTCGTTGACTCCGTCGCCGGTCATGGCAGTGACAGCACCCCGGGCGCGCCACGCCTCGACGATGTCCAGCTTCTGTTGTGGGTCCGTACGAGCGAAGACCCGCACCGAGGTGAGGTCGGCAACGCGGCCTGCGGCCACGTCCGCCCCCGTGACGACGTGGCCTTCCATCTCGCCGCCGTTGCCCAGGAGGGCGACGTGGGACGCGACCGCCCGAGCCGTCGCCGGATGGTCCCCGGTGATGAGGACGGGGGTGATGCCGGCCGCCCGGCAGGCGGCGAGGGTCGCTGCCGCGTGCGGCTTGGGCGGGTCGCTGAGCGCGACGAGCCCGAGGAGAGCGAGCCCCGACTCCGCCGCGGTGATCGGGATCGGGGTGTCGTTCCGCGCACCCGATGCCACGGCGAGCACGCGGTATCCCCGGGCCGCCAGGCTCGCGGCCTCTTGGCGGGCCGCCGCGAGCGCGTCCGGGGGATCGAGCAGGACGGCCGGGTCGAGAACGGCTTCGGGAGCCCCCTTCAAGCAGACGAGGACCCTGTCTCCGCCCGTCTCGTGGAGCGTGGTCATGCGTCTGCGGAGGCTGTCGAAGGGTGCTTCTCCGATCCGCGGCCGGGTCATCGCCAGTTCCGCGGCATCCGGGCAGCCGGTCTTGGCCGCGGCCGTGAGCAGGGCGGCTTCCATGGGATCGCCCAGGGCCGTCCAGCGGGCGTCGGACGCTTTGCTGTCCGCGGGGCGCAGCGTGGCGTCATTACAGAGCGCAGTCACCGTCAGCAGCTCACGCAGCGACTCGAGCTCGTCCGACGCCGCCGGCCTTCCGTCGACCAGGGCCTCGCCCACGGGCTCGTACCCCACACCCGAGAGCACGGCGCTCACCTGCGGTGTCCAGACGTGGTGGACGACCATGCGGCCCTCGGTCAGGGTGCCGGTCTTGTCCGTGGCGAGTACGGACACCGAGCCGAGCGTCTCCACCGCGGGAAGTCGGCGCACCAAGGCGTGCCGGGTGACCATGCGCCGGGCTCCGAGCGCGAGTGCCAGGGTGACGACGGCGGGAAGGGATTCGGGTACCGCCGCCACGGCCAGGCTGATGGCGGTGACGGCCATCGTGCCGAGCGGGAGCCCCCGCATCAGGCCGAGCGCGAAGACCAGAACGCACAGGGCGAGCGTCACGCCTGCAAGGACGCGTCCCAAGGCGGCGAGGCGGCGCTGCAGCGGGGTGGGCTCGCGGCGCTCGTCGAGAAGGGCCGCGATGCGGCCGAGCGCGCTGGATGCTCCGGTTTCCGTGACAACGGCGACGCCCCGGCCCCGGACGACGACCGTGCCGGCGCTCAGCGTCGCACCGGGGTCCTTGTCGACGGGCACGGACTCCCCGGTGAGCATGGACTCGTCCACCAGTACTGCGGACGCCTCGGCGAGTTCTGCGTCGGCGGCGACGATGTCACCTTCACCGACGAGGAGGACGTCACCAGGGACGACCACCGCAGCGGGGAGGTCGACAACGGCACCGTCGCGCCGCACACGCGCGTGCGGGGCGGTGAGGGCCGAGAGTGCGGCGACGGCGTTGTCTGCGCGGATCTCCTGCGCCACGCCGACGGTCGTGTTCACGAGGACGACCAGGCCGATCACGATCGCGTCGGGATGGTCTCCGATCGCGAGAGTCAGCACGACGGCCCCGAGGAGCACCATGATCAGCGGGTCTGTCAGCTGGGCCAGGATCCGCTTGTGGAGCCGCACTGGCCTGCTTGCCGTCACCTCGTTGGGGCCTGTGTCGGCGAGCCGGCGGGCCGCCTCCTCTTGGGTGAGTCCCGTCGTCTCCCGCACCTGTGCAGGAGCCCGGTCCGGTGCTGACCTCGCCATGGCCCGCTCACACCGCGGGCACCGTGATCACCGGGCAGTGGGCACGATGCAGCAGTCCGTGCACGACGGAGCCGACGCGCATCCCGGTGTATCCGCCCCGGCCTCGACGGCCGACGACGACGGCGAGGGCGTGCTCGGCGGCGTTCGCGAGCGTCTCGACGGGGGAACCGATCAACACCTCGTGGGTGATCCGGACGTCGGGATACTTCTCCGCCCAGCCTGCGGTGGTCTCCGAGAGCATGCGGCGCTCGGCGTGGAACAGTGTGTCACCGCTGTGCAGGGAGAACACCGGAGGCTGCCAGACAGCGATGGCCCGGAGCGCGCAACGCCGGAGGTCCGCTTCCTCGAAGGCCCAGGCCAGGGCTGCTCGCGAGGACTCGCTGCCGTCGACGCCGACGACGAGGTACGGCGCCTCCTGAGTGACATGCTCCGCGTCGCCCACGACGGCCACCGGGCAGTGCGCCTGCGCGGTGACCGGGACCACCAGAGAGCCGGCGCTGAGGAACTCCTCTGTACGGCTGAGGTGCCGGGAACCGAGCACGATCATTCCGGCCTCGGATGACAGACCGTTCAGGACTCCTGCCGGGAAACCGTCGAAGAGGGCGGAGGTGGCGTTCACGGCGGGCTGCCGGGAGTGCGCCCAGGCAATTGCTGTGCGGAGTGCTTCCGTGCCGGTCTGCCGCAGTGCCAGGTGGCGAGGTGTGTCGTCGACGTGCTGGGTGTCGTGCTGCGGTGGAACCGCGACCACGAGCCGCAGTCCCATGCCTCGCAACCGGGCCTCGTCCACGGCCCAGGCAAGGGCCAGGTGCCAGTTCTTGACCGGGTCGATGCCGACGACGATGTCATGGCGATCCGTGGTGCGTGTCATGACGTACTCCCGTGTCCAGGGCCTCGCCGGGGGATGAGCTCCACGGGACAGTGGGCGTGCTGCAGCAGAGTGAGCGTGGTTCGCCCGATACTGGGTCCGAGGTATCCG
Source organism: Streptomyces sp. NPDC014870 (assembly GCF_043081505.1). Lineage (NCBI taxonomy): Bacteria > Bacillati > Actinomycetota > Actinomycetes > Kitasatosporales > Streptomycetaceae > Streptomyces > Streptomyces sp. NPDC014870. The sequence goes on from NZ_JBIBWQ010000001.1 coordinate 383,133, forward strand.
GGCGACCGTCTCCCTCCGACGACCACGAGGTCGGCGTGGTGTGACGCGTCGACGAGAGCCCCGGGCACGCTGTGGCTCTTCTGGCCGTCGGCCTGCACCGTCAGTTCCGGGAATTCGTTCTGGACCCGGTCGGTGACTTCGGCCAGCGCGTGTACATGCTCGCTGGCGATCTCCTCGCCTCCGTTGTGCAACAGAGCGCGTGGGCCGGCGGACAGTCCCGCATTCCAGATGTGCAGGAGCCGCAGGGGCACCTTGCGCAGCACGGCCTCACGGGCCGCCGCGAGGGCGCAGCCCACATCGGCCGCGTCCCGGACCGCTGCCAGGACAACGCCCGTCTCGGCAGGCTCGGTGGCCCCGCGAACCACGACCACGGGCGTGGTGGCGGCAGCCACCACGCCAAGCCCGACCGAGCCGAGCAACAACGAGGAGAACCCGCCCAGGCCCCGGTGCCCGACGACGATCGTTCCGGTGACGGCAGCGGCCCGTCGCAGACTGTCAGGGGCAGCGCCGTCGTCGAGTTCTGTGAGAACCGTGAGCTCGGGGTGACGCGTCGCGATCTCCTCGGCAGTCCTGTCGAGCAGTTCCAGCCCTGCTCGCCGACTCGCGACGATCTCCGCCTGGGACAGAAACGGGACCGGTGCGTCCGTGTTCGCCGCGTGGACGACGCAGAGAGAGCTACCCCGCAGGGCCGCCTCCTCCGCCGCCCACATCACCGCCATACGCGCAGATGGTGATCCGTCGACGCCGACAACGACACTGCCGAGGCCCGGACGGGACGTGGATGCCGCCATGGCTCCTCCTCACACAGTCCGAAGGACTCCTTCCACTTTCCCATTCGGTCGCAGGCGAACGGAGGGCCGCTGGGGCCAACGACGGGACCAAAGGGCCCACCACCTGGTCGGGGAAGACCACGGGCCATGCCGAGAGACCGTTCGGTCCTGAGGGTGGACCGTTCGGCCCTCCCCTGCACGCATCCGGAAGGGAAGGGTGATGAAGCAGGACAGCACCGCCGAACCCCTGAACAGGAGGCGTGGCGATGAAGCACATGAAGGTCGGCGGCCTGATGACCGACGACGTGGTTTCCGCCCTCCCTGCGATGTCGTTTCGGGACGCGGCGAAGGCCCTCGCCGAACACGACATCAGCGGACTTCCTGTCGTGGACGAAGACGACCATGTCGTCGGAGTCGTGTCGGAGAGCGATCTCCTGGCCCGCCACGAGCTGACCGTGAAAGACATGATGACGCAGCCGGCCATCACCGTTCACGCCGAGGAGACGGTGGCTGACGCGGCGCGCCTGATGGTACGGCGGGGCGTCGAACGCCTTCCCGTCGTCGACGAGGAGGAACGGCTGGTGGGCATCGTGACCCGCCGCGATCTGCTCTACGTCTATCTCCGACCCGACGCCGAGATACGACGACGCATCCATGAGGACGTCCTCTCGGACGCCATGGACCTGCCGGCCGACGCGGTGGACGTCCACGTCCTCGACGGTGTGGCGACGCTCGCCGGCCGCGTCCGGCGACGCACTCAGGCCCGGATGCTCGTCGAACTTACCGAGAGGGTGGACGGTGTCGTCGCCGTCGTGGACCGACTGTCCTCCCAGGAGGACGACACGCGGCTCTCGTCCTCCACTCGGACTCCGCACGACAGCCTCTGGTGACTCACCGCAGACAGGACTCACCGTGTCCACCACCCCTCTGACCCGACCGCTCGTGACGTCGCTGATCGAAGACGCCGTCACCGCTCCCTCGATGCACAACGCACAGCCGTGGAAGTTCGTCGCCCGCACTGACTTCGGCGTCATCGAGCTGCACGGCGATCCGCTGCGCGGCATGCCGCACGAGGACCCCGATCACCGCGCTCTCCACCTCGGTTGCGGCGCGGCCCTGTTCGGTCTGCGAGTCGGCGCCGCGCACCGGGCCCTGAAGCCGGTGGTACGGCTGCTGCCCACCCCCGACGATCCCTGGCACCTCGCAGACGTACGGTTCGACGGTCCGGACGACGCCGACAGCGACCTGGGGGAGTTCCACGCCGCCCTGCCGCATCGGCACACCAGCCGATTCCCCTTCACCGAGGAGAAGATCCCCTCCGAGGTGATCGACGAGCTCCGCGCCGCGGCTCTGCTGGAGGGCTGCCGGCTGGTCGTACCCGGGGCCTGGCACACCGACACCGTCATGAACCTCGTCCACGCCTCCGAACTGTTCGAAGCGGCGGACGAGGCCGTCCGCGCGGAGATCGCCGCTTGGACGCGCACAGGCGCGGCAGGAGAAGGCTCCGACACCGAAGGCATCCCCTCATACGCCTTCGGTCCACGGCAGTACGACGTGACGTCTCCCGTCAGGGACTTCGGCGCTCCCCGCCAGGTACCCGGACGTGTCTCGGCGCGCTTCGAGAAGAGGCCGCAGATCGCGCTGCTCGGCACGGTCGGGGACACGCCGGAGGAATGGCTGAAGGCCGGCCAGGCCATGCAGCGGGTGCTGCTCCAGGCCACGCTGGACGGTCTCGCCACCTCCCTGATGTCCCAGCCGCTGGAATGGCCCGAACTCCGGTCCGACGCACGCGATCCCGGCTCGGCGATCGGCTTCGTCCATATGGTGTTCCGCCTGGGCTACGGCCCCCAGGGGCGGGCCACGCCGCGCCGGCCCGTCGCCGAGGTGCTCACCTTCGACTGAAGCCGCGCTCAGAGCCGGAACCACCGCTCCTGCCCAGGTGCGACGCTGAGCTTCCGGTCACCGGGAAGCACGACGTCGAGCGGGCCCTCGGGCGAGTCAGGAACCGTGATGGCGAGCCGCCCGGGGAACATCCTCAGCCGCACTCCGCGATGACGGCCGCAGCACAGAGTGAAAGTGAACCGTGGGATCGCCGCCAGTGACACCGGAGTCACTCGCAGACCTTCCGGTCCCGTCTCCAGGCCGGTGATCCCGCGCTCGACGAGGTCGATCGTGCCGGCCATCGCTCCGAGATGGACGCCTTCCCCGGTCGTACCGCCCTGGACGTCGGCCACGTCGGCGAGCAGGGCCTCCTCGCAGTACCGCCAGGCGTCCGCGCCCTTCTGCCGGGCCAGCACCCAGCCGTGGACGAGGCTGCTGAGCGTCGACCCGTGGCTGGTGCGCCGGAGGTAGTACGAGACGGTCGCCCGCCACACCTCGTCGTCCAGCGCGTAGCCGAGCCGGCCGAACAGGTCGGCCAGCTCCTCGGGCCGGAACAGGTAGCCGAGCATGAGGGTGTCGGCCTGTTTCGACGCCTGGTAGCGGTTGACCGTGTCGCCCTCGGCCTCCAGGATCCGGTCGAGTCTGCGGATGTCGCCGTACAGGTCGCGGTAGCGGTCCCAGTCCAGCTCCGCCAGATCGCCGTACCCCTGGAACTGGCTGACGACGCCTCGGTGGAACGGCACGTACAGGCGGCGGGAGACGTCCTGCCAGCGAGCGAGTTCACCGTCGTCGAGCGACAGTTGCTCCCGGAGCTCCGAGCGGCGGGCCTCGGGCAGTTCGCCGAGGAGGTCGAGGCCGCGAGCGAGTACCCAGGCGGCGGTCGCGTTGGTGTAGGCGTTGTCGTCGATCCCCGGGTTCGCGGCGTCGGGGTAGGCGTCGTGGTACTCGTCGGGTCCTACGACCCCGCGAATGCGGTGACGACCGAGGGCCGGGTCGAACACGGCGGCCGTGGACCAGTAGCGGGCGACCTCCAGGAGGATCTCCGCACCGGCGGAGTGCAGGAACCCCCGGTCACCGGTGGCCTGCGCGTACCGCCACACGTTGTAGGCGATGGCGGAGTTCACATGGTGCTGAAGCCTGGAGTGGTCGGGGAGCCAGCGTCCTGATCGCGGGTTGAGGTGTAGGGCCTGGGTCTCCTCCCGGCCCGAACTCGCGCTCTGCCAGGGATACATGGCTCCTCGGCGACCGGCGAGACGAGCGGCCTCGCGCGCGGCCGGCAGTCGACGGTGCCGGTACATGAGCAGGGCCCGGGCCACCTCGGGGAAGTGAAGGTCGAGATAGGGCAGGACGAAGAGCTCGTCCCAGAAGACGTGCCCCCGGTATGCCTCCCCGTGCAGTCCGCGCGCGGGCACGCCCACGTCGAGTTCCGCCGTGAGCGGGGAGAGCGTCTGCAGCAGGTGGAACACGTGCAGCCGCAGGATGCGGCCCACCTGCCCCGGCACGTGCAACTCGCCCTGCTCCCAGATGCGCTGCCAGGCCGCCTTGTGAGCGAAGAGCAGCCGGGGGAAGTCGGGGGCGCGGACGATCGCATCGACGGCTGCGGAGTGCGGGTCGGCGGCGGGCCAGTCCATCGAGGTGTGGAGGGCCAGGGTCTTCACGACCGTCGCCGAACGGCGGGGGACGACGGGCAGGCGGTACGTCTGCACGGTGCCGGTCCCCGTGGCTTCCTGCCTCGCGGGCCGGACGGGGCTGGTGACCGTGCGCACGGCGGCGGCGATCCCGATGCCCGGGTCGGCCGTGCGGCAGGTGAGCCAGGCGACGCCGTCGGACGCGAATCCGGCCCGGTGGTCGGTGAGATGCCGACCTTCCAGATGCCGGTAGCGGTCGACTCCCGCGTTGGTCACGGCGCCGTCGAGGATGGACTGCACCTCGATGTCACCGCTCCAGCCGTAGGCGCGGAACAGAGTGCGCTGGGCTGCCAGTCCGGGGTCTCCCATGTGAACGAGGCGGAGGTGGCTCACGCGCAGGCCGCGCCCAGGGGCGTCCTCGAAGAAGAGGCGCCGGGTGAGAACCCCCGCGCGCAGGTCGAGATGGACGTCGTAGTGGCGCAGTTTCTCGTTGTCGGGCGTCAGCCAGTCGCCGGCCGGACCGTCGTCCGGAAGGCAGCGGTAGCGCAGCAGCGTCCAGTTCGGAAGGTTGACGAGGTCCTCGTTCTCGACCCGCTCCCCCGCGACGAGCGAGGTGAGCCGGTCGTAGCAGCCGGACAGATAGGTGCCCGGGTAATGCGCGCCACCGGCCGTGCACTCGGGCGCGGAGCCCCGGGTCGCGAACCGGCCGTTTCCGAGGGTGCACAGTGCCTCGACCAACGGCTCGTGTTCCGCGTCGTACCGGTCGTACCTCCACGTCCAGCTCGAGGTCATCCGCGCTCACCCCACACGCTCCGGACCAGTGTCGTGAGATCGGGAACCACCAGGTCGGCGCCCTGCTCGCTCAGCGGGGCGGCGGTACGCCGCAGCGCGGTGCGATCGACGCCGACGACCAGGCCGAAGCCGCCGCGACGCGCCGCCTCCACCCCGGCGAGTGCGTCCTCGGCGACCGCGGTCTCCTGCGGGCGGGCGCCGAGGAGAGCGGCCGCCCGCAGGAAGAGCGCGGGATCGGGCTTGCCGGCGAGGCCGAGGCGGGCGGCGTCCTCGCCGTCCACGATCACGGCAAGGAGCTCTGCGAGACCTGCCGCACGGATCAGTTGCCGAGCGTGTCGGGAGGCCGACACGGCAGCGCACGGCACGTCCGCCGCGCGCAGGGCCAGTAGGGCGGGCCGACTGTCGTCGAAGGCCGCGACGCCGTCCTCGCGCAGCAGGTCGACGAACGCCTGCTCCTTGCGGGCGGCGACCGCCCAGATCGTGGCGGAGCCGGGCGGGTCACCGGACGTTCCCGCCGGGAGTGCGAGGCCCCGGGCTGTGAGGAAGGCCGCGGCGCCCTCGTAGCGGGGTCTTCCATCGACGAACCGCCGGTACTCCTCGTCGGCGTCGAAGGGCGGCTCCTCCTCGCCGGCGACCGCTGCCATGCAGGCGTCCAGCGCGGTCTTCCAGGCCGCCGCGTGGAGGCCGGCCGAGTCGAGGAGCACCCCGTCCGTGTCAAGGACGAGGGCGCGGGGCGAGCGGGTTCCTGGGCCTCGGTCGTCCCCTGCACCGCTGCCTGCCGGGCGAGGGTCGGTGCCGCTCACCGGCGTGCCCTAGGCCCCGCGGAGCGCGACCTTGAGGGCCCCTGTCTCTGCCGCACGCCCGAAGACGTCGTACGCCTCTTCCATCTGCCCCAGGTCGAAACGGTGGGTGATCAGCGACGAGGACGGCAGTCGGCCCGCGGCCATCATGCGCAGCAGCAGAGGTGTGGACGAGGTGTCCACCAGCCCCGTGGTGATGGTGACGTCCTTGATCCACAGGTCTTCGAGGTGGAGCGCCGCCGGCTTGCCGTGGACACCGATGTTGGCGACCCTCCCCCCGGGCCGCACCATCCGCGTGCACATCTCGAACGCCTCGGGAACGCCGACGGCCTCCATGACGACGTCGGCGCCCAGGCCGTCGGTCAGATCCGCGACCAGCTGTTCCGGTTCCTCCGTGGCGTGGGCCGTGGCGTGCGCGCCGAGGGCGCGGGCGGCGTCCAGCCGCGACTCGGCCAGGTCGACGGCGACGATGTTCCCCGGGCTGTAGAACGCGGCGGTGGCGACGGCAGCGAGCCCCACGGGTCCCACGCCGACCACGACCACCGTGTCGGCGGGGCTCACGGCACCGTTCAGCACACCGACCTCGTAGGCGGTGGGGAAGATGTCGGCGAGCAGGACGGCGTCAAGTCCGTCCGTGGAGTCGGGCAGTGCGTGGACGGACAGATCGGCGAAGGGCACCCGGACGTACTCCGCCTGAGTTCCGTCGATGGTGTGCCCGAGGACCCAGCCTCCCCCTCCCCTGCACTGGCCGTAGCGGCTCTCGCGGCAGAAACGGCAGCGGCCGCAGGCCGAGATGCAGGAGATCAGGACGCGGTCACCGGGACGGACGGTACGCACGTCACCGCCGGTCTCGACCACCGTGCCCACCGCCTCGTGACCGAGCACGCGGCCCGGCGTCACCTCCGGCACGTCCCCCTTGAGTATGTGCAGGTCCGTGCCGCAGATGGTGACGACGTCGACCCGCACGATCGCGTCGCCGGGGTCCTTGACGACCGGGTCGGGCACGTCCTGCCAGCCCATACGGCCCGGCCCCTGGAAGACGAGTCCCTTCATGGCGTGCACCCACTCTTCATCGCGCGTCGTTGCGGTCTTCGGCACCAGGCTCCGCGGAGTCCCCCTGCGGCGCATGAGCCGGTCGGTCCCAAGACGGGTCCGATTGGACCCTCAAGATCGGATCGGCCGGATGCGAAGGTGGAGACCGGCCCCCACCGAAGGAGGGCTGGCCATGTCCGAAGCAGCCCCGAACCCGGCTCCCACCACCCCTCGCCCGGCGCTCCTGAGCTTCCTGGGCGCAGTGGGGACGGTCACCGGCAGCAAGTTCCTCGTCGAGAGCGACCATGCCCGCATCCTCATCGACTGCGGTCTCTTCCAGGGTTTCGCGAACCTGCGACGCCGCAACTGGGAGCGGTTCGCCCGCGACGCCGCCGACGTCGACGCCGTGGTCGTCACCCACGCCCACCTCGACCACTGCGGCTACCTGCCCCGCCTGGTCCGGCAAGGATTCCGGGGCCCGATCCTCACCACCGCCCACACCGCCCGGCTCGCCGGAATCGTGCTGCGCGACAGTGCCCGCCTCCAGATGGAGGCCGCCCGGCATGCCGACGAGCACGGCTGGTCCAAGCACCGCCCGGCCAAGCCGCTCTACGACGACTCCGACGTCGAGAAGACGCTGGCGTTCTTCGACCCCGTCCCGGTCGGCGCGGACGTCGAGATCATGGCCGGCAACCGGCTGAGGCTCCACCACGGCGGGCACATCCTCGGGTCGGCCTGGGCGCACCTCACCCTGGAGGACGGCCACACACTGGCCGTCTCCGGAGACCTGGGCCGGCCCGGACATCCGCTCCTGCTGCCACCCGAGCCGTTCTCAGGCGCGGACGCGCTGCTCATGGAGTCGACGTACGGAGACCGCCGCCACGACCAGGAGTCCGCCCGGTCGGAGTTCGCCTCAGTGATCGCGCGGGCCCTCGCACGCAGTGGCACCGTCGTCATCCCGGCCTTCGCGATCGACCGGACCGAGGTCGTCCTGCACGAACTAGGTCTGTTGCGCGACAAGGGCGTCCTGCCTCGGTCTGTGCCCGTGTACGTGGACAGCCCCATGGCCCTGGCCGCCCTCGACGTCTACCGGGACGCCGTACGCGAGCGCTCGGACGAGCTGAGGCCGGAGATCCTCGCCGAAGGAGAGGCCGCGCTGAGCCCCGAACCGTTCCTCGCCGCCCGGACGGTCCAGGAATCCATCGACATCAACAGCGCGCACGGACCCGCCGTCATCGTCTCCTCGGCCGGCATGGCGACCGGCGGCCGCGTCCTGCACCACCTGCACCGGCTGCTCCCCGATCCGCGAAACGCAGTCGTCATCGTCGGATTCGCCGCGGCGGGCACCCGGGCGCGGGACCTGGTGGACGGGGCCCGGGCGCTCAAGATGTTCGGCGAGTACGTGCCCGTACGAGCCGAGGTCGCCGACGTACCCCACTTCTCGGCCCACGCCGACGCCGGCCAGATCATCGACTGGCTGCGCGGCGCCCCTCCCCCGCACACCACCTACCTCGTGCACGGCGAACCGGCCGCGTCCGAGGCCCTGCGCGACCGCATCGACCACGAACTGGGCTGGACAGCCGTCGTACCCCGCTCCGGGGAAGCCGTCCTGGTCCGCTGAGGCGGGGCCCTTCGGGCCCCCAGTGTGACCCGTACGGCCCTCCCGATGCCCACCCGCCGCGCGGAAGTCTGTGGGGAAAGGCGGGAGGCAGATCATGAGCACTATGAGGATGCTGTTGAACGATCTCGTTCCGGCGGCGCGCGACCAGCTCCTGCGACAGGCGCGTCAGGTCCGCTTCGCCGCGGACACGCGCATTTTCCGCGAGGAGGAGCATGCCGACCGCTTCTGGATCATCGAGTCCGGGCGAGTCGAACTGAACAAGCACGTCCCCGGTCCCGGCCCCGCTCTCGTGGACACGCTCGTGGCCGGAGATCTCCTCGGCTGTTCCTGGATGATCCCTCCGTACCAGTGGCTCTTCGGCGCCACAGCCACCACCGAGGTGCACGCCCTGGAGTTCGACGGGAGGACGCTCAGGGGTCTCTGCGCACAGGACATCTCGATCGGCGAGGCGGTGTCCGCGGCCGTCGCCGCGGCGCAGGAGCGCCGACTCCTCGCGTGAGGAACGAGCCATGACACCTCAGCCGTTCACAGTCGCCGACGTCATGACCAAGAAGGTCGTCGCCGTCCTCCCCGGCGCGGAGTTCAAGGAGATCGTCGCCACCATGGAGCGGTGGAAGGTGACGGCCATGCCCGTGGTCGAGGGCGAGGGCCGTGTCGTCGGAGTGGTCTCCGAGGCGGATCTGCTCCACAAGGAGGAGTTCCACGACCACCGCCTCGGCATCGTCGAACAGATGCGCCGTCTCGACGCCACCGCCAAAGCCGGCTTTCACAGGGCCGAGGACCTGATGACCTCGCCCGCCGTCACCGTCGATTCCAAGGCGTCACTGCCTCGGGCCGCGCGTCTCATGGCCGCCCATCGCGTGAAGCGGCTGCCGGTCGTCGACGCCGACGGCACGATCCAGGGGATCGTGAGCCGCTCCGACCTCCTCAAGGTCTTCCTCCGGCCGGACGAGGATCTCGCCGCCGAGGTGCGCCACGACGTCATCGATCACTTGTTCCCGCTCTCCCACCACCAGGTCGACGTCCGTGTCGACGCCGGAGTCGTCACCCTGGCCGGGGAAGTCCGCGACAGCGCACGCATCCCACTCGCAGCCCGCCTGGCCCGCGCTGTCGAAGGCGTGGTGGACGTGCGGTGCGAGCTCACCGCCCAGGGCCGGACGTAGTCATGTCCGGTCCTTCCGACACGGGTCACGGGGGCACCGCGCATTCCCGCAGCATGTCTCAGGTGACCTGCACCGACCTGTACGAGGTCACGATGGCGCTCTCGTACCTGCGGGAGGGCATGCGGGCCCCGGCCACCTTCAGCCTCTTCGTCCGCGACCTACCCCCGGGCCGCGGATTCCTCGTCGCGGCGGGGCTCGAACCGGGCCTCGACTACCTTTCCCGGTTCCGGGTGAGCCGCTCCGACGTCCTTGAGTTCGCCGAGGCGCTGCGTCGGCCGGTCGAGGACCTGGAACCGCTGCACGGCCTGTCATTCGACGGCCAGGTCCGCGCCGTACCCGAAGGGCGGCTCGTCCTCGCGGGTGAGCCGCTCCTGGAGGTCACCGCGCCCCTGCCACAGGCCCAGCTCGTGGAGACGTACCTGCTGTCCCTCGTCTGCCACCAGACGGCGGTCGCCTCCAAAGCGGCGCGGTGTGTGCTCGCCGCCGCCGGGCGGCCCCTGGTGGACTTCTCTCTGCGCCGCGACCACGGACCCGAGGCCGGCATGCAGGCCGCGCGCCTCTGCGCCCTGGTCGGGTTCGCAGGCACCAGCAACGTCGCCGCCGCCACCCGGTACGGCATTCCCGCATCCGGCACCATGGCCCACTCCTACGTCGAGACCTTCGCCTCGGAAGAGGACGCCTTTCGAGCGTTTGCCCGAACCCATCCGGGCCCCGTGACCCTCCTGGTCGACACCTACGACACCGACCGCGGGGTCGCGACGGCCGCGCGCGTCCTGAACGACTTGTGGCTCGGCCCGGGGTGCGGAATCCGCCTCGACAGCGGCGACCTCGGCGCCCTCTCCCGACGCGCCCGTTCCGCACTCGACGCGGCAGGGCTGAGAGACGTGCAGATCATCGCGAGTGGCGGCCTCGACGAGTACGCCGTCGCCGCACTCGTGAGGGACAGGGCACCCATCGACGTCTTCGCCGTGGGGACGAAAGTCGGCACGACCGCCGACGCCCCGTATCTGGACGCGGTGTACAAGCTGGTCGAGTACGACGGACGGCCCGTCATGAAGCTCTCGTCGGCGAAGGTGACGGCTCCGGCCTCGAAACAGGTGTTCCGCGGCCCCGGCTTCCGCGATGTCATCGGCCTGGCGCACGAGCAGCCACCCGAGGCCACGGAGCCACTGCTGCAGACCATGATGCACGGCGGGCTCCGCACGGAACGGCCCGACACCCTGGCCGCCGCCCGCGCCCGATTCGATGCGGATCTCGCCGCACTGCCGGAGGTGGCGCGCCGCATCGAGGACCCCGTGGCCCCGGTGTCTGTGATGTCGAACCGGCTGTCGGCTCTGACGACCGTCGTACGAGGCCGCATCGAGGCCCGGACACAAGTTGAGCTGTAGCAACAGGGACACGCGGGCGGAGACGGCGCGCCCGATGGAGCGAGCGGGCACGGCCAGTGGCCTGAGATCGAAGCCCGTCGCCGGGACGCCGTCGCCGGTCGTGGGAAAGATACGGGGATGACGTGGCTTGCGACGCCGGTGGGTGCTGTCCTGGTGCTGTTCATCCTCCGGGACGTGTTCCACACGCTCTGGCACCCGACCCGTCACGGAGGTCTGAGCAGGTTGGTGATGGTGTCCCTTTGGTGGCTGTCCGCACGCCTCGGGGGGCGGAGGCGGCCGGCCGGTCTAGCGGGCCCGCTCGGCATGGTGGTGGTCGTCGCCGCGTGGGCGCTGACGGTGGCCGTGGGGTGGGGGCTCATCTACTGGCCCCACATGCCGGAGGACTTCTCGTACGCGACGGGGCTCGTCCCGTCCGAACACGCGGGCCCGCTCGACGCCCTCTACATCTCGCTGGTCACCCTGGCCACGCTCGGACTGGGCGACATCGCGCCAGCCTCCGGATGGCTGCGGGTCCTCGCTCCCATGGAGGCCCTCGTGGGCTTCGTCCTGCTGTCGGCGACCGTCGCCTGGGTCCTCGGCATCTACCCGGCGCTCGCCCGCCGCAGATCGCTGGCCCTGCGGCTGTCCCACGTGCGCCGCAGCAGCGCCACCGCCCAGGCCCTCGACTCCGACGGCGGCGCCGCGCTCCTGGACGGACTCGCCTCCGCCCTCTCCACCATCACCGTCGACTTCCTTCAGTACGCCGAGTCGTACTACTTCCACGACGGGGACGAGAACACGTCCCTGCCCCGGCAGATCCGCTACGCCCTGCGCCTCGCGGACCAAGCCGACGGGGCGCACCACCCGGACGTCAGGCTTTCCGCGTCGGTCCTGCGCAGGGCACTGGAAGACCTGGCCGTGGTGCTCGACGAGAGCTTCCTGCACACGGCCGGGGGACCCGAGCGGGTCTTCGCGGCCTACGCCGGCGACCACGGGCATCCCCAGGGGCCGGACGGCCCTCCCCAGGACGGCGGCAGCGGGCGATCCTGAACGTGGGGGCGCCGGTCGAACGCGTGAGAAGGTGACGAGCGATGAGGCACCGCAGCGTCGCGGATCTCATGACACCCACGGCAGTCAGCGTCGTTCGGGCCACGACGTTCAAAGAGGTCGCACGGCTCCTGGACGAATTCGACATCACCGCGGTGTGCGTGGTGGACGAGTCGAACCGGCCACTCGGCGTGGTCTCGGAGGCGGACCTGGTCCGCCGCCGTGCTTCCGGGGCCGGGCTCGACACCGCAGGCGCCCTCATGTCGAGTCCCGCTGTCGTCGCCCGACCCGAGTGGAGCGTGGTGCGCGCCGCACGCGTGATGGACCGGGCCGGCGTCAAGCGCCTGCCCGTGGTCGACGACGACGGGCGGCTCGTGGGCGTGCTCAGCCGCAGCGACCTCGTCCGGCTGTTTCTACGCAGGGACCGGGCGATCCAGGAGGAGATCGTCGAGGACGTGATCACCCACACCCTGAGGCTGAGCCCGTCCGCCCTGTCGGTCGAGGTGGTGGACGGCCGGGTCACCCTCAGTGGCACGGTCCGCCGCCGCAGCCTCGTTCCGGTGCTCCTCAAGCTCTGCAACAGCGTCGACGGCGTCGTGGGGGTCGTCGACCGACTCACGTACGAAGACGACGACCTGACGAGGAAGTGACGATCATGGTCACCCCGAGTGCCCCGTACGTTCCCGTCGTTCCCGTGGCGGTGACGGCCGAGCTGGACAAGGAGCTGTCCCGCTGGCTGTGGCTGGTGAAATGGGTCCTGGTGATCCCCCACTGGATCGTGCTGTTCTTCCTCTGGATCGCCTTCCTCGTCGTGACGGTGATCGCGTTCTTCGCCATCCTGTTCACCGAACGCTTCCCACGGGGCCTGTTCGACTTCAACCTCGGCGTCCTCCGCTGGTCCTGGCGCGTGTCGTACTACTCGTACGGCGCCCTCGGCACCGACCGTTACCCGCCCTTCAGCCTGGGCCCCGAGCCGGACTACCCCGCCCGGCTGGACATCGCCTACCCGGAGCGCCTCTCCCGCTCGCAGGTCCTGGTCAAATGGTGGCTGCTCGCCATCCCCCACTACCTCGTGATCGCCTTCTTCACCAGCGGCATGCACGCAGGATGGTGGAGCAGCGGACTGATCACGCTCCTCACGCTCATCGCGGGCTTCGCCGTGGCCTTCACGGATCGGTATCCGCGCGACCTGTTCGCCCTGATCGTCGGCCTGAACCGCTGGGTCCTGCGCGTCGCCGCATACGCGAGCCTCATGACGGACGCCTACCCGCCCTTCCGTCTCGATCAGGGCGGCACGGAGCCGGGCTGGACCGAGCGCACCGTCGCCGGCCGCTGACGGCGCCGCCTTGCACGCCGCAGTTCGTCCGTGCCCCACACCAGGACCGGGAACGTCGCGATGATCAGGACGACGTCCAGGGGTAGGGCGGCCGTACCGAAGAGGTGTTGGAGCGGGGGCGCGTAGACGAGGGCGGCTGTGAACGCGAGCTCGAAGGCGATACCGGCGAGCAGCAGCGGATTCGAGAACAGCCCGATGTCGCGCAGTGCGGCGTGGTCCGTGCGGGCCGCGAGGGCTGTGCCTACCTGGCAGGTGACGATGCCGGCGAAGGTGGCCGTGGTGGCTGTCACGTAGGCGTGGTGGAGGGGGCTGCCCGTGCCCGTGGGATCGCCCGGCTGCCAGCCCGCGCGCCACAGCACGTAGAAGTAGCCACCCATGACAAGGGCTGCCGACACCAGGCCCAGGTAGCCCCAGCTGCGGACCAGCATGTCGCGGGAGATCACGCCCTGGTGCCGTGGCCGAGGCGGCCGCTGCATGATGCCGGGCTCGGAGCGTTCCCGGCCGAGAGCGAGTGCGGGCAGTGTTTCCGTGCCGAGGTCGATGGCGAGGATCTGCAGCACGGTGAGCGGGAGTGGGACGGCACCGGCGGACAGTGCGAAGACGAGGAAGGGAACGATCTCCGGGGTCGCGTGGGCAAAGATGTAGACGATGAACTTGCGTACGTTGTCGTAGACGCGACGCCCGGACTCGACAGCGGTCACGATGGTGGCGAAGTCGTCGTCGGTGAGCACCATGGTGGCGGCCTCGCGGGCCACGTCGGTGCCGGAGCGTCCCATGGCCACCCCGATATGGGCGCGGTGCAGCGCCGGGGCGTCGTTGACGCCGTCACCCGTCATCGCGACGATCCGACCGTGGGCCCGCAGGGTGTCGGCCACCTTGAGCTTCGTCTCGGGCGAGGAGCGGGCGAAGACGATCTCGGCGTCCCCCTCCACCAGGAGCCGGTCGAGCTCGTCGTCGCCCAGCGACTCGGAAGCCGCGACGACGTGCAGGCCGGGCACTCCGATGCCCACCTCCCGGGCCGCCGCCGCGGCGGTGGCTCCGCTGTCCCCCGTCACGATGTGCACGCGCATCCCGGCCTCGTGGCAGCGGCGGACGGCCTCCGCCACCTCGGGGCGCGGCGGGTCGTACAGGCCGACAAGACCGAGCAGTGTCAGTCCCGATTCGGCTTCCTGACGGTCCGACGGCGACTCCGCGCCCGACGGCAGGTCGCGCACGGCAACGGCGAGGACCCGCATGCCACCCTGGGCCAGCTCCTCCGCCGCCGAGCGGGCCGCCTCCGTGGCGGAGTCGGGACGCACGCGGGTCAGGACGGCTTCAGCCGCCCCCTTGGTGACGATCCGCGGGCGACCCGTCGCCTCGTCGTCCTGCACGACCGACATCAGCCGCAGCCGCGGGTCGAAGCGGAACAGTCTGCGCCGTCCCTTGTCGCGCCGCGTGAGATCCACCGGGACCCCGCGGTCGGCGGACCCGGTGACGAGGGCGGCCTCGGTCGGATCACCGTGCAGCTCACCGTCCTCGTCACCGGTGACCGTGGTGCACAGCGCGCTCGCCCGTGCCAGCTCCCGGGCCCAGGGGCCGGGTTCCGTTCCATGACCCGCAGTCCACAGCACCCTCAGGCTCATGCGGTTGCGGGTCAGCGTGCCGGTCTTGTCCGTGCAGATGACGCTCGTGGAACCGAGTGTCTCCACCGCACTGAGCCGCTTCACCAGGGCACCCTCACGCGCCAGCGCGCGGACGCCGACGGCGAGGGCCAGGGTGATGGTCGGAAGCAGCCCCTCGGGGACGTTGGCGACGAGGAGTCCGATGGCGAACATGAGGGAGTCGGTCACCGGCAGCCCGACAGCCACTCCCAGGACCAGGAACACGCCCCCCATGGCCGTTGCGACGCCGGCGATGAGCCAGGCCACCTTCTTGACCTGCCGCTCCAGGGGGCTGGCCTCGCGACGGGTTCGCTGGCTGAGGGCGGCGATCCGGCCGAGTTCGGTGTGGTTGCCGGTGGCGAACACGACCGCACGAGCCTGTCCTTCGACACAGGTCGTCCCGCTGAACACGAGGTTCGGCTCCTCCAGTAGCGGGGCCCCGAGGAGCCCGGCCGCCGCCATGCGCTCGGCGGGGACCGACTCCCCCGTGAGCATCGACAGATCGACTTCCACTCCGCCTTCGGAGACACGCGCGTCGGCAGGGACCTTGTCGCCCTCCTCCAGGACGATCACATCGCCCGGCACCAGGTCGCGGGCCTCCACGGTGAGCGGCCGGCCGTCGCGTACGACGAGGGCGTGTTCGGGCAGATAGCGCGCGAGGGTCTCCACCGCCCGCTCCGCCTGGCGTTCCTGAAGCAGCGCGAAGGCCGCATTGACGGCGATGACCGCGAGGATCGCCCAGCCGAGCACCGCGAGGTCCGCGACGAAGGCCAGCACGGCTGCGGCCCACAGCAGCAGGGCGAGGGGGTGGATCAACTGCCCCACCAGCTCCCTCACGAAAGAGGAGCGAGCCTTGCGCCGTACCTCGTTGGGACCGTGAACGGCGAGCCGGCGGGCAGCCTCGCGAGCGGACAGTCCGTCTGGTCCTGTGGCCAGTTCCCTGCGCAGTCTGGGCAGGGGTTCACTGGGGTCGAAGGGCAGAGCCGGGGCAGGGGTGGTGCTCGCCTCCGCCGCTGCGGCTCGGCCAGCGGCACGATCAGTCATCGTCACCCCCGGCATCGCTGCCCCGGTGCAGGCGGCCTGACCAGACGGGTTCCACCTGCTCCCACTCCCGCTCCCAGGCCGCGAGCCGGTGACCTTCGCCCTGCCGCCGCACGAGGAGCACCACGCCGGCCCCCGTCACCCCGACGGCACCTGCCGCCGCGATACCGCCCGAGAGGGAGGTGAATGCTCGGTCCGCAGCGCTACCCGGGGGCCGGGCAGGGGTCCCTGCGTCGTCCACCCAGATCGTCACGGTGCGGCCCTGGGGCGTCCGGGGCGGGACGTGGATGGTCCCGGTTCGGCTGACGTGCGCCGGCTGTTCCCACACTGCCGGTGCGAGGGCCTGCGGCTGCGTGCCGTACCGGTCGGCGGCGGGCGGGTCCTTGGCCGGCCCTGTGGTGGTCGCCTTCACCTGATGACGGTGCGCGGCGAGTTCGCGATCGGTCCTGGCTCCGGCGTTCCACAGCATTCCGGCGGCCACGGCGCCGCAGACCAGGGCGACGATCAGGACGAGGACGTAGGCGGCACGCCCGCGGGATCCTTTCGCCAGCGGGATGGACCCGTCGCTCGAAGACTCCGGGTGAGACATGCCGCACCTCCCGTCGGGTGTGGCCGACTGAAAGATCCGGGACGCCGTTCAGGGGGCGGCGTCGAGTTCCGTTCCGATGTGGTGGGCCCACGCCTGGATCCGTTCCGGATTACGGAAGTCGCCGCCCTTGCCTCGCTCCACCATGTGCCGGGCGACGGGATCCGACGTCTCGGCCGTCACGGCGCCGCCGAAGGTCATGTGCTCACGAGCACCGAGCTTCTTCATCCGCCGGGCGACCCCTCGCACGGGCGGGATGTCGTGCTCGTCCGCGGAGCTGTCGACGGGGCCGCTGCTGAAGAGCCAAAGCGGCCGTTGTCTGAGCTGGTCGGCGTTGCGCCGGGCGCACCGGCGTGCCTTGCCGGTCCAGTGCCCGGCGTAGAGGGCTCCACCGAGGACGACGCCGTCGTAGCCGCTTACGTCGGTGACGTCCTCGGCCGGAAGGACGACGGCGTCGAAGCCGTCGTCCCGGAGCGTCCTGCCGATCTCCTCGGCGATGCCGGCGGTCGCGCCGGCCTTGCTGCCGTAGGCGACCAGCACGCGCTTGGGGTTCACGACCTGGCTCCTTCGGGCGGGGTGCCGCCGCGCTTCACCGGAATCGTGCGTACGGCGTCGGCTTTCTCCTCGGGCATCGGGACGCGGATGGTGAGGATGCCATCCGCGTACGACGCCTCGACGTCATCGGCCGGGATGGTCCCGGGGAGTCGCACGGTCCTGCGGAACGATCCGTAGCGGAACTCCGAGTGCTCCTTGTCCTCCTCGCTCTCGCTGTGCTCCGCACTCACCGTAAGCAGGTTGTCGTCGACGGTGATGGCGAAGTCGTCGGGGTCCATCCCGGGCAGTTCGGCCCGCAGCACGTACGTGCCCTCTCCGCCCGTCACCTCCACCGGAATGGAGTGAGCAGCCGTCGCGGGTCGCCACCCGGGCAGCCCCGGAAACTCTCGGTTGAACCAGTCGTTGAAGTCGGGGAAGAGGCTGTGCCTGCGTTCCACCTTGCCTCCGGCCATTGCTCTACTCCTCGTTCGCGGGGCCCAGCGCGGTCGCGAGGGACCCGAGTCGGTACGGACGGGCTGCGGACCGGGTTACGGGGCCGGTCCGACTCCGTAACCCCATCGTCCGCCCGCGAGGTCACGTGGCGCAGCATCCAAGGGGGCTGTCCGACGGGGCCGAACGGACCGCACCTGGACCGACCGGCCCATGGCGCCACGGCTCCGTTGCTGTCAGCGGCAGATCTCCTCGACGAAGTGGCCCACCCGCTCCTCCGGAAGGTGCCGGGCCACGTCCGCCTCGCTGATCATGCCCACCAGGCGATGGTCGTCGATCACGGGCACGCGGCGGATGCGGTGGTCCTGCATCGTGCGCAGGACCTGCTCGCTGTCGGCGTCCACGTCCACGGTGACCGGCTTGCCCTGAGCGAGGTGCCCGGCCGTCATGTGGTGGGGGTCCTTGCCCTTGGCGAGGCACTTCACCACGATGTCCCGGTCGGTGATGATGCCGTGCAGCCGGTCGTCCGGCCCGCAGATGGGCAGGGCACCGACATCCAGTTCGCTCATGCGCCGCGCGGCGTCCATCAGCGACTCGTTCTCCTGCACGCAGCTCGCACCGGCGTGCATCATTTCCCTTGCGGTCGTCATGGCCGCGGCCTCCTTTCGGGCCCCCTACTCTCGATCCGGCCGATTCGCCGTTCATTCAGAGGAAGAGCGTCGACGCCCTGATGGTGTGTACCGGGCGGAGGGGACGCCGGTTCACTCCCCCTGAGGACGGCTGGTCCTCGTCGGGGCGCCCGCGCCTCGTGTCCGTGGAAGCCGGTCGACCGAGCTTGGCCGTCGGCACGGTGTCCCGGGCAAGTTGCTGCCGTGTCTTCCTGGGCATGGTCACTCCTCCGTTCGTCCGGCGCCGCTCTCGAGCGTCGCCTCCGCTGCGGCCACGTGCCGTTTTACGGCGGCGAAGCTGTCCGGCGCCACGGAGATGGAGTCGAGGCCCGCGTCGACCAGGATCGCGGTGAACGCCGGATCGTCGCTGGGCCGCTGCCCGCACAGCCCGACCGGGCGGCCCGCCGCGTGGGCGCGGGCGGCGAGGGTCTGGATGCTGCGGACGACGGCGGGATCCCGCTCGTCGAAGACGTGGGCGAGGGCCTCGGAGTCACGGTCGACGCCGAGCGTGAGCTGGGTGAGGTCATTGCTGCCGATCGAGAACCCGTCGAAGCGTTCCGCGAAGTCCTGGGCGAGGATGATGTTGGCCGGTATCTCCGCCATGACGTAGACGCGCAAGCCGTTCTCACCTCGTGCGAGCCCCTCCTGCGCCATCACCGCGAGGACGTGGTCCGCCTCTTCGAGGGTCCGACAGAAGGGGATCATGACGACCACGTTCGTCAGTCCCATCCCCTCACGGACCCGGCGCAGCGCACGGCATTCGAGGGCAAATCCCTCGCGGTAGCCGTCGCTGTAGTAACGGCTCGCACCGCGCCAGCCGATCATGGGGTTGGCCTCATCAGGTTCGAAGGGCCGACCGCCAAGCAGCTTGGCGTACTCGTTGGTCTTGAAGTCGCTGGTCCGAACGACGACGGGGGTCGGCCAGCGGGAAGCGGCGATCCGGGCGATCCCGTTGGCCAGGCGATCGACGAAGTACTGTCCGCGGTCCAGGTACCCCTCTGTGAGCCGGTCGATCACATCACGGTCATGCGCATCGAGCCGCTCCGGGTGCAGCAGGGCCATCGGGTGGACCTTCACCTGGTGGGCGACGATGAACTCAAGACGCGCGAGGCCCACTCCATCGGCGGGGAGCCTCCACCAGCGGAACGCGGCCGAAGGGTCTGCCAGGTTGAGCATGATTCGGGTGCGCGTGACGGGCAGCTCCGCGAGGTCGGTCAGGATCTCCTCGTACGCGAGCAGCCCGTCGTAGACGCGCCCGCGTTCGCCCTCGGCACACGAGACGGTCACCTGCCTGCTCTCCTGCAGAACCTGGGTGCCGGTGCCCGTGCCGACGACAGCGGGGACGCCGAGTTCGCGGCTGACGATGGCGGCGTGCGAGGTGCGGCCGCCGTGGTCGGTGACGATCGCCGACGCCCTCTTCATGACCGGTTCCCAGTCGGGGTCCGTGATTCGGGTGACGAGAACCCCGCCTTTCGGGAACCGGTCGAGCTCGACGGGGGCGTCGAGGGCGACGACGGGGCCCTGGCCGATCGCCTCGCCGACCGCGATGCCCTCCACGAGGGCTTCACCGGGGACGGCGGTCAGCAGGCAGCGACGGAGGGTCGTGGACCGCCGGCGCGACTGCACGGTCTCAGGACGCGCCTGGACGATCCAGAGTTCGCCCGTGAGACCGTCCTTGGCCCATTCCAGATCCATCGGGCAGCCGTAGTGCTCCTCGACAGCGGCCGCCCACGCGGCGAGCTCGCGGATCTCCGCGTCGGAGAGCACCCGCTGGTTCCGCTCGGCGTCGGGGGTGTCGACCGTCCGGGTCAACCCGGTGTCCGCGTATACGGTCTTCAGCCGCTTCGTGCCGATCCGCACATCGATCACGGGACTGAGGGAGGCATCCTTCATGCTGGGCTTGAACACCGTGTACTCGTCGGGGTCGACCTGGCCGCTGACGACGGTCTCGCCCAGGCCCCAGGCGGCACTCACCACGATCACCTCGGGGAAGCCGCTCTCCGGGTCGAGGGTGAAGGCGACGCCGGCACCGGCCAGGTCGGAGCGGACCATGAGCTGGACGCCGACGGAGAGGGCGACGGCGAGGTGGTCGAAGCCCATCCGCTCGCGATAGTCGATCGCCCTGTCGGTGTACAAGGAGGCGTAGCAGCGCCGGCACGCCTCCAGGAGCACCTCGGGTCCTCGTACGTTCAGATAGGTCTCCTGCTGCCCGGCGAAGCTCGCCTCGGGCAGGTCCTCGGCTGTCGCGCTGCTGCGCACGGCCACCTCCGGCACCTCCCGGCCGCTCTCCTCGGCCAGCCGCTCGTACGCGGTCAGGATGGCGTCCCGCAGGGGTTGGGGCAGTGGCTGCGCCAGGAAGGACGAACGGATGGCCGCCCCGACCTCGTCGAGCGGGGCCCCTTGGTGCAGGCGGCCGATCTGCTCCTCGACAGAGTGGCGCAGTCCGGGGCCCGCGAAAAACTCCTCGTACGCCTCGGCGGTGGTGGCGAAGCCCGGCGGTACACGTACGCCCACAGCGCCGAGCCGGTTGGTCATCTCGCCCAGCGAGGCGTTCTTGCCTCCCACCCGACTGACGTCCGAGCGGCTCAGCTCACTGAACGGTACGACGCGTCGCGTCGGCTCCATGACATCCTCCGTGGCTCGCAGGCTTCCTCAGTACGGGAGCGGTCGGCCGGACGGTGTACGCAGATCGAGGGTGCTCGGCCGGCGGGGCTGTCGGGGCCGGGGGCTGATCCGGATGCGCTGCATGGTGCTCACCTCTCCGGGGAACCGGAGGACGGACCGGGGTCGTCCTCGCGTCCCACCGTCCCGTGTGGAGGCCGTCGCGCCCCAGTGCCGAGCGGGTCAGCCCGACGGGGCCGGTCGGTCGTCCTGGAACGGGACCGGTCGGCCCATGCCGGGTCGCCGACGCGCTCGCCGCGCTGTGGAAGGGGGACGGTGATCACGGGGCACATGGCGCGGTGCAACACGCCGTGGACCGTCGAACCCAGCCGCATGCCGGAGTAGCCGCCGCGGCCTCTGCGGCCGACGACCAGGGCGAGGGACGCCTGGGACGCCAGGGCGAGTTGCTCGACCGGGTGTCCTCGCAGGACCTCTCGGGAGATGGCGACGTCCGGATACCGTTCAGCCCACCCCGCCACCGATTCGGCGAGCCGCCTTCGGCGCTCGGCCAGGCCCTCGTCGAGATCGTCGCGGGCGAGGACGGAAGGGGGCCAGACCCAGACTGCACGTACGCGTACCTCACGCAGGCTCGCCTCCTCGACGGCGAAGGCGACTGCGGCCCGTGAGGACGCG
The DNA here is from genome assembly GCF_043081505.1 of Streptomyces sp. NPDC014870. NCBI lineage: Bacteria > Bacillati > Actinomycetota > Actinomycetes > Kitasatosporales > Streptomycetaceae > Streptomyces > Streptomyces sp. NPDC014870. Next base: position 404,783 of record NZ_JBIBWQ010000001.1, read on the forward strand.
CTTCCGTCCACGCCGACGACGAGGGTCGGTGGGTGCACGGCACTGTGCTCGGGTTCTCGGACCACGACGACGGGGCATTCGGCCCGGGCGGCGAGCGGGACGACCACGGAGCTCTCGCTGAACAGTTCGGCCGCCCGGCCGAGACGGCGCGAGCCGATGACGACGAGCGCGGCGTGCGCCGCCAGGTCGCGAAGCACGGTCGCCGGCACACCATTCACGCGTTCCGTCGCGATACGCAGACCGTCGTGGAGTTCCCGCACGAGGTCCTCCGCATTGGCAAGCGCCGACTCCGCGCGGAGTCGCAGGGCGCTCTGGTGGGCAATCGCGTCGTAACGAAGCCAGTCGTGAGCGGGCGGTACGGCGGCGATCAGGCGGAGCGCCAGTCCTCTTCGTACGGCTTCGTCGGCGGCCCAGACGAGAGCGGGGATCGACTGCTCCCGGGGGTCGATGCCGAGCAGTATCTCGTTCACGTCTCCTCGACCCGGGTGGCGAAGGCGGGTGGGACGATCTCCACCGGGCAGTGTGCGTGGTGGAGCAGGACATGGGCGACGCGCCCCAGAGACGGGCCTGCGCCCAGAACTCGGTGTTCTCTGCCCATCACGAGCAGATCGGTGTGGGCAGTCGCCTCCACCAGGATCCCTGGCGTGCTCGTGCCCGTCTCCACGTGATGGCTGACGTTGAGCCCGGGATAGAAGTCACGCACGCGGTCGGCGAGCGCCTTGATCTCGTGCACGCGCTGCCGCGCGATCTCGTCGAGATCGTCCAGCATGGTCGCGACGCTGCCGACGTGGGTGAGCACGTTCCAGACGCTCACCAGTCGCAGCAGCGCCTTGCGGGCGTCCGCCTCGGCGGCCGCGACGAGCAGCCAGCCGATGTCCGAGGCACCGTGCACCGCTGCCGTCACCGACCCCGACTCGGGGCGGTCACTGTCACCACGGACGACGATCACCGGCACCTCCGCGCGGGCTGCCACGCCCAGCCCCACGGAGCCGAGCATGAGTGCGGAGAATCCGCCGAGGCCCCGGTTGCCCACCACGATGGTGCCATGGTGGCCTGCGGCCGCCCGGAGAGCGGCGACCGCCTCCTGGCGGCTCAGTTCCCTCGTGACGGAAAGCTCCGGGAAGCGCTCTTGGACCGCTGTCTCGGTTTCGATCAGCAGCTCGCGGCCCGCTTCGCGTACCGCCTGGATCGTCTCGGCGTTGGCGAACAGGGCCCGGCGGTCGGTGTCGGCGGCATGGACGAGACGCAGCGGCCGCCCGCGGCGGTCCGCCTCGGCGGCGGCCCAGAGCACGGCCGTGCGCCCGGAAGGAGACCCGTCGACGCCCACGACGACGTCGCCGAGCTCCGGTCGAGCGGGGATCTCGCTGGTCATGGCTCCTCCTGCGGGGTACGCCCGGCGCTCGGGAGCACCTCCCGAGGGGCGACACCTCCCACGCTGACACCCTGGCAGGCCTCCTTGGGATGGGCCGTTCGGCCCCGATCGAGACCTGACCGGCCCTGATGCCGAGAGGCAGGGGACCACCAGCCTGAAAGTCGGGATGTCCTCTCCGATCCGTTTCACGCACGGAACGGAGCGGAGCGGACACGACTGAGGAGGCTCTCCATGACGGCCCAGGTCACCGTCGGTCTGGACGGCTCGGAGGAAAGCCTCGCCGCTGTGGGCTGGGCGGCGAAGGCAGCGGTGTTGCGCGAAGAGCCCCTTCGGCTGGTGCACGTGGAGGAGTGGCCGAACACCCCTGAGGTGCCCCTGCCGTACGCACGCACCTTGGCCGAGCGGGCCGAGCATCTCCTGCGGGACGAGGCGGACCGTGTGCGGAAGGACCATCCCGGCCTCGAAGTGCTCACGGAGCGTGCGCGTGGCCGGGCGGCCGACGAACTGACGGCCGCCGCGAACGAAGCGGATCTGACGGTGCTCGGATCGCGTGGGCTCGGTGGGTTCCGGGGCTTCTTCGTCGGCTCGGTCTCCCTTGCCGTCGTCGGCGCGGCCCGCCGGCCGGTCGTCCTCGTACGCGCAGAGGGCACCACCGGGGCCCCCGAAGGCGGAATCGTGGTGGGCGTCGACATCTTCCACCCGTGCGAAGCTCTGCTCGCGTTCTCGTTCAACGAAGCCGCGCGCAGGGGCCTGCCCCTGCGGTTCCTGCACAGCTGGACGCTTCCCGCCTCGTACGGCTACGCGGCAGTCATGGACCCGGGAATCGGTGAGGAGCTGGGCGGCCGACTCCTCGGAGGTCTGGACGACCTCCTGGAACCGTGGCGGAAGCGCTACGCGGGCGTGGAGGTCGCGGCCAAAGCTGTCGTGGGCTCGCCTGCTTACCAGTTGGTCGAGGCGTCACGGACGGCGCAGCTCGTCATCGTGGGACGGCGGAACCGGAAGGTCCCCCTCGGCGCACATCTCGGCCATGTCGCCCACGCGGTCATCCACCACAGCCCCGCGCCGGTCGCCGTCATCCCGTTGGTGTGAGTGGGCGTTGATGTGAGCGGACGCGATTGTCGATCAACTGCACCATCGGCACAGGGGACTGAGCTGCGCCTCGTCCTCGGCCATGTCAGCCGTGTGCACCAGGCGCCGCGCGGGCGGGCGGCCGGGCACGCCCGCCGCAGCAGTTTTCGAGCCCGCCCAGCACTCAGGGATCACGTACGCGACGGCCCTCGGTCAGCAGACCCGGACGGAGTGCCGGGCGCGCCCGGCACCCGAATGCGGCGGCCGGTCACCCGGCGCGGCGAGAGCGTCACAAGGATGTCGCGCCCGTCTCCGGCCCACGGCTCCGGGCTGCCGGCGTCCTTGATCCTCCGTACCGAGGTCTCGTCCGACACCGTGCGTGCCGGGCCGACCAGAAGCACGCTCCAACCCTGGCTGAACGCCTCGTCCAACCGGTCCTCCTCGAAGGCGACCTCTGAGCCGGACGCCGAGGCGCGCGCGAGGGACGAGTCCGCTGCTGTCATGAAGACAATCTCCCTGCCGACGACCCGGTAGTTCACCGGGAACACCGCCGGCCCTTCCGGCCCCTCGATGGCGACCCGGCCGACGCCATGGCCGCCGAGCAGCTCCCAGCACTCTTCCTCACCGATGTCATCCATCCGCGCCCGGTACCCAGCACGGGCTGCTCCGGGCGCGAGCTCCACCGTGTACCCGGTGAGATCCTGGACGGTGGTCTCCAGGGCATTCGCAAGCCGGACCAGGAATTCGACACCTGGGGTGGGCACCTGCTGCTCCACGTAGGCGACGTAGCCGGGCGTGGAGCCGGCTCGCTCGGCCACGTCCTCCCAGGACAGGCCGAGTTGTGCACGCCTGGCCGCAACACGGCGGCCGAGGTCGCTCGTGGCATGCGGGGCGTTCCGGTCGCCGTCCCTGTTCATCGCTGCTCTCCTTCCGTGGTCTCGGGACGCCTCTGAGGGACGACCGCGACCGGGCACGAGGCGTGGTGCAGAGCGCGGTGAGCCACCCTGCCGAGTTCCATGCCGACGAGCCCGTCCCTGCGTCGAGCCCCTACGACCAGCAGGTCGGCGGCGGCGGAGCGCTCGGTCAGCACTCTGTGGGCGGAGCCCTCGGCCGAGGTCCTGCGCAGGCGTACCTGGGGATGCTCGGACGCCGCGGCCTCAAGGGCCTTGTCGAGCAGTTCGGAGGACCGCTCCGCGAAGTAGGCTCCCCCGTCACCCCTCATCAGCGGGTGGTCGATCGGTTCACGGGCCGGCCGTCGCCAGGTGCGGACGACATCGAGTTCCACGTCGCGGACGGCCGCCTCTCGGAAGGCGAACCGTACGGCCGGCGAGTCGACGTCGTGGTCTCCCACTCCGAGCAGGACGCGCCCGTGGCGTGCCTCCAGGGCATGACGGTCTCCACGGACGACGACGACCGGGCAGTGGGCCCGGGCGGCCACGACGAGGCTGACGGATCCGAGCAGAAGGTCGGCGAACTCACCGCGCCCCCGGGACCCGACGACGAGAAACGAGCCCTCCCGCCCCTCCCTGAGCAGCCCGCTGGCGGCGTCCTCGGCGAGGACCTCAGCGGTGAGAGGGAGGTCGGGTGCGCGGCGTCGCGCTCGTTCGGCCGCAGTGCCGACGATGTTCTCGGCCAGGACCTGGCCCGAGGGCCGGTTCGTGGCCCAGGTCGGGACGACTCCTTCGTACCGTTCCCACATCGAGGCGTGGACGATCCGCAGGGAAAGCCCGTGCCGTACCGCTTCGTCGACGGCCCAATCCAGAGCCGTGAGGCTGGCGTCGGAGCCGTCGACCCCTACCACCAGGGGCGCTTCCATCATGCTCACCGCCTTCCGGGTCGAGTGATGGCCTGCTCCCACGCTCGCACCGGCTGCGGGGGCTGGGTAGGGCCGGTCGGTCCCGGGCGCGGTCCGCCCGGACCACGCGGGGAGCGGCGCCGCGACACGACGGGAGGAGGGGCCCATCCGCTTCTCGCGGATCCTGATCGCGCGGTGCGCGGCTCGAAACCGCTTCCCCGCGTCCTTGGGGCGGGCCCCTCCTCACTTTCAGGAAAGCCCCGGTCGACGGTCCGTGCCAGGGCTGCCCGGGTACGAACGTGCCCCTTTCGGCCCTTGCCGCTGCCGCCCGGCGGCGACACGCTCTCAGCAACAGGACTCAGGGCGCAGGAGTACCGGAGGCCGGTCATGAAGCACCCACGTACCGTCGACGACGTGATGACCCATGCGGTGGTCTCCGCCAGGCTCGATGCGCCGGTCAAGGAAATCGTCCAGTCCATGCGGCGCTGGGGCGTGAGCGCGGTTCCCGTGCTGTCGGCCGAGGGGCGGGTGGTCGGCGTGGTGTCCGAGGCGGACATTCTCGGCAAGGTTCCGGGAGAGGACCGGGACGGCGTGGGATCGGTGACGGCGGGCAGCCTGATGTCGGCGCCGGCGGTCACCGTTTCGCGCGGTGCCACGATCGCCGGGGCCGCTCGCCTGATGGGTCGGGGCCATCTCAAGCGACTTCCCGTGGTGGACGAGGACGGCCGCCCGGTCGGCGTCGTCAGCCGGGGCGACCTGCTCAAGGTCTACCTGCGCTCCGACGCCGAACTCGCCGAGGACGTGAGGCACGAACTCCTCACGCACCTGATCCCGGAGGGCGACGCTGCACTCACCGTACGGGTCGCGGACGGCGTGGTGACGCTCACCGGACATCTGCCCCAGTCCGTCCCTACGGATCTGGCTCTGCGGCTCACCCGGGCCGTGCCCGGCGTGGTCGACGCAGCGGCGGAGTTCACGACCGCGTAGCGGCGTTCACGACCGCGTAGCGGCCCTCATGTCATGCGGCGGAAAGTGCTGGACCCGCGCGTCCGGGCCAGGGAACACCATAGTGACCCGGCCCGTGTCCGACCACCGGACGTCGAAGGGGGGAGTGCCGTCCACGTGGTGCAGACCGACGATCTCACCGTCGCGCCCCTCGTCCCCGACCGTGGCACCACCCACGATCAGCCGGTCGCCGATGCGAGCCCACAACCCGGCGCGTGGCTTCACCTCGCCCTTCCGTGTTCCGGTCGCAGTCATTGTTCTCGCCTCCCGACCCACGCACCTGGCCGCGGCCCTCCCGAGACCGGCGCTCTCGCCGTCCAGCGTGCGTCTCGGACGGCCGACCGTCATAGGGGCGAACAGTCCCGGAAGGGGACCATTCGGCACTGCCCGAGGGTGAGCCTCGCACAGCAGGGTGAGAACTACCGGGGCCGCTTCCCCGCGAAGGAGGACCGTCATGCAGCACCGCACGGTTTTCGAGGTGATGACCCACGACGTGGTCACCGCCGCCCCAGAGACCTCGTTCAAGCAGATCGCCCGTCTCTTCGCCGACAACGACATCTCGGCGGTTCCGGTCGTCGACCCGGACCGACGCCTGCTCGGAGTGGTCTCGGAGGCCGACCTGCTGCGGACCACCGCCGAGCTCCCCGATCTGGAGGGCCGCGCGGCGGGCGTCCGACTGCTGCCCCAGGAACGAGGGCTGCCCGACGCGGAGACGGCCGCCCAGCTGATGACCTCGCCCGCTGTCGCGGCCCAGCCGGCCTGGAACCTCGTCGAGACGGCCCGAACGATGCACCTCAAGAAGGTGAAACGGCTTCCCGTCATCGACGAGACAGGTCGGCTCGTCGGGATCATCAGCCGCAGTGACCTGCTGCGTCCCTTCTTGCGGGGTGACACCGCGATCCTTGACGAGATCGAGCACGACGTCCTGGTCGGCACCCTGCGCCTCGCCCCCGACACGATCCGTGTGACCGTGGACGACGGAGTCGTCAGGCTGACGGGCCGGGTCGACGAGCGCGCCGACATCCCCATCATCGTGCGGCTCTGCCGCTCGGTAGACTGCGTCGTCGCCCTGCACGAATCGATCGAGTACACGTACGACAACCTCGCGCTCGACGTGGAGCCACCGCGATGAACGCCCTGTGGGTAGGACCCGTCATGCCCGACTACGACAGCGCTCGGGCCACGTTCTCCTGGCGACGCGAGCGGTCCCGCCTCGCCGGGCTGCCCGACGGCGGCGTCAACATCGGCTACGAGGCGGTCGACCGGCACCTGCGCGAGGGCCACGGCGAACGCGTAGCGTTGCACTGTGTCGCCCGCGACGGATCCGTCCAGACGGTGACTTTCACCCGGCTCGCGGCCGAGAGCTCCCGCTTCGCGCACCTGCTGGAAACGCTGGGCGTGGAACGCGGCGAGCGCGTATTCACCCTGCTCGGCCGCCGTTTCGAGCTGTACAGCACCGTCCTCGGCACGCTGCGTGCCGGACGAGTCCTCTGCCCGCTGTTCACCGCCTTCGGACCCGAACCCGTCGCGCTGCGCATGGAGCTGGGCAACGCCAGGGCTCTGGTCACAACGCGGGAGCTGTACGAGCGCAAGGTGGCCCCGGTACGGTCCCGGCTTCCGCACCTGCGCCACGTGCTGCTCCTCGACCCCGGGACCGACCCGCCCCCGGACACCCTCTCCTACCCCGCTCTCACGTCCGCCGCGCCGGACGAGTACACCGTGGGGCCGACCGATCCGGCCGAGCCGGCGCTGCTGCACTTCACCAGCGGCACGACGGGCACCCCCAAGGGCGCGATCCACGTGCACGAGGCGGTCCTCGCCCACCATGTCACCGCCGCCTACGCCCTGGACCTGCACGACGGCGACGTCTTCTGGTGCACCGCCGACCCCGGCTGGGTCACCGGCATGTCGTACGGCATCATCGCCCCGCTCACCCACGCCGTGACGACCGTCGTCGACGAAGGGGACTTCGCCCCCGCCCGCTGGTACGGGATCCTCGCCGACCAGCGCGTCACCGTCTGGTACACGGCCCCCACCGCACTGCGCATGCTCATGCGGGCCGCACCACGCAGCGGCGACGCGACGCCTGCCACGCGCCACGACCTCTCCGCGCTCCGGTTCATCGCGAGCGTCGGCGAGCCGCTCAACCCCGAGGCCGTGCACTGGGGACGAGAAGCACTCGGGCTGCCGGTCCACGACACCTGGTGGCAGACCGAGACGGGCGCGATCATGATCGCCAACTTCGCGGCCGATCCCGTGCGGCCCGGCTCGATGGGCCGACCCCTTCCCGGTGTCGAGGCCGCTGTGCTGTCGTGCGGCGAGGACGGCCGGGCCGCGATGACCGGCGGGCACGTCCAGACCCTCCGGGAACCGGGCGCCCAGGGCGAGCTCGCCCTTCGAGCGGGCTGGCCGTCGATGTTCCGCGGCTACCTCCACGAGCCGAGCCGGTACGAGACATGCTTCGCCGACGGGTGGTACCTGACGGGCGACCTGGTGAGCCGCGATGCCGACGGCTGGTACTGGTTCGTGGGCCGGGCCGACGACGTCATCAAGTCCGCAGGGCACCTCATCGGGCCGTTCGAGGTGGAGAGTGCGCTCATGGAGCACCCGGCGGTTGCCGAAGCCGGTGTCATCGGACGCCCCGACCCGCTGGCCGGCGCGATCGTCAAGGCGTTCGTGCTGCCGCGCCCCGAGTATCAGCCCGACAGCGAACTGCGGCGCGATGTCCTGGCGTTCGCCCGACGGCGTCTCGGCCCGGCCGTCGCTCCCCGGGAGATCGAGTTCGTCGAGGATCTGCCCCACACGCGCAGCGGAAAGGTGATGCGGCGCCTGCTGCGGGCCCGCGAACTGGGCCTGCCCGAGGGTGATGTGTCGACGTTGGAGACACCCGAACCGGCCGGGACGGCCGGCATGTCCGGGAAGGAGCCGTGATGGCCACCGCACGCGGCGGCACGTCCGCCGGGACACCAAGGACGAAGCGCCCCCGTCGTGCTCGTGGCACCGCGACCGCGACTCCCTCCCGCACTCCTGCGAACACCCACGACCTGGATCTCCTGCGGCAGATGCTGCTCATCCGGCGGTTCGAGGAACGGTGCGTCGAGCTGTACAGCGCGGCGGCGATCCGCGGCTTCGTCCACCTCTACATCGGCGAGGAGGCAGTGGCGGTGGGCGTCCACCAGGCGCTCGACGAGCGGGACGCGGTCGTCTCGACGTACCGCGAGCATGGCCATGCCCTGGCCCGTGGGATAGCGCCCGAGGCCGTGATGGCGGAGATGTACGGGAAGGCCACCGGGTGCAGCCACGGTCGCGGCGGCTCCATGCACCTCTTCGACGCCGCCCGACGCTTCTACGGCGGCAACGCGATCGTCGGCGGCGGGCTGCCACTCGCGGCCGGCCTGGCGCTCGCCGACCGGATGCGTGGCGAGTCCGGGGTGACCTGCTGCTTCTTCGGTGACGGGGCCTTCGCCGAGGGCGAGTTCCACGAGACCGCCAACCTGGCGGCGCTCTGGGGACTGCCCGTGCTCTTCGTCTGTGAGAACAACCTGTACGCGATGGGGACGGCCCTCGTCCGCGAACACGCCCAGACGGACCTCGCCATGCGGGCCGCGTCGTACGGCATGGCGGCCTGGGCCGTCGACGGCATGGACGTGCACGCCGTGGAGAAGGCGGCGCGCGGGGCGGTCGAGTCGATACGGGCCGGCAACGGACCGCACTTCCTGGAGATGCGGACGTACCGCTTCCGCGCGCACTCGATGTACGACCCGGACCGGTACCGGCCGAAGGACGAGATCGAGGAGTGGAAGCGGCACGACCCTGTCACGGGCCTCGCCGACGGCATGCGGGAGGCCGGTTTCCTCGATACCGAGGCCCAAGAGGCCCTGGACCACGAGGTCGTGGAGGCGATCGACCGGGCCGTCCGGGCGGCCGAACAGGCTCCCGAGGAGTCGGCCGAAGACCTGCTGCTTCATGTCACCGGCCGACACGAGGAGGCTTCGTCATGAGCACGCGGACGAGACCGCGGGCGCATCCCGACGACGGCACCACGACATACAGGGAGGCCCTTCGGGAGGGTCTGCGCGATGCCCTGGCCTCGGACGATCGCGTCTTCCTCATGGGCGAGGACGTGGGCCGCTACGGCGGCTGCTTCGGCGTGAGCCTCGGCCTCCTGGAGGAGTTCGGCCCTGATCGCGTCCGGGACACGCCTCTGTCGGAGTCCGCGTTCGTGGGAGCCGGGATCGGCTCCGCTCTGGCCGGGATGAGGCCGGTCGTCGAGATCATGACGGTGAACTTCAGCCTGCTGGCTCTGGACCAGATCCTCAACAACGCCGCCACCCTGCGGCACATGTCCGGCGGGCAGCTCGGTGTGCCGCTGGTGATCCGCATGACGACGGGCGCGGGACGGCAGCTGGCCGCCCAGCACTCCCACAGCCTCGAAGGCTGGTACGCGCACATCCCCGGGCTCCGGGTCCTGGCGCCGGCCACGGTCGACGACGCCCGCCATGTGCTGGCGGCCGCGCTCGCCGACCCCGACCCGGTCCTGCTCTTCGAACACGGCACCCTCTACAACGCGGCCGGCACGCTCGATCCGGAGGTCCATGAGGTCGACCTGGACCACGCGGCCGTCCGCCACGAGGGCACCGACGTCACGGTCGTCGCGTACGGCGGTTGTGTGTCCAAGGCTCTCGAAGCCGCAGAGACACTGGCGGGGGAAGGGATCGACGCGGAGGTCGTCGACCTGCGGACGCTGCGGCCCCTGGACGACGCCACGATCGTCGGGTCGGTCCTGCGGACCCACCGGGCCGTCGTGGTCGACGAGGGGTGGCGCAGCGGCAGCCTGTCCGCCGAGATCGAGTCGCGCATCTACGAGCAGGCGTTCTTCGAACTCGACGCGCCTGTCGAACGAGTGTGCAGCGTGGAGGTCCCGATTCCCTATGCCCGTCGACTGGAGGAGGCGGCACTCCCCCAGCCTGCCGGAATCGTGGCGGCGGCGCGCCGGGTGGTGAGCTGAGATGGCCGAGTTCACGATGCCGTCGCTCGGCGCCGACATGGACGAGGGCACACTCTCCGAGTGGTTGGTGCACCCGGGTGAGCAGGTGACGCGGGGCGACGTGATCGCCGTGGTCGAGACCGCCAAGTCGGCGATCGAGGTGGAGTGTTTCGACAGCGGTACGGTCGAGGCTCTCCTCGTCGACGAGGGCACTACCGTGCCGGTGGGCACCCCGCTGGCACGTATCGGCACGACCGCCGAAAGCCAGCCGACCGAAAGCCGTCCCGCCGAAAGCCCGCCCGTCGAAAGCCCGCCGGCGTCGACGCCCCTGGTCCGCCGAATCGCCGAGGACCGGCACGTGGACCTCGCCGCCCTCCATGGATCGGGTCCAGGAGGCAGAATCACACGCGCGGACGTGGAGCGCGCGGAGCCGGAGCCGGAGCCGGAGCCAGCACCAGCAGAGCGCGAAAAGACCGCGCCGACGCCACGGCCGGCGAAGCCGGCCCGCAGCGACGACTCGACCGGGAAGCGTCCCGCTCCTGAACGCGTGAAGTCCTCACCGCTCGCGCGGAGGCTGGCCACGGAACTCGGCGTCGACCTCTCCGCGGTGACAGGCACGGGCCGGGGAGGCACCGTCCGTGCCGAGGATGTCCGTTCGGCGGCCGCCGAGAGCGCCCGGCGGCCGGCCGTCCCGGACGCCGCTCGGGCGGCGACCGCCCGGCTCATGAGCCGGTCCAAGCGGGAGATCCCGCACTTCTATCTCTCCACGACCGTCGACATGGCAGCGGCGCTGGAGTGGATGCACGCCCGCAACCGCGAACTGCCGCTGTCCGCCCGTCTGGTGCCCGCCGCGCTCACCTTCAAGGCCGTCGCGATGGCAGCACGCAAAGTGCCCGAACTCAACGGGCACTGGGGTGGCGACGGGTTCGTTCCGGCGGAGGAGGTACGGCTGGGCGTTGCCGTGTCCTTGCGGGGCGGTGGCCTCGTCGCCCCGGCCCTCGCCCACGCCGACACACTCTCCGTGGCCGAAGTGATGGCCGCGCTCAAGGACCTGGTGGCACGGGCACGGGGCGGTCGGCTCCGCGCGTCGGAGACCGCCGATCCCAGTCTTACCGTCACGAACCTCGGCGACCAGGGCGTCGAGGCGGTCTTCGGCGTCGTCTACCCGCCGCAGGTCGCGCTCGTCGGCCTCGGCAGGATCGTCGAACGGCCGGTGGCCGTGCACGGGCTGCTGGGAGTGCGTCCCGTGCTGACGGCGACGTTGTCCGCCGATCACCGAGCCGCCGACGGCGCCACCGGCGCGCGCCTCCTCACCAGCATGGACCGGCTCCTGCAACGACCGGAGGAACTGTGAACCACGAACAGGCAAAGGCGTTCGTTCGGCAAGCAGTGCAGCGTGTCGTCCCCGGCGCCGAGTTCACCGGGCTCGATCCGGATGCCTCCTTGCGGGACACGTTCGAGATGGATTCGTTGGACTTCCTCGAGTTCGTCGAGGCGCTCGCCGAACTCAGCGGGACGGAACTCACCGAGGACGACTATCCGGCACTCGACACCTGGGACGGCTGCGCCGCTCACCTCGTGGGCGAGGCACGTACGTCCGTACAGGGAAGGAGAGGCTGATGCATCACCGCAGGATCAGTCGGCTGATGACCCGTAAGGTGGTGAGCGTCCGCGGCGACGCCTCGTTCAAGGAGATCGCCCGCACGCTCTCGCAACACCAAGTGACCGCGGTTCCCGTGCTGAACGGCGGGGGCCGGGTTGTCGGGGTGGTGTCGGAGGGGGATCTCCTGCGCAAGACAGCCGACCAAGCCGCCACACCGGGTGGCCTGCCGGCCGTCCCGGACCTGGAGGCGTGGGAGCGAGCGAAGGCCGAGGGGACACGGGCCGAGGAACTGATGACCGCCCCCGCCGTGTGCGCCCGCCCCGACTGGACCGTCGCGGAAGCGGCACGGCTGATGGAGGTCCAGGGCGTCAAGCGGCTCGTCGTCGTCGACGAAGAGGACCGCCTGGTGGGCATCGTGAGCCGCCGCGACCTGGTGGGCATCTTCCTCCGCGAGGACGACGCCATCCGCCGGGAGATCGTCGAAGACGTGCTCGGTGACACGTTGCGACTCGAACCGGCCGCCCTCGGCGTCGAGGTGCACGACGGACGGGTGGACCTCAGCGGCAGGCTGCCCTTCCGAGGCATGATCCCGGCGATCGAGCGCATGTGCGCGACGGTGGACGGCGTGGTCTCGGTCTCCTGTACTCGTCTCACGTACGACGTCGATGACACCGCACGAGGAGGTGGACGGTCATGACGCGGAGCATCGTGGTCGGCCTGGACGGAACAGAACAAGCGAAGGCCGCCGCGGAGTGGGCGGCCGAGGAGGCGCTGCTGCGCGGCACCGGTGTCCGTCTCGTGCATGCGCAGGTACCCGTTCCGGAGGCCGTTCTTCCTTTCCTGGCGCGGGACTCCGAGGAAGCGTGGGCCGAGGAGATGGTGGCACGCACCGCAACCGAGCTGGTCAAGCGCCATCCCGGCCTCTCGGTGACCACGCGACTGCTGACCGACGGCCCTGTACCGGGACTCGTCGCCGCGGCTCAGGAGAGCGAGCTGCTGGTCCTCGGCTCGCGCGCGCTCAGCAGCGTGGCCGGTTACCTGCTCGGTTCGGTCGGCCTGACGGTCGCGGGTGCCGTCGATCAGCCTGTCGTCCTGGTACGGGCCGTCGACACGGCACGCACGCCACGCGGGCCGATCGTGGTCGGGGCTGACGCGCGACAGCCCATGGACTCCGTACTGGCTTTCGCCTTCGAGGCGGCGGCACGGCGGCACAGACCCGTCCTCGTCGTCTATGTACAGCAGCTCCCGCTGCATGCGGGAATGGGGCCGGCCATGGTCCCGGACTTCAGGCTGTCCATGGTTCCGGAGATCAGGCGTTCTCTGGAGGACCTGTTGGAGCCCTGGCGGGCGAAGCACCCCGACGTCGATGCGACAGCCGGTGTGGCGGTCGGATCGGCCGGGCTCGAACTGGTGGCGGCCTCCCGGACGGCCTCGCTGGTGGTGCTGGGCCGGCGCACTCGTCGTTCGGCGCTGGGCGCTCACCTCGGCAGCGTGGCCCACGCGGTGCTGCACCACAGCCCGGCGCCCGTTGCCCTCGTGCCCCACTCCTGAGCTCGGTGCCGATCAGCCGTCGGAAGCGGTAGGCCGCAGCCGTACCGCCGTGACCTTGTACTCCGGGCACGAGGTCACGGTGTCGGCGTGCTCCGAGGTGAGGGAGTTGACTCCGCTGGCAGGGAAGTGGAAGGCGCAGAAGACCTGCCCGGGAGCGAGTTCCCTCCCGACGCGGGCGACGAGCCGGGCCTGTCCGTGGCGGCTCTCGACGGTGACGTGGGTGCCGTCCCGGACTCCGAACCGGGCGGCGTCCTCGGGGTGCAGGTCCAGGTGGTCGGAGGCGTCGAGGAGGAGGTTGCCGCCGCGCCGGGTCATGCTCCCGGAGTTGTAGTGGGCCCATCGGCGCCCCGTGACGAGCACCAGCGGATAGTCCTGGTCCGGTTCTTCGCCGGGTGGCAGATAGGGCGCCGCCGACAGGTGCGCACGCCCGTCGGGCGTGGCGAACTCGTCGGCGTACAAAGTGCGTTCGCCGGGTCGGTCCGGCGCGGGGCAGGGCCAGGGTACGGCCCCCTCCCGGTCGAGACGCTCGTGTGAGAGGCCCGCGAAGAGAGGCGTGACACGTCCGCATTCGGCGAGTGCCGCCGCTGGGGTGGGGCAGCCGAGGTCGGCACCGAGGGCATCGGCGACGGCATGGACGACCTCGAAGTCGGAGCGTGCCGTGCCCGGTGGAGTCACCGCAGGCCGTACGCGCTGGAAGCGGCGGTCGAAGTTGACGAAGGTCCCGTCCTTCTCCAGCCAGGAGGCCACGGGCAGGACGACATCCGCGTGGTGGGCGGTCTCGCCGAGGAAGAGCTCGTTGACGACGACGAGGGGGCAGGCGTCGAGGGCCTCGGCGACGCGCCGGCTGTCGGGGTCGGTCGCGCAGACGTCCTCTCCGATGATCCACAACGCCCGCAGCCTGCCTTCTCGGGCTGCCGCGAACATCTCGGGGATGCGCATGCCCGGCTGTTCGGGGACCGGCCGGCCCCACACCGCCTCGGCGCGGGCGCGGGCCTCCGGGTCGGTGACCCGGCCGTACCCCGGGAGCAGATCGGGCAGGGCTCCCATGTCGGAGGCGCCCTGGACGTTGTTCTGGCCGCGCAGGGGGCTGATGCCGAACCCGCGGCCGGTGCCTCCGACGGCGCCGCGCAGGATGGGGAGGTTCGCCAGGGTCCGGACGCCGTCGGTGCCGTGCAGGTGCTCGGTGACGCCGAGTCCGTACACGACGGCCGGCCGCTCCGCGTGGCCGTAGAGCCGGGCGGCGTTCCTGATGTCGTCGGCGGGGACGCCCGTGATCTCGGCGACCCGTTCGGGCGGGTAGTCGGCCAGCAGGTCGGCGAGTTCGTCCAGTCCGGTGGCGCGATCGCGGAGGAAGTCCGCGTCGGTCATGCCCGCCTCGACGAGGACGTGGGCGAGGCCGTGGAAGAGGGCCACATTGGTGCCGGGGCGGGGGCGCAGGTGCGTGTCGGCATGGCGGGCGAGTCCGACGGTTCGGGGGTCGGCCACGATCAGGGAGGCGCCTGCGAGCGCCCGCTGGAGGAGGCGGGCTCCGACGACGGGGTGGGCTTCGACGGGGTTGGCCCCGACGACCAGGAGGCAGTCGGCGGTCTCGACGTCGTCGAAAGGATCGGTGCCCCCGGCACGTCCGAAGGATGCGGTGAGGCCGGCAGCGGAAGGGGCGTGGCAGAGGCGGGAGCAGTTGTCGACGTTGTTGGTGCCGATGACGGTCCGCAGGAACTTCTGGACGAGGTAGTTCTCCTCGTTGGTGGCACGGGCTGAGGAGATCGCGGCGACCGCGTCGGGGCCGCCGTCACGCACTGCCGCGCGCAGGCCGTCGGCTACCCGGGCGATCGCTTCGTCCCAACTCACCGACCTCAGAGCTCCGTTCTCCCTGACGAGAGGCTCGGTGAGACGTTCGGCGGAGCTGAGGTACCCGTACGCGAAGCGGCCCTTGACGCAGGCGTGGCCCCGGTTGACCGGCCCGTCCCGGGCGGGGAGGACGGCGGCGACGCGGTCCTCGCGGACGACGACGTCGAGGGCACAGCCGACGCCGCAGTAGCCGCAGGTGGTGCGCACGCGATCAGCGGGCGCCTGCCCTGTGGTGAGGCCCTGCCCGGGGCCGGGCTGGGTGATCGCGCCCGTGGGGCAGGTGTCGACACAGCCGCCGCAGGACACGCAGTCGGATGCGGCCCAGGCGCCACCAGTTCCCGGGGCGACGACCGTGTCGGCGCCGCGCCCGGTGAGGGTGAGCGCGAACGTGCCCTGGACGTCGGAGCACATCCGGACGCAGCGCCCGCAGGCGATACACAGGTCGGGGTCGAGGTGAACGTACGGGTGACTCTCGTCCGGTCCGCGCGTGGAGTCACCGGCGGCCGCATCCGCAGAGATCCCCAAGGCCCGGCACACCTCGGCAAGTTCACTGTGCGCACCATCGGCGAGCGCGCGCGGCGGAAGCGCCGAGGCGATCAGGGCGACCGCGTCCCTGCGCAGGTTCTGCACTCCCTCCTCGGTCGTGTCGACGGTGAGGCCCGGTGTCGCCGGTGTGACGCAGGCGGCGACGGTGCGGCTGTCGGCGCGGACCAGGCAGGTCCGGCAGGAGCCGACCGGCCGGAGGCGGTCATCGTGGCAGAGGGCGGGCAGGTCGACTCCGGTGGCGCGTACGGCGTCGAGGAGCGAGGCCCCGGCGGGCAGTTCGACCGACACTCCGTCGACCTGGAGCCGTGTCATCGATCCCACCCTCCCAGGGCCGGCCCGAAGGCTCGGGCCAGGCTGCGGACGGCGGCGGGGACGCGCCTGCCGAAGGCGCAGAGACTCGCCTCGGCCATCAGTCGCGCCAGCCGTTCGTAGGACTCCCCCGGCCCGTCCCGGCCCTGTGCTCGTTCTCGTCCTCGTCGGGTACCGATCCGGCAGGGAGAGCAGGCCCCGCAGCTCTCGTCGGCGGCGAACTCCCAGACATGCCGGAGGAGTTCGTACGGATCAGTGTCGGCGTCGAAGGCGACCATGCCGGCGTGACCGAGGGCCGCGCCGTGCTCGGCGAGCGCTGCCGTGGTGAGGGAAACGTCGAGCGCGTGCCCTGCGAGGAAGCCGCCGAGGGGCCCGCCGATCTGGAGGGCGACGAGCTCACGCCCGTCCTTGAGGCCGCCGCCGAACCGGGTGACGATCTCGTCCACGGGAGTGCCGAGTTCGACCTCGTAGGCTCCGGGCCGGGCGAAGCGTTCGGAGAGGCACACCAGTTTGGTGCCGGTCTCGTCCGGTACGCCGCGCCGGGAGTAGGACGCTCCGCCGTGGGCGACGATCCATGGCAGGGCGGCCAGGGTCTCCACGTTGTTGACCACCGTCGGCGTGTCCCACAGGCCGTGGTCCGTGGGGTAGGGGGGCCGGGGTCGCGCACAGCCACGAGCGCCTTCCAGTCGGGCGATGAGGGCGGTCTCCTCGCCGGAGACATAGGAGCCGGCTCCTTCGACGATCTCGACGAACGGCCGCGGACCGGCTGCCCCGACCGAAGGAGCCAGGTCGCCCGCCTCCGTCGCACGTTCCACCGCCAGGCGCAGCCGGGCCATGGCCTTCGGATACTCGGAGCGCACGAGGACGATCCCGCGCCCGGCTCCGCAGGCGAAGCAGGCCAGGGCGAGGCCCGTGAGGACGCGCTCGGGGTCCTCCTCCATGAGCAGCCGGTCGGCGTACGAGCCGGGGTCGCCCTCGTCCCCGTTGGCGACGACGACCGTGTCGGGCTTCCCCGCCGCAGCGGCCCACTTGTCGGCCACCGGAAACCCGGCGCCGCCTCGCCCGCGGAGTCCCGAGGCGGCGGTCTCCTGTTGTAGGTCGCGAGGCCGCAGTCCGGCCACCGCCCGTCGCCACACGTCCCAGGCGTCCTGCCCTCCCACGATGCCGGCGAGCAGGACGGGCGCCCCGGTGGTGTCGGCCGCGGGGATGCCCAGCGTGCGCGGTTCGGCCCGCCCGCGGAGTTGGTCGGCCAGGTTTGGGCCGATACGGGGAAGGGTGCCGTCGAGGGCGGCGGGGCCCGCGTAGCAGTAGCCGAGGCAGTGCACGGTCTGCAACGAGGTGGAACCCGCCTCGTCGACCGTGCCCGCCGTCACTCCGAGGGCGCGTTCGACCTCCGCCAGGTGCCGTCCGCCCCGCGCTGCGAAGCACGCCGTGGCGGTGCACACCCGTACGTGCCGCTCGCCGCGCGGGGCGGCGAGATCGGCGAAGAAGGTGGCCGGGCCGAGCCCTGCGGCGGCCGGGATTCCGGCTGCCTCCGCGACCTGGGGTGCCCATGCCTCGGGCCCTTCGGAGGTGCCCGCCCTGGCGCGCTCCAAGGCGGCCGGCAACAGCCCCCCGCGCCTTCCGTGCCGGGCGGACAGCTCACGGAGCGCGTCCGAGCGTGGGCCCGGCTCCCCGGACATCCTCATGCTCCCAGCGTGACCGGCCGGTTCCCCGCCCGCATCCCAGCCGGACAAGAGACTCACGGCTCCGCACCGCGCAGGGCGGTCAGGCGCCGAAGGTACTCTTCCTCCTCGATCTCACCACGCGCCAGTCGCTCGCCCAGGATCTGCTCGGCCGACGTGGCGGGCCGAGACCCTGGCGGCCGTTGCGAGGCGTGATCCAGTGTGCGGAAGAGCATCACCGCGACGGTGATGAGCAGGCCCCAGAACAGCACCATGCCGGCCGACATGGCGAACCAGCCCCATCCGTTCATGCCGTCGCCGTACCAGAACATCATCGCCACTCTCACTCCCGGCGGCGGACCGACAGGAGCGGACACCCTGCCCATGGTCCATCCGCCACTCCCACCGTGCATCGCCCCAGGACGCCCGTACAGGGCCGACCGGCCCACGGCAGGGGTCCGGTCGGCCACGGATGGGAACGAGCGGCCCATGGAGCCGGGATCCCGACGGCCGGAGGGTGGGAAGGAGCAGGGCTCACGTCGCCCCTGCGGATCGCTGCCGGGAGGCCACCATGGTCCGGAACTCGGGGACCCCACCGGTCACGGATGCACCGCGGCCCTGGCAGATGCTGTTCCTCGCCACCACCGGGTTCGCCCTCTGCTTCTGGGCGTGGGCGCTGCTTGCCCCGCTCGGCCCGAGGCTCCGGGACGACCTCGGCCTCAGCTCGTTCGAGCAGTCGCTGGTGGTCGCCGTGCCCGTGGTGGTGGGCGCGCTCGGCCGGATCCCAGCGGGGGCGCTGACGGACCGCTGGGGCGCACGCCGCGTCTTCCCGCTCGTCGCGGCCCTGACGATCCTGCCCGTGCTGTACCTGGGTCACCTGGCCGACTCGTTGGCGGAGGTGCTCTCGGGTGGCTTCCTGCTCGGGCTCGGGGGAACGGCCTTCGCCGTCGGTGTGCCGTTCGTCAACGCCTGGTACCCACCCGCACGGCGGGGCGTCGCCCTCGGAATCTTCGGCATCGGCACCGGTGGAACGGCCCTGTCTGCGTTCACCACCGTCCAGCTCGCCGACGCCGTCGGACGGGCCTTCCCGTTCGATCTCGTGGCCGCCTGCCTTGCCGTGTACGCCGGGGTGGCCTGGTTCCTGCTCCGCGACTGTCCGGGGCGCGCGACGGCGACAGGGTCGATGCTCTCGCGCACTGCCCTCGCCGTGCGTACGCCCGCCACCTGGCAGCTGGCGTTCCTGTACGCCGTGTCCTTCGGCGGGTTCGTCGCCTTCAGCGTCTACCTGCCGACCTACCTCACCCGGGCCTACGAGCTCGACCGCTCCGACGCGGCACTGAGAACCGCAGGATTCGTCGTACTCGCCGTGGCCATGCGGCCCGTGGGCGGCTGGCTGTCGGACCGCGTCCACCCCGTGCCCGTACTGACGGCTTCGTACGGGCTCGTTTCGACGTGCGCCCTGGTCGCGGCGTTCGAGACGGAACTGGTCCCCGTCGGAACGGTGGCCTTCCTCGGCATGGCCGCGGCCTGGGCGCCGGGTCCGGGGCGGTCTTCGCGCTCGTCGCACGACTGGTCCCGGCCGAGCGGGTCGGCTCGGTGACGGGAGTGGTCGGTGCGGCGGGCGGCCTCGGCGGCTTCTTCCCACCCCTCGTGATGGGGGCGGTCGACGGCATCGCGCACGACTACACCTGGGGGTTCGTCCTCCTCGCCGTCACCGCGGCGGGCGCGGGGACCCTGTCCGCCACCGCCGTCCGGCGACGCGCGCGAGCGGCAGCGGACGCCTGACCACTACGGCGAACGCGCTCGGGCGGGTCTCGAGGTGAACCGGCGATTGGGCCCTTCGGCCCCTCCTCCGGACCTGGGTGGCCGTAGCCTTCACCTCCTTCTGGCGGTTGGTATGGAGAGCATGAACACCGACCGGGCACTCCTCGTCGCCACCGGCGTCAGCAAGATCTACCGGACGGGCTCCGTCGAGGTCACAGCCCTGCTCGACCTGGATCTCCTCGTACGCCAAGGAGAGATGGTGGGGGTCATGGGACCGTCCGGGTCCGGAAAGACCACGCTGTTGAACTGCCTGTCGGGGCTCGACGAAATCGACGGCGGCAGGGTGGAGGTCGACGGCCACGACCTCTTCGCCATGTCGGACGCGGCGCGCACGGAGCACCGCGCTCACACCATGGGTTTCGTCTTCCAGGCGTTCAACCTCATACCGGTCTTCTCCGCGGTGGAGAACGTGGAGCTGCCCCTGCTGCTCGTGGGCACCCGGCCGAAGGAAGCGCGTCGCAGAGCTCTGGACATCCTGGACCGGGTGGGTCTCGGTCACCGGGTCGAACACCGGCCGAGCGAGATGTCCGGCGGCGAGCAGCAGCGGGTGACCATCGCCCGTGCCCTCGCCGGACGCCCGGCCATCGTCTGGGCCGACGAACCGACGGGCAACCTGGACAGCGCGATGGCCGACCAGATCATGGACCTGCTGTGCACGCTCAACCAGGACGAGGACCAGACGATCGTCCTGGTCACCCATGACAGCGCTATCGGCGCACGCGTCCCCCGACTGATACGGATGCGCGACGGGCAACTGGTCGACGACGTTCGCCAAGCCGTCACCGCCCCGGCCGCCACCCGCGACACGCCCATGGGCTGACCATGTACCCGAACCTCCTCGTCCCGCTGCTCACCGCCCTGGCCCTCGCCCTCGCGGCCCTGGTCCTGGTCGCGGTCCGGCAGCCGGTGTCTCGGCGGCTGGCCTTTCGGCAGGTCGCCCGTCGGCGCACCGAGGCGGCGCTGGTGATCGGCGGGTCGATGCTCGGAACGGCCATCGTCATCGGGGCCCTGGTCGTCGGTGACACCCTGAACTTCTCCGTACGGCAGGAGGCGTACCGCACGCTGGGACCGGTGGACGAACGCGTGGTCGCCCCTCCGGGGCCGACCGGCCGCGCCGTCACCGAACGCCTGTCCGGCCTGGCCGGCGACCCCGACATCGACGGAGTGCTGAACGCCCGAGCCACTCAGGCAGCGGCCGTCAGCGGCTCCGGCGACCACACGGTCGCCGAGCCACGGGTCCTGGCCTGGCAGATGGACTTCGGCGAGGCGTCGCGCTTCGGCGAGGCGGGTGGGGACTCCGGTCTCGGCGGACCGAACCCGAGGCCCGGCCAGGTCGTGGTCAACGAGCCGTTGGCCCGGTCCCTGAGCGTGGGAGCCGGTGATCCGGTCACGGTGTATCTGTTCGGGGCACCGCAGACGTACCGGGTCGAGCGTGTGGTCCCGGAGCAGGGCCTTGCCGGTGTGGGCCTGGGCGGCAGGCTCAACCGCGACGTGTTCCTGCCGCCGGAGGCCCTGGACTCCGCCGCCCGGGCCGCCGGAGCGGAACCGCGCTCGGTCACCTTCGTGTCCAATCGCGGCGGCGTCGAAAGCGGCGAAGCCCTGACGGATCGGGTGACCGCCGACATCCGGCAGGCTCTTGGCCCGCTCGCCGACCAGACGGCGATCGACGCTCCGAAGCACACCGTCCTGCGGGATGCCAAGCAGGCCGGGGACTCCCTCGGAGCCCTGTTCCTCATGATCGGCAGCTTCAGCATCATCGCGGGCGCCCTGCTTCTGGTGAACATCTTCGTCATGCTCGGCGAGGAGCGGAAGTCCCAGATGGGCATGGTGCGGGCGGTGGGAATGAAGCGCTCGCGCCTTGTCGGGTCCTTCACCCTCGAAGGGGCGACCTACGCGTTGCTGTCCGCGCTGCCGGGCGTGGCCATCGGGGTCGCCGTCGGCTGGGGCGTCGCCGTGGTGGCGGCGCAGATCTTCCAGGGCTGGTCGGTCGGCGGAAGCAGCATCCGCATCGCGTTCGCCATCACCCCCACCAGCGTCGTCAACGGACTCGCCATGGGCCTGCTCATCGCCTTCGCCGCGATCCTCGCGACCAGCGTCCGGATCAGCAGGTTCAACATCATCGCCGCGATCCGCGACCTCCCCGCCACGCCCGGACAGGGGCCACGCCGCCGTCTGCTGGCGGTCTCCACCACCCTGGCCGTCCTGTGCGCGTTGGTGGCCGTCCCGGCCGTGGCGCGCAGCCAGCCCGACGCCACCTACCTCATGCCGGCGCTCGCCCTCGCCTTCGCCACTCCGGCGCTGCTGCGCGTCCTTCCACGCCACACGGTCACCACTCTGGTCGCGGGAGCCGTGCTCGCCTGGACGCTGCTGGCACCCGTCGTACGCCCACGGATCTTCGACACTCCCTCGATGTCCGTGTACGTCATCCAGGGCGCCCTGGCCGCTTTCTCGGCCGTGGTGCTCGTCAGCGACAACCAGAAGACACTGCTCCGCCCGGTGCGGAGGATCCTGGAGCGACCGTCGGAGTCGGGCCTGGCGGCGCGGCTCGCCGTCGCGTACCCGCTGGCCAAACGGTTCCGGACCGGTGCGACGCTGGTGATGTACACCCTGATCGTGTTCGTCCTCGTGCTGCTGACGGAGATCTCGGGCATTCTCCGGGCCGGCGTCGACGGAGTCGTCGCCGATGCCACCGCCGGATACTCCCTGCGACTGGACTACAACCCCCAGGTCGCCGGCGACCGACTCGTCCCCGATCTGCGCGGCGGCCCGTCGGCCGCCGGGATCTCCGCCGTGTCACCGCTGCTCAACGCCACAGGGCGGGCCACCGATCCGGGTGGACGCAGCCCCCAGCCTCTGGACACCGCCGTCGTCGGCGTACCCGACGGAGCGATCACCGGCATCACGTTCCGCGAACGGCTGCCCGGCCTGGCCGACGACCCCGCGGTCTGGCGGGCCCTCGCCTCCGATCCCCGCTACGTCGTTCTCGACGGCTTCTTCGGCAGCACCGGCGGCCCGGCCGGCGACTATTACGACCCCGGGGACACCCTCACCCTGACGGATCCCCGGACGGGCCGCAGCGAACAGAAGGTCATCGCCGGCGTGCTCAGCAACGGGTTGGTCTTCTACCCGGGAACCGGCGCCAGTTCCACCACGTACCCCGTGGTGATGAGTGAGCGGGCGACGCGCGAACTCTTCGGCACCCAGGCACAGAACGCCTCCGCACTGGTGAGGACCAGCCCCGGCACCGCACCCGACGCCCTGGCGACCCGACTGCAGGGCGAGCAACTCTCCTCCAGCCTGGTCGCCACACCCATCGAGTCGGACATCCGCCAACAGTTCGACTCCAGCACCGCCTTCTTCCGCCTCATGCAGGGCTTCCTCGTCCTGGGCCTCGGCGTGGGCATCACCGGCCTCGGTGTGGTCATGGTCCGCGCCGTACGCGAACGCCGACGCACCATCGGAATCCTCCGGGCCCTCGGCTTCCGGGCGCGGACCGTCCAGCGGTCCTTCCTGTGGGAGAGCGCCTTCGTCGCCGTGGAGGGAATCGTGCTCGGCTCGCTCCTCGGCGTGCTCACCACGTGGCTCATGTACAGCAACAGCGCCGCATTCGAGGGCCTCGAAGGAGGGTTCCCCGTCGAATGGGCCAGCATCTGCGGCCTGGCCGCAGCCACCTTCGCCGCGTCGCTCCTGGCCACGATCGGCCCAGCCCGCCGCGCGGCCGCCATCCGCCCCGCGCTCGCGGTCCGCGTCGCGGAATGACCGGCCTCAGCAGTGGCAACACCCTTGCCTCCGCCAGGTACTGCTCGCTTTCCGGGTGGAACCCCGCGATCGGGGCCCTCGGCGACAGCACCGCCAAGGGCCCGCCCTCGTGCAGGAACCAAGGCGATGCCCTTGCAATACCGAACCGCTCGGTTTAGATTTAACGTCAGCAAGACGGCCCTGCTGTCGTGTCTCATCACTCCCGGAAGGACCTCTCCCGTGCGCTACGCAGTTCTCGGCACCGGCATCGTCGGCCGGACCATCGCAGCAAAGCTGGCTTCCCTCGGCCACGAGGTCGTCATCGGCACCCGCGACCCGAAGGCGACGCTCGCGCGCACCGAGCCCGACGGTTACGGAAACCCGCCGTTCGCCCAGTGGCTCGCCCTGCATGACCGGATCCGCCTGGAGGCCTTCGCCGACGCTTCCTCCTGGGGCGAGACGGTCGTCAACACCACCGCGGGCACCGGCAGCCTGCAGGCCCTGAAAGCAGCCGGTGCGACGAACCTGGCGGGCAAGGTGCTCATCGACATCGCCAACCCGCTGGACTTCTCCCAGGGCATGCCTCCGTCGCTGAAGCCGGTCAACACCGACAGCCTCGGCGAGCAGATCCAGCGTGCCTTCCCCGACTCCAGGGTCGTGAAGACTCTCAACACGATGAACTCGCAGATCATGGTCGATCCGACGCGCGTCCCGGGCGACCACAGCGTGTTCGTCTCCGGTGACGACCCGGGCGCCAAGCAGGCCGTCACCGACCTGCTCGTCTCCTTCGGCTGGCCCGAGAGCAGCGTCCTCGACCTCGGTGACATCAGCACCGCCCGCGGCGCGGAGATGCTGCTGCCGATCTGGCTGCGTCTGTGGGGATCGCTCGGCCACGCCGACTTCAACTTCCACATCGCCGGAGCCTGACGAGGAGCTGATCGGCCGCCGGAAATCCGTACCGAACCGCTCGGTGCGGATTTCGCCTATGCTGACCGGATGGGTGATACGGAGAGCAGAAGTGCCGGGCGGCCGCGATCGGCCGAGAAGGACGCCGCCATTCTCCAGGCGGCGCTGGAGCTGCTGGCCTCGCACGGCTACACACGTATGAGCCTCAGCCAGGTCGCCGCCGCCGCGCAGGTCAGCAAGTCCACCATCCACCTGCGCTGGAAGACCAAGGCCGACCTGCTCACCGCCGCACTCGCCGCTCTGCGCATGGCTGACGCCCCACCCACGAGCGGGGACACGCGTTCCGACCTGATCGCCATCCTCCAGGACTTCGCCGCTACCGTCGAACGCGTGCGCGGCATGGCTCTCATCGGCACCTGCCTCGCCGAGGAGGCCCACACCCCCGAACTCCTCACCCTTCTGCGTGAACGCACCGTCCTGCCCAGGCGCGCCCTGTTGCGTGAAGTACTCGAACAGGCCCGCGACCGAGGCGAGATCCGCTCCGGGACCGACCTCGAAGCAGCCGTCTCCGCACTTCTCGGCCCCTTCTACGCCGACTACATGGCCGGACGTGGCGGTCGTGCCGACTGGGCAGAGGACGCCGTCGACCTCGTCCTGGCCGGCCTGCCCCCGACGAGCAGTCAGGGCCCTTCCTCCGGCACAACGGAGTGACGTCGTCATCGGCGGGAGGTCCGCCACGGCAGGCGCGCTCGTCGCGGCCCGCGTGCGCGATGGAACGACCTGAGGTACTTCTCTGAGGGGAAGCGGTGCGCTCCCCTGCGGACACGCCCGCATGCCCGTCCGTCCCGGCATCGCACGGAAGGAGGCGGTCGCCATGGAGCCAGCCCTCGAACCGGCCTGCGTCCCTTCGGAGTTCGTCCGGAAACCACGGGAGAGCGCGGCCGAGGAGCGTCCGGGTGACTGAACCGGACGACCCGAGGGGGCAGACCACGGTGGGCCGCCCGGATCACGAGGACGCGCTTGGGGCGGGCACCGGGCTCGACACCGGCTCGCTCCCGCGCGCCGAGGTGATCGAGACCCACACCGCAGTCGTACTCTTCGTCGGCGATCGCGCCTACAAGCTCAAGAAGCCGGTCGACCTCACGTTCCTGAACTACACCGCCGTGGCGGCACGGCGGACCGCGTGTGAACGTGAGGTCGCGCTCAACCGGCGCTTCGCGCCCGACGTCTACCTGGGCGTGGGCGAGATCCGTGCCCCACACACAGAGGCACCTGAACCTCTCGTGGTGATGCGCCGTATGCCGGCGGACCGCCGTCTGTCCCGGCTCGTGCGAGAAGGGGCGGACGTCGGCGACTGCCTGCGGGCAGTGGCCCGTCTCCTCGCCACCCGGCACGCGGACGCACCCCGCACAGCGCACGTCGACGCCCAGGGCACGCGGGACGCCCTGTCGTCGCGCTGGGAAGCGAGCTTCGCACAGGTGCGCGACCTGGTGGCCGAAGACATGGCCCTGCCCGACGGCTTGGAGGAGATCGAGAAGCTGGTCCGAAAGTACCTCACCGGCCGGGACCCGCTGTTCGACATGCGCGTCGGGCAGGGCCGTATCGTCGAGGGGCACGGCGACCTGCTCGCCGAGGACATCTTCTGTCTCGACGACGGCCCGCGCGTCCTGGACTGTCTGGAATTCGACGACCACCTCCGCCATGTCGACGGTCTCGACGACGCCGCCTTCCTGGCCATGGACCTCGAACAGCTCGACGCACCGGAGTCGGCGGCCTCTTTCCTCACCTGGTACAGCGAGTACTCCGGCGACCCCGCGCCCCCCTCCCTGCGCCACCACTACGTCGCCTACCGTGCCTTCGTCCGCGCCAAGGTCTCCCTGATCCAGGCACGCCAGGGTGCTCCCGGCGCGGAGTTCGCGGCGCGGCGACTGATCGCGGCGACCCTGCGCCATCTGCGCACGTCCGCCGTCGGCCTGACCCTTGTCGGCGGCCTCCCCGGCAGCGGCAAGTCCACGCTCTCCGGAGCGCTGGCCGACCGCCTGGGTGTCACGCTGCTCAGCAGCGACCGCGTACGCAAGGAACTCGCCGGCATCCCGGCGGACCAGCCCGCCGCCGCCCCGTACGGCGAGGGCCTGTACACACCGGAGTGGACCACCAGGACGTATGCGGCCCTGCTCGATCGCGCATCCGCCCTGCTGTCTTGCGGCGAGTCCGTCGTACTGGACGCCACCTGGTCGAACGCCGCACAGCACGAGGCCGCCCTGCGCATGGCCGAACGCACCAGCGCCGACCTCGTGGCCCTGCACTGTCACGCCCCGGAGGCGACGGCGGCTGCGCGCCTGGAAGCCCGCACGACCGGACCGTCCGACGCGGACGTCGACGTGGCGATCGCCATGGCGGAGCGCGAGTCGCCGTGGACCGAGGCCGTCTCGGTCGACACCAGCGGCCCTCTGGAGGCCGCGGTCGACCGTGCGCTGGCCGCGGTACGCCCGTACGGCACGGGCCCTCTGGTCTTCCGCCGCCCCTACCTGGAGGCGGGATGAAGGTCTCCGAGGTCATGAGCCGTCCGGCGGTCTCCGTTCCTGCAGGGACACTCCTGGGCCAGGTCGCCCGGGAGATGGCCGGGTACGAGGTCGGCTCGGTCCTGGTCACGGAAGGCGGAACGCTCCGCGGCATCGTCACCGACCGGGACCTCGCGGTGCGCGCTGTCGCCCGTGGATGGGACGCCGACGAGAGGGTGGACTCGGTGATGACCTCACCCGTGATCACGGTCGACGTCACCGACGACATCCACGTCGCCTACCGGACCTTCCGCAGGTCCGGGTTCCGTCGCCTGCCCGTCCTCGACGGTCACCGGATCGTCGGTGTCCTTACCGTGGACGACATGCTCATCGACGTCTTCCAGCGCCTGGCGGACCTGCTGGGTCCGATCGCGTGGAGCGTCCTCGATGAACCGCCCGAGCCGCCCTCGGCGAACACGGGACCTAGCGGGACCTGACCGATCCGGTCGGCCACCGTCCTCGTGGCCCCCTGGGCGCCTGGCGTCACAGAACGTCACGGCCAAGAAGCGAGCGGACGGGGAAGCACACGGCTCGACCGCCGGCCTCCCCGCCCCCAAGGGGCGCGGGGGCTCGAACGCGAGGATCTCCTCCGCTGGCAGGGCAGGCAGATGGCCGACGACGGCGACATCGAGCGGCTTGTCACTGTCCTGGGCGGCATCAAGCGCGCCGATACAAGCGATCAGTATGCGCGCTGTTGAGCCGAAGCCTGCGGATACCAACTCCGGGAACCGAGCCCTCCTTGCTGCTGGTCGCACGGCTGGTGGGCCTCCGAGCGCTTCACGGCCGGGCGGGAACGCACTCGCCCGGCTTCAGCCTTGCCCACGTGACCTTCGCGGCGGCAACGTCAATACTGCCGAGGAAGGGAATCACGACCGCCACCCGCCCCTCCGCCATGGCCACCTGACAAACCGTCACACAAGTCAGCGTCAGCTCCGACCGAAGGCGCCAGGAGGCGCCACCCATCGCCAAGATCATCTATCGCGAAGACACAGTCTGACCTGTGAAGACCCAGCGAATACCCTCCTCCGCCAGAATCCCAAGGAGATACCCGTGAGGATGCTGATCAACGTTCCGGAGACCGTCGTCGCCGACGCGCTGCGGGGTATGGCCGCCGCGCATCCCGAGCTCACCGTCGATGTCGAGAACCGTGTGGTGCTGCGGCGGGACGCGCCCGTCGCCGGGAAGGTGGGGCTGGTGTCCGGGGGTGGGTCCGGGCACGAGCCGTTGCACGGGGGGTTCGTGGGGCCCGGGATGTTGGCGGCCGCGTGTCCTGGCGAGGTGTTCACCTCGCCGGTGCCCGATCAGATGGTGCGGGCCGCCGCCGCGGTCGACAGTGGGGCCGGGGTGCTGTTCGTCGTGAAGAACTACACCGGTGACGTCCTCAACTTCGAGATGGCCGCCGAACTCGCCGAGGACGAGGGCATCCAGATCGCCAAGGTGCTGGTGAACGACGACGTGGCCGTGACGGACAGTCTGTACACAGCCGGGCGGCGGGGCACCGGGGCGACGCTCTTCGTGGAGAAGATCGCCGGGGCCGCGGCCGAGGAGGGGGCGCCGCTGGAGCGGGTCGAGGCGATCGCGCGGCGGGTGAACGAGCGGTCGCGGAGCTTCGGTGTGGCGCTGAGCGCCTGCAGCACGCCCGCCAAGGGCAGTCCGACGTTCGAACTACCCGAGGGAGAGCTGGAGTTGGGGATCGGTATTCATGGTGAACCCGGGCGCGAGCGGCGGGCGATGATGACCTCGCGCGAGATCGCCGACTTCGCCGTCGACGCCGTCCTCGAGGACCTGCGACCCTCCGGGCCTGTGCTCGCCCTGGTGAACGGGATGGGTGCCACGCCGCTGCTCGAACTGTACGGATTCAACGCCGAGGTGCAGCGAGTGCTGGCCGAGCGCGGCGTGCCCGTCGCCCGCACGCTGGTCGGCAACTACGTGACCTCGCTCGACATGGCCGGTTGCTCGGTGACCCTCTGCGAGGCCGACGAGGAACTGCTGCGGCTCTGGGACGCGCCCGTGCAGACGGCCGCCCTGCGCTGGGGTCGGTGAGGGCGGGATGTCCGAGATGAACGAGGAAGCGAGCCGGCGAGGGAGCCGGGGCGTGAACGACGAGACCGACGACGGCGGGGAGCTGTTCGACGGCGCCTTCTTCCGTCGCTGGCTGGCCGCGGCCGCCGGCGCCGTCGAGCGCGAGGCCGACCGGCTCACCGAGCTCGACTCGGCGATCGGCGACGCCGACCACGGCGCCAATCTGAAGCGGGGGTTCGCCGCCGTGACGGAGGTCCTGGACAAGGAGCTGCCGGAGACCCCGGGGGCCGTACTCGTCCTGGCCGGGCGGCAGTTGATCTCCACCGTCGGCGGCGCGTCCGGGCCGCTCTACGGGACGATGCTGCGCCGCACCGGCAAGGCGCTCGGCGAGGCCGGAGCGGTGACGCGGGAGGAGCTTGCGGCGGCGCTGACCGCAGGGGTCGCCGGCGTCGCTCAGCTGGGCGGTGCCAAGCCCGGCGACAAGACGATGCTGGACGCGCTCGTGCCCGCGGCCGAGGCGCTCGGCGACTCGTTCGCCGCCGCCCGGGACGCGGCCGAGGCCGGTGCCCTGGCGACCGTACCCCTGCGGGCGCGCAAGGGCAGGGCGAGCTATCTGGGCGAGCGCTCGATCGGGCACCAGGACCCCGGGGCGACCTCGTCGGCGCTGCTGATCGCCGCGCTCGCGGAGGTGGCCGCCGCATGACCGGTCAGGTGGGCATCGTGCTGGTCTCGCACAGCGCGGCGGTGGCCGACTCCGTGGCCGAGCTGGCCCGGGGGCTGGCGGGATGTGGGGCGACCGCGCCGGTCGCCGCCGCCGGAGGCACCCCGGACGGAGGGCTCGGCACCAGCTCCGAGCGGATCGTCGAGGCGGCGAAGGCGGTCGACGGGGGCGCCGGGGTGGCTCTCCTCGTCGACCTCGGGAGCGCAGTCCTGACGGTGAAGGCACTGCTCGCCGAGGGCGACGAGCTGCCCGAGGGGGCGCTGCTGGTGGACGCGCCCTTCGTGGAGGGCGCCGTCGCCGCGCTCGTGACGGCGAGCGCGGGCGGCGACCTGGACGCGGTGTCGGCCGCGGCGGCGGAGGCGTACACGTACCGGAAGGAGTGAGCGCGCACCAGGGGCAGGAGAGGCGGGCAGGGGGCGCGCGGGAGATGTGTCACACACCGTCCCGGAGTGCCCCCGTGTTGTGATGTACCTGGTCAACCCACTAATGTCACAGCGCCTTGGTGTACGGGAAACCGGTGCGGTACCGGTGCGGCCCTCGCCACTGTGATCGGGAAGTCCGGCTCCATCCCTCCGGGGAAGCCACTGGACCGCTGCGGGAGACCGCGGTGGTGTGGGAAGGCGGAGCCGCGGCGGCATGACCCGTCAGCCAGGAGACCGGCCAAGGTGCGTTGTCCATCCACGAGGTGCTGGAGAGGGTCTCCCAACCATGCATATAGCCGAGGGGTATCTGCCCCCTGTGCACGCGGCCGCCTGGGGCGTCGCGTCCGCTCCCTTCGTCGTCCACGGCGTCCGCGCGCTGACCCGTGAGGTCAAGGCCAACCCCGAGTCCACCCTGCTGCTCGGCGCGTCCGGCGCGTTCACCTTCGTCCTGTCGGCCCTCAAGATCCCGTCGGTCACGGGCAGTTGCTCGCACCCGACCGGTACGGGCCTGGGCGCGATCCTGTTCCGCCCGCCCGTGATGGCGGTCCTGGGCACGATCACCCTGCTGTTCCAGGCGCTGCTGCTGGCGCACGGCGGGCTCACGACGCTCGGGGCCAACGTGTTCTCGATGGCGATCGTCGGGCCGTGGGCCGGATTCGGTACGTACTGGCTGCTGCGCCGGTTCGACGTGCCGCTCATGGTGAGCGTGTTCTTCGGCGCGTTCGTCGCCGACCTGTCGACGTACTGCGTCACCAGCGTCCAGCTCGCGCTGGCCTTCCCCGACCCGGGCAGCGGTGTGCTCGGGGCGCTGGCCAAGTTCGGTTCCATCTTCGCCGTCACGCAGCTGCCGCTCGCCGTCAGCGAGGGTCTGCTCACCGTGCTGGTCATGCGGCTGCTCACGCAGTCCAGCAAGGCCGACCTGACCAGGCTCGGGGTCCTGCTCCCGTCCCGCAAGAAGAACGAGAAGGCGGAGGCGAGCGCCTGATGAGCCGGAACGCGAAGATCAACTCCCTGCTCCTGCTCGTCGTCGCGGCCCTTGCGGTGCTCCCGCTGGTTCTGGGTCTCGGCGACCACAAGGAGGAGCCGTTCGCCGGGGCAGACGCCGAGGCGGAGGCGGCGATCACGGAGATCGCCCCGGACTACGAGCCGTGGTTCAGCCCGCTCTACGAGCCGGCGTCCGGCGAGATCGAGTCGGCACTGTTCGCCCTGCAGGCCGCGCTCGGCGCGGGTGTGCTGGCGTACTACTTCGGTGTGCACCGGGGCCGCAAGCAGGGGGAGGCGCGCGCCAAGGCGAAGGCGCTGCGGTCGGCGTCGTCCGGCGACGACGTCTAGCCGCCGGTGCTGCCGATCGACGCGGCGGCGCACAGCAGTCGCTGGCGCCGCCGTCACCCGTGCGAGAAAGCCGCGCTCGGCTTCGGGCTCACGCTGTGCGCGGTCTGTCTGCCGCCGTGGCCGGGTGCCGTCCTGGTCGCGGCGGCGACCCTCGCCGTCCTGCTCGGTCCCGCGGGGGTGCCGGGGCGTCAGCTGTGGCGCGCGTTCCGCATCCCGCTGGGCTTCTGTGTGACCGGCGCGGTCCCGCTCCTCTTCGAGGTGGGCGGGGCGCGGGGTCTCGTCGTGCTCGCTCAGGACGGCCCGGTCCATGCCGGTGAGCTGCTGCTGCGGACCTCGTCGGCGTCCCTGGGCGTGCTGCTGTTCGCCTTCACCACGCCCGTGTCGGACGTGCTGCCCCGGCTCGTGCGGGCGGGGGTGCCGGCGCCGGTGGTGGACGTGGCGCTGGTGATGTACCGGATCAGTTTTCTCCTTCTGGATTCCCTATCCAAAATCCGACAGGCGCAGGCGGCCCGCCTCGGGCTGACGACGCGGGCGGCGACCTGGCGTTCGCTCGCCGGGCTCGGCGCGACCTCGTTCGTCCGCGCCTTCGACCGGGCCCAGCGGCTGCAGTCCGGGCTCGCCGGGCGGGGCTACGACGGGACGCTGCGCGTCCTGGTGCCCGAGGCGGCGGTCTCGGGCCGGTTCCTCGCCTCGACGGCCGCCCTGCTCACCGGGCTCGTCGCCCTCACCCTCGTCCTGGAAAGGTCACTGCCGTGAGTCCCGCACCCCCTGTCGTGGAGCTGGTGAAGGCCACGTTCGCCTACGAGGACGGGCCGCTGATCCTCGACGGCGTCGACTTCGCCGTGCCGGAGGGCCGGGCGCTCGCGCTGCTCGGCCGCAACGGCGGCGGCAAGACGACGCTGCTGCGGCTGCTGAGCGGGGGCCTGCGCTGCGGCGGCGGGGCCCTCCGGCTCGACGGTACGGAGGTGTCGTACGACCGGAAGGGGCTGACGCGGCTGCGGACGACCGTGCAGCTGGTGGTCCAGGACCCGGACGACCAGCTGTTCGCCGCGTCGGTCGGGCAGGACGTGTCGTTCGGCCCGATGAACCTCGGACTTCCGGAGGAGGAGGTACGGCTCCGGGTGCGCGAGGCACTGGAGGCGCTGGACATCGTCGCGCTGGAGGACCGCCCGACGCATCTGCTGTCGTACGGGCAGCGGAAGCGGGCCGCGATCGCGGGCGCCGTGGCGATGCGCCCGCGGGTCCTGATCATGGACGAGCCGACCGCGGGGCTCGATCCGCACGGGCAGGAACGGCTCCTGGAGGTGCTCGGCAGGCTGCGCGACGCGGGCACGACGGTGGTGATGGCGACGCACGACGTCGACCTGGCGCTGCGCTGGGCGGACGAGGCCGCCGTCCTCACCCCGGAGGGCCTGCGGACCGGGCCGATCGAGGAGCTGCTCGCCGACGACGCGCTGCTCGACGCGGCGCGGCTGCGGCGGCCGTGGGGCATGGCGGTCACCCGTCTCCTCCGGGCTCACGGCCTGCTCGGCCCGGACGTGCCCGGTCCGCGTACGGCGGAGGAGCTGGCAGTGTGGGCCGAGACGGCGGTTACCGAGTAGTAGCGCAGATCACTCGACCAGCCTTCTGCAACTAGTTGCATAACGGGGGCGGGGTCACTTAGAACAGGGGTGACGATCCTGCGCGAGGAGGCGCCCCCATGAACCCGACCCCGGCTGCGACCCCGTACCCGCACCTGCTGAGCCCGCTCGACCTCGGGTTCACCACCCTGCCCAACCGGGTGCTCATGGGCTCCATGCACGTCGGTCTCGAAGAGACCGAGAACGGGTTCGCGCGCATGGCCGCCTTCTACGCCGAGCGCGCCCGCGGCGGTGTCGGGCTCATCGTGACCGGCGGCATCGCCCCGAACGAGGCGGGCCGCCCGTGGGACGGCGGGGCCAAGCTGACCACCGAGGAGGAGGTCGCCGAGCACCGGCAGATCACCGACGCGGTGCACGCCGAGGGCGGGCGGATCGCGATGCAGATCCTGCACTTCGGCCGGTACGCCTACCACCCCGGGCTCGTCGCCCCGAGCGCGATCCAGGCACCGATCAGCCCCTTCGTACCGAACGAGCTGACCGACGCCGAGGTCGAGCGGACGGTGGAGGACTACGCCCGCTGCGCCGAGCTCGCCAAGGAGGCCGGGTACGACGGCGTCGAGGTCATGGGCTCCGAGGGCTACCTCATCAACGAGTTCATCGCGGCCGCCACCAACCACCGTACCGACCGCTGGGGCGGCAGCTACGCCAACCGCGTGCGCTTCCCGCTGGAGATCGTCCGCCGGATCCGCGAGCAGGTCGGCGAGGACTTCATCGTCATCTACCGCCTCTCCATGCTGGACCTGGTCCCGGGGGGCTCCACGCTGGAGGAGGTCGTCTCCCTCGCCAAGGAGATCGAGGCCGCCGGCGCGTCCATCATCAACACCGGCATCGGCTGGCACGAGGCCCGCATCCCGACCATCGCGACCTCCGTCCCGCGCGGCGCCTACACCTGGGTCACCCAGAAGCTGATGGGCTCGGTGAACATCCCGCTCGTCACCAGCAACCGCATCAACACCCCCGAGGTCGCCGAGCGGATCCTCGCCGAGGGCCGCGCCGACATCGTCTCCATGGCCCGCCCCTTCCTGGCCGACCCCGACTTCGTCGCCAAGGCCGCCGCCGACCGCGCCGACGCCATCAACACCTGCATCGGCTGCAACCAGGCCTGCCTCGACCACACCTTCAGCCTGAAGATCACCTCCTGTCTGGTGAACCCGCGCGCCTGCCACGAGACCGAACTGGTCCTCTCCCCCACCCGGCTCGCCAAGCGGATCGCCGTCGTCGGCGCGGGACCGGCCGGTCTCGCCTTCTCCGTCTCCGCCGCCGAACGCGGCCACGCGGTCACCCTGTTCGACGCGGCGGACGAGATCGGCGGCCAGCTGAACATCGCCAAGCGCGTCCCCGGCAAAGAGGAGTTCGACGAGACCCTCCGCTACTACCGCGTCCAGCTGGACGCGCGCGGCGTCGACGTCCGGCTGAACACCCCGGTCTCCGCCGGCGACCTGGAGGGGTACGACGAGATCGTCGTCGCCACCGGCGTCACGCCGCGCACCCCGGAGATCGAGGGCGTCGACCACCCGAGCGTCGTCAGCTACCTCGACGTCCTGCGCGACGGCGCGCCCGTCGGCGAGCGCGTCGCGATCCTCGGCGCCGGCGGCATCGGCTTCGACGTCGCCGAGTACCTCACCGACGGCGGCGAGGGGGCGAGCCAGGACCCCGAGACGTACTTCAAGCAGTGGGGCGTCGACACCTCGTACGAGAGCCGCGGCGGGCTGCGTGCCCCGGAGCGGCCCCGGCCGCCGCGCCAGGTCCACCTGCTCCAGCGCAAGACCTCCAAGGTCGGCGCCGGCCTCGGCAAGACCACCGGCTGGATCCACCGCGCGGAGATGAAGCACCGGGGCGTCACGATGGTCGCGGGCGTGGCGTACGAGCGGATCGACGACGAGGGCCTGCACCTCACCGTCGACGGCGAGTCGCGGATCGTGCCCGTCGACACCGTCGTCCTGTGCACCGGCCAGGAGCCGCGGCGCGGTCTGTACGAGGAGCTGCTCGCCGCGGGCCGTACGGCGCACCTCATCGGCGGCGCCGACGTGGCCGCCGAACTGGACGCCAAGCGCGCGATCGACCAGGGCACGCGGCTCGCGGCCACCCTGTGATCGCGTCGGCGGGCCGAATCTAGGATGCGGGCATGTCCCTCCCGCACGCGATCCTCACGGCGCTGCTCGAGAAACCGTCCTCCGGCCTCGAACTGACGCGCCGCTTCGACCGGTCGATCGGCTACTTCTGGTCGGCCACGCACCAGCAGATCTATCGCGAGCTGGGCAAGCTGGAGCAGGCGGGGCACATCAGGGCCCTGCCCGCTCCGGTGCCGGCGCGTGGCCAGAAGAAGGAGTACGAGGTGCTGCCCGCGGGCCGCACCGAGCTGGCCGACTGGGTCGCCCGTACCGAGGACCCCAAGCCGCTCCGCTCCGCCCTCCTGCTCCGGATGCGCGCGGCGGCGGTGGTCGGGGCACCGGGCATGCGCGCGGAGCTGCGCCGCCATCTCGATCTGCACCAGAGCCAGTTGGACGAGTACCTGGCGATCGAGGTCAGGGACTTCCCGGCCGCCCGCAGGGAGACCGAACCCGACCGGCTGCGCCATCTCGTCCTGCGGGGCGGGATCGACCTGGAGCGCTTCTGGGTGGAGTGGCTGACGCGGGCGCTGGCCGAGCTGGAGGGTTGAGCGGGTCACGGCCCTGCGGACTCCGCACGTGCCAAGTGGGCCCGTCCCTGAGCTTCCGACGAGGGGGTGGGCCGCGCTACGGCCCGCCCCCGACGGGGGACACGGGGGACGACTCCGTATCCGGGGCTACGGGGGTACCCACGGACACGGCAGGCACCGCGGGCATGGCGCGGGAGACACCGACCAGGAGGTCGCGGTACTCGGCTTCGGCGGCGCGCAACGCCCGGGCCGCCGCCGCGGCCTCCTCCTTGTCTGCGGGCCCACCGAGGGCACGGGCGGCGGCCGCCGCCTTGAACATGGCGGCCAGGCCGGTCGCGACGCTCTCGGCCTCGGTCGCTCCGCCGGCCCGGGCCCGCGCGCAGGCGTCGGCGCGCACCTCCTGCGAGCAGTACGCCAGAAGCTCCAGCGTCCGGTCGTGGATGTCGGTCATGCGGTCCGTGAGGCGCCGGCCGGGGCCCGCGTACCACGGGGTGGTGAGCCGCACCCTGGTCCGGCGATCGGCCGGGCACCTGACGGCGCGCCACAGCGGGCCGAGGGCCCGGAGGGTCCTCAGGGGCACGATCACTCGCTCCGCCAGCCAGGGTCCGACGACCGGGATCAGGAAACCGAGGGCCACGAGGAGGGATCCGAGGGCGGCGAAGGACACGCCCACGCGGTTGATCGGTCTGCCGTCGCGGCCCAGCCAGACGACGACGATCGCGACGAAGTTCGCCACACCGTAGGTGAGGTGGGTCAGGAACCCGGCACCGAGGAAGCTCAGCCCGAGGCGGAGCGAGGCACCCGTCGCCGTCCGCCATTCGCGGCCACCCCAGTGGATGTCCCGCGCCCAGTTCCAGCACGTGGCGGCCGCCAGGGCGGCCGTCGTCGTGGTCGTGGTGAGGCAGAGCAGCATCATCTCGCGGATGAAGGGGGTGGTGGCGTAGTAGGTCTCGAAGCCCCGCGTCCGTTCCACCGGTGCGTCGCCCAGGGCGAAGAGGCCGACGAGAAGAATCGCGACGACGACATGGCTCGCGATGTAGAACCGGACCCTGCGGTGGGTGCAGG
Organism: Streptomyces sp. NPDC014870; assembly: GCF_043081505.1. Taxonomy (NCBI): domain Bacteria; kingdom Bacillati; phylum Actinomycetota; class Actinomycetes; order Kitasatosporales; family Streptomycetaceae; genus Streptomyces; species Streptomyces sp. NPDC014870. The sequence goes on from NZ_JBIBWQ010000001.1 coordinate 441,400, forward strand.
GCTTCGACCGCGTGTCCTCCCGCCAGTTCTCCAGAAGGACCAGGCAGGCACACGCGTACGCGCAGAGCAGGCAGTAGACGAGGACCACGGAGAAGTTGCTGACGCCGGTCATCTCGTTGACGGCCACGATCGTGGGCGGTGCGGAGAAGAAGAAGGCCGCGGCCTGCAGGAAGATCGTGGTGTTGGCGCTGCGGACGACAGGGTTGCGCCAGTGCTTCACCAGGGAGGGAAACTTGACGACCAGGACGAGGGCGAGCGCCGCGACGGGGATGTAGAGGTTCACGTTGCGACGAACCCTCAGCCCTTGAGTGACGCCCAGATGCGGCCGGTGACACCCGCGGCTTGTCGCGTGCCCTGCCCGCCCTCCAGGTAGGGCCTGACCTTGCCGGCGAGCATGCGGCCGAACGTCTCGGCACGGCGCTCCTCCGCGAGGTCCGGCTCCGTACGGGCGGCGACGTGCCTGACGGCGTCGCTCAGGCTCCAACGGTCACCCAGCATGCGCGCCGCGGCCGGCGCGCCGGCGGCGCCGCCGTGACCGCGGTGGCCTTCCTTGAGGTGCCACAACTCGTGCCCGAGGATGACGATCTGATGCAGGGGCGAGGTGTTCGCCTCAAGGGCGATGAGGTCGTAGTCGCCCATGTCCAACCAGAGTCCGGTCACCGTCTCCGGCGGGAACTCCTCCAGCATCAGGCGGACTTCGCGGCCCTTGAGCTTCGCCGCGCTCGCGCAGATGGCGTTCAGGAGCTCCACCGGTCCTGCCGCGGGCGGCTCCCCCAGACCCGCGCAGAGCTCGTCACGATGGCGCTTCATCTGACGCGAGACCAGCACCGGTGCCCCCTTGATCGATCCCGACACACAGCCCCCGCGCGTCGTTCGTTGTGCGTTACCGCTGCTCAGCCACGGTTTCGGTCAGCCGTGATCAACCGACGCCATTGTGCCCCACTCCCGGTTCGAGGGCCGCGCGGGTCTCCCGTGCGCGCTCCTCGCGGGAGCGCCGGGCGACGGATTCGATCAGCGCGATCAGCGGCTGGGCGGTGTCGTCGGGTACGTCGACGAGGGCCCGGGCCGCGAAGGCGACGACGCCGAGCTCGGGGTCCACCCCGCCCGTGGGCACCCCGTTGCGCAGCCGCTGGAGGTCCTGGTCCTGGCGCTCCACGGTCCGCTCCAACAGGTCCTTGTGGATCTGCTGGAGGACGCGGTCCAGGGCCTCGGCGGGTTCGGCGACCAGGAACTCGATCTTCTCCCCGAAGAACGCGGCGATGCCGGCGGCGTGGTCGAGGTTCGGCACCTTGCCGGTCTTGATCATCTTGTCGAGCCACTGCGCGCTGGTCCCGACGGCGGTGGCGATCTCCGCGAGCGAGTGGGGCCGTCTGATGCCCGAAACGGCCGTCCTCATCCGGGTCGCGCGCAGGAAGAGGATGCGTTCGAGCACGCGACGGTGGCGTGCCTCGACCGCGTCCGCGCCGGCTGCCCCTGACCCGGCCGGGTCGAGCGGTTCGCCGCGCAGCAGCTTCTCGACGTCCACCACCGGCACTCCGGAGGCGTACGAGAGCCCGCCGTCGCCCTGCACCCGCAGGACGTCCCCGCGGTTCAGGCCGATGCGGTCCAGCAACCCGTCGATCCGGCGCACCGTGCCCATCAGGTCCGGAGCAGGTCCCTCAGCCACACACACTCCCGGGGTCGTTGAACGAGGCCGCTCAAGGCTAGCAATGCCCGTAGGTGTCATCGCCGCGGCATCCGCGTTCGGGGCTGCCCCTCGTCGGCCGCCCTGCGCCAGGCCGCGTCGCGCAGCAGGCGCAGGCCGTTGAGGCCCACCAGGACGGTCGAGCCCTCGTGGCCGGCCACGCCGAGCGGGAGCGGCAGGTGGCCCACCAGGTCCCAGACGACCAGGGCGGCGATACAGCTGCCCGCGATCACCAGGTTCTGGACGACCAGGCGGCGGGCGCGGCGGGAGAGGGCCACGACGGCGGGGACGGCGGCCAGTTCGTCGCGTACGACCACGGCGTCCGCGGTCTCCAGGGCCAGGTCGGAGCCGGCCCGGCCCATGGCGATGCCGCTGTGGGCGGCGGCCAGGGCGGGGGCGTCGTTGACGCCGTCGCCCACCACCAGGACCCGGGCGCCGGTCCGCTCCCACTCCCGTACGACCGCGACCTTGTCCTCGGGCAGCAGCCCGGAGCGGACGTCGGTGATACCGGTCCGCTCGGCGATCCGGGCCGCCGCGCCCGCGTTGTCGCCGGTCAGGAGGGTGGGCGTGACGCCGGTGAGGCGGGTCAGGGCGGCGACGGCCTCGGGGGCGCCGTCGCGGAGCCGGTCGGCGAGGGCGAGCACGGCGACGCGGGTGCCGTCGACGAGGACCTCGACGGCGGTGTCGGCGTGTTCGCCCGGCGCCCGGCGCACCCGTACCTCCCGCCCCTCGACCGTCGCCCGTACGCCGTCGCCGGGGATCGAGGCGAAGTCGCTCGCCTCGGGAACGCGCAGCCCACGCGCGCGTGCGGCGGCCACCACGGCGCGGGCCAGCGGGTGTTCGCTGGGCAGTTCGGCCGCGGCGGCGAGGGCGAGCGCCTCCTCGTCCCCCTCGACGCCGGTGACGCGCGGCGCGCCCTCGGTCAGGGTGCCGGTCTTGTCGAGCGCGACCCGGTCGACCGTGCCCAGGCGTTCCATGACCACGGCCGACTTCACGAGGACGCCGTGCCGGCCGGCGGTCGCGATGGCGGAGAGCAGGGGCGGCATGGTGGCGAGGACGACCGCACAGGGCGAGGCCACGATCATGAAGGTCATGGCGCGCAGCAGGGTGGGGGTCAGCTCGGCGCCGAGGGCGAGCGGGACGGCGAAGAGCGCGAGGGTGGCGACGACGACGCCGACGGAGTAGCGCTGTTCGATCTTCTCGACGAAGAGCTGGATGGGCGCCTTGGTGGCGCTCGCCTCCTCGACGAGGGCGACGATCCGGGCGACGACGGAGTCGGCCGCGTCCTTGTCGACCCGTACCCGCAGCGCGCCCGTGCCGTTGAGGGTGGAGGCGAAGACCTCGTCGCCCGGCGCCTTGGGGGCGGGCAGCGGCTCGCCGGTGATGCCGGCCTGGTCGACGTCGCTCGCGCCGTCGAGCACGGTGCCGTCGGCGGGCAGTCGCTCCCCCGGCCGTACGAGGACGGTGTCGCCGACCCGCAGGTCGGCGACGTCCACCGGCTCCTCGGTCCCGGCGGCCGTGAGGCGTACCGCCCGCGCGGGTGCGAGGTCGAGCAGTCCGCGCACGGAGTCGGCGGTGCGGCGGGTGGCGAGCGCCTCCAGGGCGCCGGAGACGGCGAAGATGACGATGAGCAGCCCGCCGTCGAGGTACTGGCCGATCGCCGCGGCGCCGAGGGCGGCGACGACCATGAGCAGGTCGACGTCGAGGGTCTTCTCCCGCAGTGCGGCGAGCCCTTCCCGGCCGGGTTCCCAGCCGCCGGCGGCGTAGCAGACCGCGTAGAGCGGCCCCCAGGCCCAGGCGGGGGCTCCGGCCAGGTCGAGGGGCAGGGCGAGGAGGAAGGCGAGGGCGGACAGCGCGGCCCAGCGGACCTCCGGCAGGGCCCACGCGCGCGTGCGCCGGGGTGACGGCCCGGCCTTGTCGGGGGACGCGGCGGTCCGCGCGTCGAGCACCGGGGAAGCCATGGGCGGGCACCTCTTCGATCGTGGGGCAGGGCGGTGACGGGGTCGGTCGGCGGGGCGGCTGACGCGACCACCATAGCGGAACACATGAAGAGGTCTTCATTCATCGGTTTCACTTCCGCGGTGATTCATGGGCCACGACTACGATGAGCCCATGGGACACGGAGCGAACGGCGGGACGACCCCGGCAACCCACCTGGACGCGGAGTCCGCGGCCACGATCGCCGCCACCCTCCAGGCCCTCGCGACGCCCTCACGGCTGATGATCCTGACCCGCCTGCGGCAGGGCCCCTGCGGAGTGACCGAACTGGCCTCCGCCGTCGAGATGGAACAGTCCGCCGTCTCCCACCAGCTGCGCCTGCTGCGCGCGCTGGGTCTGGTGACCGGAGTGCGACAGGGCCGGCGGATCGAGTACAGCCTCTACGACAACCACGTCGCCCAACTCCTCGACGAGGCCGTGTACCACATCGAGCACCTGCGGCTCGGCGCACGCGACGTGCCCCGGGAGACGGTGGATACTGGATCGCCGTAGACCACACTTCGTTGAAGGGGCGGGGATGACCGACGAGTTGGGGCACCGCGAGACACGTCACGCGGTGGTCATCGGGGGCAGTCTCGCGGGCCTGCTGGCGGCGCGCGTACTCAGCGAACACGCGGAACGGGTGACGGTCGTCGAGCGCGACCGCTTCCCGGAGGGACCCGAAGCGCGGCCGGGCGTCCCCCAGTCGCGCCACGTGCACGTGCTGCTCGACTCGGGGCAGGAGGCGCTCGACGAGCTGCTCCCCGGCTTCATGGGCGAGCTGCGCGACCTCGGCGCCCCGAGGGTGGGCATGCCCGCGGACATGGTGCAGTGGCAGAACGGACGCTGGTTCAGCCGCCTTCCGTCCACCACCCACCTCTACACCGGGCCGCGCGCCCAGCTCGAGTGGCTGGTGCGCCGCCGGGTCCTCGCCGATCCGCGGATCGAGCTCGTCGAGGGCACGGAGACCGTCGGTCTCGTCGGTGACGCCTCGCGCGTGCGGGGCGTGCGGCTGCGTGAGCGCGGCGCGGGCAAGGAGCGCGAGAGCCGCCCCCTGGAGGCGGACCTGGTGGTCGACGCCTCGGGGCGCGGCACGCACGCCCCTGACTGGCTCGCGTCGATCGGCGCGGAGGCGCCGCACGAGGAGACGATCGACACCGGTCTCGGCTACGCGACCCGGATGTACCGCGGGCCGGCCGACCCCGGCATGGACGCCGTGGGCTTCAACATCGTCCCCAACCCCGAGCAGGTGTACGGCGGTGTGGCACTGCCCGTCGGGGACGGACTCCACCTGGTCACCTTTTCGGGGCTGCGCGACGACCTGCCGCCCACCGACGAAGAGGGCTTCGAGGCGTTCGCGGCCAAACTCCCGCACCCCGTCCTGAGCGAGTGGCTCGCGAAGGCGACACCCGAGTCGTCGGTGCACGGGTTCCGGCAGACGGCCAACGTCCGCCGCCGGTACGACCGTCCGGGCCGCAGGCCGGCCGGATTCCTCGCCGTCGGTGACGCGCTCTGCGCCTTCAACCCCATCTACGGACAGGGCATGGCCGTGGCCGCGATGAGCGCGGTGACCCTGCGGCGCGTCCTCGCCGACCCGCGGCGGACCCCGACCACGCGGACCGTGCAGAAGGCGCTGCTCGACACTTCCAAGCAGGCCTGGGACATCGCGGCCGGGGCGGACCGCAAGATGCCGGGCGCGACGGGGAACGACCTCGCCGCGCGCGCGGTGGACCGGCCGGTGGGCTGGTACCTGCGCCGGCTCCAGGAGCGGTACGGAGGGGACCCGGTCGTGGGCGCCGCGTTCCGCTCGGTGCTGACCCTGAAGGAGCCGATGACGGCTCTGTTCGCCCCGGCGGTCGCCCGGCAGGTGCTCTTCGGCCCGGTGCCGAAGACCCCGGCCGATCCGCCGATGCGGCGCGGGGCCTAGTCCGCCGCGAGGCGTACTGGCGGCGCGGCGGGCGCGGCGGCGCGCGGGCGGGTGTCAGACGCCCGGCGCCGCCGTGATCACGCCCGCGGCGATCCCCGCGCCCAGGGCCGCATAGTCGTCGGCGTTCTGGTCCGTGTAGCGCATCGCGAAGTCGGCGACGGCGTGGTCGAAGACGCCCGACGTACCGAGGTAGGCGGCGATGGCGATGCGGTCGCCCGAGCGGGCGTGGGCGCGGGCCAGGGCGCGGCCGCAGAGGCCCGCGTACGCGCGGAGCATCGCCGGTGACATGGCCTCCACCTCGGCCGAGCCCTTCATGTCGCGCAGCTGCCGCCAGTAGAAGTGGCGCTTCTCCGGTCCGGTCATCCAGCCGAGGAAGATGTCGCTCGCGGCCTGGGTCAGCCGCTGGCCCCGGACGACCCGCTGCCCCTGGTGGCGGTACGCGGTCGGCGGCAGGTACTCCTCCAGCACCGAGGGACCGGCCTCCTTGATCTGGAGGATCAGCGGGTCGCCGTCGTCCCTGCCCTGGAGGAGCAGGATGAAGCAGCGGGTGCCGACACTGCCGACGCCGACGACCTTCCGGGCCGCGTCCACGTAGTGGAAGCGGTCAAGGAGAAGCCGGCGCTCCTCGGAGAGCGAGCTGCGGTAGTCGCTGAAGATCTTGCCGAGGGTGACCCGGTCGAGGTCCGTGGCCCGTTCGAGGAGCGGGGGGTCGTCGACGATCTGCCGGATGCCCTGCTCGTCGAGGGCCGTGAGCTTGCCGAGGGCCTGCAGGCTCGTGCGGCGGCGGGCCTTGGCGAGGCGGTTCTCGAACGTGGCACGACGGTTCCGGCGGACCAGCGGGGCCAGGTCGTCGGCGTCGATCCGCTCGTACCAGACGGCGAGTTCCCCGAGGCTCGCGAGGCGGCGCATGGACTCGCGGTACGCCTCGCCGACGACGAGGGCCGCCTGGCGGGCCTTGGCCTTGCTGGTGCCGTTCTGGAGCGCGGCGACGGCCACACTGGCGGCCAGCCGCTTGACGTCCCACTCGAAGGGTCCCGGCAGGGTCTCGTCGAAGTCGTTCACATCGAAGAGGAGCGCCCGTTCGGGTGAGGCGTAGACGCCGAAATTGAGCAGATGGGCGTCGCCGCAGAGCTGGACGGTGAGCCCGGTGTGCCGTTGCGGGGCGAGGTCGGCGGCCATGACGGCCGCCGCGCCGCGCAGGAACGCGAACGGCGAGACGGCCATCCTGCCGTACCGGATCGGGATCAGTTCGGGCACCCGGTCGACGGCCTGCCGTTCCAGGATGCGCAGGGGGTCCTGGCGCTGCGAGGGGGGTATCCAGCGGCCGTGTGAGGAGCGCGGCACTCTCTTGCGCGCCGCCTTCCCCGCCTCGGCCCGCTCCGCCGGTGTCGTCATCCGGCCTCACCCGCCTCTTCCGCAGCCATGTCCGGTTGAGACTCATTACAAGGTCAGACGGCGCGGTCCGCACTCCGGGGCGCTCCGGCTTTCGGCCACTCCCTTTCGCCGCCTCTTCCTTAATGGTTTAGACCAATGATAGGAATTGATCACCCCTGCGGACCAGACTGTCACGCTGAGCAAAGAGAGGGGTTCGCACCATGACCGAAGCCGCACCCGTACCGGAACCTGAGCACCCGGCGGCGGTCCCGCTCTACCTGAAGGTCGCCGCGGCGCTGCGGGACGACCTCGCCGACCGGCAGATCGCGCCGGGCAGCCGGCTCCCGTCCGAGCGCTCGCTCGCCCACCGCTACCACGTCAACCGGCAGACCGTCCGCAGCGCGCTCCAACTCCTGCGCGAGGAACGGCTCGTCGTCACCGACCGGCGCGGCACGTTCGCCGCGGGCAGCGGACACGAGCCGGGCGAACCGGCCCTGACGGTGCGCCGGCAGCTCTTCCCCGGCGGCACGGAAGCCGCCGACGCCCTCGTACGCACCTCGCTCACCTGGGAGGCACCACCGGCCGGGCTGATGACGCGGCTCGGGCTCGTGCCCGGCGAGCCGACCCTCGTCCACCGGCATGTCGTCCTCTCCCCCGGCGGGACACCGATGCAGCGGTCGGTGTCCTGGTTCTCGCGGGCCGCGCTGAGCGAGATCCCGCAACTCGCCAAGTACCGGCGCACCAGAGGCTCCGTGCTCCACCCGGACATGCGCCTGCTCTACCACTGGATGCACCAGGCCGGACTACGGCTCACCCGACGGGAGTCGATCGGCGTACCGCCGGGCCGGGCGACGGGAGTCGGAGGCGGGGCGCCCCGGCTGGCCGTCCACCGCGTGGTGTGCGACCAGCACGGGCACGCGCTGGAGATCACGGACATCGACTGCGCCGCCCAGGGCGTCTCCTGGACCTACGAGTTCAGCGGCTGACGACGGAGGATCGGATCCAATATCTTGGATCATGGATATTGGATCTTGGATCCGATATCCGATGTCTGAGGTCCGATGTCCGATGTCCGGCGGCTGGGACTCGTCAGACGATCCCCTCCTCGATCTCAGCCTCCTCGCGCGCCGTTCCGTACGCCGACGGCGTGCCGTACGAGCGGCGCGCCACGTACCACCACACGCTGGCCAGCACGAGGACCACGGCCAGCGCGATGACCGCGTAGTTCATCGAGTCGATCGTCACCGGCGACTTCTGCGGCAGGCAGAAGAGCACGGTGACGAGCGCGACCCAGCCCACGGCGACCCAGCCGATCGGGCGACTCCACCGGCCCAGGCTCCACGGTCCTGGCGTGAACCGCTTGCCCGCGCGCAGCCGCAGGTAGATGGGGATCGCGTAGGCGGGGGTGATGCCGATGACGTTGATCGCGGTGACGGCGCCGTACGCGGTGGCGGAGTAGAGCGACGGGAGGGCGAGGAGGGCGGCGACGCCGACGGCGAGCCAGACCGCGGGCACCGGGGTCTGCGTCCGGCTGCTGACCTTCCGCCAGAGGGCGGAGCCGGGCAGGGCGTTGTCCCGGCTGAAGGCGAAGACCATCCGACTGGCGGCGGCCACCTCGGCGTTGCCGCAGAAGAGCTGGGCGACGATCACCACGAGCAGCAGCGCGCTCGCGGCGCCGGAGCCGAGGGCGTCGAGGAGGATCTGCGCCGGCGGTACGCCCGTGGCGGTGCTCTGGGTGCCCGCGTAGTCCTGGATCGCGAAGGTCAGTCCGGCGAGCAGGGCGAAACCGGCGATCCACGAGACCCAGATGGCTCGCACGATGCCCTTGGCGGCGCTGACCGAGGCGTTGGAGGTCTCCTCGGAGAGGTGGGCGGAGGCGTCGTAACCGGAGAAGGTGTACTGGGCGAGGAGCAGGCCGATGGCCGCGACGTAGAACGGGTTGGCCCAGCCGGTGTCGTTGACGAACTCGGTGAAGACGAACTCGGCGGACTGGTGGCGGTCGGGGATGAAGGCGAGCGCCCCGACGATCACGGCGACCCCCGCGAGGTGCCACCAGACGCTGACGGAGTTGAGCACGCTGACGAGCCGTACGCCGAAGAGGTTGAGGCCGGCGTGCAGCAGCAGGATGGCGAGGAAGATCAGGAAGGTCGAGCCGGCGGTGGGCACGATGCCCCACTGGAGGTTGAGGAAGGCTCCGGTGAACAGGGCGGCGCCGTAGTCGATGCCGGCGATCGCGCCGAGCAGGCCGAGCAGGTTGAGCCAGCCGGTGTACCAGCCCCAGCGGCGGCCGCCCAGCCGGTCGGCCATGTAGTAGAGGGCGCCGGAGGTCGGGTAGGCGCTGGTGACCTCGGCGAGGGCGAGTCCGACGCAGAGCACGAAGAGCCCGACGCCCGCCCAGCCCCACAGCATGACGGCGGGGCCGCCGGTGCCGAGGCCGAACCCGTAGAGCGTCATGCACCCGGAGAGGATCGAGATCACGGAGAAGCTGATGGCGAAGTTGCCGAAGCCGCCCATGCGACGGGCGAGGACCGGCTGGTAGCCGAGCTCTCTCAGCCGGGCCTCGTCGTCCTGGCCGCCCGCGCGGGGCCTGGCTGTCTCGTCGACGGGGGCGGTGCGGGACATGGCGGTACCTCCGGGGTGGGGACGGGGGGAGAGGGACGAGTGAGCGGAGGGAGCGGGGGTCAGGGGTCGAGACAGCGCGCGCGGGCGCGGACGAAGAACTCGGTGGCGAGCGCCCGGTCGTCGGGGCGCTCGGTGCGGTACGCCCAGGGCAGCACCGTGTGGTACGGCCCGAGGGCCTCGAAGACCCGGGCGGCGTCCGCGAAGCGCTGGGCGCCGAAGAGCGCGTGGGCGAGGTGGTTGAGGTCGAGCAGGGACGCCTCGTCGGTGGCGCAGAAGAGGAACCAGGACCGCAGGGCCTGCTGGGCGTCACGGACCGCGTCCTCGGCGACCCAGTGCAGGTCCAGGGCGTGCGTGTGGCCGCGTTCCCGTCGGTATCGCTCCACCCTGACGTACAGCGGCAGGGCGTGCAGGGCCGAGCCGGTGGGGGCGGAACCGGCGGCCCACTGCGCGTAGTTGACGGCCTCGGAGAAGGAGCCCGCGCGGCGGACGTAGAGGAACTGCAGCAGCCGGTGGTGCGCCTCGCGGTTCTGCGGATCGCGCCGCTCGGCCTCGGCGAGCAGCCCCCAGGGGCCGGGCGGTAGGAGCGGCGCGGGCGGGGACTGCCGGTGCTCGGGCATCCGCTGCCGGTCGTCGAGGGCCGCGAGGGCCAGCAGGCAGATCCAGGGGACGGGGTCGGCGGGCGCGCTCTCGGCGGAGCGACGGCAGGCGGTCCAGGCCTCCTGCCACAGTTCGCGGGTGCGGGGGTGACCGCCGCGGTGGGCGCGTACGGCGCGTTCGACGGCGACGCGGGTGTGCAGGACGAGCGCGGGGACGCTGTCCGGCTCCTCGGTCCGCCAGGTCTGGACGACGTCGCCGCCCGCGGCGACGGTGGCGAGCACTTGGGTACGCCGTGTCCAGTCGGCCCAGCCGGGGGTCTCGTCGAGTAATCGGGCCGTCGACACCCAGCGGCCGGTCCGCAGCTCCTGGACCGCGTTGCGCAGGGCGTGGTCGTGGCCCGCCGGATGGTAGACGGGCTTGAATCCGTGCCCAGCCATCACAGGACGGGACGTGCGGTGGGTGACATGGCTCCTCGGTGGGTGGGGCGCATCGGTGAGACGTATCGGCCGCTGGTCGGCGTCGATCAGTGGCGATCGGCGATGACCGGTGATGATCGGCGATCACTATAGGCTCCGCCGGTTGATCGCGATCGGCTTTCAAATCTGACCGTAACTATCCAGCCACGGAGCGAATTTGAGCATGTGTCATCTCTCGGGGAGGAAGCCGACGGAGAGACTCCGCTCCGCTTGACGGGACGCGGCGCGTGCACCAGTCTTGCCGGTTCCGCGATCAAGGCCCGCGACCCTTCGAGGGGCAGGAGGACGAGTGATGACGGGTCCGGTGCTCGCCGTCGACCAGGGAACGTCGGGGACCAAGGCGCTCGTCGTCTGCCCCGAACGGGGCGTCATCGGAACGGGCTCCGCTCCCGTTCGACCGCGCCATCTGCCCGGTGGCCTGGTCGAGGTCGATCCGGCGCAGCTCTACGACTCCGTCGTCGCCGCAGGCCGCGCAGCGCTCGCCGAGGCGGGCACCCCGGTCGTCGCCGTGGGCCTGGCCAACCAGGGCGAGACCGTCCTCGCCTGGGATCCCGCGACGGGTGAACCCCTCACCGACGCTCTCGTCTGGCAGGACCGCAGAGCGGCCGACATCTGCGGCGAACTCGCCGACCATGCCGACGAGTTGAGGGATCGGACCGGGCTTCCGCTCGATCCCTACTTCGCCGCTCCCAAGATGGCCTGGATCCGCCGTCGGCTCACCGGCGCGGGAGTGGTCACCACGAGCGACGCGTGGCTGGTGCACCGTCTGACGGGCGCGTTCGTCACCGATGCCGCGACGGCGGGGCGCACCGGGCTCCTCGACCTGGACTCGGTGTCCTGGTCCGCGCCCGCCCTCGACGTCTACGGCCTGGGCGCCGAACGGCTGCCCCAGGTCGTCGACGCGGACGCGCACATCGGCACGACGACGGCGTTCGGCCGGCCGATCCCGTTGACGGGGCTGCTCGTGGACCAGCAGGCGGCCCTGCTCGCGCAGAGCGTCACCGCCCCCGGCGCGGCCAAGTGCACGTACGGAACCGGGGCGTTCCTGCTCGCCCAGACGGGCTCGTCGCCGCGCCGCGGCGCCTCGGGACTGGTGAGCTGTGTGGCCTGGCGACTCAGGGGCCTGACGAGCTACTGCCTGGACGGCCAGGTGTACACGGCCGCGTCCGCCGTGCGGTGGCTGACCGACCTCGGGCTGCTGTCGGGCGCCGGAGAGCTCGACGCGGTGGGCGCGACGGCGCCGGACACCGGCGGGGTCACCTTCGTCCCGGCGCTCGCGGGTCTCGCCGCGCCCTGGTGGCGGGGCGACGTCCGCGGCTCCCTGCACGGCCTCGGCCTGGACACGACCGCGGGACACCTGGTCAGGGCGCTCTGCGAGGGCATCGCCGCACAGGTCGTGGAGCTGGCGGCCGCGGCGGCGAGCGATCTCGGCCGACCGCTCACCTCCCTGCGCGTGGACGGCGGACTCACCCGCTCGGCGCTCCTGATGCAGACGCAGGCGGACCTGCTCCAACTCCCCGTCGAGGTCTCGGCCCTGCCCGACGCGACGGCGCTCGGGGTCGGCGCGGTCGCGCGGCTCGGGCTCGACCCGGGGCTCCCCGTCCACGAGGCCGTACCGGAGTGGAAGCCTTCGGCCGCCTACGAGCCGGCCGTGACCGGAGCGGAGGCGGACGAGCGCCTCGGCCGGTTCCGTGCCGCCGTGGCGGCGCTGCTCGACGGGACCGGTGGGGCGGCCCGGCCGTGAACCCGGACAGACCGGCGCCGCCGGACCGGCGGCCCGGGGCCGTGACGCGCGCCGGCACCCTGCCGGACACCTCGGCACCCGGCGCCGCGTACGACGTCGTGGTCGTCGGCGCCGGGGTGGTCGGTTGTGCGATCGCGCGCGAGCTGGCCCGCAGGCCGATGCGGGTCGCGCTGGTCGAGGCGTCCGGGGACGTCGGCGAGGGCACGTCGAAGGCCAACACCGCGATCCTGCACACGGGTTTCGACGCCGTACCCGGTTCGCTGGAGGCGCGACTGGTGCGGGAGGGGCAGCGCCTGCTCCTCGACTACGCGCGGGAGACGGGCATTCCCGTGGAGCCCCTCGGCGCACTCCTCGTCGCCTGGGACGAGGAGCAGCTGGCCGCACTCCCCCGCCTCGCCGACAAGGCCGTACGCAACGGCCATCGCAGCACACGCCTCCTGGCCGCCGACGAACTCCGCGCGCGGGAGCCCCACCTGGGTCCGGGGGCTCTCGGAGCCCTCGAAGTGCCGGGCGAGTCGATCGTCTGCCCCTGGACGACGACGCTCGCGTACGCCACCCAGGCCGTCCGTTCCGGCGTCGACCTGCACCTCAACTGCCGTGTGGAGAAGGCCGATCCTGGCGTACCGCACCGACTGGTCACGCCCCGCGGCGTGCTGCGGGCCCGCTATGTCGTCAACGCCTGCGGGCTCCACGCGGACCGCTTCGACGCGCTGTTCGGGCGCCGGGACTTCACGGTGACGCCGCGGCGCGGTCAGTTGATCGTCTTCGACTCCTTCGCCCGCTCGCTCGTCCGCCACATCCTCCTGCCCGTACCGGGCGCTCTGGGCAAGGGGGTTCTGGTCGCACCGACGGTGTACGGGAAGGTGCTGCTCGGCCCCACGGCGGAGAACCTCGACGACCGGACGGCCACCGGAACGACCGCAGACGGGCTTGCGGGCCTCCTGGACCAGGGACGCCGCGTGCTGCCCGCGCTCCTCGACGAGGAGGTCACCGCGGTCTACGCGGGGCTGCGGGCGGCCACCGAGGACGACGACTACAAGTGCGCCGCCCATCCCGGGCTGCGGTACGTCACGGCGGGCGGCATCCGGTCGACCGGCCTGACGGCCTCTCCGGCGATCGCCGCGCACACGATGGAGCTGCTCGCGGAGTGCGGCCTCGCACTCGGGCCGGAGCTGCCGCTCGCCCCGGTCCGGATGCCCAACCTCGGCGAGGCCTTCCCACGCCCGTACCGGGACGCCGAACTGATCTCCCGGGATCCGGAGTTCGGGGCGATCGTCTGCCACTGCGAGCGGGTGACCCGGGGCGAGATCCGGGCGGCTCTCACTTCGACCGTCGCACCGGCGTCGCTGGACGGGCTGCGGCGCAGGACGCGGGCGCGGGGCGGCCGGTGCCAGGGGTTCTCCTGCGGCGCGGCGGTCCGGGCGCTGTTCGACGAGGGGGTGGGGCGGCCGTGGCGGGAGGCGTGAGCGGGCAGCCGAGCCTCGACGGACCCGCGCACCGGTTCGTCGATGTCCTCGTCGTCGGCGCGGGGCCCGCCGGACTCACCGCGGCGGAGCGGCTCGCCGCCGCGGGGGCGGGGCGGTTCCGGGTCGAGGTCCTGGAGCGTGAGCGCGAGGCCGGCGGGGTGCCGCGCCACTGCGCCCACGGCGGTTTCGGCCTGGCCGACTTCGGGCGGCCGCTGGACGGCCCGGGATACGCCCGCCGGCTGACGCGCGCGGCGGACAGGGCAGGTGCCACGGTCCGTACGGGTGTGTCGGTGACCGGTTGGGCCGGGCCGCTCACCCTGGACGTCACGGCACCGACCGGCCTGGAACGGATCACCGCGCGGGCGGTGATCCTGGCGACCGGTGCGCGGGAACGGCCGCGCAGCGCACGCCTCGTACCGGGGACACGTCCTGCCGGGGTGCTGACGACCGGTGAGCTCCAGCAGTCCGTGCACCTGTACGGGGTCCGGCGCGAGCGGCTCGGGCGGCGCGCCGTCGTGATCGGCGCGGAACCGGTGGCCCACCACGCGGTACGGGCGCTCCGCCGGGCGCAGGTGGACGTGGTGGCGATGGTCACCGAACAGCCCCGGTCCCGGCGGTGGTTCGGCACGCTCCCCGCGCCCCCGCTGCTGACCGGCACCGCGGTCACCGAACTGCTGGGCCGGGGGCGGCTCACGGGTGTCCGGCTGCGCCGCGCGGACGGCCTGGAGGGCCGTATCGGCTGCGACACGGTCGTGTTCACCGGGGACTGGATTCCCGAACACGAACTGGCCCGGGCAGGCGGGGTGCCCCTCGACGGCGGTACGCGCGGCCCTTCGGTCGACGGCGCCCACCGCACCGCCACGGCGGGCGTCTTCGCGGCGGGCAACGTCCTGCGCGGGGTCGAGTCGGCGGGGGCCGCGGCGGCCGAGGGGAGGGCCGCGGCGGACGCCGTACTGCGCCATCTGGCCGGAGAACCCTGGCCGGTGACGGCGGTGCCGGTGCGGGTGGAAGGCCCGGTGGAGTGGGTGGCGCCGAACCGGATCACGCTCGCGCCGCCCGAGGGGGCCGCGTTCCGCCCGTTCCTCCTGCGGGCGAGCGAGCCGTTGACCCGGCCGCTCGTGGAGGTCCGTCAGGACTGCCGGGTCCTGCACCGCTCCCGGCTTCTCGGTACGGCCTGGCCGCACCGTTCGGTGCGGGTGGCCGGCGGCTGGGCGCGCGGGGTCGATCCGGCGGGCGGGCCGGTGACGGTATGGGTCACGGTCTGACCTGCCAGTGGCCTGGGCCACTGGCAGGTGCACGGAACCGTTGACCGCCGCGTCACCTCCCCCCATCCTGCTGGTCATGTTCATGCCGAACACTGCGGGCGGAGACCCCGTCCAGTTACGACACGGAGGTGTCATGGTCCGGCGCATGGTCAGATCCCTGCTCGCCACGCTCCTGGTGGTGGCCGCCGCCCTCACGGGCACGGTCACGACGTCCGGCACGGCGCACGCCGACGAGTGCTACACCTGGGGCCGCACGCTCTCCTCGGGCATGTCCGGTGCAGACGTCACACAGCTGCAGATCCGGGTGGCCGGATACCCCGGCTACGGCGCGGTCCTCGGGGTCGACGGCTCCTACGGCCCGGCCACCCAGGCCGCCGTGACCCGCTTCCAGCAGGCGTACGGGCTCGCCGCGGACGGCGTCGCAGGACCCGCGACCTTCGCGAAGCTGTACGCCCTCCAGGACGCGGACTGCACCCCGGTCCACTTCACCTACGCCGAGCTCAACAAGTGCAACGGCGACTTCTCCGGCGGAGCCGTCAGCGCGGCCACCGCCAAGTCCAACGCCCTGCGCGCGATGTGGAAGCTGGAGGCGCTCCGCCACGCGCTGGGCGACGTGCCGATCTCGGTGAGCAGCGGCTTCCGCTCGCACGCCTGCAACGCGGCGGTGGGCGGCGCCTCCGACAGCCGCCACCTGTACGGCGACGGCATCGACCTGACGGGATCGCCCTCGCTGTGCACGCTCGCGAAGCAGGCACGCAACCACGGCTTCAACGGCATCCTCGGTCCGGGCTACCCGGGCCACGGCGACCACGCGCACGTGGACACCCGCGCCTCGCGCTTCTGGTCGGCGAGCAGCTGCGGTATCTGACCCGCTCGGCGACACTGAGCGGTATGCCTGACAAGCGCAGCGCTGGGCTCCTTCTCTTCCGCCGGAGTGCGGACGGCGGTTTCGAGGTGCTCATCGGCCATATGGGCGGGCCCTTCTGGGCGTCGAAGGACGTCTCCGCCTGGTCGATCCCCAAGGGCGAGTACGGCCCTGAGGAAGCACCGCAGGCCGCCGCCCGCCGCGAGTTCGAGGAGGAGCTCGGCCTGCCGGCACCCGACGGCGAGCGGATCGCACTCGGCGAGGCCCGGCAGACGAGCGGAAAGACCGTCACGATCTGGGCGGTCGAGGCGGATCTCGATCCGACCCTGGTCGTGCCGGGCACGTTCACCATGGAATGGCCGCGCGGCTCCGGTGTCGTTCGCGAGTTTCCCGAGATCGACCGGGTCGGCTGGTTCACTCCGGAAACGGCCGCGCCCCTGCTCGTTCCGGGCCAGCGGATCTTCCTCGAACGGCTCTCGGAGTGGCTGGACGGGCGGGGCGGGTCCTGACCGACGCTCGACCCGTCGGCCCGGTCGGGCGGTCGATCGGGCCGGTCGGGCGGTCGTGCCGGCCGGTCGATCGGGCCGGTCGGTCGGGTCGGTCGGTCGGGCCGGTCGGTCGGTCGGGCCGGTCGGTCGGTCGGGCCGGTCGGTCGGTCGGGCCGGTTCAGGCGGGTGGAGCGGGCGGCCAGTCGGGGGCGGGGTCCTCGGAGAGCAGGGGGCGCAGAGCGCCGACCGCCGCGCCGATGCAGGTGTCCCGCAGCTCGGTGCGGGTGCAGGTCTCGCGGGTGAGCCAGTCCACGCACAGCACTTGGACGAAGACGAGCCAGGCCTTCAGCGCCGCGGAGACGGCGGCGTGCGTGCGCGCGTCGGCGAGCGGGAGCACACCGAGCAGACGTGAACGCAGGGCGTCGAGTTCGTCCGTCATGATCGTCTGAATGACGGGGTCGCCCGCCAGCACCCGGTTCGCGGCCAGGACGGCGTGCCGGTTGGCGACGAAGTAGTCGAGATGGGTGTCCAGGCCCTGGGCGAGCTGCTCGACGAGCGTGGCGTCGGGGTCGAACGCGGTCGCCTCCAGCAACCGGTCGGCCGCCTGCTGGTACACCGCCGCGAAGAGCGCGTGCTTGCTCGGGAAGTGCTGGTAGAGCAGGGCGCGGGACACACCGGCCTGCCGCGCTACGTCCTCCATCAGCACGTCGTCGTAGGGGGCGGCGGAGAAGAGCCGGGCGCCGACGGCGAGCAGTTGGGCACGGCGGTCGGCAGGGCTCAGACGTCGACGGGGAGGCACGCGCCCAGATTACTTGACACTCATCTACCAAGGGACCCTATCCTGAAGATAAGTAGGCACACGTCAACTAAGTGGGGTGGAGTCATATGGCCAAGGCACTCCGGGTGTTCGCCTGGGTGATGGGCCTCGCCTGCACGGCGATCGGGCTGTTCCACGTGGTCGGCGGCAATGCCGCGATTCCGGGCGAGGCCGACGCCGGCCCCACTCTGGACAGCCTGGGCCGGTTCTTCGGCGCGATCTTCGCCGGGTACGGGCTGGTCTGGCTGTGGGCGGCCAGGCAGCACCCGGTCCCGGCGCGGGTGGTGCGGTGGCTCGCGGCGGTCTTCCTCCTGGGCGGTGCGGGGCGGCTGTTGTCCCTGGCGGTGCACGGTTGGCCGCACTCGTTCCAGGTGGCGCTGACCGTGGTCGAGCTGGCCCTCCCGCCCGTCTGGTTCTGGCTGGCGGACGCCGACGAGCGGGCGGCCCGGGAGCGGGTGCCGGCGGGTGCGGCGGCGGCCGGGCCGTCCCTTCCGGATCCCGCCTGAGCCACGCCCACCGGAACCGCTTCGAGGGGCGTTGTCAGACCCGTACGAGAGGGTGGAGGTTGCCAACCTGTCGAGAGGGAGCCCGACATGACCACGATCACCGTCCGTGAGCGCGCCGCAGCCCAGGCGTACCTCCGTCTGCTGGAGTCCACCCAGGCCGTGCTGACGGATCCGCACCTCGTGCCCTACGCGGCGGCGATGCTCACCCACCCCATGGCCGAGGCCGACGAGGCGCTGCGCGCGGCGGGGCTTTCCGGGAACGAGGCGAGGTTGCTGCATCTCGTGTCGGCCCTGCGCGCCTCCCCCACCGCGGACCTCGGCCGGACGGGGTGAACGGCGAGGACGTTGCGGTGCGACGCGCGCGGGTGTCGGTTCGTGCCGGGTTCGGATCCCGGGGTCAACGCGTCCTGTGGCGGGTGGAGTCGGGCCGCTCCTGACGCGGGGGGCGGGGATGGCGGCCGAGGAGTTCGGCCAGGCCGCGCCGGGTGGTGGCGACGAGGACCCGGTCGCCCGCGCCGAGGACCCGGTCCGGCTCCAACTGCCAGACGAGCCCCGCCGCGTGCCTGCCGAGAGGCGCCGAACCGGTGGCGCGGGCGATGATCCGCCAGGCCCCAGGACGGAAGGCCTCGGCCACCGTACGGCCCTCCAGGTACGGGTTGCCGCCCGCCTCCACCGCCGCGAAGAGCAGCACCCGGCGCTCCACCGGAATGGCGCCCAGGATCTGGCGGCCCATCATGGCGCCCGCGAAGGCGGGGGCCGCCAGGTGCGAGACGCTGCGGCTGCGGGTGAGCGCCTCGGGGTGGGCGGCGCGCAGGGTCCGGTAGACGGCGGTGGAGAAGTCGTCGTCGTAGAGCCGCAGCGCGACCCGGAGGTCGGGCTTGACCGAGCGGGCCGAGAGCGCGGCCTCCAGATTGGTGATGTCGATGCTGGTCAGCGCGAGCAGAGCGTGCGCCCGGTGGATCCGGGCGGCCTCCAGGACGCCCTCCTCGGTGACGTCGCCGATGACGGTGGGCACGCGCAGCCGGCGGGCGAGGGCGATGCCGCGGGCCTCGGGGTCGGACTCGACGCAGACCACGGGGATGTCGAGGCGCCGCAGCCGGGCGAGGACGCGGGTGCCGACCTTGCCGAGGCCGAGAAGCACCACATGTCCGGAGAGCCCGCGGGGCGGGCGGCGCAGCGAGGTCGCCGTACGGAAGGTGCCGAGCGCCTCGAGGATGCCCGCCATGAGCACCGGCATCAGGAGGAGCCCGACGAACCCGGCGAGGATCTGCAGCACCTGACGGCCGGTCGTCTCCTCGACCGCCGGGTCTCCGATGGCGAAGATGTCGAGGAGGGTGAGGTACGCGGCGTGCAGGGGGTGGTCGTCGGTGGCCAGCCACGTGGCGAGGGCGATCGCCCCGACGGCGGCGGTGACGCCCGCGAGCGACCAGCGCAGCCTGCGGGAGAACAGCGAGCCCACGGGCAGGGAGGAGCCGCCGAACCGCTTGTGGGACAGGGTGGGGCCCGCGTAGGTGATCGCTTCGAGCGCGACCGTGCCCCGCCCGGAGGCGGCGGCGACGGCCCGGTCGTCGGGCAGCAGCAGCGGGCCCTGGGCGCCGCTGCCTTCGGCGCCCTCGACGCCGGCCGGGTCGTTCGTCGTCGCCGACAGCAGCGCGAGCGTGCAGAGCCCCGGGTCGGCGACCTCACCCCGGGCGGGCGGGGTCCGCTCGACGGCGTGCAGGAGCAGCCCGCCGGCCTGCACGACCTTGCTGGTACCGGCGACGGCCGTGGCCGCGAGCGCGGGCGCCGCGGTGTCGGCGTCCGAGAGCACGGTCGTCGCCGCGTCGAGCTCCTTCGGATCGAGGCCGGGCTCGGCGACCGTCGCGGCCTGGTCGAGGAGCGTCTCCAGGTGCTGCCCGAGCCTGCGGTTGTAGAGCCGGATGACCAGGCGCAGTCGCGGGTTGAGCCGTCGCGCCGCGAGGGCGGCGCGGATGTTGGTCTCGTCGTCGTCATGGACGAGGGCGAGCGCGGCGGCCCGCTCCACTCCCGCGTCGATCAGCACCGCGTCGTCGACCTCGGCCGTCTCCACCAGCCGGATCGACCGGCCCTCGGGCGCGCCGCGCTGGTCCAGGGCGGGTGTACGCGTCATGGCGGCGGTCACCCGGCCGAAGAGCGAGGCGGCGCGGCCCAGGCGGCCGGAGGGCTGCTGCGGCTCGTCACCCCGCACGGGTACGAGGAGGGTGATCCGCTCCCCGTACACATCGTGGAGCTCAAGGGCGAGCCGGTGGGCGAGGACGTCGTCACCGCAGACGATCATGTGCCCTGCCGGGGCGGGCGGCGGGAGCCGGTCGGGTCGCGCCGCGGGCGCGCCGAGGGGCCTGCCCTGCGGATCGGCGGAGGGCGCCCGCCGAGCGGGTTCCGGAGGAACGGGCAAGCTCTGGTGCGGAAGTGAGGACACGTCACCAGGATGCCGTGTGGCACCGACACTCCGGCCACCGCCCATGCGCGATGGGTGGTTGCGCCGCCCGCGTCGGTGGTTTCCCGACGCCGTCGGGTCGGCTCCGCGTCGGAAGTCGGCTCCGTCGCGGTCGCTGCCGCTGCCGCTGCCCGCGCCGCCCCCGCCCGTCTGGGCGCGGCTCGGAGCGGGGTTCGGGGCGTCGTGAGGGATCCGCCCGGACGGCTACCGGGGGCGGCGGACGTGGCGGCGGACCCGGCGGCGGGCGTGGCGGCTCGGGCCGGCGTGCTCTCCCGCCGTTCGAGAGTCCCGAACCGCCCGTACGCCACTCCCCGTACGCCGGTCGGCGCACTCCGATCTGCGAGGGCCGGTCCCGCTTCCTACGGTGGCTGAATGATCGTCATGTCAGCTGTCCGTCATGCTGCCGCCGGTGCCGCGGCGCTGCTGCTCGCGCTGCCCGTGCCGGCGGCCGCGGCGGCCTCCGGCACCGAACCCACGCCTCCTGCCGAACGCTTCATCGATCCCGCCCGCCTCCACCGCTCGGGCACCCAGGTCCAGGCCCTGCCCGGTGGCCCGGCGGCGCCGTCCTCCGTCTCCGCGCTGTCCTGGCTGGTGGCGGACGCCTCCACGGGCGAGGTCCTGGCCGCGCGCAACGCGCATCGGCGGCTGCCGCCCGCCAGCACGCTGAAGACCCTGTTCGCCGTGACCGCCCTCCCCCGCATCGACCAGAGGGAGCGTCACACCGTCTCCGAGTCGGAGCTGTCGGGGATCGGCAGCGGAAGCAGCATGGTCGGCGTCCAGGCCGGACTCACGTACAAGGTCTCCGACCTGTGGAACGGCGTCTTCCTCAATTCGGGGAACGACGCGGTGCGGGTGCTCGCCGCGATGAACGGCGGCTGGGAGTCCACGACCCGTCAGATGCAGGCCAAGGCCCGGGCGCTGGGGGCTCATGACACCCGTGTGGTGTCCCCTGACGGGTACGACGCGCCCGGTCAGGTGTCCTCCGCCTACGACCTGGCGCTCTTCGGCCGTGCCGGGCTGCAGGATCCGGACTTCGTCCGGTACTCCTCGACGCGGTACGCGGAATTCCCTGCGGACGGCTGGTCTTACGGCATCCGCAACACCAACCGGCTGCTGACCGGGGAGGACGGCGTGCGCCGCTACCCCGGGCTGATCGGCGTGAAGAACGGATACACGACCAACGCGGGCAACACGTTGATCGCGGCCGCCCGGCAGGGCTCACGGACGCTGGTCGTGTCGGTGATGAACCCGCAGTGGGGCGGCGGGCTCGCGGTGTACGAGGAGGCGCGGACGCTGCTGGACTGGGGCTTCGACGCGGCGGGACGGGTCCAGCCGGTCGGCTCGCTCGCTCCGGCGGCCGTACGGGACCGGGCCAAGGACGGGCAGGTGAAGAAGGCCACGGGGAAACCGGCGGCGGGAAAGCCGGCGGCCGAAGCGGCGGGGAAGACCTCGGGGGCCGTGCCGCAGGCGGGGCCGAAGGCGGGCGCCGAGCGCGGCGCGGGCGCCGGGACCGGGACCGCGACCGGGCCCGATGCGCGTACCGCGCCGCGGGCCGGGGCGGCCGCGGTCTCCGGCGACATGGCCGCGCTCTCCGCACCCGCGAAGGCCGTACGCCAGGAGGACGTGCCCTCGGGCCCCTGGGCGGGGCTTCCGCTCGCCCTGGTCGGGGCGTCGCTGGGCGCCGCGCTCTCGCTCTGGGTCTGGCGCCGGCGGTCCGCCGGACGGGGTGACGGGGGCCTGTGACCGCCGGTCGCGCGACGCCGCGAGAGACCGGGGCCCCACGCCACGGGCCACGGTGAGCGCCGCGCGACCGGCTCCCCGCCCTCGTCAGGCGGGCAGGAACTCCCCGAGCAGTTCGGCGAACTCCTCGGGACCGACCAGACGGATGCCCAGCTCCTCGGCCTTGGCCCGCTTGGACCCGGCCTTCTCGCCCGCGACGACGAGCCCGGTGCGCCGGGAGACGCTGGAGGAGGCCCTGCCCCCGGCGCGCTCGACGAGTTCGTTCATCTGATTGCGGCTCAGGGCGGCCAGCACCCCGGTCATCGCTCCGGTGACGACGACGGAGAGACCCGCGAGCGGCCCGGCCGGGGCGTCGGATGCGGCGGCGACGTGCTCCGCCTCGGGACCCGTGTCCGGGCCGGCCGTCCCCGGCGCGGGCGGCGGGGTGGCTCCGGGCTCGGTCATGTTCACTCCGGCGGCCACGAGCCTGTCGACGACCGGGCCGAGCTCGGCCAGCTCGGCCACGATGACCGGCGCCTTCTCCGCCCCGATGCCCTCGACGCTCCGCATCGCCTCCTCGTCGGCGGCGCGGACCTCGTCCATCGTGGCGAAGTGGCGCGCTATCCGACGGGACATGGAACGGCCCGTGCCCCGGATACCGAGCGCGCACAGGACGCGGGAGAGCGGCCGGGTCCGGGCGGTGGCGAGCGCGGCCAGCAGGTTGTCCGCGCTGGTCTCGCCCATCCGCTCCAGGCCCAGGAGCTGCTCACGGGTCAGGGTGAACAGACCGGCCACGTCGGCGACGAGACCGGCGTCGACGAGCTGCACGATCCGGGACGCGCCGAGCCCCTCGACGTCGAGCTGGTCGCGGCCGACGGCGTACGAGAGGGAGGCCACGAGGTGGCAGTTCCTGCCCTGCGCGCACCGCCAGCGCTGCTCGCTGCGGTCGATCTCCGAGCCGCACTGCGGACAGGCTTCGGGGAACTCGATGGGCTGTTCCTCACCGGTCCGCAGCTGGGCGAGGGGCGCCTCGACCCGGGGGATGATGTCGCCCGCCTTATGGACCATCACATGGTCGCCGAGGCGAAGATCGCGGCGGGTGATGTCCGAGGGGTTGTGCAGGGTCGCGTACGTGACGGTGCTGCCGTCGATGTCCACCGGCTCCAGAACGGCCCTGGGCGCGATGACGCCCGTACGGCCGACGTTCCACTCGACGGCGAGGAGCCGGGTGACCTTCTCCACGGCCGGCAGCTTGTACGCGATCGCCCAGCGCGGCGCGCGGGAGCCCTCTCCGGCCTCGCGGCGGTCGGCGGCGAGGTCGGCCTTGACGACGATCCCGTCGATCCCGAACGGCAGCTCCGCCCGGAGCGCCGCGATCTCCTCGACCCTGGCCAGGACCTCGGCCGTGCCGGTCACCGACCGGCCGGGAACGGCGGTGGCGGCCGAGGTGTGCAGCCCGAGGGCGGCGGCTCGCGCGAGCAGCTCGCTGTGGGCCGCCCCGCCGAGACCGGCGCCGCCCAGCAGGTCGTAGGCGAAGAAGGTCATCTCGACCCGGTACGGCCGGTCCTTGGCACGCAGGGTGCCCGCCGCCGCGTTGCGCGGGTTGGCGAACGGCTCGCCGCCGTGGGCCACCCTGACCGGGTTGGCGGCCTCGAACTGCTCGATGGTCATGAGCACTTCGCCGCGGACCTCGACCGTCAAGGGCTCGGCGAGCCGCTCCGGCAGACCCACGATCGTCCCGATGGCGTGCGACACGTCCTCCCCTGCCGTGCCGTCCCCGCGGGTGATGAGACGGGCGAGCCGACCCCGTTCGTAGCGCGCCGCGATCGCGAGTCCGTCGAGCTTGGGTTCGACGCTCCACCGCTCCACCGTCCGGCCGATCCGGCGCTCCAGCGAGGCGGCCCAGGCGGTGAACTGCTCCGCGGAGAAGACGTTGTCCAGGGAGAGCATCGGCCGTGTGTGCGGGACGTCCCCGGTGGCCGCGCCCCCGGCGACCTTGCCGGTCGGTGAGTCGGCGCGCGCCTGCCCGGGGTGGTCGGCCTCCCAGGCGGCTATCGCCCGGGCGAGGTGGTCGTAGGCGTCGTCGTCCAGCGGGGACGTACCGCCCGCGTAGTAGGCCGCGGCGGCGTGCTTGGCATCCTCGACCGCCCGCGCGTACGCGGCGGCATCGGCGAGAACCGGAGTCGTCGTCATGGACTCCATCGTGCCGGGCACCACTGACAACGGGCCCCGCCGACCGACGGCTCCGCGCGCGGTCGACTCCCCCGGCCACGCCGCCCCCGGAGGTGTCGGGTCAGCGCAAGGTCAGTTCGGCCAGGACCTCGGCCTCAGATGGCGCGACCAGCGGATGACCAGCCGCAGCAGGCCGGTCACGGTCAGGACCCACGTGACCGCGAAGACCCAGACCAGAGCCGGTTCACCGGTGGCGACCGCCAGGACGAGCAGCCCGAGTGACAGCACGCCGAGGAGGGCGACGACCACCGCGAGCGCGTGGCCGTGCCCCGGGCGGCCGGACGGGCGGCCCCCTCCTCCGAGGCGGCGCCTGCGACGCGAGCCGTCCTCCGGCGACGCATCCGACATGTCCGCGCGGAGATCACGCTCCATCTCGGCCAGGATCCGCCGCTCCCGCTGCGAGAGCCGGGGTTCGTCCATCGCCGGACACCTCCACCTGCACGCCCTGCGCCTTCCACCCCCGCGGGTACCCGCGGGGAGCCCCCGGACACCTCCCCCGGTCCGAGGTACCGCCACCCCGCAAGTGAGGTGTCGCCGCCCCCGCAAGAAGCGGGTGAATCACCCATACATGGGATAATCGACCCAGGACGCTCGAACGACGGACCGCGCCGCCCCGCTCGGCGACGCAGGCTCGCCACCACCGTCGAGGGAGCCACATGTCCATGCCCCGGAACCCTCCCGCCCCACCCGTCACCGCCCGTACGGGTGCGGCGGCCGCGGTGCGCGAGCGCGCGCTGGACGGCCTGCCCGAGGTCGACCGGCCCACCGAAGTGAGCACAGGCGACGCCCAGACGCTCTCCACCGCGCTCTTCGCCCGGCTGGCGGAGATGGAGGAGGGCACGCCGGAGCGCGCGTACGTCCGGAACACACTGGTCGAGCTGAACCTCAGCCTGGTGAAGTTCGCCGCGCGCCGCTTCCGCAACCGCACCGAGCCGCCGGAGGACATCGTCCAGGTCGGCACGATCGGCCTGATCAAGGCGATCGACCGGTTCGAGACGGGCCGGGAGGTGGAGTTCTCCGCCTTCGCCCTGCCCACGATCGTCGGGGAGATGAAACGATTCTTCCGCGACACCAGCTGGGCGGTGCAGGTGCCGCGACGCCTTCAGGAGCTGCGCATCGAGCTGGCGAAGGCCGTCGACATCCTGGAGCAGCGGCTCGGCCGACGTCCGACCCGGGCGGAGCTCGCCGCCCATCTGCACCTCGACGAGGAGAGCGTGGCGGAGGGCGAACAGGCCTCGAACGGCTACGTGGCCCGCTCGCTCGACACCCCCGCCGGGGACGACGAGTCGTCCGTGTCGGCGGTGGCCCGTCGGCTCGGGGCGGAGGAACCGGCCTTCGAGCTGATCGACACGCTGGAGTCGCTCAAGCCGCTGATCGCGCGGCTCGACCTGCGGGACCGCCGGATCCTGGCGCTGCGCTTCGGCGAGGAACTGACACAGGCCCAGATCGGTGATCGGCTCGGCCTCTCGCAGATGCACATCTCCCGGCTGCTCGCCAGGATCCTCGGCGAGCTCCGCGCGGGCCTGCGGGAAGACGTCCAGGACCTGCAGGCCGACACCCACGCCGAGGACCGGGGTACCCACGCCGAGGACCGGCACGCCCACACCCACGACCGGCACGCCGACACCGAGGACCGGGGGACCCACGCCCCCGACCGGTCCGCGTCGCTCAGCGCGGGTGCCCCGGGCGGCTGACCTCGAGCCAGACCACCTTGCCGCGCCCGCGCGGCTCGGACCCCCAGGCCCCTGCCAGCCGGTCGAGGACCATCAGGCCGTGGCCGCCGGGCAGCGACGGCGCCCTGGACCGGCGCCGCTTCGGGGGCTCGGGGCTGGCGTCGGACACCTCGACGCGCAGGTGGTCGTCGCGGTGCCGCAGGACCAGCTCCTCGGGGCCCTCGGCGTGCAGGCAGGCGTTGGTGACGACCTCGGAGACCAGGAGCAGGACGTCCTCCGCCCGCTCCCGCCCGTCGTCGTCCTCGGCCGGGAGCCAGCCCCAGTCGCCGAGCGCCGCCTCCGTGAAGTCGCGGCAACGCGTGACCACGCCCCTCGTCCCGAACAGCACCAGCCGCCGGACCTGTTCCTCGTCCACGGCGTGCGGGGCCGTGGACGCGCCGTGCTCCGACTCCATCGGTCACCCGCCTCCCTCCGTACTCGTACGGGCGCATACCCCACTCACGCCCCGGAACGCATGGTTCGTCCCGTCGGTACGAGAGCCGGCGCTCAGGAGCCGGGGAGCCGTTCCAGGGCCTGGCGGGGCGCGGTGCCCGGGCCTCCGACGTACCGTTCGGCGGCGTGCACCGCCTCGCGCGCGGTCCGCTCCCCCATCAGCACGCACAGCGTGTACGCGGTGTCCTCGAAGCGGCGACGGACCGACAGGTCGCAGGGCCTGGCCAGGACACCCCGTTCCTGAGCCCGATAGTGCCGCAGCAGCCGGTCGACGGTGTTTCTGTCGGGCATCAACATCTAGTCCTCCTGGCGCGTCCCCCCTCCCTTCCCTCCGTCGCTCCATATTCGGGTCGGCGGGTCACCTGCGCGACCCATGCGGACACGTTCCGTCACGGCGTCCGTCCGGCGTGCGGCGGCGCGCGGGATGGCGGATGGTCGATTCCATGAAGGCGAGTGCGGGTCTGAAGGTCGTCGTCACCGGCGCCACGGGCAATGTCGGCACGAGTCTGGTCCGGGCTCTGGAACGAGAGCCGCGGATCGCCTCCGTGCTCGGCCTGGCCCGCCGCAGACCCAACCTGTCCCTGGGGAAGACCGAGTGGGCCGAGGTGGACCTGTCGCTGGAGGGCGACGAGCCGCAGCTGGCGCGGTACATCGAGGACGCCGACGCCGTGGTCCATCTCGCCTGGGCCTTCCAGCCGACCCATGAACCGGCCGTGACCTGGCGGTCCAACGTCCTCGGGGCGATGCGGGTCTTCGACGCGGTGGCGGCGGCGCACGTGCCGGCCCTGGTGTACGCCTCGTCCGTCGGCGCCTACTCCCCGGGGCCCGGGAACGGCGCGCCCGTCTCGGAGGCCTGGCCCACGCACGGCTGGCCGGGCGCCGCGTACACCCGCGAGAAGGCGTATCTGGAACGCGTCCTGGACACCTTCGAGCGCGACCACCCCCAGACCCGCGTGGTGCGGATGCGGCCCTGTTTCCTCTTCAAGGAGGAGTCGGCGAGCGAGCAGCGGCGGATCTTCGCCGGCCGGTTCTTCCCCGGGTGGCTGATGCGTCCCGATCTGCTGCCGCTCCTCCCGGAGCCGGCCGGGCTGCGCTTCCAGGCCATGCATACGGACGACGCGGCCGAGGCGTACGTCCGCGCGCTCGTGGGAGACGTCCGGGGTGCGTTCAACATCGCCGCCGACCCCGTGATCGACACGGCGGCGCTCTCCTCCCTCCTGTCCGCCCGGCCCGTGAAGGTGCCGAGCGGGGCGGCGCGCGGCCTCCTCTCGGCGGCCTGGCGGCTCCGGGTCGCGGGGGCCTCCCCCGACCTCTTCGACGCGGTCCTCCGACTGCCCCTGATGAACACCGAGCGGGCCCGTCGTGAGCTGGACTGGGAACCGACCCGCACCTCGGTGGAGGCGCTGAGCGCCTTCCTGCGGGGCGTACGGGCGGGCAGCGGCGACGCGACGGCCCCGCTCGCGGGCCGCCGCGTGGGCTGACGGCCTCGGCCTGTCAGCACGTCAGTCCGTCAGTCCGTCAGCCCGTCAGCCCGGTAGCCCGTCGCTCCGTCGGTACGTCAACCCGTCGGTCCGTGGCTCCGTCCGTACGCCGCCCAGTCCACGACGCCCATGGCGGCTCCCGCCGCCTCCCGGCCGCCGCAGTGGGCGCGGTGGCGCGCCGCGATGCCGTCGAGGTCGAGGTGGTGGCCGAACGCCGGGCGGGCGGCGAGGCGTCGGGCGTAGGACCAGAGCGCCGGGTGTCCGGCGATCCGCTCCAGGGCGCCGGCGTCCAGATGGCGGCGGTGGACGGTGTCCAGCTGGACGAGGGTCACCCAGACGTGGATGTCGGCTGCGGTGAGGGTGTCGCCGAGGACGTACGCCCGCCGTCGCAGTCCGCGCTCGAGGCCGCCGAGGGCGGCGAAGAGTTCGGCGAGCGGGCCCTGGTGGGCGGCCTCGTCGTCGAGACCGAGCTCCCCCGCCTGCTGCGCGGCCCGGTTGATGCCGCGCTCGCACAGTTCGGCGATGGCGGCGATCTCGGCCTCGCGCCCTTCGGGCAGCAGGTCGGGGCGGCCGGGTCCGCGGAACCGCAGGGCGAGGTCGCGCAGGATGTCGGGCGCGTGGGTGCTGACGATGCGGCCGGTCCAGCCGTCGCTGAGGACGGGCGCCGCGGCCGGACCCGGGTAGAGGTGGGCACTGGCCTCGTACAGCGGCAGCAGGTCCGCGTACCCGCCGCCGGGCGTGTCCGGGGTGGCGGGGAGGAGCGAGAGCGGGACGGTCTCATCGAGCCCGAGAAGACTGTGGGTGACGGCGATGCGCAGACAACCGGGACAGGCGAGGGAGAGGTGGATCCGGTAGCGGTGCGGCACGGCGTAATGGCCGCTGCGGACGTCCGCGCCGATGCGGCCCCGGAAGGCGGGCGCGGCGGACACGGCGGCGGGGGCCGAGGCCGGTGGGGCGACGTCCGGGCCGAGGTGCGGGGTGACGGACATGCTTCTCCCTGAGGGTGCTCGGTGCTGGGTCACGGGCGCGCGACGGCGTCGGCGGGCGTCCGGAGGCAGCAGAGGTACGGGAAGGAGGAGGGCGGAGTGGTACGGAAGGCCGCGGTCGGGGGCGTACAGCCCGCCCGCCGGGCTCGACGGCCGGCCGACGGACCCGCCCGGCAGGCGGCGCCCGGGGTCGGCCCGGAGGCCGGATTCCGGCCCGCAGACCAGGGCTCGGCCCGCAGCCCGAGGGCTGGGGCCCGCAGGCCCAGCGGGCTCAGCGGGTGGAGCCGTCGGTGGGTGCCGTGGGCCGGCGGTGGTGGCGACTCGCCGCGCTGCACACGCGCAGCAGGTCGATGTGACGGCGGGAGGTCAGGGCCGGTGAGCGCACCGGTCGGCCGGCGAAGGCCGTCGTCCGTGCTCCCCTGCGCGTCATCGTTCCCTACCCGTTCACTCGGATTCCCGTCTCCCGAGTGTCGGCGCGGCCACGGCCCGCGTCAAGACCGCGGACAAGCCTCGGACACGTAGCCTCCCCGGCACTCCCCCGTGGGGTACGGATCCGGTCACCGAGGTGCGGAATAATGCGGGCATGCGCATCTCAGCCAGGGCCGACTACGCGGTGCGAGCCGCGCTCCAGCTGGCCGCCGCCCAGGACGCGGGGCCGGTCAAGGCCGAGGCGATCGCCGAGTCCCAGGACATCTCGCACAAGTTCCTCGAGGGGATCCTCGGCGACATGCGCCGGGGCGGTCTCGTGCAGAGTCAGCGAGGCGGCAACGGCGGCTACTGGCTGGCCAGGCCCGCGGACACGATCTCCGTCGCGGACGTGATCCGGTGCGTGGACGGCCCCCTCGTGTCGGTGCGCGGGGTACGGCCTCCGGAGCTCTCGTACACCGGTCCTGCCGCATCGCTCCTGACGCTCTGGATCGCGCTGCGGGCGAATGTGCGCAACGTGCTCGACGGGGTCTCCCTCGCGGACGTGGCGGCAGGAAAGCTGCCGGCCGAGATCTCCGGACTCGCGGAGTCGCCGGACGCCTGGACCAATCCCTGACTCCCCCGCACTTCCTCCGACCCCGCACGACGCCGGGCCGTCTCGACTCCTGGAATTGAACTGTCCATGATGCGAACGCCCCTTGGGGCCATGCCCCTCCCTCTGGGACTATCCCTACTATTCCAGTGGGAAAACTCGGGATCCTATGAGGTGACGTGAGAACGCCGAAGAAGTCCGCGCTGCGCCCCACCTCCCGGCCGGCCGACCGCCGGGGTGACGACGAGATCTGGCCCCGCGTCACCCGCGAGCTCGCCGACGACCTCTCCTTCGACGCCCCGGGCCGGGACCGGGCCGGGAAGCCTCCGTTCGACGAGGTCGCCCGGTTGCGGGAGGCCGGGCTGCCCGCCCTGCTCACCCCGCCGGGCGCCGGTGGGCGGGGGGCCGACTGGCGGGCCGGGTGCGCCGTGATCCGGGAGATCTCCGCCGCCGACAGCTCGATCGGCGAACTCCTCGCCCACCACTACGTCCTGGCCTGGAGCGCCCGTTTCCTCGGCGGTGGCGAGCCACCCGCCCCCGGGGCCTCCTCGCACACCGCGTTCGAGGACGGCACCGCCCGGGAGGGCCTGCTGCTCGGCGGCGGTATGGAGCCGACGGGGACGAGCGGCCCCGAGTCGCCCGCGACGGACATCGGGCGCGAACTCTCCCTCACCCCGACCCGCGGCGGCCATGTCCTCCACGGGCGCCGCTCCTTCGGCTCCGGGGTGACGGTCGCGGACCGCCTGGTCGTCGGGGCGCGCTGTACGGAGACCGGGAACGTCCTGGTCGTGCTCGTGGATCCAGCCGACCCCGCCGTCTTCGTCGAGGCCGCCGCGGAACGGGTCGGCCAGCGGCTCGCGGGCGCAGGGACGGTGACGTTCGACCAGGTCAGGGTGGATGCCCGGCGGATCCTCGGCACGCTCCCCCGCGACGAGCACGCGGTCGCCCCGTTCACGACGCTGGCCCCGCTCGCGCTGCGGCTCCTGCTCGTCCACGTCGGGCTCGGCATCGCCGAGGGCGCGCTGGCCGAGGCCCGGGACGTCAGCCGCGCGACCCTGGCCGCCCCGGCGGCGCTCGCGCGTGTCGGGGCGCCCGACCACACGCCGGGCCCGGAGGATCCGTACCTCCTCCTGGCCTACGGTGAGTTGGCCACGGCGGCGCACGCCGCGGCGGCTGTCGTCGAGCGCGCCACGGACGCCCTGGCGCGCGGCCTCGCCGCCGGGCGGGCGCTCGGCGTGGAGGACCGCGCCGACATCGCCGTCCTCGTCGCGGCGGCCGAGGCGGTGACGAGTCGGGCGGCCGTCCGGATCACCACCCGCATCCTGGAACTCGTCGACACCACGGCGCCCGCCGACGCCCCGGGCGGCGGCCCCGGCTTCGACCGGTTCTGGCGCAACGCGCGTGCGCTCACCGCGCACTCCTCCCCCACGCACCGCCTGCGCGACATCGGCGACCACTACCTCCACGGGACCAGGCCGGGCCTCAGACTGCTCGCCTGAGGAGGCCGTCCGGCATGTCGGGACCTCCGACCCTCTCCTCGGGCGGCCGTCGGGCCCAAGCTGGAAGGCAGAGGGGCCCAGCCTCGGCCGGGCCCGCCACGGACGTGAGGGAGACAGCCTGATGAGTCGCGAGATCGTCGCCGGAGTGGACGGTTCGCCCGAGAGTCTCGCCGCGGCCGACTGGGCCGCCCGGGAGGCGGTGCGCCGCGGCCTCGGGCTCCGGCTCGTGTACGCCTGGCGGTCGGAACCGCTCAACATCCCGCTCGACCAGGACCGCGCGCGCCAGGACCGTATGGCCGAAGAGGTGGTGCGGGCGGCCGAGTCGACGGTCGGCGGCCGGCATCCCGACCTCGCCCTCACCGCCGAGGTCCTGCCCGACACCCCGGTCGCGGCCCTGCTGGGCACCGAGGAGCGGGCCGAGATGCTCGTCATCGGCTCGCGCGGGCACGGGCGGGTGGTGGGCTTCCTGCTCGGCTCCCACGGCCAGCAGATCATCGCGGCCGCCACCCGCCCGGTCGTGGCGGTCAGGACGCGGGACGCCCCCGAGACGGACGGCGCCGAGGGCGCCGGCGACGCGGGTGACGAGGGCGGCGAGATCGTCGTCGGGCAGGAGGGCGGCCCGGAGGACAGCGCCCCGGCCGTCGGCTTCGCGTTCGCCGCGGCGGCGGCGCGCGGGGCCTCGCTCAGGGCGGTACGGGCGTGGAGCGTACCGTCCCTGTACGCCTACAGCCCGGCGTCGATGGCGCTCGCCGACGAGGCCGGCGGGCTCGTCCCGTACCAGGAGAAGGCGCTCCGCGAGGCCCTGGCGCCGTGGCGGGAGCGGTTCCCGGGGGTGCGGGTGACGGAGCAGGTGGAGATCGGGAGCGCGGGTCAGGTGCTGCTCTCCTCCTCGGGTGCCGCGCGGCTCCTGGTGGTGGGGCGACGGGCCAGGCGCGGGGCGCTCGGGTCCCGGATCGGTTCGGTGGCGCATGCCGCGCTGCATCTGGCGCCGTGTCCGGTGGCGGTCGTGCCCCACGGGTGATGCGGTGGCTCCACGGGGCGGCGTGTTGACGGGCCGGGTTGACGAGGAGTGTCGAACGGACCGGCGCCGGAAAGTGTTCTGACCGCCGCCCCGGCGGCTCTCCCGCGCGCCGGACGGTCCGGCGGCCCCCGGAGAAGAGAGCGGAGCCCATGGCACACCACGACGACACGAGCCCCGACGAACAGCCGACGCCGGACGGCGGCCGGCACCGCAGGGGCGGGGGCGCGGGTCCTCGGACCCGTCGGGGTCCTTCCTTCCGTACGGCGGTGACGCTCGCGGGCACGGCCGCCGTCGTCCTCACCGTGGCCGCGGGGGCGTACGTGGCGACCCTGGGGACCCCGCCCGCCACCCGTTCGGAGGCCGTCGCGCCCCCGGACCTGGCGCCGCTGTCCGGACGGTCCGCACCGGAGCCCGCCGCCTCCCCGGCCTCGCAGGCCCCGTCCGCGCAGGCGCCTGCGACGCCGGAGAAGGCCCCCGCGCCGGGGCAGACCCCCGCGCCGGAGAAGGCGGCGCAGGAGCAGGCGCCCGGTGCCGAGTCCATGGTCGGCGGGACGGCCGGGCGGTACGTCGAGGAGGTCATCGCTCTCGCCAACACCCGGCGGGAGAAGGCCGGTTGTGCGCCGCTGCGCGCCGACCACCGGCTGGCCGAGTCCGCCCAGGCGCACGCGGACGACATGGCGGACCGCGACTACTACGAGCACAGGACGCCCGAGGGCAAGGACGCGGGCGACCGGATCACGGCGGCCGGGTACGCGTGGTCGAGCTGGGCGGAGAACATCCACCGCGGCCCGAAGACCCCCGTCCAGGCGATGGAGGACTGGATGGGCAGCGACGGGCACCGCCGCCACATCCTCAACTGCGCGTTCAAGGACATCGGCGTGGGGGTGACCCTGACGGCCAACGGGCCGTGGTGGGTGCAGAACTTCGGCACCCGGCGCTGATCCGGCCGCCACGTCGAGGACGCGGTCTCACGGCGCGGGCGTGGCCAGCTTCTGCACCCACACCGTGCCGTCGGGCCCCGAGACGGCGGCGACCCCGGTGTCCCGGTAGGCGCAGTCCAGCATGTTGCGCTCGTGCATCGAGCCGTCCATCCAGTCGTCGAAGACGGCGGCCGGGTCGGAGCTGCCGCGCGCCAGGTTCTCGGCCCACGCCGACCACTCGTATCCGACGGCCGAGATCCGCGCGTCGGCGAACCGGCCCTCCGGGCTGCTGTGCGCGTAGTAGCCGCGCCGGACCATGTCCCGCGCGTAGGCGCGGGCCGCGTCGTCGAGCCGGGGATCGGTCCGCAGGGGTGCGCAGCCCTCCTGCGCCCGCCGCTGGTTGACGAGCCGGGTGAGCCGCTCCTCCGCGGTCGCCGTCCGCTGCGGCGTGGGCGTCGGCTTCGGGGCGGGCGGCCGGGTGGGCGTCGGGGTGGGCGTGGGGCTCGTGGTGGTCGGCAGGGGCGTCGTCGGCAGGGCTGCCGGGGGCGCCGCCACGGGCGCGGCGGGCGCGGGCGCGCGCTTCTCGGGCTCGGAGGGTACGAGCAGGATGAGGCCGCCGAGGACGCCGACGGCGGCCGCGCCGGCGATCCAGGCCCGGCCGAGCGAGCCCCCGCCGCCCGCGCCGACGGTCCCGAGATCGGCGGGGACCGGATCCGTCAGCGGCTCGGGGCCCGCGCCGCCGTTCGGGGCGGCTGCGGTCTGCGGCGCCGTGGCGTCGGCCGCCCACGCCGCCGCCTGGGTCTCCGGACTCGTAGCGCCCCACAGCAGGACCGGCGGCACCAGGGCGAGGCCCACCAGGAGCGCCTCGGCGGGGGCGAGGTCGGTGCGGGGCGGCAGGCACCGGCGGCAGGGGGTGACATGGCGGGCCACGCGCTTGCGCCAGAGCGGAGAGGGGACACCGTCCCAGTCGGCGGTCAGCCGCGCGAGCTCCGCGCAGCGCGGCCGGGCGCCGAGCGCGCGGACGACCGTCCGGCCGGTCTCCAGGCGCTCCTTCATCCGCTGGACGCGGACCGCCGCGTGCGCCGGGGTGACGTCGAGCGCCCCGGCCAGTTCGGCGCGGTCGAGTTCGCCTCCCGCCTCGAGCCACCACAGCGCGAGGACCTCGCGGTCGCTGTCGTCGAGCCAGCGGGTGGCCTCGGCGACCTCGCGCCGCTGGCCGGTGAGTCCGAGCCGGAGGATGGTCAGGTCGACGAAGTCGCCCTCCGGGTCGGCCAGCTCGGCCGCCCGGTCGAGGCCGGGGACGGGTCCGCTCTGGCGTTCGCGCCAGCGTCGGCGTATCTGGTTGGTCGCTATGGCGACGAGCCAGGACCGGAAGCGCTCGGGGTCGCGCAGCCCGGGCAGCCCGTCCAGGGCGCGGACCATCGTCTCCTGGACGACGTCGTCGACGTCCGCGTGGCCGTCGAGGGCGCGGCCCACGATGTTGTAGACCAGCGGAAGGTACGCGCGGACGAGCCGCTCACCGGCGTGCGGGTCTCCCGACACGGCCGCGCCCACCAGTGCGGCCGTGCCGCGCTCGTCGCTGTGCATGTGCCCTGCTCCCTCGTCGTACTGGGTCCTTACCGTCCCGTCCTGAGGAGACCCGTGGGAGCGGGTGGGATAACACTTCTGTGGCCGGAAGACGTCGGGTCTCCGGCCGGAGGCGCATCCTAGGTGTTGTCCTGTGGGGGCTGTCCTGCGGGCAGGCCCTGTACGGGTGGGTGGGGCAGGTACGGCACGGTGGCCGCGTGCCCTTCCCGTACCGCTTCGACGGCGGCCGCGTGGAGATCGCGGCTCTCCGCCTCGGAGGCACACGGCACCGGACTGCCCGCCATGGTGAACCAGTCGGAGGCGCCGGTGTACTGCACGGCTACGCGTGCTTCGCCATCTACCCAGGTGGTGTGCACGGTCATGTCGCCGGTGACCGTACCGACCTCGTCGGTGAGCACCCCACCGCGCCCGGTGTAGACGCCGGGGGTCGTCCATGATGCCCAGCTCATCCATCCAGGTTCACACCCGAATGGCACATCCGCCACCGACGGGACCGCCCCGGCCGGGAGGAATCCCGGCCGGGGCGGTTCGGCTGTCGCGCCAGGGTCAGGCGAGGGACGCGATGGCCTCGTTGAAGGTGGTGGACGGGCGCATCACGGCCGCGGCCTTGGCCGGGTCGGGCTGGTAGTAGCCGCCGATCTCGGCCGGGGAGCCCTGGACCGCGTTGAGCTCGGAGACGATGGTGCCCTCCTGCTCGGTCAGGGTCTTGGCCAGGCCGGCGAAGGCCTCGGCGAGCTGCGCGTCGTCGGTCTGCTTGGCCAGCTCCTGGGCCCAGTACAGGGACAGGTAGAAGTGGCTGCCGCGGTTGTCGATACCACCGACGCGACGGGTCGGCGACTTGTCCTCGTTGAGGAAGGTGCCGGTGGCGCGGTCGAGGGTGTCGGCGAGGACCTGGGCGCGGGCGTTGCCGGTGGTGGTGGCCAGGTGCTCGAAGCTGGCGGCCAGGGCGAAGAACTCGCCGAGGGAGTCCCAGCGGAGGTAGTTCTCCTTGACGAGCTGCTGGACGTGCTTCGGGGCGGAGCCGCCGGCGCCCGTCTCGAAGAGGCCGCCGCCCGCCATCAGCGGGACGACCGACAGCATCTTGGCGCTGGTGCCCAGCTCCAGGATGGGGAAGAGGTCGGTCAGGTAGTCGCGCAGGACGTTGCCGGTGACGGAGATGGTGTCCTCGCCGCGGCGGATGCGCTCCAGGGAGAACGTCGTCGCGTCGACCGGGGCGAGGATCTTGATCTCCAGGCCCTCGGTGTCGTGCTCCGGCAGGTAGGCGTTGACCTTGGCGATCAGCTGCGCGTCGTGGGCGCGGGTCTCGTCCAGCCAGAAGACGGCCGGGGCGCCGGTGGCGCGGGCGCGGGTGACGGCGAGCTTGACCCAGTCCTGGATCGGGAGGTCCTTGGTCTGGCAGGCGCGGAAGATGTCGCCCTCGGCGACCTCCTGCTCCAGGACCACGTTGCCCGCGGCGTCGACGAGGCGGACGGTGCCGGCCGCGGCGATCTCGAAGGTCTTGTCGTGGGAGCCGTACTCCTCGGCCTTCTGCGCCATGAGGCCGACGTTGGGCACGGAGCCCATGGTCGACGGGTCGAAGGCGCCGTGGGCGCGGCAGTCCTCGATGACGGCCTGGTAGACACCGGCGTAGCTGCTGTCCGGGAGGACGGCGAGGGTGTCGGCCTCCTGGCCGTCGGGGCCCCACATGTGGCCGGAGGTGCGGATCATGGCCGGCATCGAGGCGTCGACGATGACGTCGGACGGCACGTGCAGGTTGGTGATGCCCTTGTCGGAGTCGACCATGGCGAGGGCCGGGCCCTCGGCGATCTCGGCGTCGAAGGAGGCCTTGATCTCGGCACCGAGGTGCGGGACGTTCTCCAGGCCGTTGAGGATGGTGCCGAGGCCGTCGTTGGGGGACAGGCCGGCGGCGACGAGCACCTCGCCGTACTTCGCGAAGGTCTTCGGGAAGAAGGCGCGCACGACGTGGCCGAAGACGATCGGGTCGGAGACCTTCATCATCGTGGCCTTGAGGTGCACGGAGAACAGCACGTCCTCGGCCTTGGCGCGGGCGATCTGCTCGCCGAGGAAGGTGCGCAGGGCGGCGACGTGCATGACGGAGGCGTCGACGACCTCGCCGGCGAGGACCGGGACGGACTCGCGCAGCACGGTGGTGGTGCCGTCGGCGGCGACATGCTCGATGCGCAGGCTGCCGGCCTCGGCGACGGTGACGGACTTCTCGGTGGAGCGGAAGTCGTTCTGGCCCATCGTGGCGACGTTGGTCTTGGACTCGCCCGACCAGGCGCCCATGCGGTGCGGGTGGGTCTTGGCGTAGTTCTTGACCGAGCCGGGGGCGCGGCGGTCGGAGTTGCCCTCGCGCAGGACCGGGTTGACGGCGGAGCCCTTGACCTTGTCGTAGCGGGCGCGGACGTCCTTGTCCTCGTCGGTCTGCGGGTCGTCCGGGTAGTCCGGGAGGGCGTAGCCCTGCGCCTGGAGCTCGGCGATCGCGGCCTTCAGCTGCGGGATGGAGGCCGAGATGTTCGGCAGCTTGATGATGTTGGCCTCGGGCGTCTTGGCGAGCGCGCCGAGCTCGGCGAGGGCGTCGGCGATGCGCTGGCCCTCTTCGAGACGCTCGGGGAAGCCGGCGATGATGCGCCCGGCCAGGGAGATGTCACGGGTCTCGACATTGACTCCGGCCGTCGAGGCGTAGGCCTGGATCACGGGCAGGAACGAGTACGTCGCCAGGGCGGGCGCCTCGTCAGTGTGGGTGTAGATGATGGTCGAGTCAGTCACCGGGTGTGCTCCGCTCCACGTCTGCGTCTGCGAGATTGCTCGACATCAAGATATCTCGTGATCGGCCTCGGTGGGAAAGGGCCCCGCCTCCTCGCTCGCGAGGGTGCCGGTGAGCCGGTACGGGGCGGGGCAGGCGTCCAGGTCGACGCGGCGGAGCAGACCGAGGAGCAGCAGCGCGGCGGCCGCGCCCGCCCCGAGGGCGAGGGCGTGTCCGCCCTGGTAGGCGACGCGCGGGAGGGCGGGGTCGGCCGGGTCGAGGAGGAACATGGAGTCGACGAGGAGGACGGTTCCGAGGCCCAGGCCGCCGGCGGCGGCGAGGGCCAGGGGCACGATCACGAAGAGGATGCGGTAGGGGTGGCGGCGGGTCCGGGCGAGGGCGACCTTGCCCCGGCGGGCGACGATCGCGAGGAGGCCGCAGCCCACAGCGAGGACGAGGAGGTCGGCGCCGATCACGTCGCTGGGGCGGTGCCAGCCGGCGGCGACGGTGTACGCGCCGACGGCGATCGCCCAAAGGGCGCCCAGGCCGACGGCGAGGCCGCGGAGCCGGTACGGGACGACGAGGACGAGCCCGAACATCACGCTCGTCGCGATCGTGGTGTGCCCACTCGGGAAGCTGTTCTGGGTCAGGTGCGGGGGCGCGTCGACGAGGTCGGGCCGGACCAGGAGGAAGCGCTTGAGGACCTCGGTCAGGAGCAGCGACACGGCGACGGTGCCGACCGCGGCGGCCGTCAGCGCGTACCGCCTGCGGATCGTGCCGATGGCGGCCAGCAGGAGCAGGGCGGCGGCCAGGGAGGAGAGCGTGATGTGCTGGAGGGTGTGGTTCGCCTCGTGGGCGGCGGCCAGCGTCTCGTCGGTGAGGCGGCCGGTGAGCACCGCGTTCTCCCAGCGCTGCCCCGTCGCGGTCAGGACGAGGCCGGCGTAGACGATCGCCATGAGCAGGACCGAGCCGAGGCAGGCGCGCCGCATCCGCTTGCGGACGCGGGCACTGAAGGAGTCGGCCGCTTCACCGGCGACGGCGGCGTACCACCAGGTGCCGGTCTCCAGGGGCTGCGCGCTGCCGTCGGTGCGGAGCCTGTCATAGGGAGCCATGCTCCGATTCGAACCCGGTGGGGTCCGGGGCGCCCGCTGGACGCACCCGAACGAATCGCCGAGCGGTCACGAGGGGAACAGTCGGCCGTGGCGTGACGGCTCCGCGCCGCCGCCCACGGGCAGCAGCCCGAGAAGGCCGCCCCCTGTGCCGGAGTACCCGCCCGCGTCGACAGCCGCCCCTTCGGCCGATGCCGGCGGGGTCATGCCACAGCCGCGCGCCCGGCGGGTGAGCGGTCGCGCCGGCGGGTTCCGAAGAGCGTGAAGGCCGTGTTGACCAGGGCCACGTGGCTGAGCGCCTGTGGTGTGTTGCCCAGTTGGCGGCGGGCGCACGGGTCCCACATCTCGGAGAGCAGGCCGACGTCGTTGCGGACGTCGAGGACCCGCTCGAAGACGGTGCAGGCCTCGGCCGGGCGCCCGGTCATCGCCAAGGCGTCGGCGTACCAGAACGTGCAGGCCAGGAAGGCCCCTTCGGCGCCGTCGAGGCCGTCGACCTCGTGCACCTCGCCGTTGCTCACGTCCGCGTACCGCCGCAGGAAGCCGTGCTCGTCGAGGCGGGACATCGCGTCGACCGTGCTCAGGACGCGGGGGTCGGTCGCCGGGAGGAATCCGAGCCGGGGGATCAGCAGCGCGGTCGCGTCGATCCGGCGGGCTCCGTAGTACTGGACGAACGACCGCTGTTCGTCGCTCCAGCCGAGCGCGCACACCTCCGCGTGCAGGTCGTGGCGGAGCGCCTGCCAGCGCCGGACGGAGGTGCGCTGTCCGGCGACGCGGGCGAGCCGCAGGGCGCGGTCGGCGGCGACCCAGGCCATGATCTTGGAGTGGACGAAGTGGCGCCGTGGGCCGCGCACTTCCCAGATCCCCTCGTCGGGATCCTGCCGCCGTTTCTCGACGTAGTCGAGGAGTGCGGCCATCAGGCTCCAGACGTGCGGGTCGATGGCGACGCCGGCCCGGACGGCCGAGTAGATGGTGCTCAACACCTCGCCGTAGATGTCCAGTTGGAACTGGTCGACGGCCGCGTTGCCGAGCCGGACCGGTCGGGACCCCTCGTAGCCCGGCAGCCAGTCGGCGCGTATCTCGGGGAGGTTGCGCTGTCCGGCGACTCCGTAGAGCGGCTGGAGGTCCGCCGGGTCTCCGGCGACGGTGCGGACGAGCCAGTCCTTCCAGGCGAGCGCCTCGCGGTGGTATCCGCTGCGCAGCAGACAGGAGAGGGTGAAGGTGGAGTCGCGCAGCCAGCAGAAGCGGTAGTCCCAATTGCGCTGGCCCCCGATGGATTCGGGGAGCGAGGCGGTCGCCGCGGCGATGACGCCGCCGGTCGGCTCGTACGTGAGGGCTTTCAGGGTGAGCAGCGATCTGATGACGGCTTCGCGGTACGGCCCGTCGTAACGGAGCTGGCCGGCCCATTCCTTCCAGAAGGCGAGCGTACGGTCCAATTCCGCGGCCACGTCGGGAAAGGCCGGGGGCGCGGAGTGGGAGGGCCGCCAGCCGAGGACGAAGGAGACCTGCTGACCGGCCGTCACCGAGAGGTCGATGGTGGTGCAGGAGTTGGTGACGGCGACCTCGGCACCCGGTCCGGAGATGAGGTAGGCCGCGTCCGGACCCGCGACCGTCGCCACCGTGCGCCCGTCGACCGGGTAGGACCAGGGGACGACGCTGCCGTGGTTGAAGCGCACCCTCAACTCCCCGTGCAGGTCCACCCGTCCGGAGATGCCCTCGACGAGCCGGACGATCCGCGGGGTCTCCTCGCGGGGCGGCATGAAGTCCGTGATGCGCACGGCGCCCGAGACGGTCTCCCAGACCGATTCGAGGACCAGGGAATCGCCGCGGTAACTCCGCCGGTTGCAGGGTCGGTTGCCGACGGGCGAAAGGCTCCACCGGCCGTGGGACTCGTCTCCCAGAATCGCGGCGAAACAGGCGGGTGAGTCGAATCGGGGTGCACACCACCAGTCGACAGCACCGTCCATTCCGATGAGCGCCGCCGTCTCCAGATCACCGATGAGGGCGTAGTCCTCAATTCGCCCTGCCATGTGGGGATTGTAATCCCGCCTTGACGGCGCGGCATTCCGCGCAGGATCCTGAGAAAGGTCGCTCTCGGATTCCGGAGAGCTTCTGGAGAAAGCCGTACCGATGGGTAACGGGCCACATCCGATGCGCCGGTCGACCGACCTCGCGCCGGGGGCCGACGGCCGTTCCGTGACTCTGGTCGTGCCGGTGCGCCCCGGCGACCGCGACCCCGGCTGGCTGCTCGACCAGCTGCCGGCCGATGTCCACGAGGTCGTCCTCGTGGGGCACGCGGCTCCCGGGGGGAGCGCCGGTTCCGTGACCGTGCGCGGGCTCGGGCCGTGGAACTGCGAGGCGGGCGACATCCCGCACGAGGGCCTGATCGCCGCCACCGGAGACCTGATCGTGCTGATGGGCGCGGACGGCAGCATGGCGCCGCAGGAGATCCCGCACTACCTGCACTATCTCGACAGCGGGTACGACTTCGTCAAGGGCTCGCGCTTCATCGCGGGCGGCGGCAGCGTCGACTATCCGCTGCTGCGCCGGGCCGGCCACGGCGCGCTGCTCCGCGTGGCCCGACGGTTGTACGGTCAACGACTCACCGACCTCTGGTACGGCTTCTGCGCCTTCCGCAGGGGCTTCGTCGACCTCCTGGACCTGCGGGAGGACGGCGTCGAGCTGGGCGCCGAACTGGTCACCCACGCCCTGCACTACGGGCTGCGCATCGCCGAGGTACCCAGCGTCGAAGGGCCCGGCCGCCACGGCCCGTCGCACCCCCGCACGGTCCGTGACGGGGCCCGCATCCTCGGCGGGCTGCTCGACGAACGCCCGCACAACGCCCTGCTCCGGCTCGCGCCTCGGACACGGCGCGCCAGGCGCACGGGCGCCGAGGGCGCGCATCCCGCTTGACGGATCAGATATCGGATGCTAACGGTTGAAGTCAGGCATTTTTTCTCCGTATGTGAGACCCGGACCCTCGCGAGGGTCGGTGGTCGGAAGTAGTACGTCGTGACCGCAGAGCGCGTCAGTCGAACGCCGGCGGCACCCGGTCCGCATCCACTGCGGCGGGTGACCGACTGGCCCACGGCCGGGTCCAGGCGCCGCGGCTCGCACGTCCCTGCCCGCCACCCGACGGTGCATCCGGGACGGCGTGCGACCGACCGGTTCCTGCCCGCGGTCCGCATCTGCCGCTCCGTCCTGCGCCGCCCGCGGACGACCGCCCGACGCCGGCGTTCCCGTACCGTCCGCGCCCGCGCGGCGCAGAACCGACGCGGCAGCGGCTCACACGGCTCACCATCGGAACCCGCCGGACACCCCGAACGCGCGGGCCACCGCGGCCCCTTGGGCCCCATGCGGCCCGCGGCGCCGATGACACGCGCCCTGCCCGGGTCGGAGCACGAGCAGCGACCCGGGCATCAGACGTGCCGGTCCCCCGCCCGGGACCAGGGCGGGGACAGCTTCCGGCCGCCGCCGCACGGCAGTGACGAGGTGCGGGCGCCGGAGGCCCTGAGGAAGCTCGACGTGCGCGAGGCGACCGTCTCGCTCGCCGGCGGCCGGGACGCACTCGTCGGCACGCCGAGCCCTCCGCGGGGGGTGTGGCCATGACAACCGTCGGCGTCCTCCCGTACGGGTACGCGAAGCCGGGCACGCTCGGAGCGGGCCCGGCGCTCGCCGGGTTCTCCCTCGGCGCGCTGGGACTCCTGGCGACCTTCGCGCAGGTGTCGCGCGCCTTCGGGGTGCCGCCTGCGCTGCTCGCCGGACTGCTCGCCGGTCCGCTCTCGCAGGTGTCCGGGCCGACGGTCGTCGGCTGGGCCCCCGGCGGCGTGCCGGGGGCGGCGATCGGCGGGATGTGCGGGACGGTGGTCGCTCTGGGCGTCCTGCTCATCCGCGAGGCGGGCCGACAGGGGTCCGCCGGACGCGCCGCCCCGCAACGCGCCGCCGGGCCTGGGCTCCCGGTCGGGACCCGGTCGCGCCGGACAGGGCCGGACGCGCCGGGTCCCGGCCGGGGTACCGACCGGAACACCGAACCCTCCCTCCGCC
The DNA here is from genome assembly GCF_043081505.1 of Streptomyces sp. NPDC014870. Classification (NCBI taxonomy): domain Bacteria; kingdom Bacillati; phylum Actinomycetota; class Actinomycetes; order Kitasatosporales; family Streptomycetaceae; genus Streptomyces; species Streptomyces sp. NPDC014870. The sequence goes on from NZ_JBIBWQ010000001.1 coordinate 484,187, forward strand.
TGCTCGTCGACGCCGTCTGGCGGGACGACGTGCGGCCCGCGTCCGACGAGGAGCTGCTGGCCGCCCTGGCCTTCGCCCGGGGCAACCGGGTGGAGGGCCGACTCGCTCGGGCCTACCCGCGTCAACTGGCCACGACGCTCGACGCGGTGAGCGACGCCGCGCGCCGCTTCCGGCGCAACCTCGTCCAGTCGACGGACCGGCTGGGCGCGGCGGACATCCCCACGGTGCTCATCAGGGCCGACCTGTCCGGGGACGTCGTCCACGGAGACTTCGACCTGGTCGTCCCCACGGAGTGCTGGAAGGCCGCCCAGAAGGCATTGAGCGGCTGGTACGTGGAGCGGTCGGCGCACTGGCTGGAGCGGTCCACCTCCGTGGCCCTGGAACCGGCCGACGGCCCCTCCGCCCAGCTGCACACCTCGGTCGCCTGGCGCGGCGTCTCGGTCATGGCGACGGGCCGCCTCTTCGCCCATGCCGTCCCCGACCACGACGGCCGCGCCTGGCTGGTCCCCTGCCCCGCCGACCGGCTGCGGATCCGGCTGGCCCGGGGGCTGTTCCTCGACCAGTCGCTCGACCTGTCCGAACTCCTCGCGCTGCGCGAGCTGCTGGCGCCCGAGGTCGTGGCCGAGGCACGCGCCCAGACCGCCCGGGAGGGCTGGTCCACAGGTGCGGACCGGGCCCTGGACCTCGCGACCCGGACGATGGCCGCGCTGGACCGGGGCGAGTTCGTCCCACTCCCCCTGCCGCTGCCCGTCGCGACCTCGCTGCGCACCGGCATGGAGCACGCCGGACACCTGCTGACCCGTGGGCGGGCCTCCACCGCGGCCCGCGAGGTCGCTCTGCGGGTGCCGCTCGTGGTGGCCGGGCGACTGCGGAGGCGCACGTCATGAACACGGCGCGGCCTCTCCTGATCGCGGTGTCCGGCCCCGCGGGCGCGGGCAGGTCCTCGCTGGTCCGGCGCCTGGCCGAGCTGCTGCGACAGCACGGCTTCGAGGTGAGGACGCTCTCCTGCGACGGCCGCTTCCCGCGCCGTCGGTTCGACTCTCCTCCGCGGGTGAGGGATGAGGAGGAGACCGCACGGCGCCCCGACGGTCCCCCGCGCCGGGGATCGTGGGCGCGCCGTGCCCATGCCCTGCTCGACTCCTGCGACCTGTCCGTACGGACGCGTGCCACGCGGCGCGCCCTGTCGGCACACGCCCGGGGCCGTCCGGCCGTCGTCCTGACGGACGGCGGACCGCTGGACGAGCTGGTCGCGTTCGGCTTCCCGCCCGGGTATCCGGCTTCCGGCCGATTCGCCCGGCTCGTCCACCACTACGACCTGACCCTGCTGGTGGAAGCCGCTCCCGTCGCCTCGCGCGGGCGTGGCTGGGACCGTGCGGCCGGGCTGCCGGCTCTCCGGTGGGCCCGGTACCGCGACTGGGCCACCCGCCTGCCCCGGGTGGCCCGGCTCGACGGCGGGCATGCTCCGGCGCGGGTCGCGGCCGAGGCACTGGAGCAGGTGCTCGGCACCCTCCGGACGCGGCGCCTCCCGGACGGTGGTGAGGGCACGCACCCGGCGCGGCGGAAGCGGGTCGTCGTCTCGGTCTACGACGACGCGGCCGACGCCGAACACGGAGGCGGTGGGGCCCTGGTGGTCGAGAAGGTCGCCCGGCGGCTGTCGGAGGAGTTCGACGTGACGGTCGTGACGGCCGGCAGGCGCGCCGGCTCTCTCCACGACGACGGCATCCGTTACGTCCGTCTCCCGGTCCGCCGGACCGGTCCGCGCGCCGGGCAGCTGCTCTTCGTGACGATGCTCCCCTTTCTGGCCCGCAGGCTTCCCCACGACGCGTGGCTGGAGAGCCTCACGCCCCCGTTCTCGACGAGCTTCCTGCCGTTGTTCTCGCGCGCGCCGGTGGTCGGGATCGACCAGGGCCGCAGCGCCGAGGCGCTGTGGCGCCGCTACCACCTCCCGTTCTTCCTGGTGGAGAAGGCCCGGCTGCGCTGCTATCGGCACATCGTGGTGATGAACGAGGCCGACGCCTCCGCCGTGCGACGACTGAGCCCCCGGGCGGACGTCCAGGTCGTCGCCAACGGCGTCGAGCAGCGGCAGATCGACGCCGCCCGGATCGGCGCCGGCGACCACATCCTCTACCTGGGGCGGATCGACACCTGGGTCAAGGGGCTCGACCTGCTCCTGGAGGCGTACTGGCGGAGCCGTCCTCCGCTGCCGCTGGTGCTCGCGGGCAGCGGTACGCAGGCGGAGGAACGCAAGCTGGCGGCGCTGCTCGCCGCGCACCCGGGCAGCGTCCGCTGGGTGGGGTACGCCGGGGAGGCGCTCAAACGGGATCTTCTACGCAACTGTGCGTTCCTGGTCATGCCGTCGCGCCACGAGACCTTCGGCCTGGTGGCGCTCGAAGGCATGTCGTACGGGAAGCCGGTCGTGCACTTCGATCTGCCCGCTCTGCGGTGGATGCGCGACGGGGGCGATATCGCCGTGCCGCCGTTCGACGTCGCCGCGCTGGGCGACCGGATGCGGATGCTGGCCGCCGACGAGCGGGCCCGGCGCGCGCTCGGGCGGCAGGCCGGGCAGGCCGCGCAGCACTACACCTGGGACGAGATGACGGGCCGATACCTGGACCTGACGCGTCGTCTGGTGGACGGTTCCGTCCACGGGCGACGGCCGAGGAAGGAGAGGAGGGGCAGGGCATGGCCGACGACCCACTGACCACCGCGATCGCGCCGAGCCACCCGCCGGTCGTGCTGTCGTCGCGCCCGGGCCGGCCGTCCGCGATCGGCGAGCCGCCCTGCACCTGCGAGGGGGCGACGCGGGGGACACCAGCCCCTGACCGGATCCCGCCGTCGGCCGGAACGGGCCAGGCGGCCGACCCCGGATGTGGCTCATGACCGTCACCGCACGGCCGCCCCGTGTCCTCCTTCTGACCGGCAGCCCGCTGGACGGTGCGGACGGTTCGGACGTGGCGCTGGCCAGGGACGTGCTCGGAGCCCTGCCCGACATCGAGTTCCTCTGGTTCTCCCAGTGGCCCGCGCGGCGCGGGCTGCCGCCGCCGCCCGTCGGCCGGGCGATCCGCCTCTGGTCCCCGGACGGCGCGCCGCACGCTCCGGTCCGTCTGCAGGCCGCGCTCGCCGGGGGCGTCGCGGCCCGCCGCGCCGATCTCGTCCACGCGTTTCTGACGATCGGGCACGCCTTCCCCGCCTTCTCCTGGCTGCGCCCCCTGATGCTGGGGGCGCGCCCGGTCGTCCACACCGTGCCGGGTGTGCTGGAGGCGCGACTGCTCGCGAGGACCCGGCCGCTGGGGACGACGGTCGCACAGTCGGAGTCGCTGGCCAGGCGGCTGCGCGCCGCGAACTTCGGCGACGTGCGGGTGATCCCGCCGATGATCCGGCTGAGCGAGTGGCCCTTCCTTCCGCGCCCCGAGGGTGTGCCGACCGTCCTCTTCGCCGGCCGTCTCGATCCGGGGGGCGGCGCCGTGGCCGCCGTCGAGGCGGCGGCGGAGGCGGCGCGGTCCGGGGCGGTGTTCCGGCTGGTCCTGGCCATGCGCGGGCGGCCGGGGCAGAACACGACCGCGCTGCGTGAGGAGTTGAGGGAGCGGGCCGGGGCCGGGGGTCTGACCGACGTGGACGTGCGCGGCTTCGTCGACGACATGCGCGCCCTGCTGGCCTCGGCGCACGTCCTGCTCTTCCCGCCGCCGGTGACCGGTGGCAAGGCCGACATCCCGCTCATCATCCTGCAGGCGCTGGCAACCGGGCGACCGGCCATTCTGAGCGACCTTCCGCAGTTCGCCGAGTTCGGGGACTCGGTGCTGCGCGCTCCCGCCGGTGATGCCCGCAGGACCGGGCAGCAGCTGGCCTGGCTGCTCGAACAGCCGCGGGTCTGGGACATGCTCGCGGAGCGCGGCCGGGCGACCGTGGAGGAGTCCTTCGGACCCGAGCGGTTCGCGGCCCAGTACGGATCTCTGTACCGGGAGTTGCTGACCTGAGGCCGCCGGGCCGTGCCCCGTCATCGGGACGGCACCGGCCCGCCCGCCGAGCTGCTCTTGACGCCGGGCACCGAAGGGCGCAAAGTGTATGTATACGTCGTAAATCGACATTGTGCGTCTACAGCGGAGATTTCCGGCGCTCCCCCAGAACCCGCTGAGGGTGTTCCCCACGGAGTGACCTGCGATGAGCAGCCTGTCGGTCGTCATGCCCGCCTACAACGAGGCGTCCAATCTGCCCGCTGTGATCGCCACCGTCCCCGTGGCGGAGTTGGCGGAAGCGGGTTGGGAGACGGAATTGGTCGTGGTGGACAACGCGTCCACCGACGGCACGGGGGACGTCGCCCGTTCGCTCGGGGCGCGCGTGGTCCCCCAGCCCCAGCGGGGTTACGGCAACGCCTACCACGCGGGGTTCGCTGCGGCGCGGGGGGACGTGATCGCCACCGGTGACGCCGACTGCACCTACCCGTTCGACGCGCTGCCGGGGCTGCTCACGGTCCTGGACGCCCTGGACGTGGAGTTCCTGACGACGGACCGGCTCGTCCCCGGCAACCGCGAGGCGATGCATCCGACCCATGCGATGGGCAACCACGTGCTGAGCACGGTGAGCCGTCTGCTGTTCCACAACGGACTGCACGACTCGCAGTCGGGCATGTGGGTGTTCCGCCGCTACGTCTGGCAGAGCCTCGACGTCCGGTCGACCGGCATGGCGTTCTCCCAGGAGATCAAGAACGCGGCGACGCTCGCGGGGTGCCGTTGCCTGGAGGTCCCGATCACGTACCGCGTGCGCGGGGGCGAAGTGAAGCTGCACGCCCTGCACGACGGCACGGCGAACCTCTGCCAGCTCTTCGTGCACCGGTTCCGCCGCCAGGGCACGTCCACCGCCGCCCTGCCCGCCGGGAGGCCCGACGCGGCCGTCCGGGGCGCTCGGCGACCGCGGCACCGCGTGAACGCGGGTCCCGCCGCACCTCCTCGGCCGTGAGGTCCCGACCTCCTCGGCCGTGAGGTCCCGCTACGCCTCCTCCGCCGTGAAGCGGTCGAGCAGGGCGTCCAGGCCCGCGACGAGACCCGCGCGACCGCCCCGCTCGGCGAGTACGGGGGTGATCCCCCGCAGGGTGGGGAGTTCCTGGGCCGGCATGCGGTGCAGGCCGAGCCGGAACGAGGGATCGGTTTCCGCGGGGTTGTCCACCATGGGCCCCAGCTCCACGGACACGTACCCGAGGATCCAGGCCGTGACGGCACGGAAGGCGGCCGCGGTCCGGGCCGGGCCGAGTTCCGCCGTCCCGAGCAGGGCGAGGATGCGCTCGTGACTCCTGAGCACCGCGAGCGGCCGTTGCGCCAGAGGCACCGCCAGCATCCGGGTGGCCAGCAGGGGCACCACATGGGGGTGCCCGAGGCACACCTCGTACGTGTGCACCGCGATCCGGTGCAGTCCGGCTCGCCAGTCGGCGTCCGGGGCGGCCCGCCCCTCGTCGAGTTGAAGCTCCAACTCCAGGTGGAGGGCCTCGACCAGCCCGTCAAGGAGCGCGTCCTTGCCGTTGGCGTAGCGGTACAGGGCCATGGCCTCCACGCCGAGTTCGGCGCCGAGCCGACGCATGCTCAGTGCGGACAGGCCCTCCCTGTCGACGAGTTCCAGGGCCGCCGCCAGCACGACCTCCCGGCTGAGCCGGCCGCGGCGCCCGTGGTCGCCCGCCCGGCGGGCGGGGCCTGTTGCCGAGTCCTGTGCCATGGACGTTCCTCCGTCTTGACTCCGACCGGGAGAGGGAAGAGTATGGACGTATACGGCGTAAATAGACGAAGTCATCTTACACCGGAGACCGTCCGTTCCGGGGGGACACCCCGAACGGGAGGTCGTATGCGCCTTGCGTGCTCGGGGCTGTGTGTTCGCGCGTGTGCGCCGAAAGCGTCTCCAAGCGTCCGAGCGCCCGCTACGGGTGTTCCCACGGAGTGACCTGCGATGAGCAGTCCGTCGGTTGCCAAGCTCGCATGGACCGAGGCGTCGGAAGTCTGCCGACGCTCGGTGCGCCGGCTGCGCCCCCGCCCGCGCCCGCGGCACGGGTCGCCCCGGCTGCGCAAGACGGTCCTCGTCCTCCTCGCGGTCGTGGTGGCCGTCACGGTCGCGTTGGCCACGCCCGCGATCCGCGAGGAACTGAAGCAGTCCTTCTCCCCGGTTCCGGCCGCGTACACCGAGCTGTACTTCACCAGCGACCCGGTCGTGCGGGGAGACTCGGTGCTCGTCCCGGTCTCGGTGGACGACCACGGGCCCGGTGAGCGAACGCACCGGCTGCGGGTCTCGGTCGAAGCCTCCGACGGCAGCACCACCGCGTCGACCACGACAGCCCTCACGCCGGGCCCCGACGCTCCCGCGTCGGCCGTCTCCCGGCTGCCGCTCCAGGACGGGTCCGTCATCGTGCGGGTCGCGCTGCTGGACAGCGGTCAGAGTCTGCACTACCGGCTGCCCGCCGAGGGCGCCCCGGCACCGGGGAGCACGCCATGACCGAAGGGACCCGCGTGCACTCCCGTGCCGTGGTGACGACCAGCTGGGACGACGGCCACCGCCTCGACGACCGCCTCGGCGGGCTGCTCGACCGGTACGGCCTCGCCGGCACGTTCTACATCGCCCCGCACAACGTCGAGATCGCCGCCCGGGACCGTCTTTCCCCGGCCGGGGTCCGCGAGCTGGCCGAGCGGTTCGAGATCGGCGGGCACACGCTGACGCACCGGCGGCTGCCGATGCTGACGGACAGCGCGGCCGCAGACGAGATGCGGGCCGGCAAGGAGGAGCTGGAGGGGACGGTGGGCACGGCGGTCACCAGCTTCTGCTATCCGCGCGGCGAATACACCTCCGCCCACGTCGCCTCCGCCCGCGCGATGGGCTTCCGGCGCGCGCGCACCGTGCGCCGCAACTCGCTCGCCGCGGGTCCGCCCCTGGAACTGCCCACGACGGTCCATGCCTACGCCCACCGCGTCGACGGACCGGTCGCCCTCCGGCTGGCGCGGCTGCGGCCGTGGACGGCCGCCGGGCTGTTCCTCCGGTGGGACGAGCTCGCTCTCCGGTGGTTCGACCTCTGCCTCGAACGAGGTGGCGTGTTCCACCTCTGGGGCCACAGCTGGGAGGTGGACGCGCACCGCGACTGGCACCGCCTGGAGCGGGTGCTCGCCCACATCTCGGGCCGCCCCGGGGTCGGTTACCTGTCCAACCGCGACCTTCCCGAGCAGGTGCGGCGATGACCGAGAACCGGACCCGAAGGGCCCTCGCGACAGCCGAAGCGCCGGCGGAGGGGGTGGCCGGCCGGATCGGCCGACGCGTCGCCGCCCGCCGGGTCGTCCTCGCGGCGAGCGCCTTGGCCGTCGTCGTCGAACTCCTGCCCGCCGTTCTCGCCCCGCTGCCGACCCTGGCCGGTGTGTGGCTCCTCCTGGGCGCGCCGACCGTGGTGTGGTACGGGCCCGCCTCCCGCATCGTGTCGACGCGGGACGGTCGCGTGCTGCTGGCCGGCGGTCTGGCCCTCCTCACCTCCCTCGTCGTGGCGCTGACGGTCAACTCGGCGCTTCCGCTCGTCGGGGTGGACGGGCCCCTGAGCCGCCCCGCGCTCGCCATCGCCTCGGTGCTGGCCGTCGCGGCCGTCGCGGCCTCGGCGGACCCTCCGGACAAGGACCCGGCCGCTCCCGCCTGGTGGCAGCGGATCCGCGCGGAGGGCCTGCCGGCTGGCCTCGCCACAGTGACGGTCCTGGGCGCGCTCGCGCTCACGCTCTCCGTCGCGGGGCCGATACGGCTGAACAACCGGCTGGGCTCCGGCGTCAGCATCGCCGCGCTGGTCACCATCGGGGTTCTCCTGGCGCTCCTGATGACCAGGTACCGGCGCTACTCCTCGGCCGTCGTGGGGGTCGGCCTCTTCTTCGCCGCCGCCGGACTGCTCCTGCTCAGCTCGCTGCGCGGCTGGTACATCACCGGCCACGACATCCAGCGCGAGTACGAGGCCTTCGGGCTGACGGAGGCCCAGAGCCACTGGGACATGGCCGCGTTCGTCGACCCGTACAACGCGTGCCTGAGCATCACCCTGCTGCCGACATCGTGGGTCCGGCTGACCGACATTCCCGGCCCGTATGTCTTCAAGGCCGTTCTGCCGCTCCTCTTCGCCCTCGCGCCGGTGCTCGTCCACCGGTCGGTGCGCAACGTGGCGCCCCCGTTCGTGGCGGTCCTTTCGGCCGTCCTGTTCATGAGCTTTCCGACGTTCTTCACGGACATGATGTTCCTGACCCGTCAGGAGGTCGCGTTCCTCTTCCTCGGCTGTGCCATGGTCGTGCTGACCGACAAGGGCCGCGCGCTGCGCCGCCGTCGGATCACCTTCGTCCTGCTGGCCGCCGGGATCGTCCTGGCGCACTACTCCACGGCGTACGTCTTCCTCGCGGCCCTCGCGCTGGCGCTCTGCGCGGACCTCTGCTGGCGGCTGCTCTCGCGCACCCGGCGTGCGCGCCCTGCGGCCGCCGCGCAGCCGGCCTTCGTCACCTGGTGGGTCGTCGTCTCCGCCGTGGCCGCGGCGCTCGTGTGGACCGGCCCGCTGACGCACACGGACGGGCAGCTCCGGTCCACCGTCGTCAGCACCGTGCAGGAGGTCACGGGCGGCAAGCAGCCCACGGCCTGGTCGTCCGACGTCTCGTACAGCCTGTTCGGCGGGGCGAAGAGCAGCCCCGAGGAGCGGCTGCGCGACTTCCAGACCATCACCCTGCGCGACACGGCCGCCGAACGGGCGGACGGGGTGTACGTGCCGTGGGCGGTGGACCCCGCCGGGGCGGTCGAGGCCGCGCCGGAGCCCCGCCTCCCCCTCACCTCGCTCGGGCAGGCCGTGGAGGACCGGGGCGTCGACGTGTCGGCGGTCGGCGAGTCCCTGCGGCACGCGGCCGCATGGCTGTGGCAGGTGTTCCTGCTGGTCGGCCTGGTCACCGTCCTCTGGGGACGGCGCAGGGAGTTCCGCCCCACCCGTGACCAGGTGACGCTGACCGTCGGCACCGTCGCCGTCCTCGGGCTGCTCACCGTCCTGCCGCAGCTCTCCGTCGAGTACGGCGTCCTGCGCGCCTTCCAGCAGGGCCTGTTCGTCTTCGCGCCCTTCATCGCGGCCGGCGTGGTGTGGGCGTGCCGATGGGTGGGACGGCGGTGGACCGAGGCGCTCGCCTGCTCCGTGGTCCTCCTGCTCTTCTTCGACCTGACCGGCGTGCTGCCCCGGATCTTCGGCGGGAATCCGCCGCAGCTGCACCTCGACAACGCGGGCACGTACTACGACGTCTACTACCCCCACGCCGAGGAGCGAGCGGCGATGGCCTGGCTGACCGCCCACACCCCGCCCCGGCAGCTCGGGGACGTCCAGTCGGAGAACCTGAGCGACCGCTACAACCTGAGCCACGGGGGCGTGCTCGTCCCCACCACGGCGAGGAACGACATCCACCCCCTGCTCATCCGCGAGGACTCCCCCGTGCTCCTGGGCACCACGGTGGTCCGCGACGGCGAAGCCACCATCTTTCACGGCGGCGACCTGGTGACCTACACGTATCCCACCGGGCTCCTGGACGGGACGAAGAACAAGATCTACAGCAGCGACGGGGCGGAGATCTACCGATGACGGCGCGGGCACAGCCGTACTCGGGACGCCCCGCCCGACCCGCCGGCGGAGGCGGCAAGGGCACACGGGGTCAGGACCAGCTGACGCGCAGCTCGTTCTTCCTCATGGCCGCGTCGCTGGCGATGGCCGGCCTCGGCTTCGTCTTCTGGATCATCGTCGCGCGCCTCTACCCGCCCGAGCAGGTGGGGCTGGCCACCACCCTGATCTCGGCCATCGAACTGATCGCCTTCTTCAGCCTCTTCGGGCTCAACAGCACGCTCATCCGCTTCCTCGCGCCCCCGGGGACCCGCAACGCGCAGATCACCAAGTCGGTCCTCCTCGTGGCGGGCGCCGCTTGCGTCCTGGGAGCGGCCTACCTCTTCGGGCTGCGCTGGTACGGCCGCGACCTGCTCTTCGTCCGGGCCGACCTGCTGCTCTCGGCCGCGTTCGTGGCGTTCTGCGTCCTCTCCGCCCTGAAACAGCTGACCGACTCCGTCTTCATCGGGGTCCGCAAACCGCAGTACAACCTGGTCGTCGACGGAGGGATCCAGGGAATCACGAAGATCGTCCTGCCGCTGTTCCTCGTGGGCGCCGGATCGTACGGAATCGTCACCGCCTCCGGTGGCGCCTGCGCCGTGGCGGTGCTGGCCTCCTTCTTCTTCCTGTGGCGCGGCGCCGGCTTCCGCTTCGACGTCCGGCTGAGCAGCGTCTCCCTGCGCCCGCAGGCGGGCTTCTCGGCCGCGAGCTATGTGTTCAGCGCGCTGACCCTGGTGCCGATCCTGGTGACGCCGCTGATCGCGCTGCACTGGCTCGGCCCCGCCGCAGCGGGCTACTACTTCGTCGCCTTCCAGATCGCGAACCTGCTGAACACCCTGTCCGACAACGTGGGAGAGGCGCTGCTGGCCGAGGTCTCCTTCGACGAGACGCGGTTCAAGGAGATGCTCAGGCGTTCGGCCGCGCTCCTCGCCGCCGTGCAGGTCCCCGCCTCGGTCGTCCTCGTCGTCGCCGCCGGCCTGGTCCTGCGGCTGTTCGGCGGCTCGTACGTGGACCACGCGCGGGGCCCACTGATCGTGCTGACGCTGGGCGCCCTCGCGGTCGCCCTGCGGACGTGGGCCAGCTTCGGGCTCAAGCTGGCCGGCCGCCTCCGGCACCTCGTCGCGAGCGGCGTGGTCCTCACGGTGGTGAGCGTCGGTCTCGCCGTCGCATGGGCGCCGAAGGGCCTGTTGTGGATCGGCTTCGCCTGGCTGGTGGGGAACCTCGCTTCCGGCGTCTACGCCTGCCTCGCGCTGTTCACCCGCCGCCGGGCGGCCACCCCGGGGCCTGCTCCGAGCAAGGGGGTCGGCCGATGACCGTCCTCACGACCGCCCCGTCACGCGCACCCGCCGCGCCGTGACCCGTACCGAAGGAGGAACCGTCATGACACCGCGTGCCGTCCTGCTCGCCTCCCCCTACTTCCCTCCCGCCCTCGGAGGACTGGAGCAGTACGTCTGGAATCTCGCGCGCTCGCTGAGATCCCGGCACGGCGTGCGGGTCGTCGTCGCCACGACCGCGCCCCGCGGAACGCGCGGCGGACGGTACGACCACCCCGACGGCTTCCCTGTGTACCGCCTGCCGGCTCCGCTGCGGATCTCCCACACACCGCTGGGCCTGCACTGGAGCAGGCTCCTGCGCACCGTGATCGAGCGGGAGGGCGTCGAACTCGTCGACGCGCACGCGCCGGTGCCCGTGTTCGCCGACGCGGCGGCCCGGGCGGGCGGCGACCTGCCGTTCGTACTGACGTACCACACGGGCCGGATGCGCAAGGGCCACGTGCTGCAGGACCTGGTCTGCGCGACCTACGAGCGGACGGTGCTGGCCCGGACGGCCGGCCGTGCCCAGGAGATCGTGTGCTCCTCCGACTACGTCCCGGGTGACCTGCCCGAACTCTTCGCGGGCAGGTGCACGACCATCTCGCCGGGGGTGGTGCTGGAGCGCTTCCCCGCGAGCCCGGTGCCGGACGTGCCGCGCATCGTGTTCGTCGGTTCGCTGGAGCGGTCCGCCTCCTACAAGGGGCTGCCCGACCTGCTGCGGGCGATCGGGCGGCTGGCCGGCGCGTTCCCCGACGTGCGCCTCGACGTGGTCGGAGACGGCTCGGGGGCCGCCGGCCACGCGGCGCTCGCACAGCGTCTCGGCCTCTCCCGGCGCGTGACCTTCCGGGGCCGGCTCGAACCCGCGGACCTGGTCTCGGCCTACCGCGACGCCCGCGTCCTGGCACTGCCGACCCACTTCGACAGTTTCCCCTGCGTGCTCGTCGAGGCCATGGCGTGCGGGCGCCCGGTGGTGACGACCCCGGTGGGCGGCATTCCCTCGCTCGTCACGGACGGGGACAACGGCCTTCTCGTGCCTCCCGGGGACGAGCGGCGCCTGGCCGAGGCGCTCGGATCGCTGCTGGGCGATCACGCCATGGCGCAGCGCCTCGGCAGCGCCGGCCGCGAGCACGTGGCCCGCGAGCTGACCTGGGACCGGCAGAGCGACCGTACCGTCGAGGTATTCGACCGCGCCGCCGACCCCGGACGCCGGGCGCGCACGGTCGCCGTCGTCGCGCCCAACTTCCCGCCGCGGCGCGGCGGTGTCGAGCACTACGCGCACCGGGTGGCACAGGCGGTCGCCGCGGATCCGGGGATGCGGGCGGCGGTCATCACGGCGAGCACGACCGGGTGGCGCACCTCGGTGGGCGTGGAGGACGGCGTGCCGGTCGTCCGCCTGGGGACCTGGGTGCGCCATCTCAACACACCGGTCAACCCCCTGTGGCCGTTCCAGCTGCGCCGCTGGCTGCGCCGGCTCCACGTGGACGTCGTCCACGCCCACGCACCGGCCCCCGGCCTCGGCGATCTGGCGGTCGCCGTGTCCGGACGGCGGCCGGCCGTCATGACCTACCACGCCGGGTCGATGCTCCAAGGGCACAAGGACGTCGATCTGCTGGTACGTGCCTATGAGCGGTACGCCCTGCCCCGGGTGTTCGCCCGCGCCGACGCGCTCGTCGCCAGTTCCCCGGTCTCGCTGGCCTTCAGCCGTCCCGGGGCTCTGGAGATCACGCCCGGGGTCGACGTGGAACTGTTCACCCCGGGACCGAAGGCCTCCACACGACCCCCCACCATCGTGTTCGTCGGCAGACTCGACCGAGCCTCCCCCTGGAAGGGCGTCGACGTGCTCCTGCACGCCTTCGCCGCACTGGCACCCGAGATCCCCGACGCCCGACTGCGCCTGGTCGGCGGCGGCGACGCCGCGGCCGACCACGCGGCACTGGCCCAACACCTCGGCATCACCGACCGCGTGGAGTTCACCGGATCACTCACCGGCACCCCACTCGTCGACGCGATGCGCAACGCCGCGCTCCTCGTACTCCCCTCACTCACCGCCGCGGAGTCCTTCGGCATGGTCCTCGTCGAAGCCATGGCATGCGCCACCCCCGTCGTCGGCTCCGACGCCGGCGGCATCCCCTACGTCATCACCGACAACGTCACCGGCCTCATCGTCCCCCACGGCAACCCCCAGGCACTCGCCACAGCCTGCACACGCGTCCTGAACGACGGCGACCTCGCCGACCGCCTCGGCACAGCCGGCCGACAACGCGCCGAAGAACGCTACGCCTGGCCCACCCTCACCGACCGCTACCTCGACCTCTTCCGATCACTCCCCCTCACACCGACCCACGCCTGAGCCCGGCGATCACGTCGCGCAGGACCCCTCATCAGGAGCCTCCCCATGAAACCGCGTTCAGTTCTCATCGTGGCGCCACACTTCCCGCCCGACGACGACGGTCCGGTGACGCGGCACGTGTGGCATCTCGCCCGCCTCCTGAACTCCCGCCATGGTTACCGAGTGGTGGTGGCGGCGGCCTCGGCACGGGGGACGAAGCCGCGGCGCCACGTCGGTGACGACGGCATGCCGGTCTACCGGCTGGCCGCGCCCGGCACTCTGCCGGCTCTGCGCCGGGTCCACGACCTGCGCCGCATCATCGCAACGGAGCATGTGGACCTCGTCGACGTCCACGCCCCCAGCCCCCCGCTGGCCGCCGCGGCGGCTCGCGCCTGCCGCGACCTGCCCCTTGTACTGACCTGCCATGTCGACGGATCCCGGCGAGGTTCGCGGACGCCGGCCCTCCGGGTGATCTCGGCCGAGGCCGCCTCACGAGCACGCGAGATCGTGTGTGTAGCGGACTCCACCGCTCAGCTGCCCGGGACCCTCGCGGTCCGGGCCACCGCGATCGGCCACCGCGGCGGCGAGGACGCGCCGGGGGAACCCCGCTGGGAGGAGCTGTGCGACCGTACCGTCGAGGTCTTCGACCGTGCCGCCGACCCCGGCCGCCGGACGCGCACGGTCGCCGTCGTCGCGCCCTACTACGCGCCCCACATCGGCGGTGTCGAACAGTACGCGCACCGCGTCGCGCACGCGGTCGCCGCGGATCCGGGGATGCGGGCGGCGGTCATCACGGCGAGCACGACCGGATGGCGCACCTCGGTGGACGTGGAGGACGGCGTGCCGGTCGTCCGCCTGGGCACCTGGACGAGCCGGTACATCAATACGCCGGTCAATCCGTTGTGGCCGTTCCAGCTGCGCCGCTGGCTGCGCCGGCTCCGTGTCGACGTCGTCCACGCCCACGCACCCGTCCCCGGCCTCGGGGATCTGGCGGTCGCCGTGTCCGGAAGGCGGCCGGCCGTCATGACCTACCACGCCGGAACCATGGTCAAGGGCGACAGAGTCCGCGATCGGCTTCTCGGCTTCTACGAGCGGAAGGCCCTGCCCCGGGTGTTCGCCCGCACCCGCGCCCTGGTCGCGGTGTCACCCGCCTCGCTGGCTTCCGGCCGTCCCGGGGCTCTGGAGATCACGCCCGGGGTCGACGTGGAACTGTTCACCCCGGGACCGAAGGCCTCCACACGACCCCCCACCATCGTGTTCGTCGGCAGACTCGACCGAGCCTCCCCCTGGAAGGGCGTCGACGTGCTCCTGCACGCCTTCGCCGCACTGGCACCCGAGATCCCCGACGCCCGACTGCGCCTGGTCGGCGGCGGCGACGCCGCGGCCGACCACGCGGCACTGGCCCAACACCTCGGCATCACCGACCGCGTGGAGTTCACCGGATCACTCACCGGCACCCCACTCGTCGACGCGATGCGCAACGCCGCGCTCCTCGTACTCCCCTCACTCACCGCCGCGGAGTCCTTCGGCATGGTCCTCGTCGAAGCCATGGCATGCGCCACCCCCGTCGTCGGCTCCGACGCCGGCGGCATCCCCTACGTCATCACCGACAACGTCACCGGCCTCATCGTCCCCCACGGCAACCCCCAGGCACTCGCCACAGCCTGCACACGCGTCCTGAACGACGGCGACCTCGCCGACCGCCTCGGCACAGCCGGCCGACAACGCGCCGAAGAACGCTACGCCTGGCCCACCCTCACCGACCGCTACCTCGACCTCTTCCGATCACTCCCCCTCACACCGACCCACGCCTGACCCCGGCGATCACGTCGCGCAGGGCGTCAAGGGCGGGTTTCGCGCTTCCGTCGGCCCGGCGCAGGCCGAAGAAGTTCTCGCTGTCCCGTCGGTCGGTGCCGAGATCGCGCTCGGCGTACCAGATCAGTGCGGCGACGTACGGGGTCGCGGCCGCCGTACGCACGCCGTCCGCGGCGATCTGCGCCTGACGCTCCTCGGACACGTGCGTGGTGTCCGGCCCGACCGTTCCCGGCGCGCCGTCCGACGAGGTGCCGGGACCGTCCGTCGGCGCGCCGAACTCGGTGATCCAGACAGGCATCTCCGGAGTGCCGTTCGCGGCGAGCACGCTCCTCAGACTGTCCCGCGTGCCGTCGATCCGCTCCCAGGGGGTGCCCCAGGGCGTCACGTCACTCGCCAGGAACGGGTACGTGTACGGGTGGTAGCCGATGGCCTCCACCAGATGGTTGCCGCCGCGCGCCGACACCTCCCGCAAGAACGCGGTCTCGGAGATGTCGCCGTCCTTCGTGCTGGTCGCCGCGAGACCACCCAGGATGACGTACGCCCCCGGGTCGCTGTTCCGCAGGGCCTGGCTGGTCTCCCTCAGCAGCTCCGTGTAGGCGCCCGCGTCGGGCGCGGGTTTCCAGGACGCGACGAGGTTCGGCTCGTTCCACACTTCCCATGTGTGCACCCCGCTCGGCGCGTAGCGCGTCGCCGCTGCGCCGGCGAAAGCGGCGAAGTCCCTCGCGTCGGCCGGCCGGCAGTGCTTGCTCGCGCAGCCGGCGGGGCGCGCCCACTCCGGTGTGAAGCCGAGAACGGGCAGGAGGGTCAGGCCGCGTTCCTCGACCGCCGTGACGACCCGGTCGAACGCGTCCCACCGGTAGGTGTCCGGCCCGTCCGGTTGGATGTTCGTCCACGCCAGATCCGCCCGGACCCACTGCGCGCCCACCTCGACGGCATCGTCGAGGGCGGCGCCGAGGTCCCGGTCGGACATCCAGATCAGACGATCGCCATAGGCGATCCCCACACGCAGACCCTCGGGAGTCCGGGACGCGCATCCCGTGGCCAGGAGCGCCACAGCCATCAACGTGATCACCGCCATGAGCGTGAGGGATCGAAGACGCCGGTGGTTGCCTGCCATTGCCCCTCCTAACGCGGGAACTCCGCCGCGGTCCCCGCTCGTCGGGCCGTCAGGAGGAGCACGCCCGTGTCGCCGTACTCGGGCAGCGTGCGGTCCTTGGACACCCGTGTGATGCGCAGGTCGTCGGTGAGGGGTTCGAAGACGGAGCGGAGCGCGCCCTCGTCCACCGGGCAGGCGGGCCAGCGGGGCCCGCTGCCGATGCGGTAGCTGGGCATGCGTTCCATGAAGGCGGCGACGAGGTGTCCGCCGGGCCGCACCGAGCCGACGAAGACCCCGCACAGGGCGGCCACTTCGACGAAGTCCTCGGTGACGCTCTCGGCGACGAAGTTCATCGAGGCGAGGTCGTAGCTCCCGGGCGCGAGGTCGTCGGCGACGCCGGGCACGATCCGCACCCGGGTGAGTGCCTCGGCCGCGGTGGCGGGCAGTGCGGGGTCGAGGGTGCGGCAGAGCGTGTAGAAGGGCTGCCAGCTCTCGTCGGGTCCTCGGTCGAGCTGGCCGCGGAGGTAGCGGACGCTGGCCCTGCTGGGTTCGAGCGCGTCGATGCGCCGGCTCGCCGCTGCGGCGAGCATGAGCGGGTACAGGTTGGGGCCCGCGCCGAACTCCAGGGTGCGGGCGAGGCTTGCGGGGGCGAACCGCCGGTAGAAGGCCGAGTGGTGGTGGATGACGCCGATGTCGCAGGGGTGCAGCCGCCGGTAGTTCTCCGCCAGGTAGTCGGCGACCGGCCAGGCGTTCCAGTCGGCGTCGCGGTTGCGCCGGGGCGCCCGCATCCGCGCGGCCCGGCTCACCGGGATGCCCGGTTCATCGGGGCTCCGGCGGCCGGCCGGCGGAGACGCCACCGGGGCGCGGGGACGGGGAACGCTGCAGTCCGAAGCGGTGCGAGAGTTCGGTCAGCGCCGTGTTGAGCTGGTCGATCTCCTCGTCGGTGTTGGCGGCGGTGACCTGGATCCGGAATCCCACCCGGTTGCGCGGGACGAGCGGATAGCTGGCCAGGGTGACGTAGATGCCCCGCTGCCACAGGAACGAGGCCACCGCTTCGAGGTCCTGGGCGTCGGCGAGCGGGATCTCGATGATCGGCAGGCCGTCGGTGTTGGGGGTGTCGATACCCAGGGCGCGGACGTGGTCGAGGACCCGCATGGTCTTGCGGTGCAGGTCCGCCCGGATCGCGTCGCCGCGCTCGGCGTTGACGTCGAGCCCGGCGAGGGCGGTGGCGAGCGAGGCCGTCGGGGAGGGACCCGAGTAGAGGTAGGGGGCGGCCGCCACTTTGAGGTGGTCCTTCAGTCTGCGCGGCAGGGCGAGGAAGGCGAGCAGCGAGGAGTACGCCTTGGAGAAGCCGCCGACCAGCACCAGGCCCTCGTAACTCTCGCCGAGGTGGCGGACGATGCTGTTGCCGCGCGCGCCCCAGGGGGAGGTCTCGCCGGGTTCCCGCTGACCGATCACGCCGAAACCGTGCGCGTCGTCGACGTACAGCAGGGCGCCGTTCTCGCGGCAGATCCGGGCGATCTCGCGCAGGTCGGGGAAGTTGCCGGTCATGCTGTTGACGCCGTCCATGCAGACGAGTCGGCCGGTGTCGCCGGGCAGGGACCGCAGTTGCGTCTCCAGCTCCGACGGGCTGTCGGCGTGGAAGCGCTGCAGGGTGGCGCCCTGGGCCCGGGCCACCACACACGCGTCGTACACCGTCCGATGGGCCTGGGCCTCGACGAAGACGTGTCCGGTGCCCGCGAGCAGCGGGACGACCGACTGGTGGATGAGGGTGATGGTCGGCAGCAGCAGGGTGTCCGGCGCGCCGAGCAGTTCGGTCAGCCGCTCCTCGATCGTCGGGTAGAGCCGGGGGCTGCCGATGAGCCGGGACCAGCTGGGGTGGGTTCCCCAGCTTCTGACCTGGGGGTCGATCGCCGCCATGATCTCCGGGTCGAGATCGAAGCCGAGGTAGTTGCAGGAGGCGAAGTCGACGAGCCACTGGTCGTCGACGCGGAGCCTGCGGCCGTCGATCTCGTCGATGACGGCGTCGCACATCGGGCTGGTCCGCTTCAGGCGCGCCA
The DNA here is from genome assembly GCF_043081505.1 of Streptomyces sp. NPDC014870. Lineage (NCBI taxonomy): Bacteria > Bacillati > Actinomycetota > Actinomycetes > Kitasatosporales > Streptomycetaceae > Streptomyces > Streptomyces sp. NPDC014870. The sequence goes on from NZ_JBIBWQ010000001.1 coordinate 502,401, forward strand.
GGTCCAGCCATCGGGGGTCGCGCCGGGCGGGGCCCCGGCCCCGGCGCGCGGCCACCGCCGCCGGTGTCGTCGGCCGCGCCGGCGTGGTGCCCGGCGCGGCGAGGTCCTTCGGCGACGGCGGCGCCACCGGCCCCACCGGCCCCCCGGGCCCCACCGGTCCGAGCGTGACCGGGCCCGGGGTGTGCCGGCCGGCCGGTGCGGAGGCTGCGGCCGACGAGGTGCGGCGCAGGAACGACTCGGCCTGATGGGCGGTCATCGGCCGGGCGAACAGGAAGCCCTGGCCGTACCGGCAGCCCATGGCGGCGAGGAGTTCGCGCTGTTCCTCGTGCTCGATGCCCTCGGCGACGACGTCGAGTCCGAGGATGTCGGCGATCCTGACGATGCCCTCGACCAGCGCCATCTGCTGCCGGTCGGTGGTGATGTCGTCGATGAACGACTTGTCGACCTTGAGGACGTCGATCGGGAACTCCCGCAGATAGCTGAGCGAGGAGAACCCGGTGCCGAAGTCGTCGATGGCGAGAGAGACGCCCATGTCCCGCAGGGCCCGCATGGTGGTGCGGATCTGCTCGTCCCTGCGCATCAGGACGGTCTCGGTGAGTTCCAGGACGAGGGAACCGGGCGCGAGCCCGGAGGAGTTCAGGGTGCGGCGCACGTCGTCGAGGAGACCGGGATCGCGGAACTGCCGCGCGGAGACGTTGACGTTGGCGCGCATCGGCGGCTCAGGACCCGGCCGGGCGCGCTGCCAGCGGGCGACGTCGAGAGCCGCGTGTTCCAGGACCCAGGCGCCGAGCGGCATGATGTGGCCGCTCTCCTCGGCCAGGGTGATGAACTGGTCGGGCGGGACCATGCCCCGGCGCCCGTGCGGCCAGCGGATCAGCGCCTCGAAGCCGGCGACCGCCCCGCCGGTCACCTCCATGATCGGCTGGTAGCGCAGGGCGAAGGCGTGGTCGGCGATGGCCGTGTCCATGCTCTCCTGGAGTTCGTGCCGGGCGACCAGGCGCGAGTGGAGCTCGGGCCGGAACCGCCGCCAGCGTTTCTTGCCGGCCGCCTTGGCCGCGTAGAGCGCGAGGTCGGCGTGGCCGAGGAGCTCCTCGGCGTGGGCGCTGTCGAGGACGGTGGCGACCCCGACGCTGGTAGAGACGGAGACCGCGCCGTCGGTCAGGTGGAAGGGCTGGCTGAGGGTGTGCACGATCTGGGCCGCGAGCGCCTCGGCGTCCCCGGGCTCCTTGGCCCCCTCGATGAGGACGGCGAACTCGTCGCCGCCGAGCCGGGCCGCGGTGTCGCTGAGCCGCAGGACGGAGGTCAGCCTGCGGGCGACGGCGACGAGGAGTTCGTCGCCGACGGAGTGCCCCATGGTGTCGTTGACGACCTTGAAGTCGTCGAGGTCGACGAAGAGCATGCAGGTCAGGGTGGATTCGCGGCGGCCGCGCAGGAGGGCCCGCTCGATCCGTTCGAGGAGCAGGACGCGGTTGGGCAGGCCGGTGAGGGAGTCGTGGAACGCGCGGTGGGTCAGCTCGCGCTCCAGTTTCCGCTGCTCGGTGACGTCCCGCAGGGTGAGGACGAGGCCGTGGACGGTCTGTTCGTCACGGAGGTTGCTGCACCGGACCTCGACGTGCAGGTCGGTGGCCTCGCCCCGGCGCAGTTTCCAGTCGTCCCTGGCGTCTCCGTCGCCGCGGCGCCGGACGCCCGCCAGGATCCGCAGCGCACCGGCGGCGTCGCCGGGCGCGAGCAGTTCGGTGAGGGGGGTGCCGGGCAGCAGCGCGTGGCCGAACATGGACTCGGCCGAGGGGCTGGCGTACCGCACGGTGTCGTCGTCGTCGATGATCAGGATGACGTCGGAGGTGTTGTGCACGAGGGTGCGGAAGTACGCCTCGCTGGTGCGGCGGTTGACCTCCTCGCTGAGCCCGAACCGTTCCAGGGCCAGGGCTGCCTGGGAGGCCAGGGACTGGGCGGGTCCCGCGATCGCGCGGAGCTTCTTCTCGGGCGCGGCGAGCAGCAGGACGCCGAGCAGGGACTCCCCCGCGGCGGGTGCCTGGAGGGCGAGCGGGCAGAGCAGGGCGTGCGAGAGCGGGCCGAGGGCGCGCGCGACGGAGGGGTCGAGGTCGTCGGTGGCGACGAGCTTCCCGCCGTCGGCGAGGAGTTCGGACCAGGGGGCGCTGTCCGGGCCGGTGAGCCGGGTGCCCCGGAAGTTCCAGGGCAGGTGGCCGGTGGGGACGGCGTTGAGGAGCCGTCGGCGGTCCCGCGCCAGGAGCATCGTCTTGTGCGGGGTGCCCGGTCCGACGAGTGTCGCGGTGGACACCTCGACGGCGCTCGCGACCTCGCGCGGGCTCAGCGCGGCCACCAGTGAGGCGGCGGCCACGCGCAGGCTGCGCTCGCGTTCCTCGGCGTGGCGGTGTTCGGCCATCATGCTCCACAGCCGGGTGAGGACGAGCAGGAACATGATCGCGGAGAAGACCGCGATGACGGCGATGTCCTGTTCGCGGTCGTCGCGCAGGGACTGGTAGAGCAGCAGCACGGGGGCGACGAGCGAGGCGGCCGCGAGCAGCGCGAGGCGCCGTTCGGCGATGACGGACGGCGGCTCGGGGGCGCGTTCGGTCAGTCCGGTCATGGAGGGGTGGAGGGCCGCGAGGCCCCAGGCGGTGAAGAAGAGGACCCAGCCGATGTCCCAGCCGGTGCCCACCTGCCAGGTGCCGCGCAGTTGGAGCGTGCCGTAGATGACGTCGGAGGCGAGGATGCCGCAGGTTCCGATGGTGAGCAGTTGCACGGCACGGGACTTGAGTCCGCCGGGGACCAGGAGTCGGGCGAGCATCGCGAGCATCAGGACGTCCCCGAGCGGATAGGCGATCGAGATGGCCTTCTCGATCCACGTCATGTCGGGCGACTTGGCGAGCGGGGTGATCAGGTTCACCCAGGAGAGCAGGGCGAGTCCGGAGGTGAGGATGAGGGCGTCGAGCGCCACGGCGAGGTCGCGCGAGGCGGCGCGGTAGCGGATGAACCCGAAGAGCCCGATGGCGAAGAGGGGGTACGTCGCCAGGTACAGGGCGTCGGCCACCGAGGGGAAGGGGTTGGTCTGGTGGAAGAGGTTCTCCAGGAGGTTGTACGCGGTGTCACCGCCGACGAAGGTGAAGTTGGCACCCGCGAGCACGAGCCAGGGCCAGCGTCTCGCGGGCTTGTGGAGATGGACACCGAAGAGGATCGCGGCGACACCGCTCAGACCGATGAGTGCCCAGAGGAGGGTGTGCCGGGAAGGGATCGTGAGGTACAGGGCCGTGAGCACGGCGACGGCGATCAGATAGACGATGACCCAGCGTCTCAGCGTTCCGGCCGCGAACGACCGGTTCTCCTGTGCCTGCGGCATCGTCGACCGCCCCCTTGCCAGGTAGGCGCCCGGTAGCGGAAACGGACCCTGTCCGTGCCCATTCTCCGGGCTCCGGGGACCCGATGCATCTCGGCAGCCGCATCGTACGAGGAGCGGCCCGCTCCTGCGGGGCGGGCATCAGCGCAGGCCAGAGCCGCACGGCGTGCGCGGTACCCCCACCTGGCGTAACGTCCTGGGAAGATCGCCGGTACCCCCACACCGGGAGGCTCTGTGCGCGGCTCCAGTCCTGAGGACGACCCCACGCCGCTGTCCGCCCGTGGACGGCGCGTCCGGCTCGCGGTGACGGCGGCCGGAGTGGCACTGCTGGCCGCCGGCGGACTGTACGCGGCGGGGCTCATCGCGACCGGGGACGAGATATCCGAGGGCACACGGGTCGACGGGGTGGACATCGGCGGCATGAGCCGCGAGGAGGCGCGCGCGAAGCTGACGTCGGCGGCCCCCGCGTCCTGGACCGCGCCGATACCGGTGCGGATCGGCGGGAGCACCGGAACGGTCGTCCCCGCGACGGCCGGGCTGAGCGTCGACGTGGCGAAGACCGTCGACAGGGCCGCCGACCCGGCGCGCGATCCGGTGACGGTGATCGGGCGGCTGTTCTCCTCGGACGAGCGGAACGTCGAGCCCGTCGTCCGCTTCGACGAGACCAAGGCGCGGGCGGCGATGGTCGAGACCGCCCGCACCTATGACCGTACGACCGTGGAGGGAGCCGTCTCCTTCAAGAACGGTCAGGCGGTGACCGTGCAGCCGAGGGACGGCCAGAAGATGGACGTCGACGGATCCGTGGACACCCTGCGCTCCAACTACCCCGAGCCCGAGGCCCCGCATCCGGTTCCGCTGCCGACCGCCGTGTCCCCGCCCGAGGTCGGCGAGGCCGAGACGGCCGGCTTCCTCAACACCTTCGGGACACCCGCGATGTCGGGTCCGGTCACCCTGACCGTGGACGGCGAGCGCCTCCGGATCACGCCGACCACGCTGGGCGCGCATCTCACGGTGAAGGCCGACGACGACGGTCGGCTGGTGCCGACGCTCGACGAGAAGGGGCTGCTCCGCGACCCGGCGGTGGCGCGCCCGCTCGACGCGGTCGCGACCGGCCCGGTGGAGGCACGGCTCGGCGTGGAGAACGGCCGGGTGGTGGTCCTCTCGGACGGCAGGCCGGGCCACGAGGTGACCGCGGAGGCCCTGGGCGACGCGGTGATGCCGCTGCTCCCGAAGCGCGGTGAGGCCGCGCGGACCGGACCGGTGGCCACCGAGCTGATCCAGCCGGTGTTGACCCGGGAGTCGGTGGCCCGGATGGGCATCAAGGAGCAGATGTCGAGCTTCACGGTCAACTTCCCCACCGCGCCCTACCGGACGATCAACATCGGCCGGGCGGTCGAGCTGATCAACGGCTCGCTGGTGAAGCCCGGCGAGGTGTGGAGCTTCAACCGGACCGTCGGAGAACGCACCAAGGCCAACGGTTTCGTGGACGGCACGATGATCCTGGACGGCCAGTACCACTCGGCGCCGGGCGGCGGGGTGTCGGCCGTCGCGACGACGGTCTTCAACGCCATCTTCTTCGCCGGGGTCAAGCCGGTCGAGTACGGCGCGCACTCGTTCTACATCGAGCGGTACCCGCCGGGCCGGGAGGCGACCGTGGCCTGGGGCACCCTCGACCTGAAGTTCCGCAACAACTCGGACGCCTGGATCTACATCAAGGCGACCGCGACGGACTCCTCCGTGACGGTCAGTTTCCTCGGCACGAAGAAGTACGACGCGGTCGAGGCCGTGGAAGGCCCCCGCACCAATCTCACGGAGCCCGCCGAGCGGACCGGCACCGGCCCGAAGTGCGAACCGCAGGACCCCCTGGAGGGCTTCGACATCACCGTGGACCGGGTCTTCCGCGACGGCGGGGCGGAGGTCGGCCGGGAGACCTTCCGTACGCACTACACCCCGCGCGACCGCGTCACGTGCGAACCAGCGGAGCCTCAGCCGCCAGCACCTGAAGAAGGTGGGTGACCGCCTCGGCGACGGCCGTGCGCGCCGGACCGAGGTAGCGGCGCGGGTCGACGGTCGAGGCGTTCTCGCCCAGGTGGGTCCGGACGGCGCCGGTGAACGCCTTGTTGAGGTGGGTGGCGACGTTCACCTTCGTCATGCCGGCCCGGACCGCTTGGCCGAGCACGTCGTCCGGGACGCCGGAGGAGCCGTGCAGGACCAGGGGCACGTCGACGGCCTCGCGGAGCCTGGTGATGAGTTCGAGGTCGAGGACGGCGTCCCGGGTGAGCATGGCGTGGGAGCTGCCGACGGCGACGGCGAGGGCGTCGACGCCGGTGGCGGCGGCGAACGCGCGCGCCTCGTCCGGGTCGGTGCGCACGCCCGGCGCGTGGGCGCCGTCCTTGCCGCCCACCTCCCCCAGTTCGGCCTCCAGCCAGACGTCGTGGCGGTGGCAGTGCTCCGTCATGGCGCGGGTGGCGGCGACGTTCTCCTCGTACGGGAGGGTCGAGGCGTCGAACATGACGGAGGGGAAGCCCAGGCCGACGGCCTCGTGGACGAGTTCGGGCGACTCGGCGTGATCGAGGTGGACGGCGACGGGGACGGCTGCGCGACGGGCGATGGCGAGGGTGGCGAGTCCGATCGGCTCCAGGGAGCCGTGGTAGCGGACGGTGTTCTCGCTGATCTGGAGGACGACGGGCAGCCCGGCGGCCTCCGCGCCTGCGACGATGGCCTGCGCGTGCTCGATCTGGATGACGTTGAACGCCCCCGCGCCCGCGGTGCGTTCGCGGGCGCCGAGGACGATCTCGCCGGTGGGGGTGAGGGGCATCAGCTCTCCTCCGTCCCGGCAGGGGCGAGCACGACGGACCGGGTGAGGTTCCGGGGCCGGTCGGGGTCCTGGCCCTGGGCCTCGGCGAGCAGCACGGCGAGCCGCTGGACGCGGATCAGGTCGGCCATCGGGTCGAGCTCCGCCTCGGTGTCGCCGGAGTCGGCGACGAGGGTGCCGCCGACCCGGGCGACGTCGTCGGCGAGGCCCGCGGGGACGGGGCCGAAGGACCAGGCGACGCGGCCGGGCGCGGTGATGCTGATGGGGCCGTGGCGGTACTCCATGGCCGGGTAGCCCTCGGTCCAGGCGCCGGCCGCCTCCCGCATCTTCAGGCCGGCTTCGAGGGCGAGACCGTAGGTCCAGCCGGTGCCGAGGAAGGTGTACTGCTCCGCGCCGGTGACCTCGGCGCCGAGGGGCTCGGCGACGGCCCGCTCGGCGTCCTTGGCGGCCCGCTCGACGGTACGGACCCCCTCCGGGAGGGCGTCCTCGGCCTCCAGGTGGGCGCGGAGCAGGGCGAGGGCGGTGGTGGCGAAGCGGGTCTGCACCACCGACTCCTCGTCGGCGAAGTCGAGGATGGCGACGGCGTCGGCGGCCGTCATGACCGGGGTCGCGGGGTCGGCGGTGAGGGCGCCGGTGGCCACGGTGCCCTGGACGCGGCGGAGCAGGTCGAGCACCTCGGTCGTGGTGCCCGAGCGGGTGATCGCGAGGACCCGGTCGTAGCGGCGGCCGAGCGGGAATTCGGAGGCGGCGAAGGCGTCGGTCTCGCCGTGTCCGCCGTTCTCCCGCAGCTGGGCGTAGGCCTGGGCGATGAACCAGGAGGTGCCGCAGCCGACGACGGCGACGCGCTCGCCGCGCACCGGAAGCGCCGCGCGGTGCTGGGGCAGGGTCTCGGCGGCCCGGCGCCAGGAGGCCGGTTGCGAGGCGATTTCGGCGGCGGTGCGGGAGGGTCCCGGGATGGGCACGTGCGACTCCTTCACAGACACAGGATGCTCAGTCTTGCTCGTAACAGATTATTTTCGAGCATCTTCGAGCAACAGCTACGGTGCGTAGTATCCATCAGCCGGGGCGTACGGTCCAGGGCCCACGACCGCCGCGCGGCGCTAAGATCGCGATCATGTCGAAGCACGAGCGGTGGAACACGCTCCTGGAACTGCTCGCCGCGACCGGCAGGCTGGAGGTCGAGGAGGCCGCCGGGACGCTCGACGTCTCCCCCGCCACGATCCGCCGCGACCTGGACGAACTCGCCGAGCAGCGGCTCCTGGTCCGCACCCGCGGCGGCGCCGTCCCGCACGGGGTCTCCTACGAGCTGCCGCTGCGCTACAAGTCCTCCCGGCACGCCTCGGAGAAGCAGCGCATCGCCGCGGCCGTCGCCGAACTGGTCCACGAGGGCGAGGTGGTGGGCCTCAACGGCGGGACGACCACCACCGAGGTCGCCCGGGCGCTCGCCCTGCGCTTCGGCGGCGGACGGTCCGAGTCCCCCGGCACGCCGCCCGCGCCCGCGCTCACCGTGGTCACCAACGCCCTCAACATCGCCGGCGAACTGGCCGTCCGCCCGCAGATCAAGATCGTCGTGTCGGGCGGTGTGGCCCGTCCGCAGACGTACGAACTGGTCGGACCGCTGGCCGCCGGGGTCCTCAACGAGGTGGTCCTCGACGTCGTGGTCCTCGGCATCGACGGCATCGACCCGGAGCTCGGGATCATGGCCCACCACGAGGACGAGGCCGGCATCAGCAGGCTGTTCGCGGAGCGCGCGAGCCGGGTCGTCGTGGCCGGCGACTCCTCGAAGATGGGGCGGCGCGCCTTCGCCCGGATCTGCGGGCTCGAACGCGTCGACGTCCTCGTCACCGACGCAGGCATGCCCGGCGACGCGGTGCGGCGGCTGACCGACGCGGGCGTCGAGGTCGTCACCGTCTGACGGGCCGCCCGCGAAGGGGCCGTAGGATCGCCGACGCGTCCACGCGCCGCCCGCACCGCACGCCCGCACTCCGCGCGCGCTCTTGCCGGGAACCGGTCGTGGCCGGAATCTGTCCTCGTAGAGGAGGACTGGGGGCTGGGGGCGGAATGAACGCATGGGTGGTGCCCGGGTACACGGAGTCCCGGGAGCTGGGCGCGGGCGCCAGCGGGCGGGTGGTGCTCGCCGTCCACGACACGACCGGTGTACCGGTCGCCGTCAAGTACCTCGGCGAACGCCTGCGCACGGACGCCACGTTCGTCCGGGGGTTCCGGGCGGAGGCACGGCTGCTCGCCGCACTGGACACACCGCACGTGGTCCGGCTCTACGAGTACGTGGAGTCGCCGCGGGGTGCGGCGATCGTCATGGAGCTGGTCGACGGGATCGCCCTGCGCGCGCTGCTCGCCCGGGAAGGCGCCACCGGCCCCGAGGCGGCTCTCGTGGTGCTCAAGGGCTCGCTCCTCGGCCTGGCCGCCGCGCACCGGGCGGGGGTCGTGCACCGGGACTACAAGCCGGAGAACGTCCTGGTCGCGGTCGACGGCTCGTCCACGCTCGTGGACTTCGGCATCGCCACGGACCGCGGCAGCAAGCCGGGAGTGGCGGGCACCCCCGCGTACATGGCGCCCGAGCAGTGGAACGGCGAGCCCGCGTCCCCGGCCGCCGACGTGTACGCGGCGACCGCGACGTTCTTCGAGTGCCTGACCGGACGCAAGCCGTTCACCGGACAGAACATCGCCGAGCTGGCGCTCCAGCACCTCGACGCGCCCGTACCGGACGCCGAGGTCCCGGAACCGCTCCGCCCGCTGATCCGGCGCGGCCTTGCGAAGGTCCCGGGGCAGCGCCCCGAGCACGCGACGGCCTTCGTGGCGGAGCTCGAATCGGTCGCCACGGCCGCCTACGGCGAGGACTGGGAGGAGCGCGGGCGGGGCAGGCTCGCCGCGCTGGCCGCCCTCCTCCCCCTGCTCTTCCCCTCCGCCGGCGGGGAGCCGGCCACCGGCACGACCGCACTGGCCACCACCACCCTGCCGCGGCCCGCGGGGCGCGGACGCCGACTGTGGCCGGAGGTCGTCGTCCCGGCCGGGGTGACCGCGCTGATCCTCGCCCTGCTGGCGGCCGTCGCCGCCCGGGCCGGTGACGACGGAGGCGGTTCGACGGCGGAGTCCTTCGCCACGACGAGCACGGTGCCGACCGCCTCGGTGCCCCCGACGGCCGCGTCGCCCACGAGCACGCCGTCCCCCGAGGCCACGCCTTCGGCGTCCGAGGAGGCGACCCCGTCGAGCACTCCGCCGACGACGACGCCCACGCTCGTGCCCACACCCGCGCTCACCCCGACGGCCACCCCGCCGACCACGGACCCGCCGACCACACCGCCGACCACACCGCCCACCACGCCACCGACGACACCGCCCACGACGCGTCCGGTCGGCGTGAAGTCGGTCGCCGTCACGGGGCTGCGGCAGACGGGATCGAGCACGGCGGAGGCCTCGTTCGAGATCGTGGCGGACGGGACAGGGCCCGTGGTTCTCGACCTCTCCTGGTTCACGACCGACGGCAAGGGCGAGGTGTCCGACGGCTCCGCGCGCGTGGAGCGGAGCGGGGCGACGCGGTACACGATCACGCTGACGCACAGCTTCCGGGGCAGCGGCTGCTACTGGGGTGTCCGGGCGACCACGGCCCCGACCGCCGCGAGCGGCGGTTCCACCCGACAGATCCTCACCAGGCGGTGCACGGTCTCATGAGCGAGCGCGACACGAACGACGACTACAGCGCCACGGTCCTCGGCAGTCACTGGTTCGAAGGGCCGGCGCAGGACGTGCCGCCGGACCGGGTGGAGGGCGAGGTCCTCCGCTTCGGCCCCGGGGTCACCCCGGCGGTCGGCCATCGCCTGGCCGGCGGACCGACCACCGCGCAGCTCTGGCACGCGGCTCCGCCCGAGACCCTGCCGCGCCGCCGCCGCGCACTGCGCCGCTACGCCCTGCCCGCCGTGGTCCTGCTGGCCGTCCTGGCCTTTCTGGCCTGGCAGCGGCTCGGACCCGAGGTCGCGGTACGCGGCGTGACCGTCGCCGCCCCCGCACGACCGCCCGGCTGCGACGGCACCGCCGACATCGTGGCCGTCCTGGAGACCGACGGGCGGCCCGGCACCGTCACGTACCGCTGGGAGCGGAGCGACGGCACCGCGTCCGGGCTGCTGGAGGAACGGCTCGCCCGGCATCAGACGCAGGCGCGCCTGCATCTGCTCTGGACGTTCCACGGCCCCGGCGAACACCGCGCGACGGCCCGGCTCGTCGTCGTCTCCCCCACCCGGCACACCGCCGAGACCCGCTTCACGTACCGATGCGGGTAGGCCACACCACAGGCCCTGGGGCCCCTAGCGGCCCTTGCGGATCCGGGCGGCCTGGCGGGCCTCGGCCGTCTTGCGGGCCTCGGCGGCGCGCCGTGACTCGTTCTTGGCGCGGCCGGGCTTGCCCGGGACCGTGCCCATCCCCCGGAAGGCGGCGCCGCCCCGCTTGGCGCCCTCGGTGCTCGGCGCGCTGCCCTCGACGGGCACTCCGGAGGGCTTCCTGGCGCCGGTGATACGGGTCAACTCGGCCTCGCCGGAACGGACCTGGGTCACCCGGACCCGGATCCCCGCGTCGCCCAGGAGCCGGACGACGTCCTTGCGCTGGTCCGGCACGACCAGGGTGACGACGCTGCCGGACTCGCCGGCGCGGGCGGTCCGGCCGCCGCGGTGCAGGTAGTCCTTGGGGTCGGCGGGCGGGTCGACGTTGACGACGAGGTCCACCTGGTCGACGTGGATGCCGCGCGCGGCCACGTCGGTGGCCACCAGGACCGTGATCTCGCCGCTCCTGAACCGTTCCAGGGTGCGGTTGCGCAGCGGCTGCGACTTGCCGCCGTGCAGCGCCTCCGCGCGGACGCCGCTGCCGCGCAGATGAGCGGTGAAGCGGTCGACGGCGGCCTTGGTGGCCAGGAACATGATCACGCGCCCGTCGCGGGCGGCGATCTCCGTGGCGGTGGCGAACCTGTCAGCGCCGTGCACCTGCAGGACGTGGTGCTCCATCGTGGCGACGGCGGCGGCGGACGGGTCGACCGAGAGCCTGACGGGGTCGTCCAGATAGCGCTCGACGAGCTGGTCGACGTCCGAGTCGAGGGTGGCGGAGAACAGCATGCGCTGGCCGTCGGGGCGCACCAGGTCGAGGATCTCCGTGACCTGGTCCAGGAAGCCCAGGTCGGCCATCTGGTCGGCCTCGTCGAGGACGGTGATGTCCACCCGGTCCAGGCGGCAGTCCTTGCGCGCGACGAGGTCGTTCAGACGGCCGGGCGTCGCCACGACGACCTCGGCGCCCTCGCGCAGCGCGGCGGCCTGCCGGCCGATGGAGAGACCGCCGACGACGGTGGTCAGGCGCAGCTTCAGGACCCGGGCGTACGGCAGGAGGGCGTCGGCGACCTGCTGGGCCAGCTCACGGGTGGGGACGAGGATCAGGGCGCGCGGCGCGCGCGACTCGGCGCGGCGGCCCGCCGTGCGCACGAGCAGGGGCAGCCCGAAGGCGAGCGTCTTGCCCGATCCGGTGCGCGCGCGCCCGAGGACGTCGCGTCCCGCGAGGGCGTTCGGCAGCGTCGCGGCCTGGATCGGGAAGGGCGTGGCGACACCGAGTTCGGTGAGCAGCTCCCGTACCGCGACGGGCAGATCCAGCTCGTCGAAGGCGGCGACCGGGGGAAGCGCGGGGGTGCGGGGGTCCTGCGATGCGAAAGCGTTCATGAGAGATGACCTCGTCCGGAACACGCGACGAGCTGGGGTCCTCACCCGGTGGGTGGGGACCCCAGCTGCGTCGGAAGGCTCGGCGTCAGGCGGGGAGGATGTTCTCCGCCTGCGGGCCCTTCTGACCCTGGGTGACGTCGAAGGTCACCTTCTGGCCCTCCTGGAGCTCACGGAACCCGGAGGTCGCGATGTTGGAGTAGTGGGCGAACACGTCCGGGCCGCCACCCTCCTGCTCGATGAAGCCGAAGCCCTTTTCCGAGTTGAACCACTTCACGGTGCCAGTAGCCATGTCATATCTCCTTCGAGGCACTACCCGGGGTGCGCACTGTGCGCATCCCGGCGTCGCCGTGATGATTGCCCCGTCCGGAAACAGCGCCGAAAATACAAAAAGTGCCCGGCGAATTGAATTCGCCAAAGGCACTTGAAGTTTATGGGAACCACAACTGCAACTGATCTCGACTGTAGCACGGAGTGGTCGGGTGTGCACGGAACACGCGGCGGCAGGCGTGCCCGGGGCCGTCGTCGCAGGCACGTGCGGTGACAAGCGGCGCCTATCACGTCATCGGAAAGCCCTCTTTGACGCGCCCGGGGAATTTGTCGGAGGCTCATTTGCGACCCCCCCGACACAGAAAGGCGTCTTCCGCCATGCCCGTTTCCCGCGCCGTGCGCGGCTGGATTCCGGTGGCGGCTGCGCTGTTCGTCGCCGGGTGGGGCGCGAACCAGTTCGCCCCGCTCTCGGTGGTGTACCGGACGCAGGAGCGGTGGCCCGCCGTCCCGGTCGCCGCCATGTTCACCACGTACCTCCTCGGGCTCCTGCCCGGTCTGCTGCTCGGCGGCCCGGCCGCGCGCCGGGCCGGGCGGCGGCGCGTGGTGCGGTCCGCGCTGGCCCTGTCCGCCGCCGCCAGCGTCGTCCTCGCCGGGGCGGCCGTGTCCCAGGCGGCCGTGTACGTCAGCCGCATCGCCACGGGGCTCGCGGCCGGTCTTGTGCTGACGGCGGGCACCGCGTGGCTGCGGGAGCTGTCCGCCGGCGCCGGCCGGCCCGACGCCGGGGCGGTCCGCGCCGCGTACGCCACCGGCGGCGGCTTCGCCGCGGGGGCGCTCACGGCGGGCTCGCTGGCCGAGTGGCTGCCGGGGCCGACGGTGCTGCCCGGTCTCGTCCACGCCGCCGTGGCCCTGCTGGCCCTTGGCGCGACCGCACGGGTTCCCGGGGCCGCGCCGACGGCGGTCACCGCCGCTGCGGAGCCTCGGTTCACGGCCTCGGGCCGGGCCCTGCTCGCGCACCCCCGCTTCCTCTGGGTGGTGCTTCCGGCGAGCCCCGCGGTGTTCGGCGCCTCCACCGTCGCGTACGTCGTCCTCCCGCCCCTGGTGGCCGACCGGGTACCCGGTTACGAACCGGTGTTCAGCGGGCTTGTCGCGGCGCTGACGTTCGCCGTGGGCCTCGCGGTGCGGCCGCTGGCCGACCGGCTCGACCACGCGCACAGCGCGCGGGCGACGCTCGTGGCGATGGTGACCGTGATCGGCGGGCTCCTGGTCGGCGCGTGCGCCGCGTACGGGGACTCGGTCGTTCTGGTCGTGCTCGCAGCGGTCCTTCTGGGCGGCGGCTACGGCCTGACCCTGGCGTCGGGGCTGCGGGAGGTCGAACGGCTCGCGCCGCCCGCCGCGCGGCCGTCGACGGCCTTCGTCCACCAGGGCGCGGCCTACAGCGGCTTCCTCACTCCGCTGCTGCTCGCCGTCACCGCCGGGGCCGCGCCCTACTCGGCCCTGCTCGCGGGCCTCGCCGCCGGCGGCCTGCTCTGCCTGACGGTCACGGCGCGGTTCAGCCGCCGGAACCTGCCCCGAGCATGAGGGCGGGCGCCGGTCGGGCGGGGGCCGATTGGCGTGGCCGTGGACGGTCGGGTAGACCCGTGACGTGCTGTTCCGTCAACTCGAGTACCTCGTCGCCCTGGCCCGTGAGCGTCACTTCGCCCGGGCCGCGCAGTCCTGCTACGTCTCCCAGCCCGCGCTTTCGGAGGCCGTCCGGAAGCTGGAGGAGGAGCTGGACGTGCCACTCGTCCGGCGCGGCCGCAGCTACGAGGGGCTGACGCCCGAGGGTGAGCGGATCGTGGTGTGGGCGCAGCGGATCCTGGCCGACCGCGACGCGCTCAAGGACGAGATCGGCGCGCTGCGCACCGGCCTCAGCGGCCGGATCCGGATCGGCACGGTCCCGAACGCGTCGGGCGCCGTCTCCCTGCTCACCGCTCCCCTCTGCGCCGCGCACCCGCTGGTGACCGTCGAGGTCCTGGCAGACCTGCGGTCGGAGGAGATCCTCCGCCGGCTGCGGGACTTCGAGATCGACGCAGGGCTGCTGTATCTGGACGGGCAGCTTCCGGAGGGCTTCTCGGCCCTCCCGCTGTACGAGGAGCGGTACGTGCTGCTCACCGGCGTGGCGGATCGGACCGCGCGGGGCGCGACGGCGACCTGGGCCGAGGCGTCACGGCTGCCGCTCTGTCTGCTGAGCGGAGCGATGCAGGGCCGCCGGGTGCTGGACGAGGTGTTCGAGGAGGCCGGGGTGCGGCCCTCGCCCCGGGTCGAGACCGATTCGGTGGGCGCCCTCTTCTCCCATGTCCGCACGGGCCGCTGGGCCAGCGTCGTGCCGCACACCTGGCTCCATGTCTTCGGCGTGCCGCACGGGATGCGCGCGGTGCCGCTGGTCGGACCGGAACGGACCGTGCCGGTGGGCCTCGTGGTCCACGCCCGGGAGCCGGGCTCCGTCATGGCCCGCGCCCTGACCGCCGTGGCCCGGGAGACCGATGTGGCCGCCGCGCTCGAACGGGTCCCGGGCGATCCATGAGTCGGCCGGTGGGTCAGCCCGTGACGAGGCCGACGACGAGGTTGATGGCGGTGGCGAGGATGCTGGTGCCGAAGACGTACGACAGCAGGGAGTGGCGCAGCACCACCGCGCGGATCCGCCGGTCGGACACGTCGGTGTCGGAGACCTGGTAGGTCATGCCCAGGTTGTAGCTGAAGTAGAGGAAGTCGCGGTACGCGGGCGGCTCCTCGGAGTTGAAGTCGATCCCGCCCTCGGACGTCCCGCAGTAGAGGTAGGCGTACCGCGTGGCGTACATCAGGTGGAGCGCGGCCCACGCCATGAACACCCCGCTGAGCGCGGTCGCGGCGGCGGCGTGGCCGGTGTCGGTGCCGCCGCGCAGCAGCAGGACGACGATGCTGGCGAGCCCGCACAGCGCGACGGCGACGATGACGAGCTCGTCGACCGCCGGCCGGAAGTCCTCCCGTCGGGCGTCGCGCCGGGTGGTGGCGGCGTCCATCGGCCAGAGGACGAGCCAGCCCGTCACGACGAACACCGCCTCCGTCGCGGCGATACCGGCCAGCGTCCCGAGCGGCGGGTCGGCGAGGACGGCGACCAGCGCCGCGACCGCCGCACCGGCGACGACCGAGAGGGCGAGCCGGGCGACCGCGGACTGGGGCAACCACCGTGTCATGGTTCGTTACCGTAACCGCGTGATGCGCGATTTGCCGGTGTTCCCCGCCGGTGGGGTAATGGACCCATGACCGGTGGACCCGAACCCATCAGCGCCGAGGCTCTGCGGGCGCTCCAGAAGGACCTCGACGAGCTGCGCGCCGAGCGGGCGAAGGTGGCCGCGACGCTGCGGAGCGAGGACCCGGTCGGCGACCGGGCGGACGAGGCCGACGAGTTGCAGCGCGCCTCGGACGTCGCGCGCCTGGACCGGCGCATCGAGGAGATCGAGGGGCGGATCCGGGAGGCTTCGGTGGCGGGGCCGCCGTCCACGGACGTGGTCGGCGTCGGCAGCACCGTCACCGTACGGTTCGCGGACGGTGCGGAGTCGACGCTCCAGGTCGGCGAGGTCGCCGAGGAGTTGGACCGGACCCTGGTCACGGCCGACAGCCCGCTCGGGAAGGCGCTGCTCGGGCACCGCGCCGGGGACACCGTGACCTATCGCACCCCCGACGGGGACACGAGCGCGACCGTGGTCTCCCTCGGCTGAGCCGGCGGCCCCGACCGCCGATCAGCGCGTCAGGAAGACGACCGCCTCGTCGGTGTACGTCAGGAACGTCAGCGTCTCCTGGAAGTACAGCTCGATCCCCTTGGCGTCGTGCCCGGTGTAGCCGATCGCCAGGTCCTGGCCGAGCAGCAGCTCGAAGTCCCCGCCCCGGGTGGAGAGGACGAACGCACCGGTCAGCGCGGGGGCCCAGATCGGGTCGCCGCCGAGGATGCGGCCGAGGTGCGCCGCGATCGGATAGCCGTGGTCGGAGGTCTCGCTGACCGCCGTGTACGCGTCGGCGCCGAGCAGCAGCGCGTACGGACCGTCGACCCCGGCCAGGCGCAGCGCGGTCAGGGCGCGGCTGATCGCGTCGGGGTAGTCGCGTGGCTCGGGCGGCAGGCTCAGCTCCGGGTTGGAGGAGCGGGCCCGGAGCCCTTCGATGCCCGCTGCCGCGTAGCCCTCGAAGACGGCGCGGTCCTCGGCGAACGCCATGGCGCGTGCCGCGTCCTTGACCGGCTGCCAGTCGGAGTCGTGCGAGCCGCGCTCGACGTCGTCGACGGCGGAGCGGCTCACGGTGAACGGGACGCGGAGTTCGACCAGAGGCCGGGCCTCGCGCAGCCGGGCGGTGACGCCGGGGGCGGGCGGGTCGATGGTGGCGAGGTGCCCGGTGCCGGCGGCGGCGAGTCCGGGCCCGCCCGGTTCGGGCACGTCGACGACCCGGCGTCCGGCGACGTGCCGCCGGAAGGTGCGGGCGGCCTCCTCCTCGATCTCGGCCCAGGCGGCGGGGGTGATCGGGGCGAGTTGGCGGTGCAGGTTGCCGGTGGCGGCGGGGATCGTCATGACGCTCGGGCTCCTTTGAGGCTGCCGATGCGCAGGGAGTCGTCCCGCTGGACGGCGGCTTCGGCGGCGGGCGGTGCGGGGAGGTCGTCGAGGAGGTCGGCACTGGGGACGAAGAAGAGGCCGCCGGTGACGGCCGTGGAGAAGTCGAGGATCCGGTCGGTGCGGCCGGGCGGGTCGCCGAGGAACATGTTGCGCAGCATCCGCTCGGTCACCTCGGGGGTCCGGGCGTAGCCGATGAAGTACGTGCCGAACTCGCCGCGGCCGATGGTGCCGAAGGGCATGTTCTCGCGCAGGATCTGCCGCTCGGTGCCGTCCTCGTCGACGATCGTGTTGAGCGCCACGTGCGAGTCGGCCGGCTTGACGTCGTCGGGGAGTTCGACGTTGGCGTCCTTCGTACGGCCGATCACATGCTCCTGCTGCTCGACGGTGAGCGCCTGCCAGGCCGTCATGTCGTGGACGTACTTCTGGACGACGACGTAACTGCCGCCGTGGAAGGGCGGATCGTCCTCGGCGGCGGTGACGAGGACGGCCTCGGCCGCCGCCTCGCCCTCGGGGTTCTCGCTGCCGTCGACGAAGCCGAGGAGGTCGCGCTCGTCGAAGTACGTGAAGCCATGGGTCTCGTCGACGACGGTCACGGCGGGCCCGAGGACGTCGACGAGGAGCCGGGCGAGTTCGAAGCAGAGGTCCATGCGCCGGGCGCGCAGGTGGAAGAGGAGGTCGCCGGGGGTGGCGGGGGCCCGGTGCCGGGGGCCGGTGAGCGGCGGGAAGGGGTGCAGTTCGCGGGGGCGGGGTCCACCGACGAGCCGGTCCCATCCCGCCGAGCCGATGCCGACGACGCAGCTGAGCCGGTCGTCCGGGGCACGGAAGGCCACGGACCGCGTCAGACCCGCCAGATCGGCGAGCGTCTCGCGTACGGCGGTCTCCCCGCCGGGGTTCACCGTGGCCACCAGGAACACGGCGGCCCTGGAGGGCGGTGCGACGACGGGCTGCGGGGTGGGCATGGGGCTCCCGGCGGACGTGACGGGTGGACAGGGCGTGGTGGGACAAGGGCGTGGTGGCGGCGGTCGCGGCCCGGCGGGGCCGCGCGGTCAGGCGGCCGGGTCGATGGTCACCCGGACATGCTTCATGATCGGCTGGTCGCTCTGGGTGCTGTAGTCGCCGAGCGCGCACAGGACGTTCATCTCGGGCATGTATCCGGCCGCGCAGCCGCGCGGGATGTCGTACGGGATCGCGAGATAGCCGGGCAGACGGCGGGTACTGCCGTCCCTGGCCGTGCTGGTGATGTCGACGGGGTCGAACTTCGCGATCCCTCGTTCACGCATGTCGTCCTCGTTCATGAAGACCAGCGTGCGCAGGTTCTTGATCCCTCGGTAGCGGTCGTTGTCGGAGTAGATCGTGGTGTTCCACTGGTCGTGGGAGCGCATCGTGCCCAGGGCGAGGGTGCCGGGGGCCGGGACGACGTCGGGGAGTTCGGCGGTGGAGAACTCCGCGCGCCCGGACGGGGTGAGGAAGACGAGTTCGCGCGCGGGCTGCTTGATGCGGAAGCCGAGCGGCAGCCGTACGCGGCGGTTGAAGTCCTCGAAGCCGTCGAGCGCGCGGGCCATCGTGTCGCGGATGCGGTCGTAGTCCTCGATGTACCACTCCCACGGCGTCTCGCTGTCCGGGAGGGCCGCGCGGGCCATGCCCGCGACGATCGCGGGCTCGGAGAGCAGGTGCGGGGAGGCCGGGCGCTTCATGCCCGCGGACAGGTGCACCATGCTCATCGAGTCCTCGACGGAGGTGCTCTGCGGGCCCGTGCGCTGGTGATCCTTCTCGGTGCGGCCGAGGCAGGGCAGGATCAGCGCCTGCCGGCCGTGGACGACATGGCTGCGGTTCAGCTTGGTGCTCACCTGGACGGTGAGTTCGCAGGCGCGCAACGCCTCGTACGTGACGGGGGTGTCGGGCGCCGCGAGGGCGAAGTTGCCGCCCATGCCGACGAAGACCTTCACCTCGCCGCGGAGCATCGCCTCGATGGTGCGGACCGTGTCGAGGCCGTGCTCGCGCGGCGGTTCGATCCCGCAGACCTCCGCGAGCCGGTCGAGGAACTCCGTGCCGGGCCGGTGGTCGATCCCGCAGGTGCGGTTGCCCTGGACGTTGCTGTGGCCGCGCACCGGGGAGGGTCCGGCGCCCTCGCGGCCCAGATTGCCGCGCAGGAGCAGGAGGTTGACGATCTCCCGTACGGTGTCGACGCCGTGTTCGTGCTGGGTGACGCCGAGGCACCAGCTGACGATGGAGCGGTCCGCCTCGCGGTAGACGCGGGCCGCCTCGAGGATGTCGGCGCGGCCGATCCCCGACTGGTGCTCCAGGTCCTCCCAGGACGTGGCCTCGCACAGGGCGCGGTACTCCTCGAACCCGGCGGTGTGACGTTCGATAAACTCCCGGTCCAGCGCCTTGGGGTCGGCGGAGGACTGCTCCAGGATCGCCTTGGCCATGCCTCGTACGAGCGCCATGTCGCCGCCGATGCGCGGCTGGAGGTTGAGCGTGCTCGTCCGGGTCGCGTGGAAGGTGGCCATGTCCTTGAAGTCGTGCGGAATGATCGTGCGGGTGGCGGCCGCCTCCACGAGCGGGTTGATGTGCACGACCTGGGCGCCCCGGTGGTACGCCTCCGCGAGGGCGGTCAGCATCCGGGGCGCGTTGGAGGCGGCGTTGACGCCGAGGATGAACAGGGCGTCGGTCGTCTCCCAGTCCTTGAGGTCGACGGTCCCCTTTCCGGTGCCCAGGGACGCCGTGAGGGCCCGGCCGCTGGCCTCGTGGCACATGTTGGAGCAGTCGGGCAGGTTGTTCGTGCCCAGTTCCCTGGCCATGAGCTGGTAGAGGAAGGTGGCCTCGTTCCCGAGCCGGCCGGAGGTGTAGTACGCGGCCCGGTGCGGGGAGTCCAGTGCGCGCAGGGTGCGTCCGACGAGCTCGAAGGCGTCCTTCCAGCTGATCGGCGTGTAGAGGTCCGTGTCGGGGTCGTAGACCATCGGTTCGGTCAGCCGGCCCTGGTTCTCCAGCTCGTAGTCGCTCCAGCCGGCCAGCTCGGTCACCGAGTGGGCGGCGAAGAACGCGCGGTCGACCCGCTTGCGGGTCATCTCCCAGGTGACGTGCTTGATGCCGTTCTCGCAGATGTCCAGGTGCAGGCCCTTGGTGTCGTCGGGCCAGGCGCAGCCGGGGCAGTCGAACCCGGTGTTCTCGTGGTTCATCCGCATGATCGCCCGCGGCCCGTCCACGAGCGCGCCCTCGCGCATCATGAACCGGGTCACGCTGTTGGCGGCGCCCCAGCCGGCGGCCGGGTGGTGATAGGGCGCGTACTCCGGCTCCGCGGTGGGCTCCGGGCCCACCCTCGCCTCGGTCCGTTCCCGCTCCTCCGGGTTGGCGCTCATGCTTCCGCCCTTTCGCCGGCCCGGCTCGCGACGGTGTGTTCCCGTACCGCGATTCGGGCCAGCTTCGTCAGCATCATGCCGTTGCGTACGGCCATGACGTAGTCCACCGGGAGGCCGTGCATCCGGGTGCCGGGCCCTCGGAGGGGGTGCCAGTCGAGGGTGAAGAGGGTGTTCTCGCCCCAGGCCTTCAGGTTCATGGCGATCCGGGCCGCGCCGAAGGGATCGGCCTTCGCCTCCAGTTCCAGCCGGCGCTCCGGTTCGCAGACGCGGACGACGCAGGTGTCGTCGAGGGTCAGCGGGCCGGCGCCGACGCGGACCTTCAGCCGGGCACCCACGGCCGGCCAGTGCGGGTCCGCCGAGAGGATCTCCTGCGTGCCCGTCACCCACTCTCCGTAGCGGTGGCCGTCGGAGAGCAGACGCCAGACCTCGGGCGGTGAGCTGAGGATCAGACGGCGGTTCCGGGCCACGCCGTTCACGCTCCTTCCGGAGGGGTCGGGCCCAGCCTCGTGCCGTACGGCCGCCCCCGCGGTCCGGCAGGACCGAACGGATGGCGGACCCACGCGGCGGGGTCGCGACGCGCCTTCTCGCGAACTCGGACATATCGTTCCTCAAGGATCAACCAAGCTTCTCCCGCGCGCGACCGCCGCACTCCCGCGATCGACCCGAAAGGCCGGTTCTCATGCACCCCGCGCTCAGCACCGAACTGCTCGCCAAGCTGCGTCAGCCCCGCCCGTATCCGGCCGTGTCGCTGCTCATGCCGACACACCGCAGGGAGCCCGACAACACTCAGGACCCCGTGCGGCTCCGCAACCTCGTGGCCCGGGCCGGGGAGGCCCTGGAGCAGGACCCCGCGGTGACCCGCGAGCGGCGGCTGGACGTGCTGAGCCAGCTGGAGCTGGCCCTCGGCGAGGTCGACCTCGCCCACGCCGAGGACGGCCTCGTGGTCTACGCGGCCCCCGGCGAGCACCACGTCTGGTCCGTGGCCCGCGCGGTGCCCGAGCGGGTCGTCCTCGGCGACACCTTCCTCACCCGCAACCTGGTGGCAGCCCAGGCCGCCGAGCAGCCCTTCTGGGCGCTGGCGGTGGCGGCCGACCGGGTCTCCCTCTGGGACGGCGAGGCCGAGCGGGTCACCGAGAGCGCGGAGGGCGGGTTTCCGCTGACGCGGAGCCTGGAGGACCCGGACGCCGAGCGCAAGGAGCAGATCGGCGACCTGCCGAGCACCTTCAGGGACGAGCAGACCCGCCAGTTCCTGCGGGAGGCGCACGAGGCGATGCGCGTCGTGCTGAGCTCGTCCCCCCGGCCGCTGTACCTGGTCGGGGACGCTCCCGCGCTCTCCCTCCTGGAGGAGCTGGGCGCACTGGGCAAGGACGTCACGGCTGTCCCGGCCGGTGGTCTCGCCGCAGGGCCGGCGGCAGAGGTCTGGCGGACGCTCCAGCCCCTGCGGGCGGCGCGCGAGGCGGCCGACACGGCTGCCGTCGTCTCCGAGCTGGACGCCGCGCAGGGCCGGCGCGAGTTCGCGGGCGGCCTCGACGAGGTCTGGGAGGCCGTGAAGGAGGGCCGGGTCCGGCTCCTCGCCGTCGAGGAGCACTACCGGGCGGTCGTGCGCGACTACGGCGACCACCTCGAACCCGCGGAGCCGGCCGACCTCGACGCGCGCGACGACATCGTGGACGAGGTCGTCGAGCAGGCCCTGGGCACCGGGGCCGGTGTGCGCTTCGTCCCCGACGACACCCTGCCCGACGCACGACGCATCGCGGCGGTCCTGCGGTACTGACGCGGGGCGGGGGCGGTAAGGGGTCGGGGCGATACGGAGTCGGGGCGATTCGGGTCCGGGCGATACGGAGTCGGGGCGGTACGGAGAGTCTCCGTACCGCCCCGGACTCGTACCGCCTGTCGCCGGCGTCAGGGACCGGGGCTACTCCGCGCCGGCGAGCTGCTCGCCGAGCGCCTTCTCGTCGGCCTCGCTCAGGGAGGTCTTCAGAAGGGTGCCGCCGAAGGGCTGCATGGCGGCGGCGAACTTGTCCTCGGTGACCTTCGAGGCCATGATCACCACGGCCGCGGAGCCGGGCTTGAGGAGCGAGTCGACCTTCTCCCGGAAGTCCTTGTCGATGCCCATCTGACTCAGCTTGCCGATGACGCCTCCCACCGCCGCTCCGACGACGCCCATCGCCGGGGTGAGGATGACGAGACCGAAGACCATGCCCCACAAGGCGCCGGCCGTGGCCGAGACAGCCACCTTCTCGCTCTTGGCGGGGGTGTCGACATGGGTCTCCCCGTCCTCGTCGACCGAGACGACCGCGAGCCCGTTGAGGTCGACCACATGGCCCTTCTGGAGTTCCTGCACCGCCTTGAAGGCCTTCTTCGCCACGGCCGTGTCGTCGTATCCGATCACGATGAGCTCGGACATGCTCTGTCTCCTTTGCCGTCACAGCGTTCATTTCGCACGATATGCCCGCATCTGGAGGTGGGCATCAGCGGCGCGGAGGGGCGGGACGCTCCCGCTCCCGCTTCACCTGCCTGGTCCCACGAGCGTGCGCGGGCCGGGGCGCGCGGGGAGAGTGGCGTCCATGCGCACCAGCGAGCCGGGGGACGGGCCGGTCGACCCGCAGGGCCCGCCCGGCCAGGCCGTGCCGCCCGAGCTGGAGCGGGGTGACACCGAGTTCGGCGACGAGCTGGGGCGGGGGGCGATCTCGACCGGCTCGCTGCCCGAGGCGAGCGCGGTGGACGCGCTGCTGCGCGAGACGCACGCCCGCTACCTCCCCTCGGACGAGGGCCGCATCGCCGACTACGTACCGGCGCTCGCGGCGGCGGACCGCTCCTGGTTCGCCCTGAGCCTCGCGGACACCCGGGGACGGGTGCACGCCGTCGGCTGCGCCGACCGGTCCTTCTCCATCCAGTCGATCTCCAAGGTCTTCGTCTTCGCGCTCGTCTGCGAGCGGCTCGGCCATCGCGCCGCCTGGGAGGCCGTCGGGGTGAACAACACGGGCCTGCCCTACGACTCGGTCATGGCGCTCGAGCTGAACGGCGGCTCCCCGATGAATCCGATGTGCAACGCCGGGGCGCTGGTGACCACCGGCCTGGTGCCCGGGGACGGCGCGGCGGACAAGTGGACGTTCGTCCAGGACGGCCTGTCGGCGTTCGCCGGACGGCGCCTCGAACTCGACGTGGCCGTCTACGAGTCCGAGGCGGCGACGAACCAGCGCAACCGCGGCATCGCCCGGCTCCTGGAGAGCTACGGCCGGCTGCCCTTCGATCCGCTGGAGAGCACGGACGTCTACACCCGGCAGTGCGCCCTGACGGTGACCACCCGGGACCTCGCGGTCATGGGCGCCACGCTGGCCGACGGCGGGATGAACCCGCTCACGGGCGTCCAGGTCGTGCGGCCGGGGACCTGCCGCCGGGTGCTCGCCGCCATGGCCGCGTCGGGGCTGTACGAACGGTCGGGCGACTGGCTGTACGACATCGGGCTGCCCGGCAAGAGCGGGGTGTCCGGCGGCATCGTCGCGGTGGCGCCGGGGAAGTGCGCCCTGGCCTCCTTCTCCCCGCCTCTCGACACGGCGGGCAACAGCGTGCGCGGACAGCGGGCGGCGCGCCGGCTGTCCCGGACGCTCGGCCTCAACCTGTTCGCCTCCGCGCCCGTGGGCCGAGCGCCGCGCGCGGCCCGTGCGTCCGCGTCGGACCCGAAGGCGCGGTGACGGCGGCTACCAGCCCGGGATCGTCGGCAGCACCTGCTCCGCCACGCGGAGCAGGACCGCGTCGTCCGGCGCGGTCCCGTCCTCGCGCCAGATCGCGAGTTCGAAGGAGCCGCCGCTGTCCCTGGCGTCCTTGGCCACGGACAGGACGCGGGCCGGGGCACCGGTCCCGGTGTACGCGTCGCTGCCGTCGAGGCGGAAGCTGACGGCGACGGTGGCCTCGGAGTACACGACCGCCGGGCGGCCGAGGACGGTCCGCGCCCGCGCGCCGTCCCAGAGCAGCCCGGCCTCGGAGCCCTTCACCGGGAGCCTGTCGTAGGTGGCCGCCAGGGAGACTGTGTACGTCTCGAACTCGACCTGGGACATGGGAGTGGAGAGGTCCGCGAGGCTGCCGCCGGCCAGCTTGAGCGAGCCGTCGCTGCCGCTCGCGGATGTCGCCGTCTCCTCGGGGGTGCCGAGGAGACGGGCGAGGTCGGGGCGGTTGAGCGCGAGGCACAGCTGCTGCCCGGTCAGACGGCGTTCGGCGGCCGCGTCCGCCGTTTTCGACGGACCCACGACCGGCGGCGTGTCGTCGGCGCCGTCCGAGCACGCGGCGGGCCGTCGCTCGCCGGCCCCGGTACCGGAGGTCCCGGTCACCTCGCCGAGCGCCCAGAGTCCCGCGCCGAGCGCGGGTACGAGCAACAGCCCGGCGATGACCTGCCCCCACACGCCCGCGCCCTTCGGCAGCCCGTCGATGTCGTCGGCCATGTCCCCCGACCCCCCACTTTCAAGATCCCCCTGCGTGACGGGGCACCGTAACCCGTGATCACCCCACGGACAAGGTCGGGCCGCCGCCCTTCGGGGTATCCGGGCGGGCGCCTGCCGCGCGGCGGGGGCGGGCAGCCCGCCCGTACGGGATATCAGTGGTCGCAGAAGGCGGTCGGCGGCGATCGCCCCGTTCCCGGAAGGCCGAAGCCCAGTGAGCGTCAAGCCCGTTCCCGAGGGATACCCGAACCTCACGCCGTACCTCAGTGTCGACGGCGCCGCGGCCGCGATCGACTTCTACGTGACCGTGCTCGGCGCGACCGAGCGGATGCGGATGCCGGCGCCCGGCGGCACCATCGGCCATGCCGAGTTGGAGGTGGGCGACTCGCTCCTCATGCTCGCGGACGAGCACCCGGACATCGACTTCCGGTCGCCGAAGGCACTGGGCGGCACGCCCCTCACCCTGCACCTGTACGTGGAGGACGTCGACGCGGTCTTCGCGAAGGCCCTCGCGCACGGTGCCAGGGAACTGAAGCCGGTCACGAACGAGTTCTACGGCGACCGCATCGGCCAGTTCGAGGACCCCTTCGGTCACCGCTGGAGCGTCGCCACGCATGTGGAGGACGTCTCGGAGGAGGAGATGGCCAAGGGCGCCGAGCAGGCCATGGGCTCCTCGGACGCCGCCTGAGCCACGCGCGTCAGGCGGGCGGGGCCCCGAAGGCGGCCCTGCTGGCCTCGATGGCGGGGAGGTACGTACGGGTCCAGCCGCACAGGCCCTCGATGGTGACCCGGAGGGCGAGGCCCGGCTCGGTGAGGGCGTACTCGACGCGTGGCGGGACCGTGGGGTGCACGGTGCGCTCGACCAGGCCGTTGCGCTCCAGCATGCGCAGGTTCTGCGTGAGCATCTTGTGGCTGATGCCCTCGACGCCGTCCCGCAGCGCGCTGAAACGGACGGTGTCCTCCCCCAGGCACTCGATGATCAGGAGCGCCCACTTGTTGGCGACGTCGGAGAAGATCTCCCGCCCGAGCGAGTCCGCGCGCGTCACGTCCGCGTCCTCCGGCAGGCCGCTGAGCTGCTTGGTCACCATCGGGTTCCCCAGTCACTGAAAAGTGCGTTCTTCCATGTCGGAGACCACTCTCCTACGGTGCCTGAGTAACCACAAGAGAGCACGAGAGGCACCCTCATGGCCATCACCCTCACCAACCCGGCCGGACTTCCCGAGATCCCCGTCTACCACCAGGTGTCGGTCGCGAGCGGCTCGAAGCTGGTGTTCGTCGCCGGGCAGGTCGCGTGGGGCTCCGACGGAGTCACCGTCGGCGAGGACGACCTCGCGGCCCAGGTCGAGCGCTGTTACGTCAACATCGCCACCGCCCTGGCCGGGGCCGGCGCCTCGTTCCGGGACGTGGCGAAGCTGACCGTGTACGTCGTGGACTGGACCCCCGACAAGATGCCGCTGCTCCTCGACGGGGTCGCGCGGGCCTCCGCCGCGCTGGGCATCACGACAACTCCGCCCGCCACGATGATCGGCGTCGCGGCCCTCGACGTACCCGAGCACCTGGTCGAGGTGGAGGCGACGGCGGTCGTCGACTGACGCGCGGCAGACGACACAGGGGGACGCGACAGACGGGAACGCAACAGGCGGGGAGGCGACAGGCGGGGAGGCGAACACCGGGACGCGACACGCGGGGATGCGGCACACGGGGGGCGACACGCGGCGGGGCTGGACACGACCCCCCGACTGACTTAGGTTAGCCTTACCTAAGCCGCATCGGGCGTTCCGATGCCCGCCGCCCCGCGAGGAGTTGCCTTGAGCGCCGTCACCGACACCGCCCCGTCCGAGCAGGCCGCGGCGGAGCGCGTCCGTTCCGTGCTGGCACAGGCGGTCTCGCTCTCCCTCACCACCGACGGGCAGTGCTACGACCTCATCGGCATGCACACCGTGGGGCCCGCCGGGCGGATCACCCTCACCGCACAGGCCGACAGCCCGCTGACCGCCCAGGTCGCCATGGCTCCCCACGGCAGTCTGGCCGTCCTCCTCGAGTTCACCGACATCGCGCCGACGCCGCTGCGGGACCGGGTCCGGGCTCGGGTGACGATCTCGGGCTGGCTGACCCCCGCCGACCCGGCGGGCAGCGAGCGGGAAGAGGGAGGACTCCGGCTCGACCTCGCGCGCGTCACACTGCGCACCGCCGCCGGGGCGCACGAGGTGAGCCTGGACGCCTACACCCTCGCGCGCCCCGACGCGCTCGCCGTCGAGGAGGCCGCCATGCTCACGCATCTCGCCGACGCCCACGCGGACATGGTGGCCGACCTCGTCGTCCTCACCGGATCGCGCCTGCCGTACGGCGTGGTCCGCGCCCTGCCCCTGGCCGTGGACCGGTACGGCATCACCCTGCGGTGCGAGTACCGCGAGGGCCACTGCGATCTGCGCATCCCCTTCCCCGTCGAGGCCCGGGACGCGGCCGAGGCCGGCGAGCAGGTCCGGCGGATCCTGACGACGCCCTCCTGCTCCCACCACCGCCACCCTTCGCCGCGCACCTGACCTCCGCCCGGCCCCGACAGGGCCAACTCCTCGCTCCCGATGCGGGGTTGGCACTGCCGGGACCGGTACCACTTAGGTTAGGCTAAGCTAAATCACACGTCAGGGTGGTCGGCGCGGACCCGTGCCCACCGCCCGGGGGGAGGAACCACCCATGGGCCTGCCGACCGTCGGCCCCTACCCCCTGCCCGACCGAGCCGCCCTCCCCCGGTCCTGCGTCTCCTGGTCCATCGACCCCGCGCGCGCCGCGCTCCTGGTCCTGGACATGCAGAACCACTTCGTGGAGACGTTCCCGGCCGGGGAGAGCCCGGTCGTCGAGCTCGTCGACAACATCGCGGCCCTGCGCGAACTCGCCGCGACCCTCGGGATGCCCGTCGTCTTCAGCGCCGAGCCGGCCGCGCAACGGCCCGGCCAGCGCGGTCTCGTCGCCGACGTCTGGGGCCCCGGCATAGGGGACGAGCCCGACGCCGCGGCGATCGTCGCGCCGCTCACCCCGCGAACCGGCGAGCACCTGCTCGCCAATGTGCGCCACAACGCCTTCCTCCGCAGCCATCTCGGACGGCTGCTGCGCGACGAGGGCCGCGACCAGCTGATCATCTGCGGGGTCTACGCCCACCTCGGCGTCCTGCTCACGGCGGCCGACGCGTTCATGAACGACATCCAGCCCTTCGTCGTCGCGGACGCCGTGGCGGACTTCTCCCCCGAGGAACACGCGATGGCGCTGCGCTGGGCCGCCCGCAGCGGTGTGGTGTGCACGACCGAATCCTTGTTGCGCGACCTCCTTCTCAGCAGGGCGCAACCTGCCGTTCGCCGGGACGCGTGACCGAGTCCCCCTGACGGCGACCTGCGGCGCCGATCCTGTGACCGCAGCCCCCACACGGACAGGGAGAAACGAAGAAGATGACCGTACGGGTCGCGGTGGCCGGTGCCAGCGGCTACGCGGGCGGGGAACTCCTGCGCCTGCTGGATTCGCATCCCGGCGTGGAGCTCGGCGCGCTCACCGCGCACAGCAGCGCGGGCCGCCCGCTCGGGTCCGTGCAGCCGCAGCTGCCCGGGCTCGCGGACCGGGTCCTGAGGGAGACCTCGGCGGAGACCCTGCGCGGCCACGACGTGGTCTTCCTCGCCCTGCCGCACGGGCAGTCGGCGGCGCTCGCGCACGAGCTGGACCTCGACACGGTGGTCGTGGACTGCGGGGCGGACTTCCGGCTCCGCGACCCGGCGGCCTGGGAGCGGTTCTACGGCTCCGGGCACGCCGGGACCTGGCCGTACGGGCTTCCCGAACTCCCCGGCACCCGGGAGGAGTTGAAGAGCGCCCCGCGGATCGCGGTGCCGGGCTGCTATCCGACGGCGGTCACGCTCGCGCTCTTCCCCGCGTTCGCAGCGCGGCTGGTCGAGCCGGAGGCGGTGGTCGTCGCGGCCAGCGGGACCTCGGGGGCCGGCCGGGCGCTCAAGCCGCACCTGCTCGGCGCCGAGGTGATGGGCGCCATGACACCGTACGGCGTGGGCGGCGGCCACCGGCACACCCCCGAACTGACGCAGAACCTCTCCCTGGTGGCGGGCGAACACGTGACGGTCTCCTTCACGCCGACCCTGGCCCCCATGTCCCGGGGCATCCTCGCCACCTGCTCGGCCCGGCTGCGCCCGGAGGCGGCCGCCGGCGGCGAGGCCGCGGTGCGGTCCGTGTACGAGGCCGCCTACGGCGACGAGCCGTTCGTCCAGCTCCTGCCGCCCGGACGGTGGCCGTCGACCGCCGCCGTCCTGGGCTCCAACACCGCCCAGGTGCAGCTCGCCGTCGACCCGGAAGCCGGCCGGCTGATCTGCGTGAGCGCCATCGACAACCTGGTGAAGGGCACCGCGGGCGGCGCGGTGCAGTGCATGAACCTCGCCGTCGGCCTGCCGGAGGCCGAGGGCCTGCCGACGAACGGAGTGGCTCCGTGAGCGCCCCGCGCCCGGCCACCGGTCGGCAGCCGACGACGACGCCCGCACCACCGACCCCGGTGGGCGCAGAAGCCAAGGAGAACGCAGAGTGAGTGTGACCGCTGCCCGTGGATTCCTCGCCAGCGGTGTCGCCGCCGGCATCAAGGAGTCCGGCGACCGTGACCTCGCGCTGGTGGTGAACCGAGGCCCGTCCCGCGCGGCCGCGGGCGTCTTCACCTCCAACCGCGTGCAGGCCGCGCCCGTACGGTGGACCCGCCGCGCCCTCGCCGACGGCCGGCTCGCGGCCGTCGTCCTGAACTCCGGTGGCGCCAACGCCTGTACGGGACAGGCCGGCGCGGTCGACGCGCTGCTCATGGCCGAGCGCACGGCGCGGGCCCTGGACACCGACCCGCACGAGGTCGCGGTGTGCTCCACCGGTCTCATCGGCGTGATGCTGCCGATGGACCGGGTCACGGCCGGGATCGACTCCGCCGCGGAGCGGCTGGCCGAGGACGGCGGGGAGGACGCGGCCCGCGCCATCAAGACGACGGACTCGGTGCACAAGACGGCCGCGGTCACCCGCGACGGCTGGACGGTCGGCGGTATGGCCAAGGGCGCGGGCATGCTCGCGCCCGGACTCGCCACCATGCTGGTGGTCCTCACCACCGACGCGGACGTCGACGCCGGCGCGCTCGACGCGGCGCTCCGGCGTGCGGTGCGCACCACCTTCGACCGGGTGGACTCCGACGGCTGCATGTCCACCAACGACACCGTCCTGCTGCTCGCCTCGGGCGCCTCCGGGATCGTCCCCGACCCCGCGGCGTTCGACGAGGCCGTGCACGCGGTCTGCCTGGACCTGGCCGGTCAGCTGGTCGCCGACGCCGAGGGCGCGTCCAAGGAGATCACGGTGACGGTCGTCGGCGCGTTCTCCGAGGAGGACGCCGTCGAGGTGGGCCGCTCCATCGCCCGGAACAACCTGCTCAAGTGCGCGCTGCACGGCGAGGACCCGAACTGGGGCCGCGTGCTGTCCGCGATCGGTACGACGGCGGCGGTCTTCGATCCCGACAGCCTGGACGTGGCGATCAACGGCGTCTGGGTCTGCCGGAACGGCGCGGCGGGCGAGCCCAGGGAGAAGGTCGACCTCTCGGGGCGCCGGATCACCCTCACGGTGGACCTGCGCGCGGGTGAGTCCTCCGCGGTGATCTGGACCAACGACCTGACCGCCGAGTACGTCCACGAGAACAGCGCGTACAGCTCATGAGCGGGCAGGGCACGGTGACCGGCCCGACCGCCGGAGCGACCGAGGGTCCGACCGCCGGCGCGGCTTCCGGCCCGGGTTCCGGGTCGACGGCCGGGCCGACCGCTGGGTCGACCGCCGAGCTGACCGCCGCCGATCTGCCGTGGCTGGAGGAGCTCCAGGGCCGCACGGTCGTCGTCAAGTTCGGCGGCAACGCGATGGTCGACCCCGCGCTGCACCGGACGTTCGCCCAGGACGTCGTGGAGCTGTGGCACGCGGGGCTTCGGCCGGTCGTCGTGCACGGCGGCGGACCGCAGATCAGCGCGATGCTCGACCGCCTGGATCTGGAGGTCCGCTTCGAGGCGGGTCTGCGGGTCACGACGCCCGAGACGATGGACGTGGTCCGCATGGTGCTCACCGGCCAGGTCCAGCGCGACCTGGTCGGCGCGCTCAACGCCCACGGCCCGTTCGCAGTGGGCATGTCGGGCGAGGACGCGCACACCATGACGGCCGTGCGGCGCCCCGCGTGGGTGGACGGTCGGCCGGTGGACATCGGTCTGGTCGGCGACGTGGTGTCCGTGTCGCCGGGGACCGTACGGACCCTGCTCGACCAG
The DNA here is from genome assembly GCF_043081505.1 of Streptomyces sp. NPDC014870. NCBI lineage: Bacteria > Bacillati > Actinomycetota > Actinomycetes > Kitasatosporales > Streptomycetaceae > Streptomyces > Streptomyces sp. NPDC014870. Next base: position 533,265 of record NZ_JBIBWQ010000001.1, read on the forward strand.
GGCCGTATCCCCGTGGTGTCGCCCGTGGCCCGGGGCGAGGACGGGGAGGTCTACAACGTCAACGCCGACCTCGCCGCCTCGGCGCTCGCCGTCGCGCTCGGCGCGGAACGGCTGGTGGTGCTCACCGACGTGGAAGGGCTCTACGCGGACTGGCCGCACAGCACCGAGGTGATCGACCGGCTCACGGCTGCCGAACTGGACACGCTGCTGCCGGGGCTCGCGAGCGGCATGCTCCCGAAGATGGAGGGCTGTCTGCGCGCGGTACGCGGAGGTGTGCGGCGCGCTCACGTCCTGGACGGCCGGGTGCCGCACGCCCTGCTGCGGGGCGTGTTCGCCGAGAAGGGGCCGGGCACGACCGTCGTCCCGGACGAGGAGCCCGGCGACGGGACGAAGGAGGACCGCACGTGACCCCGGAGGCCGACAACGGCGCCGCGCCGCTGACGCGCCGCTGGAGCGCGGTGATGATGGACACGTACGGCACTCCCCCGCTGGCGCTGGTCAGGGGCGAGGGCAGCACGGTCTGGGACGAGTCGGGTCGTGCGTACACGGACTTCACCGGGGGGATCGCGGTGAACACCCTCGGCCATGCCCACCCCGCCGTGGTGTCGGCGGTCCGGGAGCAGATCGGCCGACTGGGCCATGTCTCGAACCTCTTCGTGGCCGGGCCGCCCGTCGAGCTGGCCGAGCGGCTGCTCGCTCTGTTCGGGCGGGAGCGGGGCCGGGTGTTCTTCGCGAACTCCGGTGCGGAGGCGGTCGAGGCCGCCTTCAAGATCGCCCGCAGGACGGGGCGGCCGCACCTGGTCGCGGCGCGCGGCGGCTTCCACGGGCGCACGCTCGGGGCGCTCGCGCTCACCGGCCAGCCGGCGAAGCGCGAGCCCTTCCTGCCGCTGCCGGGCGAGGTCACGCACGTGCCGTACGGGGATGTCGAGGCGCTGCGCGCGGCCGTGACCGAGGAGACGGCGGCGGTGGTCCTGGAACCGATCCAGGGCGAGGCGGGCGTCGTTCCGGCGCCGGAGGGCTATCTGCGGGCCGCCCGCGAACTCACCCGGGCCACGGGGAGCCTGCTCGTCCTCGACGAGGTGCAGACCGGGATCGGCCGTACCGGCCACTGGTTCGCGCACCAGGCCGTCCGCGGCGTGGATCCGGACGTGGTCACGCTCGCCAAGGGCCTGGGCGGCGGGCTGCCCATCGGCGCCACGGTCGCCTTCGGCGCGGCGGCCGAGCTGTTGGGGCCCGGGGCGCACGGTTCCACGTTCGGCGGCAACCCCGTCGCGTGCGCGGCCGGTCTCGCCGTCCTGGAGACCATCGAGGCGGAGGGGCTCCTCGCCCGGGTGATCCGGGTGGGTGAGCGCCTGCGCGGGGGCATCGAGGGGTCGGGGCACCCCCGGGTCGCGGAGGTGCGTGGCGCCGGTCTGCTCCTGGGGCTCGTCCTCACGGAGCCGGTCGCCCCCGCCGTCCAACAGGCGGCGCAGCAGGCCGGCTTCCTCGTGAACGCGGCCGGCCCAGCCACCGTACGCCTGGCCCCGGCCCTGACGGTGACGGACGATCAGGTCGACCTCCTGGTGAAGGCCCTCCCGGAGATCCTCTCCGTCTGACCCGCCCCGTCCGGCGCGACGAAAGGGCGGGCCAGGAGCCTCGATCGGCTCCCGGCCCGCCCTTTCGCGCTGGCCCTAGACCGTGCGGGCCAGGATGCGGGCGTTGCGGCGGGGGTCCAGGGACCGGGCCCAGGCCTGGGGTGCCAGGGTCGGGTGGCTGACGGTGAAGCCGTGGCGGAGGAAGAGGTCGCCGCCGCCGGTCGTCGCCGTGAACAGGGTGCGCAGGGACCGGCTTCGGGCCTTCGTCAGCGCGGCGCGCAGCAGCCGGGCCCCGGTGCCGCAGCCCTGACGGTGGCCGGCCACGCAGAAGTTGTAGAGGACGCCCGTGCGTTCGGCGCCGTACGCGCGGAGGCCGAGGCAGCCGTCGAGGGTGCCCTCGGGGGACTCCGCGAGGAGGAAGTCGGACGCCTGGTCGGCGTAGAGGGAGAGCGGGCGCTCGCGGAGCGCTCCCGAGCGGACGAACGGCGAGGAGAGCGTGGCGAGAGCCTCGGCGTCGCCGGGGCGCGCGGTCCGGACCCGGGCCCCGCCGCCGGAGAGGCCGGCAAGGCCTGGAAGCTCAGGAAGGCCGGGGGACTCCGGGAGTGCGGGGAGAGTGAGCGGATCGCGTGCGCGCGGAGACGGCGGGGCCTGGCGCGGCGGGGCCGTGGTCAAGGCTTTCCTTCCTCGGTCCACCGTGCGCGAAGGGACGATCGGCTCCTCGCGCCCACCGGCGGATCAGTCGAACTAAGGTTAGCCTTACTTGAGTTGACCGCCAAGTCGACCGATCGGGCTCGACCGGTGCCGCTCGGCCGGGGCGGCCTCAGCAGGGGCGACCCGGGTAGTCGTCGCTCTCCTGCACGCCGGCCCGCCGCATCCGGCGGACGACCTCCGCGAGCGCGGCGTCCTCCACGTCGACCGGTATGTTCAGTTCCCGGTCGAACACGATGTCCTCGCCGTCGCCCGCGTGCCAGATCACCCAACGCGACGCCCCCTCGGCGCCCCGCCAGAGCGCCGCATGGCGCTCCAGGGGGTCCGCGGGACCGCTCACAGCTTCTTCCCGTCCGTGGCCTCGCGTCCGTCGACGAAGGTCGCCACGACCTCGATGTCGCCGATCCGCGAGGTGTCGACGGCGTGCGGGTCGTCGCCGAGGACGACGAGGTCGGCCCGCTTGCCGGGGCCGAGGCTTCCGGCCGTGTCGTCCCAACGGCAGGCGTACGCCCCGGCGACCGTGTACGCGTACAGCGCCTCGTCCACCGTGATCGCCTCGTCGGGGCCGATGAGCTGCCCGGACGTCGAGGCCCGCTCGACCATGAACTGGACGGCCCGCAGCGGCGATCCGTCCGTGACGGGCCGGTCGGAGCTGCCGACCAGGGTGATGCCGTGGTCGAGGAAGCCCCGGCCCCGGTACATCCAGGGCGCGCGCTCCTCCCCCATGATCGTGGCGTAGTCGTCGCCGAAGTAGCGCAGGAAGTTGGGTTGGACGACGGCGCTGAGGCCGAGCCGGGCGAAGCGCGGGAGCTGGTCGGGCCTGATGAGGCCCGCGTGCTCGATGCGGTGGCGCGCGTCGGCGCGGGGGCGCAGTTCCTGCGCCCGCTCCAGGGCGTCGAGCGCCAGGTCCGCGGCCCGGTCGCCGATCGCGTGGACCGCGAGCTGCCAGCCGCCCAGGTGGCCGTCGACGATGAGGGAGGTGAGGTGCTCCGGGTCGGCCTGCAGCTGACCCGTGTGGTCCGAGCCCTCGTACGGGGCGGTGAGCGCCGCCGTGCGGGCCATCATCCCGCCGTCGGTGTAGATCTTCAGCGCGCCGACGGACAGCCAGTCGTCCCCGAACCCGGTCCGCAGGCCGAGGTCGAGCCCGCGCGGGATGCCGTCCCGCTCGTGCGCGCCGACCTGCCGCAGCGTGTCGCCGCCCGGCATGAGCTGGACCCGCAGCGGCAGCCTGCCCTGGTCGCGCAGGAGTTGGTACGCGCCGAGCTCGACGGGGCTGTGGCCCAGCAGGCCACCACCGATTCCGGCCTCGGCCACGGCGGTGATGCCCTCCGTGAGGCACTCGCGGGCCGCGTACGCGATGGCGTCGGCCAGCTCCTCCTGGGAGTACGGCAACCGCAGCCGGCGTACGGCGCCCATCGCGCTCTCCACGAGGACGCCGTCCTCGTGCGGGACGTCCGCAGGGAGCAGGTCGAGGACGGCCGTGTTGACGACGCAGGCGTGGCCGGACTGGTGGCCCACGAAGACCCGGTGGCCCTGGCTGACCCGGTCGAGTTCGGCCGCCGTCAGGTGCCGGCCGAGGGCCCGCTGGTCGTAACCGCCGACGCTGACCCACGAGCCGGGGCTGTTCCTGCGGGTGCAGGCCTCCGCCACCACGTCGAGCACGTCCTCGACGCGCGTGAGGCCGGCGAGGGAGGGCGAGCTCGCCTTGAGGCCGGTCCACGCGAGGTGGACGTGGCTGTCGACGAACCCGGGCAGGACGGTGGCGCCCTGGAGGTCGATCACCTCACGGGCGGGCAGGGAGGTGACGGCCTCGTCCAGACCGACGATCCGGCCTTGCCAGATGCCCAGGTCGTGGGCGACCGGATGGTCCGGGTCCATGGTGAGGAAGCGGGCGTTCGTCAGCCTCGTGCAGAGCATCATGGGTGGTCCGTTCCTGGGGGCTGGGGAGCGACGGGCCTACGGGGTCTCGGCGAGGGCGGTGGCGTTGTCCGCGACGTCCACGGCGGGATCCGGCTCGGGGGCGAAGCGGCGCGGGGCGGCCGGAATCATCAGCGGCGTACCGGTCTCGGGGTCCTCGATGATCCGGCAGGGCAGCCCGAACACGTCCTCGACCAGCTCGGCCGTCATGACCGTGGCGGGGTCGCCCTGGGCCGCGATGACGCCGCCGGGACGCATCACGATGAGGTGGGTGGCGTAGCGGCAGGCCTGGTTGAGGTCGTGCAGGACGGCCACGACGGTCTGCCCCTTGCGGGCGTGCAGCTCGGCGCAGAGGTCGAGCACCTCGACCTGGTGGGCGATGTCGAGGAAGGTGGTCGGCTCGTCGAGCAGCAGGATGGAGGTCTGCTGGGCGAGCACCATGGAGAGCCAGACCCGCTGACGCTGACCGCCGGAGAGGTCGTCCACGGGGCGGTCGGCGAGTTCCAGGACGCCCGTCTGCCGCATCGCCTCGACCACCGCCGTCTCGTCCTCGGCGGACCACTGCTTGAGCAGCCGCTGGTGCGGGTAGCGTCCGCGGGCCACGAGGTCGCCGACCGTGATGCCGCCGGGCGCGCTGGAGGACTGCGGGAGCAGGCCGAGCCGGCGGGCGACCTCGCGGGAGCGGTAGGAGGCGATGGCGGCGCCGTCGAGGTAGACCTGCCCGGCCTTGGGCTTGAGCATCCGGGCGAGCGCCGTGAGCAGGGTCGACTTGCCGCAGGCGTTCGGCCCGAGGATGACCGTGAAGGAGTGGTCGGGGATGTCGACGCTCAACTCCTCGGCGACGGTCCGCTGGTCGTAGGAGAGCGTGAGGTCCTCGGCGCGCAGCCGGGGGCCGGGGGCGTTCGTTCCAGTCATGCGCGGCTCTTTCATGCGCGGCTCTTTCGCGACTCGGTGATCAGCAGCCAGATGAGGTAGGCGCCGCCGACGGCGCCGGTCGCCGTGCCCACGGGCAGCAGCGCGGGGGCGAAGACCCGTTGCACGACGAGGTCGCTCAGGGCGAGCAGGAAGGCGCCCATGAGGGCGGAGGAGATCAGGACGGGGCCGGAGGAGCGGGTGAGGGTGCGGACCACCTGCGGCGCGGCCAGGGCGATGAACGCGATGGGCCCGGTGACGGCGGTCGCGAACGCGGCGAGGGCCACGCTGATGACGAAGAGGATCGTGCGGGTCCGCCCCACGTTGACGCCGAGCGCCGTCGCCGTGACGTCGCCCATCTCGACCATGGCCAGGCGCCGGGAGAGGAGCAGGGCGGGCGGCAGCAGGACGGCGAGGGCGATTCCGATCGCGTTGGCGTGCATCCACAGCCGGTTCCCGAGGCTGCCGATCAGCCACGCCTGCGCCTCCTGCGCCTCCTGGAAGGTCGCCCGGGTGATCAGGTACGAGTTGACCGCAAGCAGCAGGGCACTGACGCCGATGCCGATGACGACCAGCCGGAACCCCTGCAACCCCCGCCCGATCAGCAGCAGATGGACGACGAGAGCCGTGGCGAGGCCGCCGATCAGCGCGCCGATCGCGATCTCGGTCATGCTGCCGCGCAGCACGATGATCACGACGAGCGCGCCCACGGCCGAGCCGTTGGTGAAGCCGATGATGTCGGGGCTGCCGAGGGAGTTGCGGGTGAGGCTCTGCAGGATCGCGCCGCTCACACCGAGGGCCGCGCCGACGAAGACCGCGGTCAGGATGCGGGGCATGCGCAGGGTGTTGACGACGAAGTCGGCGGCGCCCGAGCCGTTTCCGGTGAGGGCGCCGACGACCTCCCCGACGGTCAGCGGGAAGTCGCCGGTGGTCAGCGTGATCCCGATGACGGTGACGAGCGCGAGAAGCAGCAGGGCGGTCACCACCACCGTACGGACCTGGAAGCGCAGTGACGGACCGCGCGTTCCGGCCCGGACGAACCGGCCGCTGATCACGGGCGGGTGGGGCCCGGTCTTGGGGGTGGAGGCCTGCGCCTCCCGTACGGCGCTCACAGCATGACCAGCTTTCGACGGCGGCACAGCGCGATGAACAGGGGCGCCCCGAGGAAGGCGGTGACGATGCCGACCTGTACCTCGCCCGGCGCTCCGAGCACCCGGCCCAGCACGTCCGAGCCGATGAGCAGGACCGGTGCGAGCAGCGTCGAGTACGCGAACACCCAGCGCTGGTCGGCGCCGGCGACGAACCGGGCGACGTGCGGGACGGCCAGGCCGACGAAGCCGATGGGCCCGGCGGCGGCGGTGGCCGCCCCGCAGAGCAGCATGACGGCGACGGCCGCGAGGACCCGGGTCCGGCCGACGTGGACGCCCAGGGCGCGCCCCATCTGGTCGCCCATGGCAAGGGCGTTGAGGGAGGGGGCGAGGACGAAGGCGAGGACGAGGCCGACGACGACGAACGGCAGCATGAGCAGCACGATGTCGCCGTACCGGCCGGCCAGCGAGCCGACGGTCCAGTAGCGGAACTGGTCGAAGGCCTCCGGGTCGAAGAGCAGGACGCCCCAGTTGAAGGCGTAGAGCACGGCCGTCACGGCCGCTCCCGCGACCACGAGCCGGTCCGGGGTGGCCAGTTTCCGTCCGGAGGAGCCGAGCAGGAAGACGCCCACCGAGGCGGCGGCGGCGCCCGCGAGGGCGAACCAGACGTAGCCGAGCGGCGCGGCCACGCCGAGGAAGGCGATGGCGACGACGACGCCCGCGGAGGCGCCCAGGTTCACACCGAGCAGTCCGGGGTCGGCGAGCGGGTTGCGGGTCAGCGCCTGCATCAGGGCGCCGGAGAGACCGAGCGCCATGCCGACGAGAAGGCCGAGCACCGTACGGGGGATCCGGTAGTCGTGGACGATGACGGAGGCTTCCGAGCCGTCGGGCGCCCACAGGAGGTGCCAGATCGACGTGAACGGGATGCCTCGCGTACCGACCCAGACGCTGACGAGTGAGACGAGGACCAGCGCGCCGACGGTCACGAGGAGACCGAGGCCGCGGAGGGCCACGGCGGCCGGACGGGCCGTGGGCACGACGGGACCGGCAGGGCCACCGGTCTCGGTTCCGGGCGCCGCCCGGGTTTCGACGGACAACGACCACTCCCCTGGCGGCGGAATCGAGCGCCCCGCGAGCCGCGCGAAGCGTTGAACACGGGTGTGTGGCACGCGAGATGACACACGCTCGATGGAACTTAGGTGAGCCTAACCGTAGAGTCCGGACGGGGTCAACGCGAGGGCGCGACCCCGATCGCCGCGCACGCTGGGATGATGCTCCCGAGGGTGCCGGGCACCCTTGGCACCAGCCGTGTTTAAGGTAGCCTTACCTAACTATCGCACCCCCTTTCTGTGGAGGATCCGCATGCCCGCTGGAGGACCAACGGGGGGCTCCGTCCTCCGCAGAGCGCTCGCCGATCAGCGCCGCCGCGTGACCGTGGCCTCGTTCCTCGGCATGGCGCACCAGGCGTGCGAGGCTCTCGTCCCCGTCGTCATCGGTCTGGTCATCGACCAGGCGGTGGCCACCAGTTCCTCGGGCGCGCTGCTGCGCTGGCTCCTGGTGCTCGCCGGTCTCTTCCTGATCCTGTCGACCTGCTACCGGAACTCCGCGCGGCTCGCCGAGGGCGCGGGCGAGTCCGCCGCCCACCGGATCCGTCTCGACCTCGGGGCCCGGGTCCTCGATCCTCGGGGCGGCGCCGACGCCGGCCGGCTGCCCGGCGCGCTGACCGCCGTCGCCACCGGCGACGCCCGGCGCGTCGGCTCGGTGGCCGCCGCGCTGCCGTACACGCTCTCCGCGATCGCCGGTCTCGCGGTCAGCGCCGTGGCGCTGCTCCGCATCTCCGTGCCGCTCGGCCTGCTCGTCCTGCTCGGTGTCCCGCCGCTGCTGTGGCTCGGCCATGTCATCAGCCGCCCGCTCGAACGACGCAGCGAGGCGGAGCAGGAGCACGCCGCCCACGCCTCCGGAGTCGCCGCCGACCTGGTCGGGGGCCTGCGGGTGCTGAAGGGCATCGGCGCGGAGGCGGCCGCGGTCGACCGGTACCGGGAGACGAGCCGCAGCTCGCTGGCGTCCGCGCTGCGGGCCGCGACCAGCCGGGCCTGGCACGACGGGGCGATCCTCGCCCTGACGGGCATCTTCATCGCCGCCATCGGCCTCGTCGGCGCACACCTCGCGATGAACGGCAGCATCACCGTGGGTGAGCTGGTGGCGGCCGTCGGCCTCGCCCAGTACCTCCTCGGCCCGTTCCAGCTCCTCACCTACGTCAACGGCGAGTTCGCCCAGGGCCGTGCCTCGGCCGACCGGATCGCCGAGGTCCTCGCCTCGCCGCCGGCCGTCGCCGCCGGGACCGCCGAACTGCCGGAACGGGTCGCCGGCCGGCTGCGGCTGCGCGGTGTGACCCAGGGCGCCCTGCGCGGTGTCGACCTCGACATCGCCGCCGGCAGCCTCGTCGGTGTGGTCGCCCGCGACGCGGCGGCCGCGAACGACCTGCTGCTCTGCCTCGGCCGTGAACTCGACCCCGCCGAGGGGAGCGTCGAGCTGGACGGCGTACCGCTGACCGACCTCGGCCCGGCCGACGCGCGGCGCGCGATCCTGGTCGCCCACCACGACGCCGACCTCTTCGAGGACAGCCTCCTGGCCAACGTACGGGCGGGCGCGGCCGCGGAGGGAGCCGACCCGGTCGACGTGGGGCCGGCGCTCGCCGCCTCCGCCGCGGACGACGTCGCCCAGGCGCTGCCGGACGGCGTCGACACCCTCCTCACCGAGCGCGGCCGTTCGCTCTCCGGCGGGCAGCGCCAGCGCGTCGCGCTCGCCCGAGCCCTGGCGGCCGACCCGCCGGTGCTCGTGGTCCACGACCCGACGACGGCCGTCGACACCGTCACCGAGGCCCGCATCGCGGCCCGGCTGCGCGACCTCCGCAAGGGCCGCACGACCGTCCTGGTCACGACGAGCCCGGCCCTCCTCGCCGGCACGGACGTCGTCGTCATGCTGGACGACGGCCGGGTGGCGGCCGAGGGCAGCCACCCGGAGCTGGTCGCCGCCCACGAGTCGTACCGTACGGCGGTGCTGGCATGACGGGCACGCGGGACGAGGGAGTTCAGGACAGCCGAGAGACGAAGGACGAAGGACGGACGATGAGCGGACCCGGGACGCCCGAACGTGAGCTTCTGCCCACCGCCACCGGCGCGCAGACCTTCGCGGTCGTGCGTCAACTCCTGCGCCACCACCGCCTCCTCGCGGTGACGGCGGTGACCGTCCTCGTCGTCGGCACCGGCATCGGTCTGCTGACCGCGCCGCTGCTGGGGCGCATCGTGGACCTGGTCGTGGACAAGAGCGGCGCGGGCGCGCTGACCGTACCGATGCTCCTCCTGCTCGCGGTCGCCGTCGCCCGCGGTGTCGCGACGGCGATCGGCAAGTCCCTCGTGGCCCGACTGGGCGAGACGGTCCTCGCGGACCTGCGGGAACGGTTCATCGCGAGGGCGCTGCGGCTGCCGCTCGAGCGGGTCGAGAAGGCCGGTTCCGGCGACCTGACCTCGCGCGTCACCGGCGACGTCACGCTGATCGCGAAGGCCGTGCGGCAGGCGCTGCCCGAGTTCGCGGGCGCCTTCCTCACGATCATCCTGACGCTGGTGGGTCTCACGGTCCTCGACTGGCGCTTCCTGCTCGCGGTGCTCGTGGCCGTCCCCGTCCACGTCCTCACGGTCCGCTGGTACATCCCGCGCGCCGCGACCATCTACGCCGCACACCGGGTCGCGACCGGCGCGCTCCAGCACCAGCTCCTCGACAGTGTCGGCGGCGTCCGCACGGTACGGGCGTTCCGTCTGAACGGCCGGCACGCCGACCTCCTGGAGCAGCGCTCGCAGGCCGCGGTCGGCCTGGCGGCGCGTGGCATGCACCTGGTCTCCGGCTTCTTCTCCCGCCTCAACATCGCCGAGTTCATCGGCATGACGTCGATCCTCCTGACCGGGTTCTTCCTGGTCGACGCCGGCTCGGTGAGCATCGGTACGGCGACGGCGGCGGCGCTGTACTTCCACGGCCTGTTCAACCCGATCAACGCGGCCCTGTTCCTGATCGACGACGCGCAGTCCGCGGGCGCGAGCCTCGCGCGCCTGGTCGGCGTGTCGAGCCTCCCGGCGGAGCGGGAGCCCGACGGGCAGGTCACCGCACCGGTCGACGGCTCGGTGAAGGTCTCCGGCCTGGGCCACTCCTACGTGGACGGCCACCCGGTGCTCACGGCGGTGGACCTGGAGGTCAGGGACGGTGAACGCGTCGCCCTGGTCGGCGCGAGCGGCGCGGGCAAGACGACGCTGGCGAAGCTGATCGCCGGCGTCCACGACCCGGCGGCCGGCTCGATCGCCCTGGGCGGGGTGGACACCCGGGAGCTGGGCCCGGCCGGGATCCGGCGCGCGGTCACCCTGATCAGCCAGGAGGTCCATGTCTTCGCGGGCCCGCTCTCCGAGGACCTGCGGCTGGCCCGGCCCGGCGCGACGGACGAGGAGCTGCGGGCCGCGCTGGCCCATGTCGACGCCCTGGAGTGGGTCGACGGGCTGCCCGACGGCCTGGCCACGGTCGTCGGCGAGGGCGGCCACCGGCTCACGGTGACCCAGGCCCAGCACCTGGCCCTGGCCCGGCTCGTCCTCACCGACCCGCCCATCGCGATCCTCGACGAGGCCACCGCCGACGCGGGCAGCGCGGGCGCCCGCGTCCTGGAGACGGCCGCCCTCCGCGCCCTGGAGGGCCGCACGGGCCTCATGGTCGCCCACCGCCTCCCCCAGGCGGCGACGGCCGACCGCGTCGTCGTCCTCGACCAGGGCCGCGTGGTGGAGACCGGCACCCACACCGAACTGGTCGCCGCGGGCGGCCGCTACGCCGAACTCTGGTCGGCCTGGTCCGACAGCCGCCGCGAGCCTGCGGTACCCGCGTAACGCCCACCAACGCCGAAGTCCCCGTTCCACTCCGCCGGGGTGGACGGGGACTTCGGCGTTGGTGGGCGGCCGGACGGTGCTCACGTGTCGGCGGTGGCAAGGAACTGGGTGGCGGCGAGTTCGGCGTAGAGGGGGTCCTTCGCGACGAGTTCGCCGTGGGTGCCTATCGCGCGGACGCGGCCCGTGTCCATGACGATGATGCGATCGGCCATGGTGACCGTGGAGAGGCGGTGGGCCACGACCAGGACGGTCGTCGTGCGGGAGACCTCGGCGACCGTGTCGCGCAGGGCGGCCTCGTTGACGGCGTCGAGTTGGCTCGTGGCCTCGTCGAGGAGGAGCAGGCGGGGGCGGCGCAGGAGGGCGCGGGCGATGGCGACGCGCTGGCGCTCGCCACCGGAGAGCTTGGTGCCGCGGTGGCCCACGAGGGTGTCCAAGCCCTTGGGGAGCCGCTCGACGAGGCCGTCGAGGCGGGTGGTCCCGAGGACGCGGAGCAGGTCGTCCTCGGTCGCGTCCGGATGGCCGAGGAGGAGGTTGTCGCGGAGCGTGCCCGAGAGGACGGGGGCGTCCTGCTCCACGTAGCCGATCGCCGAGCGGAGCAGGGGCATGTCCCACGCGGCCAGGTCGCGGCCGTCGAAGGTGATGCGTCCCGCGTCCGGGTCGTAGAACCGCTCGATGAGGGAGAACACGGTGGTCTTGCCCGCACCGGACGGGCCGACGAAGGCGGTCATGCCGCGTGGCGGGACCGAGAAGCTCACGCCGTGGTGGATGTACGGCAGGTCGTGCGCGTACCGGAACCGGACGTCCTCGAAGGCCAGCGCTGCGGGTTCGGCACCGGGTGCGGGCAGGGGCGCGGGCTCGGCCGGGGGTTCGGCCGGCAGCCGCAGCGCCTCGCGGATCCGGGCGAGGGCCGCGGCGCCCGCCTGGTACTGGGTGACCGCCCCGACGACCTCCTGGATCGGGGACATCAGGTAGAAGACGTAGAGGAGGAACGCGACGAGAGTGCCCACGTCGATCGCGCCGGTGGCGACCCGGGCGCCGCCGACGGCGAGCACGGTGATGAACGCGATCTGCATCGACAGACCGGCCGTGTTCCCCGCCAGGGCGGACCACTTGGCGGCCCGTACGCTCTGCCGCCAGGACTCCTCGGCCGCGGCGTGCACGGCCTGCTCCTCGCGTCGCTCGGCGCCTGAGGCCTTGATGGTGCGCAGGGCGCCGAGGGTGCGCTCCAGTGACGCGCCCATCGCCCCGACCGCGTCCTGTGCCTGCCGGCTGGCCCTGTTGATGTGGGGGACGATCACGCCGATGACCGTTCCCGCGCCAAGGACCACGCCGAGGGTGACCGCCAGCAGGACCGGGTCGACCAGGCCCATCATCACCAGCGTCGCGACGAGCGTCAGGCCGCCGGTGCCGAGGCCCACGAGCGAGTCGGTGGTGACCTCGCGCAGCAGGGTCGTGTCGGAGGTGACGCGGGCCATCAGGTCGCCGGGTTCGCTCCGGTCCACCGCGGCGATGCGCAGCCTCAGCAGGTACGAGGAGAGAGTGCGCCGCGCGCCGAGGACGACCGACTCGGCCGTGCGCCGCAGGACGTACCCGCCGAGCGCGCCGATCCCCGCGTTGGCGAGGACCAGGGCCGACATCAGCAGCAGAGCGCCGGTGATGGAACGGTCCTCGGAGAGCGCGTCGATGAGGTGCTTGGCCACCAGCGGCAGCGCGAGCCCGGTGGCCCCGGTGATCAGCGAGAGCACCGCCCCGCCGAGCAGCGTCCAGCGGTGCGGGCGTACGTAGCCGAGGAGCATGCGCCACGCGGGCGTTTCGGGTTCCGCGGAGGGGGTGAGTGGTGGGGCGGACTCTGGGGCGGACTCTGCGGTGGTGGCCACGCGTTTGCTCCTCGTCGTGCCGGGCGTGCCTGGGTGCCTGGGTGTCGGCGTGCTTGATTGTCGGCGGGTTGGCGTCCCGGCGTGCTGTGTCGGGCGGCATCAGGGTCAGACGCGTCGGTGATGCCGATGGTTGACGCGGTCAGCTCCTCCGGGCCTCCCACGCGCGCGTGAACAGTGCGGGCAGCGGAGCGGAGGGCACCGCGGCCAGATGGGACGTCGAGCGGTGCTCCCTGGCCAGCGGGAGCAGCCCGAGCTTCGACGCCTCGACCGGCAGGCGCGGGGGCTTGCGCTCCTGCCAGGCGCCCGGCAGGAAAAGGGAGCGGCCGGCGCGCGGGCGGACGGCGCGCAGCACGCGGCCCGAGGCGCCCAGTTCGGCTTCGGCCTCCTTGAAGCGCGGGGACTTCCAGCCGGTCCACGCCTTGACGTTGCGGTCCGACGGATCCGGCAGGGCGAGCAGCATGAGGTAGAGGGCCGCGGCGTCCTGGCCCAGTCCGTACGTCCGCGCGCATTCCTCGAGGAGCCGCGGTGCGGAGCGGGCCGGGTCCTGCTCCCAGCCCGGGTCCCGCTGCCCGTCGCCGGCGAGGTGCTCCCCGAGTGCGGTGAAGTCGTCGCTGAGCAGCAGCCGCAGGTCCGCGAGGGCGGGCAGCCCGGACGGGGCGGGCAGCCACTGGGAGGGCAGGACGGAGTCGAGGTACGCGTCGAGGGTGTCCAGGAGGGGATCGTCGGCCCCCTTGAGGGCCGCGGGGTCCACCTGGACATGGCGGACGTCGTACACCGGGTCGGGCTCCTCCGTGACCGCCGGATGAGCGGTGAGCGCCTCGGTCGAAGGGGGCTCTCCCATCAGGTAGTTGCTCTGCAGGGAGAAGAGGGTGAGGGGGCCCGGCCCCGAGGTCAGGTGCTCGCGGAGTCGGGAGATCGCCGCGCCGACCACCGGGCGCAGCGGATCGCCGGCCGGGGTGCGGTAGGCGAGCCACGCGGCCGTCCTCGGGAGCGCGAGCAGGTGGGGCTCGCCCACCAGGCCCGACCTGTGGGGGTCGAGACAGTGCGCCCCGGTGGCGAGCCGGCCGAGCAGGGCCGGCAGCCGCAGGTGGGGCCACCAGGCCCGGGCGCCGCGGGTGTGCACGCGGTGGAGAGCCCGCTCGCCCTGGGGAAGGAGCGTCTCCTTCGCGGCGAGGGGCAGCAGCGCCGTGGGGACCGGCAGGGGCTCGCCCAGTTCGCGCACCCACCAGTCGGTGGCACGGTCGACGTCGGGGCCGGTGGTCCACAGCTCCTCGGGGTCGTCGGGAAGGAGCTTGTCGTAGAGGGTCGTGACGAACCGGGGGCCGAGCCCGGAGGTCAGGGCGCCGACGGCGTCCTCCGCGTCCTTCCGTCCGATCTTCCAGGGCTCCAGGTCGGTCCGCGGGTGACGGGAGAGGTAGCCGTCCTCCCCGTCCAGTTGATGCGGCGCGCACGGGACGTGCGCCATCAGGAGCACGGCGGCCTCCGCCGTGGTGAGCCCGAGCCGTGCGGCGAAGGCCGCCGCGAGCTCGGGGCGGGCGGGGGCCGGGCCGCGCTCGCGGTACAGCTGGGCGAAGCGCGCGAACCAGCTGCCGGGGCGGACGGGCTCCAGCACATGGGCGTGCGTCAGCTTCAGGCCGGCGGGAGCCAGGGGGCCGTCCTCGGAGAAGGTGCCGTCCGGGGCGTACTCCCACAGCATCCGGTGCGACTTGCCGCCGCCGAGGACGACGGATGCGGACGTCGCCGTGCGGTAGACCTTCCCGGGGAGGGGCAGCGTGATGTCCGGGCGCTCCTCGGGCAGTTCGAACCGGCCGATCCGCCATCGGCCCGGAGCCCCGGCGACGGCGGGGTGGGCTGCGTAGGCCGTCAGCGACCGCTCGGTGCGGGCATCCGCCCTGGCGGAGACGGCGCACAGCGCGACCGGCGCCGCGTGGGCGTGCGTGTGGCGGAAGCTGTGGTCACGGGGAAGGCCGTCGAGCGTGGCGTCGGCCTCCGCGAGGTCGCCTCCCCAGACCGTGGTGCCGTGTTCGGCGAGCTGGATCAGCCGTCGGCTCATCCGGATGTCGGGATCGTCGGCACCGGGCTCGGGCGCCGTGCGCGTCGGCGCGTCCTCGACGGGGGTGAGGCGGCGCACAAGGCGCGCGAGACCGTCCCGGCAGTTGGCGGCCATCACCAGGGCGCGGGCGGCCAGGCTGTGCATCGGCTCACCGAGCTGCGGCAGCGCCTCCAGGATCGGTCCTCGGTTGGGGCCTCGTACACCCTCCCGGTCCACGTGGTAGGGCTCGAGCCGGCCCACCAGCTCCTCCACCTGTGCGCGCGAGACGGTGTCGGGGAGTTCGGCCATCAGCGGCCGCAGGACGTCCACCGCGGCGAACTCCGCCGCGGCGTCGGTGTCCTTCAGAAGCAGGTCCGCCGCCGCGCCCACGTGCGCGTATCGGCCGAGCAGCAGGACCAGCTCTTCGAGGTCGACCCCTGCGCGGAGCTTCGCGCGCTCGCGCGCGGACCAGGCGCGGATCTCCTCGTGCCCGATCGGGTTGTCGAAGAGTGCGGGGATCTGACCCCAGCCCTTGGTGGCCTGCGGCTGGTACCAGCTGTTGGTGGCCTGGCTCCGCGTGGTCATCTCCAGGTCGGCCCGCACCCGGGCGCGCAGTTCGCGGGCGAAGCGCTCGTCGGCCCGCAGGTGCTCCAGCTTCGGCCGACGTGCGAGCAGGAGGTGGTACAGCTCGGACGGGCCGAGGAGCTCCGGTGGGTCGGCGACCGGGGCGCCGTGTTCGAGGAGGACGTCGATGAGGTCGAGCGGCGTCCTCCTGTCGGTCCGCCGGTCGAACGTGTCGTACGAGAACTCCACGGGGACACCGTCGGCGGCCAGCCGCGGCGCGAGCTTCTCGGCGATCTCGTACATGACCGCCCAGGGACCGTTCCGCTTGCTGTTCGACTCGACGCACGCGGACAGCCAGGCCGCCGCCTCGCCCGTGGGGAGCCCGCCGGTCTCGCCGGTCTCACCGGTGAGCAGGGCAAGCGCGCCGGTGCGTTCGAGAAGTTCGCGCCAGATCGCGGCCTTGTCGCCGAAGTACCGGGGCCGCAGCGCGAGGACCTGGTGCGCCCCCGCCGGGGCGTGCTCGCGGAGGAGTTCCATGGCCGAGCCCTTGAAGCAGTCGGTCCAGAACGCTTCGTCGGCCAGCGAGATCCCACCGGCCGCGCACACCTCGGCGAGGAGCACGGCCAGTTCCTTCTCGGGCTCCAGGCGGGCCGCCTTCGCGATCCTGCGCACGTCGGCCGCCAGCTGCGGGTACAGCTCCCGCGAGGCCCGGACGCGGCGCACGACGACGTGGCGGAAGGCGGCGAGGCCCACCTCGGTCGCCGCTCCCTTCGCGGCGAGGTCGCGGACCCAGGCGCGCAGCACCGTGGCGGAGAGCGCCTCACCGTCGGCGTACGCGAGGTAGCGGCCCACCAGCCACTCCTGGTCGACCTTGCGCGCCTGCGTCCGCTCGGCGGTTCGGGCGCGCCCGAACCACGCGGCGGCGGTCGGCTGCTCACCCTCCCGCAGGGCCAGGTCGGCCATCTCGTCGAGGAGGGTGATCAGCAGGTCGGGAGCCGACTCCTGCAGCCCGTGCAGAATCGCGTCGATGTCCGACTTGAAGACGAACCTCCACCCGCTCGTGCAGTCCCGCAGGGCGACGAGCTTCTGGGCTGCCAGGTCCGCGAAGCCCGGGTGCGCGGCGAGGACCCGCTCGGGGAAGGGCAGCTCCCCGTCGGAGGGGTCCGGGACGTCGGTGGCGAAGCAGCCGTCCGGCTCCCAGTGCTCCTCGCGCATCAAGCGGTCGCGGTACGGGACGAGTTGCTCCGGGAGCAGCAGGGTGAACGTACGGCCGTCGAACCCGGTGTACGTACGCGCCCACAGGCCGCCCTCGCCCCGTTCGTCGGCGAGGTCGACGGCTTCGGCTTCCAGGGCCTCCCGCCACAGCGGATCGGCGTCGGCCAGCGCGCGCGGGACGCGCACCCCGGCGTCCGCCCACGCACGGGCCTGCTGCCGGCACAGCTCGCGCTGCTTCTTCAGTCGCGTCCACGTGGTGAGCATCAGGCGGAGATCCGGCGCTCCGACGAGGGCTTCGGGGACGTTCTTCAGCTTCCGCCCGTGCGGGTTGCGGTAGACGACCTCCAGATCGTCCGTCAGTTCCGCGGTGTAGCCGTTCTTCTCGACACGCGTGCCCATGCGCCGCTCTCCCCCGTGCTGTTGATCGACACCCCCTACGCTACGCGGCGTCACTGACAACGCCGCGGCGGAGGCGGGCGGAGGGAACTTCCCCGCTCGTGCGCGCGTTGCGGAGGCGTTCCGATGGTGTGGTGTGGAGGACGACGGCGGCGGCGCGGTCTTCGGAAGAGGTGGGCAACCGATGGCCATGGTGGGCCTGTTCTGGATCGCCGAAGGCGATGTGTACGTGGGCGCGAAGCCGACCGGTTCCGCTCCCGGGGTCCGGCTGACCCCCGAGGGCGTGCTGGCTCTCGGGGAGGGGCAGTCGGGCCTCTTCCTGTGGGAGGACGTACGGGCTCTGAGCGTGTCCGACGTCCCCGTGAAGACCCTGAAGCGCCAGATCGGCGCGGTCACGGAACTGGCCCTGGACACGGTGGTGAACCTCGCGCTGCCGGGCGGCCCGGGGCCCTCGGGCGCGGGCCCGGCGATGATGGCCCTGCGGGTGGAGACACCCGACGGTGAGCGCGAGTTGTCTGCCTACGCGGCCGCCGCCGTCGGCTACACCGAGGCGGAGGCCGACCTCTCCCAGGCGCTCCTGTCCCGCCTCACGGACGGCGCCGCGACGATGGCCACGACGCTGGCCGCGATGTCGGCGTGGGGCCGCGCCTGGGAAGGCGGCTCCCCCAGGACCGCCCAGCGGGAGGAGCTGCTGCGGGGGTGGCTGGGCTAGGCCGTCGCTTCCCCGATGCCGGACACCCCTGGCTTCACCGGATGGGTGACCCACTGGGCCCAGGGCCACTCCTGGTTCGCCGGTGCTCCGGGAGAGGTCATTGGCGGCTGACCGTACGGGTCACGCCCGCGGCGATCGTCGTCGCCAGGATCCAGCCGGTGATGATCAGGGCGTAGGACAGCCACTGGTGCCAGCCCTCGGGGGCGAACGCCGACTCCTGGCCGAAGCTGATGATCGGCAGGAGCAGGTCGAGGGTGTAGAAGACGGGGTTGAAGTCAGGGGCCTCGCCCGCCTTGATGGGGCGTGGGTGGTCCAGGCCGTACGCAATCGATCCGATGGCCATGAGGGACAGCAGCCAGACAGCCGCGCGCAGCGGGCGGAAGCCGTAGCCTACGGTGACGTCCTGGACGAACCCCCACAGCCGTCCGTACCAGGTGAGCGTGGTGCGTCGGCGGCGCTGCTTGGCGAGTTGGACGAGCCGGGCCGCGTCGTCGTCACCGACATGGCGGTAAGCCGCCATCAACTGCTCGTAGCCGTGTGGCTCATACCGGTCGCCGTCGCGCTCCAGCATCGGAAGGCGGCGCTCGGCCGGCTCGTGCGGGGTGAGTACGGTGTAGGTGAGATTGCTGAGATGCACCTGGTCCGGCAGCATCTCCGGTTCAAGGGTCAGGATCTCTATGTGAGAACGCCGTAGGTTCAGGGCGCCCTCGATGCGATCGCCACTGCGCAGCCAGAGTTCACCGATGACGCAGCTGCTCGCCCGCAGTGCTGTGTCGCCCGGAGCGGACAGGTGGGCGTGGAGCAGGTCGAGACGGCCCGATATGCGCGAGCCTCGGAGTTCGACCCGGCCCTGCGCACGTATGCGCCGCGCCCGTACATGGGCTCCCACGTTGAGGTTCTGCGCGTCCAGCGCGGTGCCATCGGGCTTGTTGAACTCGGCGTCCTGAACGTTGATCCGCCCGGCGACGGAAGCGCCCGTGAGCCGTACCTGTCCGTGGGCGCGCATCTCCGGCGCCCACAAGTCATCCCCGATCTCGGCCTGGTTGAGCTGCAGCACCGGCTCTGAGTCGTCCGGCGCCATGAACTCCACCCGCTCCATGAACAGCGCCCCGGAGATCTTCGCCCCGCCGAGCCGCACCGGCCCCCGCATACGGCAGGCCGTCATCCGCAGCACCCTCTCGACCCGCAAGGTCGCTGAGGTCAGGCCCGGCAGAACCGACTTGCTCAGATTGAGCTGGCGCAGCTGGGCTGCGTACAGGTCGGGAGCACCGTCGAAGTGACAGTGGCTCAGCCGGACGGCGGCATCGATCGTGGCGTACTTCAGGTCCAACACGCCGGTGATCCGCGCCCCCGTGATCTTGAGCGCGGCGATCTCCCCCTCCTCCTGCGGAGCCTTGATCAACAGCGCCCGCAGCACACTCGCCCGCACGGTCCGCTCGGCGCCCCAGGTGTCGCCGAGCGCCGGATCCTCGTTCTCGGCGGCGCGGAAGTCCACGGACTCGCCTCGCGGAAAGGCCCGCCATATACGAATCTCGGCCGGGGTCAGATCGTTGATCTCGCTCACGCCGGGACTCTGACGTGCTGCGTTCGGGCTGTCAACTGCCGTACGGAGCACGCCATGTCGTCCGGCTTCCTCCCGCCCCGATCCAGGCCGGCAAGAGGTGGGTCGTGGAGCGGAGCCACGCGTGGATGAACGGCTTCGGCACGGTGCGGCGCTGTACCGAGGAGCGCAGCCGGTCGGTCTCAGCCCCAGCTCTGAAGCTGCTGGAGCAGGTCGGCGTCGCCCTCCATCCGCAGCGAGTCGGCCGGGATGCGCATGTACATGAGCAGGGCCATCTCGCTCGCCGTGCCGTAGATGGCGGCGGTGGGCTTGCTCCCGGCGGCCTCCGCCGCGGTGAGGCGGGTGAAGCGGGAACCGGCGGCGTCCACCGTCTGGCGCCAGGAGCCGGCCTCGGCCGCGTGGTAGTCCATGGTGGCGGGTTCGCCCGGCCACGGGACCGTGCCGGTGCAGACGGTGGCGAGGAACTCCTCGATCGCGTCGCCCGCCTCGGTCGTCGGCAGCTCCTGCGGGGTACCGGAGGCCAGCTGGGCGTCGTAGGTGTGGATCAGCGACTCCGGGACGCGGCGGCGGGCCACGGCGGCCACCGTGTGCGGCGAGGCCAGCGGCTCCCACCAGGCCCAGCAGCCCCGGTCCGGGCCGGCCTCGCGCAGAGCAGTAAGCAGCTGCTGCGTCGAGTCGGCCAGCCAGGCCACCAAGGCCTCGCGCTCCCTGGGCGCCGCCAGCCCGTCCTTGCTCGGCCGCTCGTCGCCCGGCGCGGTGTTCAGCACGATGTGGGCCCAGAAGCGGTCCCCCTCACTGAGGTGGTTCGCCAGGTCGTACAGCGTCCAGCCCGGGCAGGACGGGACGTCGGCGTCGAGGCTGGGGGCCGCGCCGACGGTGGCGCGGAACGCGGCGGACCGCTCGTCAACCATCCGCAGCAGGGTGGGGAAGTAGAGATACTCAGGCACGCAGACCTTGTATCACCCGGCCCGGGACTGTCGCACTCGATTAAGACCGGCCGCCGGGTGGCATGGGACAGGGGCGTGGGCATGGCCATTGGCCCTGATCGGGATTCTGATCCTCCTCGGAGTACCTCGAAGCCGCCGCCCGTGGAGATCTGCTCCACCGGCGGCGGCCTCGGTTCGTCCCGAGGGGCCGTCAGGCCTGCTGGGCCGTGGTCAGGGAGGCCGGGCGGAGGTCCGTCCAGTGTTCCTCCACGTACGCCAGGCAGGCGTCGCGGGTGGCCTCGCCGAAGGCGGTGCGCCAGCCGGCGGGGACCTCGGCGAACGAGGGCCAGATCGAGTGCTGGTTCTCGTCGTTGACCAGGACCAGGAAGGTGCCCTGCGGGTCCTCGAACGGGTTGGTGCTCATGCGTTGTCACTCCTTGTGGACATGGCGGTGAACAGTTCCGAGAGCGGCTGTTCCGGGTCGGCGGCCACGGTGCGCAGCAGCCTCTGCAGTTCGTCGGCGAGCTTCCGCGCCTTGGCGGTGCCGATCAGGTCGGTGGCGTGGATCAGGCCGCAGTGGACCGGACCGTCGCCCTGCGGTTCGTAGAAGCTGAGAGTCAGGTCGGCCCGGGTCGAGCCGGTCGGTACGGCGTCGAGGGAGCCGATGCCGCCCTCCAGGCGCTCCAGGTCCGCCTGCTCGTGGTGGATGACCATCACCTGCGGGCCCTTCGGCGGCAGTCCCGTCGCCCGGACGACCTCCTCGAACGGGACGTCCTGCCGGTCGAGGGCGCTGAGCGTGGTCTCCCGTACGCGGGCCAGCAGCTCCGCGAAGGTCGGGTCGCCGGTGGTGTCGGTGCGCAGGACCACCGTGTTGAAGAAGCAGCCCACCAGGTCCGTCAGTTGGTCGTCCGTGCGGCCCGCGACCATCGTGCCGATGGGCAGGTCCGTGCCCGCGCCATGGGCGGTGAGGACCCCGGCGAGGGCGGAGTGCAGCACCATGAACATGCTGGTGCCGGTCGCCCTGGCCAGCTCGTCCACGGCCGCGTGCAGTTCCTCGTCCAGGACGAAGCCGACGTGGTCGGCGCCGGACGCGTCCTCCCGGCGCGGGCCGTCCGCCGGGAGAGCGATCCTCGGCGGGATGCCGTCCAGCGTCGTACGCCAGTAGTCCAGTTGGCGGCCGCCCAGGCTCTCCGGGGACCGCAGGTCGCCCAGGACCTCGCGGGCCCAACGGGCGTAGTCCCGGTACGAGACGGGCAGCGGCCGCCACTGCGGCGCCCGGCCCTCCGTACGGGCCTGGTACGCCGACGTCAGGTCGCGGAAGAGGGGGACGACCGACCATTCGTCGACGACCAGGTATTGCATGGTCAGGAGCAGCGCCTGCTCCCCCGTACCGGCGGCCGTCAGGAGGTGGGCGCCCACCGGTACGTCCAGGTCGGCCCGGGGCGCGCCCGCGGCCAGTTCGGCGAGGCGGGCCTCCAGGTCGTCGGTCGTCTCGGTCCGCAGGGCCAGGGGCTTCGACGCGCGCTGGTGGAGCGTGCCGGCCTCCTCGCTGTACCGCGTGCGCAGCGGTTCGTGGCGCTCGGCCACGTCGGCGAGCGCGGCGGACAGCGCGGCGGCGTCCAGGCCACCGCCGGGCGCGCGCAGGACCAGCGCGTGGTCGAAGGCCGCGGAACGGCCGCGACCGTGGTGGGCGTCCCACTGCCAGCGCTGTACCGGAGCGGCCTCGGCGGGCAGTTCGGGGCGGCCCGCCTCCCGCCGCAGCGCCGGGCGGGCCGTCGCCGCGCCCTTGAGCTTGCCCTCGATCCCGGCGACGGTCAGCGCGTCGAAGACGTCGCGGATGCTCAGCTCCACGCCGAACTCGGTGCGGATCCGGCCGAGGAGCCGCATCGAGGCCATGGAGTGGCCGCCGAGCGCGAAGAAGTTGTCGTGGACGCCGACCTTCTCCAGCTTGAGGATCTCGCAGAAGAGTTCGGCGAGGTGGGCCTGCGTGGCGTTGGCGGGCTTCGCGTCGCCGGTCATCGCCGCCCAGTCCGGTACGGGCAGCGCCTTGCGGTCCAGCTTGCCGTTGGGGGTCAGCGGCAGCGGACCGTCGAGCGCGATGACGAGCGCCGGGACCATGTACTCGGGCAGCTGCCCGGCCACGTGGGCGCGCAGCTCCTGGGGGTCCACCTCCCCGGTCTCGGGGACCGCGTAGCCGACCAGGCGGACGATGTCGCCGTCGCGGTCGGGCACCACGGCGGCCTGGGCCACCGACGGGTGCCCGGCGAGCGCGGCCTCGATCTCGCCGAGCTCGATGCGGAAGCCGCGGACCTTCACCTGGGTGTCGACGCGCCCGAGGAAGTCGAGGTTGCCGTCCGCGCGCCAGCGGGCGCGGTCACCGGTGCGGTACATCCGGCCGCCGGCCGGGCCGTACGGGTCGGCGACGAACCGCTCGGAGGTGAGCGGCGCCTTGCCGAGGTAGCCGCGGGCGAGGCCGCGACCTGCCACGTACAGCTCGCCGACGACGCCCGGCGGGACGGGCCGCAGGTGGTCGTCGAGGACGTAAGCGCGGGTGTTGGGGTCCGGTCGGCCGATCGGCACTCGGCCGGACGGGCGGCCGCCGTGCTCGCGCGAGGCCCACAGCGTGGAGTTGACCGTCGCCTCGGTGAGCCCGTAGGCGCAGATCAGGTGGGCCGTGGCGCCGAACCGCTCGAAGACGTCCGGCGGCACCGTCTCCGTACCGACGAGCACGGTCGAGCCCTCGGGCAGGGCGCAGCCGGGCGGCAGGGCGGAGACGAGCGACGGCGGCAGGATCATGTGGCTGATCGCCTGCTCGGCCAGGAAGTCGGTGAGCGCCGGGCCCGCGACCCGTGCCTCGTCGGTGATGAGGACGAGACGGCCGCCGTGGCAGAGCGCCATCGACAGCTCGAAGGCGAAGACGTCGAAGCCGATCGAGGCGAACTGCAGGACGTGGCTGTCGTGTTCCAGGCCCATGCGGTCGACGGCCGTGGCGACGAGGCTGGCGATGCCCTCGTGCGGGACGAGGACGCCCTTGGGCCGGCCGGTCGAGCCGGAGGTGTAGATGACGTACGCGGCCTGGTCGAGCAGGACCGGCGCGGTCGCGACCGGGGTCTCCGGCCGGGCCGCGAGGTCGGTGGCGACCGCCGGTTCGTCGAGCAGCACCAGCGGTACGCCCGCCACCTGCGGGATCTTGCCCGCGACCGGCTCGGTGCCGACGACGAGCGCGGCGTGCGAGTCCTCGATCATGTAGGTGAGCCGGTCGGCCGGGTGGACCGGGTCGAGCGGCAGGAACGCGGCGCCCAGCTTCAGCGCGGCGAGCACGGTGGCGACCATGTCGACCGAGCGGGGCACGGCCACGCCGACCACGCTCTCGGCTCCGACGCCGCGCGCGGCGAGCAGGTGCGCGAGCCGGTTGGCGCGGGCGTCGAGCTCCGCGTAGGTGACGGTCAGGTCGCGGTCGACGACGGCGACCGCGTCGGGGCGCTCGGCGAGGCGCGCCGCGAAGAGGGCCGGGAACGTCTCCTCGTCCACCTCGCGGGCGGTGCCGTTGAAGCCCTCGAGGACCAGGTGCCGTTCGTCGCCCGCCAGGATCTCGGCGCGCGACACGGGCGCCTCCGGTGCGGCGACCAGGGCCGCGACGAGCGCGGTGAGGCGCGCGCCGAGGCGCTCGACGGTCTCGTGGTCGAACAGCTCGGTGGCGAACTCCAGGCGGCAGGCCAGGGAGCCGGTGGAGCCGTCGGCCGGCGTGTGCTCGGTGAAGCTGAACACCAGGTCGAACTTGGCGGAGCGGATGCGGAAGGGCACGAAGTCGGCGCTCAGGCCGGGCAGTTCGAAGCCGCCGCCGGTGCGGGCGTGGTAGCCGACCATCACCTGGAACAGCGGGTTCCGGGAGAGCGAGCGGGTCGGGTTGAGCTTCTCCACGACCGACTCGAAGGGCACGTCGGCGTGCGAGAAGGCGGCGAGGTCGGTCTCCCGGACCCGGCCGAGCAGCTCGGTGAAGGACGGGTCGCCGCTCAGGTCGGTACGGAGCACGAGCGTGTTGACGAAGAAGCCGACCAGGTCGTCGAGGGCTTCGTCGCCGCGCCCCGCGATGGGCGAGCCGAGCGGGATGTCCGTGCCGGCGCCCATCCGGTGCAGGAGGGCGGCGACGGCGGCGTGGACGACCATGAACATGCTGGCGCCGGTCTCCCGGGCGAGCCGCTTCAGGCCCTCGTGGACGTCGGTGTCGAAGGCGAGGTCCAGTTCGGCGCCGGTGAAGGCCGGACGGGCGGGCCGAGGACGGTCCGTGGGGAGTTCCAGCTCCTCGGGAGCGCCGTCCAGGGTGGTGTGCCAGTACTCCAGTTGGCGGGCGGCCAGGCTGTCGGCGTCCGCCGGGTCGCCGAGCAGGCGCTGCTGCCACAGGGCGTAGTCGGCGTACTGGACGGGCAGCGGCTCCCACTCGGGCGCCGCGCCGGCGAGGCGGGCCGCGTAGGCGGTGGCCAGGTCGCGCAGGAACGGGCGGTCGGACCACTCGTCGGTGGTGATGTGGTGGAGCAGCAGGACGACGACGTGGTCGTCCGGCGCGAGTCCGATCACCGTGGTGCGTACGGGCAGTTCGGCGGCGAGGTCGAAGGGCCGGTTGACGAGGGTCTCGACGAGGTCGGGGACCTGGTCCTCGGTGACGTCGTGGATCCGCTCCACCGGCGGCCGGGCCCGGTCGGCGGGCAGCACCTTCTGGAACGCCTGGCCGTCGCGCTGGACGAAGACCGTGCGGAGGGCTTCGTGGCGGGCGGTCACATCGCCGACCGCCCGCGCCCACGCGTCGGCGTCGAAGGCCCCGCGCAGCCGCATGACCAGCGGGAAGTTGTACGCGGCCGAGGTGCACTCGATCTGCTGGATGACCCAGAGCCGCTGCTGGGCGTGGGAGAGCGGGAGTTCGTCGGGGCGCTCCCCCGCGGTCAGGGCCGGGCGTGCGGCGCCGCCGGCGCTGTCCGCGCGCTCGACGAGCTCGGCGACGGTGGGCGCCTCGAACAGGTCGCGGATGGCGAGTTCGGCGTCGAGGGCGGTGCGGGCGCGGCTGACGAGCCGGGTCGCGAGCAGCGAGTGGCCACCCAGGTCGAAGAAGTCGCTGTCGATGCCGACGCTGCCCTCGGGCAGGCCGAGGACCTCGGCGAAGAGGGCGCAGAGCGTCTCCTCGCGCGGGGTGCGGGGGGCGCGGCTGGTGCCGCTGCCCGCGAAGTCCGGTGCGGGCAGGGCCCGTACGTCGAGCTTGCCGTTGACGGTCAGCGGCAGTGTCTGCACCGGGACGAGCGCGGAGGGGACCATGTAGTCGGGCAGCCCGGCCTTCAGGTGGTCGCGGAGCCGCCCGATCAGCTCCTCCCCCGGCTCGGTGCCGGCCTCGGGTGCGAAGTAGCCGACGAGCCGCTTGGTGCCGGTGCTCTCGTTGACGACGACGGCGGCGTGCGCGATCTCGGGGTGCGAGGAGAGCGCGGTGGAGATCTCGCCGAGCTCGATGCGGTAGCCGCGGATCTTGACCTGGTCGTCGGTGCGGCCCAGGAAGTCGAGGAGGCCGTCGTACCGCTCCCGGACGAGGTCGCCGGTCCGGTACATCCGTTCGCCGGGCTCGCCGAAGGGGTCGGCGACGAACCGTTCGGCGGTCAGTCCCGGGCGGTCGTGGTAGCCGCGGGCGAGGCCCGTGCCGGCGATGTACAGCTCGCCGGGGCAGCCCGGCGGGACCGGGCGCAGCATGGCGTCCAGGACGTAGGCGCGGGTGTTGCGGATGGGCCGGCCGACGGTGGGGGTGCGGCTGTCGGTGGTCGAGCCGCCGAGGGTGTTGATGGTGTACTCGGTCGGCCCGTACAGGTTGTAGCCGTACGTGTCCGGGGTGCGGGCGAGGGTCGTCCAGACCGTGTCGGAGACGGCCTCGCCGCCGAGCAGGACGAGCGCGGGCCGGTGGTGCCCGGGGCCGGACTCCTCGCCGCGGAGCAGGCCCTCCTCGATGAGCAGCTGGGCGTACGTGGGCGTCACGTTGACGACGTCGATCCGGTGCTCGTCGCAGTAGGCGACCAGCGCCTCGGCGTCGCGGCGCAGCTCCTCGTCGCAGACGTGCACCTCATGGCCCTCGACGAGCCAGAGCAGCTCCTCCCACGACATGTCGAAGGCGAAGGAGACGGTGTGGGCGATGCGCAGGCGCCGCCCGCCGGCCGAGGCGATGGCCGGGTCGAAGATCTCCTTCTGGTGGTTGAGCTGCATGTTCGTCAGACCCCGGTAGGGGGTGACGACGCCCTTGGGCCTGCCGGTGGAGCCGGAGGTGTAGATGATGTACGCGGGGTGTTCGAGCCGGTCCGCGACGTCGTGGGCGAACGAGGGCCGCTCGGCGTCGGTGATCTCCCCGCCGGGGAGGGCGGCAAGCTCGGCGGCGACGGCCGCGTCGTCCAGGAGGAGTTCGGGCACCGCGGGCCCACCCGCGCTTGCGCCGGGTGCCCGCAGGGTCGGGGCGACGGCCTCGGTGGAGACCACGCAGAGCGGTCCGGTGTCCTCGATCATGAGGCGCAGCCGGTCGGCCGGGTGGTCCAGGTCGAGGGGCAGGTAGGCGGCGCCGGTGCGCAGGACGGCGAAGAGGGCCGCGACCATGTCGATGGACCGGGGCAGCGCGAGCGCGACGGCCTTCTCCGGCCCGGCGCCCCGGGCGAGGAGCAGCCGGGCGATCCGGTTGATGTGGGCGTCGAGTTCGGCGTAGGTGAGGGAGCGCTCGCCGAAGACGAGGGCCACCGCGTGCGGGGTGCGGGCGACCTGGGCCGTCAGCATGTCGGCGATGGTCTCGTTCGGGACGGCCTCCCGGCTGCCGGCCCACTCGGTGGTCAGCGCGGCGCGCTCGGCCGGCAGCAGCAGGTCCACGGCGACCGTGCGGGCGGTGGCCGCGTCGGGAGCGGCGAGCAGCTCTCCGATGCGCTCCAGGACGGTCGTGAACCGGCCGAGGACGGTGGCGGACGCCTCCGCGTCGAAGAGGTCGGGCCGAGCGGCGAGGGTGACCCGGAGCCGGGTCTCGGGGGTGACGATCAGGGTGAGCGGGAAGTGGGTGCCGTCGACGTTCGACACGTCGGTGATGCCGTGGCGCTGCCGGAGCGCGGCGACCCGGTCCTCGCCGTCGGCGGAGCGGAGCACGAAGAGGGTGTCGAAGAGGCGGCGGTGTCCGGTCTCCTGCTGGAGGGTGCCGAGGCCGACGTACTCGTACGGCATGACGGCGGCGCGCTCCGACTGCATGCGGCGCAGCAGGTCGAGCAGCGGCTCGTCCGGGGCGAAGGCGACCCGGGCCGGGATGGTGTTGAGGAACATGCCGATGATGCCGGCGACCTCGGGCACGTCCGCGGGCCGGCCTGCGACCGCCGTGCCGAAGGCGACGTCCGAGCGGCCGGTGGTCGCCGAGAGGACCAGGCCCCAGGCGGCGTTGAGGACCGTGTTGAGGGTGAGGCCGTGCTGCCGCGCGGCCGCGCGGAGCCGGTCGCTGGCCTCCCGGGTCAGGACGGCGTCGTGGTCGGCCGGGAGGACGGGGCCCGCGTCGCGGCCCGTGGGGGCGACCAGGGTCGGTTCGTCGAAGCCCGCGAGGGCGTCGCGCCAGGCGCCGAGGGCTCGTGCGGTGTCCTGCTGGTCCAGCCAGGCCAGGTAGTCGCGGTAGGAGCCGGGGGTGGGCAGTCCGGTGGCGTCGCCCGACCGCTCGTACAGCCCGAACAGCTCCTCCAGGAAGAGCCAGGCGGACCAGCCGTCCCAGAGGACGAGGTGGTGGGTGACGACGAGTCGGTCGCGGCCGTCGCCGAGCCGGATGAGGTGGAGCCGGCAGAGCGGCGGCGCCGACAGGTCGAAGCGCTGCCGGCGGTCGGCGGCGAGCAGCTCCTCCATCCGGGCGTTCCGCTCCTGGGCCGAGAGCCTGGTCAGGTCGGTCAGCGTCAGCGGGATCTCGGCGCCGTCGGCGATGAACTGCACGGGCCTGGGCAGGCCGTCGCTGGTGAATCCGGCGCGCAGGCTCGCGTTGCGCTCCAGGAGCGCCCGGCAGGCGGCGCGCAGCCGGTCGACGTCCAGGGTCGTGTCGAGGTCCAGGGTCTCCTGGGAGAGGTAGACGTCGAGGGCGTCCCCGGTGTCGTAGGTGGCGTGGAAGTACATGCCCTCCTGGAGCGGGGAGAGCGGCCAGATGTCGGCGACCGGGTGGCCGGAGACGGCCTCGACGCGGGCGGTCTCCTCCTCGGTCAGTTCGAGGCCGCCGAGCGGCGCGGGGGCCTCGGGTTCCGCCGGGGCACCGGCGCCCGCGGTCAGCTGGTCGAGCAGCGCCTGCAGGGCGGGGTCGACGGCGGCGCCGGACTGGGCCTGGGCGGCGAGCATCGCCTGCAGGGCGGCGGCGGCCTGCCCCGCGTCGGCCGCGGACACGGTGACCGCGGCGGGCGCCTCGGGGGCGGTCTCTGCGGCGGGCTCGTCCGGCACCTGGGCGGCCGTCGCGGCGAGCGCGGCGGGCGTACGGTGCTCGAACACATCGCGCGGGCTGATGGTCAGTCCCCTTTCACGGGCCCGGGTGGCGACGGAGATGGAGCTGAGGCTGTCGCCGCCGAGCATGAAGAAGTCGTCGTCGGCACCGATCCCCGGAAGACCGAGGACATCGGTGAAGATCTCGCACAGCGCGCGCTCCCGCTCGTCGCGGGGCGCGCGTCCGCCGGCCCGGGGCGCGACGGACGGCGAGGGCAGGGCGTTCTGGTCGAGCTTGCCGCTGGGCGAGAGCGGCAGCGCGTCGAGGATGGTGACGGCGCTCGGGACCGTGGCCGCGGGCAGCGCCCCGGCGAGCGCGGTCAGGAGCGCCTCGCCGTCGGGGGCGGCGCCGGGGGCCGGCACCGCGTAGCCGAGGAGGGCACCGTCGCGGACGATCACGGCGGCCCGGGCGACGCCCGGCAGGGCGGCCAACTCCGCCTCGATCTCGCCCAGTTCGATCCGGTTGCCGCGCACCTTGACCTGGCGGTCGGTCCGGCCGAGGTACTCGACGGCGCCGTCGGCGCGCCGGCTGACCAGGTCGCCGGTGCGGTACATCCGGGCGCCGGGCTCGCCGAACGGGTCGGCGACGAACCGCTCGGCGGTCAGGCCGTGCCGGTCGTGGTAGCCACGGGCCAGCTGGACGCCCGCGAGGTACAGCTCGCCCGGCACACCGTCGGGGACGGGGCGCAGGAAGGCGTCGAGGACGTACAGGCGGGTGTTCCAGACGGGCCGGCCGATCGGTACGGCGAGTTCGGTACCGCCCTCGAACGGGAAGTAGGTGACGTCGACGGCCGCTTCGGTGGGGCCGTAGAGGTTGTGCAGCGGCACGGGACCCGCGTCGCCGCGCCGCGCGGTCAGCTCGGACCAGCGGCGGGCGTCAGGTCCTGTGAGGGCCTCGCCGCTGCAGAACACCCGGCGCAGGCTCGCGGCCCACTCCGCGGCGCCGGGCTCGGCCGTCTCCATGACCTGCACGTAGGCGGCCAGCATGGAGGGGACGAAGTGCAGGGTGGTGATCCGTTCGGTACGGATCAGTTCGGCGAGGTACGCCGGGTCGCGGTGGCCGTCGGGGCGGGCGAGGACGACGGTGGCGCCCTCGGTCAGGGCCCAGAAGAACTCCCAGACGGAGACGTCGAAGCTGGACGGGGTCTTCTGGAGCACCCGGTCGTCGCCGTCGAGCCGGTAGGCGTCCTGCATCCAGGCGAGGCGGTTGACGATCGCCCGGTGGGTGACCGCGACGCCCTTGGGGCGGCCGGTGGAGCCGGAGGTGTAGATCAGGTACGCGGGGTGGTCCGACCGGGCGTGGACGGCCTCGGTGTCGGGGACCTCCTCGGCCGGCCCGTCGACCAGGACGTGTTCCAGGTCCGGGGCGGCGGGCAGCCGGCCGGCCGCGTCGGCGGTGGTGAGGACCGTACGGGCGCCGGAGTCGGCGAGCATGAACGCGACCCGGTCGGCGGGGTAGTCGAGGTCGACGGGCAGGTAGGCGGCGCCCGCCCTGTGCACGGCGAGCAGCGCGACCATCAGCTCGGCCGAGCGGGGCACGGCGACGGCGACGAACCGCTCGGGGCCCGCGCCGCGCGCCCGCAGCCGCCGGGCCAGGGTCTCGGCGCGCCGGTCGAGTTCGGCGTACGTGAGGGTGGCGCCCTCGAAGACGACGGCCGGGGCGTCGGGCGTCCTGGCCGCCTGGGCGGCGAAGAGGGAGGCGAGGGTGGCGTCCTCGTCCGGCAGCGGGTGCGCGGTGGCGTTGAGCGCGGTCAGGCGTTCGGTCTCGCGCTCGGAGAGCAGCCCGACCCGGGCGACCGGGCGGGCGGGGTCGGCCAGCAGGGTCCGCAGGAGCGCCTCGAAGCGGTGGGCGACCACGGCCACGGAGAGCTGGTCGAGCCGGGCCGCGTCGTACTTGAAGCGCAGCGCGAGCCCGTCGCCGCCCTGCTCGACGATGAGCGCGAGCGGGTAGTGGACGGCGTCGAGGACCTCGGCGCCGGTGAGGCGGAGGGCCCCCGGCTCGGTGTCGGTGGACAGATCGCCGGTCGGGTAGTTCTCGAACACCACCAGGGTGTCGAAGAGTTCGCCGCCACCGCCACTGCCACTGCCGCCGCCCGCGATCCGCTGGATCTCGGCGAGGCCGAGGTGCTGGTGGTCCAGCAGGCCCGCGTGCTCGTCCTGGACGCGCAGCAGCAGCTCGGCGAGCGACTCGTCGGCGCGCAGGGTGACCCGGGCGGGCACGGTGTTGATGAACAGGCCGACGGCCGCGTCCAGGCCCTCGACCTCGGTGGTGCGGCCGGAGACGGTGGTGCCGAAGACGACGTCCTGGCTGCCGGTGAGACCGCCGAGGAGGAGCGCCCAGGTCCCGTTGACGACGGTCGACAGGGTCAGTCCGTGGCTGCGGGCGCGGTCGGTGAGTTCGGCGGTGAGCGATTCGGGGAGCCGGACGTCGACGTGCTCGGGCAGCGCGGCGGGCGCGCCGTCGTGGGCGCCCGTGGCGAGCGTGGGCAGCCGGGTCGGGCCGTCGAGGCCGGCCAGGGCGTGCCGCCACGCCTCGCGGGCGGCGTCGAGGTCGCGGCTCGCCAGCCAGGTCAGGTAGGGCTCGGGCGCGGGCGGCTCGGGCAGGGCATCGCACGTGTAGGCGGCGGTGAGTTCGCGCAGCAGGACGGAGACCGACCAGCCGTCGGCGATGATGTGGTGCAGGGTGAGCAGCAGCCGGTGGCGCTGCCCGTCCCGGATCAGGGTGGCCCGCATCAGCGGCGGCGCGGCGAGATCGAAGCCCTCGGCACGGTCCTGGCGCAGCACCTCCGCGAGCGGGGTGTGCGCGGTGTCGGCCTCGTTCCAGGGCAGTTCGGCGCGGTCGGCGAGGCGCTGGACGACCTGGCCGCCGGGGAGCTGGCGGAAGGCGGCGCGCAGCAGCGGGTGCCGGTCGAGGAGGAGCTGGAGCGCGTCCCGGAGCCGTGCCGGGTCGACGGTGCCGCCGAGGTCGAGGAGTTCCTGGACGACGTAGAGGTCGGCGGCGTCGCGGTCGAACTCCGCGTGGAAGAAGAAACCTTCCTGGAGCGGGGAGACCGGCAGCGCGTCCTCGTCGAGCACAACGGTACGGGGAGCGGCCGCGGGGGCGTCGGCCGCGTCGCCGGTCCGGGCGAGCGCCGACACCGTCCGCTGCCGGAAGACGTCGCGCGGGGTGATCGCGAGCCCTGCCTCGCGGGCGCGGTTGACCAGCTGGATGGCGACGATGCTGTCGCCACCGAGCTCGAAGAAGCTGTCGTGGACGCCGACCGACGGCAGCCGCAGCACGTCGGCGAAGAGCGCGGCGAGCGCGGTCTCGGCGGGCGTGGTGGGCGCGTCGCCGCCGGCCGTCACGGTCCACCGGGGCTCGGGAAGTGCCTTGGCGTCCAACTTGCCGTTGGGCGTCAGGGGCAGCGGTCCTTCGAGGCGTACGACGGCGGAGGGGACCATGTAGTCCGGCAGCGCCCCGGCGATCCGGGTGCGGGCGGCGGCGACGGCTGCCTCCGGGTCCGTGCCGGCCTCGGCGACCAGGTAGGCGACGAGGCGCTTGGCGCTCCGGTGGTCCTCGCGGACCAGGACGGCGGCCTGGGCGATGCCCTCGCAGGCCATGAAGGCGCTCTCCACCTCGCCGGGCTCGATGCGGTGGCCGCGGATCTTGATCTGGCCGTCGGAGCGGCCGAGGAACTCCAGGTTGCCGTCGGCGCCCCAGCGGACGCGGTCGCCGGTGCGGTACATCCGCGCGCCGGGCTCGTCGGCGTACGGGTCGGCGACGAAGCGCTCCGAGGTGAGGCCGGGGCGGCCGAGGTAGCCGCGGGCGAGGCCGCGACCGGCGACGTACAGCTCGCCCTCGGCGCCCACGGGAACGAGCCGGAGCGCGGAGTCGAGGACGTAGGCGCGGGTGTTGGGGTCGGGTTCGCCGATGGGCGCGGGACCGGGCCGGTCGGGCGTGGCGACCCAGAGCGTGGAGTTGACGGTGGCCTCGGTGAGGCCGTAGGCGACGACGACCTGGAGCCGCCCGTTCCAGCGGGCGATCAGCTCGCTGGGGACCGCTTCGGTGCCGACGATCAGGACGGCGCCGTCGGGCAGCTCGCACTCCTGCGGCAGGGCGGAGACGAGGGACGGCGGGAGGATCATGTGGGTGGCGCGGTGCCGGGCGATGTAGTCGGTGAGGGCGTGCCCCGCGACGCGGCGCTCGGTGGGCACGACGATGATCCGGCCGCCGACGCAGAGCGACATGATGAGATCCCAGACCGTCACGTCGAAGCCGACGGAGGCGAACTGGACGACCCGGCTCTCGGCGGTGATGCCGATGCGTTCGGTGGCGGTGGCGACGAGGCTGCCGACGCCGTCGTGGGAGACGACGACGCCCTTGGGCCGGCCGGTGGAGCCGGAGGTGTAGATGACGTACGCGGCCTGGTCGAGCGCGATCGCCACGTCCAGGTCGGCGCCGTCGAGAGCGGCGCATTCGGCGGCCACCGAGGGGTCGTCGAGCAGCAGGTGGGCGACGCCGGGGGCGTCCGGGAGCGCGGCGGACAGCTCGTGGGTGGTGAGGACCGTGCGGGCGCCCGCGTCGGCGAGCATGTAGGCGATCCGGTCCTGCGGGTGGTCGGCGTCCAGCGGCAGGTAGGCGGCGCCGGTCTTCATCACGGCCAGCAGGGAGACGACGAGTTCGGCGGAGCGCGGGACGGCGACGGCGACGACGTCCTCGGCGACGACGCCCCGGGCGAGCAGCAGCCGGGCAAGACGGTTGGCGCGCGCGTCGAGTTCGGCGTACGTCAGCTCGACGTCCTCGCAG
Source organism: Streptomyces sp. NPDC014870 (assembly GCF_043081505.1). Classification (NCBI taxonomy): domain Bacteria; kingdom Bacillati; phylum Actinomycetota; class Actinomycetes; order Kitasatosporales; family Streptomycetaceae; genus Streptomyces; species Streptomyces sp. NPDC014870. The sequence goes on from NZ_JBIBWQ010000001.1 coordinate 566,942, forward strand.
ACGAGGGCGGTGGCGTCGGGGGTGCGGCGGACCTGCCGCTCGAAGGCCTCGGGCCAGGTCAGCTCGGGCGACTCGCACGGGGCGACGCCGAACTCACCGAGGAGCAGGGAGCGTTCGGCGGAGGAGCTGAGCTCGAGGTGGCCGACCGGCCGGTCGAGGTCCTCGGTGAAGGCGCCGAGGAGGGCGAGGAGGCGGGTCTCGTGGCCCCGGAGGGTCTCCTCGTCGCAGACGGCCGCGTCGGCGTCGAGGTGGACGCGCAGGCCGCGCCCGCCGTCGCACTCGGCGAAGCTGACGGCCAGGTCGCTGACCGGGCCGAGCCAGACCGGTTCGAGTTCGGTCGCGTGGTCGCCGAAGCGGAGGTCCTCGGGGCGGGGCAGGACGTTGACGGTGGGGCCGACGAGTTCGTTGACGCCGTCGGCGAGGCCCAGCTCCCTGGCCAGGTCCTCGGCGCGGTAGCGCCCGTGGGCGACCGCTTCGCCGACCGTGTGCCGTACGGCGGTGAGGAGTTCGGTGCCGGTCGTGCCGGGGCGGACGGCCAGGCGGAGCGGCACGATGTTGGACACCATGCCGGGGATCTCGGCGGCGGCGGGGTCCTGGCGGGCGGCGATCGGCAGGCCGAGGACGAGGTCCTGCTCGCCGCTGACCCGGTGGAGGTAGGCGGCCACGGCCGCGACCAGGACGCGGGAGACGCGGGTGCCGGCGCGTTCGGCGGCGGCGTGGAGACGTCCGGTCAGACCGGTGGGCAGCTCCGAGGTGCGGCGCAGCCGCCGGGTCATGGGCAGCGGAGCGCGTTCGACGAGGCGGACGGGTTCGGCGCGGTGGGCCATCCGGTCCAACCAGTAGGCGCGGTCGTCCTGGTGGGCGGTGGAGGCGCGGTAGGCGCCATCGGCGTCGACGAGCCGGTCGAGCGCCCAGTCGCGGGGCGCGGGGGCGTCGTCGCCGGCGGTGTACAGCCGGCCGGCCCGGCGGGTGACAAGGGCGACGCCCATGCCGTCGGTGACGATGTGGTGGTAGCGCTGGTACCAGAGGACGTGGTCGTCGGCGAGGCGCAGCAGGGCGTGGCCGAAGAGGGTGTCCCGGGCGAGGTCGAGGGTGCGCTCGCGGTCGGCGGCCATCCAGGCCTCGGCCTCGCGCGCGGGGTCCTCGGCGCCGCGCAGGTCGACGACGGGCACGTCGTAGGGGGTGCGGTGGGCCGTCTGACGGGGTACGCCGTGCTCGGCCGTGACGCGCACGTGCAGGTTCTCGGCCTCGTCGACGGACTGGCGCACGGCGGCGGCGAGGCGGTCGAGGTCGACGTCCCCTCGCAGGTCCAGGGCGAACACGATGTTGTAGGCGGAGCTGTCCGGGTCGATCTGCTGGGCCAGCCAGATGCCGGACTGCCCGCCGGTGACGGGTGTTCCGGAAGCGGACGTCCGGTCCGACGCGACGTCAAACATCGTTCGAATGGGCCTTTCCCTGGTGGTACGTCAGTGAGGCCCGCCCGTCCGCGAGAGCTCGGCGGACGGGCGGGATGCCGGTGTGCCGGCGCTTACTTGATGGCCGCGATCAGCGGCTCGACCTCGTCGATGGCGTACGGGATCGACAGGACGGTGTTGAAGGAGAACGCCGCGCCGATGTCCGGGTCCTGGTAGGGCACGAACAGGTCGCGCTTCTCCTGGTTGACCTTGAGCTTCTTGTAGAGCGGCTCGGCCTTGATGCGCTCGTTGGCCTCGGTGCTGGAGGTGACCCAGACGAGGCGGTCGACGTCGAGCACGTTCAGCTTCTCGGCGCTCAGCTCGGCGACGTTCCAGCCCGGCTTGGCCAGGGTGTCGATCTCGGGCTTCAGCTTGAAGCCGAGCTCGTTGAAGAAGATCGCCTTCGGGTCGGTCTTGGTGAAGGCGGAGTACTTGCCGGCCTCGAAGCTGTCGGCGACGGCGATGGTCTTCGTGGCGAACTCGGGGTGCTTGTCACGGACGGCCTTGAAGCGGGCGTCGATGTCGGTGATCAGCTTCTCGGTCTCGGCGGTCTTGCCGAGGGACTTGCCGATCTGCCGCGTCATGACCTGCCAGGAGGCGCCGTAGTCGGGGAGGTCCTTGGGCTGCGCGACGACCTTGGTGAACTTGGAAAGCGTGTCGTACTGCTCCTTCTTCATGCCCGAGTACTGGGCGATCACCAGGTCGGGCTTGAGCGCCGCGATCTTCTCGATGTTGTACTCGTCGCGCTCGCCGACGATCTCCGGCTTCGTGGTCCCCCACTTGTCCTTCGCCCACGGCCACTTGCCGTACGGGGTCTCCTTGAACCAGTCCACCGCTCCGACCGGCTTGATCCCGAGCGCCAGAACCGCGTCCTGGTCCGACAGGCCCAGGGTGACGACCTTCTTCGGCTCCGCCTCGATCGTCGTGCTGCCGTACTTGTGCTCCACGGTCACCGGGAAGGCGGTGGACGCGGAGGGCTTCGCCTCGCCCGAGGGCTTGGCCTCCGTCTTCTCGCTCCCGCCCCCACAGGCGGACAGCGCGAGCGCGGCGACGGTGGCGACGGCCACCCTGGGGACGTATCTGACGAAGCGCGTCAGAGCGGGGCGCGTACCAGTGGACACGGATGTTCCTTTCACGGGGATGACACAGTGCGTGCCCGCCCGCCGCGTACGACGACGCGAGGCGGCGGGTGGAGCGAGTGGGGGCTTGGGTGGGGGGCCGTCCGGCCGTGGAAGGGCCTTGGGGAGGAGGGGCCCTTCCACGGCCGCGCGGGACGGACCCGCCGGCCGGCCGACTGACGGCGCGTCAGCAGCCTGGTGGGGTCAGCGGACCGAGCCGATGCCGTCGGCGACCTGGTGGGCGACGCCAGGCGCGGGCTCCGGCTTCCGACCCAGGATCGAGTCGAGGATCTCGCCGACCCGGATCGCGGTGTTGGAGAGCAGCGACGACGTGATGCCGTGGGTGTGCTCGGTGCCGCCCTGCAGGTAGATGCCGCAGTGCAGTTCGGGGTCGGTCGCGATCCGGTAGTCCCGCTCGACCCGGACCCGGCCCTGCGCGTCGCGGTGGCAGCGCTCGGCGACGTCGCCGAGCAGTCCGAGCGGCTCGGCCTGGCTGTAACCGGTGGCGAGGACGACCACGTCGGCGTCGAGGACGTTCTCCTCGCCGGTGACGAGGGAGGTGACGGTGGCCCTGACGGTGTCTCCGGCGTCCTCGACGCCCGTCAGCCGGGAGATGTTGAGGAAGCGCAGCCGTTCGTTGCCGAGCACCTTCTCCTGGTACGCCTGCCGGTACAGGTCGTCGATCAGATCGATGTCCACGACCGAGTAGTTGGTGTTCCCGTGATAGTCCATCAGCCGGCGCTTGATGTCGTCGGGAGCCGTGTAGTACTCGTCGACGGCGGCCGGGTCGAAGATCCGGTTGGCGAAGCTGCTGTCGTCCGCGGGGCTGTATCCGTAGCGGGAGAAGACCGCGCAGATCTCGGCCTGCGGGAAGCGGCGGTGCAGGTAGGCCAGGTTCTCCGCGGCGCTCTGGCCGGCGCCGACGACGATGAAGCGCTGGGGGTCGGTGCCCTCCAGGCCGTCCACCTTGGCGAGCAGGTCGGAGTTGTGCCAGACGCGGTCGGTCCGCTCGACGCCCTCCGGCATCAGCGGGCGAAGTCCCGTACCGATGACGAGGTTTCGGGCCCGGTGGACCACGGTCTCGGTGCCGGAACGGGCGGTGACGTCGAGGTACTCCACCACGCCGTCGCGCACCACGGGCTCGACGGAGACGACCTCGTGGCCGTAGGAGACCATGTCGTCGACCTTGGCCGCGGCCCACTCGAAGTAGTCGTGGAACTCCACGCGGAGCGGGAAGAGGTTCTTGTGGTTGACGAAGTCGATCAGCCGGCCCTTGCTCTGCAGATAGCGCAGGAAGGTGTACTCGCTCGACGGGTTACGGAGCGTCACCAGGTCCTTGAGGAAGGAGACTTGCATGGTGGCGTCGTCGATGAGCATGCCGCGGTGCCAGCCGAAGCTCGCCTGACGCTCGAAGAAGTGAGCAGTGACCGCCTCCTGCCTGCCGACGCGAGCGTTGTGCTCGCTCAGCGCGATCGCCATGGCCACGTTGGACGGCCCGAAGCCGATACCTATGAGGTCATGAACCAGAGGTGTGTCGCCAGGAAGAACCTGTGACATGTCACTCCCATCGTGCGGGACAGCCGCCAGTGAGGCGTGGATGAAAAGACGGGTGCCGACCTCGCCGTGGACCTCGGCCAGCCGAACTTAGGTAAAGCTAACCTGACCTGGCTTGAACTGTCGACTGGGCAAAACGGACAAGCGAGAGATGACGGCCGTGAACAGCCGTGAAATGGGGGCCCGTTGCATCCTTAGGTAAGCCTTGCTTTACTTGGCGCGGTCATTCGCTCTTCTGAGGAGGAACCCCATGCGGGTCGTCATGTTCGGTTACCAGACCTGGGGGCACGCCACCCTGAAAGCACTCCTGGACTCCGAGCACGACGTGGTGATGGTCGTGACGCACCCCAAGAGCGAGCACGCGTACGAGAAGATCTGGAGCGACTCGGTCGCCGACCTGGCCGAGGAGCACGGCGTTCCGGTCGTCATCCGCAACAGGCCCGACGACGAAGAGCTGTTCCAGGCACTCAAGGACGCCGACCCGGACATCATCGTGGCCAACAACTGGCGCACCTGGATCCCGCCGCGGATCTACACGCTGCCCCGGCACGGCACGCTGAACATCCACGACTCCCTGCTGCCCAAGTACGCCGGCTTCTCCCCCATCATCTGGGCGATGATCAACGGCGAGTCCGAAGTCGGCGTCACGGCCCACATGATGGACGAGGTGCTCGACGCGGGCGACATCGTCGACCAGCGCGCGGTGCCGATCGGTCCCACCGACACCGCGACCGACCTGTTCCACAAGACGGTCGACCTCATCGCCCCCGTCACGATCGGCGCCCTGGGCCTGATCGCCTCCGGGCAGACCGAGTTCACCAAGCAGGACCGCTCGCAGGCCAGCTTCTTCCACAAGCGCTCCGAGGAAGACATCCGGATCAACTGGGACTGGCCCGCCGACGTCCTGGAGCGCCTGGTGCGCGCCCAGTCCGCGCCGTACCCGGCGGCCTTCGCCTTCCACAGGGGCAAGCGCGTCGAGATCCTCTCGGCCGCGGTGTCCGAGGGCCGTTACGGCGGCACGCCCGGCCGGATCTTCTACCGCGAGGGCGAGGGCGTCGTGATCGTCGCCGGCGCCGACGCCCGCACGGGCCGCAACCACGGCCTGGCGATCACCCGCGTACGGACCGAGGACGGCCGGGAGCTGCCCGCGACGGAGTACTTCACCTCCATGGGCGGCTACCTCACCAGCCGCCCCTGACCTCCCGAACTCCGGCGCCCCCAGACGGTCCTGGGGGCGCCGGCTCCATACAGAATGACTGGGTTAGGTTCACCTAACTCGTACGGGGAACAGGAAGATCCATGGAACACCGGGTGACCTCCGGCACCGCTCACGACGCGAACGGCACGAGGTTCGCCGTCGTCGGCATATCGAACGTCCCGACCGACTGGGCGCGGGTCTTCAGCTCGCTCGCCGAGTCCGAGCTGACCATCGACCCCGCGCAGGGCGGCTTCTCCGCGCTGCTGGCCGCACCGTCCCCCGCCGGACCCGTGCAGCCGCCCACCGAGCCCGCACAGCCGGCACAGCCCGCGCGTCCCACGGAACCCGCGGGGCCCGGCGGACCGGCCGAACTCGGCGGCGCCTCGCACCCCCTGGGCCCGCGCTCCTTGAGCACGACACCGCCCAGCGTGCTGAACCTCAACGCCTACCTGCTGTACGCGCTCGGCAAGGCCGCCCGCCGCAGACTCACCGAGAAGCTCTCGGCGCACGGTCTCCGCCTGTGGCACCTGACGGTGATGGCGATGGTCGCCGATCTGGGCCCGCAGATGAAGACGGTCCTCGCGGCCCGGCTCGACATGAACGCCAGCGACCTGGTGAAGATCGTCAACGATCTGGTGAAGACGGGCCATGTCGACTGCGGCCGGGATCCGGCGGACCGGCGCCGTGTGGTCGTCCGCCTGACCCCGGCGGGCAGGGCCTTTCTGGGGGCGCTCAACGCGGAGATCGCGTCGACCGACGACGAGGTCCTGGCGCCGCTGAGCACGGAGGAACGCGAGCTGCTCGGCTCCCTGCTCCGCCGTGTCCACCGGCACCTCGAACCGGCCCCGGCCGGCGTCGTGCACGAGCAGCCGCGGTACGAGACACCCGCCCGTACGGGCTCGGTCGAGGACGGCCGGATCGACTGGACGCGCCCGGCCGAGGAGATCGCCCGGCTGGTCGAGGACCGGCGCCATCTCTTCCCGACGGCCTACACCCACCACGACGGCCGGCGGCTCGAACTGCTCGGGGCACGGGTCTCCGAGGGCACCTACTCCGGCGCCCCCGGCCTGGTCATCCACCGGGAGGACGAGGGCGTCGTGATCGTCACGGGGCCGAAGGCCGCCACGGGAGCCGAACGCGGCCTGGTGCTCGGCCGGTTACGCACCGAGGCGGGCCGGGAGGTCGCGGCGGAGGAGTACTTCCCCTCCCCCGGAGCGCTCCTGGCCGACCGGCCCTGACGGCCGGCCTCGGCACGGCCGCCCCCGACCACCGGACCCCGCCCCGGGCGCTCACTCCCAGTCGTCCCAGGGCGGCTCCTCCTCCGGATCGAAGGGCGGCGGCTCCTCGTCGAACCCCGCTCGGGACGCCGGGGGCGACGGGGGCGCCGTAACCGACGGCTGCGTCTCCGGGGCGGCGGCAGCCGTCCCCGGGGCGCGGCTCTCGGCCAGGGTGTCCAGGACGCCCTGGGCGTACTTGGCGAGCTTGGCCTCGCCCACGCCACCGACGGTGCCCAGCTCCTGGACCGTGGTGGGAGAAAGCGTCGCGATCTCCCGCAGCGTGGCGTCGTGGAAGACGACGTACGCCGGAACGCCCTGCTCGCGCGCCGTCGCGGCCCGCCAGGCCCGCAGCGCCTCGAAGACGGGGACGGCCTCGGCCGGCAGGTCGACCGGCACGCGGGCGCCCTTCCCCGAGCGCGCACTGCTCTCCTTCGTACGGGAGCTCGCGGCGGGCGCCTTCTCCTTCCGCATCGGGACCTCGCGGCGGCCACCGAGCACCTCGCCGCTCGCCTCGGTCAGCACGAGCGTGCCGTAGTCGCCCTCCACCGCGAGGAGCCCCTGCGCGAGGAGCTGGCGGACGACCCCGCGCCACTCGGCGGTCGACAGGTCGGCGCCGATACCGAAGACCGTGAGGCCGTCGTGGTCGAACTGGATGACCTTGGCGGTCCGCTTGCCCTGCAGGATGTCGATGATCTGGCCGGCGCCGAACTTCTGGCGCCGCTCCTTGGCCAGCCGCCAGACCGTGGACAGCAGCTTCTGCGCCGGGACCGTGCCGTCCCAGGACTCGGCCGGGGTCAGGCAGGTGTCGCAGTTGCCGCAGGGTTCGGCCTGCTGCCCGAAGTAGGCGAGCAGCCTGACCCGGCGGCAGTCGACCGTCTCGCAGAGCGCGAGCATCGCGTCCAGGTGTGCGGCCAGGGACCGGCGGTGCGTCTCGTCGCCCTCGGAGCCCTCGATGAGCTTGCGCTGCTGGACCACGTCCTGCAGTCCGTACGCCAGCCAGGCCGTGGCCGGCTCGCCGTCGCGGCCGGCCCGGCCGGTCTCCTGGTAGTAGCCCTCGACGGACTTCGGCAGGTCGAGGTGGGCGACGAACCGGACGTCCGGCTTGTCGATGCCCATGCCGAAGGCGATCGTCGCGACGATCACGACGCCGTCCTCGCGCAGGAAGCGGGCCTGGTTCGCCGCGCGCGTCCGGGCGTCCATGCCCGCGTGGTACGGCAGGGCGTCGATGCCCTGCTCCACCAGGAAGGCGGCCGTCTTCTCGACGGAGGAGCGGGAGAGGCAGTAGACGACGCCCGCGTCCCCGTCGTGCTCCGTGCGGATCAGCTCCAGGACCTGCTTGAGCGGGTTGTTCTTCGGGACGATGCGGTACTGGATGTTCGGCCGGTCGAAGCTCGCGACGAAGTGCCGGGCCTCCTGGAGGCCGAGCCGCGCCGCGATCTCGGCGTGGGTGGCCTCGGTCGCCGTCGCGGTCAGCGCGATCCTCGGCACCTTCGGCCAGCGCTCGTGCAGCATCGAGAGGGCGAGGTAGTCGGGCCGGAAGTCGTGGCCCCACTGGGCGACGCAGTGCGCCTCGTCGATCGCGAAGAGCGACACCGTGCCCCGGTCGAGGAGCCGCTGCGTCCCCTCCGAACGCAGCCGCTCGGGGGCCAGGTAGAGCAGGTCGAGCTCGCCGGCGAGAAAGGCCTGCTCGACGGTCTGCCGCTGGTACGCCTGCTGGGTGGAGTTCAGGAATCCGGCCCGCACGCCGAGGGCGGTCAGCGCGTCCACCTGGTCCTGCATCAGCGCGATGAGCGGCGAGATCACGACGCCCGTGCCCGATCTGACCAGCGCCGGGATCTGGTAGCAGAGCGACTTGCCGCCGCCTGTGGGCATCAGGACGAGAGCGTCGCCGCCCCCGACGACCTGCTCGACGATCTCCTGCTGTGCGCCGCGGAAGGAGCTGTAGCCGAAGACACGGTGCAGCACCTCCGACGCCTCGGAGGGGGTCGCGGGGGAAGCTTCCGGAAGGACCATTCCAGAAGCCTAACGGCGGCGGCCGACACTCCCGTCCCGGTCGGGTGAACCTGTGGACAACCCCCGCACGGGATCACCTGTGGACCACGCTCAGCCGGCCGTCCGGGCCATCCACGCCTCGACCTCTTCCGCCGTGCGCGGCAGGCCGGCCGACAGGTTCTCGTGCCCGTCGGCCGTCACCACCAGGTCGTCCTCGATCCGGACGCCGATGCCCCGCCACTCCTCGGGCACGGTGAGGTCGTCCGGCTGGAAGTACAGGCCGGGCTCGACGGTGAGCACCATGCCGGGCTCGAGGACCCCGTCGACGTACTCGGCGTTGCGGGCCTGCGCGCAGTCGTGGACGTCGAGACCGAGCATGTGGCCGGTCCCCGCCATGGTGAAGCGGCGCTGCAGACCGAGGGTGTACGCGCGCTCGGCGGGCCCCTCGATGAAGCCCCACTCGACGAGCCGGGCCGCGAGGTGGCGCTGGGACGCCTCGTGGAAGTCGCGGTAGGCGGCGCCCGGCTTCACGGCGGCGAAGCCCGCTTCCTGCGCCTCGTACACGGCGTCGTAGACCTTCCGCTGCACGGGAGAGAACGTGCCGCTGATCGGGAGGGTGCGGGTGACGTCGGCGGTGTAGAGGGTGCGGGTCTCCACCCCGGCGTCGAACAGGAGCAGCTCCCCGGGGCGCACCGGGCCGTCGTTGTCCGTCCAGTGCATGATCGTGGCGTGGTCGCCGGCGGCGCAGATCGAGCCGTAGCCGACGGAGTTGCCCTCAAGGCGGGCGCGGCGGAAGAACGTGCCCTCGATCCAGCGCTCGGAGGAGGCGACCGCGCGGGACAGCTCGCCGACGGCGTCGGTGAAGCCGCGCACGGTGGAGTCCACGGCCTTGCGCATCTCGGCCAGCTCCCACGCGTCCTTGACGAGCCGGAGGTCGCTCAGCGCCTCCTCCAGCTCCTCGTCGCGCTCCGCGTCGGTGGTGACGGCGGCCTCCAGGGCCGGGGCGACACCGCGGACGATCCGGGTCGGGACGGCGGAGGCGGTCGCGAGGTCGCGGGCCGCCGTGCGGACGTCGCGGCAGTCCAGGCCGAGGACCCGCGCGGACTCGGCGAGGGAGCGGCGGCGGCCCATCCACAGCTCGGCCGTGGGCCCGGTCCAGAACTCGTCGTCGTCCCGGCCGTCCCGGGGCAGCTGGTAGCAGTACGCGTCGTGTCCGCCGTCCGCGCGGGGTTCGAGGACGAGGGCGCCGTCCCGTGCCTGGTCGCCGGTCATGTGCACATAGCCGGTGTACGGGCGGAAGGGGTAGGTGTCGTCGTTCGAGCGGACCTTGAGGTTGCCGGACGGGATCACCAGCCGCTCGCCGGGGAAGCGCGCGGAGAGCGCGGCCCTGCGGCGGGCCGCGTACGGCGCCTGCTCGTCGAGTTCCAGGTCGTGCCGTTCGGTGTCCGCCCAGCCCGTGCGCATGAGGGCGGAGAGCTCGTCGGAGATCTCCGTGTACAGACCGTTCTTCCGGCCCTTGGCCATGTCGGGTCCCTTCGTCCGTGCGGTGCCGTCGCGGACGGACGCTAGCCCCGGGAGCGGGCGCCGGGTGCTCAGGAGTGCCAGTGGCACTGATCGGCCACGCCGGGCGCCGATAATGCGAGGCATGACAAACGCGAAACTCGGTGAGGCGCTCCGACTGCTCGGCGTCGGCGAACCCGCCGTGCGGGTCTATCTGGCGCTCCTCGACCTGGCACCGGCGCCGCTTGACGCGCTCGGGGAGGCGACCGCGCTGGACGGCGAGGAGCTCGCGGCGGCCTACGGCGAACTGGCCGACGCGGGTCTGGCCCGCACAGCCGCCGAGGGTGCGGACGTGGTGGCCCCGGTGCCGCCGGCGGCCGGTCTGGAGGTCCTGGCCCGGCACCGGGCGGCCGAGCTTGAGGAGTCCCGGCTCGCGGTCGGCGGCGCCTTCGAGTCGTTCCGGCGCCGGCGGCTCGCGGCGTACGACGCCCCGCTCGTGGAGGTCGTCACGGGGGACGCGGTCGGTCCCCGGCTGCGCCAGGCGTGGGCGAGCGCCCGCGAGCAGATCCGGCAGTTCGAGTCACCGCCGTACTTCCCCACTCCGGGAGCGACGGAGGACGCGCTGGCCACGCTCGCGCGCGGGGTGACCCAGCGCGTCATCTACTCCCGTGAGTCGCTGGAGTACCCGGGCCGACTGCGCGAGGCGATCGAGCCGGCCGTCGAGGCCGGCGAGCAGGCCCGGGTCCTGCCGTCCGTACCGGTCAAGCTGGTGATCATCGACGAGGCGTACGCGCTGGTGTCGCTCTCGATCCGGGAGGCGGAGGTGCACCACACGATGCTGGTGGTGCAGCCGTGCGGGCTGCTCTCGGCGCTGGTGGCGCTGTTCGAGGAGTCCTGGCGGAGCGCCCTGCCGTTCCACGGCCGCACCACCCGCCCGGGCGGGCTTCCCCCCGCCGACCGGCGCCTGCTGTGGCTCCTCGCGGGCGGCGCGAGCGACGAGGTGGTCGCCCGCGAGCTGGGGATCAGCCGGCGCACGCTCTTCCGCCGCCTCCAGATCCTGATGGCGCGCCTGGGCGCGGCGAACCGCTTCCAGCTGGCGCTCCAGGCCCAGCGGTCGGGCTGGCTCTAGCCACCCCGGCGTGCACACGTATGCGGGAGGGCCGCCGGTCACGCGGACGCGGCGGCCCCGCGCCCGTGGATCAGCGGTTCTCGGGCAGGTCCTGCTCGGCAGCGAGCGCCGCCGGCGCCTGCGCGTCGAGCGTGGCCGCGCGGGACGTCGACTTCGCGGCGGGGGCCGGCTTCTTGCCGCAGAAGGCGGCCTCCAGCGTGGCGCCGAGCGCGGTGTTGGCCTCGCCGCGGTTGGAGGTGTTCGCCATCGCGGAGAGGCTGCGGCGGCCGTCACGGGTCGAGAAGGCGTAGGTGTAGAAGCCCTGCACGGTCCCGGTGTGGCCGAAGACCTGGGTCCCGCAGGAGAGGTCGTAGCGGCGCAGGCCGAGGCCGTAGAAGCGGGTGTTGGTGGCGTCCGTCGGGGTGACCGTCGTCATCGCCTCCAGCATGCGGGGCGACAGCAGCCGGCCCCGCATCAGCGCGCCGGTGAAGGTGTTCAGGTCCGCCGGGTTGGAGATGACCGCACCGGCCGACTGCGCCCAGGACACGGTCTGTTCCGTGGAGTCCACGAGCGCGCCGCCGGCCTCGTCGGGGTGCAGGTAGCCGCGCACCTGGAGCCCGGAGATCTTGGTGTCGGGGTGGACGTACGAGGTGTTCCGCAGGCCCAGCGGCTTGAAGATGCGGCGCTCGTACTCCTGGGCCACCGGCTTGCCCGTGAGCTTCTCGATGAGCATGCCGACGACGACGAAGTTGGCGTTCGAGTACTTGTACGCCACGCCGGGCTCCGTGGTGCGCGGCTCGCTCAGGGAGAGGTCCACCAGCTCCTGGTAGCTGAAGACCCGGTTGCGGACGGCCTCGAAGCCGGGGACCGTCTGGTTGAACATGGCGTTGGTGTAGTCCGCCAACCCACTGCGGTGGGTGAGCAGGTGACGCACCGTGATCCGGTCGTCGGGCAGCAGCCCCGGCAGGTAGCGGTTGACCGGCTGGTCGAGCTCGATCTTGCCCTCGTCCACCAGCTGGAGCAGGACGACGGCGGAGAAGGTCTTGCTGACGCTGCCGATCCGGAACCGCGCCTGGGTGTCCATGGCCGCGCCCGAGGCGCGGTCGCGGACCCCGAGGGCGCGCGTCTTGACGCCCGTGGGTCCGGTGTAGCGGGCCATGGCGCCCGGGGCGCCCTTGGCCATGGCGTCGTTCAGCGCCGCGGCGACGCCCTCCATGTCGGGGAGCCGGCCCAGCGAGCGCGGGCCGGCGTCGACCGCGCGGAGCGGGTCGGTGGCGGCGCGGGCGGCGGCGGGACCGGCGGGAGCGGCGACCGCGCTGGTGGCGGGCGCGACACCGGCGGCGAGTGCGGCCACCAGGGTGGCACTGACGGCAAGGCGTCGTTGCGACGACAGGTGCACGTGGATTCCTCGGCTCGTTCGACGACGCGGCACACGCCAGCGGTGTGCCGCGAGGGTCCGGCCGGTCCGCGCGGTGCGCGCCGTCTCCGGAACCCATGGATCATGAGTGCCAACGGCCGAGAACGGTTCCTGACACGGGCCACGGGTTCCGGAGCACGCCCTTCCGGCCCGCCTGGCGGCTCACCGCGGCCACCGGGCGGGCCGGCGGCTCAGGCGCGGCAGCGCAGCATCTCCAGCGGCGGGCTCGCCAGGAGGTCGGCCCAGAACTCCTCGCCGAACGCGCGGATGCCCTCCTCGGACACCTGCAGCGGAACCCATTCCAGCTCACTGAACCCGGCCGCCCGCAGGGACTCCTCGTAGGCCTCGCGACGCGGGCAGTTGGCGACGATGGAGATCGGCTGCGGTTCGAGGAGCGCCGTGACCCGCACCCGCGGGCCGGTCCCGCCCTCCTCGCCGGTCGGCTCGCAGCGGAATCCGTACGTCTCCAGGGAGGCGCAGTCGAACGCGTAGTCGGGCTTCTGGGCGAACACGAAGAACTCGCCCCCCGGCACCAGGCTCCGGTGGATGTTGCGGCACATCCGCTCCATCGTCGCGACGTCCTCGGCGTAGTTGAGACACTGCACGGCCAGCGCGAGGTCGAAACGGCGTTCGGGAGCGTGCAGTTCGGCCACGTCGCCGACTTCGTAGCGCACGCCGAGCGGCTCGCGGCGCTCGATGTCCCGCGCGGCGGCGATCATCTCGACGGAGATGTCGACCCCGAAGACGTCCGAGGCGCCGCGCCGCTTGAACTCCCTGCTGTAGAACCCGGTGCCGCACGCCACGTCGAGCACCGACCTGCCGGTCACGTCCCCCACGAGGCCCAGGACGCTCGGCACCTCCCCGTAGCGCGTCAGCGGCAGGGACTTGAATCCCTCGAACGCCTCACCGATCGCGTCGTACTGATCCACCGTCATGTGTTCCCCCTGTATTCCCGCACGCTTCATCCGGCCGTCGGCGGCCGTGGCGACGAGTCTCCTCCGCCGTCGAGCGACGGCCGTACTGGCGAAAGGCACGAAATGCGGGCCGGCGCACCTGCCCATCACCCAACCCGAGCCCGCCGGACGCACCCGGCTCGCCGGGTCGCGATGAGTTCCGGGGCCGTACGGAGTCCACCCTTCAGCACCGTCGCCGGACGGCTGCCGATCGCCGGTCGCCCGTCGTGCGCGACCGACGCCCCGGTGCAAGGCTGGCGACAGACCGTCTCGGAAGGGAAGAACCATGATCACCACCGACCCCGTTCCCGGCACCCCCTGCTGGCTCGACCTCGGGGCACCCGACGTACCGGCCGCGGCGGCCTTCTACGGCTCCGTGCTCGGCTGGGAGTACGAGGCCATGGAGGCCGGTGACGCCGGAGAGACCGGCGGGGGTGGCGAGGAGATGGAAGGGGGGATGTTCCGCAAGGACGGCAAGATCGTCGCGGGGCTCGGCAAGCTCACCGAGGCGGGGGCGCGCTCGGCCTGGATGATCTACTACAGCGTCGAGGACGCGGACGCCACGACCCGGGCGGTCGAGCAGGCGGGCGGGAAGGTCCGGGTCGCCCCGATGGACCTCGACGAGTGGGGCCGGATGGCGCAGTTCACCGACCCGCTGGGCGGGCAGTTCGCCGTCTGGCAGCCCGGTACGAACAGCGGGGTGGAACTGGTGGACGCGCCGGGCTCGCTCTCCTGGACGGAGCTGTACACCACCGACGCGGCCGCGGCGAAGCGGTTCTACACCGACGTCCTCGGATGGTGGTACAGCGACATGGAACTGCCGGGCGGCGGCGGTACGTACTCCCTGGTCACCCCCGCGGGCCTGTCCGAGGACCGGATGCAGGGCGGCATCATGGGCATGCGGGCGGAGGACCTCACCCTGAACAGCGGCCGGCCGTACTGGCACCCGGTCTTCGACGTCGACGACTGCGACGCGGCGGTCGCCCGGGTGAAGGCGAACGGGGGCACGGTCCAGATGGGCCCGGACGACGCCGAGGGCGTCGGGCGGCTCGCCGTGTGCGTGGACCCGTCGAACGCGGACTTCGTCCTGCTGACGCCGGAAAAGCCCTGACCCGGGCTCCCCGCGATGTGATCAACTGATCGACGGGAAGGCGGAAACGCGACAGCCACGACCACAGGGGCCCGACGACCGATGGCGAACCAGCGTGTGTACCTCGTGACCGGCGGCGGAACGGGCATCGGGGCGGCGACGGCCCGGCTGCTCGCCGAGGCGGGCCACCACGTCGTGGTCTCCGGGCGCCGCCCCGAGCCGCTGCGGCTCGTCGCCGAGGAGACCGGGGCGCTGGCCGTCCCGTCCGACATCGGCGACCCGGACGCGGTGCGCGCGCTCGTCGACGCGGCGATCGGCGCCCACGGCCGCCTCGACGGGGTGGTCCTCAACGCCGGCATCGGGCGGGGCGGCGGCGTGGGCGAGGTGACGCTCGACGACTGGGACGCGGTCCTGCGGACCAATCTGACCGGCCCCTTCCATCTGCTGCGCGCCGCGCTCCCGCACCTGCTCGAGGCGCGGGGCGCGGTGGTCGCCGTGGCCTCTGTCTCCGCCCTGCGCAACGGCGTCGGCAACGCGGCCTACGCGACGTCCAAGGCGGCCCTCCTGCAGCTCTGCCGCTCGCTCGCGGTGGACTACGGGGAGGCCGGCCTGCGCGCCAACACGGTGTGCCCGAGCTGGGTGCGCACGGACATGGCGGACCGCCGGATGAGCCGCTTCGCCGACGAGGCGGGCCTCGACGGCGTCGACGCGGCGTACCGCGAGGTGACGCGCGTGCTCCCGACCGGCCGCCCGGGTGAGCCCCGCGAGGTCGCCGAGGCGATCGCGTGGCTGCTCTCCCCGGCCTCGTCGTTCGTCAACGGAGCGGTCCTCACGGTGGACGGCGGCGCGACCGCCCTCGACCCCGGCACCCTCGCCTTCGACTTCCACCTCACGCCCCGCGCCCCGGGCGCCTGAGGCCGCGCGGTCACCCGACCCGGCGCAGGGCCTCCGGGGTCAGGTCGGCGAGGGTCGGGTAGCCGTCGACCGCCATCAGGAGGTCCGCCTCCGCGAGGAGCGAGCGCAGGACGTGGACGAGGCCGTCGACGCCGCCGAGGGCGAGGCCGTAGGCGTACGGGCGGCCGACGGCGACCGCGGTCGCGCCGAGCGCGAGGGCCTTGACGACGTCCGTACCGCTGCGGACCCCCGAGTCGAAGATCACGGGCAGCCCGTCGGCCGCCTCGACGACCCCGGGCAGCGCGTCCAGCGCCGCGAGGCCGCCGTTGGCCTGGCGGCCGCCGTGGTTGGAGCAGTAGACGCCGTCGACTCCTCCGTCCTTGGCCCGGCGTACGTCCTCGGGGTGGCAGAGGCCCTTCACGATCAGCGGGAGCGAGGTCAGCGAGCGCAGCCAGGGGAGGTCGTCCCAGGTCAGCGGGTTGCCGAAGACACCGGCCCAGTGCAGCACCGCCGCGCCGGTGTTCTCCTCCGGGGGCTGGGCGAGGGCCGCGCGGAAGACCGGGTCGCTGGTGTAGTTCGCCAGGCAGTGCCCCCTCAGCTGGGGGAAGTTGCTCGTCGCGAGGTCCCGCGGGCGCCATCCGGTCACCCAGGTGTCCAGGGTGACCACGATGCCGCGGAAGCCGGCCTTCTCCGCCCGCTCCACCAGGCTGGCGGCCAGGTCCCGGTCCGTGGGCGTGTAGAGCTGGAAGAACCCGGGGGTCGGGCCGAACGCGGCGGCGACGTCCTCCAGCGGGTCCACCGCCAGCGTCGAGGCGATCATCGGCACCCCGGTGGCCGCGGCGGCGCGCGCGGCGGCGAGGTCGCCGTGCCCGTCCTGCGCGCACAGGCCCAGCACCCCGATGGGAGCCATCATCAGCGGCGACGGCAGGGACAGGCCGAACATCGAGACCGACAGGTCCCGCTCCTTGGCGCCCACGAACATCCGCGGGATCACGCCGTGGCGGCCGAAGGCGGCGACGTTCTCCCGCTGGGTGTGCTCGTCGCCCGCCCCGCCGGCCACGTACGACCAGACCGACGGGGACATCGCGGCGCGCGCCCGCTCCTCCCACCCCTCGTACGTCATGGGGAAACGCGGCAGGACCCCGCCCAACCCGTTGAGGTAGATCTCGTTCTGGTACTCACCGAACGCGCCCACACCGTGCTCCCACTCCCTCGACAAGACCGGTACGGGTGATTCAAGCCGCCGGGTCGCCGGGGGTCCAGAGGAGACACCGACCCCCGTCAGCGGGCGCCGAACACCTGGGTCCAGTAGGGGCCGCCCTGGTCGTGGATGCCGATGCCTATCTCCTTGAAGTCGCAGTTGAGGATGTTCGCCCGGTGGCCGGGGCTGTTCATCCAGGACTCCATCACCTGCTCCGGGCTGCTCTGCCCCATGGCGATGTTCTCGCCGTACGTCGACCAGGGGTACCCGGTGGCCGTGACGCGCTCGCCCGGCCCCTTGCCGTCGGGGTTGGTGTGGTCGAAGTAGTCGCGGGCGGCCATGTCGTCGGAGTGCCCCTGCGCCGCCCTGGTGAGCTGCCCGTTCGCCGTCAGGGGACTGCAACCGACCTTGGCCCGCTCGGCGTTGACCAGACTGATGACCTGATCGGCCGCGGAGTCCGAGCCGGTGGGAGCGGTCGTCTGCGTCACCTTCGGCTTCGGCTTGGGTTTGGGCTTCGTCGTGGGCGACGAGGTGCGCGGGGCCGCCGTCTTCGACGGCGTGGCCTTCGCGGTGCGGCTCGGACGAGCCGACGGCGTCGCCGTCGCACTCGCCGATGCCGAGGCCGACGCCGAGGCGGAGGGGGACTCCAGGAGCGTGGTCGGATCCTGCCCGGCGGCGAGGTCGGGGCCGGGAGCGGCGGCGCGGTTCGCGTCCACCGCGTCTCCGTCCCCGTCGGGGCCGGCGTTCAGGTAGAAGGCGCCGCCGGTGACCGCCACGACCGCCATGCCGGCCGCGACGACGGCCCTGCGCCGGCCACGCCGCTGCTCGGCCTCCCTCCGCCGCCGTGCGGCGCGCGAGCTTCGGGGGCCCGCCGTACGAGCGGCGGACACGGAGGCGAGGGTGCTCTGCGTCTCGTACGGGACCGCCGCTTCATACGGCGCCACCGCTTCGTACGCCGCCGTGGGGTCGTAGGGCGCCGTGGGCTCGTACGGCTGGTGCGGTTCGTACGGCTCGTACGGCTCGTACGCGGCCTGCGGCTGCTCGACCGGCTGGTACTGCGAAGGAATCCCGTACGACCCGTAAGACCCGTTTGCCTCGTACGCCGTATTGGCGCCGTACATCTCGTTCGCGCCGTACGCTTCGTTCGCACCGTAGGTCTCGTTCGTGGCGTACGTCTCGTAGCCCCCGTGGTGCTGCGCCGGGTACGCGGTGTTCGCCGCCGCCGTGAGGCCGAAGCCCGCGCTGTCCCTGACCGCGGCGAGCAGCCACGCCGACGGGGGTACCAGGAGCAGCCCCGCGAGCAGCCCCTCGGCGGGGACGAGGTTGCTCCACAGGCCGCCGCAGTGCGCGCAGCCTCGGGCGTGCCGGGCTATGCGCTTGCGCCACAGGGCGGACGGGCGGCCGTCCCAGGTGCCGAGCTCGCCACGGAGGGCCGGGCACGGCGGGTTCTCCATCAGGGCCCGTACGACGACGCGGGCGGTGTCGAGCTGCGCCTTCATCCGCTGGACCCGGACCGCGGTGTGCTCGGTGGACAGGCCGAGGGCGGCCGCCACCTCGTAGCGGGTCAGTTCGCCCGCGCACTCCAGCCACCAGAGCGACAGCAGCGCGCTGTCGTCCGGCTCCAGCCAGCGCGTGGCCTCGGCGGTCTCACGACGCTGCCCCGAGAGGTGCAGGCTGACCAGGGTCAGCTCCACGAAGTCCGCGCCGGGGTGAGCGACGTCACGGGCGTCGTCGAGGACGCCCGTGGCGAGACGCGTCTGCTGCCTGTGCCAGTGGCCGCGGATCCCGTTCATGGTGATGGCCACCAGCCAGGAGCGGAAGCTGTCCGGGGCGCGCAGGGCAGGCAGCCCGTCGAGCGCCCGCAGCATCGTCTCCTGCACCACGTCGTCGACATCGTGGTGGCCGTTCAGGGCCCGGCCCACGATGTTGTACACGAGGGGCAGATAGGCGGCTATGAGCTGGTCCTGCGCCCACAGGTCCCCGCTCTGCGCCGCCCTCACGAGCTCCGTCCCGTGCTGCGCGCCGTGCTGCGTTCCCATGCCCTGGTTCACTCTGCCTGTCCCGCCTGTTGTCGATGCCGGCAGTTGGGAGACCCCGAGGTATCCCGCTGATAACAGAAATCGACGAAAGTTTTGCGGCACAGTAGTGCACCGAAGCGAACGGGTGCAGTCGCACCCGCCTCTGTGCAGGTCAGACGCGCAGCCATACCGCCGTGTCCTGGGGCAGCCGCCCCTCCGCGTCGAGCGGGCCGCCGGCCAGCAGGATCCGCTGGTGCGGGGGCAGGGCGGCGGGTGTGGGGGCGAGGTTGGCGACGCACACGAGGCCGTCCCTGCGGGCGAAGGCGAGCACCCCCTCCGCGGCCGGCAGCCAGGTCATGGGTCCGTCGCCGAAGCCCGCCTCGGTCCGGCGCAGTGCCAGGGCCGTCCGGTAGAGCGCGAGCATGGACTCCGGGTCGGAGTCCTGGCGGTCCACCGCGTAGCGCGCCCAGTCCCGGGGCTGGGGCAGCCACGGCTCGGCCGTCGAGCCGAAGCCGTACCAGGGCGCTTCGGCGGCCCAGGGCAGCGGGACGCGGCAGCCGTCGCGGCCGGGGTCGACGCCCTCGGAGCGGGCGTGCATGGGGTCCTCGATGCGGTCGAGCGGGATGTCGGCCTCGGGAAGTCCGAGTTCCTCACCCTGGTACACGTAGACCGATCCGGGCAGCGCGAGGGTGAGCAGCGCGGCGGCGCGGGCCCTGCGGGTGCCGAGGCGGAGGTCGGTCGGGGTGCCGAAGGCCTTCTTCGCGAAGTCGAAGCCGGTGTCGGCCCGCCCGTAGCGGGTGACGGTACGGGTGACGTCGTGGTTGCAGAGGACCCAGGTCGCGGGGGCTCCGACGGGCGCGTGCTCGGCCAGGGTGTCGTCGATGGTGCGGCGCAGCCGGTCCGCCTCCCAGGGGCAGGAGAGGAAGCTGAAATTGAAGGCGGTGTGCAGTTCGTCGGGTCGGAGGTAGCGGGCGAAGCGCTCGGAGTCCGGCAGCCAGACCTCGCCGACGAAGATCCCCTGGTACGTGTCGGCGATGGCGCGCCAGGAGCGGTAGATGTCGTGGAGTTCGTCCTGGTCGATGTACGGGTGGGGGTCGACGCCCGCCACGAAGTCGGCGAGGGCCGGGTCCTTGGCGAGGAGAGCCGCGGAGTCGATGCGGACGCCCGCGACGCCGCGCTCGAACCAGAAGCGCAGGACGTCCTCGTGCTCGCGACGGACCTCCGGGTGGGCCCAGTTGAGGTCCGGCTGCTCGGGGGTGAAGAGATGGAGGTACCACTCGCCGTCCTCGACCCGGGTCCAGGTGGCGCCGGAGAACTGCGAGGGCCAGTCGTTGGGCGGGAGTTCGCCGTGCTCGCCGCGGCCGGGGCGGAAGTGGAACCGTTCCCGCTCGGGGCTGCCGGGGCCCGCGGCCAGGGCCGCGCGGAACCAGGCGTGCCGGTCGGAGACGTGGTTGGGGACGATGTCGACGATCACGCGGATGCCGAGCTCGCGGGCTTCGGCGATCAGCTTCTCGGCCTCGGCGAGGGTGCCGAAGGCGGGGTCGATGGTGCGGTAGTCGGCGACGTCGTACCCGCCGTCCACCAGCGGGGACAGGTACCACGGGGTGAACCAGACGGCGTCGACGCCCAGTTCGGCCAGGTAGGGCAGTCTTGCCCGGACGCCCGCGAGGTCCCCGGTGCCGTCGCCGTCTCCGTCGGCGAAGCTGCGTGGGTACACCTGGTAGATGACGGCGTCGCGCCACCAGTCGTCGGTGCGGTGCGTGTGAGGGGCTGCCACGTGACGGTCCTTTCGGGCAGGTCGGGTTCTTCGCCGCCGGCCCGGTTGCTGCGGGGCGTTGGACGGGCCGGCGGCGAAGCTCTTGGGGGTGCGGAGGCGGCGACGGGCGCGGTCAGCCCTTGAGCCCACCGGCGGTGAGACCGCTCATGATGTTGCGCTGGAAGACCAGGAAGATGAGCAGGGTCGGCACGGAGGCGATGGTGAGCGCGGCGATGAGCACGTTCACGGGGACGCCGTTGGAGAGCGAGTAGATGCCGACGTTGAGCGTCTGCGTCGCGGGGTCGGGGAGCGTGAGCATCGGCCAGAGGAAGTCCTTCCAGACCCCCACGACGGCGAAGATCGACACCACGCCCAGGATCGGCCGGGAGATCGGCAGCACGATCGACCACAGGATGCGAAGCGGCGACGCGCCGTCCATCGAGGCCGCGTCCAGGAGTTCCCTCGGGATCGAGTCGAAGAACCGCTTGAGCAGGAAGATGTTGAAGGCGTTGGTCACGGACGGGAGCCAGATCGCCCAGGGCGTGTTCAGCAGGTTGCGCTCGATGACGGGCACGTCGAGGACCGTGAGGTACTGCGGTACGACGAGGACGGTCGCCGGGATCATCAGGGTCGCCAGCATCAGGCCGAGGATCGCCTTGCCGAGGACGGGCCGCAGTTTGGAGAGCGAGTAGGCGGCGGCCACGTCGAGGACGAGCTGGAAGGCGAGCGCGCCGAACGCGTAGTAGAGGGTGTTGAAGAGCAGGGTGGCGAGGTCCATGACCTCCCAGGCGCGCGCGTGGTTCGCCGGCTCGAAGCTGCCGGGTATCAGGGTCGGCGGGGTCTGGATGACCTCCTGCGCGTCCTTGAAGCCGCTGGTCACCAGCCAGTAGAGGGGGCCGAGGAACGCCAGGGTGAAGCCGCCGACGACCACGGCGAAGACGGTCCAGTAGAGGATCCGGCCGCGGGGGCGGGCGAGTTGGGCGGGCGAGATGAGTGTGCGTGTCGACATGCTGGTCTCCCCCGGTCTACTCGTCCTCGGCGCGGCTGAGCTTCACGTACGCGGCCGAGAATCCGGCGAGCAGTACGAGCAGGAGCAGGCCGAGCGCCGCCGCGGCACCGTAGTTGTTGAAGTTGAAGGCGTACTGGTAGATGAGGTAGACGACCGTCGTGGTGGAGCCCTCGGGGCCCGCGCCGCCGGTCAGCAGGAAGGGTTCGACGAAGACCTGCATGGTCGCGATGATCTGCATGAGCAGCATCAGCGACAGGATGAGGCGGGTCTGCGGGATGGTGACGTGCCAGATCTTGCGGAAGAGCCCTGCGCCGTCGAGTTCGGCGGCCTCGTACAGCTCGCCGGGGATGGACTGGAGCGCGGCGAGGTAGACGAGGGTCGCGCCGCCCATGTTCATCCAGGTCGAGGCGATCACGACGGAGAGCATCGACAGGTCGGGGTCCTGCAGCCACTGCTGTTCGGGCAGACCCACCGAGGTGAACAGCTCGTTGAGCAGGCCGTAGCCGGGGTCGTAGAGGTACTTGAAGAGGAGGACGGAGGCGACCGGCGGGAGCATCACGGGCAGGTAGACGAGCAGTCTGAGGTAGCCCTGTCCGTGGTGGAACTCGTTGATGACGATCGCCACGACGAACGGCACGGCGAAGCCGAGGACGAGGGCGAGCACGGTGAACAGGAGCGTGTTGCGCCAGGCCTGCCAGAAGGCGGGGTCGTTGAAGACGGTGACGAGGTTGTCGAAGCCGACCCAGGTGGTCTGTCCGCTCTCGGTCTTCTGGAAGGCGAGGAAGAACTCCCTGACCATCGGGTACCAGGAGAAGACCGCGAAGCAGAGGACCGCGCCGATGAGGAAGCCGTGGGCGGTGAGATTGCGCCGCAGGCTCCTCGCGAACCGCCCGCCGGGGGGCGCGTGGTCCGCCTCGTGCGGCGGGGACGGGCGGGGGGATCCCGCCCTGCTCGGGGTGAGGCTGGGGGCCGACATCGTCGCTCGCTCCTTGGTGCTGGTCAGCCGGCTCTGCCGGTTGCGCCGGTTCTGCCGGTCGTACCGGGTCTGCCGGGTGTCGGGCCGGGGAGGGTCCCGGGCGGGGCGGCGTCAGGACGGTCCGC
Organism: Streptomyces sp. NPDC014870; assembly: GCF_043081505.1. NCBI lineage: Bacteria > Bacillati > Actinomycetota > Actinomycetes > Kitasatosporales > Streptomycetaceae > Streptomyces > Streptomyces sp. NPDC014870. The sequence goes on from NZ_JBIBWQ010000001.1 coordinate 589,582, forward strand.
CCCTGCCCGGGGTTCCCGTCACTGGTTGGCGAGGACCTGGTTGACCTGCGTCTCGGCGGTGGCGAGCAGCTTGTCGACGTCGGCGTCCTTGTTGGTGAGGATGCCGGACATCACGGTGTCGAGGACCTTGTAGATCTCCTGGGCCTTCGGCGGCTCGGCCTTGCCCGCGACGGGGTTGTCCATGAAGGTCTTGAAGTTGGCGACGGGCATGGTGGCGTGCTCCACGCGGGCGGCGTCGTCCTTGGTCTTGGAGTCGTTCAGCCAGAAGTTGGGCTGCGGGACGCCGACCGGCAGGCCGTCCGCCTTGGAGCGGGACCAGTCGAACTGGCCCTTGCCGACGGTGAGGTTCTTGAAGTTCAGCCAGGCGACCGCGGCCTTGATCTTGTCGGCGGAGATGCCCTTCTTGACCATGTAGTTGTTGCCGCCGGCCAGGGTGGCCTTCTCGCCGGGGATCGGTCCCATGCCGAAGTTCTCGTACTTCGCGCCGAGTTGCTGGACCATGTACGCGATGTCGTCGGGCGCCGCGAGGAACATGCCGAGCTTGTCGCCCGCTATCTGCTTCTGCAGGTCGCCCCACTGCAGCAGCTGGGTCTTGCCCATGCTGTCGTCCTCCCAGCGCATGGCGTGGAGGTTCTTCGCGACCTGCTTGCCGAGGTCGTTGTTGAAGGCGGCCTTCGTGCCGCCCGCGTCGACGATGTCGCCGCCCAGGCTGTACAGCTGCGCGGTGAAGTGCCAGCCGCCGGTGTTGCCCGCGCTGTACTCGCCGAAGCCGGAGACGCCGTTGCCGAGTCCGGCGATCTTCTTGGCGGCGGCACGCACCTCGTCCCAGGTGCGCGGCGGGGCGTCGGGGTCGAGGCCGGCCTGCTGGAAGAGCTTGCGGTTGATGAGCAGGCCCATCGTGTAGTTGCTGGTGGGCAGGCCGTAGAGCTTGCCGTCCTGCTTGAGGGAGCCGAGGACGTTCGGGTCGATGTCCTTCAGGAGCGGGACGGTCTTGTCGTTGACGTACGCGGTGATGTCGGCGGCGCCGTCGTTGTCCAGGACCTGCTGCAGGTCGGTGAAGTACGTGTAGAAGACGTCCGGCTGGGACTTGGCCTTGAGCATCGCGGTGAAGCGGGGCGGTTCGAGGCACTGTCCGGCGGTGGAGCGGCCCTCGATGGTGACGTTGGGGTACGTCTTGTTGAAGGTGGCGACGTCCTCCTTCCACTGCTTGAGCTCGGCCGCCTTCGCCGTCGGGGGCATGCAGTCGATGGTGAGCGTCACCTTGGTCTTCGGGTCCAGCGGGGCGGCGGGGTCGGACGACCCGCCGCCTTCGGACCCGCCGCCGTTGTTGTTGTCGCTGCTGCTCGTGCCGCAGGCGGCGAGCAGGGTCAGCGTGAGCGCGGAGACGAGGGTGACCGCGCCGGCGCGGCGCGTACGGCGGATCCGGGCACTTCTCATGAGTGGTCCCCTTCGGGCCTGAACGTGGAGGTCTCCCCACCGCCGGTGCGTTTTGTGGGGCGCGCCACACTCAACCACCATCAACAAGTGAACGCAAGATATCGCGCTGATTTCGTAATTGACTGACAGAAAGCAGAAGGAGGCCGGTGCAAGCAGCCGCAAGCCGCCTGCACCGGCCTCACCGGGCCGCTGTCCCGCCCGGGGTGTCGCAGGACCCGCTAGGGGTTGATGTTGATCTTGAAGGTGGAGGTGGTGTTACGGATGTCCACCGCGTTGCCGCTCAGATCGAGGCCGTTGAAGGTCACCTCCCCCACGGCCGGCCCCTGACCGGACTCGGGCAGCTCGTTGGCCCAGAGGCCGAAGCCCGACTTGGCGTCGAACGCGTCGCCGCTCTTGCGGGCGCCCGTGATCGAGACGTCCGTGAAAACGGTGTCCTTGATGGGGAACTGCGGCTGTCCGCCCACGTAGTTCGTCTGGAACATCACGCCGCTGTAGGTCGGGTCGACGATGTCGACATGGTTGACCCTGATCCCCTGGAAGACCTTGGAGGCGGAGAACACCCAGATGCCCGGGAAGGTCTGCGCGCCCCAGAAGTGCCCGCCGGCCCGGACGATCGAGATGTTCTCGAAGGTCGTGGGATCGGTGCCGAAGCCGTTCATCGGGTAGCCGAAGTCCAGCGAGGAGATCGTGATCCCGGAGTAGACGAGGGTGTCGGCGATGTGGATGTTGCGGAAGGTGTTGTGGTAGCCGCCGTAGACGGCGACACCGGCGGCCCGCCAGGTCAGCGTCGACGTCAGGTTCTCGTAGACGTTGTTCTTCATGTCCGCGCCGCCCGCGTCGATCGCGGAGAAGAGCGCGAAGCTGTCGTCGCCGGTGGCCCGCGCGTCGTTGTTGGTCACGAGGTTGTCGGTCGAGCCGTTGGTCATGTTGATGCCGTCGGCGAACATGTTGCGGATCCGGGAGTTGCGGATCGTGATCCGGTCGGTGTTCGCGCCCCAGTACAGGCAGACCATGTGCTCGTTCCAGATGTCGTCGATGACGATGTCGGTGACATTGGCGAAGTCGAAGACCTTGCCGGGGCCGTCGATCCGCGAGGTGTAGTTGCCCCAGTAGGCGAAGCCCTTGAAGAGCGATCCCTTGGCCGCCGCCTCGGCCCGGAAGCCGACGTCGGTGTTGTCCTGCGTGGCGGGCGCGTGGAACTTCGTGTACCAGGGGCCGGCGCCGACGACCTTCACCGGCTTGCCGTACACCTGGAACTTGCTCGACGTCTGGTAGTCGCCCGGGGGCAGGTACACGCCGACGAGGGTGCCCGTGGTGTCCATCCGCACCTTGTCGAGCGCGTTCTGGACCTCCTGGTGGCCGAAGCCGGCCGGGACCGTGTACGTCGCCGGGTCCGGGTTCGCGACGGGCGCGACCTGCTCCAGGTTCACGAAGTCGATCGCGTAGTACGACTGGCTGTTCGCGGCGTCCTTCTGCAGCCGGATCCTGCTGCCCGCCCGCACGGTCTCGCCGAGCATGACGTTCGCCTCGTCGTAGATGTGGCGCGGGGCGCCCGAGCCCGGGGAGTTGCCGGGCGCGGTCTCGGCCCCGTACAGCCAGGCGTACCGGGACGTCACCGGGAGCGCCTTCCTGAACACCCCGTCGACGTAGACGTTGATCGTGGAGTCGACGCCCCCGCCGCCCGGGGCGTCCGGCAGCGAGACCCGGGCGACCAGGGTGTTGGTGTCGGCGCGGGTGGTGAACTCGACGTACTCGCCGGTCGCGTCCAGGTTCACGGCCTTGCGGCCGGAGGCCTCGCCCGCGATGTCGCCGACGGTCCTGTTCGGCCCGACGACCTGCGCGCCTCCCCCGGCGGTGCCGTCCTCCGCCTCGTACATGTCGTACGGCATGTTCGCGCCGCGGCCGACGAAGAGCGGCTGGGTGGAGGTGTTGTTGGCGCGCTTGACCGGTAGTTCGTCGGCGTCGTCGGCGAGGACCACCTTCACGGTGTACGAGCCGTTGGCGGCGGTCCAGGGCCCGAGGCTCACCTCGGCCGAGGCGCCGGCCGCGAGCGCCCCGCTGTGCGCCCCGGTCAGCGTCTTCACCGCGGCGCCCGTGGAGTCGAGCAGGGTGAGGGTGACGCCGTGGCTGCCGGTGGCGCTCGCCACCGTGCCCTGGTTCTTCACGGCCACCTTGAAGGTGACGGCCTGCCCGGCGGCCGGGCTGGACGGCGAGGTGGTCACGGCGGTCGTGACCAGGTCCGAGCTGGAGACCGGACTGACCACCAGGGCGATCGGTCTTGTGAAGGTGTTGTTGGACTCGTTCTGCTCGATGACCGCGCCCGCCTCGTCGGCGACCGCGCTCAGCTCGTACGAACCGGCGTCCCGCGCCCCGATGGAGGCTTGAGCCGTGGTCTGGGCGCCGGCGGCCAGGGCTCCGACCTGCGCGGTGGCGACCTTGGTGCCGCCGAGGCGCAGCGCGACGGCGCTCGCGGGCGCCGCGGCCGGACCGCTGTTGCGGACGGTCGCGCTCACCGTGATCGGGTCCGACTCGACCGGGGAGGCGGGCGAGGCGGTGAGAGCGGTGACCTCCAGGTCCGGGTTGGGCGCCGGGACGCCGATGACCTGGAACTCGGCGAGCTGGCCGGCCGGGGCGCCGGAGTTGGCGGTGAACCGCAGCTGGACGTCGGCGACCCGCGCGGAGACGGGGATCGTGACCGTGTTGCCGCTCGCCGGGTCGAAGGTGTGGCTCCTCGCCGCGACGAGGCTCGTGTGGCCGGAGGCGCTCTGCTCGCGCCCGAGGACCTCGATCGTCTGGCTCCGGGTGGCCCAGGACGCGTCCGGGTTGAGCTTGAGGACGAGCCGGTCGAGGTCGGCGTTGGAGCCCAGCTTCACGGTGAGGGTCTGGGGGTAGCTGCCGCCCGCGCCCTCCCAGTAGGTCGTGAGGTTGTTGTCGTTGGCGTTGACGGCGGCGTAGGTGTGCACGCTGGAGGAGGCCGCGATCTCCTTGCCGACCGCCAGGTTCGAGCCCGTGCCGCCGGTGCCGTCACGGGTCACGGCGTTGCTGTTGGCCGACTGGTTGCCGGCCGCGTCCTTGGCGCGGACGTGGTACGCGACGGTCGCGGAGGCCGGCTGGGTGTCGGTGTACGTGGTGACGTTGCCGGCCACGCTGCCCCGGAGGGTGTTGTTGGCGTAGACGTCGTAGCCGGTGACGCCCACGTTGTCCGACGAGTCGTTCCAGGTCAGCCTGATCTGGCCGGCGCCCGGCTCGGTGAGCTGGAGGTTGGCGGGTGCGGTGGGTGCCTGGGTGTCGCCGGTGTCGCCGGTACGGGTGACGGTGTTGCTGTCCGCCGACTGGTTCCCCGCCGCGTCCCTCGCGCGGACGAGGTAGGTGACCGTCTGGTTCGCGGGACGGGTGTCGGTGAACGTGGTGACGCCCCCGGCGACGCTGCTGAGCAGAGTGCCGTTGGCGTAGACGTCGTAGCCCGTGACGCCGACGTTGTCGGTGGCCGCGTTCCAGGTGAGCCGGATCCGGTCGGTGGCCGGCTGGGTGAGCGCAAGGTTCGCGGGCGCGGACGGCGCCTGGGTGTCGCCGGTCTGCGGGCCGTAGACCTCCAGCTCGGAGAGCTGTCCCGCGGGCTGGACGCTGTTCGCCGTGACGAGGACGCGGACGTGACGGGTGGTGGTCGCGTCGAAGGTGATCGTCGCGGTGTGTCCGCCGGCGGCGTCGAAGGTGTACGCCTGGGAGGCGGTCAGGTCGGTGAAGGCGCTGCCGTCGGTGCTGCCCTGGATCTTCAGGGTCTGACTGCGCGTCTCCCAGCCGGAGGGCAGCCGGAGCACGACCCGGTCGACGCGGACGGCGGAGCCGAGGTCCGCCTGGATCCACTGCGGGAGCGCGTTGTTGGTGCTCTCCCAGTAGGTGGCCCGATTGCCGTCGTTGGCGTTGGACGCACCGTACACCTCGGTGTGGCTGCTCGCGGTGAGGGTGCGTCCGGCCGCGAGGTTGACGGAGGAGCCGTCGGCGGCGTGCACCTCCAGCTCGGAGAGCTGTGCGGCCTGCCAGCCCGTGTTGGCGGTGATGTGGACCCGGACGAACCGTGTCTGGGTGGCGGGGAAGCTCACCGTGACCGTGTTGGCCGCGCCCGGGCTGAAGCTGTAGGTGGCGGAGTTCTTGAGGGTGGCGAAGCTCGTGCCGTCGGCGCTGCCCTGGACGGAGAGCGTCTGATTGCGGCTCTCCCAGCCCGCTGGCAGCTTCAGGACGACCTCGTCGACGCGGGTCGTGGTGCCGAGATCGGCCTGGACCCACTGGGGCAGGCTGCTGCCCGCGCTCTGCCAGTACGAGCCCTGGTTGCCGTCGGTGATGTTCGCGGCGCCGTACTCGGCGAGTGCGCTGCTCGCCGCCGCGGGGTCGCCCAGGGCGACGTTCGGGCCGCCCGCCGCCTGGGCGGTCACCAGGGGTGCGCCCAGTGTCAGGAGGATGGTCGCGACCACGGCGCTCAGGAAGCGTGGTCTCCGGTCGAAGATGCTCATCTGTCCTCTCAGTCCTCGGTCTCGGCCTCGCGCCCGACCGGCGGCGAGGCACGGCTCAGCGGCGGGGGGCCCCGCCGGGCGGGGGGCGCCCCCGGGGGGGGGGGGGGGGGGGTGTGTGGGGGGTTTGGAGAAAAGACGAGCGGGGGGCCGAAGGTCGCTGGCC
>NZ_JBIBWQ010000001.1:595699-837642 GCF_043081505.1 Streptomyces sp. NPDC014870
TGTTTTGGGGTGTCCCGGTTCTATTTTCCTCTCGTTCCCCCCTCTCCCGGGGGGCGCCCCCCGCGGGGGGCGCGGGGGGGGGGGGGGGGGGGGGGGGGGGCCCCGGGGGGGGGGGGGCCCCCCCCTCGGGGGGGGTGCGGGAGGGTCAGTTCCGGTTGACGACGAACTGCGAGCCGGGCTCGATCAGGACGTCGCCCTCGGCCGAATTGGTGATGGTGACGCCGGTGAGCGTGGCGCTGCCGCGCGCGCCGCTCATCGCGAGGACGCCGGAGCCGTTGTTCGACTTGTCGATCCGGACGTTGGTGACCTTGACGTCCGGCATCTCGCCGCCGCCGGTCTTGAACTGGATGCCGTCGTACGTGGAGTCGAGGATGTCGGTGTCCCGGATGGTGACGCCCGGGATGGGCTGTCCCTGCGCGAAGAGCGTGATCGCGCCGAACTCCTGGTCCTCGTTCCAGAACGCGCCGCCGGTGCGGTGCAGGGCGTTGTTGGCGATCAGCGTCTGCCCGGTGAAGGGCAGCGGGTCGTGGTCGGTCGCCAACATGATGCCCGGGTAGTTCATGGTGTCCGCGATGATGTTGTTCTCGATGGTGTTCCCGAAGCCGCCGTAGACCGCGATGCCGTTGGCCCGCCAGGGCAGCTGGATGGTGTTGTTGCGGAAGTGGTTGTCGGATCCGATGTCCACCGAGGTGTCCTTGACGTACTTGCTGGCCCAGACGGCCAGCGCGTCGTCACCGGTGTTGCGGAAGGACGAGTCGAAGACGGTGGAGTTACGGGTGCCGTTGGCGAAGTTGATGCCGTCGGCGTAGGTGTTGCGGATCCGCATGCCGGTGAACTCCAGGCCGTCGCCAGGGCCCCAGAGCTCGGGGATGTTGGAGTAGTCGCGGCCGGCCCAGACGCCGACGTTGGCGTGCTCGATCCAGACGTTGCTGATCTTGGTGCCCTTGCCGAAGCGCCCGTTGAGGCCGACTCCGCCCTCGGCGTTGCCGTCGCCGCCGCGGATCTGGCCCGAGCCGAAGATGGCGATGTCGGAGATCTGCGTGTTGTGGTCGATGTCGAAGCCGAAGTTGCCCTCGTGCGGGTGGTTGATGCCGCCGGCCTGGTGCGGCGGGGTCAGCGTGGACAGCTGGGAGTGCCACATGCCCGCGCCGCGGATGGTGACGTCCCGGATGCCGACCTGGTTGAACTGACCGCGGTTGAGCGGGTCGTCGGTCAGGATCTTCTGCTCCTGGCGCCACTGTCCGGCGGGGATCCACACGCAGGCGATCTGGCCGTTCTGGTCGGCGGCCACGGCGCGCTGGAGGGCGTCGGTGTCGTCGATGCCGTCGTTCGGGACGGCGCCGTACTCGGTGATGGACGTGCAGTTGGCGGGCTTGGCGGCCGGTGGCGCCACCTGCTCCAGGTCGATGAGGTCGATGATGTGGAAGGCCGCCGAGTCGCCCGCGTCGCGCTGGAGCCGGAACTTCGTGCCCACCGGGTAGGTCTGGGTGAGCAGCGCGTGGGACTCGTCGAAGAGCCGGCGGGCGTCGCCGCCGGGCCGGTTGGTGAGGCCCTCGGGGTCGTCGGTGGTGCCGTAGAGCCAGCTGTGCTTGGACGACAGGGTCAGCTTGCGGACGAAGACGCCGTCGGCGTAGAGGCTGATCGTGGCGTCGGCGCCGCCGCCCGCGGCGGAGTCGGGGACGGAGTTGCGCACGACGATCGAGTTGGCGGGGTTCGTCGAGGTGAACTCGACGTACTGGCCCTGGGAGGTGAGCCGCACCGACTGACGGCCCGAGGACTCGGTGGCGAAGTTGGTGTGTCCGAAGGTCCGCTTCTGGTCGGCGGTGAGCAGGGTGCCGTCGTAGCGGGCGTCCTCCGCCTCGTACTCGGTGTACGGGACGGCCGCGCCGCGTCCGACGACGAGGGAGCGGGTGAAGACGTTGTTGTTCTCGTCGGTCTCGGCGAGGGTGCCGGTGGCGTCGGCGGTCGCGGTGAGCGTGGCGCCGCCGCTGGTGGCGGTCCAGGTGCCCGAGATGGCGACGGTGGCGGTCTGGCCCGCGGCGATCGCGCCCGCGGTGCCGTTCAGGGTGGTGGTGCCGGCCGTGAGCCGGGTGACCGTGCCGGCCGGGGCGCCGGTCGTGCCGCGGTTGTTCACCGCGACGGTGAACGTGACGGCGGAGCCGACGGCGGGGCTGGCAGGGCTGGTCGTGATGCCGGTGACCCGCAGGTCGGGGCCGGGGCTCTGGCCGACGACGAGCTTCGCCGCAGCCGTCCGGCTGTTGTTGCTGTTGTCCTGCTCGGCGACGGTGTCGTTCGGGTCGACCACGGCCGAGACGGTGTACGAGCCCATGGGGCGCTTGCCGACGGCGACCGGGACGGTCGCGGAGGCTCCGGCGGCCAGGGCCGGGACGGGGGCGGAACCGGCGACGGCGCCTTCCAGGCTGACCTGGACGGTGGTGGCGGTGGCGGCGGCCGAACCCGCGTTGCGTACGGTCGCGTCGACCGTCACGGAGTCCGTCTCGGAGGGGGCGGACGGGGTCCACGTCAGATCGGTGAGGGTGAGGTCGGGGTTGGGCGCGGCCGTGCCCACCACCTGGAACTCCGCGACCTGAGCGCCGGGGGCGCCGGTGTTGGAGAAGAACGTGAGGCGAAGGTCGGCGTAGCGGCCGGTGACCGGGATGGTGACGGTGTTCTGTCCGGAGGAGGGGCTGAAGGCGTAGTCGGCCCTCGCCTTGAGCGAGGTGAAGCCGCCGGCCGCCTGTTCCCGGCCGAGGACCTCGATCGACTGGGTCCTGGGGCCCCATATCGGGTCGGGGTTGAGCTTGACGACCACGGCCGTGACGTCGGCGTTCGCGCCGAGCTTCACGGTCAGGCTCGCCGGGAGGCCGGCGGACTCCCAGTAGGTGGTCGCGCTGTCGTCGTTGGCGTTGGCGGCGACGTACGTCTGGGTGGTCGAGGTCGCCTCGATCGGCTTGTTGCGCGCCAGGTTGGTCCCCGGGGGCGGGTCGACGGGGCCTCCTCCGCCGTCGCCGTATACCTCCAGCTCGGAGAGCTGGGCGGCGTTCCAGCCGGAGTTCGCCGTCACCTGGATCCGAACGTACCGGGTGGTGACCGAAGTGAGCCCGATGGTCACGGTGTTCGCCTGGGAGGGGTCGAACGCGCGCGCCTGGGCGGTCGCGAGGGTGGTGAACGTGGAGCCGTCGGTGCTGCCGAGCACACCGAGGGTCTGCGAGCGGGCCTCCCACGTGGTGGGGAGCTTCAGGACGACGCTGTCGACCCGGGTGCCCGCGCCGAGATCGACCTGCACCCACTGGGGGAAGGACCCGGCCGGGCCCTCCCAGTACGACTGCTGGCTGCCGTCGGTGACGTTGCCGGCCGGGTACGCGCCGTGGGCGCCGCCGGCGGCGGCGGGTCTGCCGAGTGCCAGGTTGGGTGCGGCTTCCGCCGCGGCCTGTGCGGTGACCGGGAGGAGTCCGACGGCGACCAGTGCGGCTATGAGCATGCCGATCGTCCACCGCCAGCTCAGGATCTTGCCTCTCATATGGGCCTCTCCACCGTGCTGGGCCCCGGCGCCGCCCCGAAACATCCTCACGCCAGGAACCGAGCGGAACTCTGACAATGAATGACGGCTACCTACAGACTTATTGAGCATTTTCGTTAATCTTTTGCAGCCGTCGGGGTGTCAGGTTTCTATCAGGTCACCGCTTTGTCAACAGCCGTGGCACGAAAAGGCTCCGGCGCCGGGGAGGCGGGTGCCTCCCCGGCGCCGGAGCCGGGAGAAGAGGTGAGGGGTGCCGGGGTCAGCCGAGCGGCGGCGGCGCCGTCGAGCCCCGTACGACGAGTTCGGGCTCGAAGAGCAGCTCACTGGGGTCCGTCTGCGTGCCCTGGATCTGGGCGCTGAGCAGTTCGACGGCCGCGCGCCCCATCGCCTCGATGGGCTGGCGGACGGTGGAGAGCGGCGGTTCCGTGCAGTTCATGAAGGCGGAGTCGTCGAATCCGACCACCGACACCTGCTCGGGAACGGAGAGCCCGCGCCTGCGCGCGGCCCTTATGGCACCCAGGGCGAGCGGGTCGCTGGCACACACGATGCCGGTGACGCCCCGCTCCAGGAGGCGGTTGGCGGCGGCCTGCCCGCCTTCGAGGGAGAAGATCGAGCGGACGACGTGCTCGTCGGGCAGCTTCGCGCCCGCCGCTTCGGCCACCGCGCGGGCCGCTTCGAGCTTGCGCCGCGACGGGACGTGGTCGCTGGGGCCGAGGACGAGCCCGATCCGCTCGTGCCCGAGCGAGGCGAGGTGGCGCCACGCCTGTTCCACGGCGACGGCGTCGTCACAGGAGACACAGGGGAAGGTGAGCCCCTCGATCGAGGCGTTGATGAGGACCACCGGGATGTTGCGCTCGGCCAGCTGGTGGTAGTGCTCGTGCGGGGCGTCCGCCTGCGCGAACAGGCCGCCGGCGAAGACCACGCCGGACACCTGCTGCTGGAGGAGGAGTTCCACGTAGTCGGCCTCGGAGACACCGCCCTTGGTCTGCGTGCAGAGCACGGGAGTCAGACCCTGCTGCGCGAGCGCGCCGCCGATCACCTCCGCGAACGCGGGGAAGATGGGGTTCTGCAGCTCCGGCAGGACGAGCCCGACGAGCCGGGCGCGCTCGCCGCGCAGCTGCGTCGGCCGCTCGTACCCGAGCACGTCGAGGGCCGTGAGGACGGACTGCCGCGTCGCCTCGGAGACACCGGGCTTGCCGTTGAGCACACGGCTGACCGTCGCCTCGCTGACTCCCACCTTCTTGGCCACCTGAGCAAGTCGTCGCGTCATGAACGCAAGAGTATCGCAAATTCCGCAAGAATGTTGCGCAGCCAGGTCGGCGAATCACTCATGGCGGGGCAGCGGCGCCCCAGGACGCCCCCGAGGCGAGACCCCCCACCTCCCGCAACCCCGCCCGAGGACACGCATCGCCTTCACCCTCCTTCGATTGCAACGACCCATTGCGTTCACTCCACACGTCATTGCATCAATTTACCCTCATTGACCTGCACTTGCCCGGTCCAGCTGATTGACGACACCATGAACGCAACGTAGCTTTCGGCATACGTCAAACACGCTATGTCGCGAGATGAGGACCAGTCATGAGTGAGACCCTGCACCACGTCACGTCGCTGCCGGCCGAGCGCCCGTCCGGCTGCCCCTTCGACCCGCCGGCCGAGCTGATCGATGCCCAGGGACACGGCCCCATCAGCCGCTACACCCACCCCGGCGGCAAACCCGGCTATGTGATCACCGGGTACGACCTGGTCAGGTCGGTCCTGGCCGACCCGCGGTTCAGCTCGCGCAAGGACCTCATGAACGTCGTCGACTTCCAGCTCCCTCCGGCGCCGCCCGGCGAGTTCCTGCTCATGGACGAGCCGGACCACGGGCGCTACCGGAAGCCGCTGGTGGGCAAGTTCACCGCGCGGCGGATGCGCCTTCTCACCGAGCGCGTCGAGCAGATCACCGCGGCCTGCCTGGACGCGATGGAGAAGAGCGGTCCGACGGCGGACCTCGTGGCCGCGTTCGCCAAGCCCATCCCCACGATCATCATCTGCGAACTGCTCGGTGTGCCGTACGAGGACCGGGACTCGTTCCAGGAGCAGATCGACAAGTTCATGAACGGGGAGACCAGCGACGAGGAGCTGATCGCGGCCTACACCGCGACCCAGGAGTACCTCGCACAGCTGGTGGTGGCCAAGCGCGCCGAACCGACCGACGACGTGCTCAGCGAACTCACCGACAGCGACCTCACCGACGAGGAGCTGAAGGGCATCAGTCTGATCCTCCTGGCGGCCGGGTTCGACACCACCGCCAACATGCTCTCGCTCGGCGCCTTCGCCCTGCTGCAGAACCCGGAGCAGCTGGCGGCACTGCGCGCCGACCCCGAGCTCACGGACAAGGCCGTGGAGGAGCTGCTGCGGTACCTGAGCGTCGCCAAGACGTTCATGCGGACGGCACTGGAGGACGTCGAGGTGGGCGGCGTGACCATCGAGGCCGGTACGACGGTCCTCCTCTCGTACAACGCCGCCAACCGCGACCCCGAGCGCTACCCCGACCCCCACGCGCTCGACATCCGCCGCGAGGCCGGCGGCCACCTGGCCTTCGGCCACGGCATCCACCTGTGCCTGGGGCAGCAGCTGGCCCGGGTCGAGATGCGGGTCGCGTTCTCCGCCCTGTTCAAGCGCTTCCCCACCCTCCGCCTCGCCGTCCCGGCCGAGGAGGTCGCCCTGCGCCCGGAGACCGCGGACATCTACGGCGTCAAGAGCCTCCCGGTCACCTGGGACGCCTGACACTCCCGCTGGTGGGTGAGGCAGCACCGGCTCCTTCACCCACCACCACCACCGCGCCCCGTCCAAGGCATCGATAGCCTGCGTCGATGGAGCGGATGGAGCGGATGAAGCGGATGAAGCGGATGAAGCGAACACAGCGGACGGCCGGAGCGATCGTCGGCGCGGCGGTCGGCGACGCGCTGGGCGCGCCCTTCGAGTTCGGTCCACCGGGAGCGTTCTCCGCTCGGTTTCCCGCACCCGGTGCCGGCGGCGAGATGTGCGGGGGCGGGGGCTGGGACCCGGGCGAGGCCACGGACGACACGCAGATGGCCGTCCTGGTCGCCGAGTCCCTGCTGGAGCGGGGCGGGCTCGATCTGCCCGACGTCTTCGCCCGTTTCCAGCGCTGGGCGGCGGCGGAGCCCAAGGACATCGGCCTGCAGACCGAGGACGTCCTGACCAACGGCGCGTCCTGGGACCTCGCGGCCGCGGTCCACTTCCAGGTCAATCAGAAGGCCGCGGGCAACGGCTCCTTGATGCGTGCGTCGACCTCGGCGGTGCACTTCGCCGCCGCCGGACAGGCGGCCACCATGGACGCGGCCCGTCGCATCGCCGCGCTCACCCACGGGGACCGGGCGGCCTGGGAGGGCACCGCGATCTTCCACGAACTCGTCCGCGTCACGCTCGACGGCGCCGACCCGCTCGCCGCGCTCCCGGGCGTCCTGGACCTGGTCCATCCGGGCCACCGCGAGCGCTACGCGGTCGTCCTCGCGCCCGACTGGCACCCCGAGCGGGCGACCGAGTTCAACGGTGCCGTCTGGCCCTGTCTGGGGTCCGCCGTGTGGGCCCTGCGTACGACCACGGGATTCGAGGACGCGCTGCGCGCGGCGCTCGATCTCGGTGGGGACACCGACACCGTCGCGGCAGTGACCGGCGGCCTCGCGGGGGCGGCCTACGGGCTCGACGCGATTCCCGAGCGGTGGACCCGGCCGCTCCACGTCCCCCTCCCCGGATTCGACGGACGGGTCCTGCGCCTCGCGGAGTTGGTCCGGCTCGCGCGGCGGCTCGAAGGCTGAGCCGGGGCCTCTTCGGTGCGTGTCACTCCGGAGCGTTCCGGATGCCTTCCCCCGCGCCACCCCCCTTACCTTGTCGGCGGCGCCCGCCAGACCGCCCAGTAGGGAGCCGGGGAGCAGTGATGCCGACGACCGCCGCCACGACCGACCGCCCGACCGCCGCCGTGCTCGGGCGGCGGGAGCGTGCGGTGCTCGCCGCGGTCGGGTGCGGTCTGCGGGACGACGAGGTCGCCACCGCCCTCGCGCTTCCGGAGAGCGTGGTCGCCGAGGACCTCGCGCGGATCCTCGGGAGGCTCGGACTGCGGGACCGGGCCGCCGCCATCGTGTACGCCTTCGACTGCGGGCTGAGCGTTCCCGGGCGGGGGCCCCGCACGGGGTCGGCGGGCCCGTCCTCGCCGTCCGGCCCAGCCGTGCGGATCTCGCTGCTCGGGCCGGTGCGGGCCACGCGGGACGGGCGCCCCCTGAACCTCGGGCACCTCCGGCAGCAGGCCGTGCTCGCGGCGCTCGCGCTGAGCGCGGGCCGCACGCTGAGCCGACGCGAACTCCTCGACGACGTCTGGGGAATGGAGTCGCCGGCCGCCAATGTGATCCCGGTCTACGTCTACCGGCTGCGCAAGGCCCTGCGCCTCGGGGACACCCCGGACTCCGTCATCGAGCACGCCCGGTGCGGCTATCGCCTGGTCGCCGACGCCGTCGACGTCGACGTGGCGCGGATGGAGGAGCTGGTCTCCGGCGCCGGGGCGGCCGAGCGCGCGGGCGAGCCGGCCGAGGCGGTCCGCCTGTGCGCCCAGGCGCTGGAACTCTTCCGCGGCGAACCCCTGGCCGGCCTGCCCGGCCCACTCGCCGAACTGGAGCGGCTGCGGCTGACCGCGCGCCGGATCGCCCTCGCCCGGCACAAGGCCGAGGGGCAACTGCGGCTCGGCCGGGACGCGGACGCGATCGCCGAGCTGTTCGCCCTGACGGCGGCCCACCCCCTGGACGAGCCGCTGGCCGCGACGCTGATGCGCGCGCTGTACCTCAACGGCCGGCAGGCCGACGCCCTGGCCGTCTTCGACCTCGCCCGCCGCCGCCTCGCCGAAGAGCTGGGCGTACCACCGAGCCGGCTGCTGCGCCGGACGCGGCGGTTGATCCTGCGCGGCGACGACCCCGTCGGCCCGGGGCCGTACGACCCCGCTTCGACGACGCGACGCCGTCAGCCGTAGTACCCGACCGCGCCCCGAGGCACGCGCACGCACCCCCGCGCCGACACGCCCCTCACCTCACCACACTGCACGTCACCTCACGACAGAGAGGCACCCCATGGCACGAACCGGCTTGTCCCGCCTGCTCTCCAGACTCGCCGTCATCACCGGCTTATGGGCCCTGGTCATCACCATGACGGCCCAGTCCGCCACCGCCCGGCCGATCCCCGTCCCCGGACCGGGGGACGACCGGTACGGCGTCTCCCGGTACTTCATGGGCCCGGAGGGAACCGTCGGTGGCATGGCCATCCCCACCGTCCCGTGTGATCCGGCCGGCCCGTCGGCCACCGACGGCGTCCTGGCCGACCAGCTCAATCCGCAGCTCGGCGCGAAGATGGCCGGCTATCTGGACGCGTACAAGATGTCCTGCGCCCGCATGGTGACGCAGGCGGTGAAGGACCGCGGGCTCAACCCGAGGGCCGCGACGATCTCCATCGCCACGATCATCGTCGAGGCGAGCATGAACAACTACTCCCAGGCGGTCGACCACACCAGCCTCGGCCTGTTCCAGCAGCAGGACTGGTGGGGCACCCGCGAGCAGCGGCTGAACCCGGCCTACGCCACCAACGCCTTCCTCGACGCGATGGAGCAGCAGTTCCCCGGCGGCTCCTGGAACGACCACGAGATCGGCTACGTCGCCTGGAACGTCCAGCGGCCCCGTGAGGACCTGCGCCACCTGTACGGCATCGAAGCCGGCGACGCGGCACTCATCGCCAACGCGCTGTGGGCCGGTACGGGTGGTGGGCCGAAGCACCCGTACGCCTCGGGCCGGGTGGTCTCCGGGCGGTCGGCGGACGGCCGCCTCGAAGCCTTCGCCGCCGGCGCCGACGGCGTGTACCACGCGTGGCAGACGGCCGTGAACGGCGCCTGGTCGCCGTGGCGTTTCGCCGGCGGTCCGCGCAACGCCCAGCTGGCGGTGGCCTCCAACGCGGACGGCCGGCTGGAGCTGTTCGCGCTGTCGGACAGCACGTTCGACCACATGTGGCAGACCGGGCCCAGCGCCGGGTGGTCCGGCTGGGCGAACTTCGGCACCGGTGGGCATCGAGTGGCGGCGGGCACCAACGCCGACGGCCGCATCGAAGTGTTCGCCTCCAACGCGAGCGGTGTGTTCCACCGCTGGCAGAACGCGCCCAGCGGCGGTTGGGCCGCGTGGGAGGGCACCGGCGGCGGGCCGGCGAACGCGCGCCTCGCCATGGAGACCGCGCCGGACGGTCGCCTGGAGGTGTTCGCGCTCTCTGACGCGACGTTCGGGCACCTGTACCAGACCGGCGTCAACGGCGGCTGGTCCACGTGGGAGGACTTCGGCACCGGCGGAAAGGCGGTCGCGGTCAGCCACAACCAGGACGGCAGGCTCGAGGTGTTCGCGTCCAACTCCACCGGCGTCTACCACCGTTGGCAGACCAGCCCGACCTCGTGGTCCGCATGGACGGGCACGGGCGGTATCCCCGACGCCGAGCTGGCCACCTCGCGGTCGGTGGACGGCCGGGTCGAGGTGTTCGCGATCAACGCCACCACCGCGAGCCACGCCTGGCAGACCGGACCTAACGCGGCGTACGCGCAGTGGGAGACGTTCGGTGGCGGCGGCACGACGATCGGCGCGAGCAACAACGCCGACGGCCGCATCGAGGTGTTCGGCACCAGCCACGCCGGCGTCTACCACCGCTGGCAGACCGGCTTCTCCACCTGGTCGGAATGGGGCTGGCTGAACGACTCGGGCCCGGCGATGAACTAGGGCGGGTGAACGACTGAGCCGTGGGGGTCGATCAAAAGGAGAGGCCCTGCGGCGGCGGCCCCGCGACTGCGAGGCCGCCGCCGCTGCACCCAGGGGCTACCGCGCCAGCCAGGCGTCGTACACCGTGACCTGCGAGGCGGTGCCCGCCGTGTCGACGATGTCCCCGCGGAGCGAGACCGTCCCGCCCGCGGCCGGAGTCTTCACCTCGACAGCGCCGCTCGTGACAGTCCGCTCCACCCAGGTCTTCCCGCCGTCCACCGACGCGTAGACCCGGCGGCTCTGCAGCATGCCCGGCGTGGCAGCCGTGCCTTGGACGACGACGGGCACCCCGACCGGCTTTCCGGCGTCCACCGTGGAGTCCAGGCCGAGGCTCGGCGTGAACCGGGCCATGGACAGCGGCAGCTTCACGCCCTTCGCCGGCCGCTCGGAGCGGAAGTCCCAGCGCACGTCCACCCGGGACGACGCCCGCGCCACGCCCGGGGCCCGCGTCACCGAGGCGGTCAGGGTGTACGCAGGGTACTCGGCCGAGACAGCGAAGGTGGCGGGAGCGGGATCCTCGGCCGGCTCGCCGAGCAGCTCGCCGTCGCGGTAGAGCGCGGTGCGCATCGCGCTGCAGTCGGTCCAACCGTAGTGCCCTTCCCCCTCGGCGACCATCGGCAGGTAGGCGGTGATCCGGTCGCCCGAGCGCTGCACGCCGTAGCCAGACGCGATCATGGGGCCTGCGACACCGGAGTTGAAGCGGACCTCAGCGCGCGCCTGCGGCGAACCTGCTGCCGCCCGTCATGTAGAACGTGTCCGTCGGGACGGACACATGGCCCTGCGCGCCCTGGCGGGCCGTCGAGCTGCCCAGGCCGAGGGCGCCGAGGCGCGCATCGAGGCCGTGGCCAAGGCCGCGGAGATGGCCGTCGCCGAACTGGACGCGGCGACGCAGCGGTTCGGGACCGAGACGGAGAAGATCCGCAAAGAGACCGCGCAGCAGGTGGCCGACGCCGAGTTCGTCCGCGCCGAGCTGGAGCGCCACCGCGAGCGGGTCGCCCAGCTGGAGGAACGCCTCGACAAGGTGCGCGACGAGGCGGACGCGGCCCGGCGGGAGCGGGGCGAGCTCGCGCTCCGGGCCGAGCGGCATCAGTGCGCGGTGACCTGCGAGGCGCGGCCCGGTCCGTACCCGACGCGTGGAGTGCGTCGGGCACGGTACGGGCCGCGTCCGGTCGGGGGCGGTGTCTTGTCAGGAGGCGAAGGCCCGCTCCAGCCGGGGAATCAGGTCTCGCAGGGACTCTTCCCAACAGCCGCCGTTGTGACCGCCGTTGCACTGGGTGCCCCAGCCGGAGCCGTCGCCGTAGTTGACGTAGTGGTACGACATGCCCAGGGCGTCCATCGCGTTCTTGACGTGCTTGGCCGCTCCTTCGAGCCAGAACTCGATGTCGGTGGGCGAGCCGCCGCCGTTGCCGACGTACAGGGAGACGCCGACTCCGCCGGCCTTGAGCCGGTCCATGTGCTGCGACGGGTCGACCTCGTTCCACCGCCGGTCGGCGTTGAACACCGGGTACGGCGAGCCGAACGCGGCGTCACTGTCGACGGCGGGCTTGTACGGGGAGTCGTTGGGGTCGCAGACACCGGACGCCGAGCCGCAGATGGCGCCCTGCGCGTCGATGAGCGAGGCGACGACGGCCAGCCGTAGGTCCATCGACCTGACCGACAGGTCGATGTCGCCGGACAGGGACGCGGTCTGGCTGAACAGGTCGGGGCGGGCCTGGGCGTAGTGGAAGGCCCCGAAACCGCCCATGGAGACGCCGGTGACGGCCCGCGCCTTCTTCGTCGGGATGGTCCGCAGGTTGGCGTCGATGAACGGGATCACCTGCCCCAGGTGGAAGTTCTGCCAGTTCTGGGCGCCCGCCGGGGTCTTCTGGTTCAGCCAGTTCGCGTACCAGCCGCGCGCTCCGCCGTCCGGAATGACGGTGATCATGGAGTCCGACATGGACAGGGCCGGGTAGTTCTGCCGCACGGGGTCGTCGGGCGAGCCGTGCAGGAAGTACATCACCGGATAGCGCCGAGCCGGATCGTCGTAGTAGCCGCGCGGCAGAATGATCTTGATGTGCTGCTCGCCGGCGACCTCGGGCGTGGTGACCGTGAGGTAGAAGTCGGTCGCGCTGCCCTTCGCCGTGTCGATCTGGGTCAGGCCGAAGCCGTTCGCCATCGGCGGCGGTACGGTGCCGCCGTCGGCGGCCTGTACCGAACCCGTGGGCGCGACCAGCGCCGCCACGGTGGCGAGCATCCACGCCGCCCCGACGCGCCACCAGTTCGTTCGTCCTGTCGCTCTCTTCACTGTGTTCCCCCTCCTGTCAGTTCAGGATCTTGATCTGCAGTTCCGGTGAGGCCGCGATCTGTTCCTCGGTGAATCGCTCCGTCACCCACTTCCCGGCCGAGAAGAGCTTCGTCTGGTCGGCGTGGTGCGGTGAATTCGGGTCGGCCGACTGGGAGTAGGCCAGGACGGACAGCGCCTCGGGCGGGCCGTCGGCCGTGAACCGGACCTGCTGGACGAAGCTCGACCCGTACACGATGTCGAACCTGCCGTCGACCTGGCCCGGAGTGATCACGTTCAGCACGCCGAGCTGACCGATCGAGCCGTGGATGGGGATCTGTTCACCACCACGGGTGACCTTCTGGACGTCCGACAGCGGGGCGTTCAACGCGATGCCCGCCGTGCGCAGCGCGTGGACGGCCCGGGCCAGCGCGTCCCGGACGGCGGAACTCCCGGCGTCCAGCGAATTCGGTGTGTGCACCGGGTCCTTGGGGTCGAAGGGGACCCGCCACGGCAGCTTCTCGATCCCCTGTCCGCCGAGCAGGAAGGACCAGTAGTGGGCGAACAGCCAGGACCCCCTGCTGTCCGAGGTGAAGTCGTGGCTCTTCCAGGCGGCCAGGATCGGGCACGCCTCGCTCACGTTCACCAGGTTGCCGTCCACCAGGACGAGCCCGAAGGGGACGTTCTGGCACGCCTTCACGGTGGCACCGAGGGCCAGGTCGGCCGCCCTGCTGTTGTCGGCGAAGAGCAACTGCCCCATGGTCTGCGGGGTGAAGCCCCGCCCCGGCAGCCCGTCGGTGCCGTCGATCCGGCGCTGAGCGGTCAGGAGGAGCTCCTGGGTACGCAGCGAGCGGGGCGCCGCGGTGTCGCCCATCACCCGGGGGAATGCCAGCGGTTGCTCCGGGTTGGCCAGCCAGGGGCTGTCGTTGGCGTTGCCCACGAAGTCGGCGCGGATCAGGCGCGGTTGCTTCTTCGGGTCGAGGAGCCCCGGTGCGACCGCGTTCGGGTCGTCGGGCCAGTCGCAGGCGCTGCGCTTGCCGTCGAGTATGGAGATCGGCGGGACGTTCGGCAGCCGCGGCGACTGGTGGAACAGCAGCTTGCCGGTCTCGGTGAGACACGACCGGGCGTGCTCGTCGGTGATGTTGGGGGTCGCCTGGATGTCGGCGTACAGGGCGTTGCCCTTGCGGTCGGAGGCGAGCGTGTTGAAGAAGGGCACGCCCTGCGTGCTCTCCAGCGTGTCGACGACCTCGTGGACGTCCTTGGCCTGGTCGAGCCGGAACCAGGTGTTCAGTGCGCGCAGGTTGTCCATGTTCACATCGCGCACCGCGTGGGCGCTGACCACCCACGGCAGAGGTACGCCCTGCAGGGAGGTGGTGATCGGGCCGTAGCGGGTGGACCACAGGGTCCTGGTGACCTGCGAGAGGGTGCCGTCGGCGTTCCGCACGTCGACCGCGACCTTCTGCGAGGTCATCCGCTCCCAGGCGCCGTCGACCAGGTACATGGTGGGGTTCAGCGGATCCACCTGGACGTCGAAGAGACCGAACGGGGCGACGGTGGCGACCGTGTGGCTCCAGGCGACGTTCTCGTTGTAGCCGATGTTGATCGCGGGGAGTCCCAGCAGGCTGGCCCCGGAGACGTTGACCTTGCCCGGGATCGTCAGCTGGCTCTGCCACATCCGGTTCTTGCCCTGCCAGGGGAAGTGCGGGTTGGCCAGCAGCATGCTGGTGCCGCCGGACACGCCCTGCGATCCGACCGCGAGCGCGTTGCTGCCCATGCTCTGTTCGCGGCCGGCGGCCATCGCGTCACGGATCTTCGCCGCGGTCGCGGCGGGCGAGGATGTCGGCTTCGCGGCGCGCGACGACGCCTGTTTCCCGGCGGGCGAGGACGCCGGCTTCGCCGTGGCCGACGCGCCCGGGGGTGCGGCGTTCACGAGGCCGTCGAGCAGCGCGTCGGCGCTGCCCATGATGATCTCCGCATGGGCGTGCCGGTAGACGTCCAGCTCCGTGATCGGGCGGACCCAGGCCGCGCCGCGGCAGGCCGGGTCCGAGAGGTTGTCCACGCCCGTCTCGGCCAGGTACCTGTTGTATCCCTGGACGTAGCCGCGGATGGCCTCCACCACCTCCGGGGCGGGGCCGTCCGGCGCGGGCTTGGCGAGGAGCCGTTCCACCACCCGGTTGTCCTTGATCCGCTGGAAGTACAGGTCGCTGTTGAGGTTGCTGGTGGTGTTCTGGTTCTGGCCGGGGCTCGCTCTGCCGTCGGGCCCCAGGTGGCGGGACCGCTGGGCGTCGACCATCAGATAGGTGTCGGCCAGGGTGCAGACGTTGTCCTTGGCCGCCGCGTATCCGTAGCCCGTGCCGAGTCCCTCCCAGTCCGAGGCGACGATGTGCGGGATGCCGTACTCGGTGTAGCGGATCGTCGGCTTCAGCGGTCCCGGCTCGACGCCGGCCGGCTCCGCGGCCTCCGATCCGGTGGCCGCGAGCGTGCTCATCACCGCGACGACGGCCAGGACCGCCATCGGCAGCCTCGCTCCACGTCTTCTCCGTGCCATCGAGCCGTCCTTCCCCTGGGGTACGGGCCTTGGTCCGAACGCGGACACGCTAGGGAGCGGCGATGAAATACCGATGACACGGCCGACCGGCCGGACCGCGCGCCGCGGCGGAACAGTCGTGGCGCAACGGGTCGCGGCGCAACCGATCGAGGCGCAACGGTCGAGGCACAACGGGCCGCGGCGCAACCGGTCTTGGCGGCCGCGCCGTAGCCGACGGGGCTCCCGCCTGTCAGTCCGTAACCTTCCGGGGTCCCCCGGCGCCGCGGCGTTGCTACCTTCCAGACGCCCGCTCCCCACGGCCGTTTCCCGCCGCTTCGGACCCCACGCCAAACGCCCGACCAGGAGGACACGTTGACCGCGCAGCAGCCCACCCGCAGGAGCATCCTGAAGTCCGCCGGAGGCCTCTCGGCCGCGCTGGCCCTCGGCGCCGGAGGCGTCCTCGCGAGCGCGTCCTCCGCCGCCGCCGTCGGTGACGGCTTCGGTCTGCGCATCGTGGAGCGCGGCGAGGCCGACCCCCGCATGTGGTACTACCGCTTCCAGACGAACGCGATCGGCTGGAACCCCGCCGTGAACGTGCTCCTGCCGGACGACTACCACTGGAGCGGACGCACCTATCCCGTGCTGTACCTCTTCCACGGAGGCGGCCACGGCCAGGACTTCATCACCTTCGACCGCGAGCGTATCCGCGACTGGACCGCGGGCAAGCGGCTCATCGTCGTCATGCCCGACGGCGGCAGCGCGGGCTGGTACTCCAACCCCGTGAGCTCGAACGTCGGCCCGCGCAACTGGGAGACGTTCCACATCGAGCAGCTGATCCCGTGGATCGACGCGAACTTCCGCACCTTCGCGGAGTACGACGGCCGCGCCGTGTCGGGCTTCTCGATGGGCGGCTTCGGCGCGCTGAAGTACGCCGCCAAGTACTGGGGGCACTTCGCCTCGGTGAGCTCCCACTCGGGACCCGCCAGCCTGCGCCGGGACAACGGTCTCGTGGTCCACTGGGCCAACGCCACCTCCGCCGGCCTGGACCTGGCGGGCGGCACGGTCTACGGCGCGCCGTTCTGGGACGAGGCCCGGGTGAACGCCGACAACCCGATGCAGCGGATCGAGAGCTACCGCAACAAGCGTGTCTTCATGGTCGCCGGGACGAGCCCGGATCCGGTCAGCTGGTTCGACACCGCCAACGAGACCCAAGTGCTCGCGGGGCAGCGGGAGTTCCGCGCCGCGCTCGGCCACGTGGGCATCCCGCACGAGTGGCACGAGCTGCCCGGCGGCCACTTCGTCCGCCACGACATGCTGGTGCGTGACATCGACGGTGTCATCGCCCGGCTGCGCAAGGCGTGACCGCGCGCCTCGCCCCGCACCCCCGTCCCAGCCACCCCGAGACCGCCGAGGGGAGGAGCGTCCCGTGTTCCGTGGACTCTCCCGACGCGCACTGACCTGTGTTCTCGCGGCGACCGCCGCCCTGCTGCTCCCGTCGACACCGGCCACGGCCGCGACGGCGACGGCCTCGGCCGGCCGCGCGGCGGTCGCCGGGGCGGCCTGCCCGGCCGCCGGCACGGTGACCCAGCACTACCACAGCGGCCACAACGGCGTGGACATCGCCAACGCCGTCGGGACGCCGATCTACGCCGTCGGGGACGGCGAGGTGACCATCTCCGGGTACGAGTCGGGCTACGGCCAGTGGATCCGGGTCCAGCACGCGGACGGGAGGATCTCCGAGTACGGGCACATGTCCCGGCGTGACGTCTTCGAGGGCGACCGTGTCGTGGCCGGCCAGCAGATCGCCCTGATGGGCTCCGAGGGGAACTCCACAGGACCCCACCTCCATCTGCGGATCTGGGGCGACCGGTCCGCCTCGTGGGGCGTCGACCCCGAGGTCCATCTCGCGGAGCGCGGCATCGTGCTGCCCTGCACGCCCGGGCCCGGCCCGCAGCCCAGGCCCCCGGTCTATCCGGCGGAGTCGGGCCGGGTCGTGTCGGCGCGTTCGGCGGACGGGCGCCTCGAGGTGTTCGCGGCCGCGGCCGACGGCATCCACCACGCCTGGCAGCAGCGGGTCAACGGCGACTGGTCGTCCTGGGAGTCGCTCGGCGGGCCGGCCGACGCCCAGCTCGCCATCGCGCCCAACGCCGACGGCCGTCTGGAGCTGCTCGCCCTCAACGGGAACACCTTCCAGCACCGCTGGCAGCTGAACCCGTCCGGGGGCTGGTCGAACTGGGCGGAGTTCGGCGGCGGTGGCCGCGACACCGCGGCCGGCGTCAACGCCGACGGCCGGATCGAGGTCTACGCGTCAGGCCCCGTCGGGCTCTTCCACCGCTACCAACTCGCCCCGAACGGCGGCTGGTCGGAGTGGGAGTCCACCGGCGGCGGCCCCGCCGACAGCCGGGTGGAGATGGGGAAGGCGCCCGACGGCCGCCTGGAGGTCTTCGCCCTCAACGGCGCCACCTTCGAGCACAAGTACCAGACCGCCCCCAACGGCGGCTGGTCCGCCTGGGCCGGCTTCGGTGAGGGCGGCCACGACCTGACCGTCGACCACAACGCCGACGGACGTCTGGAGGTCTTCGCCTCGGGTCCGGTCGGGGTGTTCCACAAGTACCAGACGGGTCCTGCCGGTTGGTCCGAGTGGGAGGGCACCGGAGGCGGCCCCGCCAACGCGCAGCTCACCAGCGAACGCACCCCGGACGGCCGGGTCGAGGTCTTCGCCATGAACGGCACGACCGCCGTGCACAGCTGGCAGACCGGCCTCAACGCCCCCTACAGCCCGTGGGCCTCCTTCGGCACGGGCGGCACCGAGGTCACCGCCGCCGCCAACGCCGACGGCCGCATCGAGGTCTTCGGCACCAACCCCGTCGGCACCTTCCACACCTGGCAGACCGGCTTCAGCACCTGGGCCGACTGGATCTGGGTGAACGACACCGCGGGACCCGGCCTCGACTGAGCCGCCGTCGACCGACCCACCCGTCCCGCCCGGCGCCATCCCCACGCCCACTCCACCCGTGGCAGGCCGTGTCCCCGCGACACGGCCTGCCGCACGGTACGTCCGGAGGACCCATGCTTCCGATCAGCCGCCGGAGCCTGTTGCGCGGCGCGGCCGGCGCCGGCGCGCTGCCGCTCCTGGGCGCGGCCGCCGGCCCGGCCCTCGCCGCGTCCGCCGGGGAGGCCCCGCCCGCCCGCTGGGTGGGCGCGGGACCCTTCACGTACGTCCACGACCCCTCCACCGCGACCGGCCCGCGCTATCTCAACGATCACACCCTGGTGAAGGCCCACGGCCGCTGGCATCTGTTCGGCATCGTCGGGGAGAGCGCCCCGCGCGGCGAATCCCCCGACAGCGCCCAGGAGATCGCCTTCGCCCACGCCTCCGCGCCGAGCCCGTACGGTCCGTGGACCGGCCATGCCGACGCGCTCACCGTCGAAACGTCGTACTTCGGCGAGGAACACCTGTGGGCGCCGCACGTCGTCGAGGCGGACGGCCGGTGGTGGATGTTCTACGCCGCGGGCGGGGCGAGCGGCGCGGCCGTCAACCTCGCCACGTCGACCGACCTGTTCACCTGGACCCGCGAGCCCTCGGGCCCGCTCTTCCGGGGACTCGCGGCGCGTGACCCGATGGTGCTGCGGATCGGCGGCGAGTGGGTCATGTACTACACCGAGCTGTCGGGCCCCGGCGGCCACCACGTCGTGGCCCACCGGCGCTCCGCCGACCTGCTGCACTGGAGCGAGCCGGGCGTGGCGTTCACCGACGCGAGCACGGACGCGACCGTCTCGGTCACCGAGTCGCCGTACGTCGTCGAACGGGACGGCTGGTACTACCTGTTCATCGGCCCCAGGAACGGTTACGAAGGCACCGACGTGCTGGCCTCCCGGGACCCGTTCCATTTCGAGCTCGCCGGCCACGCGGGCCATGTGGCCGGTCACGCCGTCGAGGTGGTCCACGACGGGGACGCCTGGTACGCCACCGCCGCGGGCTGGTTCCGGCACGGGCTCTCCGTGGCGCCGCTGCACTGGCGGGACGCTCCGCCGCCGTGGCAGAGCCCCGACAACCCGGTGGCCGCTCTCGACGTCCACGGCCGGCTCACGGTGTTCGCGCTCGACGCCGCCGACCGCTCGATGCTGCGGCGCGTCCAGACCGACCCGCACACCGACAGCTGGTCGGAGTGGGAGGCGTTCGGCGGGCCGGCCGGGGCGGTACCCACGCTCGGCCGCACCCCCGACGGCAGGCTCGAGGTGTTCTCGCTCGCCCCGGGCGGCGTCAACCTGCACCACCGGGTGCAACGGCCGGACGGCGGCTGGTACGCGTGGGAGGAGTTCGGCGGCCCGGCCGGCGCGGCACCGGCCGTGGCCCGCGACGCCGAGGGCCGGCTCGAGGTCTTCGCGCTGAGCCCGGGCGGCGGCTCCGTCGCGCGGCGGCGGCAGCGGTCGGCGGGGTCGCCCGACTGGGACGGCTGGGAGGTCGGATTCGGCGGCGCGGCGGGCGCGCCGCCGGTGGTCGCGGCCAACGCCGACGGGCGGCTTGAGGTGTTCGTCCTCTCCCCCGGCGGCGCGGGGATCCGCCACCGCTGGCAGGAGACCCCCGGCGGCCGGTGGACGGCGGCGTGGCACGCGTACGGGACCGCGGCGGGGGCCGCGCCCCGGGTCGCGAGGGACGGCAGTGGCCGGCTCACCGTCGCCGCGATCGGCCCTTCGGGCGTGGGCACGTTCGCCCGGCGGCAGTCCGTGGCGAGCGGCGGCTGGGCCGAGTGGCTGCCGCTGTTCGGCTGGTCCGCGGCCGCCCCGGCGTTCGCGGCCAACGCCGACGGCCGGCTCGAGGCGTTCTCGCTGTCGCCCGCTGGCGCCCGGCTCAGCCATCGCTGGCAGGTCGCCCCGGGCGGGGAGTGGGCTGCCGGTGGGGAGTTCGGCGAGCCGGGCCTGCGGCTCGCGGCCACGCCGACGTCGGTCCTCGACGCCACCGGGCGGCAGCACGTCTTCGGGGTCACCGTCGCGGGTCTGGTCCGGACCCGCGTCCAGGAGCGGCCGAGCGGCGGCTGGCGCCCCTGGTCGGCGTTCGGCGAGCGTGCGGTCGCGCCGCTGGTGTCGGGCAGCCCGGCGCTCTGAGGAGGGTGCG
Organism: Streptomyces sp. NPDC014870; assembly: GCF_043081505.1. Lineage (NCBI taxonomy): Bacteria > Bacillati > Actinomycetota > Actinomycetes > Kitasatosporales > Streptomycetaceae > Streptomyces > Streptomyces sp. NPDC014870. The sequence continues at coordinate 615,956 of NZ_JBIBWQ010000001.1, forward strand.
GATCGCGCCAACCGGACAGAGTCTTCGCTGTCGTGATCGCGCGGCGGGGACAGAGGCGCCCGCGCCTCTCCTCGAGCGCGGCGGCGGCCCGTCTTCCCACGCCTCGCGGTGAGTTCACCAGCATGACCGGCCGGCTCCGCCCCGGAGGACCGGTCGGCGGTGGGGGTCGGTTTCGGCGATGTGGCCGATGTGCGCCGGTGAACTCCTCCGAGGGATGAGTATCGTTCGGCTCGTCCGACACGTGACGCGGGGGAACGGGGGAGCGGTGAGTGGCGTAGTCGTCCATCTGCCGCCGGGGAGCGGCGGCGCCGACGGCGCCGCACCACACGGTGAAGCGGTGACCTTACGGCTCGGGCCCGGCGAGGTCGCCCGCTTCGGGCGGGGCTCAGCCAGGGTCCCCGTCGAGCTGTGCCTCGACGATCCGGCGATCTCCCGGCTCGCCGGGGAGATCCGCGTGACCGACGACCACTGGCAGCTGACGAACCACAGCTCGACCCACAGCTATCTCGTGGAGAACCCGGAGGGAGCGGGCGAGTACCTGAGGGTGCCGCCCCGCCGGGTCGGGGCGCCCATCCCCTTCGAGTTCTCCCGCGTGGTGCTGCCCACCCGCGGTGAGGTCACGGTCTCCTTCCAGGTGTTCGCCCCCGACCACCTCTATCTCGACCCGGAGGCCACGGGACTGCCCTGGGGGAACAGCACGGTCACCGCGTACTCCCTGGACGAGACGGCCACCTACTTCCTGGTCCTCGTCGCGCTCTGCGAGCCGCGGCTGCGGGACCAGTCACGGGTGGCGGTCCCGACGACGCCCCAGATCGCCGAGCGGCTCAGGGGGCACGGCGGCACCACGCCGACTCCGCGGGCGGTCAGCTCGCACATCGACTACCTCGCCGAGGAGAAGCTGCGCATCGGCGGCCAGGACGCCCACGACCCGGGTAGGAGCGACCGCCGCAACGGCAAGCGGGAGGAGATCGTCGGGCTCGCGCTGCGCTTCGGACTCGTACGGGAGGAGCACCTCGCGCTGCTGCCGCCCCTGTCGGCGGCCGGCGGGCGGGAGCGGCAGGCCGCGCGATGACCCGGCCGCACGGCCCGGGAGACACCACCGAGTGCGACCGGACGGAGCTGCTCCCGCCCGGCTTCCCGGTGGGCGACTGGGTGGTGACCGAGCTGATCGGCGCCGGTGGCTGGTCCACGGTGTACGCGGCGCGGCCCGCGGACCCGGCGTCCGGCCGGCCCGCCGACGTCGCGCTCAAGATCATGCCGACGGCCGGGCTCGCGCCCCTGCAGACCCGCAGGATCGTGGAGTCCGCCCAACGCGAGGTCGAGCTCGGCCGGCGGGCCGGGCATCCCCGGTTGATCGGTCTCGTGGAGTCGTTCGTGCTCGCCGCGCCCGACCGTCCCTGCCTTGAGGGTGCGCTCGTCCTGGTCATGGAGCGGGCCACCGGCAGTCTGCGGGAACTTCTGGACACGGGGGTGCCCGAGTCCGATCGTGGCCGGCTGATCGCGGGCATCTGCGAGGGTCTCGCCCATCTGCACCGTTCGGGCTGGGTCCACGCCGATCTCAAGCCGGAGAACGTCCTGCTTGCCAGGGACGGCTCGGTGAAGCTCTCGGACTTCGGCCTCGCCACCGAACTGACGGGAACACACGGGTACGCGCCGCCCATGGGCACCCTCGACTACCTCCCGCCCGAGCGCTGGCGGGCGCCGCTCGGCGAACGGGGCGTGCGGGTCAGGCCGACCGCCGACATCTGGGCGCTCGGCATCGTCGTCCACGAGGTGTTCGCCTCGGGCGGTTCGCCGTTCCCCGGTGCCACCCCCATGGCGCGCGGCGCCTCGGTGCAGGCGTACGGCCAGGGGCGCGCCCCGCTGCGCATGGACGCCGAGGTCCCGGCGTTCTGGCGGTCCCTCGCCGCCGACTGCCTCGCCCCAAACCACGAGGCCCGCGCCCCGCACACCGCGGAGCGCCTGCTCGCCCGCATCGCCGCCCACCAGGCACGGCCCGTGGCGAGGGCGGGGGCCGGGCGGCTGCGCCACCGGGCCCGCGCCGCCGTGCTCGCCACGACGCTGTGCGGGATCGCGGGCGCGACCCTGTGCGCGGACGCGGTACGGGTCGGCCCGTCCGCGCCGCCGGACCGCGCGGCCGCGACGGCGGGCACGGTACGGGTGTTCAACGCGGAGCGCGGCTGCCGGGAGCGGGCCGACCGGGACCGGGGTTGCAGCCTGGGCCTGGCGATCGATCCGGCGCGGCCGTACACGGCGGACAACGTGGTGCGGACCCGGGTGTGGCACGGCGACGCCTTGGTCGCCGACTGCCGGTTCACCGGCGGTGAGCCCATCATCGACGAGGAGGACCTGCGTTCCACCGACTGGTACCGCGTCCGTCTCCCGTCCGGCTCGCTGCCTCCGGCGGCCTGGCTCCCCGCCGTACGCACCAGGGACCGGCCGTCGTTGCCGGACTGCCCGCGCCCCGCGGCCGGCCGCTGAGCGGTGACACGGTCGTGGCGTGGCCGTGACGGCCCCGCCGCGACCGTGCCGCAGCATGGTGTCCAGGAGGCCGACATGTCGATTCATTACCACAAGCAGATCACCCTCGTCCCGAAGCTGCTCCGCCTGAACATCGGCTCGCACGGCTGGTCCCTGAGCTTCGGCCCGCGCCGGGCGCACATCACCCGGCACGGCGGAGGCGGGCACAGCGCGTCCGTGCGGCTGCCGGGCGGGATCACCTGGCGCCGGCGCGTCCGCAGGCGCCGCTGAGGGCCCGGCGCCCGCTGAGGCTGCCCCCGGCAGGCACCGGCAGGCCCTGCGGACGTGCCGCCCCCGGCAGCCCCTGCGGGCATGCCCGCCCCGGCAGTCTCGCGGACGTGCCCTGGGCCGACGGGCCTCAGCAGGAGAGGGTGCCCCTGCGGAGCGCGTGGCCGCCGGTGTTGCTGTCGTCCGCCCAGTACACGGGCTTGGTCCCGCCGACGCACTCCTCGGCCCCCGCGACAGCGAAGCCCTCGTTGTTGAGGTCGGGCATGCCGCTCGGCCGCGCGTGGACGGCGGTCGGGGCGAAGGTGCCGGTGGAGCCGATCTTCATGGTGCGGTGCTCACCGCCGCACGTGTCGTCGCAGACCAGCCACAGGCGCGCGGCCTGGGGCTCCCACTGGAGCTCCATCACGCCGGGCATCCCACTGGCGAACGTGGTGACGCGGGTGGCGGTGCCGCTGTCCTGGAGGACGTAGCCGTGGACCGCGCCGGTGCCCTCCACGCCGAGCAGGAAGACACCGCCGGTGTGCGGGCCGTACCGGCTCGGGTCGTACGCCGCGCCGGTCGTCTCGTCCTTCAGGCCGGCTCCGACGAGGGTGGCGTCGGGGATCCAGGTGATCGCCTCGAAGCCGAGGTTGGAGCCCACGGCCGGCAGGGAGGCGGTCAGATTCCACTCCTTGGCGGCGGTCAGGCTGCCGCCGGTGCCGCCCGCGACGTCGTAGCGGAGGACGGACAGGCGGCTGGTGCCGGACGCGTCTCCGTTGCGCTCGGTCGCGACGTACGCGCCGCCCGCGGCTCCCGCGCCGGTCAGGGTGACGGCCTCGCTGTCGGGGCTTCCGGCGCCACCGGGGTAGCGCAGGCTCTTGCCCGAGGACCAGCCGTTCGCGGTGTCCGGGCGCCAGCCACCGGAGCCGTCCCGGACCAGCCGCCACAGCTTGCCCGAGTTCTGGGCGCCCCACAGCACGGCCCCCTCCTGGTACAGGCCGCTCAGATCCTCGCCGAAGACGTTCGAGCCGTCGGCGGTCGCCACCGCGCTGCCGCCCGGCCAGGCCACCGGGCTCGTACCGCCGCCGGAACCGCAGCTGTTGAGCGCGCCGAGCGTCAGAGGCGCCTTGGCGAAGGCGCCGGTGCCGTCGGGGCAGCGCGACCAGGAGGGGGCCGAGTGCGCGCTCCAGCCGTACTCGTCGACCAGCGTGCCGCCGTCGGGCAGGTAGAGCCGGGCCTTGTCGCTGGAGCCGAGGCCGAAGGCCGCGTGCACGTCGAACGCGCGCGCCGCGCCCGGGGCGAGCGTCGTCCCGGCCGGAACCGTGAACTTCGAGCTCTTGTTGTCGTCCTTGAGGATCCAGCCGGAGATGTCGACCGGGGCCGCGCCCTTGTTGAACAGTTCGACCGAGTCGTCGACGCTGCCGGTGGTCACCACCTCGTTGATCCGGATGTCGTCGGCCGGTGCGGCGTGGGCCACGGGCGCGGCGAGTGTCGCGGCGGCGGCCAGCGTGGCGCAGGCGACGGCGAGGCGGAGCGGGGCATGGGGCACGGTGGCCGTCCTCAGGGTGGGGAGTCGAGGCGTGGGTGCTGACGCCCAGGGCCCTGGGCGTCACGAGACTCACGCCCGTCGCCGAACTCCGCTCGGCGCCCGGCGGCTTGTCACATGAACGCACGTCGAACGACAGGCCGTACGGCCGCCATCCGTACGAGGGAGGGCCCCGTGTCGCGATCGAGCCGTTCCGGGGGCGCACCGCATGGGCCGGCGGGCGGCGGGGCACCGATGATCACGTGCCCGACAGAGACGAGACACAGCGCTTCACCGCCCTGTCCGCGGTGCTGACCGGCTTCGACGAGGCGGCCCTGGAAGCCACCGCGTTGACCGACGTGTACCGGTCGGTCGCCGCCGAGCGGCTCGGGCCGGACCGGTACGAACGGCTGCTGCTGCGCGATCCGGGGAACCTCGGCGAAGAGGAACTGGACAGCGAGCTGCGGGAGTCGGCCAGGGCGGTGACGTACCTCTGGTACACCGGCGGTTGGCCGGCCTCGCCGCCGCTCGCGGTGTCCCCGCGCGCGCGGGCCGAGGGCCTGGTCTGGAAGGCGGCCGGACTGCGCGCCCCGGCCACCGATCCGCGTGGGTACGGGAGTTGGGCCGACACGGGCGAGGCCGTCGAGGGGGGCGTCGGGTGAGCCGGTACGACGTGATCGTCGTCGGCGGTGGGATCGCCGGCTCGCTCGTGGGGCGGCGGCTCGGCGCCCGTGGCCGCCGGGTCCTGGCCCTCGAGGCGGGCCCGGCCGGCGGGCCCGCCCCTCCCCTTCCCCATCCGGCTGCCCCCTCCCCCCAGGTGACGGACCTCGTCGGCACCGCCGAAGCCCCCGGTTTCCGGGCCTCCGGCCATCTGCGACAGAACGGGCCGCTCCCCTACGCCAGCGGTTACGTCCGCGCCAACGGCGGTACGGGCAACGTCTGGACGGGCCTCGCGCCGCGCATGCTCCCGGAGGACTTCGACACGGAGGCCTTCGGGTACGGGCGGCGGTGGCCCCTCGCGTACGAGGACCTCGAACCGCACTACCGGGCCGCGGAGGAGGAGTTGGGGGTGTCCGGCGACGCGGACGAGCAGCGCGAGCGGCTCGGTCTGCCCCTCCCCGACGACTACGTCTTCCCCATGCGGCCGCTGCCGACCGCCCGTCTCGACCGCCTGCTGGCCGCCCGCCTGGACGGGCGGCGGGTCAAGGACCCGGTCGCGCTGCGGGAGGTCGAGCTGCGGGTGGTCGGCACTCCGCACGCCCGCAACGGGGTTCCCGACCCGCGGTACGACGGCGGCCGCGGCTTTGTGCCGCGCGGGCGGGACGGGCGGCCCGACCCGGACAGCCGCTGCGTGGGCAACGCGAGCTGCATCCCGCACTGCCCGTCGTACGCGAAGTACACGCCGCTCAAGACCCAGGGCCGCTGGAGCGCGACCGTCACCCTCCAGGACCGGTCGGTGGTCCGCCGGGTCCTCGTGGACGGGCGGGGGCGCGCGACGGGGGTGGAGTACGCCGGGTACGACGGGGAGGTGTCCGTCGCCCGCGCGGACGTGGTCGTGCTGGCCGCGCACGCGGTGGAGAACGCGCGGTTGCTGCTCCTCTCCGGACTGGCCGCGGGCAGCGACCAGGTGGGCCGCAATCTGATGGACCATCCGGTCCTGCTGACCTGGGGTCTCATGCCTGAAGACACCGGGCCGTACCGGGGGCCCGGCTCGGTGTCGGGCTTCGAGGGCTTCCGGGCAGGCCCGGCGCGCCGGCTGCGGGCGCCGTTCCGCGTGGAGTTCGGGACGTGGGGCTGGTCCTGGGCGAAAGGCCCGGTGGAGACGGACGTCGACCACTTCCTCACCGAACGGGGCCTGCTGGGAGCGGATCTGCGGCGTGCGGTGGGGAGCCGTCTGCGCCGCCAGTTCACCCTGCAGTTCGAGATGGAGCAGGCCGCCGATCCGTCGAACCGGGTCACGCTCCACCCGTCCGAGCGGGATGCGTCGGGCCTGCCGCTGCCGCTGGTCACCTACGACCTCGACGAGCACGTGCGGGAGGGCATGGCCGCGGCGCGGGCGGTCTCCGAGCAGATCTTCGCCCTCCTCGGCGCGGAGGACCACACGGAGTACGCACCGGTGGCGGCCTGGCCGGGCCGCCACCGGCACGGCGGCCGTACGTACGGCTACCGCGGGGCCGGCCATGCCGCCGGCACGCACGTCATGGGCGACTCCCCCGCGACCTCGGTGGTGGACTCCTGGCAGCGCTGCTGGGAGCACCCCGGCCTGTACGCGGTCGGCTGCGGCAGCATGCCGTCGGTGGCCACCTCGAACCCGACGCTGACGATGGCGGCGCTGGCCCTGCGCAGCGCCGAACGGATCGAGCGGGACCTGGCGACCCGCGACGACCCGGTGTCCGTCGCCCGGCCCCCGCACACCCCCCTTCCGAGCCGAGGAGCCCAGACATGACCTCCCCTCTCCCTCTCCCGCCGGTGTCCGAACCGTTCCAGCTCCCCTTCCACTACGGGGCGTTGCACCAGCTGGGTGTGGACTGGCTGGTCGCACCGGAACCCGTCCGTGAGCTGCTCGCCAAGCAGCACCCGGATTTGACCGCGGCGACGTTCGAGGACGGGCGGGCGCTGGTCTCGCTCAACTACCAGCTGTACTTCGCGCAGTACGCGTTCGGCGGCGGGGTGACGCAGGAGATCGAGTTCAACGTCATCGCCTTCCCGACGGCCGAGCGCCACCGACTGCCGCGGCTGACCTACGCCCAGTACGCCAAGGGCTGGGACCAGACCAAGCTGCTCGGCATCGCCCGGCTGCACGTCGTGTGCGACAACCCGTTCGCGATCAGGGCCGGTCGCGAGCTGTACGCCGAGCCCAAGCACCCGGGCTGGTTCGAGGTGGGGCTTCCGTCCCTCAACGGACCGGCGGGCGACACCTGGACGGTGCGGTGCAACGCGGCGGCGATCGGTCCAGGGGACGCGCTGGAGAAGGGCCTGGGCCCGCTGCTCGACCTCACGGCCGCCCTGGACGGGCTCTCCTCGGTCGCCGCCAACTCCGCCCCGATCACCGGCTACGGAACCGACCCGGAGGGCCGTCTGCTCGCAGGACCCATGAACCTCGCCCAGCCGTACCGCTGGTACGACCTGACGGCCCCCGAACACGCCGACCGCACCCGACTGACGCTCCACACCCCGGCCGCCACCCTCGGCGACGACCTCCGCACCGTCCTCCCCCCGACGACCCCGGCCACCGGCGCCTGGACCTACCAGTCACCCCCGGTGGCCGCCCACCACCGCCCGTACTACCTGCCGAGGGCACCGCGCGTCTGACGTCCGGGGTGCCCGAGGTCACGGCGTGACGATGGCGAAGTCGGGGTCCGGATCGGCGAGGTGTCCGAACAGTTCGGACACCTTCGTCAGGTCGCCCTCCGCCGTCGCCCTGCCCTGCTCGATCAGGTCGGGCAGCGGGGTGACGCCCAGCAGGACCGCGCGCAGGGACTCCTCGTCCAGGGTCAGCTGGACGTCCGGCTCGGACGTGGCCGGGCCGGTGCCGGTGATGTGGGTGAGGACGCCGTTGCGCAGCCGGAGCGTGACGGGGTCGCCCGCCGTGATGTTCCAGCGCACACAGATGTCCGCGTCCCAGCAGCGGGGCCCGTCGACCCTGATCGCGAGGGAGTCGAAGAGCTGGTCGAGGGTGAGCGCGCGCAGCACGTCGGGCGAGGCGACGACCGTCGGCGTTCCGGCGGAGCCGTGCCGCAGCTCCATCGCTCCCGTGAGGAAGAAGTTGCGCCAGGTGCCGTTCTCGCTGCCGTACCCCAGCTGTTCGAGCGCGTCGGCCTGGAGTTCGCGGGCGGCGGCGTTGCCGGGGTCGGCGAACACGACGTGGTCGACCACCTGGACCACCCAGCGGTAGTCGCCCCGCGCGTACGACTCGCGGGCGCGGCGCAGCACCTCGTCGGCGCCGCCCATGAACTCCACGTACCGCGTGGCGCTCTCGACGGGCGGATGCTCCCAGAGGTGGGCCGGGTTGCCGTCGAACCAACCCATGTACCGCTGGTAGACGGCCTTGGTGTTGTGGCTCACCGAACCGTAGTAGCCATGGGTGTGCCAGGCTCGCTCCAGGGCCGGCGGCATCCGCATATCCTCGGCGATCTCCCGCGCTGTGTACCCCAGGTTGAGCATGCGCAGGGTCTGGTCGTGCAGGTACGCGTAGAGATCGCGCTGCTCGGAGAGGTACTGGACGACCCGCTCGCGCCCCCAGACCGGCCAGTGGTGCGAGGCGAACGCGACATCGGTGACGGCGCCGAAGAGCGTGACGGCCTCGGTCAGGTACCGCGCCCACTCCCGTGGATCGCGCACCTCCGCTCCGCGCAGGGTGAGCAGATTGTGCAGGTTGTGGGTGGCGTTCTCGGCCATGCACAGCGCGCCGTGGTCGGGGAAGTGGATGTTCAGCTCGGCCGGCGCCTCGGTCCCGGGCGTCAGCTGGAAGACCATGCGGATGCCGTCCACGATCTCCGTCTGGCCGGTGCCGGTGACGTCGACGGTCGGCGCGATCAGCCCGACGGAACCCGTCGAGGTGGCCTGCCCCAGGCCCGCGCCGATCTGTCCCCTCTCCCCCGTCGGCAGCACGGCACCGTACATGTAGGCCGCGCGGCGGGCCATCGCCGTGCCCGCGTACACGTTCTCGCTGACCGCGTGCTTCAGGAAGCCGGCCGGCGCGACGACCGGGACGCCCCGTGCGATGTCGGCGTCCGTCACCACGCCGCGTACCCCGCCGAAGTGGTCGACGTGGCTGTGGGTGTAGAGCACACCGGTCACCGGGCGGGCACCCCGGTGGGCGCGGTAGAGCGCGAGGGCCGCCGCCGCCGTCTCGGCGGAGATGAGGGGGTCGATCACGAGGATGCCCTCGTGGCCCTCGACGACCGTCATGTTGGAGAGGTCGAAACCGCGGACCTGGTAGATGCCTTCGACGACTTCGAAGAGGCCGTGCTCGGCGGCGAGTCTGCTCTGCCGCCACAGACTCGGGTTGGCCGTGTCGGGGCAGTCCCCCTGGAGGAAGTCGTACGCCTCCAGGTCCCAGACCGCGCGCCCCTCGGCGTCGCGGACGACCGTCTCCTCCGCCGTCCCCATGTAGCCGCGTCGGGCGTCGTCGAAGTCGCGCGTGTCGTCGAAGGGAAGCCGCCGCAGGACCTCCTCGTTGCCCCGCACGATTCCCTGCTCGGCCGGCTTGGAGTGCTCGTTCCCGGTCATCGATCGGGCTCTCCCTCTCTCCTCGCGCACCTGCCGGGCAATGGCCGACGCGTCCCTCCCACCCTCGGTCCCCGTCCGGGAGGGGCACGATCGGGCTTGCGCCGTCCGGGTGAGCGCGCGTCAGCCGTCGGGCCGGTCGGCGGGAAGGTCGGGTCCGTCGTCGGTCCCGCCATCCATTCCACCGTCCGTTCCGAGGTGGCGGTTGAGCGGGGGTTCCTGGGCGAGTACGGCGCCGATGGTGAACGCGAAGGTGAGCGCGGCGCACACCACGATCAGCCACGACAGCATCGTCAGGACGAGGCCCAGCGAGCCGTACTCGCCCAGGGCCCGGTTGAGGGCGCCCGGCATGTAGAGGCGTGCCGTGAGGCCGAGGACGGTGGTGGCCGTCGCGGCGAGCAGGGCGCCGGGCAGGAGCGGAAGCCAGCGGATCCGGTTGACCAGCAGAAGGTGCTGGGTCCACAGCCACACCCCGGTGCTGAGCAGGAAGTACAGCGGCAGGCCCAGCCATCCGCCCGCCCCGAAGCCGCTGCGGATCGGCTCTTGGAGCAGCACGACGAGGACGAGGGCCAGCAGCCACACCGCCCACCGCCAGGCGGCGATCCTGGTGCTCGCTCTGGGCAGTCCCCAGGCCCGCTCGCACACCCGGGCCATGGCGCGGCTGAAGCTCGTGGCCGACACCAGCGCCACGAGCGCGCCCACGGCGCCCGTGGTGTCCCGCAGCCCTTCGGCGTCGGAGCCGTCGAGGACCTTCTTCAGTTCCTCGTCCGAGGCGCCCGTCAGGCCGAACACCTCCCGCAGGGAGTCGCGCATCTGGTCGCGCACGGCGATCGGGGCGAAGGCCGCCAGGGCGAACAGGAGCGGCACCGCGGCCAGGAACGCCTGGGCCGCCAGCCGGGTGCCGGCGTCCAGGAGGTTCCCGCTCATCAGCCTGCTCGTGAGCTCGGTGAGTACGGGAAAGCGGCTCTCGGCACCCCTCCGGATGCTCCGCACCCGGCTCGCCCACCTCATCCGGCCTCCCGATCCCGCCCGCCCGTCCATTGGACGGCTCCGCATCCGCCCGGGCGAGCCCGCCGACCCGTCCGGGGGAACGCGCCCGACCCGCTGACGCCCGGTCAACCGGTCCGGGGGTGCGCCCGGCGGCCGGTCCCTCTCGACGTGCGCGTCACGGCCGGTGGGTGAACCATGGAGAGAGGTCGTGCGTGCGAGCAGCCGCCGGCGGGGGCAGTCAGGGCAGGGATTGCGGCTTCGTCTCCGAGAGGTGGCGAGCGTGGACGTCTTCGACGCTGTCGTCGTCGGGTCGGGATTCGGCGGGGCGGTGACCGCGTTCCGCCTGGCAGACGCCGGTCTCGGCGTCTGCGTTCTCGAACGCGGGAAGCGGTTCCCTCCCGGGTCCTTCCCGCGCAGTCCCCACGAGACGGCCAAGAACTTCTGGGACCCGGATTCCCGCCTGTACGGGATGTACGACATGTGGAGCTTCTCGACGATGGACGCGCTGGTGTCCAGCGGTCTCGGCGGCGGCTCGCTGATCTACGCGAACGTGCTGATCCGCAAGCCGGAGAGCTGGTTCGTGCACGAGTCGTTCGACGGCGGGCGCGAGGACTGGCCCGTCACGCGCGAGGAACTCGAACCGCACTACGAAGCCGTCGAGACGGTGATGGGCGCCGAGCGGTACCCCGTCGATGTCGAGCCCTACCGGAGCACGCCCAAGACCCTCGCGATGCGTGAGGCCGCCGAGCGCCTCGGGCTTCCCTGGGAGCTGCCGAAGCTGGCCGTCTCCTTCGGGGACCCACCGGTGCCCGGCGCTCCGCTCGAAGGCGGTGCGGACAATCTGCACCACGCCCCGCGCTACGCGTGCAGGCTCGTCGGCGAGTGCGACCTCGGCTGCAACTTCGGCAGCAAGAACAGTCTGGATTTCACCTACCTCAGCGTCGCCGACCGGCTCGGGGCGGACATCCGGACCCTGTGCGAGGTCCGCTCGTTCGAACGGGTCCCGGAGGGGTTCCTGGTCTCGTACCTGAAGCACGACGCCGCCGGAGACGGAGACCGGCCGCCTCCCGTGCGGCACACCGTCGGAGCGCGGCGGCTGATCCTCTCCGCCGGCACCTTCGGCACCACGTACCTGCTGATGCGCAACCGCAGCGCGTTCCCCGCGCTCAGCCCGGCACTCGGCACGCGCTTCTCCGGTAACGGGGACTTTCTCGGCCTGGTGTTCAAGGCGCGCAGGCCCCGTCCGGACCTGCCCGGGGAGACCGTGCCCCGCCTCCTGGAGCCGAGTTTCGGCCCGGTCATCACCAGTGCCCTGCGGGTGGATCGCAAGGGCAGCGGCGCGCGGGACCGGGGCTTCTACATCGAGGACGCCGGATACCCGGAGTTCCTCGACTGGCTCGTCGAGCAGAACGTCCTCACCCTCTCCGACCGGGTCGCGCGGTTCCTGCTGCGGCGGGGGTGGTCGCGGCTGACGAGGACCGCGAAGAGCCGGGTGGGACGACAGCTCAACGACGCGATGGGCAAAGGGCTGTTCACCGCGACGTCCCTGCCGCTGCTCGGTATGGGACGGGACGTCCCCAACGGGCGGATGTTCCTGCGGGACGGGCATCTGGACCTCGACTGGAAACTGGCCGCGTCCGACGCGTACTTCACACAGATGAACGAGACCATGCGCGCCGTGTCCCACAGCCTGGGCGGACGGTACGCCGCGAACCCCCTGTGGTTGCTCAACCGACTCATCACCGTACATCCCGTGGGCGGCGCGCCGATGGGGCGCACCCCGCGCGAGGGCGTGGTGGACCCCTTCGGGCAGGTGTTCGGCTACCCGGGCCTCTCGATCGCCGACGGCTCGGTGCTGCCCGGTCCCGTGGGCCCGAACCCCTCGCTCACCATCGCGGCGCTGGCCGACCGGTCGGCCGACCGCATCATCGAGGATCAGTGACCCCGGCGAGGCCTTCATGACGCGCAGATCACTCCTCCTCGCCGGCGGCGGCCTGAAGGTCGCCTACCAGGCGGGTGTCCTTCAAGTCCTGCTTGACGAAGCGGAGTTGACGTTCGACCACGCGGACGGCGCCAGTGGCGGCGTGTTCAACCTCGCGATGTACTGCCAGGGGATGTCCGGGCGCGAGATCGCGGACAACTGGCGCGGGCTCTCGCCGCTGAAGGGTGTCACCCCGAACTGGCGCGAGTGGGCGAAGGGACCGTACGCCCGTTCCCTCTTCACGCTGGACGGTTACCGGCGCCGCGTCTTCCCGGGCTGGGGGCTCGACTGGGACCGCATCCGGGCCACCGACCGCGAGGCCACCTTCAACCTCTACAACTTCAGCGCCAACGAGCTGGAGGCGGTGACCGCCGACCGGATGGACGAGGAGCGCTTCTGCGCCGGGGTGTCCCTGCCCATGTGGTTCCCGCCGGTCGTCATCGACGGGCAGACCTACATCGACCCGGTCTATCTCACCGACGGGAACGTCGAGGAGGCGATCCGTCGGGGCTGCGACGAGCTGTGGATCATCTGGACGGTCAGCCGTCGGCACCGCTGGCGGGACGGCTTCATCGCCAACTACTTCCACATCATCGAGACGACGGCCAACGGCCAGCTGCGGCACTGGCTCCGCCGGATCGAGGCCAGCAACGCGGCCCTTGGCCGGGGGGAGAACGGAGAGTTCGGGCGCCCGATCGACGTCCGGATGCTGGCCGGCGAGGTACCCCTCAACTACCTCATCAACTTCTCCAGGGACCGCTTCGCCCAGGCCGTCGAACTCGGCGTGCGGGACGCCCGCTCCTGGTGCACGGACCAGGGGATTCCGTGGAAGCCGGGTGCCCCTCCCGGCCGCCCCGACGATGCGACCCGGCTGCGCTTCACCGAACGCATGGTGGGACAGGTCGTGTTCGGCGAACCCGCCGCCGCGACCGAGGCCGACCCGGAGCGCGGCGCGACGGCCGACATCGCCCTCCACGTGACCGTCGACATACAGGGAGTGGACCGCTTCCTCCTCGATCCCGCGCACGAGGCCGCCCTGCGCGGGGAGATCGTCTGCCAGGAGCTCGGCGGGCGGCTTCCGATCGAGCGCGGCACCTTCCAGCTGTTCGTGGAGCATGCCGGTCCCCAGCACCTGCGGATGCTCTACCGGGCGTACTTCGCCGACCGGGCCGGTCACCCGCTCACCCTCAGCGGGTACAAGGACGTCAGCGAGGACTCCCGCCGAGGGGTCTGGAAGGACACCTCCGTCCTCCACACCCGCGTCCTACGCGGTCATGTCGACGCGGACGAGGAGTCCCGGGCCGAGACGGTGGCGTCGGGCACGGTGCGCATCCGCCCTGCCGACTTCCTCAAGCAGCTCACCACCTTCCGGGTCGAGGCGCCGACGCTGCCCGGCAGGGTGACGACCCTCGGGCGCTTCGGCCAGTTCTTCACCGGCAGGCTGTGGGACGTGTACGCACAGAACGTCCTGCCCTGGTCCCCCCTGTGACCGAGGAGGAGCCGTCGTGGACTTCAAGGAGCTGCGCAGGCACGCGGAGGCACTCAGGTTCACCCCCCGGGAACCGGTGCGCTGGCTGGCGCCGAAGGAGCTGACGAGAACGGCCGTCAAGGTCGCGATGGCCGCGATGTTCGCCGGCTATTCGGACAAGCGCGAGATCCAGGGCGCCCTGGAGGTCGAGCCCCTGTCGGCACCGCTGGCGGACCCCGAGGCGCAGGAGATCTGGATCGACTTCGTCGCGGACCTCGGCGACGGCTTCGAGGCGACGGCCTCGGTGGCGGCCGCCCTGGGCGCGGACACCCTCGCCCTCCCCGGGGACGCGCCGCTCCCCCGTGGCTCGCTGCTCGTCCTCGGCGGGGACCAGGTGTACCCGGTGGCGTCGACGGGCGCGTACGAGGACCGGATGAAGGGCCCGTATCGCGCGGCGCTCCCCTCCGCACCGGACAAGCCGCTCATGCTCGCGCTGCCGGGCAATCACGACTGGTACGACGGGCTCACCGCGTTCCTGCGGATCTTCGCCCAGAACCGCGCCATCGGCGGCTGGCAGACGCGCCAGACCCGGAGCTACTTCGCCGTGAAGCTGCCCGGACGCTGGTGGCTGGTCGGCCTCGACAGCCAGCTCGGCTCGTACATCGACGACCCGCAGCGGCGCTACTTCGAGACCGAGCTGTCCCGGCATCTGGAGCCGGGCGACAGCGTGATCGTCTGCTGTGCCGCGCCCACGTGGATGGAGAGCGCCGAGGAGCCGGACGCCTTCAACTCCCTGCACTGGTTCGACCTCAACGTCGTACGGAACCGGTTCGACCGGGAGACCCGGACGTACTGGCCCACCGGCGCGTCGATCAGGCTGTGGCTGACCGGCGACAAGCACCACTACGCGCGCTACGTGGAACGGCTGTCGGGCGAGGAGCCGGGATCGGACAAGCCGCTGCCCGCGAACCCCCGACGGCGCCAGATGGTGACCTGCGGCCTGGGCGGCGCGTACCTGGCGGCCACCCACCACCTCCCGGAGGAGCTGTCGCTGCCACCGGCCGGCTCACGCCTGCGGAAGAAGGACGAGCGGCCCCTGGCGTTCAGCCTCGCCCCCGACACGTACCCGGACGCGGCCGAGTCCCGCACGCTCGCCCGCGCCCTCGCCAACCCCTTCTCGCCTCGCTATCTCCTGCGGCACAACCGCGGGTTCGCGGTGTTGGCCGCGGTGGTGCACGTGGTGCTCGCCCTGGTCATGTGCGCCGCGTTCGCGCTGGGCGAGGGCCGGCACAACCCCGTCGGCGCCCTGCAGGGTGCCGGCCTCGACGACCTGCTCGGCCTGCTCTGCGCGAGTGCCGCCCTCTTCGCTCTGCCGTTCCTGATCGGCTGGTGGAGAGGGCTGCTGGGCGAGGGGCGGCCCAGGGCGCCGTCCGGGCCGGTCCTGGCCGCACTGCTGCAGCTGGCGGTGGCCGCCGCCGCTCTGGCGGCCGTCACCGCGATGGCACGGACGTTCGCGTCCTCCTGGAACGGCATCTTCGTGCTGATGATCCTGGTGTTCGTCGCCGCGCTGTTCGGCGCGGCCTTCGGCTCCCTGCTCTTCGCCCTGTGGGTGCGGTGGTCGAACAAGGGGATGCCGACCGAGTGGCAGATGTCCGGGCAGTCCATCGACGACCACAAGGGCTTCCTCCGCATGCGCATCGCGCGGAACGGCTCGCTCACCCTCTACCCGCTGGCGCTGGACAGCACGTGCCGCGACTGGCGGCTCGACGAGGTCCCGGCCAACCCGGCGCCGTGGACACGGCCGGTGCCCGCGACACCGCCGACCGTCCACCTGATCGAGGAGCCCGTGGTGGTCGCGCCGCACCGGGAGGTATGACCGACAGCTCTCGGTCAGGTGGCCGGAACTCCGTCGGTGATCCGAATAAACCCCGTACGAATCAAGGTCACTTCATCGAGGTAATTCCCCCTGGATCACGCGGTGACCAGGCGAATTCCGCGGCTACTGTTCACCGGGATCCGGACGGTTCCCGATAATTCGCCCCCCCCTTTCCGCCCTCACCCCTCCCCCTCTCGCCCCGCGTAAGGAGTTCTCGTCCGATGACCGTTGAGACCGGCCCGGAAGCCGAGGCGGCAGCGTCCCGGCAGTCGCTGAGCACCGCGGCCGCCCGCAACCTCGCCACCACGACCAAGTCCGCCCCGCAGATGCGGGAGATCACCGATCGCTGGCTGCTGCGGATGCTCCCCTGGGTCGACACCAAGGGCGGCGCCTACCGGGTGAACCGGCGGCTCAGCTACACCGTCGGCGACGGGCGCATCGAGTTCGTCCAGGACGGCACGCACGTACGGGTGATCCCGCAGGAGCTCGGCGAACTGCCGCTGCTGCGCGGCTTCGAGGACGTGGAGGTGCTGACCGCGATCGCGGACCGGTGCGTCCAGCGCGACTTCCGCGCCGGGGAGGTGCTGGTCGAACGCGGCGCGCCCGCCCGGCACATCCACCTGATCGCCCGCGGCCGGATCAACCAGACCTCCGTCGGCAAGTACGGTGACGAGGTCGGCGTCGCGGTCCTCGCGGACGGCGACCGCTTCGGCGAGCAGGTCCTCCTGGACGGCGAGGGCACGTGGGGCTACACGGCCACCGCCGAGACCGCGGGCACGCTGCTCACCCTGTCCCACGCCGACTTCGCCGCCGTACTCACCTCCGCCCCTCACCTCGGACACCACGTACGGCAGTTCGCCTCACTGCCGCGCCGACGGCAGAACCATCACGGTGAGGCCGAGATCGCGATGTCCGCAGGACACAGCGGGGAACCCCGGCTGCCCGGCGCGTTCGTCGACTACGAACTCAAGCCACGCGAGTACGAACTCTCCATCGCCCAGACCGTGTTGAAGGTCCACACCAGGGTCGCCGACCTCTACAACGGGCCGATGAACCAGACCGAGGAGCAGCTCAGGCTCACGGTCGAGGCGCTGCGGGAGCGCCAGGAGTACGAGCTGATCAACAACCGCGAGTTCGGTCTGCTGCACAACGCCGACTACAAGCAGCGGATCCAGCCGCACTCCGGCCCGCCCACCCCGGACGACCTCGACGAGCTGCTCTGCCGCCGTCGCGGCACCAGGCTCTTCCTCGCCCACCCGCGGACGATCGCCGCGATCGGCCGCGAGTGGAACGCCTGCGGGCTCTACCCGGAGACGGCCGAACTCGACGGGCGTCAGGTGCTCGCCTGGCGCGGGGTGCCGATCCTGCCCTGCGACAAGATCCCCATCAGCGCGGAGAACACCAGCTCGATCCTCGCCATGCGCCTCGGGGAGGACAACCAGGGTGTCATCGGGCTCCGCCAGACGGGTCTGCCGGAGGAGCACGAGCCGGGCCTCTCGGTGCGCTTCATGGGCATCAGCGAGCAGGCGATCATGTCGTACCTCGTCACCACCTACTACTCCGCCGCGATCCTCGTGCCCAACGCGCTCGGCGTGCTGGAGAACGTGCAGATCGCCCGCTGGCGCCACTAGACACCCCCAGGACCTTCCTCGGTCGGCCACGACAGCCACCACCCCACCAAGGAGTTACGGATGCCCGATCCCGGGCTCTCCCCTGCCCTGTCCCCGCTGGAACGGATCCTGCGCGGCCCCACCGGTCTGGGCACGTCGAGCCTCTTTCCGGTCCGACGCGAGGAGCCCGCGGCGCCCCCGGCACCGTCGGCCCCCGAGGAGCCGGCGGAAGCGGCCGCGGCGACCGCGGGTCGCCCGATCCCCGGTCTCTACCACCACCCGGTCGAGGAGCCCGACCCGGTGCGTGTGGAGGAGGTCAGCCGCCGGATCAAGGACTGGGCGGTGGAGGAGGTCGAGCTGTTCCCCGAGGAGTGGGAGGGCCAGTTCGACGGCTTCTCCGTCGGGCGCTACATGGTCGCCTGCCATCCGGACGCGCCGACCGTCGACCACCTGATGATCGCCACCCGGCTGATGGTCGCCGAGAACGCGGTCGACGACTGCTACTGCGAGGACCACGGAGGCTCCCCCATCGGCCTCGGCGGCCGCCTCCTGCTCGCCCACACCGCCCTCGACCCGCTCCACACGACGGCGGACTACCAGCCGGGGTGGGCCGAGTCGCTGCACGCGGACGCCCCGCGCCGCGCGTACCGCTCCGCCATGGAGTACTTCGTCCAGCAGTCCACGCCCTCCCAGGCCGACCGGTTCCGGCACGACATGGCCCGGCTGCACCTGGGGTACCTCGCCGAGGCCGCCTGGTCCGAGACGGACCACGTCCCCGAGGTGTGGGAGTACCTGGCGATGCGGCAGTTCAACAACTTCCGCCCCTGCCCCACGATCACCGACACCGTCGGCGGCTACGAGCTGCCGACCGACCTGCACGCGCAGCCCGCCATGCAGCGGGTCATCGCGTTGGCCGGCAATGCGACCACCATCGTCAACGACCTGTACTCCTACACCAAGGAGCTCAACAGCCCCGGCCGGCACCTGAATCTGCCCGTGGTGATCGCCGAGCGCGAGCAGCTCTCGGAGCGCGACGCCTATCTGAAGGCGGTCGAGGTCCACAACGACCTCATGCACGCCTTCGAGGACGCGGCCGCCGATCTGGCCGCCGCCTGTCCCGTCCCGAACGTCCTGCGCTTCCTGCACGGCATGGCCGCGTGGGTGGACGGCAACCACTACTGGCACCAGACCAACACCTTCCGATACAGCCTGCCCGATTTCTGGTAAGAACGGATCGATACATGACGAACACCCAGCTCCCGACCGTCAGCGGCACCACGGCCTTCATCCCGGCCCCGGCGACGCCCTATCAGGGAGACATCGCCCGTTACTGGAACAACGAGGCCAGGCCCGTGAACCTGCGGCTCGGCGACGTCGACGGGCTCTACCACCACCACTACGGCATCGGCGACGTGGACCACGCCGCCCTCGGAGACGTCGAGGACAGCGCCTACGAGAAGAAGCTGATCGCCGAACTGCACCGCCTGGAGTCGGCGCAGACGGACGTCCTCCTGGACCACCTCGGCTCCGTCGGTCCCGACGACACGCTCGTGGACGCCGGCTGCGGCCGGGGCGGTTCGATGGTCATGGCCCACCAGCGGTTCGGCTGCAAGGTCGAGGGCGTCACCCTCTCGGCCACGCAGGCCGATTTCGCCAACCAGCGGGCCCGTGAACTCGGCATCGAGGACTCCGTCCACGCCCGGGTGTGCAACATGCTCGACACGCCCTTCGAGACGGGGCAGGCGGCGGCCTCGTGGAACAACGAGTCGAGCATGTACGTCGACCTGCACGACCTCTTCGCGGAGCACTCCCGCGTCCTGGAGGTCGGCGGCCGCTACGTGACCATCACCGGCTGCTGGAACCCGCGTTACGGCCAGCCCTCGAAGTGGGTCTCCCAGATCAACGCGCACTTCGAGTGCAACATCCACTCCCGCCGGGAGTACCTGCGCGCCATGGCCGACAACCGGCTCGTACCGCAGGCCATCGTCGACCTGACGCCGGCGACCCTCCCCTACTGGGAGCTGCGGGCCACGTCGTCCCTGGTCACCGGGATCGAGGAGGCGTTCATCAACTCGTACAAGGACGGTTCGTTCCAGTACGTGCTGATCGCGGCGGACCGCGTCTGACCCGACGTGTCCGTCTGACGGAGAGCGGGCGTGGCGGTCTGTCGTCCACCGCACCCGCTCTCCTACAGTGCGTGCTGCGCCGTTCGTACCCGTGCCGACGTACAGCCGTCGAACAGGAGCATCCCGTGGACAAGACCGCCCGCCTTGGCACCGTCCCCGAACTGGACCCCACCCTGGTCCGGAGGTGGCAGGACGACGGAGGGGAACTCGTCGACCTGCTCGCCATGGCACGCGAACGGCTCGGCGGCATCGCCCTGTTCCGGCTCGGTCCGCGACCGACCGTCCTGGTGACCGCCCCGGAGGCCGTTCAGCACGTGCTCGCGCTCCGTCCCGATCGGTACGTGAAGCGCTCGCACCGCGCGCGACTGCTGATCGGCGACGGCGTGCTGGCCGCGACGGGCGAGGACTGGCAGCGGCAACGGAAGGTGCTGCAGGCGCAGTTCACCGGCAGGGGAATGCGGCGCTACGAGCAGCGGATCGACGAGGCCGCCCGGACCGCCGCGGCGCGCTGGGTCGCGTACGCCCGTACGGGAGAGGTGTTCGACGTCGGCGAGGAGATGCGCCGTTTCGCCCTGGACACCATCTGGCGCGCCCTGACGGGACACCCACTCGACCCCCTGACGGAGCGTGAACTCGACGCCGTGCCCACCGTGGTGGCCGCGCTGCCAAGCCTCCCCTCCGACGGCGCCGCCGCCCGAGGGGTCGTCGCCGACGACCTGGCGCGGATCGACGCCGTGGCAAGCCGGGCCATCGCCGCCGTCCGGGACGAGGACACGGTGCCGCCCGACGGCCCGGGCCTGCTGCACGTCCTGGTCGAGGCGGCCGGAACGCTCCCCGCGTACAGCGACCGGCTGATCCGTGACGAGTTGGTCACCCTCCTCGTGGCCGGCCACGAGACGACCGCCACCACCCTGACGTGGCTTCACCTCCTCCTGGACCAGGACCCGGGGGCGCGGGAGCGGGCTCTCGCCGCGGGAGCCGAGGGCTCTCCCGAACGGCGCCAGGCCGTCCAGGCGCTCGTCCACGAGACGCTGCGGCTCTACCCGCCCGCCTGGATGCTGCCGCGCTCCGCCGCGGAGGACGACGTCCTCGCCGGCCACCGGATCGAGGCCGGAACCGACGTCCTGGTCTGCCCCTATCTCACCCACCGGGACCCCGGCCTCTGGGAGGACCCGGAACGGTTCGACCCGGGGCGCTTCACCACCCCTGGACGCCGCCCCGGCCACCCCGGGAGCTACCTCCCGTTCGGCATCGGGCCGCGGGCGTGCCTGGGTCTTCAGTTCGCGCTGCGTGAATCGACCGTCCTCCTCGATCACCTCCTGTCCGCCCCCGTACCGCGCTTCATCTCGGCGCCGACCGAGGCCACGTACGGCATCACCGTGCGACCCGACGGCCCGGCCCTCGCGACGCTGGGGTAGGCACGGGGGCGGACCAGCGGACGACGCGACGAGAGCGTCTACGCCTTGGGCGAGGCGGGCGGAGCGCCCGACGGACCCGGGCGGCGGGGCAGCCGACCCGCTCGGGGGCCTCCGCCGGGACCTGATCCCCGTCCCCTTCGGCCTGTTCCCCGATCGGCTCACGGCTCCGTGCGGTCTGAAACGTGGCCAGGGCCTGGCGGGGCCCGTGGTCGACTCCCCTGACCACCACCAGGTACGCGGCGAGGAGTTCGTGGACCCCGGAAAGCCTCTGGCCGCCGCGAACCGCCAGGCGTCGCGGGGCTCCCCCGCCGGATTCGCCGAGCCGGTGTCGTCCCGCAGGTGCTGTCTGATCCTGGACGGCGCCCTGGTGCCGACACGGTCCAAGAACTACCGCTACTCGACCAACCACCAGGTCGTCATCGACGCCGACTCACGCCTTGCCGTCTCCGGCGGCCGGCACGTGCCCGGCAACCGCAATGAATGCAAGGCATGGGAACTGTCCGGAGCCAGCTGGTGGTGGGCAGCCGCCCTCATCGGTATGCCGATCGTGCTGTTCGTCGGCTGGAGCATCGCTGGAAGTGCCGGCAACTGACCCCGAGCCCGAGGCTGACGGGCGCGTGGACCCATCCGATCTGTCACAGCTGCCGCATCTCCAGCAGCGTAGTCAGCACGGTCCTGACCTGACACGGTGGATGTCTCCGCCCCCTACAGTTCCTGACCCGGCCAGCCCAGGAGGCGGGCGCCGACGACGGCGGTCTGGAGGGTGTAGCGCTGGACAGGGTCGCCGGGGTCGGCGCCCGTCAGGCGGTGGATGCGGTCGAGGCGGTAGGTCATCGCCCGCACGCTCAGGTTGAGGCGGCGGGCTGCCTGGGCGGTGACGCAGCCGGTGTCGAAGTACGCGGAGAGGGTGTCCAGGAGCGGCTGCGCGCCGCCGCGGGCCTGCCGGAGCGGGCCCAGGACGCTGCGTACGAGGTCCGCCATGGCCTGCCGATCCCGGGTGAGGACGGGATAGACGAGCAGGTCGGCGGCGTGCAGGACCGGCTCGTTGAGGTCCATGCGGGTGGCGAGGGCGAGGGCGTTGAGTGCTTCTTCGTAGGAGTGGACGACGCCGCCGGCGCCGGGATGCGATCGTCCGATGGCGACCTGGCCGCCGTCGGTGGCGGCGTACGCCTGCTTCGCGAAGTAGGTCAGCACCTCGGGTTCGTCGGCCGGCGCGACGCATATCAGCCGGCCGTCCTTGGTGGTGAGCAGGATGCGGCGGTTGCCGAAGCGCGCGACGAGGGCGGACTCGACGGTGCGGGTGACCGCGTAGCCGTCGCCGTACGGCTCCGGGCCCTGCGCCACGGCCACGGCGTGGGCGTGGGAAAGGAGCAGCCCGAAGCGCTCGGCTCGTTCGGCCAGCCTTCCGAGGTCGCTGCGCCCGTACAGGAGATCATCGATGAACTCCCTTCTGGCTGCCTCTTCCTGACGCATCGCCAAGCGCTGTGCCCGCTCGTGGCCTTCGGCGAAGGAGTCCACCGCCTGCTCGACCGCGCTCAGCAGATGGACGGCGGCTGCCGGCGGCAGAGCGAGGTGGACACTCTGCGCGGCGGTCAGATGGGCCCGGATGAGGCGCCGTAGTCCGATACCGTCCTCCGCGGCTCGCTCCCCCCGGGACCGCAGCGTCTCCCTCTCGTCGCGCGTGAGCCCGCGATGCGTCGTGCAGACGCTGGACAGGATCTCGGCATACCCGTCCAGATACTGCTCGTCGATCTCTCGCTCCGCCATGACCCTCCCCGCATCCTGACGCGTCCCTGATGAGTTCCTGACGCGCCGTTCAAGACTTGCATGTCGCACACCAAGGTCCGCAACCAGGCATCAAGAACACGTCAAGGACTGCCGGTTTCCGGCAATGCCGAACAGGCCCTCACTCCGTCAGGATGGTCCCGCTAGGGGCCACGCGCGGCGCGAAGCTGCCTGGACCCCGAAGACATCGAGACTTCGTGGGAGGACCGAATGGGGCAGTCCCTGCGGTTCCCGCGTCCTTCCCGGCCGGTGACGTCGCGACCGGTCCCGCCTCCGGCGGCACTGGTCCCCGACGAACCGGAACCAGGGCCGCTCTCACAGGACTTCGCGGTGGTGACGGGTCCGCCCGAACGGGACTGCCCGGCCGGCGCCGCGCCGTGCCCCTCGGCCGTTCCCGAACGACGAGGCCGATAGGCCGACCGGGCACGCGCCACCCGAGGGGCGCCGAGGACCCAGAACAACGCGCTCCCGCGCGCGACTCCCCCTTTCTCCCATCCACAACGGGGTTTTCCATGAATGCCATCACCCCGGGCATCGGCGTGCTGATCGCCGTTGTCCTGCTCATCTGCGTCGCTCTGCTCTTCGCCGTCACCCGGCTCTTCCGGAAGGTGGAGCAGGGCAAGGCCCTGATCGTCTCCAAGATGCGAAAGGTCGATGTCACCTTCACCGGACAGGTCGTCCTGCCGGTCCTGCACAAGGCCGAGCTCATGGACATCTCGGTGAAGACGATCGAGATCAGCCGGACCGGCCGCGACGGGCTCATCTGCCGGGACAACATCCGCGCCGACATCCGCATCTCGTTCTTCGTGCGCGTGAACAAGACGGTCGAGGACGTCATCAAGGTCGCCCAGGCCATCGGAACCGCTCGCGCCAGTGACAAGGAGACGCTGCAGGAGCTGTTCAACGCCAAGTTCTCCGAGGCGTTGAAGACCGTCGGCAAGCAGATGGACTTCACCGACCTGTACACCAAGCGCGAGGAGCTGCGCTTCAAGATCATCGAGCTGATCGGCATCGACCTCAACGGGTACAGCCTGGAGGACGCGGCCATCGACCACCTGGAGCAGACCCCGCTCACCCATCTCGACCCCGGCAACATCCTCGACGCCCAGGGCATCCGCAAGATCACGGAGCTGACGGCCGTCGAGAACGTCCGCACCAACGAGTTCCGTCAGCACGAGCAGAAGGAGATCACCCGTCAGAACGTCGACGCCCGCGAGGCCATTCTGGAGCTGGAGCGGCGCCAGGCCGATGCCGAGATCAAGCAGAAGCGCGAGATCGACACCGTACGCGCCCGGGAGGAGGCCGAGACCGCGCGGGTCGTGGAGGAGGAGCGGCTGCGCGCGCAGAGCGCCTTTCTCAGGACCGAGGAGCAGCTGGGCATCCAGCGTGAGAACCAGGCCCGCGAGGTCGCGGTCGCGCAGAAGAACCGCGAGCGGGTCATCGCGATCGAGAACGAGCGGATCGAGAAGGACCGGCTGCTCGAAGTCATCGCCCGGGACCGGGAGACCGAACTGACCCGTATCTCCGCCGACAAGGAGGTCGAGGCCGAGCGCCGGGAGATCGCCGAAGTGGTCCGGGAGCGGATCGCCGTGGACCGTACGGTCGCCGAGCAGGAGGAGTCGATCAAGCGGCTGCGGGCCGTCGAGGAGGCCGAGCGCGAGCGGCAGGCCGTGATCATCGCGGCGGAGGCCGAGGCACAGGAGAAGTTGGTCAAGGACATCAAGGCCGCGGAGGCCGCCGAGCAGGCCGCGGTCCACCGCGCCGCCGAGGAACTCACGCTCGCGGAGGCCCGGCACAAGGCAGCGGACATGGACGCCCGCGCGAAGATCCGACTTGCCGAGGGCATCCAGGCGGAGGCCGCCGCCGAAGGGCTCGCGGCCGTGCAGGTTCGGGAGAAGGAGGCGGACGCCATCGA
The DNA here is from genome assembly GCF_043081505.1 of Streptomyces sp. NPDC014870. NCBI lineage: Bacteria > Bacillati > Actinomycetota > Actinomycetes > Kitasatosporales > Streptomycetaceae > Streptomyces > Streptomyces sp. NPDC014870. The sequence goes on from NZ_JBIBWQ010000001.1 coordinate 640,606, forward strand.
GAAGGCCGGGCGGGCCGAGGCCGGGGCCACCGAGGCACGGCTGCGCGCGGAGGCCGCCGGCACCCGGGAGAAGGCGCTGGCCGAAGCGACCGCCATCGGGGAGAAGCTCAAGGCCGAGGCAGCCGGTCTGACCGAGAAGGCGGCCGCCATGGCCGCGCTCGACGAGGCCTCCCGTACACACGAGGAGTACCGGCTCCGCCTGGAGGCCGAGAAGGACATCCGGCTCGCCGGGCTCGACGTCCAGCGGCAGGTCGCCGAGGCACAGGCCACCGTTCTCGCGACCGGCCTGGAGAACGCCGACATCAACATCGTCGGCGGCGAGTCCGTCTTCCTCGACCGTCTTGTCCAGTCGATCGCGCTCGGCAAGTCCGTCGACGGCTTCGTCGAGCACTCGCAGACCGCGCGGACGCTCGCCGGTCCGTGGCTGAGCGGGGACGGGTCCTTCACGGAGGACCTGACCAAGGTGCTGGGCTCGCTGTCCACCGCCGACGTGCAGAACCTCAGTGTGTCCGCGCTCCTGGCGAAGGTCATGAAGTCCGGGGTCCTGGACGCAGGCGCCCCCGCGGGTGCCGAGACGCCGCTGAACGGCGCCGCCAGGAGCTGACCGCCCAGCGGTCACGGCAGGGCCGGTGCCGGCACACGGGGGTTGGCGGCACCGGCTCCGCAACCATCACGGAACAGGGGAGCGAACGACATGAGCGCCGGAATCGACCAGGACACGTACGCGGTGTTGTGCGACCGCCTCGTCGCGCAGTCCGGTGAGCTGGCCCGGCGCGCCGAGGCCCTCAACCAGGCGCGGATCACGGAGTTCGGTTCGGGCGAGCTGACCCTCGCGGCCACCGACCGCATCCGCACCGAGAGCAACGGCCTGGCCCGGGACATCGTCGCCGTCGGGGACGACGTCCTGCTCTTCGGCCGCCGGACGACATCGTCGGACCGGGCCGAGACCTCCGTCTCCGATGTCTTCGGCCTGTACGACCGCGAGCTGAACCCACTGCCCGAGGGCGCGGTGCCCGGCCTTCTGGACGACCCGGACTTCGTACGGGAGTTCACCGGCCTGCACCGGTACTTCCGCGGGACACGCCTGCTGCGGCTACGCCGCCTGGAAGGCCGTCTCCTCGCGGTTTTCCAGACGGGAGTGCAGGCCGACGACCTCCGCGTCCTCCGCTGGTCCGTCGGGCGAACGGGCGAGACACGTTTCCTCGACGCCCAGGGCGAGCGCGATCACATCTCCCCGCCCTCCCAGGACGTCGAGTGGGTCGAGACGACCCGCGACGACCACGTGCTGGGCCGGCACCCGCATGTCTCGCTCGACGGCCGGCTCTTCGTCTCCACGGCCGGTGGGGCGTTGACGATGAAGACGGAGAACGACACCGAAACCGGCGAAGGCGTCCACAGCGAGCCGGTCGACGAGCCGCTGCAGTCCCTGGCCGACGCGGAGGTCGCGTACGCGACGGTGGGCGCGCTGATCGTCGTACGCGTCCGCCCGTACAAGGAAGAGACCCGACGCCACCTCGTCTTCAACACCCTGACCGAAACCGTGGTCAGACTCGACGGCATCGGACAGGCATGTCTGCGGCTGCCGGACGACCAGGGGGTCCTGTTCCCCGGCGGCTACTGTCTCGCCTCCGGAGCGGTGAGGACCTTCGACGTGGACGCGGCGGAGCTGACGTTCGAGCGGGCGATCCGCTCCCCCAACGGCGAGGACATCCTCTTCGTCTTCCACGCCCAGGAGTCCGGCCGAAGCCTGCTCCTGCCGTACAACCGAATCCGCCAAGAGGTCGCCACCCCCCTTTCCTGCCACGGGTACGCACTCCTCGACGACGGGACGATGGTCGTGCTGCGCGCCGAGGACGGGCAGCCCAGCCGCGCGCACCCGGCGCAGATCTGGCGGACGCCGTACGTGGCGGACACCCATGTGGCGCCGCGTGGCGAGGGGCCGCTGGCCCGGGTCGGCAACGCGGACCTCGTCCGGGGTATCTCCGACTGCCTCGCCATCGCCCGGCAGGCCGTCGAGCTGACGCCCGCCGGCGCGGTGTACGAGTCGCTGGTCGCCGCGTGCGAGCGTGCCCATGACGTTCACCACTGGCTGGGCGACCCGGATACGGGCGACCTGCGGGGTGCGCTCGCCGAGTTGCGGGGCACCGCCGCGCAGGTCCTCGTCGAGTTCGAGGCCGTGACCGCACTCACCCGGCAGGCGAGCGACGCGCTGGCCGAGTCCGCCCAGCAGGTGACCCGGCTTGTCCGGCGCATCCGGGGCGAGGCGCCCGCCTCGGCCGAGGAGTGGATAGGCCGGATCACCGAACTGCGTCAGGCGCAAGGGCGCCTGGTGACGCTGAGCGAGATGCGGTACGCCGACACGGAGAGCATCGACGCGCTCGCCGCCGACGTCGAGGGCGACATCGCCTCGGCCGCGCAGCGGGCCGTCGCGTTCCTCCGGCGCGAGGACGCCTTCACCGTCCACCACCGGGAGGCGGAGACACTCGCCGCGGAGGCCGGGGAGCTGACCACCGTCGCCGGGGCGGGCCCCGTCGGCAACCGGCTCGACGAGCACACCCTCGGGCTCCGGACACTCAGCGAGATCATCGCAGGCCTCGACATCGGTGACGCGACCGTACGCACCTCCATCCTGCAGCGGATCGGTGAAGTCCTCGGCTCCCTCAACCGCGCCCGCGCCGTCCTGACGTCCCGGCGCGCCGAACTCCTCGACCAGGAGGGCAGGGCGGAGTTCGCCGCGGAGCTGGCCCTGCTGAGTCAGGCCGTCACCGGTGCTCTCGCGGCCGCGGACACCCCGGACCGCTGCGAGGACCAGCTCGGCCACCTGCTGCTGCAGTTGGAGAACCTGGATTCCCGCTTCGCCGAACACGACGGATTCGTCGCCGACATCGGCGACAGGCGGACCGAGATCCACGACGCCTTCACGGCGCGCAAACAGTCCCTGCAGGACGCGCGCGCCCGCCGCGCGGAGCGGCTCTCCGACTCCGCGGGCCGGGTCCTGGCGGTGATCGCCCGACGCGCGTCCACCCTGGGCGACCGCGACGCGGTCCACACCTACTTCGCCTCCGACCCCATGGTCGCCAAGGTCCGGCACCTCGCGGCGCGACTCCGCGAACTCGGGGACCACGTACGGGCGGAGGAGCTGGACGGCAGGCTCGGAGCCGCCCGCCAGGAAGCCGACCGTGCGCTGCGGGACCGTACCGATCTGTTCTCCGACGACGGTGACACCATCCGGCTCGGCAGGCACCGCTTCGCCGTCAACAGGCAGGCCTCTGAACTCACGCTCGTACCGTACGAGGACACCCTCGCCTTCGCCCTGACGGGAACGGACTACCGTGCCCCGGTCATCGACCCGGAGTTCGCCGCGACCCGGCCGTACTGGAACCGGGCGCTGCCCTCCGAGTCGCACGAGGTCTACCGTGCGGAGCACCTGGCCGCCCGCCTGCTCGCCGCACACGGCCCGGACGGCCTGGCCGGCGCGGACCTCGTCGAGCTCGCGCGACGGGCGGCCGAGGCCGCCTACGACGAGGGCTACGAGCGCGGCGTCCACGACCACGACGCGGCGGCGATCCTGGAGACGGTGCTCAAGCTGCGCGAGGGGGCCGGACTCCTCAGGTACCCGGCGAAGGCCCGCGCGGCCGCCCAGACCTTCTGGGACCGCTCGGCCACCGCCGAAGCACGGGAGGAGTGGACCCGACGCGCGGTCTCACTCGCGCAGGCCCGTGACCTCTTCGGTTCGGCCTCAGCGCTGGACGGACTCGAGCGGGAGCTGGCCGGGATACTCGGCGACGCGACCGCAGCCGAGTATCTCGTCGCGGAGCTGGCCTCCGGTCCGCCGGGCTTCGCCGTCTCCGCCCAGGCGCGCGCACTGCTGCACGAGTTCCGCGGCGCCGTCGTCGACTCCGCGTACGACGAGACCCTCGCCGGTCTCACTACGCGGGACGCGCGACGCCAGCTCGTCGAGGCATGGATCACCTCGTACGCGTCGGCCTCCGCCGAGCAGATCGACGAGGACGTCCTGACCGAGGCCGTCGCCGTCGAACTCAGCCCGGATCTCGACCGGTACGAGGTGGGTGCCCCGACCACAGCCACGGCCACCGGACTCCTCGGCGCCCATCCCCGCGTAGCAGGAGGCGTGATGCAGCTGCGCCTCGACGAGTACCTGGCCAGGACGCGGGCCTTCGCCGATGCGGACCTGCCCGCGTTCCGCGACTACCAGCGGCAGCGGGCGAAGCTCGTCGCGGCCGAGCGCGCGGCTGCGCGTGGACGAGTACCGTCCTCGGGTCGTGTCGTCCTTCGTCCGCAATCGCCTCGTCGACGAGGTCTACCTCCCCCTCATCGGCGACAACCTCGCCAAGCAGCTCGGTGCGGCCGGCGACGCGACGCGGACCGACACCCACGGCCTGCTGCTGCTCCTCTCCCCGCCCGGCTACGGCAAGACCACACTGATCGAGTACGTCGCCGACCGCCTCGGCCTGCTGCTCGTCAAGGTCGACGGTCCCGCCCTCGGCCAGAACACGCACTCCCTGGACCCCGCCGAAGCGCCCGACGCCGCCGCCCGCCGGGAGCTGGAGAAGATCGCCTTCGCGCTCGCGGCGGCAACAACGTCCTGCTGTACCTGGACGACATCCAGCACACCGCGCCGGAGTTCCTGCAGAAGTTCATCCCGCTCTGCGACGCCACCCGGACCCTGGGCGGCCACGACCTGCGCGGCAAGCGATTCGCCGTCTGCATGGCCGGCAACCCCTACACCGAGACCGGGCAGCGCTTCCGCCTGCCCGACATGCTCGCCAACCGTGCCGACGTGTGGAACCTCGGCGACGTGCTGACCGGCAGGGGGGACGCCTTCGCGCTGAGCTTCGTCGAGAACGCCCTCACCTCCCACCCGGACCTCGCCCCGCTCGCCGGGCGGGACCGCACCGACCTGGAGCTCCTGACCCGGCTGGCCGCGGGCGACCCGACCGCGCGGCGCGACCGGCTCACCCACCCCTACGCCCCCGCCGAACTCGACCGCGTCCTCGCCGTCCTGCGCCACCTGCTGACCGCCCGCGCGACGGTCCTCGCGGTCAACGCGGCCTACATGGCGTCCGCGGCCCAGTCCGACGACGCCCGAACCGAACCGCCCTTCCGTCTCCAGGGCTCGTACCGCAACATGAACAAGATCGTCGCCCGTATCTCACCGGCCATGAACGACGCCGAACTCGCCGCCGTCATCGACGACCACTACACCGCAGAGGCACAGACCCTCACGACCGAGGCCGAAGCGAACCTTCTCAAGCTCGCCGCGCTGCGGGGAACCCTCACCCCCTCGCAGGCCGCTCGCTGGGCGGAGGTCACCTCCGCCCACGTGCGCACGCGAGCACTCGGCGGCGCCGGAGAGGACCCTCCCCCAACCTTCGGCCAGGGGGACCCCCATCTCGCTGCGCTCGGCCGGGCGGTCGCCGCCCTCGGCCTGCTCGCCGACCGCATCACAGCCGTCGAAACGGCGATCAGCCGTGCGACGGCGGACCTGCGACACGCGCCCGCCCACCCCGGAGGAAGACACGCGGTATGACCGGCGGAAGCCTCCCGTCAGACAGCGTGAGGTGCCTGGTGCTCCATGCGTTCCTGCATATGTCCGAAGAACTCCTCCGGCCGCGTCACGCCGGCTGTCACTCGGGCGAACTCGTCCTGTGCCGAGCGGCTGCGGGACGCCGCGAGGAGCATTTCCTGCATCTCGGGGGGCGGAGGTTCCATCGTCGCGAAATCCGCCGTGAACTCGTAGATGCTCCTGACTTCGGCGTCCCTCGCCTCCTGGCAGGACCGCATGGCTTCGTCGAAGGGGCGGCGGCCGGCGAGTACGTCGTCGAGCGCTGCGGTGCACCGCTCCGCGTCCCGGAAGGCGTCCTGGATGCCCTGGGCGGTGATGGGGTCCTTCAGGTAGCCGGCGTCTCCGACGAGGATCCAGCCGGGCCCGAACGGCTTGCGGAAGTAGTTCGGGATGGCCATGCCGACGAACCGCTCGGCCCGCGTGGCCTTCGAGACGCGCTCGGCGAAGGCAGGAGCGCGGGCCAGTGTGGCGTGGTAATTGCCTTCGATGTCGCCGCGGTTGGCCTCGAAGTCGCGCATGGGCCAAGCGGAGATGACCATCGTGAGGTCGTCGTTGGTGGGCCATGCGGCGAAGGCTCAGTCCTCGCGGTCGAACGCCTCGAACTGCCCGTACATCGGCAGGCCGGCCCAGTAGGTGTAGTAGTACGCGTTGATCTTCGGCTTCTCCGCGTAGCTGGTGGCGGCCGTGGCCTTCGCGACGGTCGAGTGGAGTCCGTCGGCACCCACGACGATCCGGGCCCGGTCGATGGTGGTCCCGCCGTCCTTGTCGTGGCCCCGGATGCCGGTGACGGTCCCGCCGTCGACGAGGATCTCCTCGACGGTGAATCCCTCACGGACCTCGGCGCCCGATTCTGCTGCCGCGTCGACGAGGATCTTGTCCAGGACCGTACGGCGCGGGGCGTAGGAGACGTCGAAGCCCTCCCCGGCAGGGGACCCGGCAAGGACGAAGGGGCCCAGGTCGAACGCGTAGATGTCGATGGCGGGGCAGCCCGTACCGACCACACGGTCCAGCAGTCCCCAGCGTTCGAGCGCGGCCAGGCCGGGCGGATGGATCAGGTGGGTGGAGATGGTGTCGCTGGGGAACGTCGCCCGGTCGACCAGGAGGACCCGGTGACCGAGGCGGGCCAGAAGCAGGGCGGCCGGGGCACCCGCACACCGGGCGCCGACGACGATCACGTCGTAATCCTGGGTCCCGGCACCGGACACGCCGACTGTGCTGGTCATGGCCCTACACCTGCCGATCGGGCACACCACCCGACGGATCCGTCTGCGGCCAGACGGAGTGTCTGTCGCAGGGCGGTGCCTCACTTCCACGCTAGACCAGGCTCGCGGACTGTTCCCGCCGGGCCGTGGACGACCGCCTGCGACCACCCCTCGTCGGGGCGCCGACCAGGCACAGCGTCAGCGAGGCGGCGAACGCACGGCGGCGCCCTCGGAGTGCGAGGCCGCGGGCGCCGGGGTGCTGAACGGTCTACGGGCCGACGAGGATGAAGATGATCTCCACACGTCCGGGGCTCTGGCCCTGGGGCTCGTGGACGCGGTACAGGATCGTGATCGTGACGCCGGTGTCCGTGGTGGGCTGCGTGGTGATCCGGCGCAGCTCGAGGGCCTGGAGGGGTTCCGTCGTCGAGGCGGGTGACTGCGGGTCTGCTGCGAGGAGGGCCAGTGCGTCGTGGACGGCCCGGCGGCCGCCGGGAGACAGGTGAGCGAACTCGGGGTAGAGCCGTCGGGGCACCTGGACGATCCAGCGCGTCACGCGGCGCCCTTGTCGAGCTCGGCCCACAGGTCGTCGGCGCTCATGAGGTCGGTCTCTCCGGCGAGCGAGGCCCGGATGGCGTCCTGCACTTCGGGCCGGGTCCGCAGGGCGACCAGATGGCGCGCCTCGGTGATGACGGTGGCCTGCTCGAACCCGAAGGTGGCCGCGTCGAGTCTGGCGTTGAACGCGACGAGTTCGGCGGGGTTGATCACCGCGAGGGCAGCGCGGAGTTCGGCCAGGGTCTGCGGGCCTTCGTGTGCCTCGATCCGGTACGGGCTCGCGTACGCCGGGGTGGGTGTCTCGTGTGGCAACGCTCCCATGAAGCCTCCTTGTTCCGCTTCTACGGTACGGGCTCCCTCCCTGTACGGGGAGGGGCGTACGGGGACTCCGTGGGACGGTGCTCCCCCACGCGGATGAGGCGTTAGGGGCGCGCCGTCGCTGTCCGCTGAGGCCCATGGCGACGGCTCCCCGATCGCCGGCGGCTCCACGGCCGGCGCGAGCGTGGCGGCGGTGCCCGTGGTGCCCCACGGCACGCATATCGCCCCCTCAATGGAGCTTACGACTGCGGCCCGGCCCCGAAAGGGGCCGCCTGGGGGTCGTCAGGCGAGGGCGAGGAACAGCTTCTCGAGTTCTTCCTCGGTCATGGCGGGCTGATCCTCGTCGGCGTTGGCCATGCACTGGCGCATGCCGCTGGCCACGATCTTGAAGCCCGCGCGGTCCAGAGCCCTGGAGACGGCTGCGAGCTGGGTGACGACGTCCTTGCAGTCGCGTCCGGCCTCGATCATGGCGATGACGCCCGCGAGCTGGCCCTGGGCGCGACGCAGACGGTTGAGGACTGCACTGACCGCGTCGTCGTCGACCTTCACCGGTACCTCCCTGAGTACGTGTGTGCCGCTTCTCGATGGTACCCCAGGGGGTATCTGGCCGATGGTGGGCTGTGGCCCTGGACGACGGGCGCGTCGGCGACCGCGCCCCCGCCACACCTCGTCGGGAAAATACCCACGGGGGTATTTGACAGGGCGCGAGTGCGTCCCTACCGTCGAGAAGGTAATACCCCGGGGGGTATTTCCGTCCGAGGTGTCGGCTGCCCTCCGGGGTCACCCTCTCCCGCTCACCCCTCCACCCTCCGGGGTCCCGGACTTCTCCGCCTGTCCGGTGGTGGCACGTGCCGCCGCGCGTCGTCCTGCATACCCGGGTGGGTATGTTCCCGCTCCTGCTGGAGGTCTCTCGTGTTCTTCGCCCAGTACTACCTCGACTGTCTTTCCCAGGCGTCCTACATGATCGCGGACGAGTCGACGGGCCAGGCCGTGGTCGTGGACCCACGCCGGGACATCTCGGAGTACCTCACTGATGCCGAGGCCCGCGGGCTGCGGGTGGTCGGCGTCATCAACACCCACTTCCACGCCGACTTCGTCGCGGGTCACCTGGAGATGGCTGCACGTACCGGTGCGTGGATCGGCTACGGCCGGCGGGCCGAGACGGAGTACGCGATCCGCAAGCTCGCCGATGGCGAGACGATCAGCCTGGGCGGCACGACCCTGGAGATCATGGAGACGCCGGGGCACACTCCGGAGTCGATCAGCGTGCTGGTGTACGAGAACGGCGGGGACCAGGTTCCGTACGGGGTGCTGACCGGGGACGCGCTGTTCATCGGCGACGTGGGCCGGCCCGACCTGCTCGCCTCGGTCGGTGTGACGGCCGACGAACTCGGCGCGATGCTCCACGACAGCGTGCAGCGCAAGCTGATGGGCCTGCCGGACGAGGTACGGGTCTTCCCCGCGCACGGTGCGGGGTCGGCCTGCGGCAAGAACCTCTCCAGCAAGAGGCAGTCCACGATCGGCGAACAGCGGGCCACGAACTACGCCTGTGCGCCGATGAACGAGGCCGAGTTCGTCGCCCTGGTCACCGCCGGGCAGTCCACAGCTCCCGGCTACTTCGCCTACGACGCCGCCCTCAACCGGCGCGAACACGTCCTCTACGACCCGGCGGCGGCGCCCCGCCCGCTGACCGCGGCCGAGTTCGCCGAGCGCCGTGAGGCCGGCGCGGTCGTCGTCGACGCCCGCGACTCGCAGGAGTTCGCGGCCGGGCATCTCCGTGGCTCGGTGAACGTGCCCGCCGACGGCCGGTTCGCCGAGCAGGCGGGCACCGTGCTGGACCCCGCGACGGAACTGCTGGTCCTCGCCCCGCAGAACCGCGAGGAGGAGGTCGTCACCCGTCTGGCGCGCATCGGTTTCGACCACGTCGCCGGCTACCTGCGCGGCCCCGACGACGCCCTGACCTCGATGGCCGAGGAGGTCACCCCGGCCGGCCGGCTGACCGCTGCCCAGCTGCTCACCGCACTCGCGGGCGACCGGCCGCCCCTGGTCATCGACGTCCGCAACTGCGGTGAACGCGGCGAGAACGGCTTCATCGACGGTGCGCTGCACATCTCCCTGGGCGAACTGCCTCGCCGCTTGGACGAGATCCCGGCCGACCGGCCGCTGGTCCTGCACTGCGCGGGCGGCCACCGCTCCTCCATCGCCGCCAGCCTCCTGCGCCACCGCGGCTTCACCGACGTGTCCGACCTCCTCGGCGGATACGCGGCCTGGAAGCTGCTGAACACGCCCGGCTGACGTCCGAGCCCCCCGAACTCCCGGCCGTCCCGGGGCCCTGACCGGGCGCCGGCGCCGCCGGCCACACCCCGAACGCGCGGGCGCCCGCCCGCCCTTCCCGCTGATGGAGCACCCCTCTCATGGCCCATGACGACCCCACCCGCACCGCCCTCACCCCCGCCGCCCTCGCGGGCCTGCTGGCACAGGGCACCGGACCACGCATAGTGGACGTGCGTACCCCGGGCGAGTTCCGTACCTCCCGCATCCCCGGCTCCCACAACGTGCCCCTCGACACGCTGCGCGAGCACCGCGCCGAGTTGCTGACCCACCTCGACGAGGACGTGGTGCTCGTCTGCCGCTCAGGCGCCCGCGCCGCGCAGGCCGAGCAGGCCCTCGCCGAGGCCGGCCTGCCCAACCTGCCGGTCCTGGACGGCGGCATGATGGCCTGGGAGGCCGCCGGAGCCCCGGTCGACCGCAGTGACGCCCGCTGGGACCTGGAGCGCCAGGTCCGCCTGACCGCCGGTTCCATCGTGCTGGTCACCGGCGTCGTCGGGGTGTTCGTGCCAGGGGCGCACCTGATCGGCACCGCCATCGGCGCCGGGCTGACCTTCGCCGCGCTCAGCAACACGTGTGCGATGGGCATGCTGCTGTCCAAGCTGCCCTACAACCGCGGCCCGCGCACCGACATCCGCACCGTCCTCGCCTCCCTGCGGGAACACGCGTGATGCCCCTCGTCCTGACGGCCTCGGTCCTGATCGGCATCAGCCTGGGCGTCCTCGGCGGCGGCGGGTCCATCATGACCGTGCCGATCCTGGTCTACCTCGCCGGAATGGACCCCAAGGAGGCCATCGCCACCTCGCTGTTCGTCGTCGGCGTCACCAGCGCTGTCGGGCTCGTCCCGCACGCCCGCGCGGGCCGGGTCCGCTGGCGCACCGGACTGCTCTTCGGCGCGGTCAGCATGGTCGGCGCCTACGGCGGCGGCCGCCTGGCCGAGTACGTACCCGGCACCGTCCTGCTCGTGGCGTTCGCGCTGATGATGCTGGCCACCGCCGCCGCCATGCTCCGCAAGCCCGGCAAACCGAAGGCGGCCAGGCCCGCCCGCGCCGAGCGGCCCGTCACGCGCGTGATCGCCGAGGGACTCGTCGTCGGCGCGGTCACCGGCCTGGTCGGCTCCGGCGGCGGATTCCTCGTCGTCCCCGCGCTCGCCCTGCTCGGCGGTCTCCCCATGAGCGTCGCCGTCGGCACCTCCCTGCTGGTCATCACCATGAAGTCCTTCTCCGGACTCGCCGGCCACCTGTCCGGCGTCCAGATCGACTGGGGCCTCGCACTGGTGGTGACCGCGGCCGCGGTCGTCGGCAGCCTGATCGGGGGCCACTTCGCCGGCCGCATCCCCCAGGACACCCTGCGCAAGACGTTCGGCTGGTTCGTGGTCGTCATGGGGGTCTTCGTCCTCGGCCGGCAACTCCCGCACACCCTCTGGGCCGGCCCCCCGACCTGGGCAGCCCTCGGCATCCTCGGGGCCATCGCCATCGCGCGGGCCGCGAGGCAGGCACGCCGCAGCCCACCCGGCGTCCGCGCGACACCCCAGAACTCCCGCGAGCCGGCCGCCACCCGCGGTGCCGAACACACGTAGAGCCCCCCCGCCGACCGACCGCCGTGCGCCGGGTGGCCCAGAACAGGGCCTAAAGGAGTCCTACGACGTCGGCGAGCCACCGGCCGCCAAGGTCGCGGCCGAGGAGCGGCGGAAGTGCTAGCCCCACGAGCAGGGCAGGGGCTCCTCCGATCAGTACGTGCACGGCTGGCCGGTCCGAGATCCCCGATTTCAAGGGAGGAAAGGTGAGGACGATGGCTGCCATGCCGATCAGCGCTGCAGCGGCCAGCGCAAGCACCGCGAAGACGGCCATCTTCCACATCGCCGGCCCTGGATCCGCACCCAACGCGGCCGTGTAGCCAACTCCGATGGTGACGATCAGGGTGAGCGAGGTGATGGCGAGGGCTTCGTCGCGCCATCGCACGATCGGCTTCCGCGTCGGCGCCGATGGAATGGACGGCCTCGTGGGGGCCTTCAGCGGAAGCGCTCCGGGCAGCTCCATCCGCTCCGAGCGCGGCTGCCCGAGGGCCCTGTCGCGTGCGCCGACGCTGTCGGTTGCGTCCGAGCCCCGTTCGGGGTCCGGCCGGATTGCCCGCTGGGCTGCAGGCTGGGGACGGGCAGCAGCAGCGGCACGGCGGGCGAGAACTGCGGAGCTGATGTCGGCTGACGTGCTTACGTGGATGGTTCTCAGGCGGTGGAATGCCCTACGGAAGGCCGTGACTTCCTGTGGGGTGGCGTCGAGCCCGACGAGAAGCCAGGCCAGGTCTTTCCACCGTTCGGGGAGACGACGGCCGGCCAGCCATTCCTCGACGCGGGCCACTTCCGTCGGCCCCTGCCCGAGGAAGCCCAGCCTCGTTTTCGCCATGTCCACGACGTGTGACCACTTTTCGGCTCCCGCTAACGCGCGCAGCGCCTGAAGTTGTGCACCCAGTTCCACAGGGTTGGCGGCCATCTCGACCTCCCGGGCGATGGAGGACTCGGCTCTACCGCGGCTCGATCTGGCGCTCGCGTCGTCCCTGGTCACAGAGTTGTCCGCGTTGTCTGCCCGTTGTTCGTGGACAGCCTCACGCTCAACGGGGACATCACCGCGGTCCACGACTTGTCCACGGACAACGACGACCTCGTCGGCCGACGGGCCGAGCCGGTCCAGGCCCATGACCTCACGCAGCTCGTCCAGGTCCTGGTCCTGTTCCGCCAGCTGCTCCGCAGCCTCGCGCAGCACGTCCGCGATCTGATCCATCGAGGGAGTCGTCGTCTCGTGATCAGCGTGGGCGGACGGCTGGGGGACGAACGCCGAACCGGCATCCGCTGCCTGTTCAACCACCTGCCGCACAGCGAGCTGCTCCCGGGCGACCTTCTCTTCCGCGGCCAGCCGAAGTTCGTATGCCTCCCGGTTGGCGCGGCGGGCGTGCTCGAGCTGTCGGTCGGCCTGGCGGCGGTACTCGACCGACAGGTCCAGGTCGCGCTGCACCTCGGCTCGGATCTCCTCACGCGCGCGGTCGAGATTGCCCTCGAGCTCGACGCAACGCGTCTTGAGTACCGAAACCATCTCCTCCAGCTGGGAGCACCGCTTCTCGGAGGCTGCGAGCTTGCGCATCGCTTCGATCTGCTGCAGCCGTGCGTCGTCGAGCCGCAGAAAGACCTCAGCCGCAGGAGCACCTGATCCAGGTCGTCGGACGACGGGTGCCGCCTCGCCCCTCTCCTGCTGTGCGGCCGCATCCTTCGCCTCGGCCAGCAGTCCCCTGCCCTTCTCGAGCAGCCGCTCGCGCATGGCCGGCTCGGGGATGAGCTCGGTGACCAGACTGTCCAGCAGACTGTCGGGGATCAGCTTGCCGCCGTTGCGGTATTCGGTCCACATCGCCTTCGAGTAGGGGAACTGGCTCTCCAGTTCCCGGACCTTCAAGCCGGCGGTGATACTTCGGAGCCATGTCGCGAGCGCGTTGGCCTGCGGGGTCCGCCCCCGCAGCTCGCCCAGTGGCCGCCCCATCTTGTCCCCCGACTCACTTGTCCAGCGGACAACGGGCCCGTTGTCCCCGATCTTTGACCGGTCACCTGGGGGATACCGGTCAGCTGAGGCGAACAATCAGACCATCCATCACGGTGAGTTTCCAAACGATCCGCTCGCCCCAGGAGGTTCCGTGCCTACGCCCAACTCGCCGCTGCTGAGCACCACGACGGAGGAGCTGCTGGCCCAGATCGAACACGAGGCCAAGTGCCGCCGCCGTCAGGCCCGTGCCCTGCGGCGTTCTCTGCGGCGTGAGCGCCGGAAGGAGCAGACTTTGCACCTGCGCGTCGTGCGCGCAACGACGTCGATCTCCTCCGCCGGCCTCGCGGTGATCGGGGCCATCGCGTTCGTCGCGGCCGGCGTCATGTTCCTGCTCGGCGAGGCGAACGAGGCGCAGGCGCTCATGGCGCTCGCCTCGGCGGCGTGGAGCGGGGCTGCGGGGCTCGCGATCTTCTCGCGCAGGTGACCTGGTCGTAGACGAGTTCAAGGGCCCGCACCGTGAGGTGCGGCCCCTTCTCGTGTTCTCGTTCCTCGCAGTCGACGCTGCGGACGTTCGAGGCCCCCCGATGCGGCCGTCGGGACGCGATACGCGTCACCGGGAACGTCCGCCCTCCGCGTGCATGAACTCGCGCGTCGTGGGGCCAGGAACCGGCTGGTTCGCCCCCGTCGGGGGGGGTGACAGGCCGTCCGGCCGGAGGGCACAGCGGCCCTCAGCAACATCGCGCAGCCGTTCGCGGACGAGATCCGTGTCCAAGACTGGAGCGACGCCCACCTCCGCCGCGACCGCGCGGGACACACACCTGGGCTCCGCGCCGGCTTCAGCCGCCAATGCGGCCGTCCACGGCCGGCGGAGGGGGCGGGCTGGGCCGGGTCCTGGCCTCCGGTCGAGCGCTCCGTCCTCGGCTGTGCACAACGGCCGCACGGTGTTGAGTGGGGGTGATACCGCGGAAGCGCTTGAAGGCGTGGCTGAGCGCGAAGGCGTTGCTGTACCCCACCGTATGGGCGATGGCGCCCACCGTGTCGCCGGTGTCCCGGAGCAGATCGGCCGCCAGGGCGACACGCCACCTGGCCAGGTAGGTCATGGGTGGCTGACCTACGTGGCGAGCGAAGTCGCGGGCCAGACCCGACCTGGAGGATCCCACCTTGGCGGCGAGGCCCACGACGGTCCATGGGTGCGCCGGGTCCTCGTGCAACAACCGCAGGGCGCTCGCGACGACGGAGTCGTCCGTGGGCCTGTACCAAACGGGTGCATGGTCGCGGGGGCGGTCGAACCAGGAGCGCAGCGCGGAGACCAGCATCAGGTCGAGCAGCCGGTCCAGGACGGCCTGCTGGCCCGACTGGTCACGGCCTACCTCCTCCGCGACCAGGGCGAGGAGCGTACGGTCACTGTCGGCCTCCGGTACGACGAGGACGTCCGGCAGGGCATCAAGGAGCCGGTCGCTGATGCCGTTCCGGCCTTCGTACGCGCCGCTGATCAGAAGAACCGCACCCGGCGTATCGACACCGCACGTACGCGGTGCGGGCGCCGGCTCGCCGGCCGCGACCGCTCGCGCGGTTCGGGCGCAGTAGTCCGCGCTGGTGATGACGCGGCCGGGCGGCGAGGCGGGATCCTCGGCGACGGTGTACGGGGCGGGGCCCCGCAGGACGGCGATGTCACCGGAGCCGAGTTCCATCGGCTCGCCGTCGGCGGGCGTGATCCAGACCCGGCCGTTCAAAGCGGCGGCCAAGGTCAGCTGGGCTCCGCTCGCGAAGCGCAGGGACCATGGTGGGCTCATGACCGTCCGGGTGAACACGGCACCGCGTGCCCGTACGCCGTCAAGCAGTTCCGCCAGCGTGTCCATCCCTCCACCGTAGAGGCACGAACATCGACCTGGGTGTCTCAGCCATGGCCCGGGCCCGGCGCCGAAGGGTTTGGTTGCCTCATGACTGAGCATCCGATGTTGATCACTGGTGGTACGGGCAAGGTCGGCGGACGCGCCGCGGCCCAACTCGGCGCGAAAGGTGTCGCGGTGCGCGTGGGATCGCGTTCTGGCGACCCCCGTTTCGACTGGACGGACCACAGCAGCTGGGACGCCGCTCTGGACGGCGTGAAGAAGGTCTTCATCGTGCCGCACGACGGCGAGAAGCTGACACGGCCGTTCGTGCAGCGCGCGAAGGAGCTGGGCGTCGAACGCGTCGTGCTGCTGTCGGGCCGCGGCGCCGACGTCCCCGGTTACGCCGGCGAAGACAGCATCGCGGGCAGGACCCACATCGACGGCGAGGACGCCGTACGCACCAGCGGATTGGAGTGGACCATCGTGCGGCCGACATGGTTCGCGCAGAACTTCAGCGAGGGCTTGTTCCGCGACTTGGTACTAGGCGGGGAACTGCGCCTGCCCGCGGGTGACGGCGCTGTCAGTTTCGTGGACGCCGAGGACATCGCTGGAGTCGCGGTCGCCTCTCTCGCCCAGGACAAGCACGTCGGCCAGACCTACGAGTTGTCCGGGCCGAGCGCGCTGACCATCGGCCAGGTCGCCGATCTCATCTCCAGCGCCACCGGCCGCAGGGTGCGCTACACGCCCCTGGCACCGCAGGACTTCGTGGCCGAGCTGGTCGCCGAGGGCTGGTCCCTGGCGGACGCCGAGGACTACGCCGACGCGGTCGGCCCGATCCGGCGGAACATGGACAGCCGCCTGTCCCACGGCGTGCAGACCGCACTCGGCCGGTCGCCTCGCTCGTTCGCACTGTTCGTGAAGGAGGCCGCGGCCGCCGGTGCCTGGCGCCACTAGCTGATCGATTCACCATGAGTTGAGCTGCGGGTCTTTCACTCCACGCTCTTGGTCCCGGCGTCGGCTCAGCAGGCTTTGGACCCCTCGGAGCGCGACGGCCAGGGCGTGGTGGACGACCTTCACGACGGTGTGGGAGGGGAGTTCGGGTTCTCGGTCCGGGTGGTGGGCGGGGCGGCCGCGGACCTGGCCTCCTTCTCGGGGACGGTGCGAGGATCGGCCGGCCGCGCGGCTCGGGCCAGCCACCAGGACAGGCGGCCGACATACTCGCTGCGGCCGAGGGTCACGCCGGGACGCAGGAACAACACCGCGCGGTCACCGAGTGCTTCGTCCACGGCCCGCTCGCCGCCCGCCTTCAGGAACCCGCACTTCGTGGGCGCGGCCTCCGCTCAGTGCCAACCGGAGTACCCGTCGGGGTGCCCTCCGCTACCCTCACCCCGTGTGAGGCCGTAGAGGAACAGCCCCAGCACGAGCAGCGCGAGCAGCACGGTCCAGAACGTGCCTGGGAAATCTGAGAAACCCGGACGCCGTGGAACGTCGCCCTGGCTCGCGGTGTCGCTGTCCTCGTCGATCATCCCGCACCCCCTCGGTCCGTATTCATGGCACCGCGCCACGTAGCCGCCGTCAAGCTTCCCTGCGCCGCTGGGCGAGCGCGAGTCCCCCGCGTACAGGACCTACGAGAGCTGGGGCTACCGCAAGGTCGGCAACCGGCAACCCTTCGCCGACTCCCCCTTGTGTGCCGTGATGCTCATGGGCGTCCAGGACGGTCTTCGTGGCCCCCGCTGTGACAGCTTTTCATCTGGCCCCGGACAGCAACGGTTTGAACCGGCCCCACCTGGCTTCCAGGAGGGGCCGGTCGACCTCGATGTCAGTGGCCGCACCTACCTTGGGCCCCATGAGTGATCAGCATTGGGCGGGCATCCGTCAGCGGGTCGAGGCTTTGGGGGCGTCCCCCGCGAGCAGCGAAGTGTTCGGGGCCTTGGGGCACAGATGGGTTCTGGAACAGCCACTCAGCTTGTTCTTTATGGTCTCGTCTGGTTGCGTTCGGTGATCGTCTCGGGTCGCCTGACGGTTTTCCCCACGTCGTAACGGGTGGCGGGTCGCTGGTACTTTGACCCGAGGGGGCGGCCGGGGCCGGGTCGGTTGGGTTTCGGTGCACGGGCCGGGCATGGCAATTGAGCGCGGATGTTCCGGAACCCACGGCGGACCCGGGCCGGGGTGAGCCGGCCAGGCTCCGCTGGTCGCTCCCAGGGGCGACGCAGGTCCTCGGCAAGCGGACGGGCGAGGCGGAGCTGGGTGTGGGCGGTGATGATCAGCCACGTCCAGCAGTCCGCGGCCTCGGGGGTGCGGGTCTTCGGGCGGGTCCAGCCGAGGGTCTGCTTAATCATCCGGAAGGTGTGCTCCAGATCGAAGCGCCGCAGGAATGCCTGCCAGCGCAGATCGACTCCCTCTCCGCTCATACCAGTCTTCGAGGACCACAGCCATAGGGGCAGCGGCTCTCCACCGCCGGGCAGGTGGTCGACCTCCAAGCGGATCAGGGTTCCCTCGATGAGAGGGAGTTCGCCGTCGTGGTCAATCCATGCGGAGCGGGTGGTGAGGCGGGGGTGGATGCGGTCCCAGGCCATCGTCTGCGCGGTGCCGTAGCGGTCGGTGACCTGCACGGTCGCCGCGTCCGGGTCACCCCAGGTGTCCGGCTTGGCGAAACGGAACTCCTTGCCGTGTTTCGGCGGGCGCCCGCCCTGCGGCGGGCAGATCCACGGCCTGGGTACGGGCTTACGCATCACGCGGTCCGACCGAAGGCGGCCCAGCACCTCCACCGGCAGGCCCTCAAGCAGGTAGGCCATGCGCGGGGCGTCGTAGCCCGCGTCGAAGACGACCACGATGTCGGCGTCGCCCTCGCACCACTGCCCGCCGGCGATCAGGTCCTTGACCACGCGGCGGACCTGGACGGCGGTGACCTCGGCGACGTCGTCGGCCGGGCCCAGGCGGACCGCGTCCAGCAGCTGGCACCACGATGTGCGGCCGGACTCCAGCGCGGCGACGAACGAGTACGGCCAGCCCGGGATCATCAGGTGCTGGTCCCGGCCGCGGCCGAAGGTATGGCAGAACAGCCTGTCCGCACTGCACTCGGCGTCGGGCCGCAGCCAGTTGCTCACGTCCACGGCCAGCACGAGCCGATCATCGGCCGCCCGCGGCTGCGGCAGGCCGGCCAGCGCCCGCCGCAGCTGGTCGGCGTCGATACGGCCGTGGTTGAGCGCGTCGTACATCGCGCCGTGCCCGCGCCGGTGCTCGGCCACCAGCGTCAGATGCACAGGGGAGGTCACCGGTCCGTCCGCGCACAACAAAGCGTCGGCCAGCTCGAACAGCTCGTCACCTCGTGCGGTCAGACAGGCGTAGAAGCCGTCCCGAAAGCGTGACGCCTCCGCGAACGCTTCCCGCTGGACATCCTGTTGCAGCAGACTCACCCCTGCGGCCTTCGTACCGATCACGTGTCTCTGTCGCGGAGCACATGATCGCGCGAGGGTCGTCGGCCCGTCCGGCGAATGCCCAGGTGGGTGACGGTGCGCGAATCACTGTTCGAGCCCGGACCGTAGATGCCAGGCGCCTACTCGGGTTGTGCCAGCAGCTCATCCCACAGGTTGCCTCCGTCTACCCACGTCCACAGCCACTGGCGCAGCGACGGCGCCGCGTACCGCAGGCCGTCGTGAGGATCCTGGCCCCAGTCCGGTACCCAGCCGTCGGCATCCCAGAGCAGCACCGGGTGATCAACCGCTATCAGCGAGACGTACCACTCCATAGTGCAGCCGCCGCCCGTCAGGAAGAACCACGACGCCGACGACCCCCACCCCGGCCGATCGGTGTTCATGGTCGTCGCGCAAGGCCAGTCCGGTACATGCCAGTGCGGAACGCGGCGCGGCGTCAGCGATGCAAGGCCACCCTCCGGTCCGAACCCCCCGTCACCGATCTCGGTGTAGATGCGCCGGAGCAACTGGGGCAGCCGATACCCGAGCTTCCGTTCCGCGCGCTCGACTTCGGCCATCGCAAGCGGGGGGAAAGGCTGGTCCGGGAGGCAGCCCGGGGAAGACGCCACACCCTCCGCACCCCACGCGAGAGCGTGCAACCTCTCCAGCAGCGCGTCATCATCCGCATCAGTGCGGTAGGCAGCATCGGTCACGATCCGGGACTGTAGTACGAGTGACCGACATCCCTTGGCCGAAGGCCCTGCGCAGGCTCAGACCTTAAAGGACAAGCTCAGCCACGCTGAGCTCGCGGAGCTCGAGGCACAGTTGAAGGTGCGGCTGCCGGAGGAATTCCGAACATTCCTCCGTGATGTCGGCGCGGGTGGCGCTGGTCCCGCCTACGGGGTGTTCCCGGTGCGGCGCGTGCAAGGCCGCTGGCGGTGGGAGGGCGACGGCGCGGACATGGCAGACCTGTCCCGGCTTGCCGAGTCCTTTCCCGAGCAGGGCCCGGACCCCGGGCTCGTCGAAGCGCTCCTTGCCGAACGTCCCGAGGAAGAGGACTTCGACGAGACTGAGGAGTTCGACGACGCCATCGAGGCATGGGACGAACGGTGGGACGCCGTCATGTTCGCCCCCGAGCGGACAGTCGGCGCGATCGTGATCTGCCACCTGGGGTGCGCCCAGCGGGAGTGGCTGATCATCAGCGGCAGCCACCGCGGCACGATCTGGTCGGACTCCCGGGTGGACGACGCCGACCTCACACCGCTCCTCGGCAGCGACGGAAAGCCGGCGACCTTCGCGCACTGGTACCTCGACTGGCTGCGCCATGCGGAGCGCACAGCGCAGGAAGCAATCTGAGCCCCGGAGTCGGACCCACCGAGCACGGGCGGTCAGAGCCTCGAGCACTCCAAAGCGGCGCGCCCGCCGTCCAGTTTGGGCGTCACGCCCTCTGCGATTGCGTGGGCCATCATGGTCAGCGTTTGATGCGACCGCGGTGGTGAGTACGGCGAGCACGAGGAGAGCGTGCCTTCCCGCCTCAGGCCTCGTACGCGTAGAGCCGCGCCCGCACTTCCGGCCCAGACGCCCGGCGGCGACCATGCGTTGGAGCAGCGGAGGAGCGGCGTAGAGCGGCTCCTTGAACTCCGCGTCCATCGATCCGGCGATGGCCTGGACCGTGTCGAGGCCGATGAGGTCGGCCGGTCGCAGGTCTTGGTCGTGGGGCCGGGCCCGAGGGGCGGCCGGTATGGAAGCCGCCCCCTCGGGGCGGGGCGGTCAACCAGTCAGGGACGTCCACATGGTCAGAGGTCGGTCCTCGATGGTGATCTGGTCCTCGTGCCCCCTGCCGTCACGGATCACGATGATGCGGTATTTGTCCTGATGGAACACCCAGAACAGACTCATGCCGTTGATCCGCTGCATGTCCGGTACCGCGAGGAACTCGTCGACCCTCGTGATCCCGTGCAGCGATCGCCACAGGTCGAGGCCGCGGTCGCCGCGTTCGAGGGTGTCCTGGTGCATCCTGCCGTCGGCGACCGAGACGAGCCGGTAGACCTGATGGCCCATCAGGGTATGGAACACCCAGTACCAGCTCTTGCCGTTGACACGCTGCATGTCGGGGACCGGCAGGAAGGCGTCCACCCTCTCGACGCCGTTGAACGAGACCCAGGCGGAGAGCGAACGGTCCGGGCGGTCGATCGCGGCGGCCTGCTCGGGCGGGAGTCCGGACTCGGCGCCGTCGGCAATCGAGATGAGCCGGTAGACCTGCCGACCCTCGACGGTGTGGAACAGCCAGTACCGGCTCCGGCCGTTGATCCGCTGCTCGTCCGGAACGGGCAGGATCGCGTCGACCTTCGTCACCCCGGCGTAGCACGGCCACGTCGTCAGCGGCCGATCGGGGCGTTCCCGAACGTCCTGGTGCTCGTCGCCGTCCGCGATGGAGAGGGTCCGGCAGACGGCGCCGCCGTCGCCGCCCCTCCCGTACGCCCAGTACCAGCTCTTGCCCTTGTCCCGCTGCATGTCGGGGATGGGCAGAAAGGCGTCGGTCGGCCGGACGCCGACGGGCGGCTTGTCGGTGAGCCGGCCGTCACCGAGCAGCCGCAGCAGGGTCAGTGAGGGTACGAAGGCGTAGACGGACCCTTCAGTGACGACGAACTGGCTCATGCTCAGCCGAGTGGTCTTGCCCGGGGTCTCGAAGCTGAGCGTGCCGGCCGCGCCGACCATGCCGTCGGGGCCCGGCTTGGCGGGCCGGTTGGGCGGAAAGTCCGGGCTGTCGATCCACGCCTTCTGGATGAACTCGAACTGCTGCACAAGGTCCGACTGGTAGCAGACGAAGAGCAGGCCGCGCTTCTCGTCGGGACCGCCGGGCCCTTCCGCGGCCGGGTCGAAGGGCGCGCCGTACGGGGCGCCGCGACGGATGATCCGGCGGCGGTCCATCACCGGGTTCTCGTCGAACGGCGGATCGCCCGGCTTCTCCTGCAGGCCGTCCCGGGGGTTGGTGTTGCGCAGATGCGAGAAGAGCGGGGTGATGAAGCCCTCGGGGTCGTTGCGGTAGCCGAAGTCGTTGTCCTCGCCGGACAGCGCGTTGGAGGGCCGGTCGGCGTTGGGGCACGTGGCGACGGGGGTGCCAGAGCGCCATCGGCCGACGAGGCGGGCCGCCAGCCACTCCGAGGTGGCCTCGGGCGGCACCACCTTGGCCTCCTTGAGCACCTTCAGCTGCCGGGCCACCTGGGACCAGAAGCCCGGGACGTCCTGGCCCAGCCGCCGCACCACCTGGAAGGTGCCGTTGTCGGCCCAGTCGGGCGTCTCGTGCGGGACGCCGCCGACCCTTTCGTGGCCGACGACGAACTCGCCGGGCGGGATCAGCCGGGTGCCGTGATGCCCCTTGACGTACTCGGGCTTCGCGGGGTCCGGCTCGTCGAAGCCGATCACGCCTGGCTCGCTGACGCCGTCCTTGAAGCCGAAGTGCTCCTTGCCTCTCCGGTTGCCGGGCAGTGTGGCGGCGTCCTGCTGGAAGACGATCACGATCTTGGCCGCGGCACACGCCTCACGCTGCTGTCTCACCGTCGCCTGGAGGTCCTGGACGGTGTCGGAGGCGACGGTGAGCACGGCGTGGACGATCTGGCCCTTGCCGTTGCCGAAGAGCCACATCTCCGGCGAGCTGTCGCCGGTGTCCCCGAGCGCCCGCTTGTCCGAACCCTGTTTGAAGGCCTCCAGGCCGCTGCCGGGCTCGACCGAGGGCAGCGGGTCCTTTCCGGTCAACTCCCGCAGGCCCGCGCAGGTGAAACCGACGTTGATCCAGGTGGCCCTCAGCGCCTTCGGGTCGTCGCCGCCCGAGGCCTTCCTGGCCTTGCTGAAGGCGGCGTTGAAGGTCGCCACCTGTCTCGTCGTGGAGATCTGCGGTTCCAGGGCCTTGACCCAGGTTCGAGCCCTTGCCGGGTCCTCGAACTTGAGGAACAGCAAGGTCATCTGGTCCTTCTTGAAGCCGGCGATCACATCGCCCTGGATGTCGTCGCTCTCCCGCAGCTTGAGATCGTCCACCATGCTCTCTCCCGTTGATCGACTCCTCCACACCGATGTAGCGCAGAGTAATCGATAACGTACGCGGCATTCGCATATCCTTCCGTCGACCGAGCCGCCGACGAGGCCGCCCGTCACCCGTTCACCCATCACGACTGCGCTGATCAGAGGCGCGTGAGGGGTGTTCAGGTGCATTCGGGCGGCATGGATCACCCGCCTGCATGTCTCGGGGTGACAGTCGGGCGACACGCCGGAAGACTGAAGCTCGTCACTGTGAGTGAACATGTGGCAGTCCCGGCGCAGCCCGTTCTCCGACGCGTCCCCCGATCGGCACCGCTGCGCCCCTTCTCCGCAGCAAGGAGTCCCATGTCCCGCGGTAATCCGCTGTCCCGCAGCAATCCGCCCCTGCCCGCCCGCAGGAGGCTCGCCACGGCGATCTCGCTCTGCGCCGCCACCGCGATGGCCGCGTCCCTGGCGTCGGCAAGCCCCGTGCTCGCCCACACCGGTGACGGTGACCACGGCGATGCCTTCCCGTACGCCCCCGCCGCCCGGGCGGCGACCGCACCGGTCACCGTCGACCCGGCGGAGGCGGCGACCCTTGGCAAGGAGCACGCCGAGGAGCACGCCCGTACGAGGAGGGCCATGGCCGACGTCGGCGAGTACCCGAACACCATCCGTACGGAACGGCTCAAGGCGCTGACCGCCTCCCAGGAGAAGGCCAACGCCGGCTTCGACGCCGCCGAGTTCGGCCGGTTCCGGGAGTACTTCCAGTCCCCGGACTTCGCGGCCCACATCGCCCTGTTGCCCACCGGCAAGGTCCTGCTGTTCTCCTTCGAGCGGATCGAGACCAACCCGCAGATCGAGCCCGCCCCCACCCAGACCATCGGTAAGCAGAACGCCGGCCGCGCCTGGATCTGGGACCCCGCCAAGGGGACCGGCGCCGGAGCGTTCACCGAGAAGAAGCCACCGGTCATCAACATGCCCGACGGCAAGAACGAGCCCCGACCGGCCCCGTTCTTCTGTGCCGGCCACTCCTACCTGCCCAACGGCATGCTCGGCGTCTTCGGCGGCAACCTCGGCGGCAACGGAGGCTCCGGCGCCAAGCTGTCCCTGGTCTTCGACCCCTGGGCGGAGGAGTGGTACCTGAACAAGGACATGTCCGTCGGCCGGTGGTACCCGAGCGTGGTCACCGGCGCCGACGGACGTCAGGTGATCATGTCCGGTCAGTCGGAGCTCGGCTGGGGCACCCCCACCCCGCTCGTCGAGCGCTTCCCCGCCGCGAACCATGCGGTGCCCTTCGACAAGACGGTCAAGCCCCTCGGCTGGGGGATGGACAAGCTCAACACCGAAGCCCCGTTCAAATGGGACTATCCGCACCTGTTCTCGCTGCGCGACGGGAAGATCTACGGGCTCGGCCGCTCGGTGGACCAGCAATGGCTCTTCGACACCGCCGCCGACACCAAGACCGACCTGCCGAACCGCCCGGACGTCAACAAGGACAAGCCCGGCCCGGACGGCGGCGAGTGGAGGCGCAACTACGGCTCCGCGGTGCCCCTGCCGGCCGGCTTCAGAGGCCCCGACTCCGTCCTGGTCCTCGGCGGCGACCGCAACGACCCGAACACCTACCGGCTGGCCGGCGGCAAGTGGAGCACCGAGAAGCCCCGCGCCTTCGGCCGCACCCAGGACGACACGCTGCTCCTGCCGAACGGCAACCTGCTCAGCGTCAACGGCGCCTTCGACATCCGGGACTACGGCAACGGACCGTACAACCCCAACGCCGACCTGAAGTACCGCCAGGTCGAACTCCGCGACGAGAACGGCGACTGGAAGCTCGGCCCCGTCCAGCGGCTGCCACGCGGCTACCACTCCAACGCCGTGGTCCTCCCCGACGGCCGCGTCATGATCACGGGCGACGAGCTCCAGCAGCTCGCCAACGACCCCGACATCACCGACAACAACAACGGCAGCATCGAGATCTACGAGCCGGCCTACCTCCACCAGGGCAGCCGCCCCGCGCTCGGCATCATCTTCAACCCCAGCGTCGGCTACAACGAGAAGATCACGGTCAGCACCAACACGCCCACCGAGGTCACCCGCGCCGTGCTGCTGGCCCCGACCACCGCGACCCACTCGGTCAACACCAGCCAGCGTCATCTCGAACTGCGCATCAAGAGCCGCGGTGGCAACTTCCTGGAGCTCCAGGCCCCGCCGAGCGCGGCGGCGGCCCCGCCCGGCCACTACATGCTCTTCCTCCTCAACGAGGAGGGCGCACCGAGCAAGGCCGGCTGGGTCCAGCTCAAGCCCTCGGCGACGACCAACGTCACCTCCGCCAAGGCCACGGCGGGCGATTGACCCGCCGACATCGGGTGGGCTCCCAGCCCTGGTCACGCGGGGCTGGGGCCTCAGCCGACGGACCTGAACCGAGTGCCGGGCTGATCTCCGCTCCCGTAGGCGGCGATCGCACGGGCGGCCACCACGGAAAGCCCATGGCCGGTACCCAGAGCCGGCGGGGCCCGGCGCGTGTGGCGACTCAGCGCTCCGCCGGAACGGGGACGGCCGGCGGGGTGGCCTACGCTTCCGGGTCATGACCGTCGTACTCCGGGGCGAGGCCCTGGTACTGACCCCGGCCGTGCCCGACGACGTACCCGCACTGGCCGCCATCCGGGCCACTCCGGAGGTGCTCGAACGCTGGCGCGGCGGGCCCGACCTGGCGTCCGAGATCCAGGAGGACCTCGCCGACCCGGACACCCACTGCCTGACCGTCCGCACCGCGGGCCGGATCGTCGGCATGATCCAGTGGTACGAGGAGAAGGACCCCGACTACCGGCACGCGGGCATCGACCTGTTCCTCGACCCGTCCGTGCACGGGCGCGGGCTGGGCACCGACGCCGTACGCACCCTCGCCCGCCACCTCGTCCACGACCTGGGCTTCCACCGCCTGGTGATCGACCCGGCCGCCGACAACGCCCCCGCGATCCGCTGCTACACGAAGGCCGGCTTCCGGCCGGTGGGCGTGATGCGGCAGTACGAGCGCGGCGCCGACGGCAGCTGGCACGACGGGCTTCTGATGGACCTGCTGGCGGAGGAACTGCAGCCACTCCCTCCCCGCTGACCTGGGCGACACCACTGAACGTGTGATGCCCGAAGAGTGCAAATCCGGCACCCCTACTCGCGACCCTTCCAGGCCACCGCGCGGCCCCGACACCACTCTCATGGTGGGCTCACGCACTCTGGCTCCTTGAACTATGGTGTCCCACCACATACGCCGGTGACCAGCGCGTTTCTACGGTGTGGCAACACGAAAACGTCCCCGGTCCTCCCTGGAAGTGGTGCCGATGTCCTCCCCCGCGACTGCTCCACCCGCCCCCTCGAACCTCAAGCGCATCGTCGCCGCCAGTCTCATCGGCACCACCATCGAGTGGTACGACTTCTTCCTGTACGGCTCGGCCGCCGCGCTGGTCTTCAACAAGCTCTTCTTCCCCGACTCCGACCCGCTGGTCGGCACCCTCCTCTCCTTCCTCACCTACGCCGTCGGCTTCGCCGCCCGGCCGCTCGGGGCGCTGGTGTTCGGGCACTACGGTGACCGGCTCGGGCGCAAGAAGCTGCTCGTGCTCAGCCTGCTGCTGATGGGTGGCGCCACCTTCGCGATCGGTCTGCTGCCCACGCACGCGACCGTCGGCTCCGCCGCGCCGCTGCTGCTCACCGCGCTGCGGCTCGTGCAGGGGTTCGCGCTCGGCGGTGAGTGGGGCGGGGCCGTGCTGCTCGTGTCGGAGCACGGGGACGCGAAGCGGCGCGGTTTCTGGGCCTCGTGGCCGCAGACGGGGGCGCCGGCCGGGCAGTTGCTCGCGACCGGTGTGCTCTCCGCGCTCACCGCGCTGCTCTCCGACTCCGCCTTCCTGTCATGGGGCTGGCGCATACCGTTCCTGCTCTCGGGTGTGCTGGTGATCGTGGGTCTGTGGATCCGGCTCTCCGTCGACGAGTCGCCCGTCTTCAAGGCCGCGCTCGCCGCCGCCGAGGAGCGCAAGGCCGCGGCCGCGCAGGTCGAGAAGATGCCGCTGGTCGCCGTCCTGAGGCACCACTGGCGGGACGTGCTGATCGCGATGGGCGCCCGTATGGCGGAGAACATCTCCTACTACGTGATCACCGCGTTCATCCTCGTCTACGCGACGACCCAGGTGGGCCTCTCCAAGCAGACCGCGCTCAACGCCGTCCTCATCGCCTCCGCCGTCCACTTCGCCGTCATCCCCGCCTGGGGCGCGCTGTCCGACCGGATCGGCCGGCGGCCCGTGTACCTGATCGGCGCGGTCGGTGTCGGCGCCTGGATGTTCCCCTTCTTCAACCTGATCGACCGGGGAACCTTCGGTGCGCTGCTGCTCGCCGTCACCGTCGGACTGGTCCTGCACGGGGCGATGTACGCGCCGCAGGCCGCGTTCTTCTCCGAGATGTTCGCGACCCGCATGCGCTACTCCGGCGCCTCGATCGGCGCCCAGTTCTCCTCGGTCGCCGCCGGCGCCCCCGCGCCGCTCATCGCGACCGCGCTGCTCAGCGACTACGGCTCCTCGACCCCGATCTCGCTGTACGTGATCGCCGCCGCGCTCCTCACGGTCGTCGCCATCGCCTGTGCCCAGGAGACCCGCAACCGCGATCTCTCCGAGGTCGACGAGGACACGCCCTCCCACACCCCCGCCGCCGTGCGCGCCGACGCCTGACCGCGCCACGTCCTACGAAAGCGCCGGTTCCCCTCGCGGGGGCCGGCGCCTTCCGTCGTGTGCTCAGCGGGCGACCGCCGCCGACATCGCGTGCAGGCGCAGGGCCAGTTGGATCTCCAGGGCGCGGGCCGGTGACTGCCAATCCGGGCCGAGGAGGCGACCGATCCGCTCGACCCGCTGGGCCACGGTGTTCACATGGACGTGCAGGTCGTCCTTCGTACGCGCCGGGCTCATCCCGCTCGCGAAGTACGCGTCCATCGTGCGCACCAGGTCCGTGCCTCTGCGCCGGTCGTACGCGACGACCTGGCCGATCGTGCGGTCGACGAAGCCCTCGATGTCCCGGGTGTCGGCGAGCAGGAGGCCGAGGAAGCCCAGGTCCTCGGCCGCCGCGCCCTCGCCCGAGCGGTGCAGCAGGCGCAGGGCGTCCAGGCAGCGGCGGGCCTCCTCGTACGCGGAGGCGACCCTGTCCGGGGCGGCGAGCGGTGAGGGGACGGGCGACGAGGCGCCGACCGTGACCGGTTCACGCAGGGCGCCGCCGAGGTGCTTGGCGGTCTGGCGGGCCAGTTCGGCGGCGTCCTCGCCGGGGCCGAGCGGGAGGAGCAGGACTGTCCCGCCGTCGCGCGCGGAGGCCAGGCCCTGTCGGGTGGCGGCCAGATGCGAGGCGGCAGACCAGAGGCGCTGCCGGTCCGCGCTCTCCCGTCCGCCGCCGTCGGTCTCGCCTCCGGCTCCCGCGCGGTCGATCCGGGCGGCGAGCACGACGTGGGGCGCGTCGACGTCCGTACGGAGCCGGGCCGCGCGCTCCCGCAGCAGACGGCGGTCGCGGTCGGGGGCGTCGAGGAGGTCGTCGAGGAGTTCGCCCCGTACCCGCTGTTCTGCCTCTCCGGCCGAGCGGCGGGCGAGCAGCAGCAGGGAGGTCACCAGCGCGGCGCGCTCCAGGGTGCGCTGGTCGACGGGGTCGAGGTCGGGCTGGCCGTGCAGGACGAGGGCACCGAGGCACTCGCCGCCGGCCGCGACGGCGGCGACCCAGGTGTCGCCCTCGCGCAGGGCGTGGCCGTCGGCGAGCCGGGCGGGGCCCGGTCCGTGGCCCTGCTCGATGAACTCGACGCGGCCCCCCAGAACCTCGGAGACCGCGGCGGCCACGTCCTGCACCCCGCCGCCGCGCAGCACGAGTTCGGTGAGCCGGTCGTGGACCTCGGAGGCCCGCTCGATGACTCCGCTGTGTTCGCGGATGATGTCGTTGGCGCGCTCCAGCTCGGCCAGGGCCGAGCGGGTCTCGGCGAGCAGGTTGGCGGTGTCGATGGCCACCGCCGCGTGCGCGGCGAAGGAGCCGAGCAGTGCGACCTGCTCCCGGCCGAAGACCCGGGCGCGCCGGTCCGCCGCGAAGAGCACGCCGATGACCTGGCTGCCCAGGGTCAGCGGGACACCGAGGATGGCGACGAGACCCTCGTCGCCGACGGCGGAGTCGATCGTGCGGGTGTGCTGGAAGCGGGCGTCGTCGAAGTAGTTCTCGGTGACGTAGGGCAGGGCGGTCTGGGCCACCAGGCCGCCGAGGCCCTCCCCCATGCCGAGCCTGAGCTGCTGGAAGTGGGCCGAGACCGAGCCCTCGGTGACGCGCATGTACGTGTCGCCTGCGGCCGGGTCGTTGAGGCTGAGGTAGGCGACCTCGGTGCCGAGCAGGGAGCGGGCCCGCTGGACGATGGCGCGGAGCACCGCGTCGAGGTCGCGCAGCCCCGCGAGGTCGTGGGCGGTCTCGAAGAGCGCGGAGAGCTCCGCCTCACGGCGCCGTCTGCCCTCCAGCTCGGCCCGGACGCGCAGCGCGAGCTGCTTGGCCCGCTCCAGTTCGGCCAGCGCCTCGGGGCCCGCGCCGCTCGCACGGGCGAGCAGCACGGGCCGGTCGTACGCCTCCACCGCGGCGCCTCGGGCGAGGAGCTCCAGGTAGGAGACCGGTTCTTGCGACATGGACACAGGGATACCTGCCGTACGGGTCGGAGCACCAGCCCTGTGGAAAAGCTCTCGGCGCGCGGCTGTGGCCGGCGGTGGACAGCTGTGGACGACCGGAGGACCGTCAGTGCGCGGTCCAGCCGCCGTCGAGGGTCAGGGAGGCGCCGGTGATGAAGGAGGCCTGCGGTGCGCAGAGGTAGAGCACCGCCTCCGCGACGTCCTCCGGCTCGATGAGCCGCTTGAGCGCCGAGTCCTTGAGGAGGACCTCGGTGAGGACCCGCTCAGGGGGGATGCCGTGGGCGGCGGCCTGGTCGGCGATCTGCCGCTCGACCAGGGGCGTGCGTACATAGCCGGGGTTGACGCAGTTGGAGGTGACGCCGTGCGGGGCGCCTTCGAGCGCGGCGGTCTTCGAGAGCCCTTCGAGACCGTGTTTGGCGGCCACATAGGCGGACTTGAAGGCCGAGGCGCGCAGCCCGTGGACGGAGGAGATGTTGACGATCCGCCCCCAGCCCTGCTCGTACATGTGCGGCAGCGCGCCTCTGATCAGCCGGAACGGCGCCTCCAGCATCACCGTCAGGACCGTGTGGAAGACCTCCGGCGGGAACTCCTCGATGGGGCGTACGAGCTGGAGTCCGGCGTTGTTGACGAGGATGTCGACGCCGGCCGCGGCCCGCTCGGCAGCGTCCAGGTCGGTCAGGTCCAGGGTCTGCGGCTCGACGGTGCCCGGCAGTCCGTCCGCCGCCTCGGCGAGCGCGGCCAGTCCGTCGGCCGCGCGGTCGACGGCTCTCACGGCGGCCCCCGCGGCGGCGAGCCGGAGCGCGCAGGCCCGGCCGATGCCGCCGGCCGCGCCGGTGACGAGCGCGGTGCGCCCGGCGAGGTCGAGCCGGACGGAGCCGGGCGCGGGGTTCGTGGCGGGTACGGGAGCCACGACGGACGGTGCCGGTGCGGGACCGGATGTGGTGGGGGCGCTCATGCTCCGCACTGTATGAAGCGTCCCCACCCTCAACCGATGTGTGCTGAAGCCATACTTCAGCCGTTCGGCATGGGGTCGAACCATGTGGGTTCGTCGCGGAGCGCCTGCTCGATCCGGAAGTGCGAGAACCGCTTCATCTGCGGCAGGTCGTCCACGTCGAACCAGCCGACCTCTGTCGACTCCTCGTCGTTGACCCGGGCCTCACCGCCGACCGCGCGGCAGCGGAAGGTGACGTCCATGAACTGGCAGGTGTCGCCGTTCGGGTAGACGATCGGCTTGCGCAGGGTCTGGACGAGCACGACCCGCTCGGGCTCGCAGCGCACGGCGGTCTCCTCGTACACCTCGCGGACGGCGCAGGCGGCCGGCTGCTCCCCGGGTTCGACGATGCCGCCGATGATGGCCCACAGGCCGTTGTCGGCCCGCCTGCCCAGCAGCACCTGGCCCCGGTCGTCGAGGACGACGGCGCTCACGCCCGGCAGGAAGAGCAGCTGGTGCCCGGCGGTGGCCCGGATCTCGCGGATGAAGTCAGGAGTGCCCATGCCGCGACCCTAGCTGCGGTGGATCAAGCTCCGCCGCCCCGGCCATGGCACGTGCCCTCGAGGGGGGGGAGGGCCCGCCGACCGGCGTCGGGCAGAGGGCCCGGCCGACCGCCCTCGGGCAGAGGGCCCGGCCGACCGCGCTCAGGCTGCGCGGCTCCGGCGCGCCCGTACGGAACGCAGAGCCGACCAGCCGAGCCCGGCCGCCGCGACAGCCACCAGCAGCGCCTCGGGCAGGGTGCCCATGCGGGTCGCGGGGGTCAGCGAGGAGCGCAGCGGCACCTTCTCGACGAGGACGTCCGGGGTGAACATCTTCGTCTGCTCCACGATCCGGCCGTCGGGCGCGATGATCGCGCTGACGCCGCTGGTGACCGGCACGACGACGGAACGGCTGTGCTCGACCGCGCGGACCCGCGACATGGCGAGCTGCTGGTAGGTCATCTCGCTGCGGCCGAAGGTCGCGTTGTTGCTCGGGACCGTGATGAGCTGCGCGCCGTGGGTGACGGTGTCGCGCACGGCCCAGTCGAAGGCGGCTTCGTAGCAGGTGGCGAGGCCGACCTTGGTGCCGGCGAGGTCGAAGACGCCGATCTTGTCGCCGGGGCCGAAGTCGCGGCTGACCCGGTCCACGTTGCTGTTGAAGATGCGGACGAAGGACCGCATCGGGATGTACTCGCCGAAGGGCTGGACGTGCCGCTTGTCGTAGGTGGTGACAGGGCCCTTCTGGGGGTCCCATTCGATGAGCGTGTTGCGCAGCTTGCCCGTGGGCGGGGAGACGACGGCGCCGATGACGGTCGGCACGCCGATCTTCCTCACGGCCTGGTCGATCGCGTCCGCCGCGTCGGGGTTGGCGTACGGGTCGATGTCGGAGGAGTTCTCGGGCCACAGGACGAAGTCGGGCTGCGGCTCCTCCTTGCGGGCCACCGCCTCGGCCAGCTCCTCGGTGCGCGCCACGTGGTTGTCGAGGACCGCGCGCCGCTGGGCGTTGAAGTCGAGTCCGAGGCGCGGAACGTTGCCCTGGACCGCGGCGACGGTCGCCGTACCGTCCTCGGCCCGGTCGTCCACCAGCGGAAGGGCGGCGAGGGCTCCGGTGACCGGGACCAGGACGGTGAGGGCTGCGCCCGCGAGCGGGCCGCGCGGGACGGTGCCGGTGGCGCGGTAGGCGCGGACCTGGCGGGTCACTTCGTACAGCCCGAAGCCGCACAGGGCGACGGCGAAGCCGAGCACCGGGGTGCCGCCGACCGCGGCGAGCGGCAGGAAGAAGCCGTCCGCCTGGCCGAAGGCGATCTTTCCCCAGGGGAAGCCGCCGAACGGGACACGCGCGCGTGCCGCCTCGGCGAGGATCCACACCGCGGCGGCGAACACCGGCCAGGCGGGGAGCCGGGAGACCGCGGCGATACCCAGTCCCGCGGCGGCGATGAAGAGCGCCTCGACGGCCGACAGCGCGATCCACGGGAACTGGCCGACCTCGGATCCGGTCCAGATCAGCAGCGGCAGCAGGAACCCGAGACCGGCGAGGTAGCCGAGACCGAAGCCCGCGCGCAGCCGTCGGCCGCGCAGGGTCCAGCCGAGCAGCGCGAAGGCCACCGGCGCGAGCCACCACAGCGGGCGGGGCGGGAAGCTCAGGTAGAGCAGCGCCCCGGACAGCACGGCCGCGCCGGGCCGTGCGAGTCGTCGAAGCCAGGCGGGACCGGGCTGGGGGTCGGCTGCGGGGCCGGAGGCGTCGACGGGGGTGATGGTGGTGCTCACGTTGCGGAGTCTACGGCGCGCACCTGTGGCCCGAGCAGGGCGACCCCGCCCCGGCCGGCGCGGGTGGTTCGGGGGCGCGCGGGTGTGCCGGTTGCCGGTTCCGCCCGGGGCGGGCGCGGTGGGCCGGTTGCCGGTTCCGGGTTCCCGGCCGGGCGGGCGCGGGTGTGCCGGTTGCCGGTTCCGGTTCCCGGCCGGGGCGGGCGCGGGTGTGCCGGTTGCCGGTTCCCGGCCGGGGGCGCCGGTCGACACCCTTCCTTCACTTCTGCCACAACGTTTCTGCGCATCCGCTCCCCAAACCACTGCCGCGCCGTTACGGTGTCGGCCAGACGGAGCGGGGGGCGACGGGGATGGCTGCATCTGCGGCGCGGGTGGCCGTCGTGCGCGAGCGCGGCAGCCGGGGCCTGGACGTGGCCGGGGTACTGGTCCTCGGCTCCTGTGTGGCGTGGTCGCTCATCAGCGCGGGCAGCCGGGAGGCGCGCCCCGAGGGCGTCCTCCTCGCCGTGCTCGCGCTGACCGCCGGGTACGCCTGCGGCCGGATCACCGGCTCGCTCCTTCCGGTGACCGCCGCCCTCGTGGCGGCCCTGGTCGCGCTCGGCCTCGCGCTCGCCTCCGCTCCTGGCGTCCCCGGAGCCACCCCTGTCGGCTCCGTACCGACCGGTCATACGGGCGCGGCGGCGGCGCTGCTCGTGCTCGCCGCCGGGGCCGCCTGCTGCGCGGCCGCGGCGGCCGGTTCTCGGCCCGGCCGGCTGCTGTCGGGCCTCCTCGCCGCGGCCGTGGCCGGGTCTGCGCTCGCGATCGGCTCGGTCGCCGGGTTCGTCGCCTCGGCCGCGGTCCTGCTCTGCTCCCTCGCGGCGGTACGGATGCGTCGCCGGCTGCTCGGCCTGGTGGGTCTCGCCCTGGCGACGGTGCTGATGGTGGGCGCCTCGTGGGCCGTGGCGGAGGAGCGGCTGCCCGAGGGGCTCGCGGTCTCCCTGGAGGGCGGGCTGACCGGGCACCGGGTGCTGCTGTGGCAGGACGCGGTCGCGCTCACGAAGGAGAACCCGGTGCTCGGGGTCGGCCCCGACCGGTTCGGGGCACGGAGCGCGACGGCCCGGGAGACCTTCGCGGCCGACGGCAAACCGCACTCGGCGGCGCTCCAGCAGGCGGCGGAGCAGGGGCTGCCGGGTGTGGCCCTGCTGGGCGCGGCGTACGGCTGGCTGCTGTGGGGCCTGTGGCGCTCGCCCCGCCCGACGGCGGTCGTGCTCACTGCGGGCGCGGCCCTGACGGCGCTGGCCGCCCTGGCCACGGTCGGCAACGCGCTGAGTTTCACTCCGGTGACCGCCTGCGCGGGCCTGCTCGCGGGGCTTGCGACGGCGGGCGCGGGCGGGAGGACGAGCCCGGTGGACGACCCGGTGATCTACTCGGCGGACGACGCGGCGGGCTGAGCCGCCGAGCCACGAGTCGGTGCGTCGTCGTCGGCGGCCGGCCGGTCAGACGCCGGGTGGGGCGCTCGGGGTGGCGGGACGGAGACGGTCGAGAATGACGCGTACGCCCGACTCGGCGTCGTCCACGGTGACGGTGAACGTACGGCCGTCCTTCAGCCGCAACAGCAGCGCCTCGCCCCGGCGGACGATGACCGCCTTGCCCTTCTCGGGGCGCCAGCGGTAGCCCCAGCCGCCCCACTCGTGCGGGGTCACCCGCCGCACGTACTCGGCGCCCTCCACCTGGGCGAGCGGGATGCGGCATCGGGGTACGCCGATGTGGCCGCAGCGGACCTCCAGGGCCTGGTCGTCCACCTTCACCTCGACGTGCACGAAGGCGAGCGTGCCGAACAGCACCAGCAGCCCGGCCGCCACACAGCCGATCACGGCCATCAGGAGCGGCGCGATCCCGGACGTCCACGGCGACTCGACCGCCAGAGTGATGCCGAGGGCCATGCAGCCCGCGCCGGCCACCGCCGCGACCCACTGCATCCGGTTGGTGGCGCGGCCCGTCCACACCTCGGGCAACGGCGCGGCCGTGCCCGGGGGACGGCGATCGCGGGGGTGACGGGAAGGGTCCCTCATGCGTCGCAGCCTACTCACGTTCCGCTCGGACGGCGCTCCGTCCGACGCCTGCGTCCGGCGCCTGCGTCCGGCGCCTGCGTCCGGCGCCTGCGTCCGGCGCCTCCGTCTAGCGTCTCCGCGCCGAGGCGTCGGTCCGCGACGTCGGCCGGCAACATCGGTGCGCGACATCGATACGCGATGTGCGACCGCGCCGTCGGTCCGCGACGTCGGCGCGCCGCGTCAGTGCGCGGCGGCGGCGGTCCGGAGCAGTCGGCCTTCGGCGTATCCCAGGGCCGCGGGCGGCAGCTCGCCGGTCCGGCCGCTGAGCAGGACGGTCAGACCGCCGGACGGGACGGCGGCGGGCGCGGGCTCGGCGCCGATGCGGCGCAGCGCCTGAGCCGCGACTGCCCCGGCCGAGCCGTGGAAAACCACGGGCGGGAGGTCGGCGGACTGCACGGCCGCCCGGATCTGTTCGGCGACCAGCTCGTAGTGGGTGCAGCCGAGCACCAGCGCGCGGACATCGCGCGGGGTGAGCTCGGCGGCGGCGGCCACGGCTCGCTCGACGGCCTCGGCGTCCGCGTGCTCCACCGCGTCGGCGAGCCCGGGGCAGGGCACCTCGGTGACCTCGGCGCCGTCGGCGAAGTCCCGGATCAGTCCGCGCTGGTACGGGCTGCCGGTGGTGGCCGGCGTCGCCCAGATGGCGACCTTCCCGCCGCCCGAGGCGGCGGGCTTGATCGCCGGAACGGTCCCGATGACCGGGATACGAGGCTCCAGTGCGGCGCGCAGCGCCGGCAGGGCGTGCACGGTGGCGGTATTGCAGCCGACGATCAGCGCGTCCGGCTCCAGCTCGGCGGCGGCCCGGGCGACGGCCAGGGCGCGCTCGGTGAGGTCCTCCGGGGTGCGCGGGCCCCACGGCATGCCGTCGGGGTCGCTGGAGAGAACCAGGTCCGCGTCCGGCCGCAGTCGGCGAACCGCGACCGCCGCCGGGAGCAGGCCGATTCCGGAGTCCATGAGCGCGATCTTCACCCGGTCACCCTAGCCGACCGCCCTTGCGTCGCCGCCGATCTGGGGCAGACTGCGGCAAATGAGCGCCATTGCCTGGATCGCCGTGGGTTCGCTTGCCGCCTGGGGGTGGCTGCTGCTGGGTCAGGGGTTCTTCTGGCGTACCGACCAACGCCTGCCGGCCGGCTCCGCCCACAGCGAGCCGGAGAGCTGGCCGCGGGTCGCCGTCGTCGTACCGGCGCGCGACGAGGCCGAGGTGCTGCCGCTGAGCCTGCCGTCGCTGCTCGTCCAGGACTATCCGGGCGAGGCGGAGGTCCTGCTGGTCGACGACGGCAGTACGGACGGCACGGGGAAGCTGGCGGGCGAGCTGGCCGCGCGGTACGGCGGGCTGCCGCTGACGGTCACGTCCCCCGGCGAGCCCGAGCCCGGGTGGACGGGCAAGCTGTGGGCCCTCCGCCACGGCATCGCCCTCGCACGCGCGCGTGGCCTGGAGTGCGCGCGGCACGGGGAACGCGGCGGCCCCGAGTTCCTCCTGCTCACCGACGCCGACATCGCGCACGAACCGGACAGCCTGCGACTGCTCGTGGCCGGGGCGGTCGGGAACGATCTCGACCTGGTGTCCCAGATGGCGCGGCTCCGGGTGGTCGGCGCCTGGGAGCGGCTGGTCGTGCCGGCCTTCGTCTACTTCTTCGCGCAGCTCTATCCCTTCCGCTGGATCAACCGGAGCCGGCGGCCCCGGGCGACGGCCGCCGCCGGGGGCTGTGTGCTGCTGCGGACGGAGACGGCCGAGCGGGCGCGCGTGCCGGAGTCGATCCGGCAGGCGGTGATCGACGACGTGTCACTCGCCCGTGCGGTGCGGCGGGCCGGTGGACGGATCTGGCTGGGGCTCGCGGAGCGCGTGGACTCCGTCCGCCCGTACCCGCGCCTCGCCGACCTCTGGCGGATGGTCTCGCGGAGCGCGTACGCCCAACTCCGGCACAACCCGCTCGTCCTGGCCGGTACGGTCGCCGGGCTCGCTCTGGTCTACCTCGTCCCGCCCGTGGCCCTGGCGGCGGGGCTGCTCGGCGGGGACGCGGTGGCGGGCTGGGCGGGCGGGCTCGCGTGGGCGGTGATGGCGGGGACGTACGCCCCGATGCTCCACCACTACCGGCAGCCGCTGTGGCTCGCGCCCACCCTCCCCTTCACGGCGCTGCTCTACCTGCTCATGACGGTCGACTCCGCCGTGCAGCACTACCGGGGCCGGGGCGCCGCCTGGAAGGGGCGGACCTACTCCCGGCCCGAGGCGGCGCCCGACCGGTGAGCGCGCCGGGGACGGAAGGGCCGGGGACGGACGGCCGGGGGGAAGGGCCGGGGGAAGGCCCGGGTCAGCCGCGGGTCGCCTTCATCTGCGACAGGCCGTTGGCCAGGTCCTCGGCGTTCATCACCGGCACCACCGAGACCTCCGCGTTAAATTCCATGAAGAGGTCCTCCAGCAGGGGCGGCATCCGCGCGCTGTCCTGGAGGTCGAAGACCATCCACATGGTCCGTACGCCTTCGTCCACACCGAAGTAGGCGGCTTCCGGCTCGAGGGACTCCATCAGGGTCTTCACGGTCTGCGGCAGGACACCGGTCTTGATCCCCTCGTTGCCCGCGCGGGTGTCGACGTGGGCTTTCAGCATGACTCTCATGCGCGACTCCTCTCGTCGTGCCCACGGTTGGCCACACGCGGCGAGTCGGCAACCAGGGAAGGCCGTTCGTGCCCGCGCCGCCCCCGGACGGGTGCGGACGCGGCCACGGACGCGGCCGGTCGGGTGTGAGGGCTGGCGGCCCTGGGGTCCCGACGGCGGACCAGGACCGGCTCATCGGACAATCGGGTGACAGTACTCAAGGAGGAGGGGCGAGCGAACGATGACTGACGAGGGCTTACCACCGACGCTGCTCCTGGTGCACGGGGCGTGGCACGGGGCGTGGTGCTGGGAGAAGGTGACGTCGGCGCTGGAGGGCGACGGCTGGCGGACCCGGACCGTCGACCTGCCGAGCGCCGGTTCGCCGGCCGGCGTGCGGGACGACGCGCGGGCGCTGCTGCGGGAGTTGGAGTCCATCGACGGCCCGGTCGTGGTCGTCGCGCACTCGTACGGCGGCATACCGGTCAGCGAGGCCGTCGCCGAGGCGCGGAACGTGGCGCACATCGTCCACCTGGCGGCCTTCCAACTCGACGTGGGCGAAAGCCTCCTGGGGTTCCTCGGGGTGTCGGTTCCACCGGGGACGGACGGGCTCGACGCCGTACCGGACGATCCCGTCCCCCTGTTCTACGGCGATGTGCCGGTGGGCGTGGCCGAGGAGGCGGTGAGCCGTCTCGTACCTCAGAGTTCGCGGTCCGCCGGCGACGTCCTGACCGCGGCGGGTTGGCGCACCGTTCCGTCGACGTACATCGTCTGCGAGGACGATCAAGCCGTGCCCGCGCGGACCCAGGAGGTGATGGCGGCTCGGTCTGCGACGGTCCACCGGATCGCGACCAGCCACTCGCCGTTCCTGTCGAAGCCGGTGGAACTCGCCGCTCTCCTGGCGCGGATCGCGCTCGGGTCGGTGGGCTCTCGGAAGGGCACGTTCACGTAGGCGCCGTCTCACGGAGTCCCTGGGTGCGGCCGCCCGCCTGGGCACGCAGCAGGGGCGTCGGAGGCGCGGGAGCGAACCGTCGAATGGCATCTGCGGAGGGTGCTCGGAAAAGTCGGTTTCTCCTCACGCGGACAACTGTGAAGCGGGCGGACGACCGACCGCGATTACTGTCGGTAATCCGGCGATCGTCCTGAGTTTCCGCCGCTCCGCGCCGATGTCGGCCACTCTCCCCGACCGTGCGCGCTCCAGCGGAAATACCCCCGCGGTTAACGGCGTCTTTAACGTTGTTTTGGCAGGTCAGGTGGACAAAACCAGCGTAAATCGGATGACCCCGAGAATGGGGCTCCCCAACCGGCACATCGTGGGCTTAACTTATGGCCATGACCTCCCCCCGCTCCACCTACGGAGGCGGTTACTACACCGCGCCGTCGTTCCCCGACACCCCGATCTACGACTCCCTGGTCGCGGAACGGGGCACGCCTCAGATCGCCCCGATCCGAGTGCCTGCCGCGTACGACACCGGCAACAGCTACCTGCCGGCACTGCCCGCGGCCCTGCCCGCCCTCCCGGCGGCGCCCAGCCCTGCCCCCTCCTACAACGGCGGCGGCTCGTACGGTTACCCGCAGGGCGCGCAGCAGATGGCCCCCGTGCCGCTGCAGCACGCCCCCGCGCCGTACATCCCGCAGCAGCCCGCCGGAGTGCGCGGCTACCCGGGTCCGCAGCAGCAGCCGCAGATGCAGCGTCCGGCGGCCACCGGCTACGAGGCGATGCGCCCGGCGGCCGCGCGCCCGGCACCGGCTCCCGCGCAGTACCAGGACCCGTACCAGCGCCCGTACCAGGGCCAGGGGTACTGACCGACCCGGACGCCGAGCGGCTGGCAGGATGACGGCATGTCGACTCCTCGCCTCCGCTCCGTCCATGTCCACCCGGTCAAGGCGCTGCGCGGTCACGCTCTCGCCGAGGCGGAGGTCCAGCCATGGGGACTGGCAGGTGACCGCCGCTGGGCCGTGGTGGACGCGTCGGGCACGGTCGTGACCCAACGCCGTCACCCTCGGATGGCGTTGGCCGCGGCCGAACCGCTGCCGGGCGGCGGCATCAGGCTGTCCGCCGCCGGCCACCGCACGCTGGAGGTCGAGGAACCGCGGCCGTCGTCCACGATCCGGGTGGAGGTCTTCGACACCCCCGTGGAGGCGGTCCCGGCCGGCCCGGCCGCCGACGCCTGGTTGAGCGACTTCCTCGGGGCGGAGTCCCGGCTCGTCCACATGGACGACCCGGCGCGTCGGCGACCCATCGACCCGGAGTACGCACTCCCGGGCGAGACCGTGAGTTTCGCGGACGGCTATCCGCTGCTGGTCACCACGGCCTCCTCCCTCGACGCCCTCAACGCCCTGATCGCCCAGGGGGACCACGCCGACGAGGCCCCCCTGCCGATGAACCGCTTCCGGCCGAACGTGGTCGTCGAGGGGACCTCGCCCTGGGCCGAGGACGGCTGGACCCGGCTCGCGATCGGCGAGGTCACGTTCCGGGTCGCCAAGGCCTGCGGCCGCTGCGTCGTGACCACGACCGACCAGCTCACCGCCGCGCGCGGCAAGGAGCCCTTGCGCACCCTCGCCCGGCACCGCAGGCAGGGCTCGCGGCTGATCTTCGGCCAGAACCTGGTTCCGGAGCACCCCGGCACCGTCAGGGTCGGCGACGAGATCAAGATCCTCGACTGACACCCTGCTCCGTTCCCGGGAGGCGGGGAACCCGGCCCCGGGGCAGACTCGTTGGGAGGACCTGGGAGGTCCACGGACGACGAGGGGGTGTGGGCACGTGCGCGCAGCCACCGGAGTCTGGCGCTGGCGGCGCAATCCCCTGCGCCGGACCACGGACCTGATCGAGGCGTGGGTCGCCCTCGCGGCGGTCGTGCTGCTCGCGCTCGCCGTCCCCGCGGCCGGCTGGATCGCGGGCCAGCGCACCGACGCCTCCCTCCAGCGCGCGGTGCGGGCCCAGAGCCTCCAGCGGCTGCCCACCACGGCACGGGTGGTCCGGCTCTCCGACGCACCCGCCCCCGGCCTGCAGAGCCCCGAGGCCGCCGGCGAGCAGCCGGCCCGCCGGGCGGTCGTCGCGCGCTGGACGGCCCCGGACGGCACGGACCGCACGGGCACGGTGGCCACCCGGCGGGAACTCTCCGATCCCGGCGACACCTTCCGGCTGTGGACCGACCGCGGCGGGCGGCCGGTGTCCGCCCCGATGCGGCCCGAGACCGCCCACGCCCACGCGCTCGTCGTCGGCCTGCTGGCGGCGACCCTGGCGGGCGTGTTCGTGGAGTCCGCCCGCAGACTTGTCGTACGCCGGCTCGTACACCGGCGGTACCGGTGCCTCGACCGCGCGTGGGCGAAGGCCGGTCCCGACTGGGGGCGTACGGGCGCGGGCAGCTGACCCGTCAACCCGGCGCCCTCGCGCGCGCTACGGTGGGGCATCGGATCAGCGGCGACGCATGAGGCGGGGGCAGAGCACACCCATGGCACAGGGCACGGTCCAGGTGACGCACACCGGCACATCGCGGTGGCGGCGCCGCACGGGTGAGTACGCCTCCCTCGCCGCGGCTCTGGAGGCCGCCGGGGACGGCGACGTCCTCACCGTCGCGCCCGGCACCTACCGGGAGAACCTCGTCATCCAGCGCGCCATCACCCTGCGCGGCCCCGAGGGCGGGGTCGGCTCGGTCCGGATCGCGCCCGTGGACGGCGTACCGCTGACCGTACGGGCGTCGGCGACCGTGCAGGACCTGCACGTGGAGGGGCAGGACTCGGCCGCGCCCGCCCTGCTCGTCGAGGACGGCACCCCCGAACTCCTTGATCTGCGCATCGTGACGCGCTCGGCGGCCGGCCTCGAGGTGCGCGGCGCGGCCCGCCCCACGGTCCGCCGGATCACCGTCGACAATCCGGCGGGCGTCGGCATCGCCGTGCTCGACGGCGCGGGCGGGGTGTTCGAGGAGTGCGAGATCGTCGCGGCCGGGCAGTCCGGGGTCTCGGTGCGCGGCGGCGCGCATCCGCGTCTCGAACGCTGCCGGGTCCATCACGCCTCCGGCGCCGGGATCAGCGTCACCGGCGAGGGCAGCGGCCTGGAGGGCATCGGCTGCGAGGTGTACGAGGTCAAGGGCACCGGTCTGCAGATCGCCGCCCGGGCCACCGCGCATCTGACGGATTCCTCCGTGCACCGCACCTCGGCGGACGGCATCACGCTCGACACGGACGCGGCTCTCACGCTCTCCGACTGCGACATCCACGACATCCCCGAGAACGCGGTCGACCTGCGGTCCCGTTCGGTGCTGACGCTCACCCGCTCGACCGTGCGCCGCTTCGGCCGCAACGGGCTCTCGGTGTGGGACCCGGGCACCCGGGTGGACGCCAACCAGTGCGAGATCCACGACAGTACGGGCGACTACCCGGCGGTGTGGGTCAGCGACGGGGCGACCGCGGTCCTCGACGCGTGCCGGGTGCACGACGTGCCGGACGCGCTGTTCGTCCTCGACCGCGGCTCGCGGGTGGACGTCGTCGACAGCGATCTGTCGCAGGTGCGGAACACGGCGGTGTCGGTGAGCGACGGGGCGACCGCGCAGCTCGACGACTGCCGGATCCGGGAGGCGTCCACCGGCGCCTGGTTCCGTGACCACGGCAGCGGCGGAACGCTCGGCGGGTGCACGATCGACGCCGTGCAGACCGGGGTGATCGTCACCAAGGGGGCGGACCCCACGATCGAGCGGTGCACCGTCACCTCCCCGGCCGAGGCCGGGTTCTACGTCTCGGCGGAGGGGCGGGGCTCCTTCCACGGCTGCCGGGTGACCGGCAGCGGCGGGTACGGCTTCCATGTGATGGACGGCTGCCGGACCAGTCTGCGCAAGTGCCGCACGGAGCGGTGCGCGCGCGGCGGGTACGAGTTCCCCGAGGACGGTCCGGTCGCGGAGGACTGCACGAGCGACGAGAGCGGGGTGCGCGGCGCACGCGGCACCGACCCGGGGACGGTGCTGACAGCGGCGGCAACGGCGGCCCCGGCATCGGCGGGCCTGCTCGGCACGGTGCCGCCGCCGCGCTCCCCCGCCACCGCGTCCGTTCCTCCGTCCGTTCCCGGGCCCGCGGCCGAGGCGGTGGTGGTGGAGGCGCGCTCCTCCCAGGACGTCCTCGGTGAACTCGACGGGCTCGTCGGCCTGGAGAGCGTGAAGCACGAGGTGCGGACGCTGACCAACATGATCGAGGTCGGCCGCAGGCGGCAGGAGGCGGGCCTCAAGGCCGCGTCGGTCCGCCGCCACCTGGTCTTCACCGGCAACCCGGGCACCGGCAAGACGACGGTGGCCCGGCTGTACGGCGAGATCCTCGCCTCGCTCGGCGTACTGGAGCGCGGCCATCTGGTCGAGGTCTCCCGGGTCGACCTGGTGGGCGAGCACATCGGCTCGACGGCGATCCGTACCCAGGAGGCGTTCGACCGGGCGCGCGGCGGGGTCCTGTTCGTCGACGAGGCGTACGCGCTGTCGCCGGAGGACTCGGGGCGCGACTTCGGGCGCGAGGCGATCGACACGCTGGTGAAGCTGATGGAGGACCACCGGGACGCGGTGGTCGTCATCGTCGCCGGGTACACGCACGAGATGGAGCGCTTCCTGACGGTCAACCCCGGTGTGGCGTCCCGTTTCTCACGGACCATCAACTTCAGCGACTACGTCCCGGACGAGCTGCTGCGGATCGTGGAGCAGCAGGCGGACGAGCACGAGTACCGGCTGGCGGCCGGCACCGACGAGGCGCTGCGCAAGTACTTCACGGAGCTGCCCAAGGGCCCGGCGTTCGGCAACGGCCGTACGGCCCGGCAGACGTTCGAGTCGATGGTGGAGCGGCATGCGGGCCGGGTCGCCGTGCTCGCCGACGCGAGCACGGACGACCTGACCCTGCTCTACCCCGAGGACCTGCCCGAACTGCCCTGATCCGTGGGCCGGTCGGCGCCTGATGTTCGCGGGCGGGGCAGCGTGGGCGGCAACCGGTCGAGGAGTACGGCCCGTTCGGCGGCGAACGCCGGGTCGGCCTGGTAGTCGGAGTGGCCCAGGATCGGTTCGGGCAGCGGGTGTTCGGGGGTGCGTCCGTAGCCGACCGGGTCGAGCAGCGCGGCGCGGTCCACGGCCGGCTTGTCGCCGACGGCGGGCACCCGCACGGGACCGCCTATCGGGTCGGTGGGGCGGTGGAGGTTGCTCCAGCAGTGCAGGGTTCCGTACAGGCCGCGCAGCGGCCCGGGGCCGAAGTAGGCGGGGAACCAGCGCCCGTAGAGCCGCTCCAGCGGGGATCCGTAGGTGAGCAGCGCGACGCGTCGGCGGGTCGTGGGCGGCAGCTGCCAGACGGCGGCCGCGGCGAGCACACTGCCCTGGGAGTGGCCGGAGATGACGAGCCGGCCGCCGGTGTGCCGGGTCCAGGAGCTCATGCGCCAGGTGAGGTCGGGGACGGCCCGTTCGGCGTAGCAGGGCGGGGCGAAGGGGTGCGCCGCGCGCGGCCAGAACGTGCCCACGTCCCAGAGGATGCCGATCGTCCGGCGGGCGGACGCGTCCCGGTAGGCGCGGCGGCCCCAGGTGACGAAGAGGAGGAAGCCGAAGCCGATCATCCAGGAGCCGAGGGACTGGGCGGTGGCGGCGGCGGACGCGATCGCCGGGTGGGCGCCGTCGAAGGCCCTTCCCGGTACGTTGCCGCTGGCCCAGGCGCCCGCCACGGAACCGGCGCCGAGCAGCAGGGTGGCGCCGGAGACGGTGCCGACGAGGGCGGGCGCGGCGTCCGTGAGCGACGCGGTGGCGCGGGCGGCGGCGATCCGTCCGGTACGGACCGGGTCCGGGTCCTCCGTGCCGTAGTCGGCCTCCACGA
This sequence comes from Streptomyces sp. NPDC014870, assembly GCF_043081505.1. Taxonomy (NCBI): domain Bacteria; kingdom Bacillati; phylum Actinomycetota; class Actinomycetes; order Kitasatosporales; family Streptomycetaceae; genus Streptomyces; species Streptomyces sp. NPDC014870. The sequence continues at coordinate 684,772 of NZ_JBIBWQ010000001.1, forward strand.
CCGGGCCGAGCCTGCGGGCCGCGCGGGCGGTCCGTACGGCGAGGACGACCACCGGGGCGAGCAGCAGGAGGAGCAGGACGGGGATGACGGACGCCTGCCAACTGAGCAGCACGGGCGGGGCGATGGCGGAGCCCGCGCCCATGCCGGGCGTCCCGGGCCCGTCCAGCCAGTCGGCCACGCGCTGGGCGACGCCACCGGACATCACGCCGCCCAGCGCGCAGGCGAGCATCGCCACGGCGGGGCCGCCGAGCCCGTGGAGCGCGGTGCGGTCGTCCTTGCCGGGGCGGTGGAGCAGGACGGCGACGGCCCCGAGGGCGACGACGAGCGCGCCCTGAGCGAGGGTCAGGACGCCGAAGGTCGCGTCGCCGGGGAGCGTTCCCGCGGAGCGCCAGTCGGGGCGGGACCAGCCGGCGTGCAGTACGGCGAGGGCGAGCAGGATCAGGGAGCCGGCGGGCAGCCAGGAGACGAGGGCGCGTTCGAGGCGGAGGTCGAGGCGCTTCTCGCTTCGGCCTCTCCGGCAGACGACCCAGACCACGACGGCGCCCAGGACGACATAGGCCGACTGGAGCGAGCGGCCGAGGACGTCGAGCAGGGCACCGGCACCCTCCCGGTCGTGGCGCGCGGCGGCTCCGGTCAGGGCGGCGGCGACGGTCAGGAGCCCCGCGGCGGTGTGGGCGGCGCGCAGACGGGCGACGAGGCGACGGCCGTACCAGAACCCCGGGCGGCCGAGCGCGGGTCGGACTTCGGCGGCGGATCCGGGTTCGGGGCCTGAGACGGGGCCGGAGTCGGGGCCGGATTCTGGGCCGGATTCTCGGCCGGAGTCGTTGTCTGGCTCGGAGTCGGGGTCGGATGCGAAGTCGGCCTCGGGGTCGGCCTCGGGGTCGGGGTCGGCGGGGGTGGCCGGTGCCTCGCGGGCGTCCTCGTCGTAGCCCGTGGGCGGGCGCTGGGCCTCGTACGCGCTCCAGGTCCGGTGGGAGAGGTACCAGAGCAGCGCGACCAGCGCGGCCGGGACCACGGCGGCGAGGGCGAGCCTGCGGCCCGGCTGGGACCACCAGCCGCCGCGCTCGGCGGAGAGGAAGCCGAGCCAGGAGCGGTCCTCCGTGCAGACGGCCGAGCCCGCGCACTGCCACGCCGTCAGATCGAGCGCGACCTCGCAGGCGGCCGCGGTGAGCAGCACGGTCAGGGTGAGCGCCACCAGCCGTACCAGCGTCCCGTACAGCCGCACCAGCCTCGGGTGCCCCTTGGCCGGCGGGCGCATCCAGTGCGCGAGGTTGACGACCATGAACGGCAGGAGCAGCAGCCACAGGGCGCGGGCGCCGTTGCCGGAGGTGAGGTTGGACCAGACGTACGCCTCAGGGACCGGCCGTTCGGCGTACCGCTCGGGGTGATCCTCCGCGTCGGCGTCGTCGGTGCGCCGGTGCATCGCGGCGGTGGCGTCACCGGTGATCCGTACCGTGCGGGGATCGCCCAGCATGTCCTGCGGGGTGGCTCCGCCGACGCCGTGGACGAGGAGTTCGAGCGCCGCGCCGCCGCTGTGGGGGGCGCGAGGGGCAGGGGCCACTTCGGTGCCTCACTCTCTGGGTGGGAGGATTCGACGGCAGGCAGTCAGGTAGGCAATCAGGATCGCGGAAGGCCGTGCGAAGGTGCAGGGGCTCTCACGGAATCCGCGCTCCTATTCACCAGTTCCCTTCGGAAGGACCGGCCCCGGTGGTGAGCGACCATCAGAATCTCCTCGCGGAGCAGCGGCGCGCCCTCATTCTGGACGAGGTGCGGCGGCGCGGCGGTGTACGGGTCAACGAGCTGACGCGAAGGCTCAACGTCTCGGACATGACGATCCGCCGGGACCTGGACGTGCTCGCACGCCAGGGCGCCGTCGCGAAGGTGCACGGCGGCGCGGTGCCGGTGGCCGAGACGAGTTCGCACGAGCCGGGCTTCGAGGCCAAGTCGGCGCTCGAACTCGGCGCGAAGGAGGAGATCGCCCGGGCGGCGGCGCGGATGGTGGCGCCGGGTTCGGCGATCGCCCTGTCCGGCGGTACGACGACGTTCGCGCTGGCCGGGCAGCTCCTGGACGTGCCGGATCTGACGGTGGTCACCAACTCGGTGCGGGTCGCCGACGTCTTCCACACGGCCCAGCAGGTCGCCGCTGCGCGCGAGGGGCGGCGGGGGACGGCGACCGTGGTCCTCACGGGCGGGGTGCGGACCCCGTCCGACGCGCTGGTGGGGCCGGTGGCCGACCAGGCGATCGGCTCGCTCCACTTCGACGTGCTGTTCCTCGGAGTACACGGGATCTCGGTGGAGGCGGGGCTTTCGACGCCGAACCTGGCGGAGGCGGAGACCAACCGGCGGCTGATGCGCTCGGCGCGCCGCGTGGTGGTGGTCGCCGACCACACCAAGTGGGGGACGGTGGGGCTCGGTTCGTTCGGCCGGCTCGACGAGGTGGACACCGTGGTGACGGACGGCGGGCTGTCCGACGAGACCCGTGCGGAGATGGCGGAGCACCTGCCGGGCCTGGTGGTGGCGGGCGAGGAGGAGTGAGCCTCTTCCGCGTCGAGCGCCGCTCGGGGCTGCCGGTCGAGGAGGTCTGGCGGCGGCTGACCGATTTCGCCGCGCACGGCGAGTTGGTGCCGCTGACCCGGTCCCGGACGCTCACGCCCGGGCCCCTGGGCGTGGGGACCCGGTTCGTGGCCCGGACCGGGATCGGGCGGCTCGGCTTCGACGACCCCATGGAGGTGGTCGTCTGGGAGCCGCCCGCGCCGGGGCGTCCGGGGCGGTGCCGGCTGGAGAAGCGCGGCCGGGTGGTGCTCGGTCACGCGGTGATCGAGGTGTACGCGGACGAGGGCGGCGGCGCCCGCGCGGTGTGGGTGGAGGAGCTGCGGGTGCGCGGGGTGCCGCGCGCGCTGGATCCTCTGCTGGCCCTGGCCGGGCGGAGGGTGTTCGGCCGGGTGGTGGACGGGCTGCTCTGACGGCCTGGGGCGCTCCGCTCCTGTGCAACTGACGGTATGTCAGCTAGGGTGGGCGCTCCTCGGACCGGGTCCTCGGACCCATCCTTGCACCCGATCCTTGGACCCGATCCTCGGATCCATGCCTCGGGAGGGACGGTTCATGCAGCGCCGACTCAGGCTCGTGGAACTCGACTTCGCCGCACACGCACCCGTACGGCTGGTGTTCTCGGCCGAGTTGGCGGCTCCGCCGTCGGCCGTGTTCCGTTCCCTCGCTGTCGAACTGGGCTCCATGCCCTCGTGGTTCACGGCGGTCACCTCCGCGACCCCGACCGGCGAGGGCGCGGGACGCACGGTCCGGCTCCGGGGCGGGATCGTCTTCGAGGAGACGATCCTCGCCCAGGACCCCGACACCCGCTACGCGTACCGCGTCGACGCGACCAACGCGCCGGGCGTCAGCGCCCTCGTCGAGGAGTGGACCCTCGCCCCGGCGGGATCGGGGACCCGGGTCGGCTGGACGATGGCGGTCGACGGCGGCGCGCCCTGCCGGCTCGCCCTGCGGCTCGGCCGGCCGGGCGTGGGCAGGTCGTTCCGGGACGCGATGCGCCGCCTCGACCTGCGGCTCACTCCGGCCAGACACCCGTCGCCAGGAAGCGGTCGATAGCGGCGGCGTAGGGCGCGATGTCCAGGCCCTGCTCCGCCAGCCACGCGTCGGAGTAGTACTTGTCCAGGTAGCGGTCGCCCGGGTCGCAGATCAGGGTGACGACGCTGCCCGTACGGCCCTGCTCGACCATCTCCGCGACGACCTTCAGCGCGCTCCACAGCCCCGTACCGGTGGAGCCGCCCGCCTTGCGGCCGATCGCGCCCTCGAGCGCGCGGACGGCGGCCACGCTCGCGGCGTCCGGCACCTTCATCATCCGGTCGATGGCGCCGGGCACGAAGCTGGGCTCCATCCGGGGCCTGCCGATGCCCTCGATGCGCGAGCCGCAGTCGGCGGTCGCGTCCGGGTCGTGGTTCGTCCAGCCGTCGAAGAAGCAGGAGTTCTCCGGGTCGGCGACGCAGATACGGGTGTCGTGCTGCATGTAGTGGACGTAGCGGGCGATGGTCGCGGACGTGCCTCCGGTACCGGCGGTGGCGACGATCCACGCGGGCTCCGGGTATCGCTCCAGACGCAGCTGCTGGTACATCGATTCGGCGATGTTGTTGTTGCCCCGCCAGTCGGTGGCCCGCTCGGCGTAGGTGAACTGGTCCATGTAGTGCCCGCCGGTCCGCTCGGCGAGGGCGGCGGACTCCTCGTAGATCGCGCCGGAGTCGTCGACGAAGTGACACTGGCCGCCGTGGAACTCGATCAGGCGGCACTTCTCGGCGCTCGTGGTGCGGGGCATCACGGCGATGAACGGCACGCCGATCAGCTTGGCGAAGTACGCCTCGGAGACGGCCGTCGAGCCGCTGGACGCCTCGATCACCGGCTTGCCGGGGCGGATCCAGCCGTTGCACAGACCGTAGAGGAAGAGCGAGCGGGCCAGGCGGTGCTTGAGGCTGCCGGTGGGGTGGGTCGACTCGTCCTTCAGATAGAGGTCGATCCCCCAGGCATCGGGGAGCGGGAAGCGCAACAGGTGGGTGTCGGCGGAGCGGTTGGCATCGGCCTGCACCTTGCGGACCGCCTCCTTCAACCAGGCGCGGTACGCCGGGTCGCTCCGGTCGACGTCGACGGTCGCGACCGCGGCGCGCGCCGTGTTCTCCGTGGTGCTCATGCGTCCTTCTCCTCATCCGGCCCAACAGGTCCCCCACTGCCGACGATAACTCGCTCACCTGCGCAAACGATCGCTTTGGGGGTCCATAGGAGTCCCTTGGGAGCGGCCTTGCGCCCGTCGGTGGCCAGGGCCCCTGGTGCGGTCGCCGCCCGCCCGGCACACTGGACGGAGCAACCGGCGCGAAGGGGGCGGAGCGAGATGACGGAGCCGCAGTTCACGGCCAAGGGTGTACGGATCGAGCGGTGGCCGCGCTCGTTGACGCGGGCGGGCGAGGTCCGGATCGAGGACGGCCGCCTTTCCCTGCTCACCAGCTACGGCAGCGAGATCGACAGCGCCCCCGTGACCTCGGTCCGGGCCGGACGTCCGTGGTTCGCGAAGCCGGACGAGACGGTCGCGACGGTGAACGGGACGCGCTACCGCCTGACCATGGACGGACCCGCGCGCGGGCCGAAGGACCGGGCGTCCGGCCCCGGCGGCTTCCTCGAAGCCCTGAAGCGGGCCACCAAGGGCCGCGGCGAGAGCTGATCCGCGCGGCGGAAGCGCCACCACGACGGAGGGGGCGCCACGACGGAGGAGACGCCGTGGCGGACGGAAGGCGGTGACCTGCGAGAGGTCGCCGCGAGTTGCGGGCCGGTCACCACTGGTTCACCCTGGAAACCACCTCACCGAGGGTTCACCGGCGGTGACGCTGTGATCCAGCCCGCCGCCCTGCTGTACGCATGACAGATCCGTATCTTCGTCTTCTTCCGGACCTCAACTTCGGGGAGTCGCAGCCGTGATCAGCGAGCCAAGCAGGCACTGCACGGTGGAGCTCCAGGCCCTGCCGTCGCGGATCGGTCAGGTCCGCAGAATCGTTTCAGCGCATCTGCGCTACTGGCATCTCGATGCCTTGATCGACCATGCGGCGCTCGGTGTCACCGAGCTCCTGACCAATGTTCACCGGCACGCACAGCCGGACAAGATGTGCACCGTCGAGATCGAGCTGCTGCTCGATCGCCTCACCGTCTCGGTCCACGACCACGACCCGCGGATACCGCACGTCGACGGCCGGGCCGGGCTCCCCCACCCCGACGACGTGGACGAGTGCGCCACCTCGGGCCGCGGTCTGGCCATCATCGAGGCCGTCAGCGAGAGCTGGGGCATCCGTCCGCACGACACCGGGAAGGTCATCTGGTTCACCCTTCCCGCACCCACCCCCGCCGTGGCCGTCCCCTCGCGGGCGCATGCCGTGTACGGGGCGACCACCGACGGCCCCTTCGTCGGCCACACCCGCTTCCACGGCGCCCACGGCACGAGCCTGGAGGGTGTTCCCTTCGGCACGCCGGAGGTGCCGGCCCACTCCCCGGCGGTCGCCCGCTCGGCCCTGGCGGGCTGAACGCGGCCGTCCGGGCGGACAGCGGATATTGGATATCGGATCATGGATCTTGGATCTTGGATCCAATGTCCGTGATCCATGATCCGATGTCCACGGCGCGGCTCCCGGGCCGGGCGGCCGCGTCACTCCGTCGCGATCGCCCGCAGCACGTCCAGGCGGGCGGCCCGCCGGGCCGGGCGCCAGGCCGCGAGCGCGCCCGCCGCGAGGCCGACCAGGGCGACGACCGCCAGCTGGAGCGGCGGGAGGGCGAAGGCGAACGCGCTGTCACTCGCTCCGTCGGACGCCTTGACCAGGACCCAGCCGAGGAAGCCGCCGAGCAGGACGCCACCGGCCGTGCCGAAGGCCGCGACGAGGACGGACTCCCAGCGGACCATGGCCTTCAGCTGGGCCCGGGTCTGGCCGACGGCGCGCAGCAGGCCGAGTTCGCGGGTGCGCTCGTGGATCGCGAGGGTCAGCGTGTTGGCGATCCCGAGCAGGGCGATGAGGACGGCCAGCGCGAGCAGCGCGTAGACGAGGGTCAGCATCATGTCGATGCCGCCCGCGGAGGACTCGGCGTACTCCTCGCGCGTCTGCACCTCCGGGTTGCCGTAGTCGGCCGCGACGTCCGCCACCGCCGCCTTGCCCGCCTCCGCCGGGACGCCGTCCGCGAAGCCGACGGCGACGAGCCGGTCGGAGTCCTGGGCGCGGTGCGGTGCCCAGGCCTCGCGGGTGACGACGTACTCCCCGGCCAGTTCGGACTGCTCGTACACGGCCTTCACGGTGAACGTGCGCCGGGTGCCGTCGGTGAAGGCGAGTTCGGTCGTGCTGCCCGGCTTCAGGCCGGACTTGCCGGCCTCCGTGTCGGCGACGGCGATGCCGTCGGTCCCGAGTGCGTCCAGCGAGCCCCTGACCTCACCGAGGTCGAAGGCGCGGGCGAGCGCGGCCGGGTCAGTGACGGTCAGGGCCCGGCCCTCGCCGTCGACTTCCGCGACCCCCTGGCCGAGGCCGACGGCGGTCTCCACATCGGGCAGCGCCACGAGCGCCGGGGCGAGCCGAGGGCTGAGTCCGCTGCCTCCGGCCCCGAACGCCGGGGTGCTGACCGCCACGTCTCCGGCGAACGACCGCGAGACCGTCTGGTCCATGGTGGCCTTCAGCGAGGCGCCGAAGACCGTGAAGAGCGAGACGACGGCGACGCCGATCATCAGCGCGGTCGCGGTGGCGGCGGTCCGCTTCGGGCTGCGCAGGGCGTTGCGCCGGGCGAGCCCCCGGTTGGCGCCGCGCAGCGGCCCGCCGAGGAGCCGCACGGCGTACGAGGCGGCCACCGGACCGAGGACGACGAACGCGGCGAGCGCGAGGACGGCGCCCGCCGAGGCGAGCCACAGCGACGGCGTCGCGAGGACCCCGGTGAGCACCACGGCGACGGCGGCCAGCAGCAGCCCCGCACCGGCCAGGGCACGCGCGCGTGAGGCGCCCGAGTCGTCCACGGCGGTCTCGCGGAGGGCGGCCAGGGGCGCGGTCCGCCCGGCCTTCACGGCGGGCAGCAGCGCGGAGCCGACACAGACCAGGAGGCCGACGGCGAAGGGCACCGCCAGGGACAGGGCGCTGATCACCAGTTCCCCTTCGGGGAAGGGGAACCCGATCGCCGGGAAGAGCGCCTGGAGCCCGGCCGCCACACCGATGCCACCGAGGAGCCCGGCCGCGGAGGCGACCAGGCCGACGGCCACGGCCTCGACGAGCGTGGAGCCGACGATCTGCCGGCGGGAGGCGCCGAGGGCGCGCAGGAGCGCGTTCTCGCGGGTCCGCTGGGCGACGACGATGGCGAAGGTGTTGTGGATGGAGAAGACGGAGACGAGCAGCGCCACCCCGCTGAACACCAGCAGGAACGTGGTGAAGAGGGTGAGGAACTGGCCGGCGATCATGTCGGTGTTCTCCTGGGCCGACTGTTCGCCGGTGATCGCCTCGACGCCGGTGGGGAGCACGGGGGCGAGTGCGGCGACGAGTTCCCGCTGCGAGGTGTCCGGGCCCGCCCGGACGAGGATGCCGGACGCGTCGCCCGGCTTCGGCGTCAGGTACTTCTCGGCGTCGGCGCGGGTCATGCCGGTGTAGGTGACCTGGCCCATGCCGTCCGCACCGCCGAACGTGGCCAGGCCCACGACGGTGACCCGCACCGGGTCGGGGGTGCGCAGCAGGGTGGTGGCGCCGACGGCGAGGTCGCCGCTCTTCGCGGCGCCGCGGTTCACGACGACCTCGCCGGACCGCTCGGGCGCGCGGCCTTCGGCCAGGGCGTACGGGTTGAGCGCGGCGTCCTCGGTCCAGTTCCCCGCGAGCGTGGGCGGGCCCTGGCCGCCGACGGGTTCGCCGTCGGCGCCGATCAGCTGGCCCGCCCCCTCGATCCGGGGGACGGCCGCGGCGACGCCGGGCACCTGGGCGATGCGGTCGGCGAGGGAGGCGGGGACGGAGTCACGGGTCCCCTGGCTCTCGCCCTCGACGGTGACCACGCTCGTACTGCGGACCACGGCGTCCGTGCCGCTGGTGGCGTTGCCGAAGAGCGTGTCGAAGCTCGTCCGCAGGGTGTCCCCCATGACGAGGGTGCCGGTGAGGAAGGCGACCCCGAGCAGGATCGCGGTGAGCGTGCCGACGAAGCGCCGCTTGTGGGCGCGGAGCGCGGACAGGCTGAGTCTCAGGGCGGCGTTCATGACGGCACCGCCCCTCGTCGCGTCCGGCCCGGCAGGCGCGCGCCGTCGTCCGGTGCGCGCGAGCCGTCGTCCGGGTGCGCGCTGCCCTGCGTGGGCGTGTCGCCCGGTGAGCGCGGGGCGTCCGGTGTGCGCGGGGCGCCGTCGAAGGCCTTCATGCGGTCGAGGACGCGTTCGGCGGTCGGCTCCGCCATCCTGTCGACGAGCCGGCCGTCGGCGAGGAAGACCACCTCGTCGGCGTGGGCGGCGGCGACCGGGTCGTGGGTGACCATGACGACCGTACGGCCGGTCTGCCGGACGGTCCGGCCGAGCAGCCGCAGCACCTCCTCGCCCGAGCGCGAGTCCAGGTTGCCGGTCGGCTCGTCGGCGAAGACGACGTCGGGGGTGCCCGCGAAGGCCCGTGCGACGGCGACGCGTTGCTGCTGCCCGCCGGAGAGCTGGCTCGGCCGGTGACGGAGCCGGTCGCGGAGGCCGACGGTGTCGACGAGGGCGTCGAGCCAGGCCCGGTCGGGGACGGTTCCGGCGAGGTCGAGGGGGAGGGTGATGTTCTCGGCGACGGTGAGGGTGGGCAGTAGGTTGTACGCCTGGAAGACGAAGCCGATCCGCTCGCGGCGCAGCAGGGTGAGCCGCCGGTCGTCGAGCGTGGACAGATCCGTGTCGCCGATGATCGCGGACCCGGAGGTCAGGGTGTCGAGGCCCGCGGCGCAGTGCATGAGGGTCGACTTGCCGGACCCGGAGGGGCCCATGATCGCGGTGAAGCTGCCGGCCGGGAAGTCGACGCTCACCCCGTCCAGGGCCCTGACCTCGGTGTCTCCGCCGCCGTAGACCTTGACGGCGGCCACGACCCGGGCGGCGGCGCGGGCGGCGGAACGCGGGACGGTGCCGGGGGCGGTGCTCGTCATCGCGTACTCCCCTGGGGTCCCGTGCGGCCGAACTGCTCCTCCAGGACCGTCAGCCGCCGCCAGTACTCGTCCTCGTCGATCTCGCCGGCCGCGAACCGGCGGCCGAGGAGCGCGATCGGGGACTGCTCGTCGTGACCGGGACGGGGTCCCGGCCCGCGCCTGCCGCGCCATCCGGTGCGGCGCAGCACGGTGACGACGGTGAGGATCACGGCCGCCCAGACGAGGGGGAAGAACAGGGCCCAGGGGCCTGGGCCGGCGTGGGCGAGGGTGTTCATGGGGCTCAGCTCCTCGTGCGTGGGTGTCGCGTCTGTCGATGGTTCGAGCCTCGCTCGGGGAGGGGGCCCGGGTCGTCGTACGGCCAGCGGCTTCGCGCGTACGCCGAGGGGAGTACGCGGCCCCGTGCCGGAAGCAGCACCGTGGCGGGAGCAGCACCGTGGCGGACTTCTGTACCTACTGGTATGTACACTGACCGTATGACGACGTCCGACCGACTGATCGAGGCCACCCGCGAGCTGCTCTGGGAGCGCGGTTACGTCGGGACGAGCCCCAAGGCGATCCAGCAGGCCGCCGGGGCGGGGCAGGGCAGCATGTACCACCACTTCGCCGGGAAGCCGGATCTGGCGCTCGCCGCGATCCGCCGCACGGCGGACGAGATGCGGGCCGCGGCCGAGACGGCCCTCAGCGGCGGAGGGTCGGCGTACGCGCGCGTGGAGGCGTATCTGCTGCGCGAGCGCGCGGTGTTGCGCGGCTGCCCGGTCGGCCGGCTGACGATGGACCCGGACGTCATGGCGAGCGAGGAGCTGCGCGCGCCGATCGAGGAGACCCTCGACTGGCTGCGCGGCCGGCTGACGTCCGTCTTCCAGGAGGGCCTGGACAGCGGCGAGTCGACCGCCTCCCTCGAACCGGCCGAGCTGGCGGCCACGGTCGTGGCGACCGTGCAGGGCGGCTACGTCCTGGCCCGCGCCTCGGGCTCGCCCGCCGCCTTCGACAGCGCGGTCCACGGTCTGCTGGGCCTGCTGCGCCCGCTGTCGTCCCGTACCGACTGAGCACGCTCACGAGAAGCGGAGACCGTCCGATGCACGCGATGCAGTACGAGATCACCCTGCCCGCCGACTACGACATGGAGATCATCCGCAGGCGGGTCGCGACCCGGGGCCATCTGCTCGACGACTTCCCCGGGCTCGGCCTCAAGGCGTATCTGATGCGGGAGCGGGCGGACGGATCGCCGGTCGCCCAGTACGCGCCGTTCTACCTCTGGAACACCCCGGAAGGCATGAACTCCTTCCTGTGGGGCCCGGGTTTCCAGGGGATCGTGAACGACTTCGGCCGACCGGTGGTGCAGCACTGGACGGGCCTCGCGTACGAGGAGGGCCCGGCGGCCGCGGCCGCTACCGCGACCGCGACCCGGCGGACGGCCCCGGTACCGGGAGACATCGCACCGGGCCACGCGGTATCGGAGGCGCTCACGGAGCACGGGCTCGCCTCCCGGCGCGACGGTGTCGTCGCGAGCGCGCTCGCGATCGATCCCCGGCACTGGGAGTTGCTGTCCTTCACGCTCTGGGCGGAAGGGGCGCCGGTCCCCGCGGACGCGGGCGAGCGCTTCCAGGTGCTCCATCTCTCCGCGCCCGAGCGGGACTTGCTGGTCAGCCGACCGGAACGAGGGTGAGATAGGCCATGTTGAGGACGGAGCGGTAGCCGTTCAGCCACGACGACCGCTGGCGGTCGACGCGCTCGCGGGTCTCGGCGGCGAGCGGGTGGTCGGGGTGGGCGGCGAGCCAGAGTTCGGTGTCGTGGCGGTAGCCGGACTCGAACTCCTCCCACTCCTCCCGGCTCCCCGTCTCGATCCACGCCGGGCGGAAGCCCTCCGCGATCGCAAGGTCCACGAGGGCGCCGAGGCGCAGGTGGTCACCGGTATGCGCACCGGGCCACATCCCGGCGAGTTCCTCGTCCGTGGGGGTGCGCTCCCAGAATCCCTCACCGAGGACGACCCGGCCCCCGGGCCGGACCAGTCGGCGCAACTCGCGCAGGGCGGCGGCCGGGTCATGGGGCTGCTCGGGGTCGCACAGGGCCTGGCTGGACCCGAGGCAGAGGATCGCGTCGACCGGGCCGCGCGTGGTGCCGAGCGCCGACTCCTCCACGAACGCGACGCGCTCGTCGAGCCCGCGCTCCTTGGCGACCTCCCGCCCCCTGGCCAGGTCCTCGGCGTTGATGTCGAGACCGACACCGGTCGCGCCGGGGGCGGCCTCCAGGACACGGAGCAGCAACTCGCCCCAGCCGCAGCCGATGTCAAGCACGGTGGTCGGCTCACTGTCGGCGATCCGCTGGATCAGCCGGACGGCACGGGCCTCGGAGAGGGGCCCGTGGAAGGTGAGACTGCCGAGGCGCGGAGGAAGATCGAATTCGGTCATGTCGAGGAACGGTAGCTCCCCACGGGCCGTTTGCCGAGTGGTTCCCGGATCGGTGGGCCCCCGGCCCCCCGGCCTCCGATCAACGCCGGGGCGGGGTTCGGGGGCGGGGCGTCAGGCCGCCGCGCGGCCCAGGGCGGAGAGCGGGTCGTCAAGCACCGGCTGCCAGGCCAACTCCGCCGCGCCCACCAGGCTGTTGTGGTCGAGCGTGCACGCGAGGATCGGCACTCCGCCGCTGCGGCCCCAGAGGCTGCGGTCCGCGACGACCGCGCGGAGCCGGTCGGGGTCGGCGTCGAGCAGCTCGCGGTGGAGGCCGCCGAGGATGATCCGGTCCGGGTTGAGGATGTTCACCAGGCCCGCCAGGCCGAGGCCGAGCCGGTCGATCAGCTCCTCCGCGGCTGCCCGCACGCCCGGTTCGTCCGGGCTGGTACGGAGCAGGTCACGGGCCTGCTGGAGCAACGACACCTCGGGGCCCGGGTCGCGGCCCGCCACCGTCAGGAAGGCCAGCGGGTCGGTCTCGACGTCGAGGCAGCCCCGGCTGCCGCAGTGGCACGGACGGCCCTCCGGGTTGACCGTCACGTGCCCGACCTCCAGGGCGAGCCCCGAACTGCCGGTGTGCAGGCGCCCGTCGAGCACGAGCGCGCCACCGACGCCCCGGTGACCGGTGGCCACGCAGAGCAGGTCCTTGGCGCCCCGCCCGGCCCCGTGCCGGTGTTCGGCGAGGGCGGCGAGGTTGACGTCGTTGCCGGTGAAGGCGGGGCCCTCGATTCCCGCGGCACGGACGCGTTCGGCGAAGATCTCCCGTACCGGCGCACCGGCGGGCCAGGCCAGGTGGAGCGGGTTGAGGGCGGTGCCCTCTGGTTCGGCGACCGCCGACGGGGCGGCGAGCCCGGCGCCCACGCAACGGCGTCCGCTCTCGCGCAGCAGGGCCGCGCCGGCGTCCACGACGGCGCCGAGGACTTGCGCGGGGTCGGCGGAGACGGTGACACAGCCGGGCGCGGTGGCGACGATCGTGCCGCCGAGGCCGACCAGCGCGGCACGGAAGCCGTCGGCGTGGACCTGGGCGGCGAGGGCGACGGGCCCCTTGTCGTCGACGGCGAGCCGGTGCGAGGGGCGGCCCTGCGAGCCCGCGGCGGCGCCGGGGTTGGAGTCGACGCGGATCAGGCCGAGGGCTTCGAGTTCGGCGGCGACGGCGCCGGCCGTGGCGCGGGTGACGCCCAGCTCCGCGGTGAGCACGGCACGGGTCGGCGCTCGACCCGTGTGCACCAGTTCCAGCGCTGGCCCGAGCGCGCCGCGCCCCCTGTCCAGCCGTGTTTTGGTCGTGGTCGCCTTGCCGTTCATGGGGGCGAGTCTCCCATGATCGAGCCGTCGCGCGGTCTGCGCGGGCGGAGACGGGCCGGATCCGCACGTACCGCGCCGACGGATCCGGCGGAAACCGCGCGGTCCACGCCGACGGCCGCGGGTGCAGGCCGGGGCACGTCGCGGTCCACGCGGACGGGGACAGATCAAAGCCGGGCGCCGTACGGCCCCCGGCCGATGGAGGCGGATCCCCGAGTCGGGGGCCGGGGACGGGCGGGGACAGGCAGGGACGGGCGGTTGAAATCCGTGCCGGTCCGCCCCTATCCTGAGTTTGTGCCGCTACTAAACAAAGTACGGACGGTCGTTCCGGGGGGCCCTGGCGGAGACACCGCCCCCTCCCTGTCCCGCCTCCGCTCCGCCCTGACCCTCTTCTTCGCCCTCGACGGCTTCCTGTTCGCCGGCTGGGTGGTCCGGATCCCCGCCATCAAGCAGCAGACCGGTGCCTCCGCCAGCGACCTCGGGCTCGCGCTGCTCGGGGTGTCGGCCGGCGCGGTCGTCACCATGACCCTCACGGGCCGGCTCTGCCGGCGTCACGGCAGCCACGCCGTCACCGTCGCCACCGCGGTCCTGCTCTCGCTCTCCATCGCCCTGCCCGCGCTCACCCGATCCCCGCTCGCCCTCGGCCTCGTCCTGCTCGTCTTCGGCGCGGCCTACGGCGGCATCAACGTGGCGATGAACAGCGCCGCCGTCGATCTGGTGGCCGCGCTGCGCCGCCCCGTGATGCCGTCCTTCCACGCGGCGTTCAGCCTCGGCGGCATGCTCGGCGCGGGCCTCGGCGGGCTCGTGGCCGGGAGCGTGTCGCCCACCGCGCACCTCCTCGGCCTGGCCGTCGTCGGCCTGCTCCTGACGGCGCTCGCGGGTCCCGTACTGCTCCGGCAACCCTCCCCCGCCCCGCCGGAGGCCACCACCGCTCGGGCCACCACGGCCGCGAACGGCACCCGGCCAGGGGGCACGTCCGGCTCGCGGGGGCTCGTCGTCGTCTTCGGGGTGATCGCGCTCTGCACCGCGTACGGCGAGGGCGCCCTGGCCGACTGGGGCGCGCTCCACCTGGAGCAGGACCTCGACGCGCACCCCGGCCTCGCCGCCGCCGGCTACTCGCTCTTCGCGCTCACGATGACCGTCGGCCGGCTGTCCGGCACGGCCCTCCTGGAGCGGCTCGGCCAGACCCGCACCCTCGTGGCGGGTGGGGCGACGGCGGCCGTCGGGATGCTGCTCGGCGCCCTCGCACCCAGCGTCTGGGCCGCCCTGCTCGGCTTCGCGGTCACCGGCCTCGGCCTGGCGAACATCTTCCCCGTCGCGGTGGCACGGGCGGGCGCCCTCGCCGGTCCGAGCGGGGTGGCCACCGCCTCCACCCTCGGCTACGGCGGCATGCTGCTCGGACCGCCGTCCATCGGCTTCCTCGCCGACTGGTTCTCCCTGCCCGTCGCCCTGACCACCGTCGCCGTCCTCGCGGCGGGCGCCGCCGTCATCGGGTACGCGGCCCGGAACGCCCAGGCCCCGACGGCCGGATGAGCGATCCCTGTTCCGGGCCCGCCGCCCGGCCGCCGCTGACAGAATCCGCGCCATGGACCTCATGACAGTGGACGAGCACATCGCGGCTGTCGACACCGCGGGCAAGGCCCTCGCGGACGCCGCCGCCGCGGCCGGACCGGACGCCGTCGTGGCGACCTGTCCCGGGTGGCGGGTACGGGACCTCCTGCGCCACACCGCGATGGTGCACCGCTGGGCGACGGGCTTCGTCGCCGAGGGGTACACCTCCTACCGCCCCGGCGACGCCGAGCCCGCACTCGACGGCGCGGAGCTGCTCGCCCACTTCCGCGCGGGCCACGCCCGCCTGGTGGAGGCACTCCGTGCGGCGCCCGCGTCCCTGGAGTGCTGGACGTTCCTGCCCGGCGCGTCCCCCCTCGCCTTCTGGGCGCGCCGTCAGGCGCACGAGACGACGGTCCACCGCGTGGACGCCGAGTCCGCCCTGCCCGCGCACGGGGCCGCGCCCGTGGACGCGGCCCTCGCGGCGGACGGGATCGACGAGTTGCTGCGCTCCTTCCACGCCCGCGAGCGCAGCCGGGTCAGGACGCCCGAGCCCCGCGTCCTGCGGGTGCGGGCCGTGGACACCGGTGACGTATGGACCGTACGGCTGTCTCCGGAGGCACCCGTCACGGAACGGGGCGGGTCGGGGCCGACCGCCGCAACCGCCGCCGACTGCGAGCTCAGCGGCCCCGCGGACCGGCTCTACCTCACCCTCTGGAACCGGCTGCCCGACAGCGCGGTGACCATGGCGGGTGACGCCGCCCTGGCCCGGCTGTGGCGGGAGACGTCGGCGATCACCTGGTCGTAGCGGTCACGGCCCCGGGGCACGCGTCAGCCCAGCCAGCCCGGCCGCACCAGACCCGACTCGTAGGCGAGCACGACGAGTTGGGCACGGTCGCGAGCGCCGAGCTTCACCATGGCGCGGCTCACGTGCGTCTTGGCCGTCAGGGGGCTGACGACCAGCCGCCGGGCGATCTCCTCGTTCGACAGGCCGACGCCGACCAGGGCCATCACCTCCCGTTCCCGCTCGGTCAGTTCGGCGAGACCGCGCACGGCGGCCGGGGGCTTCGAGCGGGCCGCGAACTCCTCGATGAGCCGCCGTGTCACACCCGGCGAGAGGAGGGCGTCGCCGTCGACGACCGCGCGGACCGCCCGTACCAGCTCCTCCGGTTCGGTGTCCTTCACGAGAAAGCCGGAGGCGCCGGAGCGGATCGCCTCGAAGACGTACTCGTCGAGTTCGAAGGTGGTCAGCATGACCACCTTCACCGCGCCGAGCCCGGGGTCGGCGGTGATCGCGCGGGTGGCGGCAAGGCCGTCGAGGCGGGGCATCCGGATGTCCATGAGGACGACGTCCGGGCGCAGTTCGCGGGCCTTGGCCGCCGCCTCCTCGCCGTCGGCGGCCTCACCGGTCACCTCGATGTCGCGCTGGGCGTCCAGGAGCGCCCGGAAGCCGGCCCGTACGAGCGACTGGTCGTCGGCGAGCAGCACACGGATCACGGCATCTCCCGTCACGGCGTCTCCTTCGGGCGGACGGGCAGGACGGCGCGCACGCGGAACCCGCCGTCCGGGCGGGTGCCCGCCTCGATGGTGCCACCGAGCGCGGTGGCCCGCTCCCGCATCCCCGCGAGTCCGTTGCCGCTGCCGCCGGCGTCGCCGCCGGTCGCGGGCCCGTCGTCGTCCACCCGGAGCTCCAGCCGGCCGGGCGCGTAGCCGAGCACGACCCGCGCGGTACGGGATCCGGAGTGGCGGACCACGTTGGTCAGTGCCTCCTGGACGATCCGGAAGGCCGCGAGGTCCGTGCCGGGCGGGAGCGGCACGGGCTCCCCCTCGGTCGACGTCCGTACGGTGAGTCCGGCCGAGGCCGCCTGTTCGACGAGCTCCGGGAGGCGGTCGAGGCCAGGCGCCGGGGTGCGCGGGGCCTCGCCCGGGGCGCGCAGGGTGTGGAGGACCTGGCGGACCTCGCCGAGCGCCTCCTTGCTCGCCGCCTTGATGGTGGTCAGCGCGGCGCGGGCCTGCTCGGGGTCGGTGTCGAGGAGGGCGAGGCCTACGCCGGCCTGGACGTTGATGACGGAGATCGAGTGGGCGAGGACGTCGTGCAGCTCACGGGCGATCCGCAGCCGTTCCTCGTCGGCGCGGCGCCGCTCGGCCGCCGCGCGCTCGGCCCGCTGGGCGGCCCACTGCTCGCGGCGAACCCGGACCAGCTCGGAGGCGGCGAGGATGGCGACGACGAACGCGAGGACGGGGATCTCCTGTCCCCAGGGCGCGGCGGAGTCACCGGCGGGAGGCAGGTGGCGGTAGAGCCAGTGGGCGATCAGCAGGTGCCCCGCCCACAGCAGACCGAGCGCCCACCAGGCGGCGCGCCGGTGGCCCCGCACGACGGCCGCGAAGCAGGCGACGGCGACGACGAGGAAGACCGGCCCGTAGGCGTAACCGGCGCCGAAGTAGACGAGCGTGACGGCGGCGGTGCCGAAGACGACGGGGACCGGGTGGCGGTCGCGGAGCAGGAGCAGGGCGCAGCCGAGGAGCAGCAGCGAGCGGCCGAGGGCGTCCAGCGACTCGCGGTCCGGCTGGTTCCTCGCCGCGAAGCCGGAACCCACCATGACGAAGAGGGCGAGCAGCAGTGTCGACCGCCACGGCAGTCCGTTGCCGGGCGCGCGATCGGCCCAGCGCAACGGCCAGGGCGGTCCGTCCGAGGCGCCTCCCGCCCAGGGCGGACCGCCGTGTCCGTGTCTGCGCTGTTCGTCCATGCCCGCCACGCTAGACGCGACCGGGCGGCGGGAGCGTCAGCCGAGCGTGGTGATCGGGTGTACTCCCGGCGGAGTACACCCGCCGACTCGCTCCGCCGTCGGAGCCGCTGTGGCAGGCTGCGCGGAGGATCGAGCCACGGGGGGCTGTCGATGCGCAAGAAGCGTGCACAGAATTTGTCTCGCAAGACGGCGCGCGGGGAGCCGATCACACTCACGCTCTCCTCGACGACGTTCAAGACCTTCACCCAACTCGCCTACATCGCGGAACAGTTCGACTACGCGTGCGTGGATGTGCAGTTGCATGAGAACTCCCGTGGCAGTGCGATCCGTTCGGCCGCCCCGGCCGCGCGTAGGGGCGCCACCGCTGCTACGAGCGGGCCAGCAGCCCGATCTCCCGGCCGAGCCGGTCCGCGGCCGTCGCGAAGAACGTCTCCCTGTCCTCGACGACCCGGTTGAACTGTCCGAACACCTCGAAGGAGACGAGCCCGAAGAGCTGCGACCAGGCCGCGACCATGGCGACGGCGAGGGCGGGCGGCAGGTCGTGGGCGGGCGGCAGGTCGCGGGCGAATTCGGCGGCGATCCGTTCCGCCTCCGGACGCAGGGCGGCAGGGACGGGCGGCGGGGCGACGCCCTCGGCGGCGAGGGCCTCGCCAAGGATGCCGATCAGGACGAGCGCGACGCGGGAGGCGGGCCCGATGGTGTCCTGCGGGGCGGAGTAGCCGGGCACCGGGGAGCCGTAGATCAGGGCGTACTCGTGCGGGTGCGCGACGGCCCAGGCGCGGACGGCGCGGCACACGGCGGTCCAGCGGGCGAGGTGGTCGTCGGGTGCGGTGGCGGCACGGGAGTCGGCGAGGGCCTGCTCGGCGGCGGCGCCGACCGCGTCGTAGGCGTCGATGATGAGGGCGGTGAGGAGGTCGTCGCGGCTGGGGAAGTAGCGGTAGAGCGCCGACGACACCATGCCGACCTCGCGGGCGACGGCGCGCAGGGAGAGCTTGGCGGCGCCTTCCGCGGCGAGCTGAGCGCGGGCCTCGTCCTTGATGGCGGCGGTGATCTCGATACGGGCGCGGGCGCGGGCTCCTTGGACGCTGGTCATGGAGAGCAGTCTGCCACCTTTCGGAGCACCGCACTGAAACGAGAGCGCTGCTCTTGCTTTGTGGCGCCGAACCGTGCACACTGATCTCAAGAGAGAGCAGTGCTCACAGTTTTCGGTTCGGGAACAGAGATCGCCTCGGAGGCCGCCATGTCCGCTCAGCCCAGCGCCCACGCCATGAAGCCCGGCTGGTTCACCGTGAACGTCGTGAACCGGACCGTCGCGTGGCTCACCCGCCGGGGCCTCAGCGTCTGGGGCTCCCGCGTCCTCGCCGTGCGCGGCCGCAAGAGCGGAGAGTGGCGCACGACCCCAGTCAACGTGCTGACGGTGGACGGCGCGCAGTACCTGGTGGCGCCGCGCGGCCATGTGCAGTGGACCCACAACATGCGGGCGGCCGGCGGCGGCGAGCTGCACCTGGGCAAGCAGGTGCAGCCGTTCACCGCCGTCGAGCTGACCGACGACGAGAAGCCCGCCCTCCTGCGCGCCTACCTCAAGCGCTGGAAGGCGGAGGTCGGTGTCTTCTTCGGCGGGGTCGGACCGGACTCCACGGACGCCGAGCTGCGCGCGATCGCGCCCAAGCACCCGGTCTTCCGCATCACTCCGACCGCGTGACCCCGGAGTCCGAAGAACCCGAGCCGTCCGGCGACTCGGACGCGTCCGCCCGCACCGGACCGGGCACCTCCGGCGCCTCCAGGACGTCCGGCTCGGCATCGACCGACCGCACCAAGTCCGACTGCGCCGCCACACCCCGCAGGGTCGTGCCGCCCGTCGGGGCCATGCGGCGGTCGAGGACGTCGAGCGCACGCCGGGCGACTCCGTTCGAACGGACGAGCCCGGCCAGCGAACTCGACCCCCGCGTGATGTCCGCGAAGGCGTTCCAGGCCGGGCGCAGGCCCGTCAGTGCGGCGTGCAGCAGCCCCGGCCTGCGCTCGAACAGGGCGAGCATCCGCCGCCCGACGGCCATCTCCACGCCGAGGCCCGCCTTGATGGCGAAGGCGTAGTTCAGCGCCTGTCGGCGCGCGTCGACGGCATCGTTCGACTCGGCGATCCGTACCGCCCACTCCCCCGCGAGCCGCCCCGAGCGCAGCGCGAAGGAGATGCCCTCACGGGTCCACGGCTCCAGGAGCCCCGCCGCGTCACCGCACACCAGGACCCGGCCGCGCGACAGCGGCGAGTCGTCGCTGCGGCAGCGGGTGAGGTGCCCGGAGGAGACGGCCGGCTCGAAGCCCGCGAGCCCGAGCCGGGCGATGAAGTCCTCCAGATAGCGCTTGGTCGCCGCGCCCTCGCCGCGCGCCGAGATGACGCCGACCGTGAGCGTGTCGCCCTTGGGGAAGACCCAGCCGTAGCTGCCGGGCATCGGACCCCAGTCGATGAGCACCCGTCCCTTCCAGTCCTCGGCGACGGACGCCGGAACGGGGATCTCCGCCTCCAGGCCGAGATCCACCTGCTCCAGCTTCACGCCGACATGAGCCCCTATCCGGCCCGCACTGCCGTCGGCGCCGACGACGGCCCGGGCGAGCAGGGTCTCGCCGTCCGCGAGGACCACGGCGACCGTGCGCCGGTCGGGCACGGCGGGGCCGTGCTGCTCGACACGGGAGACGGTGACACCGGTGCGCAGCTCCGCGCCCGCCTTCTGCGCCTGCTCGACGAGGCCGGCGTCGAACTCGGGCCGGTTGATGAGGCCGAACAGCATGCGGCGCGAGCGGCGCGTCCGCGCGAAGCGGCCGTTCAGGGAGAAGGTGACGGCGTGCACCCGGTCCTGCAGGGGCAGTTCGAAGCCGGGCGGGAGCGCGTCCCGCGAGGGGCCGATGATGCCGCCGCCGCAGGTCTTGTACCGGGGCAGTTCGGCCTTCTCCAGGAGCAGCACCCGGCGGCCGGCGACCGCGGCCGCGTACGCCGCCGACGCGCCGGCGGGACCGGCCCCGACGACGACCACGTCCCAGACCGTCGCCGCGTCCTGCGGCTCTTCCGCGCGTACCTCTTCGGCGTCTGCGTTCTCGCTGCTCACGATGTGCTTCTGCTCCTGATCCGACGATGATCCAAGCTCTCGGGGCATCCTACGGCGCGGCCCTCGGGACCCAGCGCCGTAGGATCGGCAATACGTTCGCCGTCCCACCGACATACGGCGACACCCTGACAACGTCGCACCCACCAGGAGCGTGCCCATGACCGCGAATCCGATCGCCGAGACCGTCGCAGGCCTGATGCCCCGCGCCAAGACGGAGCTCACGGAGCTCGTGGCATTCGAGTCGGTGGCGGACGAGGCGGTGGCTCCCCGCAGTGAGTGCGAGGGTGCGGCGAACTGGGTGGCCGACGCGCTGCGCGCCGAGTCCTTCCAGGACGTGGCGCTGCTCGACACGCCGGACGGTTCCCAGTCGGTCTACGGTCTGCTGCCCGGCCCGGCCGGTGCGCCCACCGTCCTCCTCTACGCGCACTACGACGTGCAGCCGAAGCTGGACGAGTCGGCGTGGATCACGCCGCCGTTCGAGCTGACGGAGCGCGACGGGCGCTGGTACGGGCGTGGCGCGGCGGACTGCAAGGGCGGGTTCATCATGCACCTGCTCGCGCTGCGCGCCCTCAAGGCGAACGGCGGAGTGCCCGTCACGGTCAAGATGATCGTGGAGGGTTCGGAGGAGCAGGGCACGGGCGGCCTGGAGCGGTACGCCGAGGCCCACCCCGAACTGCTGGCCTCGGACGCGATCGTGATCGGCGACACCGGCAACTTCCGGCTCGGTCTGCCGACGGTCACCGCGACCCTGCGCGGCATGACGATGATCCGGGTCCAGATCGACACGCTCGAAGGCAACCTGCACTCGGGCATGTTCGGCGGCGCGGCGCCGGACGCGCTGGCCGCGCTGATCCGGGTCCTGGACACGCTGCGCGCCGAGGACGGCTCGACGGTCATCGACGGTCTGCCGGCGGACGCGGTGTGGGAGGGCCTGCAGTACCCGGAGGACGACTTCCGCGCGGACGCCAAGGTCCTGGCGGGTGTCGGTCTGCCGGGCGACGGTACGGTCGCGGACCGGCTCTGGGCCCGTCCGGCCGTGACCGTCATCGGTATCGACTGCCACCCGGTGGCCGGCGCGACGCCGTCGATCCCGTCGACCGCGCGGGCGCAGATCAGCCTGCGGGTCCCGCCGGGCCAGGACGCCGCCGAGGCGACGAAGCTGCTGTACGCGCACATCGAGAAGCGCGTCCCGTGGAACGCCCGGGTCTCGTTCGAGCAGGTCGGCCAGGGCCAGGCGTTCCGGGCGGACGTGACGAGCCCGGCGTACGTCTCGATGGCGGAGGCGATGAGGATCGCGTACCCCGGTCAGGAGATGCAGACCTCCGGCATGGGCGGCTCGATCCCGCTCTGCAACACGCTGGCCTCGCTCTACCCCGAGGCGGAGATCCTGCTCATCGGCCTGAGCGAGCCGGAGGCGCAGATCCACGCGGTGAACGAGTCGGTGTCGCCGGAGGAGCTGGAGCGGCTCGCGGTGACGGAGGCGCACTTCCTGCAGAACTACGCCCGCTCGAAGCAGGGTTGATCGGCTGCCCGACAGCGGCTTTCAGCGTTGGGCGAAGCTCGCCGAGAGCGTAGTCCGAGGCGGCGGACCTGCGGGGTTCCGTAGGTTCGCCGCATGGAACTGAGCGAGATCACCCCGCGACTGCACCTGCTGCACTTCTCCGTCGGCCAGGCCTATCTGTGGCGGGACGGCGAGGAGTTGACCCTGATCGACGCCGGCTGGGTGGGCTCGGCGGACGAGATCGAGACGGCGGTACGGGGCGTGGGCCTGGACCCCGCCCGTATCCGCCGGATCGTGCTCACCCACTGCCACCGCGACCATGTGGGCTCCGCGCAGGAGTTGGCGGACCGCTTCGGGGCGCGGATCCTGGCCCACGGCCTGGACGCGCCGGTGATCCGGGGCGAGGCCCCGGTCCCCGAACCCGACCTGCTCGACTGGGAACTCCCCTTGTACGAGCAGGGCCTGACCGTCCCCGAGGCACCGCCCACCCGGGTCGACCGGGAGCTGGCGGACGGCGAGGAGCTGGACTTCGGCGGCGGCGCGTTCGTGGTCCACACCCCGGGCCACACGCCCGGTTCGATCGCGGTCCATCTGCCGGAACACGGCGTCCTGTTCACCGGCGACACCGTCGCCTCGGTGCAGGGCGTGACCTTCGGCGTGTTCCATGTGGACCGCGACCGCGCCATGGAGTCGATGCGCCGGCTGGCCGACCTGAAGCCCTCGATCCTGTGCTGCGGACACGGCACCCCGGTGACCCAGGACACGACGCGGCAACTGGCGGATGCCGTGGGCTAGTTCACCCCGCTGGTGCGGCGGGGCTCAGCCGACCGGGACACCCGCCTCCAGATTGAGGACCGTGCCGCGTTCGCGGGCGCGCAGGGCCCAGCGGAGGCGGCGGTAGCGGACCGGGGGGAGGAGTTCGGCGGCCTCGTCCTCGGTGACGAAGCGCCAGCCGCGCAGTTCGGCGCCGGGCAGCAGGAGGCGGTCGGCTTCCGCCGAGGGGAGCCGGCCGCCGTCGAACAGGAGCCGCAGACCGCCGTAGCCGGGAGGCTGGGGGCGCTCCCAGTCGACGAGCAACAGCCGGGGGACGGCGTCGAGTTCTATCCCTATCTCCTCGGCCACCTCGCGCATGCCCGCGCGGGCGGGAGGCTCGCCGGGTTCGACGACGCCGCCGGGGAACTCCCAGCCCGGCTTGTACGTGGGGTCGACGAGCAGGAAACGGTCCTGCTCGTCGAAGAGCAGGACGCCGGCGGCCAGCGTCTCCCCGGTGGGCTCGGGCGTCTGGACGATGCCGCAGGGGGCGGCGAGGCCCGCGTGGACGGCCTCGGCGACGGCCTCGGCGGTCTCCGCGGGCGTGAGGAGCGAGTTGTCGACGGCGTAGGCGTCGGCGGCGAGCCAGCCGAGCGCGGCGCGGAAGGGCTCGATCCTGGCGTGGCACCACAGCCGGGCGCGCTCGGCGCCCTCCGGATCGTCCTCGCCCGCGGCCCGGCTGTCGAGGCGGGCACGCAGGATCGTTTCCTCGGGGGTGAGCACCACGTGCCGCACCTCGATCCGGCGCGCCGCGAGGCCGCCGAAGATCTCGTCCCGGTACTCCTGCCGGATCAGTGTCATGGGGACGACGAGGACACCGCCCACCTCGGCCAGCAGCGCGGCGGCGGTGTCCACCACCATCCGGCGCCACATCGGCAGGTCCTGGAAGTCGTCCACCTCCTCCCGCCGTTCCTTCGGCAGCAGCAGGTCAAGGAGGCCGCCGGTGAGCTCGGGGTCGTACAACGTGCTGTTCGGGATCAGATCGACCAGCTCACGCGCGGTGCTGGTCTTGCCCGCGCCGAACGCACCGTTGATCCAGACGATCACGATTCCCCCTCTTCGGTAGCCCCAAGTGGCTTGCCCGCAACACCCTGCCACGGAAACCCCGGGCACGCCCCGGGGTGGCCGGCCACCCCGCGAACGCCCGTGCGGGCCGGTGCGTGACACTTCGGTACGGACCGTCGTTGGACCGGCGAGGCAAGGGGGTGCGGAGATGAGCCGTACGGTGTTGCAGAGGTTTCCCGCGGGCGGCCCACGGGGCAGCTGGCCCGCCGAGGAGTTCGCGAGCGCCCGCCGGGACGAGGGGCTCCCGGCGGAGGTCGTGATGGACCTGGAGTCCGACACGTTCCTCGTGGTCGTCCGGCAGCGGACGCCGGAGGCGGCCGGCCGGTACGCCGCGCGCCGCGATGCGGTGACGGCGGCGAGGGCCTGACGCCGCGTCACCCGGCGGACAAGCCGCGTCACCCGCCGGACAACCGGTGGAGCACCGTCCCTGAGCCCCCGGCGCGCCGTCAGGCGCCCGCGCGGGCCGCCGCCGCGGCGCCGAGGAGGCCGGCGTCCGTGCCGGTGAGCGCGGGGGCGACGGTGAGGTCCCGGACGAACGACAGCGTGGCGTACTCCCGCAGGCTGCGCCGGAGCGGCTCGAACAGGACGTCCCCCGCGCCCGCGACGCCCCCGCCCACGACGGCTATGGAGACCTCGACCAGGGTCGCGGTCGCCGCGATCCCGGCGGCGAGGGCCCGCGCGGCGCGTTCGTAGGAGGCCACGGCGACGGGGTCACCGGCCCGCGCCGCCGCCGCGACCGCCGCCGCGGACGTGTCGCCGTCGGGGCCAGGACGCCAGCCGCCCTCCAGGGCCCGGCGGGCGATCTGCGGGCCGCTGGCGATGCGTTCGACGCAGCCGCGCCCGCCGCAGGCGCACAGGTCGCCGTCGAGGTCCACGCTGATGTGGCCGATGTGGCCCGCGTTGCCGGTGGGGCCGGGGTGGATCCGCCCGTCAAGTACCAGACCGCCGCCGACGCCCGTCGAGACGACGAGGCAGAGCGCGTTGTCGTGACCTCGGGCCGCGCCCTGCCAGTGCTCGGCCGCCGTCATGGCGACGCCGTCGCCGACGAGCGTGACGGGCCGTCCGCCCGTCGCCTTCCCGACCCGCTCGACCAGCGGGAAGCCGCGCCAGCCCGGGACGTTGACCGGGCTGACCGTGCCGGCCGAGGCATCCACGGGGCCCGCGCTGCCGATGCCGACCGCGCGCGCCGCGGCCCACAGGGGCGAGGCCGCCAGGTCGGCGAGCACGGCCTCGACCGCACGCATCACCGTCTCGCCGTCCTCCCGGGCGGGAGTGGGCCGCTGGGCCCGTACGAGGATGTCGCCGGCGCCGTCCACGAGCGCACCGGCGATCTTGGTGCCGCCGAAATCGAGGGCGGCAACGAGGTCAGTCTGCATGTGCGCGGTGTCTCCAGAGAGGGCGAGAACGACAGATCGCTGTGACGTACAGTCTCCCCTGCCCTGACAACGTTGTCCAGGGCCTATGCTCGGACGAGACAGAGCCGATACCGAGGAGATTCGCAGACCGTGGCCGACACAGCCCGCCGCCCCGAGCACCGTTACGGCAATCGGCCCACGATGAAGGACGTCGCCGCGCTGGCCGGCGTCGGGCTCAAGACGGTCTCCCGCGTCGTCAACGGCGAGCCGGGGGTCACCCCGGACACCGAGCGCCGCGTGCAGGAGGCCATCGACTCGCTCGGCTTCCGCCGCAACGACAGCGCCCGCGTGCTGCGCAAGGGCCGTACGGCTTCCGTGGGTCTGGTCCTGGAGGATCTCGCCGACCCGTTCTACGGCCCGCTCAGCCGCGCCGTGGAAGAGGTCGCCCGGGCGCACGGCGCGCTGCTCATCAACGGCTCAAGCGCGGAGGACCCGGACCGGGAACAGGAGTTGGCGCTCGCGCTCTGCGCCCGGCGGGTGGACGGACTGATCGTCATCCCCGCGGGCTCCGACCACCGTTACCTCGAACCGGAGATCAAGGCCGGTGTCGCCACGGTCTTCGTCGACCGCCCGGCGGGCCGGATCGACGCGGACGTCGTCCTGTCCGACAGCTTCGGCGGCGCGCGGGCTGGGGTGGCCCATCTGATCGCCCACGGGCACCGCCGGATCGGTTTCATCGGCGACCAGCCCCGGATCCACACGGCGACCGAGCGGCTGCGCGGCTACCGGGCGGCCATGGAGGACGCCGGGCTCGCGGTGGACCCGTCCTGGGAGTCGCTCGGGACGACGGGCCCCGACCGGGTACGGGAGGCGCTGACCGCGATGCTCGCAGGACCCGAGCCGGTCACGGCGCTCTTCGCAGGCAACAACCGGGTCACCGTCACGGCGGTCCGCGCCCTGGCAGGCCGCGAGCACCCGGTGGCCCTCGTGGGCTTCGACGACATCGAACTGGCCGACCTGCTCGGCATCACCGTGATCGCCCAGGACGCGGCGGCCCTCGGCCGCACGGCCGCGGAGCGTCTCTTCCGCCGCCTGGACGGCTTCGACGAGGAGCCGGCCCGCGTGGTCCTGGACACCCGGCTGATCGCCCGCGGGTCGGGCGAGGTCCCCCCGCCGCCGACCGCGTAGGGAACGGCGCGGGCCCGCCGGCGGGGTGTCCCGCCGACGGGCCCGGGAGCGGTGCGCCCGCGGCGCACCCCGGTGCTACTGGGCCGTGGCCGTCAGGTCGCCGCGGCGCGGGGCCGCGAAGCGGTCCAGGTCGGCGCGGGTCAGGCCGGTGAGGGCGTCGACCTCGGCGGTGTCGAGGGCGCCGCAGTCGATGCCGCGCAGGAGGTAGGAGCTGAGCGCCTTCGCCGTGGCGGGCTCGTCCATGACGTCGCCGCCGGCGTGGTTGGCGTACGCGGAGAGGCGCTTGGCGGCGGCCTCGAAGCCCTCGCGGTAGAAGGCGAAGACGGCGGCGTACCGGGTCGGGATGTGGCCCGGGTGCATGTCCCAGCCCTGGTAGTAGGCGCGGGCGAGGGCGCGGCGGGTGAGGCCGTAGTGCAGGCGCCAGGCCTCGTGCACGTGCGCGGTGGAACCGACCGGGAGGACGTTGGTGGAGCCGTCGGAGACCCGTACGCCCGTGCCGGCTGCGGCGACCTGCATGATCGCCTTGGCGTGGTCGGCGGCCGGGTGGTCGCTGGCCTGGTAGGCGGCGGAGACGCCCAGGCAGGCGCTGTAGTCGAAGGTGCCGTAGTGCAGGCCGGTCGCGCGGCCCTCGGCGGCGCCGATCATCCGGGCGACGGCGGCGGTGCCGTCGGTGGCGAGGATGGACTGGCTGGTCTCGATCTGGATCTCGAAGCCCAAGCGGCCGGCGTCCAGGCCGTTGGACTTCTCGAAGGCCTCCAGGAGGCGGACGAAGGCCGAGACCTGCTCGGGGTAGGTGACCTTGGGGAGGGTCAGGACGAGGCCGTCGGGCAGGCCGCCGTTCTCCAGGAGGCCGGTGAGGAAGACGTCGGTGGTGCGGATGCCGCGATCGCGTACGGCGGCCTCCATGCACTTCATCCGGATGCCCATGTACGGGGCGGCGGTGCCGTTCGCGTACGCCTCCGAGATCAGCCGGGCGGCCCGGGCGGCGTCAGTGTCTTCTTGGGCCCCGCCCTTTCCGGCGTAGCCGTCCTCGAAGTCGACCCGGAGGTCCTCGATGGGCTCGCGCTCCAGCTTGGCCCGTACGCGGCCGTAGACGTCCTCGGCGAGGTCGTCGGAGAGGCCGAGGACCGCGGCGAAGGAGGCGGCGTCGGGTGCGTGCTCGTCGAGCGCGGCGAGGGCCTGGTCGCCCCAGGAGCGGATGGTTCCGGCGTCGAAGACGTTGCCGGGGACGTAGACGGTGTGGACGGGCTGGCGCGTCCCCGGGTCACCCGGGTAGCGCCGGTCGAGCTCGGCGTCCACGCTTGCGAGGGAGGCGCTGATGCCCTCGCTGACCGCGCCGGCGAGGCTCGTCGACACCTTCTCCTGCTGACCCATCCCACATCCTCCTGTTTTCCGCTCCACGGAATCAACAATCCGTATAGCGAAGTTAGTAGTCCGCCCGGACCTGCGTCAATGGGTGTCCGAAACGGCCGGGGGCCGCGCGGTGATCATCACCACGCGGCCCCCGGACCGAACAGAACCCCAGGTCAGCCCTTACGGGCCTGAACCTCCTGGGTCAGCTGCGGCACGACGTCGAAGAGGTCGCCCACCACGCCGTAGTCGACGAGGTCGAAGATCGGGGCCTCGGCGTCCTTGTTGATGGCCACGATGGTCTTCGAGGTCTGCATACCCGCGCGGTGCTGGATCGCACCGGAGATGCCGGAGGCGATGTACAGCTGCGGCGAGACCGACTTGCCGGTCTGGCCGACCTGGTTGGAGTGCGGGTACCAGCCGGCGTCGACGGCGGCGCGCGAGGCGCCGACGGCGGCACCGAGCGAGTCGGCGAGCGCCTCGATGATCCCGAAGTTCTCGGCGCCGTTCACGCCACGGCCGCCGGAGACCACGATGGCGGCCTCGGTCAGCTCCGGGCGGCCGGTCGACTCGCGCGCGGTGCGCGAGGTGACCTTGGTGCCGGTGGCCTGGGCGGAGAAGGTGACGGCGAGCGCCTCGACGGCGCCGGCGGCCGGGGCGGCCTCGACGGGGGCCGAGTTCGGCTTGACCGTGATGACCGGGGTGCCCTTGGAGACACGGGACTTGGTGGTGAAGGAGGCGGCGAACGCGGACTGCGTCGCGACCGGGCCCTCGTCACCGGCCTCCAGGTCCACGGCGTCGGTGATGATGCCGGAGCCGATGCGGACCGCGAGGCGGGCCGCGATCTCCTTGGCCTCGGCGGAGGACGGGACGAGGACGGCGGCCGGGGACACGGCCTCGTACGCGGCCTGCAGCGCGTCGACCTTGGGGACGACGAGGTACTCGGCGAACTCGGGGGCGTCGGCGGTGAGGACCTTCACGGCGCCGTGCTCGGCGAGGGCCGGGGCGGTGGCCTCGGCGCCGGCGCCCAGCGCGACGGCGACGGGCTCGCCGAGGCGGCGGGCCAGCGTCAGCAGCTCCAGGGTGGGCTTGCGGACGGCACCGTCGACGTGGTCGACGTAGACGAGAATCTCAGCCATGGGGATGCAATCTCCTGCGAACGAAGAGGGGCGGGTCGGACGGCTCGCGCGAGCCCTAGATGAACTTCTGGCTCGCGAGGTACTCGGCCAGCTGCTTGCCGCCCTCGCCCTCGTCCTTGACGATCGTGCCGGCGGTGCGCGCCGGACGCTCGGCGGCGGAGTCGACCGCGGTCCAGGAGCCCTCCAGGCCGACCGCCTCGGCGTCGATGTCGAGGTCCTCGAGGTCCAGGGACTCCACCGGCTTCTTCTTGGCGGCCATGATGCCCTTGAAGGACGGGTAGCGCGCCTCGCCCGACTGGTCGGTCACCGACACGACGGCCGGGAGGGAGGCCTCCAGCTGCTCGGAGGCGGTGTCGCCGTCACGGCGGCCCTTGACGACACCGTCCTCGACGGAGACCTCGGAGAGCAGCGTGACCTGCGGGACGCCCAGGCGCTCGGCCAGGATCGCCGGGAGGACACCCATGGTGCCGTCGGTGGAGGCCATACCGGCGATGACGAGGTCGTAGCCGGTCTTCTCGATCGCCTTGGCGAGCACGAGCGAGGTGCCCATGACGTCGGAGCCGTGCAGGTCGTCGTCCTCGACGTGGACGGCCTTGTCGGCGCCCATGGACAGCGCCTTGCGCAGCGCGTCCTTGGCGTCCTCGGGGCCGACCGTGAGCACGGTGACCTCGGCGTCGTCGGCCTCTTCGGCGATCTGCAGCGCCTGCTCGACCGCGTACTCGTCGAGCTCCGACAGCAGGCCGTCGACGTCGTCGCGGTCGACGGTCAGGTCATCGGCGAAGTGCCGGTCGCCGGTGGCGTCGGGCACGTACTTCACACAGACAACGATCCTCAAGCTCACGCCGGCTCTCCTACTGCATCGTCATAACGGGGCTGCCTTGTTGCTCGCAGCATAGGCGCCTGAAGGGCGGGTTTCCGGTCGGGGCGTCCGACCGATCCCATCGGGATATTACTCGCCAGTACAGCCGTTCCGTTACCGCTGAGCAAGCGCTCAGGGTGTGACCTTGCCAACGCTCAGGTTAGGGCACCCTCAGTCACGCAGAGCATTGAAGCGCCCCTGGTGGTAGAGGAGCGGACGCCCCTCGCCCGCCGGGTCCCCCGCCACGGCCTCGGCGATCACGATCCGATGGTCCCCGGCCGGGACGCGGGCCACCACCCGGCACACCAGCCAGGCGAGGACCCCGTCCAGGATCGGGACGCCCTCGGGGCCCGCGCTCCACCGGGTCGGGGCGCCGAACCGGTCGGCTCCGCTGCGCGCGAAGGTCTCCGCGAGCCGCTGCTGGTGCTCGCCGAGGACGTGGACGCCGACGAACTCGGCCTCGGCGAGGACGGGCCAGCTGGAGCTGGAGGTACCCACGCCGAAGGAGAGCAGGGGCGGCTCGGCGGCCACGGAGGTGAGGGAGGTGGCGGTGAAGCCGACGGGGTGGTCCCCGTGGGCGGTGATCACCGCGACTCCGGCCGCGTGCCGCCGGAAGACGGAGCGGAGGAGATCGGGAGAGGCCGTGGGCGCCGGGGAGGCCTCACGGTCGGTGGCCGCGGCCTGGCGCGGGGCGCCGATCGTGCGGAGGAGGTCGGATGCGACCGTCATGGAGTTGTCCTTCTGCGAGGGCGACATGCGAGGGGACCGGGGGTTCTCAGACACCCGGACAGCGCGCGCTCGCGTGACGGGCCAGGTCGACGTGGACCCGCCCGGTGAGAAGGAGTTCGAAAGGCACGTCGTCAGCCTGACGATCGATGGCCGGTGCAGTCAAGCGGGTACCGGGATGTGGGAGATGTGTCACCGCGTCAGACCGCGCGCCCCAGGGCCGCGATGACGTCGGCGCGCCGGGGCTGGCCCGAGGCCCGCACCACGACCCGGCCGGCGCGGTCGAGGACGAGCACGGTGGGGGTGCGGACGATGTCGTACTTCCGTACGAGGTCCAGTCGTTCCTCGGCGTCGATCTCGACATGGCCCACGCCCTCGACCATCCCCGCGACCTCGGCGAGCGTGCGCCGCGTGGCGCGGCAGGGCTGGCAGAAGGCCGTGGAGAACTGGACGAGCGTCGCCCGCTCCCCCAGCTCGATGCCGGCCTCCGTACCGAGTCCCGTCATGTCTCCCTCTCCCTGTCACTCCCCGACGCCCATACTCCCCCCGTGCAGCGTCCGCGACCGCCGAACGATTCCCGTCACGGCCACCGGGGGTGACGATTATCTCCCTGTGCGAAGCCGTCAGGACTGGTCAGCGGGGCCCACATGGGGCACGATCTGCCCAAAGCCGAAAACCTACGGCCGCGTAACTTCCGCCGGGAGAACCCTCCCCAGGCACAGAAGAAGGGGTTCCTCTCAGATGGCAGAACTCGTGTATCGGCCGGTCATCGGTGCCGCACTGACCATGTTCAAGGCGCTGGACCTCAAGATCGACACGCAGGGTTCGGAGCACATCCCGCGCACCGGCGGCGCCGTGCTCGTCAGCAACCACATCAGCTATCTGGACTTCATCTTCACGGGCCTGGCCGCGCTGCCGCAGAAGCGTCTCGTCCGCTTCATGGCCAAGGACTCGGTGTTCCGGCACAAGGTGTCGGGTCCGCTGATGCGCGGCATGAAGCACATCCCGGTGGACCGCTCGCAGGGCGAGCACGCCTACAAGCACGCGCTGGAGTCGCTGAAGGCCGGGGAGATCATCGGCGTCTTCCCCGAGGCGACCATCTCGCAGTCCTTCACGCTGAAGAGCTTCAAGTCGGGTGCCGCGCGGCTCGCGCAGGAGGCCGGGGTGCCGCTGATCCCCATGGCGCTCTGGGGCACGCAGCGCGTCTGGACGAAGGGCCGGCCGCGGAACTTCAAGCGCAGCCACATCCCGGTGACCATCCGGGTGGGCGAGCCGGTGGAGGCCTCGCCGGACCAGTACGCGGGCGCCATCACGCGGCGGCTGCGCGAGCGGGTCCAGGAGCTCCTGGAGGCCGCGCAGCGCGCGTATCCCGTACGCCCCAAGGACGCGGCCGACACCTGGTGGGTGCCGGCGCACCTCGGCGGCACGGCGCCGACCCCGGCCCAGGTGAAGGACGCCGGCTGACGGCTTCGCCGTAGGCGGTAGGCGGTAGGCGGTAGGCGGTAGGCCCACCGTGCCCCTACTCCGGGTCGCGGACCGTGATCCGCGCCCCGGGGCTCAGCTTCTCCAGCGACTCGGCAAGCTCCGCCCCGGCGGCGAGCAGCTCCTCGCGCGTCATGGGCGCGAGCGACTCCAGCAGGAAGATCGCGTTCACCGTCGCGTCGTCGATCCGGGTGCGCGGCCCCTGGCGCCAGTTCCAGCGCCGGCAGGTGACGCCTGCGTCGTCGCACCAGACGATCTCGCCCGGCTCCGGGTGCTCCACGGTCTCCGCGCCGCCCGCCACGGTCACGAACGGCTCGTCGCCGGTGGCCCGGACGAGGCGCATGGCGCCCTGGACGCGGTCGAGATCCTCGCCGCCGGCGGGGATCAGATGGGCGACGCTGATGGCGTTGTAGGCGTCGACGAGCCGGTTGATGCGGGGCAGTCCCCCGTCGGCGAGCGCGCGCTTGGCCAGTGCCTCGGCGGAGTTGCGGGTACGGGAGGGCTTGGCGCCGAACGCGGAGTACGCGGCGCGCCAGGCGGCGATGTGCGGGTCCTGGTCCGGGGTCCGGCCGTCGAGCCGTTCGGCGAGGCGCCGGGCCGCGTCGTCGAGCAGGGCCGAACTCGTCTCGTCACTGGGGCCGTTGACCAGCCCGTGCGCCTCGACGGCGAGGTGCGTGAAGCCGGGGACGAGGGCGCGCACCTCGTCGGAGACGGTCAGGGTGAGGGGCATGGTCGTCCTTGCGTCGGAGGGCGTGCGACGGCGTCAGAGATCGGCCGGCAGGATCCGCAGGAGCTCCGAGCTGTCCCGCGCCGTCCGCATGGCGCTCACCACTCCCGCATGCGGTACAGCGTACAGCACTGCGTAGTCCATTTCATTGAACTCCGGGTCCGGCAGGAACGCCAGCCGCTCCTCCCCCAGCGAGAACGCGGCCTCCCGGCCCGGCTCCCCGCCCCGGGGATCCTGCCGGTGCCAGGTCGCCGCGCCGGGCAGCCGGATCGCGACCAGACCGTGGAGCACCTCGAACTTCTGGTAGCCGAGCGCGGCCGGGATCGACTCGGCCCGCAGCAGCGCGGCGAGGGCGTGGGCCTTGGCGTGACAGATCCCGGTGCGCCGCGCGAGGACGTCGGAGGCGCGCCAGGTGACGCGGGGGTCGCCGGTGTCGCTGGAGTGCGGAATCTCGTCCCGTACGAACTCGTACGCGGCCCGGGCGTATGCGTATACGTCGGGATGACGGGCGCGCAGCGCGGCGGCGGTCTCCCGGACGACGGGGTGGTCATGGTCGATGACCTCGTCGGCTGCGAGGTACGCGGAGAGTTCGGGGTCCTGCTGGATGAGCTCCATAGCCGGGGACCCTAGAAAGACAGCGGACCGGAAGTCAATGGATTTCCGGTCCGCCGCATACTTATGTTGATCGTGGAGCAGTCGGTGAGGGGCGCTAGCGCGCCATCTCCTCCTTCAGCGCCTGCAGGAAGGCGTCGACGTCGTCCTCCGTGGTGTCGAAGGAGCACATCCAGCGCACGTCGCCCGCCGCCTCGTCCCAGAAGTAGAAGCGGAAGCGCTTCTGCAGCCGGGTGGACACCTCGTGCGGGAGCCGCGCGAAGACCGCGTTGGCCTGGACCGGGTAGAGGATCTCCACCCCGTCCACCTCCCGCACACCCGCCGCGAGGCGCTGCGCCATCGCGTTGGCGTGCTGGGCGTTGCGCAGCCACAGGTCCTTGGCGAGCAGCGCCTCCAGCTGCACCGACACGAAGCGCATCTTGGAGGCGAGCTGCATGGACAGCTTGCGCAGGTGCTTCATGTGGCTGACGGCGTCCGGGTTGAGGACGACCACGGCCTCGCCGAACATCATGCCGTTCTTGGTGCCGCCGTAGGAGATCACGTCGACGCCGACCGCGTTGGTGAACGCCCGCATCGGCACGTTCAGGGACGCGGCGGCGTTGGCTATCCGGGCGCCGTCGAGGTGCACCTTCATGCCCTTGCCGTGCGCGTGCTCCACGATGGCCCGGATCTCGTCCACGGTGTAGACCGTGCCCAGCTCGGTGTTCTGGGTGATCGAGACGACCTGCGGCATGGCGCGGTGCTCGTCCTCCCAGCCCCAGGCCTGCCGGTCGATCAGCTCGGGGGTGAGCTTGCCGTCCGGGGTGGGCACGGTGAGCAGCTTGAGCCCGCCCATCCGCTCCGGGGCACCGCCCTCGTCCACGTTGATGTGCGCGGACTCGGCGCAGATCACCGCGCCCCAGCGGTCGGTCAGCGCCTGCAGGGCGGTGACGTTCGCGCCGGTGCCGTTGAAGACCGGGAAGGCCTCGGCGTTCGGCCCGAAGTGGCTGTGCATGATCCGCTGGAGGTGGTCGGTGTACTCGTCCTCCCCGTACGCGATCTGGTGTCCTTCGTTGGCGAGCGCGACGGCCGCGAGCACCTCGGGGTGGACGCCCGCGTAGTTGTCGCTGGCGAAGCCCCGGACCGACGGGTCGTGGTGACGACGGGCGTCGGTCTTCGCGGGCAGGCCGGCGGCGAGGGCCGGGTTCACGGCTTGGGGGTCAGCCACAGACGCTGTCCATTCACTTCCTGTGCGGGCCGCTCCCAGACGGAGGCGATCTCGTCGGCCAGATCCTTCACGTCGGTGAAGCCCGCGAACTTCGCATTCGGGCGCTCGGCGCGCATCGCGTCGTGCACCAGTGCCTTGATCACCAGGATCGCAGCCGCCGCCTTGGGGCCTTCGTCGCCCCCCGCCTTGCGGAAGTCGTCGCCCATGGCGAGCGTCCAGGCCTCGGCCGCGGCCTTGGCCGAGGCGTACGCCGCGTTCCCCGCGGTCGGCTTCGACGCGCCGGCGGCGCTGATCAGCACATAGCGGCCGCGGTCGCTGCGGAGCAGCGGCTCGTGGAAGGCGAGCGAGGTGGACTGGACGGTACGGATGAGGAGCTTCTCGAGGAAGTTCCAGTCGGCCAGGTCGGTCTCGGCGAAGGAGGAGCTGCCGCGCCAGCCGCCGACGAGGTGGACCAGACCGTCGATCCGGCCGAACTCCTTCTCGGTCTTGTCGGCCCACTCCCGGGCGGCACCGAGGTCGAAGAGGTCGACCGTGTCGCCGATGACCGTGGCACCGCCGTGGGCGTACCGGGCGGCGTCGACGGCCTCGGCGAGACGGGCCGGGTCGGCGTCGGCGCCGACGACGATGGCGCCCGCTTCGGCGAGGCGCATCAGCGTCGCCCGGCCGGCCGGACCGGCCGCACCCGCGACCGCGATGACGGCGCCCTCAAGCGGCCCGCCGTTCCCGTTGCCGTTCATGGTCGTCCCCTCCTCCTCCGTGACAGGGTTCACGCGGCAGCCTGCTCGGCCCGCGAAGCGTTCGCGGCGGTGATGCCCTTGGTCGCGGCGATCACGCCCTTCAGCTTCTTGGAGAGGGCCTCATAGAACATGCTCAGCGGAAACTCGTCCGGAAGCACGTCGTCGACGAGCTTGCGGGGCGGGAGGGTCAGGTCGAGGGCGTCGGGGCCCTTGGCCCACTTCGATCCCGGGTGCGGGGCGAGGTAGGTGGAGACGAGGTCGTACGCCTTGAACCAGTGGACCAGCTTCGGGCGGTCGATGCCGTCGCGGTACAGCTGCTCGATCTCGGCGCAGAGCTGGTTGGTGACCTCGGGGGCGCGGTTCCAGTCGATCTTCAGCTTGTTGTCCGTCCAGCGCACCACGTCGTGCTTGTGGAGGTACGCGAAGAGGAGCTGACCGCCCAGTCCGTCGTAGTTGCGGGTGCGGTCGCCGGTGACCGGGAAGCGGAACATCCGGTCGAAGAGCACGGCGTACTGCACGTCGCGCCCGTGGGCGTTGCCCTCGGCCTCCAGCTTCACGGCCTCCTTGAAGGCGGTGAGGTCGCAGCGCAGCTCCTCCAGGCCGTACATCCAGAACGGCTGGCGCTGCTTGATCATGAAGGGGTCGAACGGCAGGTCGCCGTGGCTGTGGGTGCGGTCGTGGACCATGTCCCAGAGCACGAAGGCGGCCTCGCAGCGCTTCTGGTCCTCGACCATGGCCGCGATGTCCTCGGGCAGCTCGATGCCGAGGATGTCGACGGCGGCCTCGGTGACCTTGCGGAAGCGGGCGGCCTCGCGGTCGCAGAAGATGCCGCCCCAGCTGAAGCGCTCGGGGGCCTCGCGCACGGCGATGGTCTCGGGGAAGAGGACGGCCGAGTTGGTGTCGTAACCGGCGGTGAAGTCCTCGAAGGTGATGCCGCAGAACAGCGGGTTGTCGTAGCGGGTGGCCTCGAGGTCGGAGAGCCACTCCGGCCAGACCATGCGCAGCACGACCGCTTCGAGGTTGCGGTCCGGGTTGCCGTTCTGGGTGTACATCGGGAAGAGCACCAGGTGCTGCAGCCCGTCCTGGCGGTCGGCGGCCGGCTGGAAGGCGAGGAGCGAGTCCAGGAAGTCCGGGACCTCGAAGCCGCCCTCGGCCCACTTGCGCAGGTCGGCGACGAGCGCACGGTGGTACGCGGCGTCGTGCGGGACGAGCGGGGAGAGCTGCTCCACCGCGGTCGTGAGCCGCTCGACGGTGGCCTCGACGAGGGCGCGGGACGGCGCGCCCTCGGCGTCGAGGTCGATGGATCCGTCCTTGCTCTGCCACGGACGGATCTCCTCCACGGCATTCTTGAGCTCGGGCCAGGCAGGGTGCTGGATCACCGGAGCAGCGGTAGCTATCCCCCCACCGGTCGCATCAGCCACAAGAATTTCCGTCATTTCACTTCCTCCACAGGAGAACCTCGCGTCAAGACACCGTATCCGCCCGAGGTTCCTCCGGACAAGAGGAGCAAGAGAAATTATCCTGCGACACCCCCATGGTCACCGCTGATTTTCCTGTCCGATGCTGTTTCGGCACGCGCATCCGCGTCCTGGGGCCGTCCGTCGGCCAGGCTCCTGCCGGTGAAATGCGGGATGACCTTGTCGCCCCATTGACGCAGGGTCTCCAGACAGGCCTCCTGCGGCACGGTCCCCATCTGCATCAGACACATGACCTCGTCGGCCCCCGCGGCCCGCAGCCGCTCCACGTACGCGATCGCGTCCTCGGCGGTGCCGTAGGCGTGGTCGGCGTTGAAGGTGGCCGTAGCGGTGGGGCGGACCGGGATGGACTGCTCGTGCAGCCGCGCCTCGACCTGCTCGGCGGCGCGGCGCATCTCCGCCGCCTCGTCGGCGCCGTCCACCACCGCCTCGTCGGGGATGCCGGCGCCGCCGTACCAGTGGCCGATCGACTGCGCGAAGAACCGCTGGCCCCGGATGCCGATCCGGCGCGCCTCGGCCCGGTCGTCGAGGACGATCGTGGGGCAGAGCACGGAGAAGTGGTCGTTGACGACCGTGGAGACGAACCGCTCCCCCGTGCGCTCGGCGCGCGCGGTGTCGTAGACGCGGCGCATCCCGGCGATCGACTCGGGCCCGGCGAAGCCCATCACCAGCGCGCCGATGCCGAGCTCGGCGGCCTGGACGAGGGTCTCGGTACGGCTGCAGGCGAGGAAGAGGGGCGGATGCGGGGTCTGGCGCGGGCGGGGCAGGATCGGATGCGGATCGATCCTGATCAGTTCGGAGCGGTACTCCAGCTCGTCGTTCTGCCAGGCCCGGCCGATGATGCGGAGCGCGTCCTCGACCTCCTGGGTGGTGCGGTCCCGGTCGACCCCGCACAGCGAGGTCTCCTGCGCGGTGCCGCCGCGCCCCGCGCCGAGGTCGAGGCGGCCGCCGGAGAGCAGGTCGAGCATCGCGGCGCGCTCGGCGACCCGGGCGGGGTGGTTGAAGTTGAACGGCATGCAGACCACACCGTGCCCGACGCGGATCCGGCTCGTGCGCGCGGCGACATAGCTGAGGAAGACCTCGGGTGCGGACATGTGGGCGTACCACTTCAGGGAGTGGTGCTCGACCGCCCAGACTCGGTCGAACCCCATCTCCTCGGCCAGCACGGCCTGCTCGACGCAGTCGTGGATGACCTGGTGCTCGTGGACCACGGTGGGGTCGGCCAGCTGCGCCTCGAAGATCACGGAGAACTGCACATGCCCTCCAGGGGCTTGTCTCGGGATGCTGCCCTCTCTTTCAATTCGTCATATGACTAGTCGTCAGCCCCAGAAGAGGCAAGAGCCGGAGCGGGGATTGCCGCAGACGGCGTGGGCGGTGCTCGGCCTGCTGTCGTTCCCCGGCGAGCGCACCGGATACGAGCTGAAGAAGTGGGCGGACGCGTCGCTGCGCTTCTTCTACTGGTCGCCCGCGATCAGCCAGATCTACGCGGAGCTGCGCCGGCTCGAATCGTGCGGCTACGTGACGTCCGCGCGCTCGGGTCCCGACGAGCCCCGGACGAAGCGGCGGTACGCGATCACGGAGGCGGGCCGGGCCGCGCTGGCGGCCTGGGCAGGCGGCGACGGCGGCGGCGCGGTGGTCCTGAAGCACCCGCTGGTCCTGCGGGTGTGGCTCGGGCACCTCGCCGAGCCCGACCGGCTGCGCGCGCTGGTGGAGGAGCACATCGAGCGGACGCGGGCGGAGCTGAAGGAGGCCAGGGATGCCCTGGCCCACGCGGAGTCCGCCCCGCAGTGGCGCCATCCGGCCGTGGCGCTCCGCTGGAGCGTACGGCAGCACCTGGCGGAACTGGAACTCTCGGAGGCGATGCTGACGGACCTGGCGGAGCTGGGCCCGCCCGGGGGTTCCCCGGGCGGATCCTAGGGAAGCGGGCGCGCACCGCTCACACGTCGCGTCGGTGCACGACGGCCACGGCGACCACCACCGCGACCAGCGACCACGCCCCGAACACGGTCCACGCCTCGGTGACCGACACCGGGTACTTCTCCGCTCCGTAGTCCCGCGCGGGGTTCTCGACCAGGGCGCGCCAGGCGGTGAGCGGCATCGCGTTGCCGATCTCCTTGGCCCACCGGTAGGTCTCGCCCAGGAAGAGCGACGGCAGCAGGAGGAGTACGCCGACGACCGCCACGACGGTGCCCGCCGCATGCCGGACGAGGGCGCCGAGGGCCATGCCGACGAGGGCGCAGAGCGGTGCGAGCAGCGCGGAGGCGACGACGGCCCGCAGGGCTCCCGGGTCGCCCAGGGACATGCCGTGGTGGTCGCGCAGGATCGCCTGGGTCGCACCGAAAGACGCGCCCGCGACGGCCGTTCCGAGGACGAGCACGACCGCCGCCATGACGATCGCCTTGGCCGACATCACCGCGCGGCGCGCGGGGACGGCGGCGAAGGTGGTGCGGATGAGTCCGGTGGTGTACTCGCCGAAGACCGCGAGGGCGCCGACGCTGCCGGCGACGATCATGAGGAGCTGCCAGGCCGGGTCGACGAAGGCCGCCGCGAGGGGATCGAAGAGCATCTCGGGCTTGGCGGGCATGCCGGGTGGCGGGGCGGGAGGCAGTTCGGGCTGTTGCGCCAGACGCTCCGCGTTGCTCCGGGCCGAGTTCACGTTGATGCCGATGACCGCGAGCGGGCCGAGTCCGAGGACCCAGTAGGTGGAACGCAGCGAGAACAGTTTGATCCACTCGGCGGTGAGGAGGTGCCGGAACCGGGCCGGGGAGTCGAGGCCGGCCGCGCGCGCCTTCGGTGCGGACACCGTCCGTACGGTCATCGTGCCTCTCCTGCGCTGTATTCGGTGCTTCCGGCGGTGAGTCCCATGAAGGCCTCCTCCAGGGAGGCGGAGCGTGGTGCGAGTTCGTGGAGCAGGACGTGGTGGTGGAAGGCGAGCTCGCCGACGCGGTCCGCGCTCAGGCCGGTCACGGTGCACGAGCCGTCGTCCTCGTGGTGGACGGCCGCCCCTTCCGCGGTGAGGGCGGCCGTCAGTGCCGCGCTGTCGGGGGTGCGGAGGGACACGCTCAGCCGGGTGCCGCGGGCCGCGAACGCGGCCAGGCTCTCCGCGGCGATCACTTCGCCCCGGCCGATGACGATCAGCTGCTCGGCGGTGTGCTCCATCTCGCGCATCAGATGGTGCGGTGCGCTCGCCTACCCGGTCCTGCTGTACCTCGCGGTGTTCCACGAGCGTGAGCCCACCGGGATACGGCTCCTGCTGCCGGCCGCCCTGTCGGTTCTGGCACTCCCCCTGCTGCTCAGGCGCCCGGTGCCGACCCTGGCGCTGATCCTGGCCGGTTCGCTCGCCGCGACGGTGGTGGCGGCCTCGAACCTGGCCGCGGCCCTCCCCTTCACGGCGCCGGGGCAGGCGTGGCAGATCGGCTGTCTGCAGGCGCTGGTGACCGATGTCGCCGTGGGCTGGATCGCCGCGACCCTGAGGCGCCGGACCGCGCTCGTCGCCGCGGCCTCCGCCCTCACCGTGCAGATCGCCGTGGCCGCCCACCCCCGGGGCGGGCAGGACGGGTGGTCATCGACTACGAGGAGGCCGAACTGTCCATCGAGATCACCGACCGCGGTCACGGGCCCACCGCAGCCGGCACCGGTTACGGCATCACCGGGATGCGCGAGCGGGCCGCCCTGCTGGACGGCCGGTTCGCCGCCGGTCCCCTCCCAGGGGGCGGCTTTCGGGTCGCGGCCCGGCTGCCCGTGCCCGAGGAGGCGCGATGACCGCGCCCGCTGTCCGTGTCGTGCTCGTCGACGACCAGCCGCTGGTGCGCGCCGGGCTGCGTGTCCTCGTCGCGGACAGCGCCGGCCTCGAGATCGTGGGAGAGGCGGGGACGGGCGACCAGGCGGTCCGGCTGGCTCAGGAGCTCCGGCCCGACGTGGTGGTCATGGACATCCGGATGCCCGGGATGAACGGCATCGAGGCGACCGCGCTGATCACGGCGGGCCCGAGCCCGGCACGGGTCCTCGTCCTCACCACCTTCGACGACGACGAGTACGTCTACGGCGCGCTGCGCGCGGGCGCGAGCGGATTCCTCGTCAAGGACATGGACCTCGACGACATCCTCGCCGCCATCCGGGTGGTCGCCGTCGGCGACGCCCTGATCGCGCCGAGCGTGACCCGCCGCCTCATCCAGGACTTCGCGGCCCGCCCCGCACCCGGTGCCGGGCCGCCTCCGCCCGGAGCGGTCGAGGGCATCACCGACCGCGAACGGGAGGTGCTCACCCTGGTCGGAAGCGGACTGTCCAACGCCGAGATCGCCGCCCGGCTCTTCATCAGCCCCGCCACGGCCAAGGCCCACGTGGGGCGGCTGTTCACCAAGCTGGCGGCCCGTGACCGGGTCCAGCTCGTCATCATCGCCTACGAGCTGGGCCTGGTGTCGCCGTCGCGCTGACCGGGCGGGTGCGGTCTGGAGGGGTGGCTTCCGACGCCCCGCGCGCATGCGCTTCCTTCTTCCGGTGAAGTCATTAGGCTGCGCCCCGAGCCGCACCGGGAGCCCGGAGGGACCCGGGCCCGGACATCGACGGAAGCGAGAAGATCTTGAGTTTCCTCACCATCGGTCACCGCGGAGTCATGGGCGTCGAGCCCGAGAACACCCTGCGTTCCTTCGTCCGCGCCGAACGGGCCGGCATGGACGTCATCGAACTGGACCTGCACCTGAGCAAGGACGGCGCCCTCGTCGTCATGCACGACGCGGACGTCGGCCGGACCACCGACGGCAGCGGCCCGATCGCCGAGAAGACCCTCGCGGAGCTGCGGGAGCTCGACGCGGGGGGCGGGGAGCGCGTCCCCGTCTTCGAGGAGGTCCTGGACGCGGTGCGGTCCCCGCTCCAGGCCGAGATCAAGGACGCGGCGGCGGCCCGCGCGCTCGCCGAGGTGATGGTCCGGCGCGACCTGGTCGGCCGCGTGGAGGTGCTCTCCTTCCACGACGAGGCCCTCGCCGAGGTGGCGCACCTGGTCCCCGGAGTCCGTACGGCTCTGGTCGCCGAGGAGTGGGGACCGGACCTCGTGGACCGGGCGAAGGCCGTCGGCGCCGGGGCGCTCGTCCTGAGCATCCGGAACCTCACGCTGGAGACCGTCGAGCACGCCCACGCGGAGGGGCTCCGGGTGATCGGCTGGGTGGTCAACACCCAGGACCACCTGCGGCTGGTCCGCGCCCTCGAGCTGGACGGCGCGACGACCGACTACCCGGAGATCCGCCGCACCGGCCGCTTCACGGCCTGAGCCGGGGCCCCGGCTCAGGCACGGGGTCCCCCTCAGGCACGGGGTCCCCCCTCAGGCACGGGGTCCCCCTCAGGCACGGGGTCCCCCTCAGGCACGGGGTCCCGCCCGGGGCTCAGGCCAGCGGCTTGACCAAGAGCTCGAACTGCAGGTCCTCCCGCTGCGGGAGACCGAAGCGGTCGTCGCCGTACGGGAACGGGGTCATCCGGCCCGTACGGCGGTAGCCGCGCCGCTCGTACCAGGCGATGAGCTCCTCGCGCACCGAGATCACGGTCATGTGCATCTCGGTCACGCCCCACATCTCCCGGACCCGGCGCTCCGCCTCCTCGATGATCCGGCGGCCGAGGCCCGCGCCCTGGAGTTCGGGACGCACGGCGAACATGCCGAAGTAGGCGGCCTCGTCCCGGTGTTCGAGCTGGCAGCAGGCGACGATCTCGTCGCCGCGCTCCACCACCATGAGCCGGCTGCCGGGCGTGGTGATGACGGCGCGGACGCCCTCCTCGTCGGTGCGCTGCCCCTGGAGGATGTCCGCCTCCGTGGTCCAGCCGGCCCGGCTGGAGTCGCCCCGGTACGCCGATTCGACGAGGGGGACGAGGACCGGGACGTCGGCCTCGACCGCGTCGCGGTAGGCGATCAGGTCGGTGTCCTGGGGCGTGGCGGTGTCCATGCTGTACGGGTCTCCCCTCGGGGGCGCGGGTGATCCCCCCGAGCGTAACGCGCTCGGGGCGTGCTCCCCCGTGTACGCCTGTGCGCTCGCGTACGCGGGTTCGGCCGCGGGCATCCATGCGGAGGGGAGACCACGGGAGGTGTGTCGTGCACGGACCGGCCGTGACGGCCTGGCTGTTGCTGACGCTGTGCGGGGCG
Organism: Streptomyces sp. NPDC014870; assembly: GCF_043081505.1. NCBI lineage: Bacteria > Bacillati > Actinomycetota > Actinomycetes > Kitasatosporales > Streptomycetaceae > Streptomyces > Streptomyces sp. NPDC014870. The sequence goes on from NZ_JBIBWQ010000001.1 coordinate 727,907, forward strand.
AGCGCGGTCTACTGCCTGCTGCGGGCGCGTCGCTGTGCGGGAGAGGAGCGCAGGACGGCCGCCGGTGAGGCGGTGATGGGGTTCGGGATGGCGGCGATGGCGCTGCCCGCGACGGTCGTGACCCCGCCGGCCTGGTCGTGGGCGGTGTACGCGGCGGTGTTCGGGGCCGCGGCGCTGCACGCGCTCGGCTCGCTGCGGCGCGGCGGTCACCATCTGCACCACCTGGTGGGTTCGCTGGCGATGGTGCACATGGCGTGGCCCGGGGCGGGCCAGGGCGCGGCGCACGGCGGCCACGGGGGCGGTGGGGGCCTGCCGCTGGTGACGGGCGCGCTGCTCGTCTACTTCGTGGTGTACGTGCTCCACCAGGGCGCCCGGCTCGTCCCGGTCCCCGGACAGGTGGCCGCCGCCGCGGGCGGTCCGGCGCCGATGTGGGTCGTACGGCCCGAGTTCACGCTCGTGTGCCGACTGTCGATGGCCCTCGCGATGCTGGCGATGCTCGTCACGCTCTGAGCCGGGCGCGGCGGGGTGTCGGAGCGTCCGGGGAAGCCGTGGCGTACGTCACTTGGCGCGCCGGGCCGTTACCCAGACGTAGCACGGCCTCATAGGCTGACGCCATGTTGGTCTCCCTCGCGTTGCTCGCGCTCGGCGTCCTGACCGCCGTCGCGGCCCCACGACTGCTCGCGCGGTCCGACTGGGCGGAACGCGAGCCCGTGGTGGCGCTCTGGGTGTGGCAGTGCGTGGTGGCGGCCGTCCTCCTCTGCTTCGCGCTGTCGATGACGTTCAGCGCGGCCGCCGCCTGGCACGTGGTGCGCGGTCAGGTCTTCGCCCCCGCGCCGCGCCAGGTGATCGAGGCGTACGAACTGGGCGCGCACCAGCCCTGGTCGGCGGCGCTGGCCGTGGTCCTCGCCTGCGGCGGGCTGTGGACTTGCGCGATGCTGACCCGGGAGATCCGCGGCGCGCGGGCCCGCCGCCGGCGGCGGCGCCGCGAACTGCTCGTCCGTTCCCCGCTGTTGCCGGGAGAGGAGCCGGGCAGCGAGGCCCTGGTGGTCCTGGAGGGCGAGCGGCCGGACGCCTGGTGGCTGGCGGGCACCACGCCCCAGCTGGTCATCACGACGGCGGCACTGCGCCGGCTGAAGGGCCGCCAGCTCGACGCCGTCCTCGCCCACGAGCAGGGACACGCACGGGCGCGCCACGACTGGCTGCTGCACTGCTCGGGCGCGCTGGCGAACGGGTTCCCCGGCATCCCGGTCTTCGCGGCCTTCCGCGACCAGATGCACCGGTTGGTGGAGCTGGCGGCCGACGATGTCGCCTCGCGGCGGTTCGGGCGGCTGACGATCGCCCTGGCCCTTGTCGAACTCAACGAGGAGCGTGGGGTGTTCGGCCCCGGCACGACGTCCGGCGCGGACCTCCCCCGGCGGGTGAACCGGCTCCTCACGGCCGCTCCCCGGCTGACGCCGGTGCGCCGGTTGCGGCTGACGGCCGCCGCCGCGCTGGTCCCTGTGGTGCCCGTCCTGGTGGCCTTCGTCCCCGCGCTGCGGGCGCTCGGTTAGCACCGGAGCGCGCCCGCGAGGGGGCGCGGCACCGCGCCGGGTCGCGGGTCGGGGAAGATCGACCCATGCGCTCCTCCGCCGTGGTCTCCGCCGCTCTGCTCGTGGTGCTGCTCGTGCTGGTGGGAGTGGGGTGGTCGCCGCTGCTCTCGCTCGACCGGTCGATCGTCGAGTCCCTGCACCGCAGCGCCGTCGCCGAGCCGGGGTTCACGGGGGTCAACCGTGTCCTGAGCGACTGGGTCTGGGATCCGTGGACGATGCGTGTGCTGGTGGCCGTCGCGGCGCTGGCGCTGTGGTGGCGGCGCGAGCGGTGGCTCGCCGTCTGGCTCGTGGGCACGCTCCTGGTGGCCGCGGGGGTGCAGCAGGCGCTCAAGGCGGCGGTCGGCCGCGAGCGGCCCGTGTGGCCGGATCCGGTCGACTCGGCGCAGTACGCGGCCTTCCCCTCGGGACACGCCCTGACGGCGACGGTGGGGTGCGGGCTGCTGCTCTGGGTGGCGGCCCTGCACTGGCGGGACACCTGGCGCGGCTGGAGCGTGCTCGCGGTGACGGCCGTGGTCTCCGTGGCCGGCGCCGGGTGGACCCGGCTCTACCTGGGCGTGCACTGGCCGACGGACGTCGTCGCGGGCTGGCTGCTCGGCTGGTGCGTGGTGGCTGTGGCGATCATCACGTACCGCCGCTACGGCGGCCAGGGACGGAGAACCGGGCGACCGGCCTCATCGGGCCCGGACCGGAGCAGAATGGGAGAAACGACGTGAAGCCGCCTGTCCTGGACGATCCCCCGCGTCGCCCAGAACAGACGGCCACCCCGCTGACCAGCCATGAAGGCGCGACAGCAGGCTGCGCTGAGTATATTGGCTGCGAGCCAGTCAACGCAGGAGTCAAGCATGTCCCCGCGTAGCCCATCGGTCAATGAAGAGCTCAGGCGACGATCTCGGGAGCGACTGCTCCAAGCCACTGTCGAACTCGTCTCGGAGCGCGGCTACGAGGCGACGACGCTGGGTGACATCGCCGAGCGCGCGGGTTCGGCGCGCGGACTGATCTCGTACTACTTCCCCGGCAAACGCCAGCTGCTCCAGTCGGCGGTGCACCGGCTGATGCACCTCACGCTCGAGGAGGCGCTGGAGCGGGAGCCGCGCACGGAGGACGGGCGGGAGCGGATGGCGCGGGCCATCGACGCGATCCTGGGGCTCGCCGTGGACCGCCCGGTGCTCATGCGCACCCACATGGCGGGGATCCTGCAGGCCGAGGGGTTCGTGCAGTGCCCTGAGCAGCAGCGCCTGGCGTTCCTGCTGCGGGACACGGTGACCCGGTACGGCGCGGCGGACGTGGACGCGGACTATCCGCTGCTGCGGGCGCTGCTGATGGGCGCGGTGGTGGCGGTGCTGCTGCCGGGGGCGCCGATGCCGGTGGCGCGGCTGCGGGCGGAGCTGTTCCAGCGGTACGGGCTGGAGTGGGAGAGGGGCATGCCGCCGGACGGAGGTCCGCCCGACGGCATGCCGTTCAGTGCTTCGGTCGCTTCGGTGTCACCGGAGCGGGTGCCGCGTCAGTCGTCGTCCCAGTCGCCCCAGCCGCCGTCGAAGTCGTCGAAGTAGTCCGGCTGCGTCTGGACGTTGAGCTCGTCCATCCGGATCCACTTCGCGATGTCCGTGCGACGGTCGTCGAGCCTCAGCACGTCGAAGCCCTTGACCAGGTCGTTCGAGTAGATGTAGCCGTTGTAGTAGTACGCCGACCAGGAGCCGCCGCCGACGAGCCGGTCCGTGGCGATCGGGCCGCGCTCGAAGTAGGCGATCTCCTTGGGCTTGCTGGAGTCGGTGAAGTCCCAGACGGAGACACCGCCCTGGTACCAGGCCTGGACCATGATGTCCTTGCCCGGGACCGGGATCAGCGAGCCGTTGTGGGCGACGCAGTTCTCGGTGTCGGCCTGGTGGCGCGGGATCTTGTAGTAGCTGCGGAAGACGAGCTTGCTCTTCTTGCCCTTGCCGACGATGTCGTAGATGCCGTTGGCACCGCGGTTCGGGCCGACGGCCGCGTTGCAGGTGGCCGCGCCGCCGCCGCCGAGCTCGTCGGTGAAGACGACCTTGTTGGCCTTCTGGTTGAAGGTCGCGGAGTGCCAGAACGCGAAGTTGACGTTGTCCTGGACCTGGTCGATGACCCTCGGGTGCTCCGGGTCCTCGATGTCGAAGATGATGCCGTCGCCCATGCAGGCGCCGGCCGCGAGGTCCTTGCCGGGCAGCACGGTGATGTCGTGGCAGCCGGTGGTCTTGGAGACGCCGGGGTTGGTCGGGCCGCCCGGGTTGCCGCCGCCGTCCGGTCCCTCACCGGGGAACAGGACGGGGAAGGAGACGATCGCGGACTTCTGCGGCGCCTTGCGCGGCACCTTGATGACCGTGATGCCGTCGTGCGGCGGCTGGCAGTCCGGGAAGGTGGAGTTGGGCGAGTACGACGAGACGTAGACGTACACGTCCTTCTTCTTGGGCACCAGCGTGTGGGTGTGCGAGCCGCACGCGGTCTCGACGGCCGCGACGTACTTCGGGTTGCGGATGTCGCTGATGTCGAAGATCTTCATGCCCTCCCAGGAGGACTTCTCCGTGGCCGGCTGGCTGACGCTGGCACAGGAGTTGTCGCTGCGGGAGGAGTCGGTGGACAGGAAGAGGAGGTTGCCGGAGACGGAGATGTCGTTCTGCGATCCGGGACACAGGACCTGGGCGACCGTCTTCGGGGCGCGCGGGTTGCTGATGTCGAAGATCCGGAAGCCGTCGTAGTTGCCCGCGAAGGCGTACTTGCCCTGGAACGCGAGATCGGAGTTGGTCCCCAGAAGAGCGTCCTTGGGGATGTTGACGAGGTGCTTGATGTTGGCGCTGTGGACGATCTCGTCCACGCCGGGTATCTCGCCGCTCTGGATGGCGGATCGCGCTTCGGCCGCCTGTTCCGAGGAGACCGTCGACCGCGCGGTGCTGTCGCCCGGGTCGGGCGTGGCGGCCGCGGGGCCGGCTGCGAGCAGGCTGACCAGCAGTCCGGCCGCGGCGGTAGCCACGCCCAGACCTCTGATCCGAGCGCGCGGGGTACGCGTGAGGCGCGTCGTACGCAACGAAGTCACTCCGTCCTCCCTTGTGTCCGTTCGAAGTTGAACGGTTCATGGCCCCCGGCAGTATCGTCCTTAGCGTGCACATCTCAACAGATGGCAACACACATGTAATGAAGGTTTTTGATCAACGGCCCGTGGAAGCGTGCTAGGAACGGTGCCCGGACCAGCCCGGCCCTGTCCGCCCGAACCACCTCTGGAGGTCGTCTTGTCGAACCGCCGCATCGCCCGCGGAGCCGTCGCTCTGGCGCTGAGCGCCGTCGCCGTACTGGCCCTGGCCTCCTGCGACTCGGGGTCCGGCGGGGGCACGCCGCAGGGCAAGGGGGCCACGGAGCCCGCGGTCGTGGCACCGGGGAAGCCGGGCGAACCGGCGCGCCGGATATCCCCCGCCGAGGCGTCCAAGCTGCTGCCCGACGACAAGCCCAACGCGGCGGACTTCACCTACGCGCAGATGATGATCGTGCACCACCGGCAGGCCCTGACGATGACCGCGCTCGTCCCGGAGCGGGCCGCGTCGGCGCAGGTCAAGAAGTTGGCGGAGCGGATCACGGCGGCCCAGCAGCCGGAGATCGGCGCGATGGAGGGCTGGCTGAAGAACAACGGCGGGCCGCGCGACCAGGGCGGCCACGACCACCACACGATGCCGGGGATGGCGACCGAGGCGCAGCTGGCGCAGCTGAGGAAGGCGAAGGGCGCCGCCTTCGACGAGCTGTTCCTGAAGCTGATGATCACCCACCACGAGGGCGCGGTGACGATGGCGGCCGAGGTGCTGGGCAACGGGAACAACGTGCTGGTGGAGGAGATGGCCAACGACGTGATCGCGCAGCAGTCGGCCGAGATCAACCGGATGCGGTCGATGTAGGGCGGGGGCGGCTCGTGGCGGTCGGGCGGCGGGGCGGGGCGGCCGGGCGCGCCGACGCGCCTCGGATGGTGTCACGCACCTCCCCTCCGGGGGCTTCCGGTGGGATGCTGGAAGCCTCTCGGCGGGCATTCCCGCGGCGGGAAGGAGTACGGACGTGCTTCGAGTCGCTGTCGTCGGTTCCGGGCCCAGCGGGGTCTACACGGCCCAGTCGCTGGTCCAGCAGTCGGTGCTGCCCGGGGTGCGGGTCGACGTCCTGGACCGGCTGCCGTGCCCGTACGGCCTGGTCCGCTACGGGGTCGCGCCCGACCACGAGAAGATCAAGTCGCTCCAGCAGAACCTGCGGGCGGTCCTCGAGGACGAGCGGATCTCCTTCGTCGGGGACGTGGAGGTCGGCGCGCGGGGGCTGACCCCGGCCCGGCTCCGGGAGCTGTACCACGCGGTCGTGTACTGCGTGGGCGCGGCGCGGGACCGCCGGCTCGGGGTGCCCGGCGAGGACCTGGCGGGGAGCTGGTCCGCGACGGACTTCGTCTCCTGGTACAGCGCGCACCCCGACGCGGTGACCGACGGCTTCGCCGGATCCGGGACCGGTCTGGACGGCCGCTCGGCGGTGGTGATCGGGGTCGGCAACGTGGCGGTGGACGTCACGCGGATCCTGGCGCGCGGGGCGGACGAACTGCGGCTGACGGACGTGCCCGAGGGCGCCCTGCGGGCGCTGGCGGCGAGCCGGGTGCGCGAGGTGCACATGGTGGGCCGACGGGGCCCGGGGCAGGCGAAGTTCACGACGAAGGAGCTGCGGGAGCTGGGCGGGCTGCCCGGCGCGCGGGTGCGGGTGGATCCGGCGGACCTGGCCCTGGACCCCGCGTACACCGACTCCGCCGGGCTGCCGGCCGTGAACCGGCGGAACGTGGAGGTCGTCCGCGGCTGGGCGGCCGACGGCGCGGACTCCGACGCGCCGCGCGGAATCCATCTGCGGTTCTTCCTGCGGCCGGTGGAACTGCTCGGCGAGGACGGGCGGGTGGCCGCGGTCCGCTTCGAGCGGACCGTGCCGGACGGCAAGGGCGGGGTGCGGGGTACCGGCGCGTTCGAGGAGATCGAGGCCCAACTGGTGCTGCGGGCCGTCGGATACAAGGGGGTCCCGCTGGCCGGGCTGCCCTTCGACGAGGCCCGGGGCACGGTCCCGAACGAGGCGGGCCGGGTGCTGCGCGACGGCGTCCCGTCGCTCGGCGAGTACGTGGCCGGCTGGATCAAGCGCGGGCCGACGGGCGTCATCGGCACCAACCGCCCCTGCGCGAAGGAGACCGTGGCCTCGCTCCTCGCGGACGCGTCCGCCCTGACGGACCGCCGGCTCACCGGCGACCCGCTCGACGCCCTGCGCGACCTGGGCCACGACCCGGTCGCCTGGCGGGGCTGGCTCTCCATCGAACGAGCGGAATCCGCCCTCGGCCGCTCACTGGGCCGCGGCCGGGTCAAGATCCCCGACTGGGCGGGCCTCCGCGCGGCGGCGGGCGGGGACGGGGCCTAGGGCCTTCGTCCGGATCGGGCGGGATCAGGGCCCGGCGCATCAGGCCCTAGGGCCTGTCCGGCGGATCAGGGCCGGATAGGACGCGGCGTCTGGTGCGGTGCATCGCAAGGCGCCGGAGCGTCTCGATAGCGGAGCTATCGGGGCGTTTCGGCAACGCGGCGAGGCGCCGTGCCAGACGCCGCGGCCCCGGTCATGATCCGCCGGACAGGCCCTAGTCGGCCTCGCGGGTCGTCTGGGCGTGGGCGGCGCTCAGGACGCTGTCGAGGAGGCCGGGGAAGAGCGCGTTCAGGTCGGCTCGGCGCAGGGCGTTCAGCTTGGCCGTGCCCCGGTAGACCTGCTCGACGACGCCGCTCTCGCGCAGCACCCGGAAGTGGTGCGTGCGCGTCGACTTGGTCACCGGGAGTTCGAAGAACGAGCAGCTCAGCTCGGCGCCGTCGGCCCGCGCCAGGTCGCTGACGATCCGCAGCCGTACCGCGTCCGAGAGCGCGTGCAGCACCGCCTCCAGGCGTATCTCGTCCCGCGCGGGGTGGTCCAGGACCCGGGGCTTGGTCGCGGTCGTCACGGCGGCTCCACTTCATCCGGAAGTCACCATTGTACGATAATCCTCGTAGTTTGACAGCCGCCGTACTACGACGGCTATCGTACGAGTACCCCCGGGAGGCCACCAGCAAGGCCCCCGCCAGAGGAGTCCGTCATGAGCGTCGCCCTGTTCGAGCCCTACACCCTGCGGTCGCTGACCATCCCGAACCGGGTGTGGATGGCCCCCATGGACCAGTACTCGGCGGAGCCCTCCGGCCCGGACGCCGGCGTGCCCAACGACTGGCACTTCGCCCACTACGCCGCCCGTGCCACCGGCGGGACGGGCCTGATCCTCGTCGAGGCGACGGCCGTCTCCCCCGAGGGCCGGATCAGCCCCGCCGACCTGGGCATCTGGAACGACACCCAGGCGCGGGCGCTGAGCCGGATCGCCCGGTTCCTCAAGGAGCACGGGACGGTGCCGGGCATCCAGCTCGGCCACGGCGGCCGCAAGGCGTCGACCAAGCGCCCCTGGGAGGGCCGCGGGCCGGTCGGCCCCGGCGAGCACGGCTGGCAGCCGGTCGGGCCGAGCCCCGTCCCGTTCGCCGAGGACCACCCCGTGCCGACGGAGCTGACGGCCGAGCAGATCGCCGAGATCCCCGGCCAGTTCGCCGAGGCGGCGCGACGCGCACGCGGCGCCGGCTTCGAGGTCGTCGAGGTGCACGGCGCCCACGGCTATCTGATCAGCAGCTTCCTCTCCCCGTACGCCAACCGCCGCACCGACGCCTACGGCGGCTCCTTCGAGAACCGCACCCGACTCGCCCTCGACGTCGTGGACGCCATCCGGGGCGCGTGGCCCGAGGAACTGCCGGTCTTCTTCAAGATCTCGGCCACCGACTGGCTGGAGGACGCGGGCTGGACCGCCGACGACACGGTCCGCTTCGCGCGCCTGCTGCGCGAGCACGGCGTCGACCTCCTGGACGTCTCCAGCGGCGGCAACGGCGGCCCGGCCGACATTCCCGTCGGCCCGGGCTACCAGGTGCCGTTCGCCGCCCGGGTGAAGGCCGAGACCGGGCTGCCGGTCGCGGCGGTCGGCCTCATCACGGAGAGCGGGCAGGCGGAGAAGATCGTCGCCAACGGCGAGGCGGACGCCGTCCTGCTCGGCCGGGAGCTGCTCCGCGACGCGTCCTGGGCCCGCCGCGCGGCGCGCGAACTGGGCGCCGTGACCCACGCGCCCGTCCCGTACGCCTGGGCGATCTGAGGACCGGCCGGCCGACGCGCCCACGCCGGGGCGTCAGCCCTTTTCGCGCGCGTTCCGGAAGCGGGCCAGGCCGTCGCCGAGCGCGACGAGCGGGTCCGGGTAGTCGTAGGCGGCCCGGTCGAGCCCGGTCAGCCGCCAGGGTTCATGGACGTCGGGCGCTTCGAGACCGGCCAGCTCCGGAACCCACCGGCGGACGTAGCGGCCGTCGGGGTCGTGGCGGAGCGCCTGCCGGATCGGGTTGAGGACCCGATTGGGCCGTGTGTCGGTACCCGTGCCCGCCACCCACTGCCAGTTGAGCTGGTTGTTCACCACATCGCCGTCGACGAGGAGGCTCAGGAAGTGGCGCGCCCCCTCGCGCCAGTCGATGTACAGCGTCTTGGTCAGAAAGGACGCGGCGATCAGACGTCCGCGATTGTGCATCCAGCCCTCGTGGGCCAGTTGACGCATCGCCGCGTCGACGATGGGGTACCCCGTGCGTCCCTCCCGCCACGCCTGCAACTCCGCCCCGGCGTCCTCACCGCTCCGCCAGCGGTCGCCCTGCGTGCGGTAGTCCCGGGTGGAGGTCTCGGGCCGCGCGGCCAGGACCTGGTGGTAGAAGTCGCGCCAGCACAGCTGCCTGACGAACGCCTCGGCGCCGTGCCCGCCGCGCGACCGGGCGCGCTGCACCACCTCGGTCGGCGAGAGGGCGCCGAAGTGGAGGTACGGGGACAGCCTCGACGTGACGTCGCCCGCGAGGTCGTCGTGGCGTTCCTGGTACGCGTCGGCATGCCGCGACAGCCAGGAGCCGAGCCGCTTGCGCCCCTCGCTCTCTCCGCCCGCCGCGAGACCTTCGGACACCCCGGAGACGGCCGAGCGTGCCGGAAGGTCCTCGGTCCGCACGGTGGAGGGCACCGGCACGGCGCGCGGGGCGGCGAAGGGCTGTCGTAGCGGCTGGTCGTACCAGCGCCGGAAGTACGGCGTGAACACGGCGAAGTGGTCGGAGCCCTGGGGGGTGACGTCACCGGGTGACACGGCCGTGCTCACCGCGTCATGGACGTAGAAGCGGCAGCCGTCCGCCTCCAGGGCCTTGCGGAGCCTCGCCTCCCGGGCGACGGCGAAGGCGGTGTGACCGACGGCCATGTGGACCTCGTCGGCCTGCGTCTGCCGTACCACCGCGCACACCTCGTCCACCGTGTCCCCCGTACGCACGACGAGCCTGCCACCCCTGGCCTGCAGCGCCTTGTCGAGGTCGACGAGGCAGTCGGCCAGGAACGCCAGCCGGTTGGGGGCGGCGAATCCCGCGCGGTCGACCGCGGGGTCGCGGACGAACAACGGCACGACCTCCCTGGCCCCTTCGAGGGCCGCCCGGAGCGGCGGGTGGTCGTGCACGCGCAGGTCGGAGGTGAACAGGACTACGGAGAGGGTCATGAGGCGACTCCTGATGATCGGCCGCCGCATGGGCGCGGGGTGATCGGCCGGCCGGACCACGGCGGTTCTACAGGGACCCTTCCGGCCGCGGGCGGAGTACGGATGCGACGGATGCGGCGGATCGCGTCCACGCATCCGTGGACGTGTGTTCCCACGAAGAGAGGACGACGACGAGGGAGCGGGAGGGCCGTGTCGTGAGCACCGAGCGGTCGTGGACGGTGGCACCCGACCGAGGGCGTCCCTACGGCCGCCACTGCGCCCATCTCGCGGCCGTGACGAGACCGGCACCGCCCCCCGGCGACGGCTGCGCCGAGTGCCTGGCCCTCGGCCGGCGCTGGTCGAGGCTGCGCTGGTGCGCGACCTGCGGGCACGTCGGATGCTGCGACAGTTCCCGGGGCCGCCACGCCTACGCCCGCTACGAGGCCACGGGACACCCGGTGGCGCTCTCCCTGGAACCCGACGAGCCATGGGCATGGTGCTACGCGGACGAACTCTTCCTGGTCGAGACCGCGTCACCGAGCGGCCGATGAGCCCGGGGCGAGGCGCCGTCATGAGCGCCGAACCCCATGACGTGGCCGGGACCCTGGCGGCTCACAGACCGCCGCCGATGCGGAAGGCGAAGAGGAGCGCCACCATCACGGAGCCGAGGGCGATCAGGGAGACCCACACCATCGGGTGCTCCCAGACACCCCCATCAGGGCGCTCCGGGTGCGCCGACGACGTGGACCCCTCGGCAGGGGGTGTCTCCTCGGGCCGTACGAGTCTGTCAACCATGACGCCTCCCGGGTCGGGGGACCGTGGACACCGTTCCTCTCCACGGTCCCCCGAGCCGCGTCGGGCCGCGAGGCGCGTCGGTCGTGCGTCGAAACAGCCGGTCAGACAGCCGGTCAGACAGCCGGTCAGACAGCCGGTCAGACAGCCGATCGCGCCGTCCGCTTCGCGGTGGGGGAAGCGCCCCGGGCTTCACGGGCGAGGGCGCTCGGCCACCAGGCGCGCGGGCCCATGTCGATCACCAGGGCCGGCACGAGGAGGGACCGGACGACGAGCGTGTCGAGGAGCACGCCGAAGGCGACGATGAAGGCGATCTGGACGAGGAAGGCGAGCGGGATCACCATGAGGGCCGCGAACGTGGCCGCGAGGACCACGCCGGCCGAGGTGATGACTCCCCCGGTGGTGGTCAGCCCGCGCAGCACCCCCTGGCGGGTGCCGTGCGTGAGGGTCTCCTCCCGCACCCGCGACATCAGGAAGATGTTGTAGTCGACGCCCAGGGCGACGAGGAAGACGAATCCGTAGAGCGGGACGGAGGCGTCGGTGCCGCTGAAGCCGAGCAGATGCTCGAACACGAGGGCCGAGACCCCCAGGGTGGCGAAGAAGTTGAGCGCCACCGTGGCCACCAGGAGGACCGGGACCAGCAGGGAGCGGAGCAGCAGGACCAGGATCAGCAGGATGATGCCGAGGACGACGGGCACGATGACCGCGCGGTCCCGTTCCGAGGTCCGCTGGGTGTCGTACTGCTGGGCCGTGTAGCCGCCGACGATCGCGTCCGCGCCGGGAACGGCGTGGACGCGCTCACGCAGGCGCTCGACCGTCTCCTTGGCGGCGTCGCTGTCGGCGGCCGCCGACAGCGTGGCGTCGATGCGGACCCGGCCGTCGACGACGAGCGGCGCACCCGGTCCCGGTCGGCCCGACGCGGTGACGGTCGCCGCGGACGAGACCCCTGCGGTGTCGGCCGCCGCCCGGGAGACCTGCTCGGCGCGGTCGGCGTCGGCGATGATCACCGTGGGGTTCCCCGAACCGCCCGGGAAGTGGCGGCCGAGGGTCTTCTGCGCGCTGACGGAGGGCGCGTCGTTCACGAAGATCTCGTCGAGCGGCACGCCCTGGGAGGACAGCCCCGGCGAGAAGGCGGCCAGCGCAAGCAGCACGGCCCCGGTGGAGACCCAGACGCGGCGTGGCGAGCGGTCGATGAGGGCGGCGACGCGGCGCCAGAGCCGGTGGCCTTCGGCCGTGGCGTCCGAGGGCTTGGGCGTGGCGGGCCAGTAGGCGGCGCGGCCGAGCAGGACGAGGACGGCGGGCAGGAACGTCAGCGTGCTGAGCACCGCGCAGACGATGCCGATGGCGCCCACCGGTCCGAGGGCCCGGTTGTTGGTCAGATCGCTGGCGAGCAGGGCGATCAGCGCGAGGGCCACGGTGGCCGCGCTGGCGACGATGGCCCCCGCGGATCGGCGCACCGCGGCGACGGCCGCCGCCGCGCGGTCGCCCCGGGCGGCGAGTTCCTCGCGGTAGCGCGCGGCGAGCAGCAGGGCGTAGTCGGTCGCGGCGCCGATGACCAGGATCGACAGGATGCCCTGCACCTGACCGTCGACCCGCACGATGTCGCGGTCGGCGAGCGCGTACACCACCGCGCACGCGAGACCGAGGGCGAGGACGGCGCTGATGATGATCACCAGGGGCAGCAGCAGGCTGCGGTAGACCAGCAGCAGGATCAGCAGGACGGCGCCGAGCGCCACGGCCAGCAGGAGCCCGTCGATCCCGGCGAAGGCGTCGGACAGATCCGCCTGGCTCGCCGCGGGGCCCGCGATCTGGACCTGGGCACCGGGGACGGTCTGCGCGGCCGCGCGGACCTCGTCGAGGACGGCCGGAAGCTCCTCGCCGAGGTCGGGAGCCAGGGGAACGACGGCCTGGAGGGCCTGGCCGTCCGTGGAGACGAACGCGGGCGACGGGGTTCCCGCGATGCCGGTGTCGCCGTCGAGCCCGGCGACCGCCTGGCCGGCGGCCTGCCGCTGTGCCTCCGTCACCCGCCCGCCGTCGGCGGTCCACACGACGATCGCGGGCACCGTCTCCGACGTCTCGAAGGCCTTGCGGGCTTCGAGGACCTGGGTCGATTCGGCGCTGCGCGGCAGGAACGCGGCCTGGTCGTTCGTGGCGACCTCACCGAGCTTGCCCGCGTAGGGGCCAAGGGTGCCGCCGATGCCCAGCCACACCACCAGCAACGCGAACGGCACGAGCAGACGTACCCACCGCGAAGTGCTTCTCATGTCATTCCTCAAGACGATGCGCAACAAGTTCGACAGCAAAGTATCTCAATGATTGAAATACTTGAACCCCGCCCCCTTCCCGCCCCTCCGGCACGTGGCCACGGTCGCGTCACCGTGCACTTCGGCCGGAGCGTGCGATCCGGTTGCAGCGTCGAACCGGCGACGCACGTGCGGCCCCCACCGTGGTGGGGGCCGCACACGTCACCGCCTGCCGTCGGCGCGCGGTTCTACTTCGGCATCAGGACGGTGTCGACGATGTAGACGGTCGCGTTGGCGGTCGGCACGTTGCCGCAGACGACCTTGGAGGAGTCGTTGACCGTGTAGTCGTCACCCGAGCCCTTGGTGGTGATCATTCCCTTCTGGAGGGTCTCGAACGAGCCGTCGTTCAGCTGCTCGGGCGTGAGCTTCTGCCCGACGACGTGGTAGGTCAGGATCGAGGTGAGCTGCTCCTTGTCGGCGAGCACCTTGTCGAGGTCGGCCTTCGGGATCTTGGCGAAGGCGTCGTTCGTCGGCGCGAACACGGTGATGTCCTTGGCGTTGTTGAGGGTGTCGACCAGGCCCGCCTGCTTGACGGCGGCCACCAGCGTCGACAGGGCCGGGTTGTTCGACGCGGCCGTGGCGACCGGGTCCTTGGCCATGCCGTCGAAGGAGCCCGCACCGTCCTTCGGCACCGAGGCGCAGGCCGGCCCGAAGGGCGCGGCGGCCGTCGTGCCCTCGTCGGCGGAGGGCGAGCTCTCCTCCGTGGCGGAGGCCTCGGGGGTCGAGCCGGACGACGACGCGTCGCTGCCGGAGTCCGAACAGGCCGCGAGCGAGAGCGGAAGCAGGGCCGCGGCGGCGACCGCGACGGCGGCACGGCGGAATCGGAGGGCGTTCATCAGAGGTACTCCTTGGTGGGTATCTGACTGCATGGGCTGGATGGACTGGATGAGTGGCGTGAAGGGGGTGAGTGGGGTGAGTGGGGTGAGAAGGGTTGATCGGCCGGAAGGGGTGGATCGGCGGGCCGGGCTAGCCGGCGGTCACCACGACGGAGTGCCATCCGCTGGCCCCGTCGGGGATCGTTCGCGTACGGCGTTCGGTCTGGGTCTCGCCGGTCCTGTCGGACGCGCGGACGGTGAGCGTGTGGGTGCCCGGGGTGGCCTGCCAGCGGTACGACCACTGGCGCCAGGTGTCGCGGGTGTGCTCGGCGGCGAGGTCGGCCGGCTGCCAGGGACCGTCGTCGACGCGGACGTCGACACGGTCGATCCCGCGGTGCTGGGCCCAGGCGACTCCCGCCACCACGACCGTCCCCGCGGCCGGCCGGGCGAAGGGTTTCGGGGTGTCGATGCGGGCCTGGGTCTTGATCGGCGCCCTGCGCGCCCACTTCCGCTTGACCCAGTACGGGTCGTACGCGGCGAAGGTGGTGAGCTCGATCTCCTCGATCCACTTGCACGCCGAGACATAGCCGCACAGTCCGGGCACGACCATCCGGACGGGGAAGCCGTGGTCGAACGGCAGGGGTTCGCCGTTCATGCCGACCGCGAGCAGGGCGTCCCGGCCGTCCATCACGTCCTCGACCGGCGTACCGAGCGTCAGGCCGTCGACGGAGCGTGCGACGAGCTGGTCCGCCGGTCCGCCGCGGGACGGCGGCCGAACGCCCGCCTCCGCGAGGAGCCCCGCGAGCGGTACGCCGAGCCAGCGCGCGGTGCCGACGTACGGCCCGCCCACCTCGTTGGAGACACAGGTCAGCGTGATGTCGCGCTCGATGAGCGGCCGGTCGAGCAAGGCGTCGAAGGTGAGGTTCAACTCCCGTCGTACGCCCCGCCCGTGCACCCGAAGCCGCCAACCGTCCGTCGCCACCTTGGGGACGACCAGCGCGGTGTCGACCCGGTAGAAGTCCCGGTTCGGCGTCACGAAGGGGCTGAGGCCGGGCACGCGCGGCGCCGCCCCGGGAGCCACGTCGACCGCGGGTGACGCGGGACGGGGCAGGACGACCGCGGCGCGGGAGGCGACCGCGTCGCCGGCTCCGGCCGAGGTCAGCGCCCGGCCCAGCGCCCCCGCTCCCGTACTCGCCACGACGACGCCGCCGGTGGTCAGGAGGAAGCGCCGCCGGTTCCAGCCGTCCGGCCGACCGTCAGACCTGTCGGTGGTACGCGCGGCGAGCGGGCCGATCAGGGTGTGGAGCACGACAGCGCCGGCCAGGCCGCCCAGCAGGGACGGCAGGGCGTCGGTGTACGCGTCGGAGTCGGGCCGGCTCAGCGCGGCGGCCGCTCCGATCACGCCGAAGGCCACGACTCCCGCCGCGGCCGTCCGCCGCATGCGCAGCGCGAGCAGACCGAGCCCGGCCGCCAGACAGGCCATGACCACGAGGATCCCGGCCTGCAGGACCAGCTTGTCGCTCGTCCCGAAGGTGCGGATCGCCCAGTCCTTGACCCCCGCCGGAGTCCGGTCGACGGCCGCTCCTCCCACGGCGATCACGGGTCCGGACTCGGGCCGGACCAGGGCCGCGACGAGTTCCGCAAGGGCCAGCGCGGCGTAGCCGGAGACGACACCCACGAGGGACGCCCGTGCTCGTCTGCCGACGGCTGCCTTGTCGATGTTCACGACCGGACTTCGGAGTCACCCGGTTCCCCGGATTGGCCGATCGCTCTCACGAGTGAGACCGGGCTGCGGGTTGACGTGTTCCCAGTTCCGCCCACACGGTGTGGCCCGGACGATCGGGCAGGTCGCCCCAGGCGTCGGCCAGCGCGTCGACGATGAGCAGCCCGCGGCCCCCGGTGGACCTCCAGGGCGGCTGCCCCGCCCGCGTCCAGCCAGCGGACGAGTTCGTGACGGACTGCCTGCGGTTCACGCAGGACGGACCGGCGCAGCGGGGCGCCGCCCCGCGCGGAGGGCATGTACGTCAACTGCACGGTCACGCGCATGAGGGAGCGCCCTGGGGGATGCGTGCGGGACGTCGTCCGGGTCACTTCGGCATCAGGACGGTGTCGATGATCTGGACGTTGGCGTTGGAGGTCGGCACGTCGCCGCAGATGATCTTGGCGGTGTCGTTGACCGTGAAGGCGTCGCCCGAGCCGTAGGTCGTCAGGGTGCCGCCCTGCAGCGTCTTGAACGAGCCGTCGGCGAGATCGGCCTTGTCGACCTTCTCCCCCACGACGTGGTACGTGAGGATCTTGGTGAGCTGCTCCTTGTCGGCCAGGACCTTGTCGAGGTCGGCCTTCGGAATCTTGGCGAAGGCGTCGTTGGTCGGCGCGAAGACGGTGATGTTCTCGGCGTTGTTCAGCGTGTCGACCAGGCCGGCCGCCTTGACCGCCGAGACGAGGGTGGACAGTTCCGGGTTGTTCGACGCGGCGGTCGCGACCGGGTCGTCGGCCATGCCGTCGACGCTGCCCTCACCACTGGTCGGCAAGGCGGCACAGCCGGGACCGAACGGCCCGTCCGCGTGGGCGGCCGCGAAGGACTGCGGGGCCAGGACGCCGAAAGACACCGGAAGGACGACGGCGGCGGCAGCGGCAGCCGCGCGGCGCGCGAAATGCGAGGTGCTCATGATGCTTCCTCCTCCTGGGTCCGAACCGGGGACGGGCTCGGCCATGGGCGGGAAATACGTCTCGGCTGATATTCGACGCCACACCCCCGATCGGATGAGGAGAGTGGGCAGCGATGTGCCGGCGCGTCGGCCGGGCCGCCTCCTCGCCACCTGACGTCGCCGGACGGACACGGCGAGTCCGCCCCCCGGTCACTCCGGCGGCGGCGCGGGAACGAGCCGCTCGCCCCACCCCTGGAGTTCGCCCGCTTCCCGCAGCGTGCCGGTCAGCCGTACCGGTCCGTCCCCGGCCGCCCGCACGGCCAGGACCGGCCCCCGCGAGGTCCCGGAGACCGCGCCCCCGACCGTCACCGAGGTCAGGTGACGGCTGCCCGCGGCGAGGTAGTAGCGCGCTCCGGACGGTGCCGTCCAGAAGGTGCCGGCGAGCATGTGCTGACCGAACCTGCCGCACGCGGCCGTGTCCGCCGGCGCGGGTCGTGGACCCCGCAGTGGGAGGCCGGCCCCCGTCGCCGGCTCCAGGGCCACCGTCACCCGAGCGCGCCCCTGCCAGTTCTCCGCCCGCAGGCACGTCCAGGTGGCCGATCCGCTCTTCTCCGGGAGGCTCTGGCGGGCGAACTCCCAACGATTGACCGCGCGTACGCCGCTCTGCCGCAGGGCGGGCAGGGCGCAGGCCGATCCCTCCCAGGCGCCGAGCCCCGCCCGCGAGGTCGCCTCGCGGGGCTGTCGCGCCGGAACGCCAGGACCCGGCACGGGTGTCCAGGTCAGGTGGACGGGAGTGAGCTCCCCGAGGTCGGCCAGGAGGAAGGAGTGGTCCTCGACGATACGGGTGGAGGACCGCAGTTCGAGCGCGGGCACGCGACGGCAGTCGCCGGTGACCTGGGGCACGGGGGCGGTGACCCCGTCCGGGGAGGCCGCCAGCGCTGCGGCCGGCAGGTCCGGTCGCCGGAGGTCCCGTACGGCGCTCCGGTCGATCCAGGGTGCGAGCAGGAACCGCGCCCCACCCGCCGACCTGCTCAGGACGACGGCCGCGCCGGTGGTGACATCGGCGTCGTCGGCGTGGGCGAGTTCCAAGGTGGCCGGTTCCCCGGGGGTGTTCGGCTCGGTGTAACGGACGACCCTGCGGTCGTCGTGGAGGAGCACGACCAGGGCCCCGTCGACGGCTCCCGCGTAGAGCAGCCGTGGCGGTGCGACCGGTGGGGACGTCGGCGTTCCCGGCGTCGCCGTCAGGCGGGGGCCGGCGCGTTCGCCGCTGCCGTGCGGGAGGGAGCCCCGGGCCCAGGCGTCGAGCGCGCGGGCCAGGAGTGCCTCGTCGGTCGTCCTCGTGCCGCGCGCGGGCCAGGCGGTGAGGTCGACGCGGGCCGTGTCGGCCCACAGCTCCGCCGGCGCCCGGACCAGCTGCCCGGGGTCCGTCACCGGGGCGAGGGCGGCGGCCGGGCCCGGCGCCGCCGCGGTGCCGGGGGTCGGCTCGGCGCGCGTGCCGAGCACCGCGGCCGTGGTGGTGGCGAGCACCAGGGCGGCGGCCAGTCCGGCGAGGCGGGTGCGCCGGCGGCGGCGCAGCAGGTCCGTGGGCCGCGTCTGTACGGTGCACGGGTCGAACTCGGCTCCGTGCAGGAGCGATTCGGCATCGCTTCCGACGACGGAGCGCAGATGCTGGGCGGCGTGGAGGGCCTGCGCCGGTTCCCGTACCCCCGCCGCGGCGAGCAGAGCGGCGGCGGACCGGGCGTTCTCCTCTTCGAGGACGCGCAGGGCGAAGGCCGCCCGTACGTCCGCGGACACCCGGGCCAGCTCACGGTCCAGGGCGAACTCGCCGTCCCCGCCCGCCCGGGTGAAGAGCCGCAGTCCCAGGACCGTGGGCAGCAGGGGCCGTACGGGGAAGGGGCGGGGGTGGGCGGCCGCGCGCAGCGCGGCGGACAGCACCCGCTCCCGGAGCCACTCCCGCACCTGGGCCGAGTCGGCGGCCTGTGCGGGCACCCGTGACCGGGCACGCGCGGGCCGCGCTCCGGAGAGGCTCTTCTGTACGAGGGCGTGGGCGGCGAGCACGCGACGGTGCCGGCCGAGGGCGGGCGGGAGGATCAGGTAGGCGAGCCTGAGGAGTCGGGGGTAGTGCTCGACGAGCACGGCCTCGGCGTCGTGCCGCCGGGGGCGGGGCGGCGACGGGGGCTATATCGCGGTGATCTGGTCGGCGTCGGACGACATGACCGTCCAACGATCCGGCCGGGAGCCCGGTCACCTCCGACAGATGACCGGAGGGGCCCCCGCGCGGGTGGCGACAGGACACGGCCGCGCGTGCCCGCTCGGCCGGTGCAGAGCCCGTTCGGCCGGGGCTGGGTCCGTTCGGCCGGGGCCGGGGCCGCCCAGCCGGTTCCGGGCGCGCGCCCAGCCGGTTCCGCACTCGTTCAGCCCGTGCCGCGTCCCAGATCGGCGAGGATCTCCCGGGCGGCTCGTGCCCCGGAGGCCAGGGCGCCTTGCAGCGAGCCGGTCGCCCGGTGATCGCCGCAGACGTAGCGGCCGGGGCCGACGCGTGTGGTGCGGGACAGGACGAGCGGTGGCGGCATCGCGGGAAGGGCGTCGCGCACCGTGACGCTGTGCACGGCCTCCCAGGTCGTCACGTCCGCGCCGTACGCCTCGCCGAGAGCCGCCTCGACGTCGGCCACTTCGGCGGGTCCTGGGGTGCCCAGGACGGAGGTGGAGACGAGCGCCCGGCCGTCGCCGGAGAACCCGGGGTGGACCTCGGTGAGGACACAGGTGTTCAGGAACCGCCGCCGCGCGTCGACGAGGAGCGTGGGTTCGGTCAGGGGCGACCTCGGGGCCGCGTGGTAGAGGGTGGTCACCGTCCTGCCGCGCGGTACGTCGAGGCCGGGCAGGAGTTCGCCCGCGGCGCTCTGCCCGGTGGCGACGACGACGGCCCTGGCCGGCAGACCGCCGCCCTCGGCGAGGGCCACGCCGTCGGGTGTCAGCGAGGCGACCCGGGCTCCGGTGCGCAGGACACCGTCGGGCAGCCGCGCGGCGAGCTGGGCCGGGACGGCGCCGATGCCGTCGGCCGGCAGGCACAGGGTGCCCCGCAGCATGCTCCGCCAGACGAGATGGAAGAAGCGCGCCGATGTCTCCAGGTCGTCCTCCAGGAACACCCCGGAGAGGAAGGGCCGCAGGAAGCTCTCCACGAGGTCGTACGAGAGCCCCGCGGCGGCGAGCGCGGTCGCGGTGGTCGTGTCCGCGCCACGGCCCCGCAGCCACGAGGCGGGCGCCAGCATGTCGCGGGCGGACAGCGCGCCCAGGGCGGCCAGGTCGCGGGCCGAGACGCCTTCGACCGGCAGCAGCGGCCCGCCGTTCCCGCGGCGGCGACGGGTGGGATCGGTGAACCGGCGTGTCCCGTCGGCGGTGCGCACCAGGACGCCCGCGGTGAAGGGCCGCAGTCTGAGCGCCCGAAGGTCCAGGCGCCGCTTGACCTGTGGATAGGCGGTGTTGAACACCTGGAAGCCCCGGTCCAGAGTGAAGCCGGCGATCCGGTCGGTCCGCATCCGCCCGCCCACGGCGTCCCCGGCCTCCAGCAGACGCACCGTCAGTCCCGCGGCGAGCAGGTCGGCCGAGCACGCGAGGCCTGCCACACCCGCACCGACGACCACCACGTCCACGGCCTCGCCGACGGTCCCGCGCATCCCCGTCATCGCTCCTCGGTCCACCCTCGTCGCCGATCCGACGCGGTCACGTTACGCCGCGTGACCCGTCGGGCCCGGGAGGACGCGACCGGCGTGGGCGCCGGCCGGTGAACCGGTCATGTCTTCGGCGCGTAGGCTGATCGTGTGGCCGGTACACATGACGAGGAGACGACTCCGCCCCCGGGGCGGACGACGGGCGATCTTCAGAGCTTCGCGGTCGCGCTGCGCCGTACGCACGGGGAGATGAGCCGGCTCGTGCACGGCTTCGCGCTGGCCCAGGGCCTGCACCCGACGGACGTACAGGCCCTCGGCATCATCCTCGACAGCCCGCAGCCCCTGACACCCGGCCGGTTGCGGGAGCAGCTGGGGCTGACTTCGGGGGCGGTCACCGCGTGTCTCGACAGGCTCGAGAAGGCGGGCCACATCCGCAGGTCGAGGGAGAGCACGGACCGTCGTGTCGTGCACGTGCGCTACGTGGAGAGCGCCCGCGCCGTCGCCCGGCAGTACTTCCTTCCGCTGGCCGAGGCGACCGCCGGGGCACTGGACCGGTTCGACGACCGGGAACTGGCCACCGCCCTGAGGTTCCTGTCCGCGCTCAACGACGAGCTGGCGGCGGTGCGCGCACCCGAGCGCTGAACACGCCCGCATCCGCGTCCGCATCGGACCCATCCGTAGGTCCGACCGCTCCGAATCACCTGCGTAGGCAGGACTATGCGGGAGGGCAGACGGTGAGAGGGAACGCGGATGTGGCAGAGGGCCGGGAGCCACCGCCACGTGCCGAGCTGCCCGAGCTCATGGAACGGACGGCACGCGGCGACCAGGAGGCGTTCGCGGCCGTGTTCGACGAGGTCTCGGGGCCCGTCCTCGGCGTGGTGCGTGCCGTGCTGCGCGACCCCGCGCAGTCCGAGGAGGTCGCGCAGGAGGTGATGGTGGACGTCTGGCGCTCCGCCGCCCGCTACGACCCGGCGCGCGGCTCGGTCCTCGGCTGGGCCCTCACCATGGCGCACCGTCGGGCGATCGACCGGGTCCGCTCCGAGCAGGCCTCGTCCGACCGCGCGCGGCGGGTCGCTCTGCTGGACCACACCCCCGCCTATGACGAGGTCGTCGAGGAAGTGGAGAACCGTCTGGACCGCGAACGCGTACGGCGCTGTCTGCGCGGGCTCACCGAACGCCAGCGTCAGGCGGTCACCCTCGCGTACTACCGCGGCCTGACCTACCGGGAGGTCGCCGACCTCCTCTCGCTGCCGCTCGGCACGGTCAAAACACGCATGCGCGACGGGCTCATCCGGCTCCGGGACTGTCTGGGGGTGACGGCATGACCGTCGACGACCTGCACACGCTCACCGGCGCCTACGTACTCGACGCGCTCGACACGGAGGAGGAACGGCAGGCGGTGGCGCGGCACCTGACCCAGTGCCCTTCCTGCGCCCAGGAGGTACGGGAACTGTCGGAGACGGCGGCCCATCTGGGGCGGGCCGTCGCCGAGTCCGTCGGTCCCGAGCTGCGGTCCGCGGTGCTGCGGCGGATCGTGACGGTACGCCAGGAGCCGCCGCGGACGACATCCGGCGCCGGCGGTGCCGCGTGGGCACGGTCGCTGCGGCTGCTCCCCCGGTGGGCCCTTGCCGCCTCCCTCGTCGGAACGGTCGCCCTCGGCGGTGTCGCGGTCTGGCAGTACGAGCGGGCCGAGGACGCGGAACGGGCGGCGCGCCAGGCGCAGAGCGCCACGACCGACCTGGCCGCCGTCCTCGCCGCGCCGGACGCGCGGATGGCGACGGCGCGGATCGGTGACGCCGTCGGCACCGTCGTCCACTCACCGTCGCTGAACCGGACGGCGTTCGCCGCGTCCTCGATGCCTCCGCCGCCGGCCGGGAAGGTCTACCAACTCTGGTACGACGACCACGGGACGATGCGCTCCGCGGGGCTCATGCCCACGGGTGTCACGGCCTCCACGACACTCCTGTCGGGCCGGACGGACGGCGCGGAAGCCGTCGGGATCACGCTGGAGCCGGCGGGCGGCTCGCCGCAGCCGACGTCCACGCCCCTGGCGGTGATCGCGCTGCCTTCCGGGTGACCGTGACCGCGTGGCGGGGCGTGCCGCATCCGTGGGGGGCCTGCCGGGCGAAGGGGAGGTGGCGGCACCTCGCGAAGGAGTACGGGCATGGGCGTCGGCGGCACAAGGGTCCTCGTGGTCGGCGCGACCGGTGACATCGGCGGTCTCGCCGCCCGCCAGTTGGCCGGGCGGGGCGCCGCCACCGCCCTGGCCGGACGGAACCGTGCGCGGCTCGAGGAACGCGCCTCGGTTCTCGGCGGGCGGCCCTGGCGCTCGTTCGACGCGTACGACCTGGACGGTTGCGCGCGCTTGGCCGCGTGGGCCGAGGCGGCGCTCGGCGGCCTCGACGCGCTGGTGGTGGCCATCGGCGTGGCGGGGTTCGGCTCCGCCGCGGAGGTGTCGGACGCGTCGGCCGAGCACGTGTTCACGGTCAACGCCCTTGCGCCCATGGCGGTCGCAAGGGGCGCCCTGCGGATGATGTCCCCCGGTGGCGTCGTGGCCGTGGTGACGGGCGAGGTCGTGGACCGCCCGGCACGGGGCATGGCCGACTACGCGGCGGCGAAGACGGCGCTCGCCGCCTGGCTCGGCGTGGCCGGGCGCGAGGCCCGTCGTGAGCGCGTCACGGTCCTTGACGTCCGTATGCCACACCTGGACACCGGGTTCGCCGCCCGCGCGGCGGTGGGTTCGGCTCCGGCCCTGGGTCCCGGGGCGGACCCGGTGGCGGCCGTGCGGGAGCACCTGGTGGTTCCGGTCCTCGACTCGCTGCCCCGCTGAGCCGGCGGGGCAGACGTCAGGTCCGCTCCTGTCCGCCGGATCGCGTGCGCGGCGGTGGGGTGTCCAGCAGTTCGGCGACGAGCTCCGTGGTGCGGCGCTGCCAGTCGGCGGCGCCGCGGAGCATCGCGTGCCCGCCGCGGGGCATGGCGGTCCCCGTCGCCTCGGATCCGCCCGCCCGTGCGCGGCGGACGAACTCCCAGGACTCCGCCGCGGAGGTGACACGGTCGGCCTCGTCGTGCAGCAGGTGGATCCGCCGGCCGGCGAGGTGGTCGACGGGTTCTCCCGGCGGGCACCAGGGCGCCAGGCCGACCACGCCCCGGACCGTCGGGTGCCCCGCGGCGCGCAGGGCGGCCCTGGCGCCCATGGAATGTCCGACGAGGACGACCGGGATGTCCCCGGCCGACCGGGCCAGGGCCGCGAGGGCGGCCTCGGCGTCCTGGGCCGCGTCGGCACGCGCCCCGTTCCAGCCGCGGTGGCGGTAGCGGACCATCGCCACGAGCACGTCCCGGTCGGCGAGGGTCCGGCGGATGCCGGTGGCGAACGGGCGCATGCGCAGCGCGGGAAGGTTGATCGCGGGCGGCGGTTCCAGGCCCTCGGAGCGCCCGCCGTGCAGGAGGAGGACGGCCGCGCCGGGGACGGCGGGCGTGCTCAGGACGCTCAGGGGGCCCGCGTCACCGCGACGGATGCTCGGCATGGGCGTCGTTCCCTTCCTCCGCTCCGCTACGGCAGCCGCCAGTCCACCGGCTGCGCGCCCATCCGTTCCAGGTGCTCGTTGGTACGGCTGAAGGGGCGTGAGCCGAAGAAACCGCGGTCCGCCGACATCGGCGACGGGTGGGCGGACTCGATGGCCGGCAGGTCGCTCAGGAGGGGCCTGAGGTTGCGCGCGTCGCGGCCCCACAGGATCGAGACCAGGGGCTTCCCGCGCGCGGCGAGGGCCCGGATGGCCTGGTCCGTGACCGCTTCCCAGCCCTTGCCGCGGTGGGCGGCGGGCTTGCGGGGGGCCGTCGTCAGCGCCCTGTTCAGGAGCAGGACGCCCTGCCGGGTCCACGGCGTCAGATCGCCGTTGGACGGACGGGGCAGTCCGAGGTCCGTGTGCAGCTCCCGGTAGATGTTCTCCAGGCTGCCCGGCAGCGAACGCACGTCGGGCGAGACGGCGAAGCTGTGCCCGATCGCCATGCCCGGTGTCGGGTAGGGATCCTGGCCCACGACAAGCACCCGCACCTCGTCGAAGGGCTGCTGGAAGGCGCGCAGGATGTGCGGGCCGGCAGGGAGGTAGGTCCGGCCGGCCGCGATCTCCGCGCGCAGAAAGTCGCCCATGGCGGCGATCTGCCCTGCCACCGGCTTCAGCGCCTCCGCCCAGCCGGGCTCCACCAGTTCGTTCAATGCTTGAGCTGCCACAGCACGTCACTCTAGTGGCGCACACCGACATCTCCTGAACCCGGCAACGACCGCCCGCCGCGCTCGGGTTCTCCCGGGATAGCCTGCCGTCCTCACCTCCCCTACCTCCCGGAGCCGCTCCATGGGGTCACCTCGTACGTCGCGGGCCCGCGAAGGCTGGGTCGTCGGAGTCGACTCGGGCGGCTCCGGGCTGCGGATCGCCCTGGCACGCGCCGCGGACGCGCGGGCCGTCGGGACAGTGACGTCCCGCGAGCCCGTACGGACGGGCCCGGGCGGGATCGAGGCGGCCCATCTGCTCGGGCAGGTGCTGCCCGCCGTCGAGGCGCTGCGCGAGCGCGCGGGGGACGGGCCCGTCCTCGCCCTCGCCATCGGCGCCGCCGGGATGGCGACGCTCGGCGAGGAGCTGCGGGCGGTGCTGCCCGGCGCGCTCGAACAGGCCCTCGGGGTACGGTCGCTGGCGCTCGCGGCCGATGCCGTCACCGCCTACGCCGGGGCGCTCGGGCAGCGGCCCGGTGCGGTCGTGGCGGGCGGCACCGGACTGATCGCCCTCGGCACGGACCTGACGGCCTGGCGCCGGGCCGACGGCTGGGGCCACCTCCTGGGCGACTGCGGCAGCGGCGCCTGGATCGGCCGGGAAGGCCTGGAGGCAGCGATGCGCGCGTACGACGGACGGCGGGGCGGCTCGTCCGCACTGCTGGCCCGCGCCGAGGCCCGGTTCGGTCCGGCCGCCGGGCTGCCGGCCGCGCTGTACCCGCGGACCGACCGGCCGGCCGTGCTCGCCTCGTTCGCGCCCGACGTGGCCGGCTGCGCCGCCGGCGGCGACCCGGTGGCGGGCGACGTCCTGCGGCGGGCCGCCGCGCACGTGGCGGAGGCGGCGGCCGCCGTGTGCCCGGCCCCGGGGGCGTACGAAGTGGCCCTGACCGGTGGCCTGTTCAAGCTCGGCGACCCGCTGCTCGTACCGCTCGGGGCCGAACTGGCCGGACAACTTCCGCACGCCCGGCAGACGTCGGCGGCCGGGGATCCGCTCGACGGTGCGCTCGCGCTCGCGGCGGCGCTGGCCACGGACTCGCTACGGCTGCCGGTGGAGCCGAAGTTGTTGCATGTGGCCACGTAATTCGCGGTTCGGACAAAGAGGGACAGATAACGCTCAGCCGCACCTCACCGCACTGCGCGGCGGGCAAAACCAGTAGCATGCGGCCGCATGAGCTCCCCCACTGGGCCCGCTTCCGGCCTGCCTGTACGAATGCCGCGACCCCGCCAGCCCGGACGGCACCGTCGCCCCGAACCCGTGGCGGCGCCCGAGGGCGCTCCCGCGCTGGTGCTCGCCGTCCCCGGTGCGCCGTCGCCCGCCATACGCTCGCTGGCCGAAGAGGTCGTGAGCATCGCGCGTTCCGAGCTGCCCGGCCTGGAGGCGGTGATCGGTTACCTGGACGGTGACGACGCCGAGTACCCCACGCTCGGAAGCGTCCTGGCGCGCTCCGAGACCCTGCGCACCGAGCGGTACGAGCTGGCCGTGGCCGCCGGCCGCGAGGTCAGCGCCCCCGAGGGCCCGTCCGCCGTCGTGGTGCCGCTGCTCGCGGGCCCGGACAGCGCCCTGATGCGGCGGATCCGGCAGGCCGTGATGGACAGCGGCAACGTTGCCGAGCTGACGGACGTCCTCGGACCGCACCCGCTGCTCGCCGAAGGCCTGCACGTGCGTCTGTCGGAGGCCGGCCTGGCCCGCGCCGACCGCGCGCGGCTCTTCACGGTCGCCACGGCGGCGGACGGCATCGTGCTCGCCACGGTCGGCGGCGAGGAGGCCGTGCAGGCCGCCGGGATCACCGGCATGCTGCTGGCCGCGCGCCTCGCCGTCCCGGTCATGGCCGCCGCCCTCGACCAGGAGGGTTCGATCACCGCGATCGCCGAGCAGCTGCGTGGCTCCGGCTCGGAGCAGCTGGCGCTCGCCCCGTACCTGATCGGCCCGGAGCTGGCCGACGGCCTGCTCGACGCCGCCGCCAAGGAGGCGGGCTGCGCCGCCGCGGAGCCGCTGGGCGCCTACCCGGCGATCGGCAAGCTGGTGCTCTCGCAGTACACGGCCGCGCTGGGCATCGCCCCGCAGCAGCCGCAGGGTGCCCCCACGCACTGAGCGGCAGGACATGCCCGAGGGCCCGCACAGGACGACGTCCGGTGCGGGCCCTCGGGCGTACGGCGGGTGGCCGGTCAGCCGAAGACCACGCAGGAGGCCGCCGGGGCCTCGACAGCGCCCGCGCGGCGCGGGATCCCTGTCTCCGGGTCGACGTCGAACCAGGTCACGTCACCGGAGCGTTCGTTGGCCGCGTAGAGCCGCCGCCCCGAGGGGTCGAGCACCAGGTCGCGCGGCCAGTGGCCGCCGCAGTCCACGGCGGCGCGGAACTCGGCCCGTTCGCCGCTCGGGTCGAGGGCGAGGACGGCGAGGGTGTCGACGCCGCGCACGGCGGCCCAGAGGAAGCGGCCGTCCGGCGCCACGACGACCTCCGAGGGGTAGCTGGGGCCGGGGGTCCCCGCAGCGACGACAGGGGCCTCCCCGAGCGGCTCCAGGAGGCCAGCCTCGCCGTCCCAGCGGCAGACCGTGACGGTGGGCTCCAGCTCGTTCAGGACGTAGGCGTGGCTGCCGGACGGGTGGAAGGCCAGATGGCGCGGGCCGGTGCCGGGCTTCAGCGCGGTCTCGCCGTGCGGCCGCGGCGCGCCCGTGGCGGGGTCCAGGGCGTAGATCCGTACGGAGTCGGTGCCGAGGTCCACCGCGGTCGCCCAGCGCCCGCCGGGGGCGACCAGGACCTGATGGGCGTGCGGGCCGCTCTGGCGGTCGACGACGGGCCCCGAGCCCTCGTGCTGCAGCACCGCGTCGGCGGCGCCCAGGGAGCCGTCCGCCGCGATCGGGAGGGCGCTGACGCTGCCGGAGGTGTAGTTGGCGGTGAGGACGTGGCCCGGCGCGACGGCGAGGTGGGTGGGGGCGGCGCCGCGTACGGGCCTGGGCGCGCCGAGCTGCCCGGGTGCGGCCCCGGAGACGTCGAAGGCGGCCGCGGCACCCTCCTCGGTCTCGGAGACGGCGTAGAGGACCGGGCCGGCGAGGGCGAGGTAGGACGGGTCGGGGAGCGCGTCCGTCGCGCCGGTGACGGTCAGCGCGCCGGTCTCCGGGTCCACGTCGGCACAGAGGATGCCCCGGCCCCCCGCCGAGGTGAACGAGCCGATGAAGGCTCGTGTCCCTGCCGCTCGACCGGTGTCCGTACCGCCCATGGCGTCTCCCCTCTCCACCGGGGCGGTCGGCCGACGGCCCCGTCGTCGGGGCTGACGTTAGCAGGCGGTCTAGACCAACTTGGATCAAGCTGTGGCGATCACGCCACGGGGATCACGCGGCTTCGGTCCGCACGGTCGGTCGACCGCCTCCGCTCACGCGGCGGGCACGAGCGGGGCGCTCGGTGCCGTGCGCAGCGGCGCGGCCAGCTCGACGAGCGCGCGCTCCAGGCCGTGCAGGTGGCCGAGCGCGGCCTCGGCGCCCGGGTGGCGGTCCACCGCCGGTGCGGCGGGCGTCTCCCCGACCAGGCGCGCGGGGTGGACCGGCGGGACGAGGGCGTGGACGGCGGCTTCCACGCGCCACGCGGCGGCGGCGAGCCGGGCGTCGTGCGAGGCGTCCGGGTCGGCGGCGACCGCCGCGAGGCCCCGGATCTCCCGAGCGCAGTCGTCCAGCAGGGCCAGGACCCGGCGGGCACGGGCCTTGCGGGCGCGCAGCGGGCTCAGCGGGTGCACCAGCGGCGCCAGCGAGAGCCGGACCCGGCCGAGCAGCACCTCCAGCTCGGCGGCGTGCGGCGCGGGGTCGGCCGCCGGGTCGCCGGCGAGGCGTCGCGCGGCGGCCGTGGTGCAGGCGTGCACACAGGTCACCGCACGCTCGATCCAGGCGTTGGTGGCGGCGTGCGTGGTCACCGGCAGCAGCGCCACGCCGACGGCCGCGCCGAGCGCGCCGACCGCGGTCTCCTCGAAGCGCAGGACCAGCAGTCCCGGGTGGAGGACGCCCAGGAGCCCGTACAGCAGACCGGCCATGACGGTCACGAAGAACATCATCCAGCTGTACGAGAGGGCGGCGGTGTAGAAGATCCCGAAGACGCAGACCGCGACCAGCGCGGCCGTCGGGGCGGGCGCGCCGGCCAGCGGGATCGCGATCAGGAACCCGGCGGCGATGCCGGTGACCGTGCCGACGACCCGGCGGAAGCCGCGGACCAGGGTCTCGCCGCGCGAGGCGGTGTTGACGAAGATCCACCAGGCGGTGCCCACGGCCCAGTACCAGCGCTCGTGCGAGATGAACTGGCCGGCGGCGAGCGCGACCGCGCACGCGGCGGTCGCCTGGAAGGCCTGCCGGGTGGTGGGCCGGTCGAGTCCCTTGCCGGGCAGCGGGGCGGGCGCGGCGGGCGGCGGGACGCGCCGTTCGATGCACCAGGCCAGGAACCGGACCGTGCCGGAGGCGGCGAGGGCCAGGCCCACCGCCGCGTACAGCTCCGGCAGCTGCGCGGGCAGCGCGTGCAGGAACTGGGTGACGAAGAACATCATGAACGCGAAGATGCCCAGCGCGTGCCCGCGCGGGCCCCAGCGGCGCGCGTACACCCCGGCGAAGACGACGAGCAGCCAGGACGCGTCCCGCAGCAGCGGGGCGCCGTGCAGGGCGGTCGCGAGCGCGAGGACGGGGAAGCCGACGGCGGGCAGCAGCGCGGTGGTCACGGCCTGGCGGCGCACCGTGGGGTCGCCCACGGTGAAGAGCGCGAGCAGGGCGGCGAGGCCGCCGGTGATGGAGGCCGTCAGGGAGAGCCCGCAGAGTTCGGCCGCGGCGACCGCGAGCGCGATGCCGAGGACGGCGCGCGAAGAGACGCGCAGCCGGACGCGGCCCGGATCGGGGGCCACGAACATGAGCCTGGCCAG
Source organism: Streptomyces sp. NPDC014870 (assembly GCF_043081505.1). Taxonomy (NCBI): domain Bacteria; kingdom Bacillati; phylum Actinomycetota; class Actinomycetes; order Kitasatosporales; family Streptomycetaceae; genus Streptomyces; species Streptomyces sp. NPDC014870. Next base: position 757,460 of record NZ_JBIBWQ010000001.1, read on the forward strand.
CCGACGGCACGCCGCCCGGCCCTTCTTCACGACGGTCGACCCGCCCCCGCTGCCGTACACACACCCTCTTCGCGTCTTCTCGTGCCCCGGCCTGCTTGTGGCGGCCCCAGGACATGGGAAAGGCGCCGCGGTCCGGATCCGGCCTCGTCGCCGGTCCGGCGCCTGCGCGGCGCCATGTCTTCGTACTGTTCCCCCAGGGAAACACCTGACCACCCACTGGCTCAACCGGGGCCGTGAAGAGTGGGCCATTGGTACAGTGATCGGAGATCGAATCCGGCCAGAAGGGAGCCAACGGACCATGGCGGTGGACGAGCTCGACACCCGGATCCTGCGGCTCCTGATCGAGCAGCCGCGCACCAGCGTGCGGGAGTACGCCCGGATCCTCGGGGTGGCCCGCGGCACGGTGCAGGCCCGGATCGACCGTCTGGAGCGGGACGGCGTCATCACGGCGACCGGTCCCGTCCTCTCCCCCGCCGCGCTCGGCCACCCCGTGCTCGCGTTCGTCCACATCGAGGTGACCCAGGGGCACCTGGACGAGGTCGGGGACGCGCTCGCCGCCGTGCCGGAGATCGTGGAGGCTTTCTCGATCACGGGCGGCGGGGACCTGCTGACCCGCGTCGTGGCCCGGGACAACGGTCACCTGGAGGACGTGATCCAGCGGCTGATCCAGCTCCCGGGCGTGGTCAGGACACGTACGGAGATGGCGTTGCGCGAGCGCGTGCCGCACCGGCTGCTGCCGCTGGTCGAGGCGGTGGGGCGGGGTTCGGCCGGAAGGGCCGACCAGGGCAGGAAGGGCTGACCGGGCGGGGAGGGGCCCACCGGGGACGGAACCCGGGGACCGAGACCCGGAGACCCGAGACCGAGACCCGGACGGGAGACCGGGACCTTCGGTCCTGGGGCGGCGACGCGCCGGTTGAGATGCTGGAACGCATGAGCACTCACCCCCTTGCCGTCGTCTTCGATCTCGACGGAACGCTGGTGGACAGCGAGCCGAACTATTACGAGGCCACCCGGCGCACGCTCACCGCCTTCGCCGGCGAGACGGACTTCGACTGGGAGCGGCACACCGACTTCATCGGGATCGGGACGCGCGAGTCGCTGGAGATCCTCGGTGCCCGGTACGGCATCGGGGCGCCGGTCGAGGAGTTGCTCGACGCCACCAACCGGTCCTATCTGGAGCTGGCGCGCGCCTCGACCCCGGTCTACCCGGAGATGCGGACACTCGTGGAACACCTGCACACGACCGGGGTGCCGATGGCGGTGGCCTCCGGTTCGTCCCGCGCGGCGATCGAGGCCGTCCTGACGGGGACCGGCCTGGACGCGTATCTGACGACGCTGGTCTCCGCCGAGGAGGTAGGGCGTGGCAAGCCTGAGCCGGACGTCTTCCTGGAGGCGGCGCGGCGGCTCGGAGTGGAGCCCGCGCGCTGCGTGGTGTTCGAGGACGCCCCGCCGGGCGCCCTGGCGGCCCGGGCGGCCGGGATGCGGTGTGTGGCGCTGCCGTACGTGGCGGCGACGGCGGACGATCCGGCGTTCCTGGCGGCCGATCTGCTCTTCCCCGGCGGGCAGGCCGAGTTCACCGCGCGGGCGGCGCTGCGTCTGCTGGAGCCTGAGCCGGGAGCCCCGGCTCGTGGGCGGTCGATCGCAGGAGCCTGAGGAACGCCTTCAGGCCGGCGATGATCTCCTCGTTGTCGGTGAGCCGGTTGACGGTGGCCTCGAACTCGCGCGCGAGGGCCTCGATCCTGCGATCCGTGTCGTCGGCCCTGCGGTGCGCGGAGAGGCCCGACGCGTCCACCGTGCGCCGCAGTTCGGCGAGGGCGCGGTACTGCTCCTCCGCCTTCCCCTCCAGGACCTGGGCCCCGCTCTCCAGTCGGGCCACGCGGGCGCGCAGCTCCACGACGTCGTCGCGGGGGTGGGTGACGTCCCGGAGCAGGACGCCGAGGCGGCGGCGCAGCTGGGCGAACCAGGCGCCCGCCGGACGCAGGAAGGTGCTCAGGACGAAGAGCCCGGCGAACCACCAGCCCACCGTGCGCCCGGTCGCGAGCGTGCCCAGGGCCACGGCGCCGGCGCTGAGGACGTGCCCGGCGACGGCGACCCCCAGCATGAGCCGCGCGATCCGGGCGGCCTCGGCGTCGCGCTCCTCGGAGACCGTGATCCCCTTCTCGCGGCTGAGCGCGATCTCGGCCCGGACGGCGTGCGCCCGGAAGTACAGGTTCCAGGGCGCGGTCAGGAGGACCAGGAGCCACAGCAACCCGAGGACACCCGCCCCGACCCCCAGGACGAGCCCGGGCGGCGCCCCGACCGCGTACGCCACGACCAGCGCGAGGACCGCCGCCCCCGCGACCACGAACGCACCCACGACCTTGCTCATGCCGCCCCCTCCGACGCCCGCCGATGTCCGGTCATGGTCCCGCCGCGGGCCGCGATCGGCATGAGTACGGCTACTCACCCGTCGGCCGCGCCCCGGTACGCGTGGGCGTACCGGGGCGCGTGGGGGTCACGGTGTCGGGGCTCCTCCGTCAGGATCCCCAGGCCTCCACCTCGTAGATCCGGGCCGCCGGATCGGTGGTCTGGGTGGGCCGGGTGATGTCCAGGCGTACGTACCGTGCCGTCCTGCCCACCGGGTGGGTGGTGCTGGCCGCCGTGTTGCCGGTGGCGGTCGCCACAGTGGTCCAGGGGTCGGCGGTGGAGCCGCGGACCTGGAGGGTGAAGTCCCGGGTGTTCCAGGCCGCGTTCTCGCCGCCGGCCGCCGCATGCTTCACCACGAGCCGGTCGAGGGAGCGGACCGCACCGAGGTCGACCTCCAGCCACTTCGCCGAGGTGGTCGTGCACCACTTGTCGGTGGTACCGCCGGAGACGGTGCCGTTGACCGCCTTGGCCGGGGTCTCGTTCGCGTTGCACTGGCCGGACGCGGTCGCCGGGCGTCCGAGGGCGAGGTTGGACTCGGTGCCGCCGGGCGACCAGGCGACCGTGGTGGTGGCGGCGGGCGAGCGGCCGTACTCCGTGGAGACGGCCTCCACGTCGAGGGTCGTCGACGTCTCCGTGCCGGCGCGGTCGAGCCGGGGTACGAAGAGCGCGTCGTTGGGGGTGGCGCCGAGGAAGGTGCGGGAGGAGTCGGCGTTCCGCCGGTAGACCTCGTAGTGGTGGACGGAGCCGGAGACGGACGGCGTCCAGGCCAGGCGGAGGGACTTGGCGGTGGCGCTCGTGTCCGTGGCGCCGAGCACGGTGACGCCGGTCGGGGCGGCGGCGGAGTCCACGGCGCCGTCGTGGACCGCGAGTTGGCCGACGCGGATGTCGTACGAGGGGACGGAGCCGGCGGCCTCCAGGCCGATCTGGGCGATGGTCCGGCCGGCGAAGGCGGAGAGGTCGAGCGTCCTGCGCTCCCAGCCGGTGGTGGTGGTCGAGCCGAGGTCGAGGGTGGTGAAGGCGGTCGGCGCGTCGGTGAAGGAGACGGCCGCCTTCAGTCGGGTGGGGCCTGCCGCCGGGGTCTTCAGGACGACGGACAGCTTGGTGTCGGCGGCGACCGGCAGCTTCGTCTGGTAGAGCCGCACGGTGTTGACCGCGTCGAGGGTGCCTGTCAGTCGTAGCGAGGAGCCGCCCTCGTAGGCGTCGGCGAAGTCGATGGACGGGGTGAGTTTCGAGCCGGTGGAGGTGACCAGCCAGCGGTAGGTGGGCGGCACGTCCTGGAGGGAGAGGTTGTTCCAGCCGGTGGACGAGACCCGGACGCCTCCGGAGTGGTAGAAGTCGCCCTGGCCTGCGCCGAAGGAGGTGACGAAGGGCTTGGCGGTGATGGCCGAGGACTCCGGGACGTAGTGCGCGAGGCCCTTCCAGGCCGAGGTCGTCGTGGTGTTCGAGGGGTCCGCGTTGGCGCCGTCCCAGTAACGGGCCTCGCGGGCATGGGAGTCGGCGCGCCCCGAGGAGGAGGTGAAGGTCCACTCGGGCCGGTAGATGCCGAGCGAGGTGACGTGCGGCTGGCCTGCCGGGAAGACCGAGGCCCAGGGGACGGAGGTGTTGGAGCCGTTCGCCTCTGTGTCGATGCCCGCGAACAGCTCGTACTCGCTGCGGCCGAGGCCGCGCGCGAGCGTACGGGAGCTGCTGAGCCCTGAGGCGCTCCAGCCGAAGTCGAGGAACATCGAGTCGGAGGTCCGCTGCGCGCCCTCCTGCAGGAACGAGTCGTTGGCGGAGGTGAGGGAGTCCTGCCAGCTCACCGCGCCGGACTCGGTCATCGCGTCGTACCACATGAACTCGACGGGGCCGAGGGAGCGGGCGTAGCGCATCTCGTTGCGCAGTTCGGTGGCGAGGGCGGCGTCGCCGCCTGCCGTCTCCTGGTTGATGAACCAGCCGTCGAAGCCGTAGTACTGGGCGACTTGGGCGAGCTTGTCGGCGACGGGGTAGGTGGAGCCGGACTTCTGGGCGAAGTCGCGGACCCACTGGATCTGGCCGCCGTAGGCGGTGGGCGGGAAGAAGACGGTGCCGTAGACCTTGACGCCGTTGCGGTGGGCGGCGTCGATGACGGTCGCGTTCGGCGCGAGGATGAGGCCCTCGCTCGCCGAGCCGCCCCAGAAGACCAGCTTGTCGATGTACTGCCAGTGCCCGAAGGCGTAGTAGTGCGGGTTGGTGGAGCCCTGCGAGGGGTTGTTCGAGGTGGGTCCGAAGGAGACCAGGGAGGCGATCTTTCCCTCGCCCGCGCGGGCGTTGGCGTTGGCCTTCAGCGCCGGGTCGGTGAAGCGCGGCCGCAGCGGGACCCGGGAGCGGTTGAAGCGCGCGTCGGGGTCGGTGGCGGGGTCCCAGTTCAGGATCGTGTTCGGGTGCCAGTACGAGGCGTAGGGCTGGTCGCCCGCGCCCGCCGGTGCGGCCTCGGAGGCCGCCCCCGGGGCGGGCGCGGCGTGCGCCGCGGGCGGGGTGAGCGGTGCGAGGCCGAGCAGGGCGGCGAGGAGCGCCGCGAGGGTCAGCAGGGGCAGGTGTCGTCTCATCCGATGCTCCGGTCCAGCGGGAGGGGTGGGGGGTGCTGGGCGTACGGACGTGCGGCGGTACGAGCGTGCGATGCTTCGAGGCGGGAGGCTAAACGGCTTTAGTCGAGGGGGTCAAGGGGCGGGCGGCGCCGTGGACTCGCGGACCGTGAGGCGCGGTGTCGGGTTCTTGACGTCCCGCGCGGAGGCCGGGTCGTCGACGACGGCGAGGAGTTCGCGCGCGACCTGCTCGCCGAGGGCGAAGGTGTCCCGGGAGAGCGCGGTGAGGGAGGGGTGGACGATGCGGGCGAGGGCCGAGTCGTCGAAGGAGACGATGGAGAGTTCGCCGGGGACGGCCACGCCCATCTCGGTGGCGACCCCGAGCCCGGCGACGGCCATCACGTCGCTGTCGTAGATGATCGCCGTCGGCCGCTGCGGCCGGGCAAGGAGGGTCCGGGTGGCGGCGGCGCCCTCGGCGTCGCTGAAGTCGGTCGGCAGCGAGACCGCGTCGGCGAGGCCGAGCCGCCGGGCGCTGTCCCGTACGGCCCGGATGCGGCGCTGGGTGTGCTGGAAGGCCGGGAGCCCGGCCAGGTGCGCGATGCGGCGGTGGCCGAGGGCGGCGAGGTAGTCGACGATGCTGACCATCGCCTCGCGGTCGTCGGCCCAGACGCTCGGCAGGCCGCCGTGCCGGCCGGGTCCGCCGAGGACGGTGGTGGGGACGCCGAGTTCTTCGAGGACGGGGATGCGGGGGTCGCGGACCTGGAGGTCGACCAGGACGAAGCCGTCGACGCGGTGCTCGGAGGTCCAGCGCCGGTAGACCTCGATCTCGGCCGCGGTGTCCTCGACGACCAGCAGGTTGAGCGCGGTGCCACGGGTGGAGAGTCCGGCCTGCAGCCCGCTGAGGAGCTGGCTGAAGAACGGTTCGAGGCCGATGGTCCGCGCGGGGCGGGCGAGGACCAGGCCGACCGCGCCGGCCCGGGCTCCGCCGAGGGCGCGCGCGGCGCTGTGCGGGCGCCAGTTCATCTCCTCCGCGACCCGCAGGATGCGGGCGCGGGTGGTGTCGCTCACCCCCGGGCGGCCGTTGAGCGCGAAGGACACGGCGCCCTTGGACACCCCGGCCCGGCGGGCGATGTCGGCGATCGTCGGTCTGGCCACCCGGCGCCCCTTCTGTCTCGCGCACTGTCTTGACAGCGGAGTGTAGCGGGAGCATAGTCCCCCATCGCTAGACCGGTTTAGTAATGCGTTCCGTCCGACGGCACAGTCCGCCAGCACAGACCGGGAGACCTCTCATATGCGAACAGGCAGCCACTGGATACGACTGGCCGTGGCCGCGGTCGCCGCGGTGACCCTCGCGGGCTGCGGCCTCGGCGACCCGAGCGCATCGGACGACGCCGGTGCGGACACCGGGGGCGAGGTCACGGGCAGGGTCTCGCTGCAGACCTGGGCCCTGAAGCCGAAGTTCACCGCGTACATGGAGGGCGTGATCGACGCCTTCGAGAAGAAGCACCCGGGCGTCGAGGTCGAGTGGCTCGACCAGCCGGGCGACGGCTACTCCGAGAAGGTGCTCAGCCAGGCGGCCGGCGGCACGCTGCCCGATGTCGTCAACCTGCCGCCGGACTTCGCACTGCCGCTCGTGAAGCAGGACATGCTGCTCGACGTGGCGGGCGCCGACCCGAAGCTGGACGCCGACTACGTCGAGGGCGGCACCGCCGCGTACCGCTTCGCCGGCCACCAGGGCACGTACGGCTATCCCTGGTACCTCAACACCGATGTCAACTACTGGAACGCCACGCTGCTCACTCGGTACGGCCTGGACCCGAAGAAGCCGCCGGCCTCCCTGGACGAACTGATCGCGGCGGCCAGGACGGTCAAGGAGAAGTCGAAGGGCTCGGTCTACCTGATGAGCCGCAAGCCGGGTCTCATGGACTTCGCCAACGCCGGGGTGAAGCTCATGTCCGAGGACGGGAAGACCTTCACCTTCAACACCCCCGAGGCCGCCGCCCTCCTGGACACCTACCGCGGCGCCTTCAAGGAGGGGCTGCTGCCCAGGGACGTCCTGACGGAGACGTACGCGGGCAACACCAAGCTGTTCTCCTCCGGCACCGCCGCCTGGACCACGGCAGGCGGCAACTACATCACCTCGCTGGCCGCCGACAACCCGAGCCTCGCGCCCCAGGTGGTCTCCTCCCCCGCGATCGGCACCCCGCCGCTGTACGTGCAGGGCCTCTCGGTCTCCCGGACGACCAAGAACCGGGCCACCGCGCTCGCCCTCGCCCGCTGGGTCACCAACGCCGAGAACCAGGCCGCGTTCGCCCACCTCACCAGCATCTTCCCCTCGACCAAGGCGTCCGCCTCCGACCCGTTCTTCAGCCGGAGCGACGGGACGAACGCCGGGGACGCCAAGGTCACCGCGTTCGGCTCGCTCGCGAAGGCCACGATGCTGGAGCCCGTCCAGGCCAACGACGCGATCAAGACGGTGGTCAACCAGCAGATCGCGCTCGCCCTGAACGGCCAGGCGAGCTCGAAGGAAGCCCTGGACACCGCGGTCGAACGCGCCAACCAGCTGCTGCAGGACTGAACCCCCACCCGGAAGGCACCCCATGACCCACCGGCGCTGGTTCACCCCGTGGCTGCTCGCCGCGCCGGCCGTCGTCTGGCTCCTCGTCTTCAACCTCTGGCCCGCCCTCAACACGGTGATCCTGTCGTTCACCAACGCCAAGCCGCTCGGGGGCGGCCGGTTCACCGGGCTCGCCAACTACGAACGCGTCCTGAACGACGAGCAGTTGACCGACGCGCTGATCAACAGCATCGTCTATCTGCTGATCTGCCTGCCCCTGCTGACCCTGTTGCCGCTGCTGCTCGCGCTGCTCGTGGAGAAGAAGCTGCCGGGCATCACCTTCTTCCGCACCGCCTTCTACACCCCGGTGGTCGCCTCCGCCGTCGTGGTCGCCCTGATCTGGGGCTGGCTCCTCGACGACCGCGGAATGCTCAACGGGATGCTCGGACAGCTCGGCCTGGTGGACCGGCCGGTGGACTTCCTCACCGACCGCTGGCTACTGCTCTTCAGCGCCATCGCCCTGACCGTGTGGAAGGGCCTCGGCTACTACATGGTCATCTACCTCTCCGCGCTCGGAAACGTCGGCCGGGAGCTGCACGAGGCCGCCGCCGTCGACGGCGCGTCGGCCGTCCGCCGCTTCTGGCACGTGACCCTGCCCGGCGTGCGGACCACGATGATGCTGGTCTCCGTCCTCATCTCGGTCTCCGCCCTGCGGGTCTTCTCCGAGCTGTACGTCCTCTCCCACGGCACCGGCGGTCCCGGCGGCCGGGACATGTCGGTCGTCATGCTCATCCAGATGTACAGCCGCGGCTTCTCCGGGCACATCGGCTACGCCTCCGCCCTGAGCCTGCTGCTCTTCGTGATCACCATCGGCCCGATGCTGCTTCTCGCCCGGCTGAACCGGAAGGCGGCCTGACCATGCCCGTACGAGCCTCACGGGGCTTCGGCACACCCGGCCCCGCGGCGCGGGCGGTCCGCTACGCGCTGCTCCTCCTGGTCCTGCTGCTCACGATCGGGCCGTTCCTCTGGCAGCTGTCCACCTCGCTCAAGGGACCTGGCGAGGACGTGTACTCCCGCACGCCGGACTTCCTGCCGAGCGACCCGACGCTCGCCAACTACGCACAGGTCGCCGACACCGTCCCGGTGTGGACGTACGCCCTCAACTCGCTGACGGTGGCGGCGATCGCGGTCCTCGGCAACGTGGTCGGGGCCACCCTCGCCGGCTACGCGCTCTCCCGTCTGCGCTTCCGGGGCGCGCGGCTCGTGCTCGGCCTGTTCCTGGCCACCCTGGTGCTGCCCGGGGAGGTCACGATCGTCTCCCAGTACGTGACCGTACGGAGCATGGGCCTGACGGACACGCTGCTCGGCGTGGCGCTGCCGGGGGCCATCGCCATGCTGAACGTGCTGCTGATGTACACGGCCTTCCAGGCCGTCCCGCCCGAGCTGGACGCCGCCGCGCTGGTGGACGGCGCGAACGTGTGGCAGCGCCTGATCCATGTGGGGCTGCCCAACGTCCGGGGCATGCTGAGCGTCGTGGTGATCTTCACCTTCATCGGCGCGTGGGACGACTTCCTCTGGCCGCTGATCGTGCTGAACGACCCCGCGCGGTACACGCTCACCGTGGGGCTCCAGTACCTCGACGGCACCTTCACCGCCAACCCCCGGCTGATCGCGGCCGGAACCATGATCGCCTTCCTGCCCATCGTGGCCGTCTTCGCCGCGCTGCAGCGGTTCTTCTTCAAGGGCGTCGAGGAAGGCGCCATCAAGGGATGACCACCCGGGCAACCTCTGCAAAGGATGCGATGCCGCGCATGACCCCGTCGCCCGACGCCCCTCGCTTCGGCGTCAACTACACCCCGAGTCAGGGCTGGTTCCACCACTGGCTGGACTTCGACCTCGACCCGGTCCGCGCCGACCTGGACGCGATCGCCGCCCTCGGCCTCGACCACGTCCGGGTCTTCCCGCTCTGGCCCGTCTTCCAGCCGAACCGGACGCTGATCCGGCCGCGCGCGGTCGAGCAGCTGGTCTCGCTCGTCGACGCGGCGGCCGAACGAGGCCTGGACGTGGCCGTCGACGGACTGCAGGGCCATCTGTCCAGCTTCGACTTCCGGCCCTCGTGGACGCTGACCTGGCACCGCCGCAACATGTTCACCGACCCCGAGGTCCTCGACGGTCAGGCCGCCTATCTGCACACCCTCGCCTCCGCCCTCGCGGACCGGCCGAACTTCCTGGGCATGACGCTCGGCAACGAGATCAACCAGTTCTCGGGCGACCCGCACCCCGATCCGGACCGGATCACCCCGGCCGAGGCCGAGAGCTGGCTGCGGCGCATGCTCGGGGCGTGCGAGCGGGGGGCGCCCGGGCGCATGCATCTGCACGCGGAGTACGACGCCGCCTGGTACCTGGACGACCATCCCTTCACGCCCGCCCAGGCGGCCCGCGTCGGCGCGGTGACGGCCGTCCACTCCTGGGTCTTCAACGGCACCGCCCAGCGCCACGGCGCCGACTCCGTCGCGACCGGGCAGCACGCCGCGTATCTGATCGAGCTGTCGAAGGCCTGGGCCGAGGATCCGGGGCGCCCGGTGTGGCTCCAGGAGGTGGGGGCCCCCGCCCCGCACATCGCGCCGGACCGGGCCGCCGCCTTCACCCGGACGACGGTGGCCGCGGCGCTCGACTGCCCGGACCTGTGGGGGGTCACCTGGTGGTGCTCCCACGATGTCGACCGCTCGCTCGCCGACTTCCCCGAACTGGAGTACAGCCTCGGCCTGTTGACGGGCGAGCAGCGGGTGAAACCGGCCGGGCGGGCGCTCGCCGAGGCCGTGGCGGAGTGCCGGGCCCGCGCCCACCTGCCGCGGCCACGGACGACGGCGCTCGTCCTCGACCTGCCGGACGAGGCCCCGAAGCGCTCCACGTGCGCGCCGGGCGGGGCGTTCTTCGAGGCGTTCATGCGGCTCGCCGCGGACGGCGCGCGGCCGGCCGTCGTACTGGCGTCGCGGGCGTCGGACCGCGATCATCTCAGCGCACGCGGGATCACCGGGACGGTCACCGTCGACGACGTCGGCGGGGCCTGACGACCACCCTCTCGTCCGTTCTCTCTCACGTGATGGAGCGACTTGCATGCATGACGACCGCACCCTGACCGAGTCCCGTCTCAAGCGGGTCCTGGAGGAGCGGATCCGCCCCGCGATCCACCCGGAGTCCGTCCCGCTGGAGGTGGGGATCTGGACCGCGCCCGACGAACCGGTGCCGGTGGCCGAGGGCATCGCCGCGCCGCGCAGCCCGATCGCCGCGGGTGACGCCTGGGGCGCGCCCTGGGGTACGAGCTGGCTGACCGTCTCCGGGGTGGTGCCGCAGGCATGGGCGGGCCGGACGGTGGAGGCGCTGATCGACCTCGGCTTCGACGCGAACATGCCCGGCTTCCAGTGCGAGGGCCTGGTCTACCTGCCGGACGGCTCACCGGTGAAGGGGCTCAATCCGCGCAACCAGTGGGTGCGGGTCGCCGAACGGGCGGTCGGCGGCGAGGAGGTGCTGCTGCATGTGGAGGCCGCGTCCAATCCGGTGATCCTGGACTACCACCCCTTCCTGCCGACCGAGTTGGGCGAGAAGGAGACGGCGGGCGACACTCCGCAGTACCGGCTCGCGCGGATGGACCTGGCGGTCTTCGACGAGACCGTGTGGCAGCTGGTGATCGACCTGGAGGTGCTCGGCGAGCTCATGGAGGAGCTGCCGGTGGACGGCGCGCGCCGCTGGGAGATCCTGCGGGCGGTGGAGGCCGCCCTGGACGCGGTCGACCTCCAGGACGTGAACGGCACCGCGGCCGCGGCCCGTTCGCGCCTCGCGGAGGTGCTGGCCTCGCCCGCCGAGCCGTCGGCGCACCGGATCAGCGCGGTGGGCCACGCCCATATCGACTCGGCCTGGCTGTGGCCGCTGCGCGAGACCGTCCGCAAGGTGGCGCGGACCACGGCGAACATGACGGCGCTCCTGGAGGACGAGCCGGACTTCGTCTACACGATGTCGCAGGCGCAGCAGTACGCGTGGATCAAGGAGCACCGGCCCGAGGTGTACGCGCGGGTCAAGAAGGCGGTCTCGGAGGGCCGGTTCGTGCCGGCCGGGGGCATGTGGGTGGAGTCGGACACCAACATGCCGTCCTCGGAGGCGATGGCCCGTCAGTTCGTACACGGGAAGCGGTTCTTCCTGGAGGAGTTCGGGGTCGAGAACGAGGAGGCGTGGCTGCCGGACACCTTCGGCTTCGCGGGCGGGCTGCCGCAGATCATCAAGGCGGCCGGGTCGAAGTGGCTGCTGACGCAGAAGATCTCGTGGAGCCAGGTCAACTCCTTCCCGCACCACACCTTCTGGTGGGAGGGCATCGACGGGACCCGGATCTTCACGCACTTCCCGCCGATCGACACGTACAACTGCTCGATGAAGGGCAAGGAGATCGCGCACGCGGTCCGCAACTTCAAGGACAAGGGACGAGCCCGGCACTCGATCGCGCCGACCGGCTGGGGCGACGGGGGCGGCGGCACCACCCGGGAGATGGTCGCGAAGGCGGCTCGGCTGCGGGATCTGGAGGGCTCGGCGCGGGTGCGCTGGGAACGGCCGGCGGAGTTCTTCGCGAAGGCCGAGGCGGAGTATCCGCACGCGCCGGTCTGGGTGGGCGAGCTGTACCTGGAGCTGCACCGGGCGACGCTGACGAGCCAGGCGCGCACCAAGCAGGGCAACCGGGCGAGCGAGAACCTGCTGCGGGAGGCGGAGCTGTGGGCGGCCACTGCGGCCGTGCGGTCCGGAGTGCCGTATCCGTACGAGGAGTTGGACCGGATCTGGAAGACGGTGCTGCTGCACCAGTTCCACGACATCCTGCCCGGCTCGTCGATCGCGTGGGTGCACCGGGAGGCGGAGCGGACGTACGCGGCGGTCGCCGAGGAGCTGAACGGCATCATCGGGCGCGCGCAGCGGGTCCTGGCCGGCGACCCGGTGGCGGGCGGTGAGGTGGTCTTCAACGCGGCCCCGCACGAGCGCGCGGGGGTCCCCGCGGGTGGCGCGGGTGCCGTCGTGGCGCCGGCGTCCGGCGGCTGCGCGGCCGAGGTCCGGCCGGGCGGCGGGTTCGTCCTCGACAACGGGCTGCTGCGGGTGGCGGTCGACGGGCGGGGGCTCGTGGTGTCGGTGGTCGACCTGGCCTCCGGCCGGGAGACGCTGGCGCCGGGCGCGGCGGCCAATCTGCTGCAGGTCCACCCCGACTTCCCGAACATGTGGGACGCCTGGGACGTCGACCAGTTCTACCGGAACACCGTCACGGACCTGACCGACGCCGACGAGGTGGTGCTCGCCGAGGAGAGCGCGCGGGCCGTGGCCGTGCGCGTGACGCGGTCCTTCGGCGCCTCGAGCGCCGTGCAGACGCTGACGCTCACGGCGGGGGCGAAGCGGCTCGACCTGGACACGGAGGTCGACTGGCACGAGACGGAGAAGTTCCTCAAGGCGGCCTTCCCGCTGGACCTGCACACCGACCGGTACGCGGCGGAGACGCAGTTCGGCCACCTGTTCCGTCCCACGCACACCAACACCAGCTGGGAGGCGGCCAAGTTCGAGGCCTGCAACCACCGGTTCGTCCACTTCGAGGAGCCCGGCTGGGGCGTCGCCCTGGTGACGGCGTCGACGTACGGGCACGACGTGACCCGTGCGGTACGGCCGGAGGACGGCGGGACCACGACGACGGTCCGGATGTCCCTGCTGCGCGCCCCGCGCTTCCCCGACCCGCACACGGACCAGGGCGTGCACCGGTTCCGGCACGCCCTGGTGCCGGGAGCCTCCGTCGGGGACGCCGTGCGCGAGGGCTACCGGATCAACCTTCCCGAGCGGGTGGTTCCGGGGGACGCGGCGGTCGTGCCGCTGGCCGTCGTGGACGACGACGGCGTCGCGGTCAGCGCCGTGAAGCTGGCCGACGACCGGAGCGGGGACGTGGTGGTCCGGCTCTATGAGTCCCGGGGCGGGCGGGCCCGGACCCGGCTCACCACCGATTTCGGCTGGGCGGCGGTGGCGGTGTGCGATCTCCTGGAACGCCCCCTCGCCGACCTGGCGGCGGACGGCGGGGTGGAGGTGTCCCTGCGCCCCTTCGAGCTGGTCACCCTGCGCTTCACGGGGGTCGGCCAGCGCGGGTGAAGGGCGTCGATGCGGTAGTCGTGTGCGTGCCGGCGGCCGTCCCCGCCGGCCAGGTGCGGATGGTCGGCGGCCAGCTCCGGGTGCCGGTGCTCCAGCGCGTCGGGGTCCTCGCGCGGCCAGAGCCGTAGCGCGGCGACGGCCGCGCCGAGGGCGAGGACGCCGAGCGCGCCCGCGGCGGTCGCGAGGCCGGCGCGGGCGGCCGTCCAGCCCGCGAGGGGGTAGGTCAGCAGCCAGCAGCCGTGGGCGAGGGAGAACCGGGCGGCGAAGACGGCGGGCAGGTCCGCGCTGCCCGCCGAGCGCCGCAGCAAGCGCCCGCCGGGGGTGAGGACGGCCGAGGAGGCGGCCCCGAGCAGCAGCCAGGCGGCGAGCAGGCCGGGCCAGGCCCAGGCGCCGGGGACCGCCGCCGCGCCCGCCGGGAGCAGCAGCAGCACTCCTGCCATGACGAAGGCGGCGGGGACCATCAGGGTGCGGTCGCGGGTCCGTTCGAGGGCGCGGGGCAGCAGCAGGGCGACGGCCATGGAGCCCGCTCCGTACGCGCCGAGGGCGAGTGTGACGTCGCCGACCGGCCGGCCGAGGACCTCGCGGACCAGGACGACGGTGGTGACCAGGACCATCGCGCCGCCCGCGGCGACGACCAGGTCGAGCGCGAGGAGGGCGCGCAGCCGCGGGGTCGCGAGGACGAGCCGGATGCCGGAGGGGGCCTTGGTGTGCGCGCCGCCCGGGCGCTCGGCCGGTGCGGCGACCGGGAGGAGGACGGAGGCGACGAGCGCGGCGGAGGCGAGGAAGCCGACGGCGGTGCCGGTGAAGAGCAGTCCGGCCGGGGCGAGGGTGAGCAGCGCGGCCGCGAGCGCGGGGCTGAAGAGGTTCTCCAGGTCGTAGGCGAGGCGGGACAGGGAGAGGGCCCGGGTGTAGTCGCGCTCGTCGGGCAGGACGTCGGGGACGGTCGCCTGGAAGGTCGGCGTGAAGGCGGCGGAGGCGGCCTGGAGCAACAGGATCAGGGTGTAGACCTGCCAGACCTCGGTGACGAACGGCAGGGCGAGGGCGGCCGCGGCGCGGGTGAGGTCCATGGCGACGAGGAGCGCCCGCCGGGGTATCCGGTCGGCGAGGGCGCCGGCCAGGGGCGCGACGGTGACGTAGGCGACCATCTTGATCGCGAGCGCGGTGCCGAGGACGGCGGTGGCGTCGGGGCCGGCGAGTTCGTGGGCGAGGAGGGCGAGGGCCACGGTGGCGAGCCCGGTTCCGGCCAGGGCGACGAGCTGGGCGGCGAAGAGGCGACGGTAGGTGCGGTGACGCAGCACGGACAGCATGGGGCCCGCCCTCGTTCGGCTCCGGGGGTCGTGACCACCATAGCGGACATGTGCATGATTGCGCACACGTGGACGGGCTCAGGGGCTCAGTCGTGCCAGGGCTCTCCTGTCACCTGGTGGTCGGCGTGGCTGATCGCCTCGACCACCAGCCGCCGCATATGGCCGTCGGGCAGGGTGTAGACGACGCGGCGGCCGTCCTTCCGGTGCTGGACGAGACCGCTGAGCCGCAGTTTGGCCAGGTGCTGGCTCACGGCCGGGCGGGCGGCCCCGCAGGCCTCCGCGAGGGCGGTGACGTCGGACTCCCCGCGCGACAGGAGCCAGACCAGGTGCAGCCGGGTCGGGTCCGCGAGGAGGGCGAAGACCCCGGCCGCCGCGGCGAGCTCACGGGCGCCCGGTGTGCGCTGATGCACGACGCTCGCAGCTGAGGACGGTTCGCGTGACGACATGGGCCCATCGTAGGCACCGGAACGCAAGCCGCCCCGACGCCTGGGAGCGTCCGGGAAGTACGGGCGTCCGCCCGAAGGGCGGGGCTCACTTCCCGGACACGACCTGGCGCCGGGGCGGCTTCGGTGAGGCTGTCGGGGGCGTCAGAGCTTGTGCATGCCCTTGAAGGGGCTGAGGACTCGGACCTGACTGGCTCCGAAGTCGACGAGCAGCGCACCCGTCGGCTCCTGGCCGATGACCTTCCCGAGGCCGTGGCGATCGTGCGAGACACGGTCACCGACGGCGAACTCCTTGATCACGGGATCGGCGGGAGCCGCGAACGGGCTGGTGGACAGGTGGCGCCGGGGCGCGGATCGGTTCGTCATCGTCCCGCCAGTATGCCCCGCGTAAGGGCGGGGGCACAGGGGCTGCGGTGATGCCTCTGCGGCGGTTGCGGCAACACGCCCACCGGGAGCGGCAGTTGCTCGCTAGCATTCCGAATGTCGAGTCCGCGTCGGGGGAAGGGCTGCGCTCATGAGCGACGACTGGGACCAGATCCGGGGGCTCTGGGAGAGCATCCGGGAGGGCGTCGGCGACGGCCGGCCGCCGCCGGCCGCGAGCGCGGCGGTCAGCCGGGGCGGCCCCAAACTGTCCGGCAACCCGGTGTCGATCACCGGTGAGGCGGGGGCGGGCAAGACCGTCCTCTGCGGCGCGCTGCTCCAGGCGATCCGGTCGGGGGACCCCGACAGCCGGAAAAGTCCGGACATCGAGAAGCACAAGGCGGTCATCCGCGCCGGCGGGCGCCGGACCCAGACGGCCGTGACGGTGATCCCGGGGCAGTTGTCACTGGAACGCGAACAGGCCCTCACCGACACCATGCGCGGTGAGGCCTCTCCGCACGGGATCATCCATGTGACCTGCTGGGGGCACAACCGGATCTGGCTGCGCAGTGACGGTCGCGACGTGCGGGACGAGCTCGCGGCCGCCGGCGGACCGGTGGACGAGGAGGCGGTGCGGGCCTGGCACCTGGAGAAGGAGTCCCTGGACTTCCGGGTGCTGGCCGACGCGATCATCGACGGGGAACTCGCCAAGCGGCTGCGCTGGCTGCTCGTCGTGGTCTCGAAGTGCGACCTCTACTGGGACCGGCTCGACGAGGCCCGCGACCACTACATCCCGGGCGGCGCACCCACCGACTCGCGGTTCGCCGCCTCGCTGCGTGACCTGCGGAGTCAGACCTCGCTGCGGCTCGGTGTCCTGCCGATGGCCTCACGGCTGATCCGGCACGAGTTCCTGCCCGGGATCGACGACGGCGTCTCGCGCCTGGACGACTCCCAGATCGGAGTGTTGCGGGGCCACTTCAACCATCATCTCCAGCGGTTCATCGCGTCCGACGGGGGCGGGTCCCATGGGGCGAGCTGACCGCACGGCCGCGTTCTTCCAGTCCCTGGAGGGGGCCGAGGCGCGACTCAAGACCGTGCGTCTCGCCCGGACGAGGCTGCGGCTGGGCCGCAGGACGCGTGCGGTGTCGGCGGGCGTGGCCGTCGTGTGCCTGATCCTCGCGCTGACGGCCGACGGGACGGGCGGCATCGCCGTGACACTTGTGCCCCTGCTTGTCGCGGCGGGCGCACTGGGCGTGATGACCGATGCCTGGTTCCGGTTCGTCCGCCCCAGCCTGCTGGTGATCGCGCACGAGGAGCGGGCCATGCTCGACGAGGTCAACCGGCTACGGGAGAGGTACGCCCATATCGCCATACAGGAGAAATGGGACCCGGTGGTGGAGAAATCGGTACGCCAACGCCTGTCGCGCTTCCCCATCCAAGGAGGATCGTCCCGATGAAACGGCTCACGAACCTCGCCCTCACCTATGTGGCACTGCCGACCGTCCTGCTGACCGCGGTGCTGTACGCGTTCGCCACCCGTCATCCCGGCCCGTACCAGCGTCTCTTCGAGTCCCAGTGGGACGCGATCCTCGCGGGCTTCGCGATCACCGGCTCCGGGCTGCTCGGCCTGTCCTTCGGGGTGCGGCTCTGCTTCAGTGTGCTGGGCGCGTACCAGCCGGAGAACGTCCGCAACGGTCTTGTCGCCATGGTGGTGGGCGGGACGGTCTGCGGCGTCGGCGTCGTCCTGCTGTGGGGCCTCCTGGCGCCCTGACCGCCTCGGCCCCGGCCCACGGCTACATCGTCGTCGAGGCGGGGAGCTCCGCGCGGGACAGCGGGAGGCCCTCCGCCATGCGCAGGCTGACGGCCATCGTCAGTCCCCCGCCGGGGGTGTCCTCCGCGGTGACCGTGCCGCCCATCGCCTCGATGAAGCCGCGGGCCACCGCCAGGCCCAGGCCGACGCCGGCGCCGCGCGGGGCGTCCCCGTAGCGCTGGAAGGCGCCGAAGATGCGGTCCTTGGCCTCGTCCGGGACGCCCGGGCCCCGGTCCACCACCCGCAGCTCGACCCGGTCGGCCATGGTGCTCGCGGCCACCAGGACCGGCTCGCCGGCCGGGCTGTACTTGACGGCGTTCTCGACGATGTTGGCCACGGCCCGTTCGAGCAGGCCCCGGTCGACGGCGACCATCGGCAGCGTCTCGGGGATGTCCAGGTCCACGCTGCCCTCCGGCACTCCGGCCAGCGCCATCGGGACGACCTCGTCGAGGTCGGTCTCGCGGATGACGGCGGTCACCGTGCCGGTCTCCAGGCGGGAGACGTCCAGCAGGTTGCCGACGAGGTGGTCGAGCCGGTCGGCGCCGTCCTCGATGCCCTCCAGGAGCTCCGCCCGGTCCTCCTCCGACCACTCGATGTCGTCGGCGCGCAGCGAGGTGACCGCGGCCTTGATACCGGCGAGCGGGGTCCGCAGGTCATGGCTGACCGCGGCCAGGAGCGAGGTGCGGATCTTGTTGCCCTCGGCCAGCTTGCGGGCCTCCTCGGCCTCCCCGACGAGCCGCTGCCGGTCCAGTACGGTCGCGGCCTGGGCGGCGAAGGCGCCGAGCACGCGCCGGTCCTCGGCGGGCAGGACCCGGCCGGACAGGGCGAGCGCGAGATGGTCACCGACGGGCATGTCCACGTCCGCGTCCTCGGGCCGGTCGGACTGGCGCACGCCCACGGAGGCGACACAGGACCAGGGGTCCGACTCCTCCCGGCGTTCGAGCAGGGCGACGGAGTCCATGGCGAAGGTCTCCCTGACCCGTTCGAGAAGCGACTCCAGGCTGGTCTCCCCGCGCAGCACGCTGCCGGCGAGGAAGCTGAGGGTCTCGGCCTCGGCGCGCAGCCGGGCGGCCTGGTGGGTGCGGCGGGCCGCCAGGTCCACCACGGAGGCCACGGAGATCGCGACGCCCAGGAACACCACGAGCGCGACCATGTTCTTCGGGTCGGCGATGGTGAGTTCGTGGATGGGCGGCGTGAAGTAGTAGTTCAGGAGCAGCGACCCGACAGCCGCCGAGGCGAGGGCCGGCTTGAGTCCGCCGAGCAGGGCGGCGGCGACGGTCAGGGCGAGGAAGAGCAGGACGTCGTTGGCGAGGCCGATGTCGGGCGCGCCCCCGAGGATCAGGGTGAGCAGCGCGGGGCCCGCGATGCCGGTGAGCCAGCCCCAGATGGTCCGGGAACGGCCGAGCTTGGCGCCGCGCGCGACCGGCAGGCCGCGCCCCTTCGCCATCTCGTCGTGGGTGACGATGTGGACGTCCAGGTCGGGGCCCGACTCGCGGGCGACCGTGGCGCTGACGCCCGGCCCGAACATGTACTGCCAGGAGCGTCTGCGGCTGACGCCGAGGACGATCTGGGTGGCGTTGACCCCGCGGGCGAACTCCAGGAGCCCCGAGGAGATGTCGTCGCCTATGACGTGGTGGAAGGTGCCGCCGAGGTCCTCGACCAGCGTGCGCTGGACGGCGAGTTCCTTGGGCGAGGCGGCGGTGAGGCCGTCGCTGCGGGCGATGTAGACGGCGAGCACCTCGCCGCCCGCGCCCTTCTCGGCGAGGCGCGCGGCGCGCCGGATGAGGGTGCGTCCCTCCGGGCCGCCGGTGAGGCCGACGACGATCCGCTCGCGGGAGCCCCAGATCTTCGAGACCCGGTGCTCGGTGCGGTACTCCTGGAGGTACTCGTCGACCCGGTCGGCGGTCCAGAGCAGGGCGAGTTCGCGCAGCGCCGTCAGGTTGCCGGGGCGGAAGTAGTTGGACAGGGCCGCGTCGACCTTGTCGGACTTGTAGATGTTGCCGTGGGCCATGCGTCTGCGCAGGGCCTGGGGCGACATGTCGACCAGCTCTATCTGGTCCGCCCGCCGCACCACCTCGTCGGGGACGGTCTCCTTCTGCCGTACGCCGGTGATCGACTCGACGACGTCGCCCAGCGATTCGAGGTGCTGGATGTTGACGGTCGAGATGACGTCGATCCCGGCGGCCAGCAGCTCCTCGATGTCCTGCCAGCGCTTGGAGTTGCGCGAGCCCGGCACGTTGGTGTGCGGCAGCTCGTCGACGAGGGCGACGGCGGGCTTCCTGGCCAGGACCGCGTCGACGTCCATCTCGGTGAAGGTGGTGTCGCGGTAGGCGATCGTGCGGCGCGGGATCTGTTCGAGGCCGTGCAGCATCACCTCCGTACGCGGCCGGTCGTGGTGCTCGACGAAGGCGACGACACAGTCCGTGCCGCGTTCGACCCGCCGGTGCCCCTCGGAGAGCATCGAGTACGTCTTGCCGACGCCCGGTGCCGCGCCGAGGTAGATACGGAGCTTTCCGCGTCCCATGGTGGTGTGATGCCGTTTCTTCGATGGAGGACGGACCGGGTCACGCCTCGAAGCGGTAGCCCATGCCGGGTTCGGTGATCAGATAGCGGGGGTGCGAGGGGTCTCGTTCCAGTTTGCGTCGCAACTGGGCCATGTAGACCCGGAGGTAGTTGGTCTTTCCCCCGTAACTGGGCCCCCAGACCTCCTGGAGCAGCCGGCGCTGGCTGACGAGCACCCCGGGGTTGCCGATCAGTATTTCGAGCAGGTGCCATTCGGTCGGGGTGAGCCGTACGTCACGGTCGCCGCGCCGGACCTTCTTCGCCACCAGGTCGACGGTGAACTCGTCGGTGACGACCAGGTGGGTGGTGTTCGGCCGGTCCGGGGCCTCCTCCGTGCGCCGGGTGGCGGCCCTCAGCCGGGCGAGGAGCTCGTCCATGCTGAACGGCTTGGTCATGTAGTCGTCCGCGCCCGCGTCGAGCGCGCGGATCTTGTCCTCGGAGCCGCTGCGGGCGGAGAGGACCAGGACCGGCGCCCGGCTCCAGCCGCGAAGGGCTCTGATGACGTCGACGCCGTCCATGTCGGGCAGTCCGAGGTCGAGCAGGATCATGTCCGGCTGTCCCGCGGCCACGAGCCGGAGGGCGGTGGCACCGTCGGGTGCCGCGTCCACCAGGTACTGACGGGCCTGGAGATTGATCACCAAGGCTCGTGCGAGCTGCGCGTCGTCCTCCACGACAAGCACCCGGGTCATCGGCGTGCTGCCTTCCTCTTGTCGTCCACGTGCGACGGGAGCCGGCGGGTCCGGGATCGTCCCTGGGACCCGCCGACTCCCTCTCTGTTGCGATAAGGCCATCAGCCCTTGGTCAGTTCCTTGAGCGCGATGTTGAGCTTGAGAACGTTGACGCGCGGCTCACCGATGAAGCCGAGGATCCGGCTGTCGGTGTTGTCGGCGACGAGCTTCTCGACCTGCTTGACGTCGAGACCGTTCTTCTCCGCGACCCGGTGGACCTGCAGCTCCGCGTACTCCGGGGAGATGTGCGGGTCCAGGCCGGAGCCGGAGGAGGTGACGGCGTCGGCCGGGATGTCCTTGGGCGTGAAGCCGGCCGCCGTGTTGTCCTTGATGACGGCTTCCTTGGCGGCGAGCACCTTGTAGCAGAGCGAGGCCTGGTCGTCCTCGGTCTTGTACTCCTCGATCGGCTTGCAGTACGCCTTGCCGGTCTTCTTGTCGTGCTCGGCGCCGTCCTCACCCGACCGGTTGGTCGCACCCGACAGGATGATCGAGTACTGGGTGTTGACGCTGTTGGTGCCCAGACCGTTGGAGGGGCGCGGCTGGAACCACTTGAGGTCCGGCCCCGACGTCTCCTCGCCGTCCTTGAGCGGCAGGTTGTAGGTCTGGCCGATGAGCTCGGATCCGACGACCTTGCCCCCGCTCTCGATCTCGGAGCCGTTGGCCTTGTTGTTGAACGCCACCTGAGCCAGGCCCGTGACGACCAGCGGGTAGAGGACACCCGTCACCACGGTCAGGACGAGCAGGGCGCGGAGACCGGCCCAGAGCAGCCGCCCTGCGTTT
This sequence comes from Streptomyces sp. NPDC014870, assembly GCF_043081505.1. NCBI lineage: Bacteria > Bacillati > Actinomycetota > Actinomycetes > Kitasatosporales > Streptomycetaceae > Streptomyces > Streptomyces sp. NPDC014870. The sequence goes on from NZ_JBIBWQ010000001.1 coordinate 779,109, forward strand.
CCTACGGAGTTGTTCATGATCAGCCGATTCCGGGGATGAGGGAGATGAGGAGGTCGATGATCTTGATGCCGATGAACGGGGCGACCAGGCCGCCGAGGCCGTAGATCCCGAGGTTCCGGCGGAGCATCTTGTCCGCGCTCGTCGGCCGGTACTGCACGCCCTTCAGGGCGAGCGGGACCAGCGCGATGATGATCAGCGCGTTGAAGATGACGGCGGAGAGGATCGCGGACTGCGGCGAGTGCAGATCCATGATGTTCAGCTTGTCGAGCGACGGGTAGGCCACGGCGAACATCGCGGGGATGATCGCGAAGTACTTGGCCACGTCGTTGGCGATCGAGAAGGTGGTGAGCGCGCCCCGGGTGATGAGGAGCTGCTTGCCGATCTCGACGATCTCGATGAGCTTGGTCGGGTTGGAGTCCAGGTCCACCATGTTCCCGGCCTCCTTGGCGGCCGAGGTACCGGTGTTCATGGCCACGCCGACATCGGCCTGCGCGAGCGCCGGGGCGTCGTTCGTGCCGTCGCCGGTCATCGCGACGAGCTTGCCACCGGCCTGCTCGCGCTTGATCAGCGCCATCTTGTCCTCGGGGGTGGCCTCGGCGAGGAAGTCGTCGACACCCGCCTCCTCGGCGATGGCCTTGGCGGTCAGCGGGTTGTCACCCGTGATCATGACCGTCTTGATGCCCATGCGGCGCAGCTCGTCGAACCGCTCCCGCATGCCCTCCTTGACGACGTCCTTGAGGTGGATGACACCGAGGACGCGGGCGCCCTTGGCGTCCTCCACGGCGACCAGCAGCGGGGTGCCGCCGGCCTGGGAGATCGTGTCGTTGAGCTTCTGGGCGTCCTCGGAGACGTTGCCGCCCCGCTCCTTCACCCAGGCCAGGACCGAACCGGTCGCGCCCTTGCGGATCTTGCGGCCGTCGACGTCCACACCCGACATACGGGTCTGGGCGGTGAAGGCGATCCACTCGGCGCCGTCCAGCTCGCCCTGGTGGCGCTCGCGCAGGCCGTACCTCTCCTTGGCGAGGACCACGATGGAGCGACCCTCGGGGGTCTCGTCGGCCAGCGAGGAGAGCTGCGCGGCGTCCGCGACCTCGGCCTCGGTGGTGCCCTTGACCGGGACGAACTCGGAAGCCTGGCGGTTGCCGAGCGTGATGGTGCCGGTCTTGTCCAGGAGCAGCGTGGAGACGTCACCGGCGGCCTCGACCGCACGGCCCGACATGGCGAGGACGTTGCGCTGCACCAGGCGGTCCATGCCGGCGATGCCGATGGCCGAGAGCAGTGCGCCGATCGTGGTCGGGATGAGGCAGACCAGGAGCGCGGTGAGGACGATCATCGACGTCTGGTCGTCGGCGCCCGCGTAGATCGCGAACGGCTTCAGCGTGACGACGGCGAGCAGGAAGACGATGGTGAGGGACGCCAGCAGGATGTTGAGGGCGATCTCGTTGGGGGTCTTCTGGCGCGCCGCGCCCTCGACCAGGTTGATCATCCGGTCGATGAAGGTCTCGCCCGGCTTCGTCGTGATCTTGATGACGATGCGGTCGGACAGCACCTTCGTACCGCCGGTGACGGCCGAGCGGTCGCCGCCGGACTCGCGGATGACCGGGGCCGACTCGCCGGTGATGGCCGACTCGTCGACGCTCGCGACACCCTCGACGACGTCACCGTCGCCGGGGATGATGTCGCCGGCCTCGCAGACCACCAGGTCACCGATCTTGAGCTCGGTGCCGGGGACGCGCTCCTCGTTCTTGCCGATGAGGCGGCGGGCGACCGTGTCGGTCTTCGCCTTGCGGAGCGTGTCGGCCTGGGCCTTGCCGCGGCCCTCGGCCACGGCCTCCGCCAGGTTGGCGAAGATGGTCGTCAGCCAGAGCCAGGCGGCGATCGCCCAGCCGAACCAGTCGCCCGGGTCCTTGAAGGCCAGCACGGTGGTGACCACCGAGCCGATCAGGACCACGAACATCACGGGCGACTTGATCATCACGCGCGGGTCGAGCTTCTTGACCGCGTCCGGGAAGGACTTGATCAGCTGCTTGGGGTCGAACAGACCCCCGCCGACGCGTCCGGCCGGCTTGTGTCCGGCGGACAGGTCGCCGTGCGGCGCCTTCGTCGGGGTGGCGGTGGACATGGCGTCCTCTTGCTTCTTCACATCGATGTTCATGCCGCGAGCCCCTCTGCGAGCGGGCCAAGGGCGAGGGCCGGGAAGTAGGTCAGACCGGTGATGATCATGATCGTGCCGACCAGAAGGCCGGTGAACAGCGGCTTCTCGGTCCGCAGGGTGCCGGCGGTCGCGGGGACGGGCTTCTGCTCGGCGAGCGAGCCGGCCAGGGCCAGCACGAACACCATCGGCAGGAAGCGGCCGAGCAGCATCGCGATGCCGATCGTCGAGTTGAACCACTGGGTGTCGGCGTTCAGACCCGCGAAGGCGGAGCCGTTGTTGTTGGCGCCGGAGGTGTACGCGTAGAGGATCTCGGAGAACCCGTGCGCGCCACTGTTCGTCATCGAGTCGGCCGGGGTGTCCAGGGCCATCGCCGCGGCGGTGAAGCAGAGCACCAGCGCCGGGGTGACGAGGATGTAGCAGGCCGCGTACTTGATCTCGCGGGTGCCGATCTTCTTGCCCAGGTACTCGGGCGTGCGGCCGACCATCAGACCGGCGATGAACACCGCGATGATCGCCATGATCAGCATGCCGTAGAGGCCGGAGCCGACACCACCGGGAGCGATCTCGCCGAGCTGCATGCCCAGCAGGTTGATGCCACCGCCGAAGCCGGTGTTGGAGGAGTGGAAGGAGTTGACCGCACCGGTGGAGGTCAGCGTGGTGGCGACCGAGAAGATCGCCGAGGCGCTGATGCCGAAGCGGGTCTCCTTGCCCTCCATCGCGCCGCCGGCGGCCTCGAAGGCCGGGCCGTTGCCCGCGAACTCGGTCCACATCATCAGACCGGTGAAGACGAGCCAGATGGTGGCCATCGTCGCCAGGATCGCGTAGCCCTGCTTGAGCGAGCCGACCATGCGGCCGAACGTGCGGGTCAGCGCGAAGGGGATGACGAGGATCAGGAAGATCTCGAAGAGGTTCGAGAGCGGGTTCGGGTTCTCGAAGGGGTGGGCGGAGTTGGCGTTGAAGTAACCGCCACCGTTGGTGCCCAGCTCCTTGATGACCTCCTGGGAGGCGACGGCGCCGCCGTTCCACTGCTGCGTGCCGCCCGTGAACTGGCCGACCTCGTGGATGCCGGAGAAGTTCTGGATGGCGCCGCAGGCGACCAGGATGAGCGCGCCCACGATGGAGATCGGGAGCAGGATGCGCACGACACCGCGGACCAGGTCGGCCCAGAAGTTGCCGAGGTCACCGGTACGCGAGCGGGCGAAGCCGCGCACGAGGGCGACGGCGACGGCGATGCCGACCGCGGCCGAGACGAAGTTCTGCACCGCGAGGCCGCCGGTCTGCACGACGTGGCCCATGGCCTGCTCGCCGTAGTACGACTGCCAGTTGGTGTTGGCGACGAAGGACGCGGCGGTGTTGAAAGCCTGGTCCGGGTCGATCGACGCGAAGCCGAGCGAGCCGGGGAGCGAACCCTGCACCCGCTGGAGCAGGTAGAGGAAGAGGACGCTCACCGCGGAGAAGGCGAGGACGCCGCGCAGGTACGCGGGCCAGCGCATCTCCGTGTTCGGGTTGGCTCCGATGCCCTTGTAGATCCACTTCTCGACCCGCAGGTGCTTGTCGGAGGAGTAGACCCGGGCCATGTAGTCACCGAGCGGCTTGTAGGACAGGCCGAGGGCGGCGATCAGCGCGAGGAGCTGGAGGACACCAGCAAGAACGGGGCTCATATCCGTACTCAGAACCTCTCCGGCTTGACGAGGGCGAGGACGAGATAGACCAGCAGGGCGACGGCCACGATCAGACCGACGATGTTCTCGGCAGTCACAGCTTGGCCACCCCCTTGGCGATGAAGGCCACCAGCGCGAAGATCGCGATCGTGGTGACGACGAAGGCCACGTCGGCCATCGTGAGCTCCTGAGTGAAGAACGGATTCTCGGACTGGATGAGCAAAGCGCTTTTCGGCCACCTCAAGGCCGCCGTTAACGCGTCCCTGACGACGGGCACTGCGCTCTTTACGCGTCCTCTACGTCGCGGAGCCCCGCGGCGGTCTCAGCGGAACTCGGCGAGGCGCGGGCGCAGGCCCAGGACGGTCAGCGCGGCGGCGGCGAGCAGGGCGAGGCCCGCCCACGGCAGGGTGGAGCCGACGGCGCCTCGACCGTCCTCCACGGCCTGCGCGAAGGCGGTCCTGTTGATGCCGGTGACCTCGTCGAGGGCCGCCATCCACGCACCGAAGTGGGCGTTGGACTCCCCCGGGTCCCAGCTGATGCAGAAGGCCACCGCCTCGGCCTCGTGGCCGGCCGCGACGAGCGACCGGATGGTGCGGTCGTCCCGCTGGTAGACGAGGTAGGCCTCGACGGTCCGCTCGGCGGCGTCCCGCTCGCCGGTGAAGGTGATGTTGTCCAGCTCACGGCGGAACTCGCCGGTGAACCGCTTGTCCGTGTTGTCCCGGCCATAGGCCTGCCAGGTCTCGGTGAGCACGGGCTCGTACCCGCCGACGGCGGTGACGCCCTCGACCCCGTAGAGGCTCTGCGACTTCGCCAGGAAGGCCGCCTCGTGGACGACGCGGTTCTCCTTGTCCAGGAGGTAGCGGCTCTCGTCGGCGTTGGCGTCGTAGGCGATGGCACGGGCGCGCGAGAGGGCGACGACGGAGTCGAAGGCGTCGCGGCGGGCGACCCGCAGCTCCTCCGAGCCGGTCGCGAGGGCCTGGGCGCCGAGGACGAGCGCGGTCAGCACGCAGACGGTGGCGGCGAGGACGCCCGGGTTCAGCACCCGGTGGAAGCGTCGGGCCAGATACCACTGGAGCGCGACGAGTACGGTGAGCAACGCCGCCCCCACACCCAGTAACAGCGCGGTGTTCGTCCGCAGGTCCGCGCGTTCGGCGCCGTAGGCGTCCTCGAACTGCCGGTCGTTGGCGTCGACGAGGTCGCGGGACTCGGGCAGCATCCGCTCGGTGAGCAGGCCGTAGGCGGTGCGGTAGTCGTCGATGGCGGCGGCCTTGCCGCCGGGGCGGGTGTCGTTCTCCAGGGCGCGCCCGACGAACTCCTGGTAGCGGGCGAAATCCTGGGTGAGCAGTTCCACGGTCCGCTGGGCCCGCTCGTCGCCCTCCGCCGCGACGGCGAGGGTGCGCAGCTGTCGGCTGACGGACTCGCGTGCCTCGTCGTAGAGCCTGAGCGCCTTGTCGTACGACTCGGTCAGCCTGCCCTTTCCGGCGTCGCCGTTGGACAGCAGGATGTTGACGGCCTGGGCGTCCATGTCGTTGAGCGCGAGGTTCAGATCGGCCGCGCTCACCGTGCGCGGGGCGTGCCGGCCCGCGACGGCGTCCCAGGTGGAGGCGGCGGAGAGGCCCGCGGTGAGGAGGATCCCGGCGCAGCCGGCCGCGAGCAGCAGCACGGCGCCGCGCAGCAGGCGCAGCCGGGCGGGCAGGGTGTCGACATAGCGGTGCCGCAGCGCGCGCAGGCGCCGCGCACCCCTCGCCACGGCCCGGTCGACGAGCGGCGCGGGCGGGGCGCCGGGGTCTCCGGGTACGCCGGTGGGGCCGTCCGGACCGCGGCCCCCTCGTGGCCGCGGACCTGGACGGCCCGCCGGTCGTCCGGCTGTCCCTGGCGGTGCGGTGGCGGTCCTGGCCGTCGAGTCCGGACCTTGCGCGATACCTGTCGTGGTAGCCACGCGCCCTCCCACCTCACCTGATCGGACAGCCGTCCGATCCCCCGTGCCGACGAGTCTGGATCGGCACCTGGCGCGGAACGACCTTCGTTGACGGCCTCCTGACGGTCTGTCGGCTCGCTTTGACGCGCCCTTGTCGCAGGTCCGCGTACGCCGTCAGGGCACCGTCAATTCCGGTGCCCGAGCGCGTACGCAGCGTTGCCGGGCGGCTAGATTCCCCTCTCGGTCGCTCACCGACCCGGGACGTCAGTGGCCTGACCGTCCCCGGCTCGTGAGGGCACGCGCCACCCGACCCCATCCGGTGGCCGTGCCCTCAGGGAGCGACCGACGCCGCACGTCCGCGGCCGTGACCATGGGGGCCCGGGTCACCCCGCGCACCCCAGGCCGTGGGCGACGGCGCTCCCTGCCGTCTCTCCCCGGGCGTCCGCCGCGCGGGCCGCCGGGGCCCATTCAGAAGGTCCTCCGCGATGCATCCCGCCGCGTCCCCGCACGCGCCCTCGGCACCGTCCGCTCCCTCGGCCCCGCCTCGCAACCCGACCCCACGGCCGGGCCGGCGGCGCTCGGCGCGGGGCGGGCTGCTCGACCCGGTCCAGCTGCTGAAGTGCTTTCCCGAGGCGGTGCGCAAGCTGCACCCCCGGGCCCTGGTGCGCAACCCGGTGCTCTTCGTGGTCGGCGCCGGATCGGTGCTCACCACGCTCTCCGCGCTCTTCGACCCCTCGGTGTTCACCTGGGTCATCAGCGCCTGGCTCTGGCTGACCGTGATCTTCGCCAACCTCGCGGAGGCGGTGGCGGAGGGACGGGGGAAGGCGCAGGCCGAGTCGCTCCGCAAGGCGCGCACGGACACCGTGGCGCTGCGGCTGCGGCACTGGCGGTACGGGACGGATCTCGACCGGGCGGAGACGGACGCCGTCGCCGCCAGCGACCTCAAGCTCTTCGACTTCGTCCTCGTCGAGGCGGGCGAGCTGATCCCGGCCGACGGTGATGTGGTCGACGGGGTCGCCGCCGTCGACGAGTCCGCCGTCACCGGCGAGTCCGCCCCGGTGATCCGGGAGTCGGGCGGCGACCGGTCGGGCGTGACGGGCGGCACGACGGTGCTCTCGGACCGGATCGTCGTCCGGGTCACGTCCCGCCCCGGCCACTCCTTCATGGACCGGATGATCGCCCTGGTCGAGGGCGCCTCGCGGCAGAAGACCCCGAACGAGATCGCGCTCAACATCCTGCTGGCCGCGCTGACCATGGTCTTCATCCTGGTCGTCGTGGCCCTGCGGCCGATGGCGGGGTACGCCGACGCCGGACCGTCCACGACCGTCCTCGTGGCCCTCCTGGTGACCCTGATCCCGACCACGATCGGCGCCCTGCTCTCGGCCATCGGCATCGCCGGCATGGACCGGCTCGTGCAGCGCAACGTGCTCGCGATGTCGGGCCGCGCGGTCGAGGCCGCGGGCGACGTCAACACGCTGCTCCTCGACAAGACGGGGACGATCACGCTGGGCAACCGGGAGGCGGCCGACTTCGTGCCGCTGCCGGGGGTCGAGGAGGCCAAGCTCGCGGACGCCGCCCAGCTGTCGTCGCTCGCCGACGAGACCCCGGAGGGGCGCTCGGTGGTGGTCCTCGCCAAGGAGCGGTACGGGCTGCGGGCACCCGCCGAGGGGGAGCTCGCGAACGCCCGCTTCGTGGAGTTCAGCGCGCAGACCCGGATGAGCGGCATCGACCTGCGCTGGGACAACGGCGCCGCGTGCCACATCCGCAAGGGCGCCGCCGCGCAGGTGATCGCCTGGGTGGAGATGTACGGGGGGATGGTGCCGGCGGAGGCGCGCACCTGGAGCGACGCCATCGCGGACGCGGGCGGCACGCCCCTCCTGGTGGCCGTGCACGACTGGGACGGCCCGCGGGTCCTCGGGATCGTCCACCTCAAGGACGTCGTGAAGGACGGGATCAGGGAGCGGTTCGCCGAGCTGCGGCGGATGGGCATCCGCACGGTCATGATCACCGGCGACAACCCGCTCACCGCGCGCGCCATCGCTCACGAGGCGGGTGTCGACGACTTCCTCGCCGAGGCCACCCCGGAGGACAAGCTGGCCCTCATCAGGAAGGAGCAGGAGGGCGGCAAGCTCGTCGCGATGACCGGCGACGGCACGAACGACGCCCCGGCGCTCGCGCAGGCCGACGTCGGCGTGGCCATGAACACCGGTACCTCGGCCGCCAAGGAGGCCGGGAACATGGTGGACCTGGACTCCAACCCGACCAAGCTCATCGAGATCGTCGAGATCGGCAAGCAACTCCTCATCACCCGGGGCGCGTTGACGACCTTCTCGATCACGAACGACGTCGCGAAGTACTTCGCGATCATCCCCGCGATGTTCGCCGGCGCCTACCCGGGGCTGGAGGCTCTCAACATCATGGGGCTGCACAGCCCCACCTCGGCGATCACCTCGGCCATCATCTTCAACGCCCTCATCATCGTGGCGCTGATCCCGCTCGCCCTGCGCGGCGTCCGCTACCGCCCCTCCTCCGCGCACGACCTGCTGCGGCGCAACCTCACGGTGTACGGCCTCGGTGGCCTCGTACTGCCGTTCGTCGGCATCAAGGTCATCGATCTCCTGGTCTCGACCATCCCCGGCCTGGGGTGAATCTCCGTCAGGGGGGCGTCAGGGAAACGGGGTCGTGCTTGCCCGGGGACTCCGGCGCGGGTTCGATGGACACCATGAACAGCGCATGGCTCCTCCTCGATCGGCCGCCTCATCAGGCGTCCCGTCGTGAGCCCCGCTGTCCGCAGACCGCAGCCGAGTGCTGTCCGGAGACCGCAGCCTTCCGCTGACCTCTCCGACTCTGCCTTCGGGGCGTCGTGACTTCACGGTCCGGCGCCCCTTCTTCGTACCCGTACGCACTCTTCACCCTTGAGGGACTGACCAGTCATGTCCGTTTCCGACCTTTCCTCCCGCACCGTTCTGGTGACCGGTGCCACATCCGGCATCGGCTACCAGACCGCGCGGCTGCTCGCCGAGCGCGGCGCGACCGTGCTCGTCCACGGCCGCACGGCCGAGGAGGCCCACGCCGCCACCGACCGGCTCGTCACGCTGGCCGACGTCGACGGGTCCCGACTGTGCGCGTTCGCCGCGGACTTCACGCGGCTGGAGGAGGTGGAACAGCTCGCCACCCGTGTGCTGGCCGAGCACCCGCACCTCGACGTCCTGGTCAACAACGCCGGCATGGCGGCCCCCGAGCGGCACACCGTGACCGCCGACGGCAACGAGATCGCGTTCCAGGTCAACTTCCTGGCCCACTACCTGCTCACGCACCTGCTCGAGCCGGCCCTGACCACCGACCCGGGCGGCCGGGTCGTGAACGTCTCCTCCTCGCTGCACCGCACGGGCTCGATCCAGTGGAACGACCCCAACCGCACCCGCCGTTACTCCCGCCTGGCCGCGTACGCGCAGTCGCAGCTGGCGCTGACGGTCTTCGCCGCCGACGCGCGCGTCACCGCCGTCTCCGTCCACCCGGGCATCTGCACCACCAGCCTGCTGCCGCTCTACGCCCACGAGGGCGTGTCCCCGGCCGAGGGCGCGGAGCACGTCGCGCGGCTCTGCGACCCGGCCGTCGAGATCGTCAACGGCGCCTACTACGACCGCGAGCACCGCGTCGACCCGGCCCCGGCCGCGTCCGAGGAGCGCACGGTCAAGCGCCTCAACAAGCTCGCCGACCTGCTCGTCGGCCAGCCCGCCTGACGACTCCACGACCAGCTCACCACCAGCAGCACCAGCAGCACCACCGAAAGGAACACCGTCCATGTCCAAGCGCGCCCGCAAGAAGAAGGCACGCCGCAAGAAGAAGGCGAACCACGGCTCCAAGGCCGGTCAGCGCTGAATAGCCAGGGGGCGGCCCGTCCATTACACGGGCCGCCCCCGTCCCGTCCCAAGGTCCCGTTCCCGAAGGAGGTCTCCGTGTTCCCGCACCCGTCCCACCAGCCCCCCGCCCCCGCCCGGGCGTTCCCGACCGGTGCCCCCGGCACGGCCGCTCTCACGGAGCACGTCCTCGCCACGGGCCACGGCCGCTGGTGGACCGACCGCGCCGAGCGGCCCCGGGCGGTCGCCGTCTCCTGCGGGGACCACGCCCTCCTGGCGGGCGACCCGACGGCCCTGACACCGGCCGACCTCGCTCCGCTCGCCGACCACTACGTCGAAGCCACGGACCGCTTCCTGCCGCTGCTCGGCGGCGCGTTCGACAGGATCACGCCCTGGGAGCGGATGCTCTACATCCACCGCGTGACCGTCGCCGCCTCGTCCGTGCCGCGCGGTGCGCGGGTGCGCCGGCTCTCCGCCGAGGACGCCCCGGCACTCGCCGCGCTCGACCCCTCCATGGCCTGGATCCATGACACCTGGGACGGCCCGGTGGGTCTCGCCTCCTCCGGTCTCGGCTGGGCCGCGTTCCACAAGGGCCGCGTCGTCACCGTGGCGTGCACCCGCTTCCTCGGCAGCCGCTACGAGGACCTGGCCTGCGCGACCGCGCCCGAGGCGCGCCGCAAGGGGCTCGCGCTCGCCTGCGTCACCCGGCTGGTCGCCGATGTGACCGAGCGCGGCCACACCGCGAGCTGGTGCTGCTCCCGCGACAACCGGCCCAGCCGGCTGCTGGCCTGGACCGCCGGATTCCGGCTCGACCACGAGTACGTCCACCACGCCGCGGGTGCCCCCTCCCGTGCAGCGGTCTCCGCGCTGCCGGGGATCGCCGCGGCCGCCTGAGACATCCGGAGGCCGCCGCAGCCGTACCGCCCCGGCGTCACACGGGCGCGGTGGTCCTGCCCCTCGTCCAGCGCCCCTGCCGCCTGGGCCGCGAGATCGAGCGCGACGAGCCGGGACTCCAGCGGCGGCGGTACGGAGCCGGGCACCGGCGTCATCATGAAGCGGCCCTGGTAGCGGCCGTGGGCGACGGCCCGCAGCTCGATCTCGCCGGCCGGCCAGCCCTGCCGTTCCAGGTCCCAGATCCAGCCGGACACCTTCACCGACCCGTCCGGGTCGAGCCGCGGCGGACGCCCGATGAGGGAGCCGTGCTCGAAGCGGCAGGCGCTGAGGTCGAGTACGTCGGTCAGCTCCGCGCGCACCCGGCGGACCATCTCGTCGGAGGAACCGGCGAACCGGGCGAGGCGGGTCGTGCCGTGCAGCCGCTCCAGGTGGGTGGCGTCCGTGACGGCGACCCGCTTCAAGGTCCTGGCCCGCGCCGCGAGTTGCGAGACGGCGAGGCCGACGACCAGGAGCAGGACCGAGGTCTCGATGTCGGCCCGGTTCTCGATGTGGAAGCTCTGGTACGGCTCGGTGAGGAAGAAGTCGAACCAGGCGGCGGCCGACAGGGCGCAGAGCGCACCGGCGAGGCGGTTCCCGAGCGCCGCCACGGCGACGACCACGACGACGAGCAGCAGCGCCAGATTGGTGTGCGTGACGTCGTCCCGCAGCGGAACCAGGACGAGCGACGCGGCGAAGGGAGCGAGGACTCCTGCGGCCAGGGCCGCGGTGTCCCGGAGCGGAACGGGCATCGTGCACCTCCGTGCGGGCGCGTCCGTACACGTCAAGCCTCCGCCCGGTGCCGCGTACGCGGCACCGGGCGGAGGGCTCCTTGACGGACTTCTTACGGTGGATCCGCCCGGTACGGCGGATCCACCGGGCTCAGCAGCGGAACCGCAGCCGGCAGATCACCGCGTCGGTGTCGCGCCGGACGGCGTGGGCGACGACCGCGCCCCGCTGGTTCTGGAGGAGCCGCTGCCACAGGTGCGCGGGCTCGGCCTCCGGGATGAGCACGGTGACGCGGGTGTCCGGCTCGGTCAGCGCGAGCTCGCGGACGTACGCGGTGATGGGGCGGCCGAGCGAGCGGCGCTCGGAGGGCAGCCTGACCAGGTCGACGCCCGGGTTCCACAGCGCCCAGTCGCGCTCCAGGGCCTCGGTCGCGGCGCGGTCCTCGGCCTCCGGGTGGCAGACGGTCACGGCGCGGACCTCGTCGCCGAGGGAGACGGCCGCGGTGAGTGCCTCGCTGGTGACCCGGGTCAGGGAGGAGACAGGGACGAGGACCAGCGAACGCTCGCGGTGCGGCGGCTCGGGGATCCGGCCGACGCCGAGCCGCTCGCCGATCGTGCCGTAGGCGCGGTGGACGGTCTCGAAGACGAGGACCAGGAGGGGCAGCGCGATCACGATCAGCCAGGCTCCGTCGTGGAACTTGGTGGCCGTGACGACGACGGCGGAGACGCCGGTGAGCAGGGCACCGAGGCCGTTCAGGAAGGCCTTGCCCGCCCAGCCGGCACCGCGCTCGCGGCTCCAGTGCAGCACCATGCCGGTCTGGGCGATCGTGAAGCCGACGAAGACGCCGATCGCGAAGAGCGGGACGAGGGTGTTGGTGTCGCCGCCGGAGAAGACCAGCAGGGCGGCGGAGACGACCGAGAGCCAGACGACACCGTGGCGGTGGACCTGGCGGTCCGCCTTCAGGCCGAAGACGTGCGGCAGGTAGTTGTCACGGGCCAGCAGCTTCAGCAGGACCGGCAGACCGCCGAAGGAGGTGTTCGCGGAGAGCGCGAGCAGCACCATGGTGGCGAACTGGATGACGTAGAAGCCCCAGTTGTGGCCGAGGGAGGCGTCGGCGAGCTGCGCGAGGACGGTGACGCCCTCGACCGGCTGCAGGCCGAAGCGGGAGATCAGCACCGAGAGGCCGATCAGCATCACGCCGAGGAGCACGCCGAGGGCGACCTCCGCGCGCATCGCCCGCTTGGCGGCGGGGGCGCGGAAGGACGGCACGGCGTTGGCGATCGCCTCGACACCGGTGAGCGCGGAGCATCCGGAGGCGAAGGCCTTCAGGAGGAGCAGCGCGCCGACGGTGGTGGCGTTGTCGGCGAGGACGGAGGGGTGACCGGCGGAGGCGGCCGTGGAGACCGGCGCGTCACGGAAGAGCCCGACGACGATCAGGACGAGGATCGCGCCGATGAAGACGGCGGTCGGCACGATGAAGGCGCGGGCCGAGTCGACGATGCCGCGCAGGTTGACCGCGGTGATCAGGACGAGGACGACCAGGCAGATCCACAGCCGGTCGCCGTAGAGCTCGGGGAAGGCCGAGGTGAGGGCCGCGACACCGGCGGTGACGGCGACGGCCACGTTGAGGACGTAGTCCAGGACGAGCGAGCCGGCGGCGACGAGGCTGGTGCGCCGGCCGAGGTGGGTCTTGGCCACCGCGTAGGAGCCGCCGCCGTCCGGGAAGGCCCGGATGACCTGGCGGTAGGAGGCGACGAGTACGGCCAGCAGGCCCGCGATGGCGAGCGTGACCGGGAGGGTGAAGCCGAGGCCGTGCGCGCCGGCCGCCGCGAGGACGAGGACGATCGCCTCGGGTCCGTAGGCCACCGATGCCATCGCGTCGAGCGAGAGCGCGGCGAGCCCGGTGACAGCGGTCAGCCGGTGGCGGGCGCCGGTATCGGGGGGTTCCTCGGCGCTGGGGGCGGCACCGGTCTCGGTGGTCAGGACGGCCATCTCGGTTGTTCCCTTTCGTGGCAGGTCCGCTCAGGTTCGACCCGCGAGCCGCCGAGTTCGAGCCACACTTGCGCTCTCTTGACGCCTGCTCGACCTGTCCGTACGCACTTTTGACACCGCCGCTCGTCAAGGTGCGGTCAGCGGTCTGTCAGCGGCGCCGGGCATCGTCGGACCCGGCCCGTCGGGAACGTCCGGGGCCGGAGGAGGGAGGGACGATGTCGTACGCCGTCCGGGCCGAGGGCCTGGTCAAGAGGTACGGGGACACGCTCGCGCTGGACGGGGTCGACCTGGCGGTGCGGCCCGGCGAGACCGTGGCGCTGCTCGGGCCGCACGGCGCGGGCAAGACGACGGTCCTCCGTGTCCTGGCCGGCCTCGACCGGCCCGACGCGGGCCGCGCGGCGGTCTGCGGCCACGACGTCGTACGGGAGGGGGCGCGGGTCCGCGAGCTGGTCACGGCCACGGGGTGGCCGACGGGCGGCGGGGCGGCGCGTGTCGACGGCGTCCGCGGCGACCCGACCTGGACCGGTCCCGACGGGGAGGAAAGGGTGGCGCTGCTGCTCGGCAGCTCCCCTGTGCTGCTCCTGGACGAGCCGGACACGGGGCTCGACCACCGGGCCCGGCGGACGGTACGGGCGGTCCTGCGGCGGCTGGCGGCCGGGGGAACCGCCGTGCTGTTCACGACCCAGCAGCCGGGAGCGGCGGACGGCCTGGCCGACCGGGTCGCCGTCCTGGACGGCGGCCGGGTCGTGGCGGACGGGACGCCGGAGGAGCTCAAGAGGAGAACCGGCGACCCGTCCCTGCGGGTCCGTCCGAGCCTCACCGGGGACGGGGACGCGGTGGACCGCATCCTGACCGAGCTGACCGGCACCGCGCCGGCGCACGACCGCCACACGGGCCTGTTCTCCGCGCCGGCCACTGACCCGATGCTGCTGGCCGCGCTCGTCCGCCGGCTCGAGCGCGCGGGCATCGGCACCGAGGAGGTGGGCCTGCGGCAGCCCGACCTGGAGGACGTACTGGCGGCGCTGACCAGGCATCCGGCGCGCTGAGGGCTCTCGCGGCGCGGCCGCCCGCGGGTCAGGCCTGCTCCTCCCGGCGGCCCGGCACGTCGGCGAGCACGGCCATGGCCTCCTGCCTCGGCATGGCGGCCCCGCGCTCGTACGCGTCCCGGTAGCCGGCCTCGCCGAGTTCCTCGGTCAGTTCGGCGGCGAGTGTCCGCATCTCCGGGTCGCCGTGGTCGAACGCGCCGCGGATCGCGTGGGTCATGCCCAGGGTGGTCGCCGCGCCCACCGCGTCGCCCTCCAGGGCGAGGAGCAGCGCGAGTTCCTCCGCCACCCAGGTCAGTCCGTTGCTGTCGCCCCGCGCGCTGTAGCCGCGTACCGCCCTGGGCATGAGGGCGCGCGCCTCAGGTGCCGCTCCCCGGGCGATCAGGTTCGCCATTCTGCCGCCGGCGAGAATGTCCCGGCTGGTCTCCTCGGGGTACGGGAGCCGGTGGACGAGGGCCTCCAGCCGGTCGAGGGCCTCCTCCGCACGGTCGAGATCACCGGCACGGCGGTAGGCATAGGCGAGTTGGGGCAGGAGGCCGGCCTCCACCCGCCGGTGACCCCGTTCCCGGGCCTGCCGCTGGGCCGCGAGGATGTCGCTCACCGCGCCCTCGTGGTCCCCGGAGCGCGACCGTTCCTGGGACAGCCGGAACTTGGTCCAGGTGAGGTGCTCCTCCGTGCCCAGTTCGGAGCTGATCACCACCGCTCGTTCGAAGGCCGCGAGCGCGGGGCCGTACTCGCCTCGCAGCGAGTGGTCCCGGCCGAGCGGGAGCAGGCTCATCACCAGGCCCCAGCGGTCGCCGACCTCCTCGAAGCCGCGCAGCGCCGCCGCCCGGGCCTCGGCTCCGCTCTCCAGGTCGCCCTGCTCGGAGAGGACGAAGTCGTGCGCCCAGTACGCGCTGGCCCGCACCCAGGGGTCCGGGGAGCCGAGGGACTGCCGCAGCCCGCGCTCCCGCTGGTCGGCGTCCCCCGCCAGCTGGGACATCCGCAGCAGCGGCAGCGCCGGGTGGAAGCCGAGCACCTCGGCCCGGTCGAGGTCGGCCTGCTCGTCGGTATCGGCGGCGCCGTCGGCGTCGTGCGGGCCCGCCGCGGTGCGGACGAGTCCGAAGGCCGCGCGCGTGTCGTCGGGGAGCGCGTCGCCCAGTTCCAGGACCTCCCCCAGGAAGGTCTCGAACTGGGCGGACATGCCCCTGATCCCCCAGTACCAGAACATCGCCCGTACGAACCGGGCGGCCCGCGGCGCGTCCCGGGCGTCGAGGACCGACCGCAGCGCGGCGACCATGTTGTCGTGCTCGGCGTCGAAGAGCGCGATCGCACGGAGCTGTTCCCGCGTGCGGAGGAGGGGTTCGAGCTCCTCCGCCAGGGCCAGGAAGTGGTCGGCGAACGGCAGGGCGACGTCGTCCCCGTCGCCGACGAGCCGGTCGGCGGCGAAGGCCCGTACGGTCTCCAGCATCCGGTACCGGGGCTCGTCCTCGCCGGAGCAGGTCACCAGGGACTTCTCGACCAGGGTGTCGAGGACGTACGCCACGTCCTCGGCGGGCAGGGTGTCGTCGGCGCAGACTCCCTCGAGGGCGGCGACCGTCGCACCGCCCGGGAAGGCCGACAGCCGGCGCGCCAGGATCCGTTCGGGCTCGTCGAGGAGGTCCCAGCTCCACTCGACGAGCGCGAGGAGGGTGCGCTGCCTCGGCAGTGCGGTGCGGCTGCCCGAGGTGAGGAGGCGGAAGCGGTCGTCCAGGCGGCGGGCGATCCGGTCGACGTTCATCGAGCGCAGCTTGGCGGCGGCCAGTTCGAGGGCGAGCGGCATGCCGTCGAGGCGGCGGCAGATCTCCACGACGGGGCCCACGGTGGTGGTGTCGAGGGTGAAGTCGGGGCGGACGCCGACGGCCCGGTCCACGAAGAGGCGGACGGCGGTCGCGTCGGCGGAGTCGGCGAGCTCGTCGGCGGTCGCGGGGACGTCCAGCGGGCCGAGCGGGCAGAGCACCTCGCCGGTGATGGCGAGGGCTTCCCTACTGGTGGCGAGGATCCGCAACTGCGGGAGCCGGTCGAGGAGTTCCTCGGCGAGTTCGGCGGCGGCCTCGACGACGTGCTCGCAGTTGTCCAGGACGAGCACCGCCTCGCCGCCCTCGAAAAGTTCGGCCAGGCGGTCGACGGGGGTGAGGCGCTGGGCCTGCGCGCCGTCGTAGAAGCGGCCGTCCTTGGAGCTGAGCGCGCCGAGGACCGCGTCGGCCAGCTGGTCGCCGGGGCCGATGCCCGCCAGCGGCGCGAGCCAGACCCGGCCGCGGTCGTGGGCCCGGTGCCGGGCCGCCGCTTCCAGGGAGAGCCGGGTCTTCCCGGCGCCGCCGAAGCCGACGACGGTGACGAGCCGGGAGGAGGCCAGCAGACCGGCGACCCGCTCCAGTTCCCGCTCGCGGCCGACGAAGCTCGTCAGCCGGGCCGGCAGCCGGCTGGCCGCCGTCTCGGCACGGGCCGGGGCGGTCAACTCGCCCCGGAGCAGGGCGAGGTGGATCTCCTGAAGCTCGGCCGACGGGTCGACGCCGAGTTCGTCGCCGAGCCGGGCGCGCAGCTGTTCGTACACGGCGAGCGCGTCGGACTGGCGTCCGGCCGCGGAGAGCGCCTTCATCCTCAGCCCGGCCAGCCGCTCACTCAACGGGCGTTCCGCGCCCGCCGTTTCGAGGTCGGCGAGGACCTCGGCGTACCGGCCGAGGCGGAGTTCGGCGTCGAAGCGGTCCTCGGCGGCGGAGGCGCGCAGGTCGTCGAGGCGGGCGGCGGAGGCGCGGGCGAAGGGGGCGTCCAGGACATCGGCGAGCGCGGGGCCGCGCCACAGGCCGAGCGCCGTACCGAGCAGGGACGCGGCCTCGTCCACGCGCCCGGCGACCAGTTCGCGCCTGCCGCGCGCGGCCAGTTCCTCGAAGCGGTGGGCGTCCACGTCCTCGTCCCGTACCGACAGGCGGTAGCCGCCGGCCGCGGACTCCAGGGTGGCGACGCCGCGCAGGGCCCTGCGGAGCCGGGAGGCCAGGGCCTGGAGGGCGTTCAGCGCCTCGGCCGGGGAGTCGGCTCCCCACAGCCCGTCCACGAGCGCGTCGACGGAGACGGGCCGTCCGCCCTCCAGCGCGAGCCTGGCCAGCAGCATGCGCAGCCGGACGCCTCCGATGTCGACGGCCGGATGCGCGTCGGCCGAGCCGTCCTCGGCCGACGCGGCCTCGGTCGAGCGGTCGTCGGCCACGGCCCCGACCGGGCCGAGCAGTTGAACCCTCACGGCGGCAACCTCCCCCTGGGCGCGGTGAATCGCGTCATCCTATCGATCTTGAGTTCTCGTGTGTCACCTCTCACGCCCCTTCCGCCTCCCCCGGTGGATCACCGACGTACGGTGGGGGAAGGGGAGTCGACACCCAAGCGCGACGGAAGCGGGAGCGAGGCGACGATGGTTCCGGGAACGGTGCAGCAGCTGACCATTCTGCTGATCCTGGTGCTGCCCGGCGTCTTCTACCAGGCCGTACGGGAGCATCTGCGCGGCGCGGTCGCGGCGGAGCAGGAACCGCAGAACCGGATCGTGCGGGCCATCGCGGCCGGTGCGCTGCTCGACGCCGTGTACGCGGTGGCCGCGGGGCCGTGGCTGGTGCGGCTGCTCGGCGGGCAGGGCAGGGGGCCGGTGGCGGGGGTGCTCGCGCACCCCCGGGAGGCCGGCCTCGCGGCGCTTCTCCTCGTGGTCCTGGTACCGGCCGGAATCGCGTGGGGGGAGGCCGTCCTGGACCGGCGGCGCAGGCGGGCCCGGTACGAGCCGACGCCTACCGCCTGGGACGCGCTCTTCCGGGACCGGGGTTCGTGCTTCGTCCGGGCCCGGCTGAAGAACGGTCTGTGGGTGGGCGGCTGGCTGGGTTCGAGGTCGGCGGTCTCGGCCTATCCGCAACCGGGGGACGTCTACCTCCAGGCCCAGTACCGGATGGGTCCCGACGGCAGGTTCCTCGGGAAGGTTCCGGACACCGGCGGGGTGTATCTGCGCGCCGCCGACATCGACGTACTGGAAGTGCTGCTGTGGCCGACGGCACCGGTCGTCCCCTCGGCCCGGGCGCACGTGGAGGAAGGAGCCGGCCATGACGAAGCATCACAAGGGACGTGAGGACGCGGAGTTGGCGGAGCTGCTCGCGGAGTTCTCCGAGCGCCGCACCTACCGGCCGGCCGACGACGCACCGGAACCGGACGACGTCCCCCAGGCGCCGTCGGGCACCGCGATGGGCGAGGAGACACCCGCGTCCTCCGACTGACCGGGGGCGAGGGGCCGGCGCGGCGGCGTCACGGGCCGGTGTGGATGTGCGCGGCCCACAGGTGCGGGGCGCCGGCGAGCCGGCGGCGCAGCTCCCTGACCGGGCGGTGCAGCGCCGTGGCCGGATCGATCGGCCGGCCGCGCGCGAGATCGTCCACGAGGCTCGCGTACAACTCCTCCGTGAGCCGGGTCGCCACCTTGTCGGCGACCGGCCACAGCGTGCCGATCACATGCGGGTACCCGGCCAGCTGGAACGAGGAGGCCAGATGGACGGACTCGTCGGGGAGGGTGAAGCCGCCCTGGGAGGTCGAGCAGGCCGAGAGGACGGCGAGGACGGCCTCTCGGGGGCGCTGTTCGGCGGCGTCGCGGACCGTGAGCCGCCCGTCGTGGAGGACCAGTCCGCTCGCGGAGGGCGTGTGCGGGTCGTTCACTCCGTGGCAGCTGAAGTGGACCCACGGGTGCGCGGGCAGGGCGTCGCGGACGGCCGCGACGGTCGCCGCGTCGCCCGCGAGTTCGCGGTGCGCGGGGAAGAGCCTCCGGAGCAGCCGCGCCTCCTGGGCGACGCCGGGCAGCGACGGGGCGCCGGGGGTGTCGGCGAGGGTGACGATCAGCGGGGCGGGGAGCGTCACGGCGGTGCCGGCGGGTGCGTTCCGGGCGCGGACCAGGGCGCGCAGGGTCGGGGTGTACGAGGAGACGACCCGGTCCATGACGGTCTCGCCCGGCCGCGGGTCGGGGCGGCCTGCGGCGTGCAGCGGCAGGAACGACAGCCAGCCGGTGGGGCACCACCACAGCCGGGTCGACGGTCCGTCCTCGCCCGGGGCGGCAAGCGGGCCGAGGCGGTCGAGGACCGGTTCGGCCACGGCGGTCCAGAGCCACTCCAGGGTCTCCGAGAGGGTCCGCATGGCGGCGACGGCCCGCCGGGCCCCCTGGTCTCCGTACGCGTGGTCGACGGCGGCGACGAACTCGGTGGCCCTGCCGAGGGCCTCCGCCTGGCTGAGGGCGGGCAGGGGGACGACCTGGATGCCCTCGTCGGCGGTGACGAGGAGGGCGGCCGAGCCGTGCCGGCTGACGTTGACGACCACGACCGGTCCCTTGGAGGCCGCGCCGAGCAGATCCGCCGCCGTCGGTGTCCCCAGGAAGTCGTCGAAGCCGGGCAGTCGGCGGATCCGGTCGAGGAGTTCGTCCCAGGTCCTGGCCAGGGCGTGCCGTGACTCGGCGAGCAGCCCGGCTCCGGGCCGGGAGGAGGACGGCCCGTACGCAGGGCCGTCCGGCGCGCCGAACGGCGCGCCGTTCGGCCGGAGATCGGCCGGTACCGTACTGAGGCCGCCGTTCGGGTCGGCGCTCAGCGCGTCGCGGACCCGCTCGAACTCGGCGGCCAGGGCCGGGTCCGCCGTACGCAGCCGGGAGAGGTCGCCGCGGGACTCCACTCCCTGCGCGAGCAGGATGCCACGGCCCTGTTCGAGCAGGGTGAGCGCGGCCGCCGGGTCGCCCGCGCGCAGCGCGAACGCGGCGGCGTCGGAGGCGAGCCCGGTCCCGACGATCAGGCGGCCCTCCTGGTCCGCGCGGGCGAGACCGCGCGGGGCGAGTCTGGCGAGCAGGCCGACGGCGTACGCGTAACCTTCGAGCGCCTCGGCGTCCTCGCCCGCGGCGGCGGCTGCGTCGCCCCAGGTACGCGCGGCCAGCAGGCGCTTGGAGATCGAGGCGACCGTGGTGCGGGCGGCCTGCCGGGCGCACCGGATCGCCTCGCCGAGAGGCGCCGCCCACGCGGCACGAAGCGCGCCCGCGTCGCCGTCCGCTCGGGTGCCCGCGTCACCGTCCGCTCCGGTGCTCGCGTCCGGCACCCCGGCGACCCGGGCCCGGGCCACCTGGGTCCTGGCCAGGATCCACAGGCCCTGCGTGTGGTCGGGGTGGCCGTCGGAGAGCCGGCCCAGCCCCTCCCGAACGGCGCTCAGGCCTCGGTCGAGCAGGGGGCCGAGCGCCGGGTCACCGGCGTCCTCGGCCAGCTCCGCCGTGGCCATGATGGTCCCGGCCAGGTTCAGCAGCGCCATCGCCCGGCGCGGATGGCGCTCGTCCAGGCCCGCCAGCGCCTCCTCCAGGACACGCCTCGCCTCAAGGACGAGGTGGGGGTCCGCCGCGGCCGGGGAGAACGCGACCCGGTGCAGCAGGACGCCGAGGTTGATGCGGGCGAGATCCCTGCCGTGGCGCTCGCCGTGCTCCAGGGAGATCGCCCGGCGCAGCAGGTCCGCGGCCTCGTCCGCGTCCGCGCGGTCGCCCGTGACGTCGAACCGGAAGCTCAGCGCGTGGGCGAGGTTGGAGAGTTGGACGGAGCGGTCGAAGGAGGACGGCGCGGACTCGTCCACGGCGCGGCGCAGGACGGTGAGGCCCTCGGCGAGCCAGGTGCGGTCGCCGGTGAGACGCGAACGCCGCACGAGGGCGAGGCCCAGGTTCATCAGGACGCCCGAGCGCCCCGCGTGCGAGGCGGGGACGACGGCGGTCGCCTCGCGCAGGACGCCGATCGCCCGGTCCATGAGGAGGTCGTCGACGGTGTCGCCCGCGAGCCAGAAGAGGGCGTTGCCGTAGTTGGTGAGGACGACATGACGCTCGCCCGGTTCGTGCGTGTGCGCGAGCGCCTCGCGGTAGTGCCCCAGGGCCTCCTCGCGCTGGGACTCGTCGAGGCTGCGCTGGTACAGCTCGATGAGGACGTTGGCCAGGTTGACCCGCGCGCGCCCGACGGAGGCCGGGCGGGTGCCCGCGGTCCTCGGGGCGGGGGCTCCTGCGGCGGCGACGGCCTGCCGTTGCCGGTGGAGTGCCTCTTCGAGGGGCGCCGGGTCGCCGGTGAAGCGGGTGATCGAGCGCAGGGCGTTGCCGAGGCGGGTGAAGTTGTCGGCCGCGCCCGGCGCGCCGGGGCCGGCGTCGCGGACGGCCTCGCGCAGCACCTCGACGGCCTCCTCGACGAGCGCCACGTCCGAGCGGTGCTGGGCCAGGCGCTGGAGCGCGTCGCCCAGGTTGCCGAGGCGGTGCGCACGGTAGTGGTCGCGCGGGCCGGTCGCCGCGACGGCCTCCCGGTGCGCCCGTACCCCCTCGGTCAGCGGCGCCTCCTGGGCGGTGAGCAGGCCGAGCGACACCAGCGCGGCGCCGAGGTTGGAGCCCGCCACCGCCCGGTCGTGCCCGGAGCCGGCCGGGGCCGCCGCCACGGCGCGGCGCAGCGCGGCCACGGCCTCGGCGCAGGCTTCGGGGCTGCCGGTCGTCTCGGCGAGTTCCAGGTGGACACAGCCCAGTTCGGAGAGGAACTCCGAACGACGGGGGTCGTCCTCCCCCATCAGGTCGAGCGCCTCGTTGATCAGGGCGAGGCCCTCACGGCGCGCCTCCTCCGCGCGGGCGGCGGCCGTGCCGGAGGACCGGTCGACGGCCGTGTCGGCGGCCGTGCCTGTGGCTGTGCTTGCCGCCGTGCCCGTGGCTGTGGCCGTGTCCGTGGCCGTGTCGGTGGAGCCCGGTCCCGCGTGTTCGCCGTACGCGGCGGCCCGGTTCGCCCGTCGGAGCAGGAGCAGGCCCAGCGCGTGGCGGGCGGCGGCGCCGACTCCGCCGTTCCCGACGGTCAGCGCGAGGCACTCCCGGTACGCGCGCTCCGCCTCCGCCGCGTGGGTCGCGGCCCGCTCGCCCGTGCCGTCGTCCGTCGTGTCCAGGACCCGCGCGAGGGCGAGCAGCGCGCGGGCGCGGCTGCCGGGATCCGTCGGGGTGTCGGCGGTGACACGGCGCAGCAGGACGAGCGCCTCGCCGAGCGCCTCGGGCGCGTCGCCCGCGGCGTTGGCCCGTAGGCGCAGCAGGTCGGCGAGGTCCACGGCTCGGACCGCGTACGGGGCGTCGTGCGGGGCGGTGACCGCCAGCGCGCTCCGGGCGTGCCCGAGCGCGGAGTCCAGCTCGTCGAGGTCTCCCGTCTCGGCGTACCGGGTGCGCAGGACCTCGGACAGGATGTGCTCGGCGTGGGCGCGGGCCGGGTGGCCCTGCGGGGCTGCGGCCAGCGCGTCGCGGGCCGCGCGGTGCGCGTCGTCGAGCGCGGCCTGGTTCCTGGTGTTCACCGAACGGGCGTTGAGGGCGAAGGCCAGGTTCGCGAGGTAGAGGGAGGCCTCGACCGGGTTGCCGGACGTGGCGGCCGCGCGCCGGATGGTGTCGAGGCCCTCGTCGTAGAGCCGGGCGCGGTCCTGCGGTCCGGTGGCGCGCTCCGGGGCGAGGGAGAGCGTGATCGCGGCCATGCCCAGATCGGCGAGATGGGCCGGGGGCGGCAGCTGCCCCGGGGGTTCGGCCGCGACGGACCTGCGCAGGAGGTCGAGTGCCTCGACGACGAGGGCCGGTTCGTCGAGCCGCGGCGCCGCGCTCAGGAGCGCGGAGCCGAGGAGTCCGAGGTGCAGGGCGTGGTACGGATCTCCCGGCAGGCTCACCCGCAGCGTCCGGCGCAGGGTCTCGACGCTCTCGCGCGTCGTGTCCGGGTCGGAGCTCGCGTCGGCCGCGTGCCGCAGGACCAGACCCAGATTGCCCTGTCTGCGGGCCTGTTCGGCCCGCTCCGGGGAGGGGGCCGCCGCGGAGGCGCGGCTCAGGCGCACGGCCTCGTCGAGGAGTCCGGGACCGCCGCCGTCCCGGAATCCGTACAGCAGGACAAGTCCGAGGTCGGAGAGGCACGTGCCCTGTTCGGCGCCGCCCTCGGGGAAGCCCGCGACGGCGTGACGCAGCAGAGCGGCCGCGGCCGGCAGCAGCACGGGGTTGCGGTGGGCGGTGTACAGCAGGAGGATCCCGGCGCCCGCCTCGTAGGCGCTGCCCGGGTCGGCGTCCGCCCCCGCGGGCTCGCCCGCGAGGAGCGCGAGCAGCGGGGTCAGGAGCGGCGGGACGTGCGCGGGCGAGGCGCGGTACACGTCGAGGAAGCAGACGACGGCAGAGCCGAGCGCCGCCAGGTCCGTCTCACCGCCCGCGAGGAAGCGGCCGAAGTCGTAGTAGCCGATCGCGTTGAGGGCGGCCAGCAGGACGTTGCCGTCCGGGAGCCGGCCCGCGCGGCGCACCGCCTCGGCGTCCGCGGCGGCCTCCTCGGTGAGGAACCAGGCGAGCGCCTCGGCATCGTCCTCCGCCCGCTGGACGTGGTCCAGGATGCGCCGCGCTGTCTCCTCGACGTCCGTCGCCATCGTCCCGCGCCGCTCCCCGTAGGCCCGCCGGACCTCGACGCCCGGTCGAGTTCAACGTAGCCCAGGGGTAAGGGCGTTGACCAAACGGCTCGGTCCGCACCGATGTCTCCCGGCCACAGACCCACGCGTTCCGGACGGACACCGGTCCGACGAGAACCGGACGGGCGCCGGGAACCCGGCGGGCGTCGCGTCCGACTACCGGGGCGAACTCCACGAGGCGGCGGGAAGGCGGGGAATGGGCGGACTTGATGTTCACATGCGGGGGGTCGCCTGCCGCCACGGCCGGGTCGACGCCGTCGCGGACGTGGACCTGGAGATCGCGGCCGGCGAGCGGATCGCGCTGACCGGCACCAACGGCTCAGGGAAGACGACGCTGTTGCGGGCCGTCCTGGGGCTGCACCGGCCGGTGAGCGGGTCGATCCTGGTCGGCGGCCGGGGCACAGGATCCCCGGCGGAGGCGGCCTGGCGGCGCCGGGCCTGCGCCTGGATCCCGCAGAAGCCCGCGGCCGGCCGGTTCCCGCTGCTCGCACGCGAGTTGCTGGCGAGCGGCGGCGCGGCGCGCGAGGCCGCCGAGGCCGCCACCCGGCTCGGGGTCGCCGAACTCGCGGAGCGGCCCGTGCACACGCTCTCCGGCGGCCAGTTGCAGCGCGTGTACCTCGCTCGGGCGATGGGCGCCGTGGCGGCCGGGGCGCAGGTGCTGCTCGCCGACGAGCCGACCGCCGCCCTCGACTTCGACGGCCAGGAGGAGGCGTCCGACGCGCTGACGTCCCTGCCGGTCACCCTGATCGTGGTGACCCACGACCGGGCCCTGGCCGAGCGGTGCGACCGGGTCCTGGAGATGGCCGCAGGACGGCTGCGGGAGGCCCGGTGAACCTCGCCGCCGACGTCGGCGAACTGCTCCGGCTGCTGCCGGTCCAGCGCGCCGGGTTCGCCCTGCTGCTCGCGGCGATCGGGCTGCCGGTGATCGGCGTGGTGATCGTCGGGCTCGACATCATGCCGGTGCGCTTCGCGATGATGCACGTGGCGCTGCTCGGCATCGCCGTGGGCCTGCTGACCGGCATCGACCCGATGGTGTGCGCGCTGGTCGCCTGCGCCCTCGCGGGTGCGGGGGTCGCGCCCCTGGCCCGTACCCCCGACGGACTGTCCGGGGCGATGGGGCTGCTGATGAGCCTCGCCATCGCCGCCGCGCTGTTGGTCCTCGCCGTGTCGGGCGTCAACGCCTCCGGGGCGTTCGCCCTGCTGTGGGGGTCGATCCTGTCCGTCGGCACCGCGGATCTCGTCGTGCTCGGGCTGCTCGCCGTCCTCGTACCGGGCCTGTTCTGGTGGAAGCGGCGCGATCTGGCCCTCCTGCTGTACGACCGTGAGCTGGCGCTCTGCTCCGGGGTGCCGGTGCGCGCCCTGACGCTCGTGCTGCTCGTCCTGGTCGCCGTGGCCGTCGCCGGGGCGATCAAGCTGACCGGCGCGCTGCTCGTGGACGCCCTGACCCTGCTGCCCGCGCTGGCCGCCCGCCGGCTCGGCAACTCCCTGAAGTCCATCACCCTCTGGGCGATCGCCTTCGGCGTCGCCGTCAACCTCACCGGTTTCCTCATCGCCCTCTGGCTGGACTGGCCCCCCGGGCCCGTCCTCGTCCTGACGGCGGGGGCCGTCGTCCTCGCCGTCCATCTCGTCCCCGAACGGAGAACCCGCCCATGGCGCGCACCCGCGTCCGCATCCGCATCGCCTCCCTCCTCCCCGTCCTCGCACTGAGCGCGGCATCGGTCCTGCTGACCGGCTGCGGGGACACGGAATCCTCGTCCGGCGCCGGTGGTCCGGAAGGTCCTGAAGGGAAGCCGGTCGTGGTCGTGACGACGACCTGGGAGGGAGCCTTCGCCAAGGCGGCGGGCGCCGAGGACATCACGGTGATCGTGCCGCCGTCCACCCACCACGCGCCCGACTACGACCCCAAGCCCTCCGACCTCGCCGCCGTCGCGAAGGCCGACTTCGTGCTGTACGCGCCCTTCGAGCCGTACGCCGCGAAGATCAAGGAGGCGGCGGGATCCAAGGCCGAGCTGGTCGAGGTCGGCCTCGACAACGACGCCGACAAGGTGCGGAGCGAAGTCACCCGGCTGGGCAAGCTGTTCGGCACGGAACAGGCCGCGACGGCGTGGAAGACCGGTTTCGACGCCGAGTACACGAAGCTGTCCGGTGAGCTGAAGGCCGCCTGGCCGGGCGGGAAGAGCCCGAACGTGGTCGCGCAGGTCTTCACCGCCTGGGCGGCGAAGCTCGCCGGCGCCACCACGGTCGGGACGTACGGTCCCGAGGCCGTCACGCCCGGGCAGCTCGCGGAGCTGTCGAAGAAGAAGCCGGCGCTGGTCCTCGACAACGCGCACATGTCGACCGGCACGGTGCTGCCCGACTCCGGTGCCACGCAGGTGAAGATCGCCAACTACCCGGGCGAGGACCTCGATCTGCTGGCCGTCCACCGGGCGGCGGCAGCCGAGCTGAAGAAGGCGATGGGCGCCGCGACGCCCTGACGTCCCTGGGCGGGTGAGGGCGAGGGTGGGGCGGTCCTGTCGGGCCGCCCCACCCTCATGTCATCCGGCCGCTGTCCGGACGTTCTCGCCGGCCGCGACGAGTCGGGCGCGCAGGGCCGCCCGGTCGGGCTTGCCCGCGGGTGTCAGCGGGAGTTCGGCGACCGTAAGGAGGCGCTCGGGGTGCTTGCGCGGTTCGAGGCCGTACGCGGTCAGGTGCGCGCTGAGCGAGTCGAGCGCGAGGGCCTGGCCGGCGGGAGCCTCGGCACGGGGCACGACGCAGACCGCGAGCCGCTCCCCCATCAGCTCGTCCGGCACGCCCACGCACACCACGTCCCGGATGCCGGGGTGGGAGGCGAGGGCGCGCTCCACCTCCGCCGGGCTGATGTTGGCACCGCCGCGGATCACGATGTCCTTGAGCCGGCCGACCACGTGAAGGATCCCGTCCGGGTCGAGGAAGCCGAGGTCGCCGGTGCGGACCCAGCCGTCGGCGGTTCGGTAACGGGCGTCGAGTTCGGGTGCTCCGACGTAGCAGAGCGGGGTCATCGGGCCGCGCGCGACGATCTCCCCGACGGCGCCGTCCGGGAGCGGTTCGTGGGTCTCGGTGTCGGCGATCCTGATCTCGGCCACCCGCGGGTCGGGCCGGCCCGCGACCACACCTGTTCCGTCGGTGGTGGGCGGGGTCCGGTTCTCCAGGCCGGTGTGGCAGTTGACGCCGTCGGCCGATCCGTACAGGTTGACGACCGGGCAGCCGAAGGCGGCCGCCGCGTCGGCCGCGGTCGTCTCGTCGAGCGGCGCGCCGCCCAGGACGAGGGCGACCGGCGCGGGGAGTTCGGCGCGAGGCGTCGAGTCGGGCGCGTCACGGGGCATGTCACCGGGCGCGTCACGGGGCGTTTCACCGGCCGTGTCGAGGCGGTCGAGCATCATGCGGATCATCGTCGGCACGCCCAGGATGTGGGTCGGTTCGTGCTCCCGGATCGCCGCGAGGGCGGCCTCCGGGGTGAACCGGTCGAGCAGCACGAGCGTGCCGCCGTGCCGGGCGAGGGTGACGGCCGTGCCGTTCGAGCCGAAGGCGGAGGCGAGCGGCACCAGGAAGAGGCAGCGCGGCGGAGTCGCGTCGGGGAGGAGGGAGGCGAGGAAGTTGCCGCGTCCGCCCGCGAGCGCGTTGTGCGAGTACGCGATCATCTTCGGCTCCGCCTCGGAGCCGGACGATACGAGGATGCGCGCCGCGCTGTCCGGGTCGGGGCGGGCGGCGACGAAGTCGGCCGGGTCCGAGCGCAGCAACCGGGCGAAGGCCACGGCCCCTTCGGGCGCCGTACCGGGTCCGGCGGCGACGACATGGCGAAGGTCGGGCAGCTGGGGGGCCAGGGCCAGGAGGTCGGCGGCGGGGTGGACGTCGCGGTGCTCGGTCGCGGCGACGACGGCGACGGCCTCGGCGCGCCGCAGCAGGGACGCGGCCTCGCCGGCGCACCGGCCGGCCGGGAACGGCAGCGCTACGGCTCCGAGTGCGGCGAGGGCCAGGTCGGTGATGACGGCGTTCCGGTTGTCGGGGAGTTGGACGCCGACGACGTCGCCCTCCCGTATACCGAGTTCCCGCAGACCGGTGGCCAGACATCGGACCTTGCGGTCGAGGGCCGTGTAACAGAGCTTCCCCTTGGAGTCGACGACGGCCGTGCGGTGCAGTTCGGCGATCTGACGTGCGCGGAAGAGGCTGTAGAGGTCGAGGTCGGGGCAGGTGCCGTCGACGGCCCAGGAGCGTCGCAGCCGGGCCGGCAGGAGGTCCCGAAGGCCGCGCGCGGCGACGGGATTCGGAGCGTCAGAGGTCCGGGCGTCGGAGGTCCGGGCGGGGGCGGTCCGGGCGGGGGCGGTCCGGGCGGGGGCGGTGAGGCTGTCGGCGGTCATGCGAGGCTCCAGGGGTCGGGGACTGCGGGTGCGCCGTGCGCGTCGCGGCTGATCGAGCCGGCGAACCGCGGGTCGTGGGGCAGTTCGGCGAGGTCGGTGGTGACCGCCGTCGCGGTCAGACCGCGGGCGCGCAGGTGCCGTACGGCTTCGTCGGTGGGCAGTTCACGCAGGTCGTACGCGCCCGCCCGCCCGGCGCAGGTGTCGGCAGGGGCGACCCAGCCGTCGGCCGTACGCAGCGGGTGGCGGAACCCGGCCGGGCGGCGGGGGTCCGCGCCTCCGGACGCCCGCCGCTGGGCGGGCGCGGTCAGCGTGTCGGCGGCGCCGAGGAGGGAGGACTCCACGCGGACGCCGTGACCGGTGCGTTCGCGCAGCAGCAGGCCGGCGAGCACCGCCTCCGCGCCGAGGAGACCCCCGAGGACGTCGAGGAGGGTCATCAGGGAGGGCGCGCCGGGTTCGCCGTGCGGGCGGACGGCCTCGCCGACGCCCGTTCGGGCCTGGACCATGAAGTCCGTCCCCATCGGGGCGTCCGTCAGCCGGCCGGCCCAGCCGCTGGTGTACGCGTGCACGAGCGCCGGGTTGACGGCGGCGAAGTCCGCGGCGTCGAGGCCGAGTTCGGCCGCCTTGCCGGGGGCCCAGTTGTGCAGGAAGACATCGGCCTCGGCGGCCATCTCCCGCAGCCGGCGCCGGTCGTCGGCCGCCTTGATGTCGATCTCGACGGCACTCTTGCCGCGGTTGAGGGCGAGCCAGCGGGCGGAGATGCCCGAGCAGGCGGGCGGCATTCCGCGCAGGGGGTCGCCGCCGGGCGGTTCGATCCGGACGACGTCGGCGCCGAGAAGGCCGAGGATGTGGGCGGCGAGCGGGGCCTGGATGCGGCGGCCCGCCTCCAGGACGGTCAGGCCGGCGAGCGGCCGTTCGGGCGTGGGCGGGGTTCCCGCAGGCGCGGTGCCTGCGGGCGCGGTGCCTGCGGGCGCGGTGCCGGCGGGCGCGGTGCCGGCGGGCGCGGTGCCGGCGGGCGGGCGCCCGGCGCCGCCGGGGCGCAGGAGGCCGAGCGACCAGGGGGCGGCGCCGTCGTCCTCCGCCGCGCGCTCGGCCAGGGTGCGCAGGGCGCAGACCTCGGCTCCCGAGGCGCTCGCGGCCCGGCGCACGGCCTCCCAGCCGTGGGCGCGGGTGGTGGCGTGGAGCGCGGCCGGGAACGGCGCGCAGGCGGTGGCGTAGCGGAACTGGAAGGGTCGCCAGCCCGCCCGTATCGCGTCGGCGGGAGCGTCGAGGGCCCGCCAGAACGCCGCCCAGGCCCCTGGGTCGAGGGTCTCCAGCTCGAACAGGACCCCGTCGGCGGAAGTGAACGGTGGTCCCCCGGGGGCGAGTTCGGCGGCCTCGCCCTCGTCGGCCCCGGCGGCGGCGAGGTACTGGGAGACGACGAGGAGTCCGGTCCGGTCCGCCGAGGTGCGGACCTTGGTGGGCCCGGTGCCGCCCCGGGCCTGGGCGAGGAGGGCGGCCAGCATGCCCTGCACGGTGAGGACGCCGGTGGCGGTGGCGGCGAAGTCGGCGGCGAGTCCGCGCGGCGAGCCGTCACGGCGTCCGTGCACCGCCATGATTCCGGTCGCGGCCTGGACGGTCGCCTCGTCGCCGATCCCGTGGGCTTCGGGCGCGTCGCTCCAGGACGCGGCGGCCTCGACGTCGGCGAAGCCACCGCCGCCCAACTCGACGCTTGCCGCGCCCTGTTCGCGTCCAGGGGCGACGAGGGCGGTGGGCGTGGCACCGAGCAGCCGAAGGTGGCGGGCGACGACATCGGCGACCTCCGGGGGCCCGACGGCGTCGAACCGAAGCGTGTCGAGCGGCCTGGCCGTCGGGGTCGTGACGGATGTCGTCATGCCTCTCCTCTCCCGGCGCGGCGGTGGGCGGCGCCCGGTGGGTGTTGGGTGAGCGGGAACCCGAAGGGGTCCGCTCCCGACCAGTTCCACGCATGAGTCAGTCGGACAGCCGTTCCCACGGGTTCCCGGCGACCTGGACACGGACCCCGCTACCCGAACCGGAGGAGTGACGTGGCTGATACGGCCCTGGAGGCGCGGGTGGGCGCGTTCGTACGGAACCTGGTCGTGCCGCGCGAGGGCGTGCTGGACGCCGGTGGGTCGGCGGCCGCCGCGGCCCTGCGGGAGCTGCGCGCCGAAGCGGTGGACCGGGGACTGTGGGCGCTGCCGCTCCCCGCCGAACTGGGCGGCGGGGGGCTGGGGTTGGACCGTTACGCGACGTACGCCGAGGTGGAGGGGGCGAGCGACCACGGCCCTTCGGCCCTGGGTTCGGCGCCGCTGCTCGACGTACGGATGCTGGCGCGGCACGGCAGCGCGGCGGTACGGGACCGGTATCTGAAGGCGCTCGTGGCCGGGGAGGCGCGGACCTGTTACGCCATGACCGAGCCGGACGCGCCCGGCACGGATCCGTTCCTGACCGCGACGCGCGCCGAGCGGCGCCCGGACGGGAGTTGGCGGGTGACCGGGCGGAAGTGGTTCACCTCGGGTGCGGGGGACGCCGACCTGGTCACGGTGCTGGCCCGCACGGACGGCGCGGACGGCGACCGGGAGGGCCTGTCGCTGCTGCTCGTACCCACGGCTTCGGCCGGATTCAGGATCGTGCGCGAACTGCCTGTGTTCGGGGCGGGCGGCCAGTGGGAGATCGAGCTGGACGGGGTCGTCGTGCCGGGCGACCATCTCGTCGGCGGGCGGGGGCAGGGTCTTGCCGTCGCCGGTGAACGGCTGTTGTGGGGGCGGACGTTGCGGTGCCTGCGCTGGCTGGGCCAGGCGCAACGCGCGTTCGACCTGATGTGCGACCGGGCGGTGTCCCGGGTGGGTTCCCGAGGCCCGCTGGCCGGTCACCAACTGGTCCAGCAGCATGTCTTCGAGGCCCTGCTCGCGCTGCGCACGACCCGCCCCCTGGTGCACGAGGCGGTGGCGCTGCTGGTGGCGGAGCGGGACGCGCGCACCGAGGTGGGCCTGGCCAAGGTCGCGGCCGCGCGGATGCTGCAGAGGGTCACGGACGCGGCGATCCAGGTGCACGGCGCGGCGGGGCTCGGCCCGGACACCGCGCTGCCGGCACTCTTCCGCACGGGCCGCACGGCGCGCATCCTCGACGGCCCCGACGAGCTCCACATCACGTCGGTCGCCCGCCGCGTCCTGCGGAACAGGGACGATGAAGGGTCGAAAGGCCCTAGACGGTCGTGAGGTCGACGAGGCCGGTGAGGGCGGCGAGGCCGAGGGCCAGGAAGAAGTCACCCCAGACGAGTTGGTGGCGCACGGCGGTCGCGCTCCCCGCGTCGTAGCAGCCGTCGAGAAGCCTGCCGTCGGTGAGGTGCGCGGAGACCAGTTCGCGCAGGGCGTCGCATGAGCGCTCCGCGTACCACGCCCGGGCCGAGCGGTCGCCGTCCGGCAGGAGCGCGAGTTTCGCCAGGGCCACGGCGGTGATCGCGGCGGCGGAGGTGTCGAGGGGGCCGTCACCCCGGCCGGTGTGCGCGGGCGGCACAAGCGGCTCGTGCGGGCGGGGCAGGAGCGACTCCAGTGCTCCGTGGGCCTGGTGGGCCTGGCCCGGTGTCGTCAGCAGGGTGTCGGCCACGGCGAGGAGGAGCCAGGCGCGGCCGCGGGCCCAGTCGGCGGGTGGGTCCTCGCACGGCTGCCAGCCGTGGGCGGTCTCCCACCGCCAGGCGGGGCGCGGTCCCCCGGCGCCGTGGACGCAGAGGTCCAGGTGGGTGCCGAGGTGCGCGTCGGCGGCGGTGGCGCTCTCGGTGGCAAGGAGTGGGACGAGGCCGGGGACGCCGTCGGCCCGGGCCAGCAGGCGGGGGCCGCCGAGCGCCGCGCCCCAGGGGACCAGGCCGAGTTCGGGCACGAAGTCCCGCAGGCAGGCGCGGGCCGCGCGCGCCCGGAGGGCTTCGGCGTCCCCGTCGCGGTCGGC
Organism: Streptomyces sp. NPDC014870; assembly: GCF_043081505.1. NCBI lineage: Bacteria > Bacillati > Actinomycetota > Actinomycetes > Kitasatosporales > Streptomycetaceae > Streptomyces > Streptomyces sp. NPDC014870. Next base: position 811,174 of record NZ_JBIBWQ010000001.1, read on the forward strand.
GAGCACGGTCCCGTACCAGAGGATGAGCCCCCGTGTCGCGGTGTCGGCCTCCGCCCAGGGCGCCAGCCGGGCGGTGCTCTCCATCGCCGCCGCGCGGTCCCGCTGGTCGCCGGTGTGCCTGGCCCGCAGCCAGAGCAGCCCGGCCCAGAATCCGCCGGTCCAGGAGCCGCGCCCGGTCGTGGTCCAGCGACCGGTGTCGGGCTCGGCGAACAGCGGGAAGCGCGGACCGACTTCGGCGCGGGTCACCGCCACCCGGTCGAGGACGGCCCCGAGCGCATCGACGGCCCAGCGCTCGGGCGCAGCATCACCGCGCACCCCCGGACCCTCAAGCACCCCCCGCCCCTCCGAACCCCCCTGCCCGTCCCGCGAGCCCCTGCCGTCTCCTGCGCCGTCGCTCTCCCCCGCCGAGGGCTCCTTTCGCCGTGCCGTACCCGCGCCGACGGCCGAGCCGTCGAGCCCGGCGCGCACGCGATCCGGGTCCGGCGCCTGCCGCCCCGTCGGTGTCACGAGGCCTTGACCGTTCTGCGGGTGCGGTCCTTCCGGGCCCACGCAAGCGCCACCGCGCTCGCCGCGGCGAACTCGGCGGCCACCAGGAGCCAACCGGCGCCATAGCGGCCGGTCTCGGCGAGCAGGCCGAATAGCGGGGGGCCCACGGCGAAGCCGGTGAAGAAGCCGGCCGCGACGAGGGCGGAGTCCTGGCCCGCCCGTCCGGCGGCGGCGCGTTGGAGGACGAGCACCATCGAGACCGCGTTGCCCGCGACCGCGAAGACGCCGACGGCCGCCGCGCCCAGCCAGGCGGCCGCTCCCACGGTCTGCGCGGCCGTGAGCAGGAGCGCCGCGCCGACCGCGCCGGCGGCCAGCAGGCCCGGTAGCCACTCGGCGCGGCCGGGGCGGGCCGCCCGCGACCAGCCGATCCGGCCGGCGATCCCGGCCACGCCGAGAACCGCCACCAGCGCACCGGCTGCGGTCGGCCCGAGGCCCAGCTCCCGTGTGCCGAAGAGCGCGAGGTAGGTGTTGACGGAGGCGATGCCGCAGCCCAGGAAGAGTGAGTAGAGCGCGAGCCGGGCGATCGGACCGCGCGGCACGAGCGACGGACGCCCACCCGACGCCGGGCTCTGGGGTGCGGGCGGGTCCGCCGGGAGCGCGCGCCACGCCCACAGTCCGGTGAGCAGCGCCGTACCGGCGGCGGTCCACACGGCGCCCCGCCAGCCGACCCCGCCCGCGAGCGCGGCGAGCGGCAATCCCGCAGCGAACGCGCCGAGTTGGACACCGGACTGCTTCGTGCCGGTCACCGCGCCCCTGCGCTCGGGCGGCACGGCGGCGAGGACGGCCTTGTTGGTCGCGGGGTTCGCCAGCGCCTGCGGCAGACCGCCCAGCGCGACCGCGCCGAGCAGCAGGCCCGCGCCCGGCGCCGCGCCGATCAGCGCGAGCGCGGCCGAGGAGACGAGGAGGAGCAGGACGAGGGAGCGCCGGGGGCCGATCCGGTCCACGACATGTCCGCCCGACGGCGAGAGGACGGCGGCCGTGCCGAAGCCGATGGTCGTCGTCAGCCCCAACATCGTCGCCGAGATGCCGAGTTCATCGACCAGGCGCGGTCCGAGCGCGCCCAGCAGGAACAACTGCAGCATCGAGAACGCCATCGCGCAGGTCAGCAGTGCCGTGAGCCGGCGTTCCACCCGCGCGTCCCCCTCCGTGGTCATGAGGCAAGGGTCGGACGGGGAGGCGGCGGGGTTCCCCGCCTCCGCTGTGACCTGTGCCACAACTCCTGTGCTGAGCGCGGCAGCTGGCAGGTTCCGTACCTGATGGTGCCCATGGACGGAGGGGAGTGCGAGGATGGCCCCCGCCATGATTCCGGACCAGTGGTGTCGAGGGATACGGGCCGCGGTGTTCGCGGCCGCCTGTGTGGTGCTCACAGCCACCGGTCACGTCCTCATGTCGGACGCCTCCGTGCCCTGGTGGGCGCTGACGGCGGCGTTCGCCGCGACCGGTGGTGCTTCCTGGTGGCTCGCCGACCGGGAACGCGGTCCCGTCGGGGTCACCGCGGCGACGGTCGCCGCCCAGGCGGCCCTGCACACCTGGTTCTCCCTGGCCCAGAGCGCCGCGCGGTCGCCGGGCGCCGTCGCGGGCATCCCCGTCGCCGCACCGGCGACGGGGGCGACCACGGCTCCCGTCCCCCACCCGGCCCTGGGCCACGACCACTTGGCCCACGCCACCATGGGGCACACCACCATGGGCCGGCACACCATGGGTCACGACCCCATGGGCCGGACCCTCATGGGCGACGACCCCATGGGCCTCGCGCCCATGTCCGGCCACGACATGGCGGACCTGTCCGCGAGCGGCATGCTCGCCGCCCACCTCCTGGCCGCGCTGCTGTGCGGTCTCTGGCTCGCGCACGGCGAGCGCGCAGCGTTCCGCGTCCTGCGCGCCCTCGCGGCCCTCCTGCCGTCGCCGCTCCTCCTCATCCTCCGGCTTCCGGCGCCGCCCCACCGTCCCCGGATCCGCGCCCGCCGCCAGGAGCGGGCCCGACGGCTCCGACGGCTCCTCCTCGCCCACGTCCTCACCTCCCGGGGTCCCCCACCGGTCGCCGCCGCCTGACGGCAGGCGGCAACCGGAACGACCGGCCGAGCGCGCCCGCGCCCGGCCGTACGACGCACCGGCCGCGCCGACCACGCGCCCCGCCGGACCCCCATTCCTCACGAAGGACCCGAGGCGATGACCCCTGCCCCGAACCAGCCGCGCGCGTCGCGGCACGCCACCTGTACCGCCGACGAGGCGGTGACCCTGCTGGCGCTCGCCGCCCGCGACGGCGACCCGCACTCCGTGGACCGCTTCGTGCGCGCCACGCAGCGCGATGTCTGGCGGTACGTCGCGTTCCTCAGCGCCGACACGCAGGCGGCGGACGACCTGACCCAGGACACGTTCCTGCGGGCCCTGGGCGCGCTCGGCCGCTTCGAGGGCCGTTCGTCAGCCCGGACCTGGCTCCTCGCGATCGCCCGCAGGACGGTGATCGACAGTGTCCGGCACGCCGCCGCCCGCCCGAGGCTCTCGGGTCGGGACGACTGGCAGACGGCGGCCGAACTGGCCCAGCCGCGCGGTCTGCCCGGCTTCGACGACGGCATCGCGCTCGCCGAGCTCCTCGCGGCGATACCGGCCGAGCGCCGCGAGGCGTTCGTCCTCACCCAGCTGCTCGGACTTCCCTACGCCGACGCGGCCGCCGCGATCGGGTGCCCGGTCGGCACGGTCCGCTCCCGCGTGGCCCGCGCCCGCGGCGCGCTGATCGCCCTGCTGACCGAGGAGCCCACCGCGACGGAGCCCGCGACCCGTGCGGGCACCGCCGAAGCGGGCACCCCGCCCGCGTTCGCCCCGGCGTCGGCTCCTTCCCGTCCCCGTACCCCGGCCCGTACGAGCGGCGGCAGGGCGCCCCTGGTGGCCTGAGCCGACGAAACCCCACGCCGACCCCCGAGGCCGAGGCCGCGCCCACCCGCCGAGGCCGCGAGCAGCCGCCCCAGCCGCTCGCGGCCTCGGCCGTCACCCGAGGCCACAGCGGGGCGCCGCTACCCCCGCAGCCGCGCCTCCGCCGCTTCGAGCATCAGGTCCAGGGCGAACGGGTAGCCGCTGTCGCGCATGTCGGCGGCGAGGAGCGGGAACGTCGCGGCGACGTTCGGGTGGGTGTCCGGCGGGAGTCTCCCGTACGAGGACAGCCACACCTCCTCGTCGGCCTCGCGGGCCGGGGTCGGCAGGGCCTGGGCCGCCGCGTCCAGGGCCGCGAAGGCCAGCGCCTGGTCGACGAAGGCGTGGTAGAGCCGGACGGCCGTCGGATCGGGGAATCCGGCCCCGCGCAGGATGCCGAGGATCTTCTCCACCGCCGCCGTCTCGTGGGCGCGCCCGGTCGTCCGGTGCGCGGCGAGCAGGGCGACCTGCGGGTTCTCCACGTACACCCCGTGGATCCGTAGCCCCATGTCGCGCAGGTCCGCGCGCCAGTCCCCGCTGGGCGTGAAGCCTTCCTGGGCGAGCCCGATGAACTCGTCGGCGAGCCGGAGCAGCAGGTCGTCGGTGTTGCGGAAGTACCGGTAGAGGGAGCTGGGGTCGGCGCCGAGGGCGGTACCGAGCCGCCGTACGGACAGCGCGTCCGCGCCGTGCTGCGTGACGAGCCGCAGCGCCGTGTCGATGATCAGCCGTTCGGAGAGGACGGCGCCTTGCTTGGTGGGCCTGCGGCGCCGCCGCTGCCCCTCGGGAACCACTCGTTCGGCCATGCCCCCGGACCTTATGACAACACCATTGACATGTAAACGCGCCGACCAGTTCCATATCCGTTCACCAGACCCCTCCGCACTCTCGTTCTGGAGCCCCCATGCCCAAGGCCGATCTGGTCTTCACCCACGGCCCCGTCCACACCGGCGACCCCGCCCGCACCCGGGCGAGCGCGCTCGCCGTCACCGGGGAGCGCATCACCGCCGTCGGCCACGACGAGGTACACGAACTCATCGGTCCCGGCACCGAGGTCGTCGACCTGCGGGGCAAGGTGCTGCTGCCCGGCTTCCAGGACGCGCACATTCACGCCGTGTTCGGCGGGACGGAGCTGGCCGAGTGCGACCTGACCGGGACGGTCGGCGTCGAGGACTACCTGACCCGGATCAAGGAGTACGCCGACGCCCACCCGGACCGCCCGTGGATCACCGGTGGCGGCTGGTCGATGGAGAGCTTCGAGGGCGGGACGCCCACCCGGCAGCTCCTCGACTCGGTCGTCCCCGACCGCCCGGTCTACCTGATCAACCGCGACCACCACGGCGCCTGGGCCAACAGCCGCGCGCTCGAACTGGCCGGGCTCACCCGGGATTCGGCGGACCCCGCCGACGGCAGGATCGAGCGCGAGCCGGACGGCACGCCGAGCGGCACCCTGCAGGAGGGCGCCACCAACCTGGTCTCACGGCTCGTGCCGCCGAGCACCCCCGCCGCCCGGCTCGCCGGTCTGCTGCGCGCGCAGGAGCTGCTGCACTCGCTCGGCATCACCGGCTGGCAGGACGCGATGCTCGGGGTGTACGGCGGGAACCCGGATCCCTCCGACGCCTATCTCGCCGCCGCCCGCGCGGGGACGCTCACCGCGCGGGTCAACGGCGCGCTGTGGTGGGACCGTGAACGGGGCGCGGAGCAGATCGACGAACTCGTCGAACGGCGCCGTACGTTGGCGCACGGACGGTTCCGCGCCGGTTCGGTGAAGATCATGCAGGACGGTGTCGCGGAGAACTTCACGGCCGCCATGACCGCGCCGTACCTCGACGGCTGCGGCTGTGCGACCGCCAACGCGGGCCTGAGCTTCATCGATCCGGTCGCGCTCCGCTCGTACGTGACCCGGCTCGACGCCCTCGACTTCCAGGTGCACTTCCACGCGCTCGGCGACCGGGCCGTGCGCGAGGCCCTGGACGCGGTCGAGGCCGCCGTCGAGGCCAACGGCCGACGCGGGAACCGGCACCATCTCGCCCATCTCCAGGTCGTCCACCCGGACGACATGGAGCGCTTCGCGCGGCTCGGCGCCATCGCCAACATCCAGCCGCTGTGGGCCGCCCACGAACCGCAGATGGACGAGCTGACGATCCCCTTCCTCGGGCCCGAACGGGCCTCCTGGCAGTACCCGTTCGGCTCCCTGCTGCGCGCCGGGGCCACCCTCGCGGCCGGCAGCGACTGGCCCGTGTCGAGCCCCGACCCGCTCGCGGGCCTGCACGTCGCCGTGAACCGGAAGGAGCCCGGCACGGCCGACGAACGGGTCTTCCTGCCGGAGCAGCGCCTCGACCTGACCACCGCCGTCGCCGCGTACACCGCGGGTTCGGCCCATGTGAACGGCCACGACGAGACCGGCACGCTCCTCCCGGGCATGCTCGCCGACCTCGTGGTGCTCGACCGCGACGTCTTCAGCGCGCCCGCGGAGGAGATCGCCGAGGCGCGGGTGCACAGCACCTACGTCGGCGGCACGCGGGTGTACTCCGCCTGACCCACGCCCGCCCGCGCGGTGCGGGCCTCACCGCCCGACCCCACGCCCCCACCGCACACCCACCCGCGTGGGACGGGCGGCCCCACCGCCCGCCCCACGCACCCGGTGCCCCCACCACCGCCCGCTCCATCCCCAGCGCCCGTCACTACACCCGTAAAGGGGTGGGTCTCCTTGCGCATGTCCAGAGCCACCGCACTGCTCACCTGTACCGCCGCCCTCGCGGCCGCCACCGCCGGCTGTTCCGGCGCGACCACGCCCGGGTCGGGCGCCGCCGCCTACACGGTCACGCCTACCTCGCCTCCCGCGAAGGGCGCGCTCACCTCCCTCACCTGGTCGCTCTACGCCGAGCCGTACACGCTCGACTACGCCCTCGCCTACGACTACCCGCCCAACACCGTGCTCGCCAACGTCTGCGAGCAGCTGCTGCGGGTCACCCCCGAGATGAAGATCGAGCCCGGGCTCGCCGTGAAGGTCGCCAACCCCGACCCGAAGACCTGGGTGTACACGTTGCGCCCCGGAGTGACGTTCCATGACGGCACGACGATGACCGCCGACGACGTGGTCGCCTCCCTCAGCCGCCACTTGGACCCGGCCACCGGCTCCCCGTGGGGCTCCGCGTTCAAGAACGTCGCCTCGATCACCGCCTCGGGACCCCTGGAGGTGACGATCCGGCTGAACAAGCCCGACGTCCTCCTCAACGAACTGCTCGCCGCCTCCCCCGGCACGGTCGAGAGCGCCGCCTTCCTGAAGAAGGCGGGCAAGGAGTACGGCGGCCCGAAGGGCAAGGTCAACTGCACGGGACCGTACGCGCTGGACGGCTGGGCGCAGGGCGAGAGCGTGACGCTCAAGAAGTACCCGGGGTACTGGGACACCTCCCTGGTCCCCAAGAACGACACCGTCACCTTCACTTTCATCGAGGACCCGGCGGCCCGCACGAGCGCGTTCCTGTCGGGCACCGCCGACGGCGGCTACATGGTGCCGGCCACCTCGATCACGCAGCTGCGCGGCACGACCAAGGGGAAGCTCTACTTCGGCCCCAACACGGCCGCCGCCGACCTCTCCGTCCTCGACTTCAAGGGCCCGCTGGGCGATCTGAAGGTCCGCAGGGCGCTCTCCATGGCCCTCGACCGGAAGAACATCGTCAAGGCCGCGGCCGGCGGCGTCGGCGTCCCGGCGAAGGCCCCCACCGCGCGCGGCGCGTGGGCGCTCGTACCGGAGAAGACGGAGGCGTACTTCGCGGCGCTCCCCGAGCCCGTGTACGACGTGGCCGCCGCGAAGAAGCTGATCGAGGAGGCGGGGGCGGCCGGGCGTACGGTCACGCTCGCGACGAGCACGCTCGCGCCGGAGATCAGCGTCGTGGCCAACGCCGTCCAGGCGGCGGGCAAGGAGATCGGGCTCGACGTACGACTGAAGGCGGTCGCCCCGGAGGCGTACAGCAGCCTCTTCGTCGACCCCGCGGCCCGCGCGGGCCTGGACCTGGTCATCACCAACGGGTACGACAACACGCCGGACCCGCTGGAGTTCTACCAGTACCTGAGCACGGGCCACGTCGGGAACTACGGCGCCTGGTCGAACGCCGAGTACGACGCCGCCTTCGAGCGGGCGAACGCGGAGCCCGACCCGGCCCGCCGGGCGGACCTGACCGCCGAACTGCAGCGGATCGCCGTGCGCGAACTCCCGGTCATCCCGCTGTACGAGGCGCCGTACTCGGTGTTCCTCGGCAACCGGGTGACGGGCGCGCCCACCGGCATCGCCCAGCTCTACTACCCGTGGGCCGCGACGATCGGGGCGGCCGGATCATGACGCGCTATCTGACGGGCCGGCTGCTCGGCCTGGTGGCGGTGCTGTTCGTGACCTCCGTCGTGGTCTTCGGCGCCGTGCACCTCGCTCCCGGCGACCCGGTCTCCTTCCTGCTGCACGGCCGCCCCGCGACACCGGAGACCGTCGCGTCGCTGCGTGCCCAGTACCACCTGGACGACCCGGTGCCGGTCCAGTACGCGAAGTGGCTGGGCGGCGTGCTGCAGGGCGACTTCGGCCGCTCCGCGCAGTTCCACCAGGACGTGGGCGCGCTGATCGGCTCACGCCTGTCGGGCACGGGCGTGCTCATCGGGTACGCGGCGCTCCTGGTCGCCCTGCTCGGGGTGTCCGGCGGTGTGCTCGCGGCCCTGCGGCCCGGGGCGGTGGACCGGGCGGTGCTGCTCGGCACCGGTGTGGCGACGGCGACCCCCTCGTTCGTCAGCGCCATCGGGCTCGTCTCGCTCTTCTCCGTCCAACTGGGCTGGTTCCCGGGGCCCGGTGGGACGCCCGAGGGCTTCGGCGACCGCGTGTACCACCTGACGCTGCCGGCCTTCGCCCTCGCGATCACCTTCGCCGGGCTGCTCGCCCGGGTCACCCGGTCGGCGATGCTCGACGAGCTGGGGCGCGACCACGTCGAGGTCGCGCGCGCCCGGGGTGTCGCGGGCCGTGCGGTCGTCCGTCGGCACGTGCTGCGCAACGCGCTCGGTCCGATCGTCACCGTCGGCGGCACGATGCTCGCCTCCCTGCTGATCAGCACATCCATCGTGGAGACCGCGTTCAACGTGTCCGGGGTGGGTTCGCTGCTCGTGCAGTCCGTGACGGCGAAGGACTTCGCCGTGGTGCAGGCGATCACCCTGCTCGGGGTGACGGGCTTCGTCCTCGTCAATCTCCTCGTCGACCTGCTCGTTCCGCTCATCGACCCCCGCGTCTCGCTCCACGGGGAGGCCTCCTGATGACCACCACCCTCTCGCCACCGTCGCCGTCGCCCTCACCGTCGTCCCCGTCGGACGCGCTGCGCCGCCGCCCGGGCCTGCGCGGGCTGCGGGTCCTCGGGCAGGGCCCGCTCTTCACGGCCGCCGTCGTCGTGCTGGTCGCGCTGGTGCTGGTCGCCGTCCTCGCCCCCGTCCTCGCGCCGTACGACCCGGAGGCGCTCGACCTGTCGGCGAGCCTGGTCGGCACGGGCGGCGACCATCTCCTCGGCACCGACCAGTCGGGCCGGGACATCCTGTCGCGGCTGCTGCACGGCGCCCGGACGGGACTCCTCGGCCCGCTGCTCGTGGTCGGTGTCTCGACGGTCCTCGGCACACTGCTCGGTCTCGTCGCCGCCTGGCGGGGCGGCTGGGCGGACGCCGTGCTCTCCCGCTCGATGGACCTGGTCTTCGCGCTGCCGGGGCTGCTGCTCGCGATCCTCCTGGTGGCGGTGCTCGGCTCGGGCATGACCGCGCCCGTGATCGCCATGGCGGTGGCGTACACGCCGTACGTCGGACGGCTCGTGCGCGGGATCGCCCGTCAGGAGAAGGCGCGTCCGTACATCGAGTCGTACCGCGTGCAGGGCTGGTCGGGCTGGACGATCTGTCTGCGCCATCTGCTGCCCAACATCGCCCCGACGGTCCTGGCCCAGTCCGCGATGAACTTCGGGTACGCCCTGATGGACCTGGCCGCGCTGTCGTACCTCGGGTTCGGCGTGCAGCCGCCCACGGCCGACTGGGGCGCCATGATCAACGAGGGTCAGGGGGCCCTCCAGCAGGGCGCGATGCTGCCCTCGATGGCGCCGTCGGTCTGCGTGGTGCTGGCCGTGGTGGCGTTCGGCATCGTCGGCGAGGGCCTCGCCGACCGGATCGCGAAGCGGGAGCGGTGAGCACGATGGACAAGCACGGACAGCTCCTGGAGATCGACGGGCTCGGGGTCCGACTGCCGGACGGGCAGGCGGCCAGGCCGCTCCTCGACGGGGTCACCCTCCGGGTCGCGGCCGGCGAGACCGTGGGTCTGGTCGGCGAGTCCGGCTCGGGCAAGTCGGTCGCGTGCCGCAGTGTGCTGGGCCTGTTGCCGGCCGGCGCGCGGACGACCGGTGAGGTACGGGTCGGGGGGCGCGACGTCCTCGCGATGGACCGCGCCGAGCTGAGCCGGCTGCGGGCCCGCCGGGTCGCGATGATCTACCAGGACCCCCGGGCGTCGGTGAACCCGCTGCGCCGCGTGGGCGACTTCCTCACGGAGGGGCTGCGCGGCGCGGGAACCCCGGCCGCGGCGGCGCGCGCCCGGGCCGAGGAACTCCTCGACGCCGTCGGCATCCGCGACCCGCGCGGCGCGCTGCGCCGCTATCCGCACCAGTTCTCGGGCGGCATGCTCCAGCGGGTGGTGATCGCGGCGGCGCTCGCGGGCGAGCCGGAGCTGCTGGTGGCGGACGAGCCGACGACGGCGCTCGACGTCACCACGCAGGCCGAGATCATCGCCATCCTCACCGGCCTCCAGGCGGAGCGGGGCACGGGTCTGCTCTTCGTCACGCACGACCTGGAGCTGGCGTCGGCGATCTGCGACCGGGTGTACGTGATGTACGCGGGCCGGATCGTCGAGACGGCGGGCACGGACGCGCTGTTCGACCGGCCGCGCCACCCGTACACGGCGGGGCTGCTGGCCTGCACCCCGCGTATCGAGGCCGGGGCTCCCGCCCCTCGGCCCATTCCGGGCCGCCCGGTCTCCCTGGCGGAGGCACCGCCGGGCTGCGCCTTCGCGGCGCGCTGCGCGCACGCGCTGCCGAGGTGCGCGCAGGAGACACCCGTGCTGGGACCGGGCGACGGCCGGGCCGCCTGCCACCGCGCCGACGAAGGGATCGAACTGTGAGCGGTACGTCGGAGGAACTGGTCGTCGAGGGCCTGTGCAAGCGGTACGGCGACCATCCGGCCGTGGACGACGTGTCGTTCACACTCGCGCCGGGTGCCTCGCTCGGCATCGTCGGTGAGTCCGGCAGCGGCAAGACGACGACCGTGCGCATGCTGGTCGGTCTGGAGCGCCCCGACGGCGGTACGGTCCGGGTCGGGCGACGGGACCATTCGGCGCCCGCTCGTGGGCGGGCCGAACGCCTGGCGCGGGCCCGGGAGATCCAGATGGTCTTCCAGGACCCGTACCTCTCCCTGGACCCCCGGGTGCCGGTGGCGAGGTGTGTGGAGGAGGTCCTCCGCCTGCACCACCCCATGGACTCGCCGTCCAGGGAGGCGCGCGTGGCCGAACTCCTCGACCAGGTGGGCCTCGGCGAGCGGGAGGCGGCGGCGCTCCCGGGCCGTCTCTCGGGTGGTCAGCGCCAACGGGTGGCGATCGCCCGGGCCCTGGCCGCCGAACCGCGGGTCCTGGTCCTGGACGAGGCGGTGGCGGCGCTGGACGTCTCCATCCAGGCGCAGGTGCTGGAACTCCTGACGAGGATCCGCCGCGAGACGGGCATCGGCTTCCTCTTCGTGACGCACGACCTCGCGGTGGTGCGCCACGTCACGGACGAGCTGCTGGTCCTCAAGGCGGGCCGGGTCGTGGAGCACGGCCCGACCGCCCGCCTCCTGGACACCCCGGCCCACCCCTACACCCGCCTCCTCCTCGACTCGGTCCCCCACCGAGGCTGGGCCCCACCGCGGCGGAAGGCGGTCGGCGACCTCACGGCGTGAAGGGAGCCCCGTCACCCTCCTCCACATTGGCCACCATCCTGCGGAGCACCTTGAGCGCGGCGACGTACGCGTCGTCGTCGATGCCCCGGTGGACCACGGCACGGACCTCGGTCACCAGCGCGCGAAGCCGCGCCCTGGCGGCCTCGCCGGCGGCCGTGAGGTGCAGGAGGTCCCCGTCGTCGAGCCGGAGCCAGGCGCGGTGCAGCAACTGGTCGACGGCCCTGCCGATCTCGTGCGGCCCGTCGGCCAGGTGCGTCAGCTGCCCGACGACCTCGCCCCGGCTCGGCGCCACGGGACCGCCGTCGACCCGGTTGAGCACCCAGTACTGCGGCTGCGTGACGTCCACCTTCGCCATGACGTCCCGCAGCTGCCGCGTGACGGCCGCATGGACGAGCCCGACCCAGTAGCCGACGGGCTGGGAGGCCAGCATGTCGTCGGTGGCGGCGGGGTTCGCGGGCGCCTGGTCGGTCGTTGTCCGAGTCGGTGATTCCATGATCACGACGCTACACGGGGGCGCTCCCGCACCCGGTGGCCCCGTGATCGCCCACCGCGACGAGGACGGTGGGACGGGTGCCTGCGTAGGACGTCATGGAGCCAGCGTACGAGTCGGGTGCGACGACTCCCGGGCAGGGCGCTGTGTGAACGCGTTGCCGCGGGATACGTTCCGGGGTGAGGATCAAGGATCCCTGGGCGTGGTCCGACGTGAAGGAGCCCGATGCGTGTCGCTCTGTTTCTGACCTGTGTCAACGACACGCTCTATCCGGACACCGGCCGCGCCGTCGTACGGCTGCTGACCCGGCTCGGCGTCTACGTCGACTTCCCGTCGGACCAGACCTGCTGCGGGCAGCCGCAGTACAACACCGGCTACCGCCGCCGCGCGGAGCCGCTCGCGCGCCGCTTCGCGGAGGTCTTCGGCGGGTACGACGCGATCGTCACCCCGTCCGGTTCGTGCGGCGCGATGGTGCGCGAGCACTACCCGCGCATGGGCGCGCGGGCCCGGGCGGAGGGGCGCGGCGACGGGCTCGCCGCGGCGGTGGCGCCGGTGGTGCCGAGGACGTACGAGCTGACGGAGTTCCTCGTCGACGTCCTCGGGGTGACGGACGTCGGCGCCTTCTACCCGCACAAGGTCACCTACCACCCCACCTGTCACGGCGCGCGCGGCCTCGGCCTCGGCGACCGGCCCCAGCGGCTCCTCGCGGCGGTCAAGGGCCTGGAACTCGTCGAGTTGCCGGGCGCGCAGGAGTGCTGCGGCTTCGGCGGTACGTTCGCGGTGAAGAACCCGGACGTGTCCGCCGCGATGGGCGCCGACAAGGTCCGCAGCGCCGTCGCGACCGGCGCGGACGTCCTCTGCGCCGCCGACAACTCGTGCCTGGCGCACCTCGGCGGCACGATGAGCCGGCTCGCGGTCGGCGTCCGGCCCGTCCACATCGCCGAGATCCTGGCGAGCACGGAAGAGGAGCCTCTGGCATGACGGACAAGAAGGTGCGCGCGCAAGCGCTCGTCGAGGGGCGGCGGTCGGGCGACGGGCGGGCCTATCTCGGCATGCCCGCCTTCCCGAAGGCCGCGCACGAAGCCGTACGGAACCCCACCCTGCGCGCCAACCTCCGGCATGCCACGCACACCATCCGTGACAAGCGGGCCAAGGCGGTCGCCGAGCTGGACGACTGGGCGGAGCTGCGCGAGGCCGGCAAGCGGATCAAGGAGCACACCCTCCGCCATCTCGACCACTACCTGGTGCGGTTGGAGGCGGCGGTCACCGCCGCCGGTGGCACCGTGCACTGGGCCGCCGACGCCGACGAGGCCAACCGGATCGTGACCGAGCTCGTGCGGGCCACCGGGGAGCGCGAGGTCGTCAAGGTCAAGTCGATGGCCACGCAGGAGATCGGGCTCAACGAAGCCCTGGAGGCGGCGGGCATCGCCGCCTACGAGACCGATCTCGCCGAGCTGATCGTGCAGTTGGGCGACGACCGGCCCTCGCACATCCTCGTCCCCGCCATCCACCGCAACCGGGGCGAGATCCGGGACATCTTCCGCGCGGAGATGGGCAATTGGGGCCGCCCGGCACCCGAGGACCTCACCGACCGGCCCGCCGACCTCGCGGAGGCCGCCCGGCTCCACCTGCGGGAGAAGTTCCTGCGTGCCAAGGTCGGCATCTCCGGGGCCAACTTCATGGTCGCCGAGACCGGCACCCTGGTGGTGGTCGAGTCCGAGGGCAACGGCCGCATGTGCCTCACCCTGCCCGAGACCCTCATCTCCGTCGTCGGCATCGAGAAGACCGTCCCGACCTGGCGGGACCTGGAGGTCTTCCTCCAGACCCTGCCCCGCTCCTCGACCGCGGAGCGGATGAACCCGTACACCTCCATGTGGACGGGCACGACGGACGGGGACGGGCCGAGGACCTTCCATCTCGTCCTGCTCGACAACGGCCGCACCGACACCCTCGCCGACGAGGTCGGCCGCCAGGCGCTGCGCTGCATCCGCTGCTCGGCCTGCCTCAACGTCTGCCCGGTGTACGAACGGGCCGGCGGTCATGCCTACGGCTCCGTCTACCCCGGCCCGATCGGCGCGATCCTCTCGCCCCAACTCCGGGGCACCGCGAGCGAGATCGACGCCTCGCTGCCGTACGCGTCATCCCTCTGCGGGGCCTGCTACGACGTGTGCCCGGTCGCCATCGACATCCCCGAGGTCCTCGTCCACCTCCGCGAGAAGGTCGTCGAGCAGGGCGACCACCGTCTGGAGGGCGCGGCGATGGGCGCCGCCACCTGGGCCTTCGAGCATCCCCGCGCGTACGCGGCCGGGCAGCGCGTGGCCGCGCTCACCCGCCGCCTGCACCCCTCCCGGCTGCCGGGACCCGGGCGGGCGTGGACCGACAGCCGGGATCTGCCGGAGGTCCCCGCGGAGTCCTTCCGCACCTGGTGGAAGCGGGAGCACGGGGACCCCGGCGAGCACGGAGGCCGCGAGCACGAGCGGAAGGAGGGATCCTCGTGAGCAGCAGGGACCTCGTCCTGCGCCGGATCCGTCAGGCCCTGGCCGACGTGCCCCCGGCCGACGCGGACAGCTCCTACGAGGCGGCCGTGCCCCGCGCCTACCTCCGGGAGCACGGAGACCGGGACACCGACCGGACCGTCGGGCTCCTCGCCGAGAACCTGGCGGACTACCGCGCCGTCGTCCACCGCTGCCGCCCGGAGGAGGTGGCGGAGCTGATCGGGCGCCTCCTCGCCGAGCGCGGCACGCGCCAGGTCCTCGCGCCGGCGGGGCTGCCCCGCGCGCTGCTCGCCCGTACGGACGCCACTGTCGTCGCTGACCGGCCCGGCCTCACCCCGTACGAACTCGACGCCGTGGACACGGTCGTGACCGGCTGCGCGGTGGCCGTCGCCGAGACCGGCACCGTGGTCCTCGACGCCGGTCCCGACCAGGGCGGCCGCAGGCTCACCCTCGTCCCCGACCACCACGTGTGTCTGGTGCGCGTCCCGGAGCAGGTCGTCGGTTCGGTCCCCCAGGCGCTCGAACGGCTCGACCCGGCACGCCCCCTGACCTGGATCTCGGGCCCCTCGGCCACCAGCGACATCGAACTCGACCGGGTCGAGGGAGTCCACGGCCCCCGGCGGCTCGACGTCGTGCTCGTGGAGGCCTGACGCCACGGAGTCGTGGCCTGAGCATCGTCCCGCCGGGCGCCCGCCCGGCGGGACCCCCTCACTCCCCCGCTGCCGCCGCGAGCGGCTCGCGGGACAGTGCCCGTTCGGCCGGTCGGTGGACGAGCGTGAACGGGATGGAGAGGCTGTCGCACATCCTCTTCGCGCGGGCCACCGCGCTCATGGTCGCGGCGGAGGCCGGGCCGCCGGGCAGGTCGAGGACGACGGCCGCGGGCCGGTGGGCGTCGACCAGGGCCTGGATGAGCAGGGCGGCCGCGGCCCGGTTCGTGACGTCGAGGCCCTGATGCAGTGTGACGCGGAGCGTGCCGACGTCGATGTGGTGGGTGAGAAGCATGCGACCTCCAGACGGAACCTCGGGTGTGCCCCGGCAGTCCGACGGCGGAGCCAGGGGCAAAAGGGCTGGTTCCCGGCATTTGGCCCGGGAAAACCCAGGTCAGGCACCCTTCCTGCGGCCGGCCCCGTCCGCAGGCCGATGACGGGCTCGCGGGAGTGGATCCTCGCGTACAGCGCCGGAGCACCGGACGGCGCTTCCCGTACGGCGTCGGCGTCGGCGTGGGCGTGCCCTCACCACGCCGGGAGCACGGCGTCGCCGTGTCGCATCGTGGGCAGGGCGTGTCCGGCTGGTGGGCGGTGGGGTGGCGGATCTTGCGAGGGTGGCCGGGACGTCGCAGGTCACAGCCGTTCCCTCGGGGCGTCAGGTGGCGCAATACCGCCGCAACACCACGCCCGCCCGGCCGCCGGTACGTTCCGGGGCATGCCAGCCGAACCCACCCCCGCCTCCCTCCCGGTCGCCGCCGCGCGGCGTCGGCGACTCCGCGCGGACCGGGCCCGGCAACTCGCCGACCTGCTGCGCCATCAGATCCTCACCGGGGGCTTCCCCGGCGGTGTCCTCCCCCTGGAGGACACCATCGCCGCCGACCACCGGGCGAGCCGCAACACCGTCCGCCAGGCCCTGGACCTGCTGCGCGGCGAGCGGCTCGTCGAGCGGCAGCCGGGGGTCGGCACGGTCGTCGTCGGCGAGAAGTACCCGCACGGCCTGGACCGGCTCCAGGGTCTGGCCGAGACCCTGCACGAGCACGGCAGGGTCACCAACGAGGTGCGGACCGTGGGGCCGGTCACCGCGTCGGGGCCGGTGGCCCACCGGCTGCGGCTGCCCGAGCACACGGACGTGCTCTGCATCGAGCGACTGCGCCGGCTGAACGGGCTGCCGCTCTCCCTGGACCTGTCGTACCTCCCCATGGACATCGGCGGTGAACTCCTCGGCTGCGACCTGGAGAACACGGACGTCTTCCGGCTCCTGGAGACGCTCACCGGCCGGCCCCTGGGGCACGCCGAGATCACCCTCGAAGCCGTCAACGCCGACGCGCACTCCGCCGCCGTGCTCCAGGCTCCGCGCGGGGCGGCGCTGCTGATGCTCGAACGGCTGACCTGTCTGCCCGACGGGCGGCCCGTGGACCTGGAGTTCATCCGGTTCCGGGGCGACCGCATCACGATGAGCGGCCTGCTCCACCGCTCCCTCTGAACGCTTCCCGCACCCTCTTCCCCTTCCTTCCTTTCTGGAGACAGCCATGCCTCTGGTGCCACAACGCGCCGACGTACCCGTGACCATCGACGAGTCCCTGTGCATCGACGGCTGCACGCTCTGCGTCGACATGTGTCCGCTCGACTCGCTCGCGATCCGCGAGGACGACGGCAAGGCGTACATGCACGTCGACGAGTGCTGGTACTGCGGCCCCTGCGCCGCCCGCTGCCCCACGGGCGCGGTCACCGTCAACATGCCCTACCTGCTCCGGTGAAAGGCCCGACTCCCATGCCCGGCACGCGCCGCACCCCGCTCCGCTCCCTCCCCCTCCCCCTCTCCCTCGGTCTGCTGCTGCCCCTGCTCACGGGCTGCGGCGGCGCGGCGGACGCCGACGGCCCGGACGGCGCCGGGCGAACCGTCACGGTCACCGTCGGCTACCAGTCGAAGACCATCAACACCGTCACCGCCGGCACCCTGCTGCGCTCCCTCGGCTACTTCGAGGAGGAGCTCGCCGCGCGCGGCAGGAAGGACGGCGTCCGCTACAAGGTCGTCTGGCAGGACTACGCGACCGGGGCGCCGATCACGGCCCAGATGACCGCCGGGAAGATCGACATCGGCTCGATGGGCGACTTCCCGCTGCTCATCAACGCCGCGCGCGGCAAGCAGCTGCGGCAGCCCACACGACTCGTCTCGGTCACCGGATACAACCTGCGCGGCGGGCTCAACACCGTGGTGACCGCACCCGGTTCGCCCGTCAGGTCGCTGGCCGACCTGCGGGGCAGGAAGGTGTCCACGAGCGTCGGCTCGGCCGCCGACGGGACGCTCGTACGGGCGCTCCAGCGCGCGGGCGTCGACCCGGAGAAGGGCATCAGGAAGCTGAACCAGCAGCCCAGTGTGGGCGCGTCCGCGCTGACCGCCGGGAGTGTGGACGCGCTCTCCCAGTTCGTCGCCTGGCCGGGGCTGTTGGCCTTCGAGGGCCGCGCCACGGCGCTGTACGACGGGGCGGAGCTGAACCTGCCGACCTTCCACGGGGTCACCGTGCGGGAGAAGTTCGCGCGGGACCGGGCGGGGGTCCTGGACGACTTCCTCACCGCACAGCGGCGGGCCACCGACCATCTGCGGGCCCGTCCGGTCGCCGCCGCCGAGTCGGTGGCGAAGGAGACCGGGCTGCCGGCCGAGGTGGTCCACCTCTACAACGGCGCCCAGGGCATCGCCACCTTCGACCCGGAACTGCGCCCGGAGCTGATCGACGCGCTGAAGAAGGACGTGCCGCTCCTCAAGGACGCCGGGCTCGTGGGCGACGTGGACGTGGACGGCTTCGTCGACCGGGCTCCGCAGGAGCGCGCCGCGCAGCGGACGGCCTATCCGAAGGCCGGCGCCGCCAAGCCCGAGTTGTGGCTGAAGGGGCGGAGCGACACCCGTGCGTTCGACAGCCCGAAGGCGCTCCTGGAGGCGGTCGGGGACGCGGGCCGTGACGTCCGCGCCGCGTACGTGCCGGACGCGGTGACCGGCACGTCCTGGTTCGCCGACAAGGCCGTCTGGGTCGTCGAAGGCGCCGATCTGCGGGCCTTCGTGACCCCGGCGGGAGCGCGGGCGTACATCGCCGGGCACGCCGGTGCGCGGGTCGTGGACTATCCGACCGCCCTCGGGCTGGCCGCGTCATGAGCGGCGTGGGCCGTCGGCTGCTGCGGGCCGGCTCGCTCGTGGCGGCGCTCGGCGTGTGGCAGCTGCTGACCGTCCTCGACGCCGACCTCTGGCTGCGGTTCGAGCAGTTCCCCACGGTCGGCGAGGTGGCGGCCGCGTTCGCCGACCGGGTGGGCACGGAAGGCTACTGGCAGGACCTGGGGCACAGCCTGCGCCGGATCGTGGTCGGCTTCGTGCTGGCCTCGGTCCTGGGCGTGGCGGTCGGGACCCTGATCGCCCGCTCCCGCTGGGCCGCCGACCTCCTCGGCCCGGTCCTCGAAGTCGCGCGTCCGATACCGGCGATCGCCCTGGTCCCGGTCGCCATCCTGCTGCTGCCCAGCAACGAGCAGGGCATCGTCTTCATCACCTTCACGGCGGCCTTCTTCCCGGTCCTGGTGTCGACCCGGCACGCCGTGCGGGCCCTCTCCCCGGTGTGGGAGGAGGCTGTGCTCACCATGGGCGGCGGCCGGGCGCGGGTGCTCTTCTCGGTGGTGCTGCCCGGCGCCCTGCCGGGATCTTCGGCGGGCTCTCGGTGGGGGTCGGCGTCTCGTGGATCTGCGTGATCTCGGCGGAGATGATCTCCGGGGAGTACGGGGTCGGCTACCGCACCTGGCAGGACTACACGGTCGTCGACTATCCGGGGGTCTTCGTCGGCATGGTCACCATCGGCGCTCTGGGCCGGCTGACCGCCACCGCCGTGGAGTTCGTCGGCCGCCGGACGACCGCCTGGCTGCCCCGTCCGGCCGCCCGCCCCGTCGCTCGCCGGCGCACCCGACCGGCCGCGCGCCGGAACGACTCCGGTACGGCCCCGGTCGCCGCGACCGTCGCCGTCCCGGCCGCCCTCACCCCGACCACCACCCCCGCCCCTGCCTCCGCCCTCGACAAGGAGTCGGTGTCATGAGTCGTCCGCCCGCCTCCGGCGCCGCCCTCGCCCTGCACGACGTGCGGCTCGGGCACCCGGACGGTGCCGTCGTCCTCGCCGCCGCCGAACTCCGAGTGGAACCGGGCGAGTTGCTGGCCGTGGTCGGTCCGTCCGGGTGCGGCAAGTCGACCCTGCTGCGCACCCTCGCCGGGCTGCTCCCGCCGCTGGACGGGCGGGTGACCCACGACGGGCGGCCGGTCGAGGGGCCGGACGCCGACCGGGCTCTGGTGTTCCAGGACGACGCCCTGCTGCCGTGGCGGACCATCCGCGCCAACGTGGAACTGCCGCTGGCGATCCGCCGGGTCCCCCGGGCCGAACGACGCGGGTCCGCCGCCGAGTGGCTGCACCGGGTCGGCCTCGCCGACCACGCGGGCAAGCTGCCCCACCAGCTGTCCGGCGGGCAGCGGCAGCGCGTCCAGCTGGCCCGCGCGCTGGCCGGCGGGCCACGGGCCGTCCTGATGGACGAGCCTTTCGGCGCGCTCGACGCGCACACCCGCGCCGGGATGCAGGACCTCCTCGTGGAGATCCTGCGCGGCACGGGAGCGACCGTCGTCTTCGTCACGCACGACGTGGACGAGGCCGTCCACCTGGGCGACCGGGTCGCGCTGCTCCCGTCCGGCGAGGTGCTCGACGTACCGCACCCGCGCCGCAGGGACGCCCGGCGGGCACCCGCCACCGCGGAGCTGCGCCGCCGCGTCCTCGCGTCCCTCTGATCCACCGACCGAAGCACCCTGAAAGGCACCCCGTGGACACCCCACCGGAGACTCCCCCGGCCGCCGCCGAGCCCATGCTCACCGCGCCCACGCTCCCCGTCCCCGACCTCGCCGACGCGACGGAACTGGTCTGCGACGTCCTCGTCATCGGCGGTGGCACGGCCGGGACGATGGCCGCGCTGACGGCCGCCGAACGCGGCGCGCAGGTCCTCCTCCTGGAGAAGGCGCACGTCCGGCACTCCGGCGCCCTCGCCATGGGCATGGACGGGGTCAACAACGCCGTCGTACCGGGCCGGGCCGAACCCGACGACTACGTCGCCGAGATCACCCGCGCCAACGACGGCATCGTCGACCAGTCCACCGTCCGGCAGACCGCGACCCGCGGCTTCGCGATGGTGCGGCGCCTGGAGTCGTACGGGGTGAAGTTCGAGAAGGACGAGCACGGCGAGTACGCGGTCCGGCAGGTGCACCGCTCCGGTTCGTACGTGCTGCCGATGCCGGAGGGCAAGGACGTCAAGAAGGTCCTCTACCGGCAGCTGCGCCGGCGCGAGATGCGGGAGCGGATCCGGATCGAGAACCGGGTCATGCCGGTGCGCGTGCTCACGCACCCGGACGACGGGCGGGCCATCGGCGCGGCCGGGTTCCACACCCGTACCGGCGCGTTCGTCACCGTACGGGCCGGCGCGGTGATCCTGGCGACGGGCGCCTGCGGCCGGCTCGGCCTGCCCGCCTCCGGCTACCTCTACGGGACGTACGAGAACCCCACCAACGCGGGCGACGGCTACGCCATGGCGTACCACGCGGGCGCGGCGCTCACCGGCATCGAGTGCTTCCAGGTCAACCCGCTGATCAAGGACTACAACGGGCCCGCCTGCGCGTACGTGGCGAACCCGTTCGGCGGGTACCAGGTGAACCGGCACGGCGAGCGGTTCGTGGAGTCGGACTACTGGTCCGGGCAGATGATGGCCGAATTCGCGACCGAACTCGCCTCGGACCGGGGGCCGGTGTATCTGAAGCTCAGCCATCTGCCCGAGGAGACGATCGGCGCCGTCGAGTCGATCCTGCACACGACGGAACGCCCGACGCGCGGCACCTTCCACCAGGGCCGCGGCCACGACTACCGCACCCACGACATCGAGATGCACATCTCCGAGATCGGTCTGTGCGGCGGCCACTCCGCCTCGGGGGTACGGGTCGACGCGCACGCCCGCACGACCGTTCCGCGGCTGTACGCGGCCGGGGACCTGGCGTGCGTCCCGCACAACTACATGATCGGCGCCTTCGTCTTCGGGGACCTGGCCGGCGAGGACGCAGCCCAGTACCGGCCGTACGAGGGGGAGTTGCCGGCCGAGCAGCTCGCCGCCGCCCACGAGCTGGTCTACCGCCCGCTGCGCAACCCCGACGGACCGCCGCAGCCGCAGGTGGAGTACAAGCTGCGTCGGTTCGTGAACGACTACGTGGCGCCGCCGAAGACCGGTGCCAAGCTGTCGCTCGCCGTGGAGGCCTTCACCCGGATGTCGACGGAGATCGAGGGGCTCGGGGCGCGCACCGCGCACGAGTTGATGCGCTGCGCGGAGGTGTCCTTCATCCGGGACTGCGCGGAGATGGCGGCCCGTGCCTCGCTGGCGCGGACCGAGTCCCGGTGGGGGCTGTACCACGAGCGCCTCGACCACCCGGAGCGCGACGACTCGGGCTGGCTGCACCACATCGACCTGCGCAAGTCCCCGTCCGGGGCGATGGAGTTCACCGCCCGTCCGATCGAGCCGTATGTCGTCCCGGTACCCGAGTTCGCCCCGGAACAGGGCCCTGAGCGGTGGCTGGGTGAGGTGGCGCTTGTCCCGACGGCCACGGCGGGGAGCCGGGACGTGCCTCCGGCGTCGACCGCGAGCAGGTCGGCCGCGAGGGAGGCGACCACCGAGCCAGCGCCGGTGTCCCCGGCCGCCTCGGGCGGGACGAACCCCGCGCTGCTGCGGCTGCTCGCGCTCGCCGAGGAGGCTCCCGACCTGGTCGCGCTGCGGCCCTACCTCACCGACGCCGACCCGGCGGTCCGGACGGCCGCCGTGGCCGCGCTCGGGGAGACCATGCCGGTCGGGGCCGGTCCCGCGCTCGCCGAGCGGCTGCGGGATCCCGCGCCCCATGTCCGGCACGCCGCGTCGGCCGCCCTGCGCGAGCTGGTCGAAGTGCTGCCCGCGGAACCGGAGTTGGGAGCGACGCTCCGGGACGCCCTGGCCGGGGCGAACCCGGCCGTCGGGGCCGACCCCGTCGTCGGGGCCGCCGCCCTCGAGGTGCTGCGGGCCCTTCGGCTCGGCGACGCCGCCCTGTACGCCTCCGCGTACGCAGACGCGCTCTCCGACGGCGGCGCCGGCCTCGATGTCCGCGTCCACGCCGTCCGCGCCCTCGTCTCGGTGGACGCCGTCGCGGAGCTCGTCGGGGCCGCCGCCGACCCGGCCCGGGAGGTCCGGGTCGCCGTGGCGCGTGGCCTGGCAGCCGTACGGAACCCGGCGCCCGAGCCGCTGCGTCCGCTCCTGGCCGACCCCGACCCGCTCGTCCGGGGAGCCGCCCTGGCCGCCCTCGCGGTCACCGGGTGCCCGCCCGCTTTCGCCGAGGGCGCCGTGGCCGGGCTGGCCGACCCCGCCTGGCAGGTGCGGTCCGGGGCCGCGACCGCCCTCCGCGCGGCCCCGGCCGGGCCGGCCGTGCCCGCGCTCGCGAAGGCCCTGGCCGACCCGAACGCCGACGTGCGCAAGGCCGCCGTTCTCTCCCTCCACCCCCACCGCGCGACACCGGAGGCCCGGACCGCTCTCACCACGGCCACCGCCGACCCCGACGCCGACGTACGCGCGCACGCGGCGCGGGCACTGTCCTGAGTTCTACGCGGGCCGTTCGGCGGTCAGGACGCCGATCTTGTCGATGCGGTGCTCCGGGTTGCCGTTGGCGTCGCGCCAGTAGTTGCCGGCCGCGTTGTCCTCCGGGGTCGCGCAGGTGGAGAGCGTGATCATGGCCCGGGTGGGCTTCTCACCCGGCTCACCCGGCACGGCGGCCCGCTGCTCGGCGAGCGAGCGGTCCGACCGGAAGGACGTGCTCCGCGTCTCGACGATCCGGTACGTGTACACGGTGCCTGCCGCCGTGACGTGCACGAGGTCGCCCACCTCGACGGAGGGCAGGTCACGCAGCGCGCCACCGGCCGAGAGCCGGTGGGCGGTCACCAGGTAGTTGCCGATCTCCCCCGGTCCGACGCCGCCGCGCGCACCGTGCGGGCTCGCGGCCACGCCGCGGTCCTGGATCCGGGTGCCCGCCCGGTCGTCGGTCGTGCCCTCGTACGGCACGACGTCGAGACCGGCCACGCCGATCGACGGGATGGACAGCTCGGCGAGGACGGGCCCGCGCGGCGAAGGCGGCTCCGACGACGTGGGCGCGGGCGCGGGCGCTACGGTGCGCGCGGGTGGAGAAGCGCTGTCGGAGGCCGTGACGGAGGGCGTCGGTGCGCGCTCCGCGACCGTGGCTGTGCCCGTGCAACCCCAGAGCGTCACGGCGACCGCGACCGAGGCGACAAGGACGGCCGGGACGCGACGCGCGCCCCGGCCTCCGTACGGACCCCGACGAAGGGTCCCACCACCCTGGGCGCCCATGTCACCAGAATGGCCCAATCCCGGCGTCCCGGCACCCCGGGCGGCGGGGCGGTCAGCCGACGCGGTCCCCGGCCGCCACCCGGTGCGCCTCGAGGCCGGGGGTGGACAGCAGCTCGGCGATCAGCTCGTCCGAGCCGCACACGTACGTGCTCACCAGGTCGACGTCACCGCCCACGCACCAGGCCCGGTCGTGCGGCCACCACAGGTCGGGAAGCTCGGCGAACGGTTCCTCGGCGTCGACGGAGAGCACGTCGACGAGCGGCCCGGAGAGGAGGATCTCGTCCCGTTCCGGGGTGGGGAAGGTGGGCGTCCCGGTCCACTCCCGGCGGCCGTAGCCCTCCCACAGCCCGAACCAGCACCGCTCCGGGGTGGCGGTGTGCCGGGTCAGTACGGGGATGAGGGCCTGCGCGACCTCGCGCGGGGTGGGCCCTTCGGCGGGGTGCTCGTCCCACACCCCGGGCAGACCGTACTCCTGCGCGTTCTGGCAGAAGCGTTCGGCGCCGATCACCTCGTACCAGTCGGTGAGCGCCCCCACCCGCCGCCCGTACGCGGCGGCGACGGTCTTCCAGCGCACCGGGCGCTCGTCCAGGGCCGCGGGGTGCAGCACCCGTGCGTACGCCGTGAAGCCTGGTGCGGCGACCCCGCCGACCGTCGCGAACGCGCCGAAGCCGGGCCCGCGTTCGCTCAGCCACCGCGCCGGGCCGAGGTCCGCCCGCTCGACCGTCAGCAGGCCGTACGTCACGGGTGCCCCCGTGCTCCCGTCCGTCACTCCCACCACCTCCGTCACACCGGGTCAGTGCCTGTTCAGCGCCAGGTCAGCCTAGTTCCGAGGGACGTCAGGGACGTACAGAGCTCGTACACAGGACGTCCAGCGGGCCCCTTGCAGAATGGCAACGCCCGCCGCCCGGCGGCCGCCGTGAGGCACGACCTCGCCGCGGCGGTGGTGCGCGGACCACGTGTCGAGAATCTGATTCGTCCAGTGAATCCAAGGGGAAACACATGCCTGAAGTCGGCGGCTCCAAGGGTCTGAATGTCTCCGGAGACCCGTTCCTGTCCACCGTGGACAGGGTGTGCTCATGGCTCGGCTCCGCGCCCGAGAAGGTGGACGCCCTGTCGGGCGGCGAGCGGATCCAGGTCCTGGGCGAGGTGGCCGACATCAACGCCGCCGCTGCCGCCGGGGACAGCGGCGCCCTGTACGCGCAGCAGTATCTGCTCGACAGGATCTACCAGTTGTACACGAAGATCCCCGGGCAGCAGAACGCCGAGGGCTCCGTCGTCGTCTACGAGATAGCCCGGTCGCTCGAGACCGCCACGGCCGCCGCGCAGGACCGTCTGATCGAGCCGGGTCTGCTCGAGGAGGCCCCCACGGAGCCCCGTGAGTACCTGAGCTGGCTCAAGAACACGGCGAAGAGCCACCGGGTGTACAAGCACCCGTACTACCACGAGTTCATCCGCAACTCCGCCACGGAGAGCGACCTGCGGAACTACGTGATGCAGGAGTCGGTCGTGGACGGCCGCTTCGACGACCTCCTGGCGATGATGCAGGTGGGCACGGCCGGCGCCGCCAAGATGGAGATCGCCGCCAACTTCTGGGACGAGATGGGCAACGGCAAGCCCGAGGAGGTCCACACCCACCTCTTCAACAAGATCTACGAGGTCTTCGAGATCTCGGAGGACGAGCTCGCCCGCTCGCTCACCGCCACCTCGCTGCTCAACGGCAACCTCGCGGTGATGCTGTGCCGCCACCGCACCCTGTACCCGGAGGCGGTCGGCTTCCTCGGGATGACCGAGTGGATGGCGCCGGACCGGTTCGTGCAGGTCGTGCACGCCTGGGAGCGGCTCGGGCTGCCCGAGGTCGGGATCGTCTACCACAAGCTGCACATCACCATCGACTCCCAGCACGCGCAGGGCTGGTTCCACAACGTGGTGCTGCCCGCCGCCGAGTCCGCGGACATGCGTCGGGCCATCGCCCGCGGGATCCTCTGGCGGCTCAACTCCTCTGCCGCGTACCTGGACGAGCGCATGCCTTCCGTCGCCGCCTGACGTCCCCCGTCGGACGTCCGTTCTTCGTCGCCACCCCACATTCTGGAGGAGAGACCATGCCCCTCGGCAGCGAACGGTTCACCATCATCGACCTGCCGGAAGTCTCGGCCGACGTCCTGCCCAGCTACGACGACTGCCCGGTCGACGAGTACATGGGCCACGGCACCCGCTTCAAGCGCTTCTCGCAGTACCGGCTCAGCCCGCAGGGCGAGGACGCGTGGTCGTTCGAGCGGCTCGCGCACCGGGACTACACCACGTACAAGAAGTTCAACTCGGTCGGCGGCGGCATCCGCCGCGTCTACGAGCCGATCAAGGTCGACTTCACGCCGCTCATCGAGCACGGCGTCCGCGAGCTCGGCCTGGACCGGTCCGAGGACTGGCAGATCAACGTCCACCAGAACCGGACGAAGGCGGACGGCGGCAAGCCTGGCCCGCTCACCCCGGAGGGCGTGCACCACGACGGGCACGAGTTCGTGATGATCGCGGTCCTCAACAAGGTGAACGTCGGCGGCGGCCAGACCCGGCTGTGGAACCCGGGCGCGGACGCGCCCTTCTGGAGCGGGACGCTGGAGCCCGGCCAGGCGGTCCTGCTGGACGACCGCGCGCTGGCCCACGACGTCACCGACGTGCTCTCCGCCGACGGCGGTCCGGGCCACCGGGACATCGTGATCATCGCGTTCTCCCGCTGGGCGGAGAAGTGGTACGGCGAAGAGCACGACGCCGCCGCGCTCGCCGAGCAGTGACCTGGGGCGGCGCCGCGGGGGGGGGGGCCCCCCCCCCCCGGGGGGCCCCCCCCCCCCCCCCCCCCCGGAAAACGCGGTGGTGGAGTGAACAAATCCACCCCGCCGGCACCCCCCAAAGGGGGGGGCACCCC
>NZ_JBIBWQ010000001.1:837652-1056407 GCF_043081505.1 Streptomyces sp. NPDC014870
GGGGGCCCCCGGGGGGGGGGTAGTTGGGGGCGCCGCCCCCCCCCCCCGCGGGCCCGCCGCGGGGGGGGGGGGGGGGCCCCCGGGGGGGGGGCCCCCCCCCCCCCGGGCCCCCCCCCCGCGACCGGCAGCCAAGGGAGATCATCCGTGATCGACTTCTACAAGTACCAGGCAGCAGGCAACGACTACGTCGTGATCGACCCCCGCCAGACCGACATCGCGGTGACCCGTGAGGCGATCCGGCTGATCTGCGACCGGCACCTGGGGATCGGGGCGGACGGTGTCCTCCACGGTCCGCTGGAGGCGCCGAGACCGGGCGTCCCCGTGGTGCTCGACCTGTACAACTCCGACGGTTCCGACTGCGGCAGGAGCGGCAACGGGCTGCGGATGTTCGCTCTCCACCTCGCCGGCCAGGAGCCGGAGACCTGGGCCGACGGGCGGGAGCTCACGCTCCGTACGGGCGCCGGCGAATCCTCGGTGCGGGTCCTGGACCTGGCCGGTGGACGCGTGGCGGTCGGCATGGGCCGGCCCGGTTTCGACGCCGCCGACCTGCCGCTGCTCCAGGAGGACGGGACGACCCCGTTCGAGGGCCGGGCGGTGGACGTCCCGCTCACCGTGGACGGCGAGAAACTGACCGTCAGCTGTGTGTACAACGGCAACCCGCACACGGTGGTGCCGGTGGACGAGCCGACGGCCGAGCTCGCGCGCCGGCTGGGTCCCTCGATCGCCGGGCACGCCCGCTTCCCGCACCGCACCAACGTGCAGTTCATGCGCATGGTGAGCCGGTCGGTGATGGAGATCGAGGTCTACGAGCGGGGCGCCGGGTATGTGACGGCGTCGGGGGCCAGTGCCTGCGCCGCGGTCTCCGTGGCCCGCGAACTCGGCCTGTGCGAGGCCCGGGTGGAGGTCAGGATGCCCGGGGGCGCGGTGGAGATCGCCGTCGCCGAGGACGGCTCGGTCACGATGACCGGCGACGCCGAGCAGGTGGCGGCCGGGTCCTTCGCACCCGCGCTGCGCGCCCGGCTCGACCGCACGGCGACCCGCTCGTCGGCCGCGTCGGACGCAGCGGACTCAGCCAACCCCACCACGGCAGCGACGGAGGTCGTACGGTGACCGTCTCCTCGTCGCGCTCGCGCGACTACCCCATCCAGCGCTGGGTGTTCGAGGACGCCGCCGGGCGCTTCGACATCGACCTGGGCGACAGCAACATGCTCCCCGGGCGACTGGACGCCCTCTCGGTGCCGCCCGACCTGGAGCTGGACTACGGCCACGACCGGGGCCTGCGCGTGCTGCGCGAGGCGGTGGCCGGCCTGTACGGCGGCGCGGCCGACTCGGTCCTGATCACCCAGGGCGCCCAGCAGGCGCTGTACGTGGTGTACGCGGCGCTCCTGGAGCCCGGCTCGCGGGTCATCGCCTTCCGGCCCGGCTGGCAGCAGTCCTGGGACGTGCCACCCGAACTGGGTGCCACGGTGGACCTCGTGGGCTTCCGGCCGGACCTCAGCTTCGACGTCGAGGCCGCCGAGGCGCTGGCCGGTTCCGATGTGCGACTGATCGTCGCCAACAGCCCGTGCAACCCGACCGGTCGGCGGATCGCGGAGAAGGACCTGCGCGCCCTGGTCGACCTGGCGGAGCGGACGGGAGCCCATCTGCTCCTGGACGAGGAGTACGCGCTCGACCTCTCGTCCTCCGCCGCTGTCGGCTCCGACCGGGTGATCTCCGTGTCGAGCCTGTCGAAGGTGTACGGCTTCCCCGGCCTTCGGGTCGGCTGGCTCTACGGTCCACCGGCCGTCGTGGAGCGCTGTGCCCGCCGCAAGTTCCTGTCCACCATCTCCAACTCGGTCCTGTGCGAGACGCTGGCCCTGGACGTCCTGGCGCACCGTACGGACCATCTGCGCTCCTATCACGAGCTCACCCGCCAAGGTCTCGACCTGGTGCGGGAGTTCGCGGGGAGGAACGCCGACGCGGTGACCCTCGTGGAGCCGGAGGACACTCCGTTCGCCTGGCTCTGGCTCACCACCGGGGAGGAGCCGCTGACGATGTGCCGCCGCGCGCTGGAGCTGGGCGTGCTGCTGATGCCCGGCGAGACGCTCGGCGCCAGTGACGGTTTCCGGATCTGCTTCGCGCGTTCGCCCGAGTCCGTGGCGGAAGGGCTGAGCCGCGTCGAGCGGGTCCTCAGACCGACCGCTCCCCCGGCCGGCCTGACGCCCGGACGCTGACCCGCCGGGGCCCCGGCCCCCAACCGGGGGCCGCAGCCCCGGCCCGTCGGGAGCCGGCCGTCCGGCCACCAGCCGTCCGGAGCCGACCAGGCGGACCCGCCGCGCACCACCCCGAGCAAGCCACCCCGGGCTCCTCCCGGGTATCCCTTCCGCGCCACCCCAGGACGATGCGCCGCCCGCGGCCCGCGCCGCCCCGCCGCGCCCTGCCGTGCCGCTGTCCCCCGCTTCCCCAGCCCCTCGCTTCACCCTGCCTTGCCCCGCCATGCCCTGCCACTCCATGCCCTGCCACTCCATGCCCTGCCATGCCCGAAACGGAGTTCTGTGACGATGAGCGACCACACCGCCGAGTCTCGTATCCAACTGTCTTTCGGACAGGAGCAGTTGTGGTTCCTGGACCAGATGAGCCCCGGGGAGACCACGTACAACGTCCCGATCGCGTACCGGCTGCGCGGTCCGCTCGACACCGCCGCCCTCGAGGGGGCGCTCAACCAGCTGGTGGAGCGGCACGAGCAGCTCCGGGTGACCTTCCACGCGGCGGACGGCGTGCCGTACCAGGTCGTCTCGCCGGCCGAGCACCGGCCGCTGCCGCTGCGGGACCTGTCCGGCCTGGCTCCTGAGGAGGCCGAGGCGACCCTGCTGCGCGAGCTGCAGGTGGAGGCGGACACGCCGTTCGACCTGGCGGCGGGGCCGATCTCCCGGTTCCAGCTGTTCCGCCTCGCGCCCGACCACCACGTCCTCGGCCTGAGCTTCCACCACATCATCACCGACGGCTGGTCCGGCGGCGTGGTCAGCCGTGAGATCTCCCAGGCGTACGCGGACCTCGCCGCCGGCCGGGAGCCCTCGCTGCCCGAGCTGCAGATCGGCTACCACGACCACATCAAGCGCCAGCGCAAGCAGCGGGCCGACGGGGTCTGGGAGGAGGAGCTGAAGTTCTGGGAGGAGCGACTCTCGGGCCTCGAAGCGCTCGAGCTGCCTGCCGACCGGCTCCGCCCGGCCGAGCCCACGCAGAACGGCGAGACCTTCGTGGTCGACTTCCCCGCCGAACTCCTGGCGAAGGCACGGACGTTGGCGCACGAGCAGGGCGCGTCCCTGTACATGGTGGTGGCGGCGGCGCTGAACGTCGTCCTGAGCCGCTACAGCGGACAGGACGACATCGCCCTCGGCGTGCCGATGCTGGGCCGTACGGACCCCGAACTCGAAGACGTCGTCGGCCTGTTCATCAACATGACGGTGCTGCGCTGCGACCTGTCGGGCGGGGTCACCTTCGCCGAGCTCCTGGAGCGCATCGCCGACGCCAACCTCGACATGTACGACAACCAGGACGTGCCGTTCGACCACGTCGTGGACCGGGTGCAGACGACCCGGGACGCCGGGCGCAACCCGCTCTTCCAGATCGCCTGCCAGCTCCTGGGCGAGGCGGCCACCGGTGACGCCCTGGAGCTCGCGGGCCTCACGTCCGAGTCGATCACCCTGGCGACCTCCCGCTCGCGCTTCGACCTCTCCTTCAGCTTCGTCGAGGGCGCCGAACGGCTGCGCCTGATCGTCGAGTTCGCCACCGACCTGTACGACCGCTGGCGCGTCGAGGCCATGATCGGCCACTTCCGGACCGTGCTCGACGCGGCCGCGGACGCCCCCGAGACCCCGGTCGCGGAGCTGCCGCTGCTCTCCGCGGAGGAGCGGCGCGAGCTGCTCGACGTGGGGCGCGGCGCGGACTTCGACTACCCGACGGAGCCGGTGCACGCGACGATCGCCCGGATCGCGAAGGAGAACCCGGAGCTGGTCGCGCTGGTCTGCCGGGGCGTGGAGATGACGTACGGGGAGCTGATGCGCCGGGCCGGCAAGCTCGCCCGTTACATCAGGTCCCGGGGCGTGCGGCAGGAGGAGGTCGTCGCCATCGCGATGGACCGTGACCTGGACGCGCTGGTGGCGATCCTGGGTGTCATGGTGTCGGGCGCGGCGTACACGATCATCGACCCCTCGCACCCGAACGCCCGCCTCGACCACATGCTGCGGGACACCAAGAGCCCGCTGGTGATCACGCGGGAGGGCTCGCTGGGCGACCTGCCGGACTCGTGCGGCTGGGAGAGCGTCCGGATCGACGCGGACTGGGCGGCCATCGAGGCGCTGCCGGACGACGAGCCGCTGGAGGAGTGGGCCGAGCCGACCTCGCTGGTCTACGTCCTCTACACCTCGGGCTCGACCGGCCGCCCGAAGGGCGTGATGATCGAGCAGCGCGGTCTGCGCATGTTCGTCGAGGCGTACCGCCGCACCTTCGGCGAGTGGACCCACGAGGACCGGCTGCTGCAGCTGCCCGCGCTGACCTTCGACATGTCCCAGGGCGAGATCTTCGCCGGTCTGATCAGCGGCTCGGCCCTGGTCCTGGTGGCGCCGGAGGACGCCTCGTCCCCGGAGGCGCTCGGCGGTCTGATGCGCGACCAGCGGGTGACGTACGCGGGCCTTTCGCCGGCGATCCTCTCCGTGGTGGAGGCGGGTCCGTACCCGGATCTGAAGTACATCATGGGCGGCGCGGAGGCCCTGCCGGCCGAGCTGGTCAACAAGTGGAACCTGCCGGGCCGGAAGTTCGTGAACCTGTACGGCCCGACCGAGGCGTCGATCGCGACGACCGAGTACCTCTGCGAGCACAAGGAGTGGCTGTCCTCGCCGCCCATCGGCAGGCCCGAGTTCAGCCGCCTCCACTACGTCGTGGACAAGGAGTTCAACCTGGTGCCGGTCGGTGTCCCGGGCGAGCTGCTGATCGGCGGGGACGAGGGCCTGGCGCGCGGTTACCTCAACCTGCCGGAGCTGACGGACGAGAAGTTCGTGCCCGACCCGTTCCTGGGCGAGGGCCGGGTGTACCGGACCGGTGACCTGGTGCGCTGGACCCGTGATCTGCAGATCGACTTCATCGGGCGGCTCGACAACCAGGTGAAGCTGCGCGGTCTGCGGATCGAGCTCGGGGAGATCGAGTCCGGTCTGCTGACGCACCCGAAGGTCCGGATGGCGCTGGTCCTGCTGCGCGAGGACTTCGGTGAGAAGCAGCTCGTCGGGTACTACACGGTCCTGGGCGACACCGCGCCGACGGTGGCGGAGCTCCGTGAGCACCTGGGCAGCACGATGCCGGAGTACATGGTGCCGACGGCCTGGGTGGAGCTGACCGAGTTCCCGCTGACCCCGGCGCGCAAGATCGACCGTGCCAAGCTGCCCGCCCCGGTGTCCGGTTCGGGCGACGGTACGGCGAGCTTCGTGGCCCCGGTCACCGCGACGGAGGAGAAGGTGGCCGAGGTGTTCGGTGCCGTCCTGGCCGCGCAGCAGGTCAGCGCCGAGGGCAACTTCTTCGAGCTGGGCGGCAACTCGCTGCAGGCGATGCGGGTGGTGAGCCGGCTCAACAAGCACTTCGGGGTGAAGGTCAACGTCCGGCTGCTGTACGGCGGCGCGTCGGTCGCCACGGTCGCCGGCGCCATCGACGCGCTGGTGGAGGCCAAGGCGGGTGCACGTGCGTGAGGCCCCAGGGGCGGCCCTCCCGCCCCCGCGACCGCCGGTGGAGGCCGCCGCCGCCCGGCGCGGCTCCGCGCAGGATCTGCTGCTGCGTCAGGGGGCGGAGCTGCTCGGCGACTCCGACCCCGAGCTGGCCCTGCTCCTCGACCGCGAGGTGGAGGAGCAGGCCATGACCCTGGCCATGGTGGCCTCCGCCAGCGCCGCGAACCCGGCGGTCCTGGCCACCGGTGGAGCCGCCCTGTCGAACGTGACGGCGGAGGGCTACCCCGGGGCCCGCTATCACCCCGGCGCCGCGCGGTTCGACGGGGTGGAGCGGCTGGCCGTGTCGCGGGCCCGGCAGGCCTTCGGCGCCCAGTACGCCAATGTGCAGCCGCACTCGTGCTCGTCGGCGAACCAGGCCGTCCTGGCGGCGCTGCTGCCGCCGGGCGGCGCCCTGCTCGCCCTCGACCTGGATTCGGGCGGCCACCTCACGCACGGCTCGGCCGCCTCGGTGACCGGCCACCACTACCGGGCCGTCCACTACGGCCTGGACTACAAGGGCTTCATCGACTACGAGCAGGTGGCCGAGCTGGCGCTCGCCCACCGTCCCCAGGTGCTCATCGCGGGGGCCAGCGCCTATCCGCGGACCCTGGACTTCGCCCGGTTCCGGGCGATCGCGGACTCCGTCGGGGCGTATCTGGTCGCGGACATCTCGCACATCGCGGGCCTGGTCGCGGCCGGGGAGCACCCCAGCCCGATCGACCTGGCGCACGTCACCACGACGAGTACGTACAAGCAGTTGGGCGGGCCGCGCGGCGGGCTGATCCTGATCGGCGCGGAGCACCGTGCGCCCGGCCCCGACAGCAGGCGCACTCCGCTGGCCCGGCTGATGCAGCGGGCGGTCTTCCCGCAGTCGCAGGGCACGCCGAGTCCGGCGTCGATCGCGGCCAAGGCACACGCGCTCAAGCTCGTCACGGAGCCGGCGTTCCGGGAGACGATGCGGCTCGTCCGGGACGACGCGGCGGCGCTCGCCGACGCCCTGGACGAGTACGGCTACCGGGTCCTGACCGGTGGCACCGAGAACCACATGGTGCTGCTCGACATCTTCGACCGGGGCATCACCGGGGTGGTCGCGGAACGTGCCCTGGAGGAGTGCGGGATCCTCACCAACCGCAACCGCATCCCCAAGGACACCAAGGCCCCGCTGGTCGCGAGCGGGCTGCGGCTCGGCACGAACGTGCTGGCGCAGCGGGGCATGGGGCCGGACGTGATGCGGAGCTGCGCCCGGCTGCTCGACGAGGTGCTCGGCGCGACGACCGTGCTGAGCGACACCGAGTTCGAGACGGACCCGTCGGTACGGGACCGGGTCAAGGCCGAGGTGGCCGCCCTGTGCCGTACCCATCCCCTGCCCTTCGGCGCCGGCCTCCCGCCGGCCGGCGCCGCCGACCACGAGCCAGGTGAGAGGTCTTGAGCCGGAACCCCGCCCCCGTGAAACCCACCGAAGCCTCCCCCGCTCCGACGCCGGGGCGTGCGCCCGCGCCGCCCGCGCTGTTGCCGGCCGACCGGCCGCGCATGTCAGGAGCCACTCCGGAACGCACCGCCTCCGCCCGGGTGCGGCTCGGGCCCTCGGCCCGTTCCGCCCCGGAGGAGGTGCTGCTCGCCGGCTTCACGGCGCTGGTCCACCGGTGGAGCGGCCAGGCGGTCTTCGGCCTCGCGGTGCGGACCGCCGGTGGTCCGGTCCGCCTGGAGCGGACCGTCACCGGGGCGGAGACCCTGGCCGTGCTCGCGGCCGGCGACCCGGACGACGGCCTCGCCGCCGACCGGCGGGATCCGGCCGAAAGCGGCCCGGGCCAGGACGAGTTCGAGCTGCTGCTGTACCCGCCGGGCGCGGCCGACGACGGCCTGCCGAGCGCGGAGCTGCGGTACGCGCCCGAGCTCTTCGACCGGGAGACCGCGCTCCGGTTCCTCGCCTCCTACGTCACGCTCCTGGAGGACGGACTGGGCGACCCGGAGCGGCCGGTGGCACGCCTTCGGCTGCTCCCGGACGGGGAGCTTCGCCGGATGCTCGTCGACTGGAACGACACGGCGACGGAGCTGCCGCACGCGGTGTGCCTGCACACGGCGTTCGAGGAGCGTGCCGCCGCGGCGCCGGACGCCCCCGCCCTGATCGGGCCCGGGCGGACCTGGACGTACCGCGAGGTCGACGAGGCGGCGAACCGGCTCGCCCACCGGCTGCGGGAGCTCGGGGTCGGTCCGGACGGGCGGGTCGGCATCTGTCTCGACCGGTCCGCCGAACTCCTGGTCGCCGTCCTGGGGGTGCTCAAGGCGGGCGGGGCCTATGTGCCGCTCGACCCCGACTACCCGAGGCAGCGCCTGGCCACCATGGTGGCCGGCACGTCCTGCGCGGTGGTGGTCAGCCGTAGCGGCCCGGCCGGGAGCCTCCCGGCGGCGGACGACGAGGCCGCCGCCCCCGTGCTGGTCCTCGACCGGGACGAGGCGCTCCTCGCCGCGTACCCGGCGCACCGTCCCGAGGGCGGCGCGACGCCCGACGATCTCGCGTACGTCATTCACACCTCGGGTTCCACCGGCGCACCCAAGCCGATCGCGCTGCGCCACCGCGGGGTGATGAACAACATCGCGGACCTCAACTCCCGGTTCGGTGTGGGGCCGGGCGACCGCGTCCTCGCGCTGTCGTCGCCCAGCTTCGACATGTCGGTGTACGAGTTCCTCGGTCTGACGACCGCCGGAGGCACGGTGGTCCTGACCGAGCCGGAACGCGCCAAGGACCCCGAGCACTGGGCCGAGTTGCTCGCCGCGCACCGGGTCACCGTCTGGAACTCGGCGCCCGCGCTCCTCGACATGGTCGTCGAGCACCTCGAATCGACGGGCGCGGAGCCGCTGCCGGACCTGAGGCTCGCGCTGCTCGGCGGCGACTGGATCCCCGTGTCGCTCCCTGACCGGACCCGGTCGGTGGCCCCCGCGCTGCGCTTCGTCGCGCTCGGCGGGGCCACCGAGTCCTCGATCCACTCCACGATCTACGAGGTCGTGAAGACCGACGCGCGCTGGACGAGCATCCCGTACGGGCGCCCGATGGCCAACCAGCGCACGTACATCCTCGACGAGGCCCTGCAGCCCGTGCCGCCCGGTGTGCCCGGGGAGCTGCATCTGGCGGGCATCGGGCTCGCCCGCGAATACCTCGGCCGGCCGGAGCAGACGGCGGAGCGGTTCTTCACCTGGTCGCACGGCGAGGTGTCGGACGAGCGGCTCTACAAGACCGGCGACGTGGCCCGTCACGGTCCCGACGGGCTGATCGAGCTGCTCGGCCGGGCGGACTTCCAGGTCAAGCTGCACGGTCTGCGGATCGAACTGGGCGAGATCGAGGCCGTGTTCCGCGCCCACGAGAACGTCCGGGAGGCGGTCGTGACGGCGCCGCCGGACGGCGCGGGCGACCGGCGGCTCGTGGCCTACCTCGTCCCCGAGGCGGGCCGGAGCGTGGACCTGGCGGAGGTCGGCGCGCACGCGTCCCGTTCGCTGCCCGGTTTCATGGTGCCGGGCACGGTCCTCGTCCTGCCCGAGCTGCCCCTGACGCCCAACGGGAAGGTGGACCGCAAGGCCCTGCCCGAGCCGCCCGAGGGCGTCGGCGAGCCGCGGGCCCCCTACACCCCGCCGGCCACGGAGACCGAGAAGACGGTGGCCGGGATCTTCGCGAACGTGCTCGGCGCCTCCCGGATCGGTGCGGACAGCGGCTTCTTCGCGGTCGGCGGCAACTCACTTCAGGCCATGCGGGCCGTCACCCGCTTGAACAAGCACTTCGGGATCCGGGTGAATGTCCGTCTGCTGTACGGCGGCACCACCGTCAGCGGCATCGCCGCCGTCATCGACGAGCGGCTCTCTCCCCCTTCGAACGGAGCGTAGGCACCGTGACATCACCCTCCGGCGGCAGCCTCGTCCCGCTCCGGGACGAGGGCGGCCTGACCCCGCTCCACTGCGTCCATCCGGTCTCCGGTTCGCCCTACTGCTACTCGGCGATGGCGCACCGGCTCCCCTCCGGGCGACCGGTGTTCGGCTTCGAGGCCCCGGGCTTCGACGGGGTCTCCGAGCCCGCCTCGTCCATCGCCGAGCTGGCCGAACTGCACACGGCCGCGCTGCTCGCCGAGCGTCCGCACGGCCCGTACCAGCTGCTCGGCTGGTCGCTCGGCGGGGTCGTCGCCTACGAGATGGCACGGCTCCTCGCCGCCCGTGGCGAGGAGGTCCCGCTGCTGGTCATCGTCGACGCGGCCCTGCCCGGTACCCAGGCGGTGCTCCCGGACGACCAGCTGGCCCGGCACTTCCTGTACGACTTCCTCGGCGTGACCCGGGAGCGGGCGCCGGGCATCGACAAGGCGCTCGTGGACGTCCCGCCGGGGGCGGAACCGGCCGTGATCTTCGCGGCGGCGGAGCAGCACGGCGCCGTGCCCGAGGAGTTCGACGCCGAGTTCCTGCTGGAGCGGTACGCCCTCTTCCGCACTGGCGTCCTGGCCCTGCGCCGGCACCGCCTCGACGGGGTCCTCCCGGGTCCGGCGATCCTGATCAAGGCCGAGGACTCGGTGGACGGCCTGTTGGACTGGGAGCCGTACGTCGAGCGGCTCACCGTCCACACCGCGCCGGGCGACCACCACTCGGTGTGGCAGGGCCCGGGGCTCGACGCCATCACCGGCATCGTCGAGGCGGGCCTGCGAAAGGCGACGGGCGCATGACGGAGCACGGCACGTCCACCGCCTCGGCCTCCCCGGCCGAGGCGGAGGGCCCCCCTCGGTCGCTCTGGCGGGACAAGGACTTCATGGTGTTCTGGGTGGGCGAGGCGCTCTCCCTCTACGGCACCCAGATCACCCACCTCGCGCTGCCGCTGACCGCCGTCCTGGTCTTCGACGTGGGCGCGGGGGAGCTGGGCATGCTCCGCTTCGCCCAGCTGGTGCCCTTCCTCGCGCTCGCCCTGCTCTTCGGGGTGTGGGTGGACCGGCGGCGGAAGCGGCCGGTGATGCTCGGCGCCAACCTGGTGCGGATGGTGCTCATCGGCCTGGTCCCGATCCTGTACGAACTGGACCTGCTGACGCTTCCGGCGCTGTACGCGCTGGCGCTCGGGGTCGGGATCGCGACGGTCCTCTTCGACGTCAGCTGGATGTCGTACGTCCCGGTCCTCGTGAAGGACCGGCGCAGCCTGCTTGAGGCCAACACCAGGCTGAACGCCACGTACTCCTCGGCGGACATCGCCGGTCCGGGTCTGGCGGGCACGCTGGTGAGCGCGTTCTCCGCGCCGTTCGCGATGACCGCGAACGCGTTCTCGTACGCCCTGTCGGTGCTGTCGCTGCTCCTCATCAGGACGCCCGAGCCGGCCCCTGAGGTCCCGAAGGAGAAGCGGCGGCTGCGCGCCGAGCTATCCGAGGGGCTGCGCTGGGTGTTCGGCAACCGCTGGCTGCGTGCGATGGGCCTGGTCGGCTGTGCCTGCAACTTCCTGCTCACGATGGTGCAGTCGCTGTTCCTGCTGTACGCCGTGCGGGAGCAGGACCTGTCGGCCGCCGCGGTCGGTTTCGTGATGGGCGCTGCGGCGGTGGGCGGGCTGCTCGGCGCGCTGGTGTCGGGCGCGGTGGTGCGCCGGCTCTCGGTGGGCACCGCCTACCGCCTGTCGGTCTCGATCATCTTTCTCGGGCCGCTGCTCATCCCGGTGGCGGGCGGTCCGCGCTGGCTGCTCGTGGGGCTTTTCGTGGCCTCCTTCTTCATCGAGTACGTGGGCGCCAGTGTCTCGAACGTGCTCATCGTGAGCCTGCGTCAGACCATCACCCCTCAGCATCTGATGGGCCGGATGACGGCCGCGATGCGGATGCTGCTGTACGGCGGCGGGGCGCTGGGCGGCCCGATCGGCGGACTGTTCGCGGCGCTGGCGGGGTTGCACGGCGCCCTGTGGATCGCGGGCCTGCTGTCGGCCGCGATGCTGGTGCCGATCTTCCTGTCCCCGGTGGGCCGGCTGCGGGAGATGCCGACCGGCCCGGAGGACGCCGCGCTCACCGCGCGGTGAGGTCGGTGGTCCGCGCGGGGTCGTCCCACTGGCGGTACGCGGCCCGCCGCAGGACGGCGGCCCTGCGCAGGACGACCGCCACCGCCTCGCCCGCGTCCTTGGGCGCCGCGGGCTCGGGGGCGGCGTCGGGGTACGGGGCGGGCGCCGACCGCGGTGGGCTCTGGTGCGGGGGCGTCCCGCCCGGGTTGCGGTGCGGTGGCGCCTGGGCCAGCCGGGCCAGGGCCGCCCGCCTGCTGAGCATGGGCTCGCGCTCGGCGCACTCCGCCGCGTAGATCCCGAGGAGGTCGTGGAGCCGGAACAGGGGCCCGTGCTCCTCCAGGACGTGGTGGGCGACCAGCAGGTCGAGGAGGTGCCGGGCGGTGGCGTGGTCGGTGTCCGCGAGCCGCGCGGCGACGGGGACCGTGATCGGCGCGTCCTTGCGCAGGCCGAGGAAGCGGAACATCCGGGCCGCCTCCGGGGGCAGCGCCTGGTAGGAGGTCTGGAAGGCGTCGCGGACGCTGGCGAGGGCGTCGTCGCCGACGGTGAGCCGGTCGAGTCGCCCGCTCTCGGCCGTGTACTGCTCGACCAGTGTCCCGAGCGGGACGTCGGGGTTGGCGAGGAGCCCTTCCGCGGTGATGCGCAGCGCGAGCGGAAGGCCGCCGCAGAGGGCCGCGAGCCGCCTGGCGGGCTCCGGCCGGCCGGTGAGGCGTCCGCCGGACAGGGTGGTGAGCAGCTGGGCCGCCTCGTCGACGGCCAGCGGGCGTACGGTGAGCGTGCGCGCCCCGTCCCGGGCGGCGAGGCCGGCGAAGCGCTGCCGGCTCGTGGCCACGACGCAGGACGCGCCGCGGGGTAACAGGGGCCGCAGCTGGTCCACGCTGAGCGCGTCGTCGAGGACCACCAGCATCTTCCGGCCGTACAGCAGGCTTCGGAAGAGCGTGGCCCGTCCGGCCGGGTCGCGCGGGATCCGGTTGCTGTCGGCGCCGAGGCTGGTGAGCAGGTGCAGGAGTGCGTCCGACGCGCTCAGGGGTCTGCCGCGCAGTCCGTTGCCGCAGAGGTCCACGTACAGCTGGCCGTCGGGGAAGCGGTGGGCGAGCCGGTGGGCCAGTTCGAGCACGAGGGCCGACTTGCCGACGCCCGCGGGGCCGTCGACGACGAGGACCGGGGTGCTCCGCTGGGCCGTCTCGTCGTCGAGCAGGCTCTCCAGATGGGCGAGTTCGGCCTCGCGGCCGGTGAATCCGCGGGCCACCGGCGGGAGCTGGGCCGGTACGGGAACGGCGACGGCGCCGAGTCCCGGCCGGCCCGCCGGGGTGATGCTCCCGCCGGGGAGCCGTAACTCCCGCTGCCCGGCAAGGATCCAGCGGTGCAGGTCCTGCAGTTCGGCGCCGGGCTCGATGCCCAGCTCGCGGCGGAGCAGCTGCCGGGTCTCGGTGTACACGGCGAGCGCGTGGGCCTGGCGGCCCGCGTGGTAGAGCGCCAGCATCAGCAGCAGGCGGACCTTCTCGCGCAGCGGCTCCTCGACGGCCGCGCGCGACAGCGTGTCGACCGCCTCCGCGCATCCGCCGGTCGCCAGCATCACGGCGGCCCACTCCTCGACGGCGGTGAGCCGCAGGTCGCGCAGGCGGACGCCCTCGGTGGCGGCGAACGGCCCCGGGACGCCCGCGTACGCCTCGCCCCGCCAGAGCGCGAGGGCGTCCTCGTAGAGCCGTAACGTCGTCTCGGCGCTGCCGCCCTCGCGGGACCTGCGGGCGTGGCCGTGGCGCTCGACGAACAGGCTGGCGTCCACGTCGGCCGGGTCGAGCCGCA
The DNA here is from genome assembly GCF_043081505.1 of Streptomyces sp. NPDC014870. Classification (NCBI taxonomy): domain Bacteria; kingdom Bacillati; phylum Actinomycetota; class Actinomycetes; order Kitasatosporales; family Streptomycetaceae; genus Streptomyces; species Streptomyces sp. NPDC014870. The sequence goes on from NZ_JBIBWQ010000001.1 coordinate 851,174, forward strand.
GGCAGTAGCCGCCGGGTTCGGAGGACAGCACCGTACTGGCGACCCTGCTGCCGCGTCCCGGCTCCAGGGCGCGGCGCAGCCGGGCGACGTAGGTGTGGACGCCGTTGGCGGCCGACTGCGGGGTCTCGCTGCCCCACAGGGCGCTGGTGATGGCTTCCCCGCTCACCACCTCGCCCGCGCGGCTGGCGAGCAGGCTGAGGACCGCGCGTTGTTTCGGCGAGCCGAGCGCGACCTCCTCACCGTGCCGCCAGGCGCGTATCGGTCCCAGGAGCTGGATGCGAAGAGATGCCCCCGTGCAGGTCATGATCCCGTTCACCCCTCAGGGTCGCGTGCTGTTCATGCCGGTCCCCGGTGATGGCCGTTCGGGCCCCGGGCTTCGCGAAGGCGGCGAGTTGCGCCACGCGTCGCGCGTTCATGAAGAGCCGGTGCGTCCGCCCACGGCGGGCCCGGCGTCGGGCGGATTCCCCGCCGAAGACTCAGGCGGTGCCCGAGTGGCTCCGGCACGGGGCCTGCCGGCCGATGCGGTGACAACAGGACGAAGCAGCCGTACGCCCGGGGAGGTACCGGGCCGTCCCGCTCGCGGACCGGTGGTCGCGGTCGCTTTCGCGGTTCCTGTGAGTCTCGCAAGGCGTCACTGGCGGCATGGCCGCGAATCTAATCCGGTCACCTGTGTGACACCAGGCTCTTCAGGGAGCATCGGGCATGCTCCGAAAGGTGTAGGGCGGGCCGCACGGGCCGCCGAGTCAGACGACGCGGCGGAACGCCAGCTCCGTGAAGGGCGTGGGCCGCCGGACCGGCGGCCGACGTGGCGCGGGCTGCTTGGCCATGGCCGCCGGGTCGATCAGCCTGGCCTCCACGGCCTTGTTCACGGCCCCGATGCGCGAGGCCGCGCCGAGTTTCTCGAAGATGTTCCTCAGGTGCCGTTTCACGGTGGCCTCCGTGATGCCCAGTTCGTTCGCGATCTGACGGTTGCTCAGTGCGCCCGCGACATGCGTGAGGACCTCGCGTTCGCGCGGCGAGAGGGGGTGCCCTGCGGGGCTGAAGGCGGCGCTGGGCGTGGCGCTGCAGGGCAGCACGATCATGACCTGCGGATCGTTCGCCGTGACGCCCCTGATGGCGGAGAGCAGCGAGGCGCGCGGGGCGCTCTTGTGGAGGTAGCCGTGCGCGCCGCGGGCCAACAGTTCCTGGACCAGCGGGAGGTGGTCGTGCATCGACAGCATCAGCACCCGCAGCCGGGGGAAGCGCGCCGTCAACTCGCTGACCACAGTGGGCGCGTGGTGCCCCGGCATCTCGACGTCGAGCAGCACGACGTGCGCCCGGGTGCTCGCCACCAGGTCGCCGAGGCCGGCCGAGGTGTCGGCCTCGGCGACGACGCACAGGTCGTCCTCCACGTTGAGCAGCTGACAGAGGGCGTCGCGCAGGAGCGAGTGGTCGTCGACCGCCACGATGCGGATCGGCTCGCCCGGTCGCGGTGTCCCGTGGTCATCCGGCGTCCGCATGCCACTCCTCCCCCATCGGCACCGAGAACGCGAGGGTCGTGCCGTGTCCTGGAGCGCTCCGGATCTCCATGCCGCCGCCGAGCAGCCGGATCCTCTCCGCCACGGAGGCGAGCCCGTTGCCGAACTCCCGCTCCGGAGACAGACCGACGCCGTCGTCGCTGACGGAGGCCCGTAATCGCCGTACGTCGTGACCCGTCTGGCCGCCTGCGTCGCCGCGCACCTCGACGGTGACGCGGGAGGCGTGGGCGTGGGCCAGGGCGTTGCGCAGGGCTTCGCGCAGGACCAGGAAGAGCTGCTCGCCGACGGTGTCCGGCAGCGGGTCGTCGATGTCCTCGACGCGGATCTCGACGACGGGCCGGTCGATCGCCATGGCGGTGACGAAGGCGGAGAGCGCCACGCCCAGGGAGCCGGCGGAGTGTGCTCCCGTGCGCAGTTCGGTCACGATGTCCCGGGCGCTGTACATCGTCTCCAGTATCGCCTGCTTGAGGGCGTCGAGCCGGGGGTCCTGCACCGACGAGACGTTGTGGGTGAGTTCGTAGAGCTCGAGTTGGCGCAGCGCCAGGCCGGCCGCGCTGCCGACGCGGTCGTGGATCTCCCGCGCCATCGCGTCGCGGCTCGCCCGGGTGGAGTCCCGGACGACATCGAGCAGATGGAGGTCGTATCCGTCTGCGGCCTCCTCCAGACGGCGGGCGACGGCGGCGTGGACCCGTGCCAGGAACCGCGTCCTGGCGTCCTGATCGCCGCGCGGCCCGGGTGTCCGGGGCCGTTCGAGGAACTCGGCCACGAGCTGGACCAGCAGGGTCCCCGCCCGTACGGCGTGGAGGGGTACCACCCCCCGTGCGATCCGCGCCCCGGCCTGCGGGCCCGGGGGCCGCTCCTCGCCGGACACCACGGCCGCGCCCCCCGACGCGCCACGGCATTCCGACAGTATTCTGCGCGCCTGGTCACGGCACGATTCCCAGGATTCCGCATGGGTACCCAGCGGATTGCGTTGATCGATCAACCTGCTTCGATAGAGGTCGAGCAACTCGGGCTCACAGGCGATTAATTCCGCGAACAGCCCGTCGTCCTCGACACACGGGGCACGACCTGACATTCCCCGCGCCGTCGTGTCGGACAACGCCTCCCCCCTCCCCTTTACCCGTCCCCCTCCACCGCTCCGCCGTCCGCGGACGGTGCAAAACGGAGAGAAATGCCGGAGATCGTCATGATCATGCCGTACCGCCTAAAGGACGTCAAGTGTCCCGCCTACGGAATCCAGCCCTCCCGACCTCATTGACCGGACACAAATCCGACGAAAGAGTTCGGACGGCCACGAACGCCCGGCATATCCACTTCCCGCCGGCACCAAGGGGTGCCCAACGGGAACCGAGGGCAGGGCGAACGCCCGCCGAACACCACGGCGGGAACGGCGCGGAGGGGCGGAAGATCGCGGACTCGCCTCCCGTCCTGGCCGGTTTTCGGTTTACCGCTGAACGGCCTTTTCAGGCCGAGCGGGAGAACTCCCGCAGGCCAGGCAGGCGCCACGCCGTGAGGCCTGTATAGAGAGACCGACGAGCGTGGAGACACCGGCCGCTCCCCCTTTGAGCCAAATTCCCTCGACCCCGGCCGGTGATGCCTTGTGTCGCCGCATTCCCGCACCATAGGGTCACCGCGGCCTCGAATTCGATTTCCGGCCCCACCCCCATGCCCGCGCCAACTGCTTCCCGAAAGCCGGTGGATTGTGTCGCAGCTCGCCGCCCTGAGTCGACGTACCAAAGTCCCCGTTCACACCCTGCGTTCGTATCAGGACCTGGACCTCCTGCCGACCCTGCCGGAATATGACGAATCCCATGTGCGCAGGGTTGCACTGGTAAAGGCCCTCCTGAATGTCGGCGGGCTTTCCCATGCCGAGGTGCGGCGGCTCGTCCGGCACGTGGAGGAGGAACGACCACCGGCGAACGAGCTCCTCCGCCTCACCCAGCACGCCTTACCGACACCCGGTGCCGCCTCGCCCGACCAGGAGTGGGACTGGGCTCAGGCCAGGGTGTCCGGCCTGATCCGGGGCTGGGGCTGGCAGGTGGGCCCGGACAACCCGGCCTGGCAGACGCTCTGCCAGGTGGCCATCGCCTGCAAGTCGCTCGATCACCAGGACATTCCACGGTTGTTTCCGGCGTATGCCGAGAACCTGGAGCGGATTGCCCGACTGGAGATGCAAATCCTCAGCGAACAGGAGGACCCGGAAAGTGCCGCGACGCGGCTTGTGACGGTCACCGCACTGGGCGACGTCGCCCTGTCCGCGATGCGCCGCCTCGCCCACGAGCATTTCCTCTCCACGGCCGGAAGCGGGACGGAGCACTCGACGCCCCACGCGGACTGACCCGGCCGACCACGAGGCCGCCGACCGGCACGCCGCCGCACGGCTCCTTACGCACACCAGTGCGGACGGCGGCCCTCCGCCACCCACCCTCCACATAATGTCTACAACTGTGCGTGAATTGCCGTGAGTTGTGGCACATCTGTTCACAGAGCCCCCCAGAGATCGCTAGCTTCCCCTCAACCTCGTTCGCATCGGGAAGGACCTCTGTGAACGCATCACCTCGCAGAGCCGTGGCCACCCTGGCCGCAGCCGCTCTCGCGACCCCGCTCCTGCTGGTCGCCGCCTCCCCCGCCTCCTCTCAGCAGGACAGGCCGGGCAAGGACGCCGCCAAGCTCGCCCAGGCGCTCGTCCGGGAGGCGTCCGCGCAGGACGCCTTACGGCACCTGGAGAAGTTTCAGGCCATCGCCGACTCGGCCGGCGGCCACCGCGTCGCCGGCTCCCTCGGCCACGACGCCTCGGCCGCCTACGTCTACAAGGAGCTGAAGCAGGCCGGGTACAACGTCTCGTACCAGCGCTTTGAGTTCGTCTACACGCAGACGCTCGCCGAGAAGCTCTCCGCCGTCACACCGGCCCCGTACGACATCGAGACCAAGGCCCTCACGTACACGAAGTCGACGCCGGTCGGCGGGGTACGGGCCGACGTGGCCGCCGTGCCCGTCGACGCCGACGGCACCACCGGCTGCGAGCCCGGCGACTACGTGAGCGGCGCCTACGCCGGGAAGATCGCGCTGATCAAGCGCGGCGGCTGCGCCTTCGCCGTCAAGCAGCAGCAGGCCGCCGCCGCGGGCGCGATCGGCGCCCTCATCTACAACAACATCGACGCAGGGTACGGCCCGCTCTCGGGCACCCTCGGCGACCCGTCCGCCGCCAGGATCCCCACCGCCGGGATCAGCAAGGCCGCCGGCGAGAAGCTCGCCGCCGACCTCTCCCAGGGCCCGGTGAACCTCTCCTTCGAGATCCGCCAGCTCCAGGAGAAGCGTTCCACCAACAACGTGATCGCGGAGACCAAGCGCGGCAACGCGGCCGAGACGGTGATGCTCGGCGCCTCGCTCGACTCGGTCGTCACGGGCCCCGGCATCAACGACAACGGCTCCGGTTCGGCCGCGCTCCTCGACGTCGCCCTCAAGCTGGCCAAGAAGGAGAAGAGCCCCCGCAACAAGGTGCGGTTCGCCTGGTGGTCGGCCGCCGAGAGCGGACTGGTCGGCTCGCACCACTACGTCGCGAACCTCACGCCGCTCGACAAGCAGGAGATCAAGCTCTACCTCAACTTCGAGCTGATCGCCTCCACCAACCACGGCCTCTTCGTCTACGACGGCGACAACTCCGACCGCGCCAACGGGCAGACCGCACCGGCCGGTTCGGACCGGCTGGAACAGGACATCGCCGCGTTCCTCGGCAAGCGGGGCCTGCCGCATGCCGGCACCCCGTTCGTCGCCCGCTTCGACTACGGCCCGTTCATCGACGCGGGCATACCCTCCGGCGGCACGTTCGCGGGCGCCGAGGCGCTCAAGACGGCCGCCGAGGCGGAGAAGTTCGGCGGCACCGCCGGGGTGGCGTTCGACCCGAACTACCACGGGGCGGGCGACACGGTCCGGAACATCAGCCTGACGGCGTTCGAGACGCACATCGACGTCATCGCCAACGCGGTCGGCACCTACGCGCACGACCTCGGCTCGCTGCGGCAGCCGACGGGCGCGGCGCGCGCGGACACCGGCACCGCCGCCGCTGCGGCCGCGGCGGCCTCGCCGCGCGAGGGACACGCCTACGGCGTCACCGAGTAGGAGCCCGGCAGGCATCCGCCTCCCCGGTGCCGGTCGTCGCGCCCGACGAACGGCACCGGGGACCGGGCTGCCCGGGTTCGCCCGGGCCTCTCGAGTCCCTCCCCCTCGCCCCTTAGCCTTCGCACGGAGCACGGCCCGCACCAGCCCCCAGGGGGGTGTCTCGCCCTCCCGACAGAAAGCCGAGGCCATGGCCATCGACGTCACCGCACTCCGCGCCCACTTCCCCTCCCTCGACCACGGTCTCGCCTTCTTCGACGGTCCGGGCGGCACACAGACCCCCCGCCCCGTCGCCGAGGCCATCGCCGAGACGCTGACCGGCCCCCTCTCCAACCGCGGCACGATCAGCCCCTCCGAGCTCAACGCCGAACGCTCCGTCACGGAGTTCCGCGCCGCCTACGCCGATCTGCTGAACATGCCCGCGAACACGATCGTCCACGGGCGCAGCGCCACCCAGCTCACCTACGACGTCGCCCGCGTGCTCGCGCGGGGCTGGGGCGCGGGCGACGAGATCGTCGTCAGCCGTCTCGACCACGACTGCAACGTCCGCCCCTGGGTGCAGGCGGCCGAGCACGCGGGAGCGACGGTCCGCTGGATCGAGATCGAGCCGGAGACCGCCGAACTCGACCTGGAGTCGTACGAGCGCGTCCTGTCCCCCCGTACCCGGCTCGTCGCCGTCACGGCGGCCTCGAACGTCCTGGGCACCAAGCCGCCGCTGCGCCGGATCGCGGACCGGGCGCACGAGGTCGGCGCGCTGCTGTACGTGGACGGGGTGCACTACGCGGCCCATCACCTGGTGGACGTACCGGCGCTGGGGGCAGACCTGTTCGTCTGCTCGCCGTACAAGTTCCTCGGCCCGCACTGCGCCGTGCTCACCGGTGCGCCCGAACTCCTGGAGACCCTCCGCCCGGACAAGCTCCTGCCGTCCTCCGACTCGGTTCCGGAGCGCTTCGAGTTCGGCACCCTGCCGTACGAGATCCTCGCGGGCGCGCGGGCGGCGGTGGACTTCCTCGCGGCGGTGGACCCGGGGACGGGCACCTCGCGCCGCGAGCGCCTGGCCTCGTCCCTCGGCTCGCTGCACGCCCACGAACTGGCCCTGCGCACCCGGCTCGAGGAGGGGATACGCGGCCTCGGCGACGCCGTGACCCTGCACTCGAGGGCCCAGGACCGCACCCCGACCCTGCTGATGACCCTCGAAGGACGGGACCCCCGCGAGGCGCAGATCCACCTTGCCGCCCGCTCGATCCTGGCCACGGCGGGCCAGTTCTACGCGTACGAGCCCTTCACCGCCCTGAAGCTGGAGGGCCCGGCCCTCCGGGTCGGACTCGCCCCCTACAACACCGCCGACGAGGTGGACCGGCTGCTCGAAGGGCTCGCGGACTTCCTGCGTCCTACGACGTGACGTCGCCGTCGCCGGCCCGCACCAGGCGGGCGGAGAGGTGGTGTTGCAGGGGTCGGCCGACCGCCGCGAGGTCGTGCGTGAAGTCGAGGGTGTCCTCGGCCGTCAGGATGTAGCGGCGGCGGGTGGCGCGCACTTCCTTCGCCGTGGGAGTGAGCGCCACCTCGTGGCTGGAGAGGTCGACGGTGCCGGCGTCGGCGCCGCCCACGAGGATCTCGGCGATGCCGGTCGGCTGGGTGATGAGCGCCTCCACCCGGCCGTCCGGCTGCAGCCGCCACCAGCCGGTCTCCCGGGCCGAGGGCCGCAGCGGGTCGCCGTCCGCGTCGAGCAGCCAGGCGCGCGCCTCGAACTGGAGGAAGGGCCGCCCGTCATGGCTGAAGGTCACCTGCTGCGCGTAGCTGAACTCCTCTTCGAGGCTCGGGTATCCGCCCCGGCCCCGGCCCACCCAGGTCCCGAGCAGCCCGACCACCGGCGCGAGCAGCGGATGGGGTGCGGGTGAGGCGTCCGGGTGCCGGGCGTCGGGGAACGGGGGCTGCTGGGCGGGGTCGTGCATGAGGTGCGCTCCTGGGTCGCGTCCGGGTACCGGATGGCAGCTTAGGGTCTGTCCGGCGGATCACGTCGGACTGGCCATGCGGGGGGACGCGCCGCCCGCCTCGGCATAGGCTTCGCTCGGCATGGACGTTCCAGGGGACGGGGGAGCATGAAGGCGGGAACGGCGCTGCGGTGGGGTTCGGCCCTCGATTCTGTCGTGATGTACGCGCAAGGGGCGCTCTGTCTTCGGCTTGCCCGGGGCAGCGTGCCACCCGACGGGCGGGTGCTCGTGACGGGACTGCCCCGTTCGCTCGACCCCGGTTCGCTGCGGGCCCGGGTCCTCGGCACGCCCGGGGTGCGCGTCACGGAGGCGCGGGTCGAGGTCGAGGCCGAGCCCGTCGGCGCGGGGGTCCCCGACGACGTGCGGCGTGAGGTCGAGCGGCTGCGGGAGGCGCGTACACGGGCCGAGGCCCACCGGGACCGGCAGTTGGGCCTGATCGCGGAGGTCACGGCGCTCCGGCCCGTGCCCCCCGCCCGCAAGCGGGACGACCCGCAGCACCGTCGTACCCCGGTCGAGGCGTGGCTGGAACTCGCCGACTTCGTCGACGAGCGGCTCACGGGGCTGCACGCCCGGCTCGCCGAGCTGGAGCAGGCGGTGCGCGAGGCCGAGCACGCCCTCGAAGTCGCCTACGACCGGGAGGCCCGCGCCTCCACGGACGCCCCGCAGCAGCATGTGCGGACCACGGTCGGCGCGCTCCTGACGCTCGACGGCTCGGCCGAGGGCGAGGTGGAGATCGAGGTGGAGTACGGGGTGCCGGGCGCGGTCTGGGTGCCAACGTACCGGCTCACGCACCGTCAGGGAGACGGCAGCGGCCGTCTGGTGCTGCGTGCCTCGGTGGCCCAGCGGACCGGTGAGGACTGGACGGGCGTACGGCTCGCCCTGGCCACCGCCGATCTGCGGCGCCGCACCGATCTGCCACGGCTCCGCTCGGTCCGGATCGGGCGCCGTCAGGCCGCCCCCGCGCCATCCGGCTGGCGCGAGCCCCCCGCCGGTCTCGCCGACCTGTTCTCCGGTTTCGACGCGGCCGGTCCCGCCCCTGTCTCCGCCCGCGCCGCCGGGGCGGTGGCCGTCGCAGCGGGCGGCGCGCCGCCCGCTCCCGTACCGCCGCCGCCACCGCCCGCGCCGCAGGGCTTCGGCGCACCCGCCGGGGCCCTCCCGACGCCCGGCGCCGTTCCACCGCCGAGCGCCTCCTACGGCGCCCCGATGCCGGCGCCGGCGCAGCCGTACCGACCGCAGGAGCCCGGAGGACGTCCGGGCGCCGCCAGGGCACGTACCGGCGCTCGGGCCGCCTCTCGTGCCGCCTCGCGTGCGGAGGACATGGACGACATGGCGGGCGCGGAGCGTTCGGCCCCGCCGGTTCGGCTGCCCGTCGGTCCACCGCAGCCGAGCGGAGACGAACTCGACTACGCCGCCCTCGTCCTGAGCGGGCCCGAGGAGCCGGGCGGTCGCAGGGGCCGGCTGTTCCCCGACGCCGCGTCCGATCCGGTGGCCGTGGAGCACCGCCGCCGCGCCGAGGCGGTGGCCGCGCTTCCGCTTCCCGGGCACGCGGTGCGGCCCCGGGAGTCGGCGGGCTCCTTCGACCACCGGTTCGACGCCGCCGCCCGCGCCGACATTCCCTCGGACGGCACCTGGCACACCGTCACCATCGGCGAGATCCCGGTCGGTCTGCGCACCGAGTACCTCGCCGTGCCGTCCGTGCAGCAGACGGTGTACGCGACGCTCGTACTCTCCAACGCCACCGACCAGGCCCTGCTGGCCGGCCCTGTCGAGGTCACCGTCGACGACGAGTTCCTCCTGACCACCGCGCTGCCGACGCTCGCCCCCGGCGGTGTGCGGCGGGTCGGTCTCGGCCCCGCCGAGGGCATCCGGGTGACCCGCCGCAGCCAGGTGCGCGAGTCGACCGCGGGGCTGCGCAACACCACCACGGTGCTCGACACCCGCGTGCACGTGGAGCTGGCCAACGCGCTCGCGCGGCCGGTCACCGTGGAGGTGCGCGAGCGCGTCCCGGTCACTTCCGAGCCGGACGTCCGCGTCGAGGAGCGGGCCGACTGGACGACGCCCGAAGCCGACTCCGGGCCCGACCGCCACGCGCCGGGCACCCGGGTGTGGCGCCTCGACCTAGCCGCCGGGGCCACCGCCGCCCTCGAAGGCGGCTACGAGATCCGCATCCCGACCGGCAAGGCCCTGGTCGGCGGAAACCGCAGGAGCTGACGCACCCATGTCCACGGCCCCGATCTCCCCCGCCCCGCGGTCCACGGATTCGACGTCCACGACCCCGGAGCCGACGGCCCTGCCCGTCACCGCGGTCACCTGCCTCGAGGACCGCGCCCTGGTCGAGCGCTCCACCGTGCTCGACCTGTCCGCCGGTGTCCACCGCCTGCGGCTCGGTCCGGTCGGCGCGCTCGCCGTCGACCGGACCCTGCACGCCGAGCTGACGGCCGATCATCGAGCGACCGTGCTCGATGTACGGCTGGTCCGCTCCTGGACCCCGCGCGGGCCGCAGCCGCCCACCGACGACGACTCGCCGCTGCGCCGACGCGCGCACGCCCTCGAAGAGGAGCGGGCCGGCCTGGACCGCCGGCGCGACCGGCTCCGCACCCGCCTCGACCTGCTCGGCCGCCTCGCCGCGGACCTGTTGCGGGAGATCGCCGAAGGCGTGGGCTTCGGCGAGAGCGAACGGGACCGCTGGGCCCGCGAGCTGGACCGGGTGGACGACGACCGGGACACCTGCGGCGAGGAACTCCGTACCGCCGAGGCCCGGTTGACCGAGATCAGCTCGGAACTCGGCGCTGTCGCACGGGCGATGGACCTCGCCGACGACGAACCCGTCGAGCTCGTCGGCCATGTCGAGCTGACGCTGGAGACGGATGCGGCGGGGCCGGTCGGCGTACGCCTGAGCCATCTCACCCCTTGCGCGCTGTGGCGGCCCGCGTACCGTGCCGTGCTCGACGGTGACGCGCTCACGCTGGAGACCGACGCGATCGTGTGGCAGCGCACCGGGGAGGACTGGTCGGACGTACGGCTCACCCTGTCGACGGCCCGCTCGGCGCTCGCGACCGATCCGCCGCGCCTGGGCGAGGACCGGCTGACCCTCAAGGACCGCTCGGCGGCGGAGCGGCGGACGGTCGACGTCGAGCTGCGCGAGGAGGAGATCGCGACGCTCGGACCGGCCCCGGTGCTCGGTCTGCCGGGGGTGGACGACGGCGGCGAGACGCGGGTGCTGCGGGCTCCCGGGCCGGTCACGGTGGCCGGTGACGGTCGGGCCCACCGGGTGCCGCTCTCCTCGTTCACGACCGCCCCGCGCCATGAGTACGCCTGCTCCCCGGAGCTGTCCCCGCTGGTCACCCAGGTGGTGCGGTTCGACAACGGCTCCGGGCACGCGCTCCTCGCCGGGCCGGTGGACCTGCTCCGCGGCGGCGGCTTCACGGGGCGCGGCACCCTGGACTTCACCGCCCCCGGCGCCCCCGTCGAGCTGGCCTTCGGCAGCCGCGACGACCACCGGGTGGTCCGGGAGACGGAGGAGTCCCGCGACACCACGGGGCTCAGCCAGCGGACCGTGGTGACCCGCACGGTCCGGCTGCACCTGTCACGGTTCTCCGCACCCGGCGAGCAGGGCGAGCGGGTGGTCGTCGTGCGGGAGCGGATCCCGGTCTCCGAGGTGTCCGCGGTGGAGGTCCAGCTGCGGAAGGACGCCTGTTCCCCGGCTCCGGACACGGTCGACGCGGACGGCATCGCCCGCTGGGACGTCCCGCTCCCGCCCGGCGGGCGCCGTACGGTCACCCTGGTCTACGAGCTCTCGGCGAGCGCGAAGGTGACGGGCATCTGAGGCCGGGCATCTGAGGCCGGGGATCTGAGGCCGGGGATCTGAGGCCGGGGATCCGAGCGGGTTGTTCCGATCGCGGATCACGGGGTTCCGCGAGGGCCCGCGCTGTCGGCGTCCGTGATCCGGCCCAGGTCGGCGAGGAGGGCGTCGAGCCAGGTCTCCGCCGCGTAGTAGCGGCCCGGGGCCCCGGCGGGTGGGGACGCCCCGGGCGCGGCGTCCGGCACGGCGTCCGGCGGGTCCTCCCGCGCGGCCGGGGCCTCGTCGGGCGACTCCAGCCGGGCGGCGAGCAGCAGCATCCGGCCCGCGACCCGGTCGCCGAGCCCGGTCAGCGCGGCGGCCTCCGCCGGATCGAGCGGCGGCACGGAGACCGGTCCGGGCGTCTCGCCCCGGGGTTCCGGCGGCGGTACGAGCAGCCGGTCGGCGCCCCACAGCGCGTGGTGCCCGGTCAGCAGAACGGCCTGCCAGTCGGTGGGCCGTACTCCCGCTCCCACCGCGGGCACCCGGGGCTCGGCCTGGAACTGGGCGTAGGCAGACTCGGCGAGGACGAGAGTACGGCGCAGGGCGGCGTGGCGGGGCGGGTCGGCCGGGTCCCGTACGCCGCCCGCCGCGATCGTCGAGGCCGTGGCCACGACGGTCTCGGCCGCCGACCGGAGCAGCGCGGCGCTGGACTGCCGTACCTCCCGGTGTGCGCCGCGCGGCCAGGCCAGCAGGCCGAACACGGCACCGATGGCGCTGCCGATGACGACGTCGAGCAGCCGCACTTCTGCCAACTCCCATGTGGCGGGTGCCAGTTGCGCGAAGACCAGCGAGACCACGATCGCGAAGAACGCCTGGGCCCAGCCGATGCCCTTCACCGGCCCCACGGTGAACGTGATCAGCAGCAGGGGTACGAGGACGGCCGCGTAGACCGTGGTGTCCGTGCCGACGAGGGCGAGGATCCCGGCGGTGCACAGCGCCCCGATGAGCGTCCCGGTCAGCGCCTGCCGGATGCTGGTCCGCGTCGCGTCCAGGGTGGTCCTGGTCAGGCTCAGCGTGGCGAGCATCGCCCAGAAGCCGTGCGGGAGGGTGTCCAGGCCGGCGACGACCCGGGCGGCCGCCAGGGCCAGGCTGATCCGTACCGCGTTCTGGAAGAAGACGGACCGGGACCCCGTGTTGCCGATCAGCCGCCGCCACCACAACTGGGGCGCCCGCATGGGCGCGTACCAGAACCGCCCGAGCGGCGGTACGGCTCCGGTGTCGCGCCCCCGTACGGCCAGTCTCGCGGCGGTCGACAGGGCGATGGCGGCATCGGCCAGTTCGAGCAGCGCCGCGTCGCGGCGCAGGGCCTCCGGATCGGCCGGCCGATCCCGCCCGGCGGCGACCGCGGCCCGCTCCGGGGCCGGGTTCGCGGCGCCCGCCCCGGGAACGCCGCGCAACAGCGCGGCGCTGTCGGCCGCCGACCGCGCGACGGCGCGCAGCAGTTCGAGGCCCGGTTCCGCCGGTGTCCGCCCGTCCGGCGCGGCGGGCAACCGGTTCAGCCGGTTGAGCAGGGTGCGGGCCGCGAGGCCGGTGTGGGCCAGCGCCCGCGAGCGGACCCCGGGCCCTGCGGGCCGGTCGGCCTCCGGCACCCGTGAGGGGCGCAGCGACTGGGACGCCGTACCGGCCGCGTCGCCCGCCGCCCGGGAGAGGGAGTAGGGCGGCCGGGCCAGCTCACCGGCGCAGCGCTCGGCGATGTCGGCGGCGCGGGCCGCGAGTTCCCGGTACGGCACGGTCGGCCGCTCGGGAAAGAGGCAGGCCTCGGCGACGACGAGCAGGAGGATCCCGGTGGTGGTCCCGATCAGCCGCTCGCCCAGGGTGTCGGGGGCGTACGGCGGGAACGAGGGGAGGATGTAGAGCAGCTGGAGCCCCGGCGCGGCGCCGGCCGGGCGGGGCCCGCCGACGGCGACGAAGGCGAGCGCGAAGCCGATGACGAGCATCCCGGCCACCGCGCTCGCGGTCCGCACGGCGAGGAAGGTCCCCACGACGACCAGGAGGCAGGCCACCGGCAGCACCCGCAGCATCACGACCGCCCGCTGCCGCCCGGTCCCCGGGATGCGCGAGAGGCCGCCCAACGAGACGGCGGCGAACAGCGCGTAGGTCGCGGTGACGGTCTCCCCGAACCCGTACAGGAACAGGTAGAACCCGCCCGCGGCCGCCACCGTGACCCGCACCGAGCTGCGGGCCGCCCCCGCATACGCGTCCGGCAGCCCCAGCAAACCGCTCACCCCACCAGCATCGGCCACGCCCCGCTCGTCGGCACCCGCTGCCCGGCCGGTGGGTGCGGGCATCGGCGGGCACCGGCCGGGCACGGGCGGGCATCGGCCCGGCGGCGCACGGGGAGAGCCGCCGCCTCATGCGGCACCCGTTCATGAACTATCTTGGGCGGCATCGGTACGAATGGGAGGCACCCCGTGCCATCAGGGCAGCAGGCGCGTGCGCAGGCGGCGGCGATCACACCTGGCACCCACCCCTCGGAGGCGGAGGAGGCGCCGCCCGTCGACCAGGTGCGCGCCCTCTTCGGGGGCCACCGGCTCTCCCCCGGCCAGCGGCGCATCGCCCAGTTCCTGATCGACCACCTCACCGAGGCGGCCTTCCTGTCGATCACCGAGCTCGCGGAGCGCGTCGGCGTGAGCCAGCCGTCCGTGACCCGTTTCGCGTCGTCGCTCGGGTTCAGCGGCTATCCCGCGCTCAGGGACGCCCTCCAGCCCATCGCGCTCAAGGCGGTCGCCGGAACGACCGAGGGGCGGGAGGCACGGCGGAGCAACGAGCTCCAGGCGGCGATCGACGCCGAGATCGAGAACCTGGCCTCCCTGCGCCGCACCCTCGCCAGCACCGACCAGATCCTCGACACCGGCCGGGAACTCGCCCGCTCCACCCCGCTCACGGTGCTCGGGCTGCGCATCTCGGTCTCCCTCGCCGAGTACTTCGCCTACGCGGCGCGGCGCATCCACCCCGATGTGCGGGTGGTGACCCGCGGCGGCAGTGTCGCCTACGACGCGCTGCTGCAGTCGCGCGAGGCGGGCGGCACCTGGGTGCTGGCCTTCGCGATGCCCCGGCACTCCAAGGAGACCCTGGCCGCCATGAGGGCTGCCCGGCGCGCCGGTCTGCGGGTCGCCCTGATCACGGACGTGGCGCTCGGCCCACTGACGCACGAGGCCGACGTGAGCTTCACCGCCGGCACCGGCTCACGCCTCGTCTTCGACTCGTACGCGGCACCGGGCGTGCTGTCGGCGGCCATCCTCCAGGCGATGGCGGACGCCGATCCCGAGCGGACCCAGGTCCGGCTGGAGAAGTACGAGCAGGCGTCGGACCAGTACGACTTCTTCCTGGAGGACTGACCGGGCCGGCCCCCGGGGGCACGATCCTGCATTGCTTCTTTCACGCCCTCGGATCGCATGAATTTTTTCATGCCCTTGCGTACTCGACGGTATATATATTTACTACAGGTGCCCCGCGGGCACGGGCAGAACAGCGTCGGGTCGGCCCCCCTCCTCCTCAGTCGGCCCCCGTGTTGTTCCACAGGGAGCACTTCGCGTTCCGCGAATGCCCCCGCGGCGGCTCCGGTCAACCCCTGGGCCGGAGCCGCCGCGCCCCTCCGCACAGGACCACCCTTCCTAAGGCGACGACGATGTCCCACCACGCCCCTCCGGTCACCCCCGACTGGCCCTACACGGTCGCGGCCCCAGGCAACCGCAACTGGGAGACCACGGCCGTCCGCTGGCTGCGCGACCTCCTGCCGGCCAGGTACGGCGGATACACCACCCTCACGCACCATCCGGTCCTGCTGGCCCGCCACGCCCAGCTGCAGGTCGAGCACGAGATCCGGGCGGTCAGGGTGGCGATGCAGACCTGCCGCGCCGAGCTGCCCACACTGGGCGTGTCCGGCACCACGATCGAGACCACGATCAGGCTGTACGCCCTGGAACTCCAGCAACTGAGCGGCCTGGCCCGAGGCGTCCGCCTGGTCATGGCAGCACTCCTGGCAAGCGAGCAGTCGGCCGGCCGCCGAGCCCGGGTCTGAGGCTACCGCCCCGGGTTCGCACCGGCCCTGCGAAGCCCTACGGGCTGTCGCTACGCGACACCCGCCACGGTGAGCACCGCGACCGGCAGGAGCAGCATCCACTGCGGCAGCCGGAGCAGTGGCCTCGTCCAGCCGACCGCCAGCGTGACGACCAGGAAGACGACCGCGTACGCGAGGAAGTGCGCGGCGACGAACCACGCCATCGGGCCGGTCGCCGACGTGTCCTCCGTCAGCGCGAGAAGGACCAGGGCGGCCGCCGAGAGCACCAGGTCGACGCTCACCATGTGCCACACGGCGTGCAGGACGCGTCGGGGTTCGTCCGCGAGTCCGCAGGACAACAGCGGGCGGACGACGTCCCGGCCCCCGGCGACCACATGCACCGCGGCCACACCGAACGCGGTGACGCCCGCCGCGAGAAGCCAGCCGTTCATCGGACCTCCATCCCCTTGGCCAGGACAGCGGCCAGCCGGCCGGGGAGCTCGGGGTCGGGGTCCTCCCCCGCGAGGCCGATGTGGAAGAACACGGCGCCGGCCAGGGTGTCCAGAACCAGATCCACGGGCGTGTCGACCGCGATCTCCCCGCGCGCCACGGCGCGCTCGAAGACGACCAACAGCCGCTCCTTCGCCGGAGCCAGGAAGTCGCTGCGGATGCGCGCTTTCAGCACCGGATCGGCGGCGAAGTCGGCGAGCAGTCCCGGGAGCGCCGCTGCCGCGGCAGGTGCCTGGAACTCGTCGACCAGGCCCCGCAGCAGTGCGGTCAGGTCCCCCGCCAGGGTTCCGGTGTCCGGGACCGGCGCATGGTCGGTGGTCGTGAACACCGCCTCGAAGACCAACTCCGGCTTGCCCCGCCACCGCCGGTAGACCGTGTCCTTGCCGACACCGGCACGGGCGGCCACCGCGCCGATCGACGTCGCGGCATAGCCGACCTCGGTCACCAGCTCTGTGACCGCGCCGACGATCGCCTCGTGCGAGCGGGGATCCCTGGGACGTCCCCTGGAGGACGGAGAAGAGCTCATACGATTTACGATACGGGTCGACCCGTTTGATAAACAACCCTGGACGGCCCGGATTCATACGTCGCGCAGACGCAGCATCGCGCCACCGAAGGTCAGCGCGGCGGTCGCCCACAGAGCCGGCACGCCCAGCCCCTCCCAGGGGCCGATCGGGAGCCGGTCGACGCCGACCGTCGTCTGGACGGAGAGGCCTGCCGGCATGGGGGCGATCCGCTGGAGCAGCCGCTGCCAGTCCGGGTCCGTGATCACCTGGGTTGCCGCGCTTCGGCGGCGTTCCGGTCCACGACCGGCTCCAGGCTGCCGCCGGTGCGCTCGAGCGTGCGGTCATGGTCCGGCTTGTCGAACGGCTGCCCGTCTACGGAAGGCTGCCGTCGGAACAGCTCACCGCTCGCTGGCCAGCGGGCCTGCCGGCCAGCCGTGGTCGGAAAGCGACGGGCGGGCGAGCTCCTTTCGCTCACCCGCCCGTTGACCGCCTTCTGGGCCAGGTCCGCACTCGACCACCTGCTGTTACGCGTGGGCCTTCCGAGCCTCTCCGTCTTCCTGATCGCCAGGTTCTTCATCTCCGCCAGGTCCACGTCGACGTGCTCGTCCAGCGTGTGCGCGAGGCCGGGGAACTCTCGGTGGGCACGCGCCAGGTCGGTGCAGTTGTGGACGAGCACGTCCTCTGTGCCCACCTGCACGTCAGCTCGCACTGGACCCACTGGTGGGCGCATCGGCAGCGGATGCTGACCTCGCTGCGACAACAGATGACCATCCCGTCGCGCCGGGCTTCCGCACTGCGGGCACATCACCAAGGAAGGACAACCGGACCCTACTCCCCCGGCGCCCGGGACGGAGGCGCCGGATGGTGACGTCGCCGCCTGCCCCGGGCTTCCTCAGAAGCTCGGATGGAGGGTCGCCTCACCCGTGACCGCGAGACCTACGCGCTCACCAGGGCGGACTGCGACCGGGCCCGGGGTGCGGACCTTGAGCGGGGTGTCGAGGGCGTCGACGGTGACGGTGAGCAGGGCGTCGTGGCCGTGGAAGCGGACCTCGGTCACGGTGCCCTCGGCGACGGCGTCGGCCGGGGGCGTGAGACGGAGCTGCTCGGGGCGGAGCAGGACGACGCCGTCGCGGAGTGCCGCGGGGGCCGCGAGCGGGACCCTGCCCAGGGCGGTGGTGGCGGTGGACCGCTCGGCGGTGGCAGAGATGAGGACGGCCTCTCCGACGAAGGTTGCCACCCAGGGGTCGGCCGGGCGGTGGTACAGATCCCGGGGGGTTGCGCACTGGGCGACGCGCCCCTTGTTGAGGACGGCGACGAGGTCGGCGGTGGAGAGAGCCTCCTGCTGGTCGTGCGTGACCAGGAGACCGGTGGCGCCGCTGTCGCGAAGTACAGCGCGTACGTCGGCTCGTACGGCCTCGCGAAGACCCGTGTCCAGCGCACTGAACGGTTCGTCGAGCAGCACGAGATACGGCTCGGGGGCCAGCGCGCGGGCGAGCGCGACGCGTTGCTGCTGACCGCCGGAGAGTTCGTGCGGCATGCGGTCGCCGTAGCCGGGAAGGCCGACCAGGTCCAGCATCTCCGCCACGCGGGCGCGCCGGCCTGCCCGGTCGCGCTCCGTGAGGCCGAAGGCGATGTTGCGGGCCACGCTCAGGTGCGGGAAGAGCGCGCCCTCCTGAGGCACGATGCCGATCCGACGCCGCTCGGGCGGAACGTGGACTCCCGGACCGCCGAAGAGGCGGCCGGCGACGGTCACGCTGCCTGCGTCGGCCCTCAGGAAGCCGGCGATCACCCGCAGCAGCGTTGTCTTGCCGCAGCCGGACGGTCCGAGGACCGCGACGAGTGAGCCACCGGGCACGGTGAGGTCGAGGCCGTCAAGGACAGGTGCCCCGGCCCCGTATCCCTTGACCACTCCGGTGACCTGAAGGTCGTTCATGTGCGGTGCCTTCCGAGCAGGTACGAGGGGACGGCGGCCAGCAGGATCAGCGCGGCGGCATACGGGGCCGCGGCGGCGAACGACCCGCTGCCGGTCTCCGTCCAGAGCCGGGTGGCCAGGGTGTCCGTGCCGGTGGGACGCAGGAGCAGGGTGGCGGGGAGTTCCTTCATGCAGACGACGAAGGTGAGCGCGGCGCCCGCCGCGACGCCGGGGGCCGCGAGCGGCACGGTCACCTCGCGCAGCACAGCGAAGGGGGTACGACCCAACGACCGGGCCAGGTCGTCGAGGACGGGCGGCGCCTGGAGCACCGCCGCCCGGGTCGCGGTCACCGCGACCGGCAGGAAGAGCACCGCGTACGCGCAGAGCAGCAGCGGCGTCTCCTGGTACAGCGGCCGGGCGTACCGGACGGCGAAGAAGACCATCGCGAGCGCGACCGTGATACCGGGCACGGCGTGTCCGGCGTACGCGGCCTGCTCCATGAGGTGCGCGACCCTGCCGCGATGGCGGGCAGCGATGACGCCGACCGGCAGCGCCAGCACGGTGGTGAGCGCGGCGCCGCCGGCGGCGAGGGTGAGCGTGGTGAGCGCGGTGCTGGTGAGCGCGGCCGGGTTCCACGTGGCGGAGGAGCCCACGGCCAGCCAGTAGCCGAGCACCGCGAGCGGGAAGGCGACGGACACCGCGACCAGGCCGCCGCACCAGGCGAGGACGGCCGGGCGCCACCGGCCGAGCGCGGCGGGGACGGCCCGCCGGGCGGTGCCCGTGCCGGTACGGGCGTAGTCGGCGCGCCCGCGGGTGCGGGTCTCAGCGGCGACGAGTGCGATCGTGATGAGGACGAGCACGGCGCTCAGCGCGGCGGCCGGGGTGCGATCGAAGCTGGCCCGGTAGGACGTGTGGATGCCGAGGGTGAAGGTGTCGTACCGCATGAGCGAGACAGCGCCGAAGTCGGACAGCACGTACAGCGCGACGAGCAGTCCGCCGCCCGCGGCGGCGGGTCGCAGTTGAGGCAGGGTCACGTGCAGGAAAGTGCGCAGCGGGCCGTGGCCGAGGGACCGGGCGACCTCGTCGTGCCCGGGGTCGGTGCCGCGCAGGGCGGCGGCGACCGGCAGGTACACGTAGGGGAAGCTCGCCAGGGTGAGCGCGAGGGCGGAGCCGGTGAAACCGGCCAGCGAGGGCGCGGCGGACAGCCAGGCGAACGCGGTGACGTAACTGGGCACCGCCAACGGGAGGGTGACCAGCACGGACCAGGCACGGGCGCCGGGCAAGGCTGTGCGGACGGTGAGCCAGGCCAGCGAGACGCCGATCACCAGGCACGCGGCGACGACGGTCGCGGTCAGACCGAGGCTGCGCAGGAGGAGTTCCCCGGTGCGGGCGTCGGCGACGACGTCCCACGCGTAGGCCGGGCCGCGTTCGAGCGCGCGGACCGCGAGGTAGCCGAGTGGCAGGACCGCGAGCAGGGCGGCGGCCGTGGCGGGCACGACCAGGATCCATCCGGGCCGGCCGCCGTCGCGCGCCCGCCCAGCGGGCGCGGGTGCGCCTGCCGGGCGGGGGTCGTGACGGGCCGGGGTGGAGCGCTCCGGTGAGGTCACGTCAGACAAGTCCGACTTCCTGGAGCATGGCCAGGGTCTGCTTGAGCGAGTCCAGCTTCCCGAGGTCGAGCTTCGGCGGCTGCAGGGTCTCCAGCGGCGGTACGCCATCGGCTGTCTTCACGCCGTCGACCAGCGGGTATTCCTTGGTCTCCGCGGCGAAGTACGTCTGGGCCTCGGCGGAGAGCAGGTAGTCGACGGCCTTCTGGGCGTACGCTGCCTGCTTGTCGTCCGCGCCCTTGAGGATGCCCACGCCGGCGACGTTGACCAGGCCGCCCGGGTCGCCCTTGGGCAGGTAGTGGACCTTGGCCTTGAGCTTGTCCACGCCCTTCTCGGCGGCTTGCTCGTACCAGTAGTAGTGGTTGATCAGGCCGAGCGAGACCTCGCCCTTGTCGACGGCCTCCAGCACCTTGAGATTGTTGTCGTACTTCTTGGGCTCGTTGGCCTTGAGGCCCTTGAGCCACGTACGGGCGGCGTCCTCGCCCTCCAGGACGCGCATGCCGGTGACGAACGCCTGGAAGGACGCGTTGGTCGGGACGAAGCCGATCTTGCCCTTCCACTCCGGCTTCACCAGCTCGTGGACGCTGTTCGGCGGGGTGGGGACCTGGGCCGGGTCGTACGCGAGCACCCGGACCCGGCCGCTGACACCGGTCCAGTCACCGGCCGAACTGCGATGGGCGGGCGCGACCTTGTCGAGGGTGGTCTTGGGGAGCGGGGCGAGGCGCTGCTCCGTCGAGAGCGCGCCGAGGGCGCCGGCGTCCTGGGAGAGGAAGAGGCCGGCCTCGGTCTTGTCACCCTCCTCCAGAAGCTGGGCGGACAGCTCGGCGCTGTCGCCGTAGCGGACCTCGACGTTGGCGCCGAGGTGCTTCTCCAGCTTCTCGATCAGCGGCTTCACGAGGTTCTCGTTGCGGCCGGAGTAGATGACCAGGTCGGCCGGTTCGTCGCTGCCGCAGGCGGCGAGCACCGGACCGAGCAGGAGGGTCGCGGCGAGCGCGGCGAGGGCGCGGGCCAGGGGGCGGCGCATGGGGACGGGGGTACCTTCCTGCGAAACCAACGGATCAAGGCATTAATAAGGTAATCCTTACCTAATGGTCAAGCCATCCGTGATAACGAACCCATCGCGAACACACATCCGGAACCACCCCCCTCTTCTCGATTAGGAAAGGCTTACCTACGATGCGCCCGTGACACTCCTCCCCTTCCCGCCTGCTCGCGGCAGCCTGCTTCCCCTCGCCCACGACCTCGCACTCCACGGCGACCGCACCGCGCTCGTCACCGCCGACGGCGAGATCTCCTACCGCGAACTGGCCAGGAGGGTCGCCGAGACGGCCGAGCGCCTCGGCCCCGAACGCCGGCTCGTCCTGCTCCCGGGCGCCAACACCGTCGAGGCACTCGTCATCCACCTGGCGGCCCTCTCGTCGGGTCACCCCGTCCTCCTCGTGCCGGGCGACCACCCGGAATCGGTGGCGGCACTCACCGCCGCGTACGACCCCGACGTCGTCGTTCACCCGGAGCCCGACGGAGACGGCGACTGGCTGATCGAGGAACGTCGGACGCTCTCCGCCCACACCCTCCACCCCGATCTGGCGCTGCTGCTCAGCACCTCCGGCTCCACCGGCTCACCCAAGCTCGTCCGGCTCTCGTACGAGAACCTCCAGGTCAACGCCGAGTCCATCGCGGCCTACCTCGGCATCCGCGACACCGACCGGGCCGCCACGACGCTGCCGATGCACTACTGCTACGGCCTGTCCGTGATCCACAGCCATCTGCTGCGCGGCGCCGGGCTCGTCCTCACCGGCCTCTCGGTCGCCGATTCCTGCTTCTGGGACCTGTTCCGTACCGCTCGCGGCACCGCGCTCGCGGGCGTGCCGTACACCTTCGACCTGCTCGACCGCATCGGGTTCGCCGACATGGACCTGCCCCACCTGCGGTACGTCACCCAGGCCGGCGGGCGGCTCGCACCGGAACACGTGGTCCGCTACGCCGAACTCGGCCGGCGCAGCGGCTGGGACCTGTTCGTCATGTACGGCCAGACCGAGGCGACCGCCCGGATGGCCTACCTTCCGCCGGACCGCGCCTTCACCCGCCCCGACGCGATCGGGATCCCGGTGCATGGCGGTTCCTTCGTCCTGGCTCCGGTGGAAGAGGTGGCCGATGACGGAGTCGGCGAACTGGTCTACACCGGGCCGAACGTCATGCTCGGCTACGCGCGCTCCCCGCACGACCTCGCCCTCGGCCGTACCGTCGACGAGCTGCGCACCGGCGACCTGGCGCGTCGCGCCGAGGACGGGATGTACGAGATCGTGGGCCGGCGCTCACGCTTCCTGAAGATCCTCGGCCTGCGGATCGACCCGCAGCAGGTGGAGACGATGCTCGAACGGCACGGGGTACGGGCGCTGTGCGCCGGCGACGACGAGCGGATCGTCATCGCCGCCTCGCGCAAGCCCGGCTGGGACGTGCGGCGGATCCGAAGACGGGTGGCCGACGAGTGCGGCCTTCCGCCGAGCTCGGTCGACGTGCACCTCGTCGATGACCTGCCCCGGCTGGCGAACGGCAAGCCTGACCGTGCGGCGGTGCGCGCACTGGCCCGGCCGACTGCCGAAAGCACCGTGACCGACTCGGGCGGCGTCTCGGTCGAGGACCTCTGCGCCCTGTACGCGCGCATCCTGGACCGCGCGGACGTCACCCCGAACCGCTCCTTCGTGGGCCTGGGCGGCGACTCCCTCTCGTACGTCGAGATGTCGATCCACCTCGAACAGAGGCTGGGCATACTCCCCCCGAGCTGGCACACCACACCGATACGCGAACTCCAGCGGCCCGCACCGACGGCCCCGAGCCGCGCGCGAACCCTGGAGACGAGTGTCGCCATCCGAGCGTTGGCGATCGTCTGCGTCGTCGGCTCCCACATCCCGATCTTCGAGATCCGCGGCGGTGCCCATCTCCTCCTCGCCGTGGCCGGGTTCAACTTCGCCCGCTTCCTGCTCACCTCGGCCGAGCGCCCCGCCCGGATCCGCCGCACCGCGCGCAGCATCGGACGGATCGCCCTTCCCTGTATGGCCTGGACCGCCTTCGTGCTGCTCGTCAGCGACGACTACGACTGGACCAACCTGCTCCTCCTGCACAACGCCCTGCAGCCGCAGGACATGGGCCCGGGCATCCATCTCTGGTTCGTCGAGGCCCTCGTCTACATCCTCCTGACGATGCTCGCCCTGCTGGCCCTGCCCGTCGTCGACCGCCTGGAACGACGCTCCCCGTACGGACTACCCGTCGCCCTCGTCGGCCTCGGCCTGCTCACCCGCTACGAACTCATCGGCCTGCCCGACCGCACCGAGATCACCGACGCGGTCACCGTCTTCTGGCTGTTCGCCCTCGGCTGGGCGGCAGCCCGAGCGAACACGATGCCCGGACGGCTCCTCATCACGGTCGCCGCGCTCGCCACCGTCCCCGGATTCTTCCCCGGCGAGCCGCGCCGCGAACTGTTCGTCATGGCCGGCTTCCTGCTCCTGGTGTGGTTCCCCACCCTGCCGAGTACCCGCCGCGTCAGCCAGACCGCCGGCCTCCTGGCCGGCAGTTCCCTCGCCATCTATCTGACGCACTGGCAGATCTACCCGCTCTTCGACGGCATCTCCAAGCACCTCGCCTTCGCCGCCTCGCTCGCCTTCGGCATCGCCTACGCCTCGGTCGTCGCCCGACTCAGCAGACGGGAAGGCCGCGCCGCCCTGAGGGCTGTCCGGTCATCGATCTTCGAGTCGCGCTGGGCAGGGGCAGTTGCGGTGCGTACGCTCGCCGCTGTCCGGCCAAGGCGAGGTTATGCAGGCGGGCAGCGCCGACCCTGACGTAGTGGACTCCGTCGCCTTTGAGCCGACGGTCGCCGATGGCGGCTTTGCCAGCGGATTCATCCCCTGCCTTGCAGTCGTTGCGGTCTCCGGCGAGCGGCCGGCCGACCGCGACGACGCGCCGGGTATCGGTGCCGATGACGACCGGGTTGTCGGTGGAGTACCAATGGTCCTTCGACCGCTCGGCGATGGTGTGGTCCCCCGGTGGTCTACGCATTCGGACGCCGCCGGGTGATGGCGGCCTTGGTCGACCATCTGCGGACCGGCAAAGACGCTGAGCGAGTCGGTGCCTGACGAGCCTCGTACGACGCCCATGCCCCCTTGCGTGCGGCCGGTCTCCGGCGTACGGACCGGCGGGGTACGTGACCCCGCTCTGGACGAGTCACAAGACATCAAGGCCGCTTGGTCGGAGGCATCCATGCGGGCGTTCGCCGCAGCAGCACCGAACCCACTACCCGAGAAACCACAGCCGCACCTGGCGCTCCGGGTTGTCCTTGTTCGTGTCCGCCAACCTCCTCAAGGACCACATTTACCGCAGTCCAGCAGTTGTGAGCACGGGCTGGGGCGGTGTCCGGAGCGGCCCTGACGGCCGTCGGCGCGCGAACCAGAGAGGCCCCGCAGGGCATCCACCTGCTACGGGGGATGCCCTGCGGAGCCGTCACGGTCAGCGCACGTCGTAGGCGCGGGTGACCGTCTGGAGCACGGAGTTGCCGTTCGCGTCGGCCAGTTCGGCGCGCAGCGTGACCTGCTTGCCGGATGCGGCCGCGTGGTCCACGGTGGCGGTCCAGGTGCCGTCGTGCCGGGTGACCGGGGCCTCGGTCCAGGTCGTGCCGCCGTCGTAGGAGTAGGCGAGCTTCGCGGAGACCAGCCGGGCCGGGGTGTATCCGCCGTGTCCGGTCGCGGTCAGGCTGATCTTCTGGCCGTTCGCCGCGGCCAGGGTCTTCATGCCGTCCTCGGGGAGCGTGTAGCGAGGGAAGAGGATCGGGATGCCCTGCGAGTAGACGCTCTCGTCGAGCTTCGAACGGAACCGCCAGACCGTCTTGATCACGGTGGACCGCTGCCAGAACTTGGCGGGATACCCGAACTTCTCTATGTTCTGCTCCAGTTCGTACGCGGCGTCCTCCGCCGGGACCTCGAAGACATCGGACGGGTATATGGACTCGCCGATCTGCTCGCCGTCGCGACGCAGCCGCAGGTTGCCGATGTCCCCGAACGAGCCGGCCTCGGCGTAGTGGGCTCCGTCGCCCCACATCCCGGTGGCGAAGCCGATCAGCTCGCCCTGGCGCTCCGCGGCGAGCATGGGCCTGCCGGTGGCGTCGATCGGGGCGCGCGGGGAGATCACACCGTCGTACCACTGGTCGTCACGCCGCTCGCCCGCCTTGTACGCACGAGGGCGGTCGATCATGAACTCGCCCCAGGGGAAGCTGCTGGATACGTAGTGCCGCCAGGTCGTGTCGCCGGGGGTGAAGAACTCGGTACGGGTGCCGGGCGCCGCGACGGTCTCGTACGGCACGAACACCTGACGGCCGTCCGGCCGCCCCACCAGCATCATGTCGATGTAGTCGGTGGCGACACCCATCGAGTGGTACGTGGCCCGGCTGCGGCCGAGGCGGTCGTCGTCGACGCGGTGCGTCCGGTCCTCGTCCACCTCGCCGCGGTGCGGGAAGGCGAGCGTGTAGACGTACGGACTCTTCGAGGCGGCCTTCCAGCGGATCGTGACCCCGCCGGCCGCGAGGCGGTCCAGCAGCACCCTGGCTTCGGCGGACTCGACTGCGAGGGCCGGGAGTTCGCCGCCGTTGGTACCGACCACGGGGAACCAGCGGCCGGGGGTGGTGCGGTGGGCGACGACGGCCTTGGCCCCGGCGGCCTTCGCGGCGCGGACCTGCTGCACGACGGATGTCTGGTCGTCGGCGATCCGGACCAGGGCGAACCTGTCCCGGACGCCGGCGGCTGCCAGCTCCTCGGCCGTGCCGGTCCCCGCGTCGACGAGCGGCGTCTCGCCGGCGCCGTTGAGGTTGACCGAACCCGCGGAGCCGGCGACCGGGTGCAGCCTCTCGCCCCCGGCGACGGCGAACTCGCTGATCAGCGGTGCCGCGGCCCGCCAGTAGTCGGCGAACTCGAAGTCGCCGTCGTGCGCCTCGCCCTCGACGGAGGCGTAGTAGCCGCGGACGGCACGGCTGCCGGACAGGGTTCCGGCGTGCATCCAGGTGTCGTCCCAGGACCGAGCGAAGGACAGGGTCGCGCTGCGCACCTCGGTGGGGCGGTCGGTGCGCAGCCGCAGCCGGTGCGCCTCTCGGGCGTCGAGGACGACGGTCGTGTCCTTGGTCAGCTCCAGCTGCGGGCGTCCCAGGTACGCGATCGAGTCGGCGAGCTTCGCGCCCTCACCGGCGTCGGGGGTGACGACGAAGCCGGACAGGAAGTATCTGCCGGGGCGCAGCCGGTACGTCTGCTCGGTGGCACCCGCGTTGTAGCGGCGCTCGCCGGTCGCGGTGTCGGTGCTGACGACGTCGAGCGACGAGGGACCCGAGGCGGGCCGGCCGAGCCGGTCCACGGTCTTCACGGTCAGGGTGACGGTGTCCGGCTTCACGTACAGGGAGAACGGCGTGGAGACCTGGACGCCGCCGGCGGTGGCGACGACCCGGCCGGTGATGTCGCCGTACTGGGCGGCCTTCAGCCGTGCGGCCGGGTTCAGCACGAGCGGGACCTTGACGGTGGCCCCGGCGGGGACGGTGACGCGGGTCGCACCGAGGCGCGCGATCCCGGAGCCGATCTCCGTGCCGTCATTGCCCGTGACGTGCTGGAGGGCGAGGGCCAGCTTGACCGGCCGGTCGCCCGTGTTGGTGTAGGGGACGGTGACCGTGGTGCGGTCGGAGCTGTTCTGCGGCCAGTTGAAGGTGCCGCCCTGGACGGCGGGGGCGCCGACGACCGTCTGGTCGATCGCGGCCTTGACGTCGAGCCGGCCGCCGCCGGTCTCCCGGACGTCGCCGGGGATGTCTGTCTCGGCGGAGGAGACGAGGGCCGCCTTCAGCTGTTGGGCCGTCCAGTCGGGGTGGCGCTGCTTGAGGATCGCGGCGGCGCCCGCGACGTGCGGGGTGGCCATCGACGTACCGGACATGGCCTGGTAGGCGTACACGCCCCGGCCGCCGACGGCGGCGGCGGAGATGGCGACGCCGGGCGCGGCGATCTCCGGCTTGAGGGTGTGGTTGACGATCGTCGGGCCACGGCTGGAGAAGTACGCGGTGGAGTCGTCGCGGTCGGTGGCGCCGACGGTCAGCACGTCGGGGGCGCAGCCGGGCGAGGAGACGGTGTTCAGCGTCGGTCCGGAGTTGCCGGCGGCTATCACGAACAACGTGCCGGCGTTCTGGGCGAGTTGCTGCGCGGCGGCACTCATCGGGTCGGTGCAGTCGGTGGGTACGGAGCTGCCGAGGCTCATCGAGACGACGTCGGCGCCCTGGCCGACGGCCCACTCCATGCCGGCGATGATCCAGGAGGCGGCGCCGGAACCGGAGTCGTTGAGGACCTTGCCGTTGAGGAGCTCCGCGCCGGGCGCGACGCCCTTCTTCTTGCCGCCGCTCGCCGCGCCGGAGCCGCCGACGGTGGAGATGGTGTGGGTGCCGTGGCCCGCGCGGTCCTCGGCGGTGTCGGAGTCGGTGAAGTTCTCCGAGGCGACGATCCGGCCCTTGAGGTCGGGGTGCTCGGCGTCGGCGCCGGTGTCGAGGACGGCGACCTTGGTGCCCTTGCCGTCGAAGCCGGCCGCCCAGGCCTCGGGGGCGTGCACCTGCTTGGTCGAGCGCTCCAGGGTGGCCTCGACCTTGCGGTCCAGCCAGACCTTCTTGATGTCGGCGCCGGAGTGGGAGCGGCGCGAGGTGATGTCGGCCCAGAAGGCGGCGGCGCTCTTCTTGTCGGCCTTGAGCGCCATGCCGTGGGCCGCCTTGAGCACCGGGCCGCGGTCGGCGCCGCGCGGGGAGGCCGGAACGGCGCGGGCGACGTCGACGGAGGAGTCGTAGACGGCGATCAGCGGCAGGGCCGCGGTACGGGAATCGTCGTAGCCCTGCCGGATCAGACCGGTGACGTTGAAGAGTTCCTCGTCGACGCGGTCCGCGGCGAGCGGCCCGGCGGCGCTCTCGGGGTAGACGTACAGGTCCTCACCGGCCTGCCGCGTCTCCAGCAGGGGCAAGCTGCCGTCCTCGCGCGGCAACGCCGTCGCGGAGGCGCGCCCGGAGCGGTCTGTCACGACCAGGACCCGGTCGCCCGTGACAAGCGTGACCGTCGCGGACCTGCCCGCGTGCGACGCGGCTTCCTGCGTGCCGACGAGCGGTCTGTCGCCGGAAGCGGAGGGCTCCGGGCGGGCGGCCGCTGCCGGCGTCAGCGCGGTGACGGCCAGGACGGCGGCGGTCGCCGCCCCCAGGGCCGTACGCGATATCGGGCGCATCGTTCTCCCTCGGTCGTTGGTTCTGCTGCGGTGTCGACACCTTGCCAAGGGAGACGGGCAAGGCGGAACAGCAGCTTCAGGCGGGAAGGTGCCACAACCGTTTCCCGCCACACGCGAGTTGGAAGGACACCTTCCGGAAGGAGGCCACAGTGCTCGGAGCGATAGGACTCGACGACACGCAGGAGGCGGCCTACCACGGCCTCGTCCGGCTCGGTGGCGCCGAAGCGGGCGACCTCGCGCGCAGGCTCGCGCTCGGCGAGGCGACCGTGGCGGCCGCGCTGCGCCGTCTTGAGGAGGAGGGCCTCGCGGCACGGCCCCGCACCGACGCCGAACGCTGGATACCGGCACCGCCGGGGGTAGCCCTGGGCGCGCTGCTCACCCGGCGACGACAGGTACTCGACGAGGTCGAACAGGCGGCTGCCCTGCTGGCGGAGACGTATCGTTCGCAGGCGCCGGCGGCCGCCGTGCACGACCGGGTGGAGGTCGTGACGGGAGCGAGCGCCGTCTCGCACCGCTTCCTCCAGTTGCAGATGGGTGCGATGGAGGAACTCTGCGTGCTGGTCACGGGCACGCCGGTCGCCGTGACACCGATGGAGAACCCGGTCGAGGACGCGGCCGTGGCCCGCGGAGTCGCCTACCGCATCGTCCTGGAACGGGATGCGCTGTCCCTGCCTGGTCAGCTCACCGAACTGGCCGTGGGCCTGGGACGCCGGCAAGAGGCCCGGCTGGTCGAGAAGGTCCCGACCAAGCTGGTGGTCGCCGACCGCACCCTGGCGATGGTGCCGCTCGGCGACCACGGATCCGAGCCCACCGCTCTGGTGATCCACTCGAGTGGACTGCTGGACCTGCTGGTGTTCCTGTTCGAGCGGGTGTGGCGGAACGCGCTGCCGCTCCGGCTCGGGAAGAGAGGCGAGCTGATCGAGGACCGCCCCGCCGGCCCCGCCCCGACCGACCTGGAGATCCTCGCCCTGCTCCTGGTCGGCATGACCGACGCGAGCATCGCCAAGCAGCTGCGGATCGGTCTGCGCACCGTGAAACGACGGGTGAAGGGGCTGATGGACCTGGCAGGCAGCACCACCAGGCTGCAACTCGGCTGGCAGGCCTGCGAACTGGGCTGGCTCAAGGCCCCTCCGCCGGCCCCGGAGGACGGGACAGCCGGCCGTGAGACTGCCCTTGACCGTCGCTCAGCCACCGGGCCCCTCGCGGCCCGCGGCGGCCGCGCCCAGGACGCTCCTGATCAGCTCGATCAGCCCAGGAAGCTCAACCGCACCTGACGCTCGGGGTTGTCTTTATTGGTGTCGACGAGGCAGATCGACTGCCACGTGCCCAGTTCGAGGCGGCCGGCCAGGACCGGGACCGTCGCGTGGGGCGGGACCAGGGCGGGGAGGACGTGGTCGCGGCCGTGGCCGGGGGAGCCGTGGCGGTGCTGCCAGCGGTCGTCGGCCGGCAGGAGGTGGTGGAGCGCCGTCAGGAGGTCGGTGTCGCTGCCCGCGCCGGTCTCGAGGACGGCCAGACCGGCCGTGGCGTGGGGGACGAAGAGATTGAGGAGGCCGTCGCGGCCCGGGGCGGTCTCGACGAGGAAGTCCGCGCAGGCCCCGGTGAGGTCGGTGACCGTCTCCGTGGTGCCGGTGGTGAGCGTCAGGACGCGGGTGCTGAAGGTGGACATGGGGTCATCCTGCCCGCTCACAGCGCGGGACGGCGCGTCCACGCTCCGAGACGGCGTTGACCTCCACCGGAACGAGTCGCTACGTTCGCGCCATGTTGCGTACAGCCCTGCTCACCACGCGCGGTCACATCGACCTGCTGCGGGTGGCCTCCGCCGCCTGTCGTCGCGGCTGCTGACGCCCTCTCACACCCTGAGTTCCCCGCGCTGACACCCGTCGTCGCACGCCGTTTCCGGCGTGCGCACGGGCGCTGACGCGTACTCAGCTCCTCTCCTCCCCTCGCACCCCTCTCCCCTCTCCGCGGAGCCTCTTCATGACGGTCGGCCATGCCCCGCCCTCATCACTGCCCGACATATCCCCCGTTTCGCCACTTGAGGAGGTGACTCCCGCCGCGCGCGGCGGCTCCGGTCGGCTCGCCCGCGCGCCGCGCTGGCTGCGTCGGACCGTGGGTCCCCTGCTGTTGCTCGCCACCTGGCAGGTGCTCAGTTCGGCCGGAGTCCTGCCCGCCGACGTACTCGCCTCCCCCGGCACCATCGCCCGCGCCGGCGGCGAGCTGATCGCCGACGGCACCCTGCCGCACGCCATGGGTGTGTCACTCCAGCGCGTCGCCGTCGGGCTGCTGCTGGGCGGCGCGATCGGGGTGTCGCTCGCCCTGGTCTCCGGGCTCTCACGGCTCGGCGAGGACCTCGTCGACGCGACCGTGCAGATGCTGCGGACCGTGCCCTGGGTGGGGCTCATCCCGCTGTTCATCATCTGGCTGGGCATCGGGGAGGCGCCCAAGGTCGCGCTCATCGCGCTCGGCGTCGCCTTCCATCTCTATCTGAACGTGTACGCCGGGATCCGAGGCGTCGACGCCCAACTGGTGGAGGCAGGCCAGTCGTTGGGTCTGAAGCGCTGGGGCCTGATCCGGCACGTGGTGCTGCCCGGGGCGCTACCGGGTGCCATGACCGGGCTGCGGTACTCCCTCGCGACCGCGTGGCTCGCGCTCGTCTTCGGGGAGTCGATCAACGCCGACGCCGGCATCGGCTTCCTGATGAACCAGGCGCGGGAGTTCTTCCGCACCGACGTCATCGTCGTCTGCCTCGTCGTCTACGCCTTCCTCGGCCTGCTGGCCGACGCCGTCGTCCGTACTCTCGAAAGGCTGCTGCTGCAATGGCGACCGACCTTCACCGGGCAGTGACCGTCGAGGGGCTGACCCGCTCCTTCGACGGCAGGCCCGTCATCGACGATCTCCATCTGACCCTGCGCGCGGGCGAGTTCACCGCACTGCTCGGGCACAGCGGCTGCGGCAAGTCCACGCTGCTGCGGGTCCTCGCGGGGCTCGACCGGGAGATCTCCGGGACCGTCCTCGTCCCCCGCCGCCGGGCGGTCGCCTTCCAGGCACCCCGGCTGATGCCCTGGAAGCGGGTGTGGCGCAATGTGCTGCTGGGTCTGCCCGGCAGGCCCGAAAGGGTCGTCGCCGAGCGCGCGTTGGAGGAGGTCGGCCTCGGTCACCGCGCGGGCGCCTGGCCCAAGACCCTGTCCGGCGGGGAGGCCCAGCGCGCCTCACTCGCCCGGGCGCTCGTCAGGGAACCGGACCTCCTGCTGCTCGACGAGCCGTTCGGGGCGCTCGACGCGCTCACCCGCATCAAGGCCCAGCGTCTGGTGGCCGAGTTGTGGCAGCGGCGCGGCTGCGCGGTGCTCCTCGTGACGCACGACGTCGACGAGGCGCTGCTGCTCGCCGACCGCGCGCTGGTGATGCGGGACGGTGTCATCGCGTACGACACGCCCGTCGCCCTCGACCGCCCCCGCGCCACCGGCGACCCGGCCTTCGCCGCCCTGCGCTCCCGTCTCCTCGCCGAGCTCGGCGTCGAGGCCGAGCTCCCCGCCGTCCACCGGGCCGCCTGACCCCCGGCGCGCCCGAGAGACCCCAGAACCCACGAGACCAAGAGACCAAGAGACCGAGAGACCTCCATGAAGCGCTCCCTCCTGCCCGCCGTCCTCCTCCTTCCCCTCGCCCTCCTCGCCTCCGCCTGCTCCTCCCCCTCGTCCGCCGACTCCGGCTCGGGATCCGGATCCAACACCGACGGCAAGGGGTCCGTCGTCCTCAACGTGGGTGACCAGAAGGGTGGTTCGGAGGCCGTCCTGCGGGCGGCCGGTGAACTCGACGACCTGCCCTACCGCATCCAGTGGTCGACCTTCACCTCCGGACCACCGCTCCTGGAGGCGGTCAACGCCAAGGCCGTCGACATCGGTTCGGTCGGCAACACCCCGCCCGTCTTCGCCGCCGGAGCCGACTCCAAGATCACCGTGGTCGCAGCCACCCACGGCGACGCCGCCGGGGAGGCGATCCTCGTGCCGGCGGACTCGCCGATCCGCACGCCCCAGGAGCTGAAGGGGCGCAAGGTCGCCGTGGCCCAGGGCAGCTCCGCGCACTTCCAGTTGGTCGCCTCCCTCAAGAAGGCGGGGCTCTCCCTCGACGACATCGAGGTGACCCTGCTCCAGCCCGCCGACGCGCTCGCCGCGTTCAGCACCGGCAAGGTCGACGCGTGGGCCGTCTGGGACCCGTACACCTCACAGGTCCTGGCCAACGGCAAGGCGCGGGTGCTGACCGACGGCCGGGGAGTGGTCAACGGGCTCGGTTTCTCGGTCGCCTCGCCCGCCGCGCTCGCCGACACAGAGAAGGCCGCGGCGATCGGCGACTACATCGACCGGCTCCGGCGCGCCCAGGACTGGGTCCACGACCACCCGGACGTCTGGGCGAAGGTCTGGGCGAAGGAGACCGGGCTGCCCTACGGGGTCGCGCTCGACGCCGTGAAGCGCAGCAGCGGCACCCGGATCGCGGTCGCGATCGACGACGAGGCCATCGCCTCCGAGCAGGCGATCGCCGACACCTTCGCCGAACTGAAGCTGATCCCGCGGAAGTTCCGCTTCGCCGACTACGTCGACACCCGCTTCAACAAGAACCTGCCGCCGTCCACCACCGCGCCGCGCACCTACGGAAAGGGATCCACCTCATGACCGTCCACCTGCACTGGTTCCTGCCGACCGGCGGCGACGGCCGTACGCTCGTCGACCGGCACGCCTACACCGACGGCGGCATCACCCGCTCCGCGGCCGTGACCGGCGTTCGCGCGCCCGACATCGACTATCTGACGCAGATCGCCAAAGCGGCCGAGCAGTTGGGGTTCGAGGCCGTCCTGACGCCGACGGGCACGTGGTGCGAGGACGCCTGGCTGACGACGGCGGCGCTCGCCCAGCACACCGAGCGGCTCAAGTTCCTGGTGGCGTTCCGGCCCGGTGTGATCTCGCCCGTCCTCGCGGCGCAGATGGCCGCCACCTATCAGCGGATCACCCGGGGGCGGCTGCTGCTCAACGTCGTGACCGGCGGGGACTCGGTGGAGCAGCGGCGCTTCGGCGACCATCTGGACCACGACCGCCGCTATGCCCGCACGGCCGAGTTCCTGAAGGTCGTCCGCGGGGCCTGGACCGGGCAGCCGTACGACTTCGAGGGCGAGCACTACCAGGTGGAGGGCGCGCTGACCGCGCTGCCGCCGGACCCGTTGCCGGAGATCTTCTTCGGCGGCTCGTCGGCCGCCGCGGGTCCGGTCGCGGCGGAGCACGCGGATGTGTATCTGACCTGGGGCGAGCCGCCGTGGCAGGTCAAGGAGAAGATCGACTGGATCCGCCGGCTCGCGGAGGAGCGCGGCCGGTCGGTGCGGTTCGGCGTCCGGCTGCACACCATCTCGCGGGACTCCGCGCGCGAGGCGTGGACGGTGGCCGACCGGCTGCTGTCGGACCTCGACGCGGAGACGATCGCGGCGGCGCAGCAGACGCTGGGCAGGAGCGAGTCGGTCGGCCAGCAGCGGATGCTGGCGCTGCACGGCGGCGGCTCGCTCGACCGGGACAAGCTGGAGATCGCGCCGAACCTGTGGGCGGGCGTGGGTCTGGTCCGGGGTGGGGCCGGCACCGCGCTCGTGGGCAGCCACGCGGACGTCGCCGACCGGATCGAGGAGTACCACGACCTCGGGGTGGAGCACTTCGTGCTCTCCGGCTACCCGCACCTGGAGGAGGCGTACTGGTTCGGGGAGGGCGTGACCCCCGAGCTGGCGGCGCGGGGCCTGCTGCCGAGGATCCCCGCCTCCCCGCTGCTCGGCGTCCCGGCCGCGAACGGGCGTCCGGCG
Organism: Streptomyces sp. NPDC014870; assembly: GCF_043081505.1. Classification (NCBI taxonomy): domain Bacteria; kingdom Bacillati; phylum Actinomycetota; class Actinomycetes; order Kitasatosporales; family Streptomycetaceae; genus Streptomyces; species Streptomyces sp. NPDC014870. The sequence continues at coordinate 885,269 of NZ_JBIBWQ010000001.1, forward strand.
TCCGCGCCCGGCGGCGCCCCGCTGCTCCTGGCGGGCGGCGGACGGTGACGGGCGAGCGGTAGCAGGCGGGCGAAGGACGCGGTGCCCGGTGCCCCCTTCTGGGGTGGGGGACACCGGGCACCGCCGACGGCGGGAAGATCCTCGACCCCGCCACGGTTAGTGGAATCGTGAACGATTTCGGGGTACGAGACGATCTCGGGGTACGAGAAGTGGACGTCGTCGTCATCGGCGCGGGACAGGCCGGGCTCTCCGCCGCCTACCATCTGCGCCGCACCGGCCTGGTCCCCGACCGGGACTTCGTCGTCCTCGACCACGCCCCGCGTCCCGGCGGCGCCTGGCAGTTCCGCTGGCCCTCGCTCACCTACGGCAAGGTCCACGGCATGCACGCGCTGCCCGGCATGGAGCTCACCGGCGCCGACGGCCACCGGCCCTCGTCCGAGGTGATCGGCGACTACTTCGCCGCCTACGAGGACCGCTTCGACCTGCGGGTCCACCGGCCCGTGGAGGTACGCGCCGTCCGCGAGGGCGAGGGTGGGCGGCTGCTCGTGGAGACCTCGGAGGGGCCGTACGCCACCCGCGCGCTGATCAACGCGAGCGGCACCTGGGACCGGCCCTTCTGGCCCCGCTACCCCGGCCAGGAGATCTTCCGGGGCCGCCAGCTGCACACCGCGAACTACCCGGGCCCCGAGGAGTTCGCCGGCCTGCGGGTGATCGTCGTGGGCGGCGGCGCCTCCGGGACGCAGCACCTGATGGAGATCGCCGAGGTCGCGGCCGAGACCACCTGGGTGACGCGGCGCGAGCCGGTCTACCGCGAGGGGCCGTTCGGCGAGGCGGAGGGCCGCGCGGCGGTCGCTCTGGTCGAGGAAAGGGTCCGGCAGGGGCTGCCGCCGCAGAGCGTCGTCTCCGTCACGGGTCTGCCGCTCAGCGATGCCATCCGCGCGGCCCGACGGAGCGGCGTCCTGGAGCGGAACCCCATGTTCGACCGCATCACCCCGACCGGTGTGGCCTGGGCCGGCGGCCGGACCGTGGACGCCGATGTGATCCTCTGGGCCACGGGCTTCCGCGCCGCGATCGACCACCTGACCCCACTCCGGCTGCGCGAGCCGGGCGGCGGCATCCAGGTGGAGGGGACGCGGGCGGTCCGGGACGAGCGCGTCCATCTCGTCGGCTACGGGCCTTCGGCCTCGACGATCGGCGCCAACCGAGCCGGGCGCGCGGCCGTCACCGAGATCCGCCACCTGCTTGAAGGAGACCGGCAGCGGGTGACCGTCGCGTAGGTCAGCCCTCTCCCCTGGACGCCCGGCGGACGAGGTTGAACTCCTCGACGTTCGCCTGGTGTTCGGCGTAGTCGGCGGTGAACCTGGTGTCCCCCGGCTTCACGGTCACGAAGTACAGCCAGTCGCCCTTGGCCGGCTCGATGGCCGCCGTCATCGCCTGCTCTCCCGGGTTTCCGATCGGGGTGGGCGGAAGGCCGGTGCGTTCGTAGGTGTTGAAGGGGCTCTCGATCTTGGTGTCGGCGTGGGTGGTGTCCACGGTGGAGCGCCCCAGGGCGTAGTTCAGGGTCGAGTCCATCTGGAGCGCCATGCCCCGGGCGAGCCGGTTGTAGACGACCCGCGCGACCTTGCCCATGTCCTCGGTGCTGTCAGCCTCTGCCTGGACGATGCTCGCGATGATCACCGTCTGGTGCACGCTCACACCGTTGCGCTGGGCACCCGCGGTGATGTGCTCGGCGCCGAAGCGCTTGCCGGCCGTCTGGACCATGTACCGGAGCAGGCTCTCGGGGGTGGTCGTCGACAGGACCGGATACGTGGCGGGGAACAGGTATCCCTCGGGGTTGCCCTGGGCGGCGGTCGGGAGCCCCAGGGCGGTGACCGGGGTGTCGGCGGCCTTGCGGGTGGTTCCGGCGGCGAGGCCCAGGGAGCGGTCGACGGCCGCGTAGACCTGTCCCGCCCGCCAGCCCTCCGGGATGAGCAGGGTCCGCTGCTTCTCGGGGGCGGGCTTGTCCTCGCCGCCGAGGAGCAGCAGCGGGACGGTGATCGCCGCCGCGACGGCGAGGGCGGCGCCGATGAGCAGGGCGATCCTGCCGCGCCGGGTGAGCCGGCTGCGGCGGCGACGGTGTTCGGGCTGCCAGGTCCGGTGCGTCATGGGCGCACGCTAACCCGGCCCGCCCGCGAAACCGGGGAGCCCCGCACACGCGGCGGCGCCGCCGGCCCCCTGGGACGGGGGACCGACGGCGCCGCTTTCCTGCCGGGCGTACCGGGCGGATGGGTCAGACGAGCCAGCCCAGGAAGTGGAAGACGCCGGCGAGCAGGTTGGTGATGACGTTCATGGTGGTGCTTCTCCTTGTGCAAAGTGCATCGGTGGGACAGCGCGCGGTCGCGGTCTGCAGCCCGTCGCTTGCGCACCGTAATCATCAGCCGTCACAAGGGAGTTGAGCAACGAATCCGAGAACGATCACACGTTCTGGGGAACAACCGCTCCCACGTTCGCGTGTTCGTCTCTGCGCACCAGGGCTGCGTACCGACCGTCCTTGGCGAGGAGCTCCTCGTGGGTGCCGCGCTCGGCGATCCGGCCGGTGTCGAGGACCACGATCTGGTCCGCGTCGCGGACGGTGGAGAGCCGGTGGGCGATGGTGATCGTGGTGCGCCCGGCGGAGAGGGCGTCCATGGCCTGCTGGACGGCGTGTTCCGTACGGGTGTCCAGGGCGCTGGTCGCCTCGTCGAGGATGAGCACAGGCGGGTCGCGCAGGATGGTGCGGGCGATGGCGAGGCGCTGCTTCTCACCGCCCGAGAAGCGGTAGCCGCGCTCGCCGACGAGGGTGTCGTACCCGTCCGGCAGGCCGGCGATGTGGTCGTGGATCTGCGCGGCCCGGGCGGCCTCGTGGATCTCCTCGTCGGTGGCGTCGGGCTTGGCGAAGCGCAGGTTGTCGGCGACCGAGGCGTGGAAGAGATACGTCTCCTGGGACACCACGCCGACCGCCCGGGCGAGGGTGTCGAAGTCGAGGTCGCGGACGTCGACACCGTCGAGGAGGACCCGGCCACCGGTCACGTCGTAGAGCCGGGGCACGAGATAGCTGAGGGTGGACTTGCCCGATCCGGTGGGGCCGACCACGGCGAGGCTGCCGCCGGCCGGGACGGCCAGGTCGATGGTGTCGAGCGTGGGTCGGCCGCCCGTGTCCGCGGGGTCGTAGTGGAAGGAGACGTTCTCGAACGTGACCTCGCCGCTGACCTTCGGGAGCCGGACCGGGTCGGCGGGCTCGGTGATGGAGACGGGCAGGTCCAGGTATTCGAAGATGCGCTGGAAGAGCGCGAGCGAGGTCTGCATCTGGACGCCGGTGGAGAGCAGGCTCACCGTCGGCCGGAAGAGGCCCTGCTGGAGCGAGACGAAGGCGACCAGGGTGCCCAGCGAGAGGGCGGGGCCGCCCGCCTGGACGGCGAGGCCCGCGGCCCAGTAGATCAGCGCGGGCATCGCCGCCATGACGATGCCGATCGTGGACATCCGCCAGCGTCCGGCCATCGAGGAGCGCACTTCGAGATCGACGAGGCGCTCGGACTCTTCGGCGAAGGAGCTGGTCAGCGAGGAGGAGCGGCCCATGGTGCGGCCGAGGAGGATGCCGCTGACGGAGAGGGACTCGGTGACGGTCGCGGCCATGACGGCCATCTGCTTCTGCCGCTGGGTGGTGATCTTCTTGCGCTCGCGGCCGACGCGGCGGCTGATCCAGACGAAGACCGGCAGCAGGAGCAGCGAGACGACGGTGAGCCGCCAGTCGAGCGCGAGCATCGCGACGACGGTGGCGACGACGGCCGTGAGGTTCGAGACGAGGGAGGTGGCGGTCGAGGTGACCGTCGCCTGCATGCCGCCGATGTCGTTGGCGATCCGGGACTGGACCTCGCCGGTACGGGTGCGGGTGAAGAAGGCGAGCGGCATCCGTTGCAGCTGCGCGTAGACCGCGGTGCGCAGGTCGTGCATGACGCGCTGGCCGACGGTGGTGGAGATCAGCGTCTGGAGCACGCCGAAGACACTGGTCATCACCGCCGTGACGATCATGCCGAGGGCGAGCAGGCTGAGCAGCCCGGTCCTGCCCTGCGGGATCGCGACGTCGAGGATCTCCTTGAGCAGGAACGGCGAGGCCACCGACACCAGGGACGAGGCGGCGACGAGCAGGCCCACGAGCGCCAGCCGGCCGCGGTAGGGACGGAAGAGCCGCAGGATGCGCCGCGTCTGGGCGGGCTCCTTCGGCTGCGTGGCATCACGGGGCGGGGGTGTCCAGTCGGACTCTTCGTGGATACGCATGGGCTCCTACGAGGGTGTGAGAGGTCAAGACGATCAGAGCATAGCTCATTGTTACCTATACTCACAATGAACCAGGTCCTGATATTGTTCCCCTCATGAACAACCCCGACGCCGACGGCCTCCTCGCCGAGCAGCTCCTCCGCCTCACCCGGCGGCTGCAGCGCAGCCAGAAACGGCTGCTCGAACCGGTCGGCATCACCCCCGCGCAGTCCCGGCTGCTGCGCACGGTCGCGCACTACGAGCAGCCGCCCCGGATGGCCGACCTCGCCCAGCGCCTGGAGGTGGTCCCCCGGGCCGTCACCAGCCTCGTGGACGGCCTGGAGGCCGCGGGGCGGGTGCGCCGGGTGGCCGATCCGACGAACCGACGGGTGATCAGGATCGAGATCACCGACACCGGCCGGGAGACACTGCGCGCGTTGCGCAGCGCGCGTCGGGCGGCCGCAGAGGACATCCTTGCTCCATTGACCGTCGATCAGCGCGAGGTGCTCGGAGGTCTGCTGTCCGCTCTGGTCGACCACGTGCCGGAGCGCCGCTGCTGACCGCTCGGGTGCCGGGAGCGCCGAGGGGAGCCGTCCATGCCACTCCTGGAGCCGAACCCGCAGGCCCTGCGCCCCGGAACGGCGCGCAGGGCCGCCCCCGACCGGGTCCCCGACCTCCAGTCCCGGGGCACCCCGCGCCGGTTGCGGGAGGAGCTGGTCGCGCTCCTCGGCCCCGAGAAGGTCCTCTCGAAGATCTCCGACCTGGTGCGGTACGCCTCCGACGCCAGCCCCTACCGCTTCGTGCCGCAGGTCGTGGTGGTCGCCGAGGACATCGACGACATCTCCGCCGTCCTCTCCTACGCCCACGGCAAGGGCCGCGAAGTGGTCTTCCGGGCGGCCGGGACCAGCCTCAACGGGCAGGCGCAGGGCGAGGACATCCTCGTCGACGTGCGCCGGCACTGGGTCGGCGTCGAGGTCCTCGACGCCGGCGCCCGCGCCCGGATCCGCCCCGGCACCACCGTCGTCCGGGCCAACGCGGCGCTCGCCCGCCATGACCGGGTCCTCGGTCCCGACCCGGCGAGCGCGATCGCCTGCACGATCGGCGGGGTCGTCGCCAACAACGCCTCGGGCATGACGGCGGGGACGACCAGGAACTCGTACCGCACGGTCTCCTCGCTCACCGTCGTGCTGCCGAGCGGGACCGTCGTCGACACCGGCGACCCGGCCGCCGACGAGGAGCTCGCCCGCGCCGAACCCCGGCTCTGCGCGGGACTGAGGGAGCTGAAGGCCGAGATCGAGGCGGACCCGGAGCTCGTGGCCAGGATCCGCGCCAAGTACGCCATCAAGAACACCAACGGCTACCGCCTGGACGCCTTCCTGGACGGCGCGACGCCGGTGGAGATCCTGCGCGGGCTCATGGTCGGCTCGGAGGGGACGTTCGGCTTCATCTCCGAGGTCGTCTTCGACACCCTCCCGCTGGACCGCGAGGTCTCCACGGCCCTGCTCTTCTTCCCCTCGCTGACCGCCGCCGCGGCCGCCGTGCCGCGCTTCAACGAGGCCGGGGCGCTCGCGGTCGAGCTGATGGACGGCAACACCCTGCGGGCCTCCGTCAGCGTGGCCGGGGTGCCGGCCGACTGGGCGGAACTGCCCAGGGAGACGACGGCGCTCCTCGTGGAGTTCCGCGCCCCGGACACCGCCGCGCGGGAGGCGTACGAGCGGGCGGCCGCCGCCGTCCTCGCCGAGCTCGAACTCGTCACGCCGGTCGCCTCGGTGGAGAACTCGTTCACGCGTGACCCCGGCAGGATCGCCGGGTACTGGAAGGCGCGCAAGGCGTTCGTGACGGCCGTGGGCGGCTCCCGCCCCTCGGGTACGACGCTGATCACGGAGGACTTCGCCGTGCCGCCGGAGCGGCTCGCCGAGGCCTGCGCCGACCTGCTCGAGCTGCAGGCCCGGCACGGCTTCGACGCGGCCGTGGCCGGTCACGCCGCCCACGGCAACCTGCACTTCCTGCTGGCCTTCGACGCCGGCGACCCGGCGGACGTGGAGCGGTACGCCGCGTTCATGGACGAGTTCTGCAAGCTGACGGTGGAGCGGTTCGACGGCTCGCTGAAGGCCGAGCACGCCACCGGTCGCAACATCGCCCCGTTCCTGGAGCTGGAGTGGGGGCCGAGGGCGACGGAGCTGATGTGGCGGATCAAGGAGGTCGTCGACCCCGACGGGGTGCTGGCGCCCCGGATCGTCCTCGACCGTGACCCGCAGGCGCATCTCCGCGGGCTGAAGACGATCCCGAAGGTCGAGGCGATCGCCGACCCGTGCATCGAGTGCGGCTTCTGCGAACCGACCTGCCCCAGCCACGATCTGACGACGACTCCGCGGCAGCGCATCGTGCTGCGCAGGGAGATGATGCGCCAGGGAGACGGGTCCGCCGTGGAGGCGAGCCTCCTGGAGGCGTACGGCTACGACGCAGTGGACACCTGCGCCGGGGACTCCACGTGCAAGCTGGCCTGTCCGGTCGGGATCGACACCGGGGCGCTGATGAAGGATTTCCGCCATCGGCGGCACTCCTCGCGCGAGGAGCGGGTCGCGGCGCTCGCGGCGGTGAACTTCCGCGCCGTGGAGGCCTCGGCCCGGCTCGCGGTCGCGGCGGCCGACCGGATCGGCGACCGGATCCTGGAGGCGGCGACCGGCCTGGCGCGCAGGGTGGTGCGGCCCGACCTCGTACCGGAGTGGCTGCCGGAGATCCCGGGGGCGGCCGGCCGCCGGCTCCCCCGGACGCACCGCCCGGCGGCCGTCGCCGTGTACTACCCGGCCTGTGTGAACCGGATCTTCGGCGGCCCGGAGGGGCTGCGTGGGCCTTCCCTGCCGGAGGCGGTGGTGGCGCTTTCCGGCCGGGCGGGCCGCCCGGTGTGGATCCCGGACGATGTGGCCGGTACGTGCTGCGCGACGATCTGGCACTCCAAGGGGTACGAGCGGGGCAACGCGGTGATGGCCAACCGGATCGTCGCGGCGGCCTGGGGCTGGACGGCGGGGGGCCGGCTGCCCCTGGTGGTCGACGCGTCCTCGTGCACGCTGGGCATCGCCCATGAGGTGGTGCCGTATCTCACGGAGGACAACCGGGAGTTGCACGCGGAGCTGACCGTCGTGGACTCGCTGGTGTGGGCGGCGGACGAGCTGCTGCCCCGGCTCGACGTGCGCCGCACGGTGGAGTCGGCGGTGGTCCACCCGACCTGCTCGATGCGGCATCTGGGGGACGAGGCGCAGCTGACGGCGGTGGCCCGGGCGTGCGCCGAGGAGGTGGTCGTGCCGGCCGACGCGGGCTGCTGCGCCTTCGCGGGAGACCGGGGCATGCTGCATCCGGAGCTGACGGCCTCGGCGACGGCTCGCGAGGCGGCCGAGGTGACGGCGCGTCCGTTCGACCTCCATCTGTCGGCGAACCGGATGTGCGAGATCGGCATGGACCGGGCGACGGGCCGGAGCTATCAGTCGGCGCTGCTGGCGCTGGAACGGGCGACGCGACCCTGACGGTTCGTCACTCCTTTGCCGGGATTTCGGCCGTGAGATCACGGGTCCCTTACCCCATGTGGGTGAGGGACCCTTGTCGTCCGCATGGACCGGCGACGCGGAATGGAAGAGTCCAACCACCCATCGCAAGAGTCCAATCCGCGCCCTTGCGCACCACCAGTCCCGGCGGACAGGGTCCTGAGCGGGATTCATGAGCCAGCCATGCACACAGCTACTGGAGGTTCCATGAACGACAACGCACCGCAGCCGCCGAGCCGCCGCTCCGTTCTGCGGACCACGGCCGGGGTCGCGGGAGCGGGCATCGGCCTCGGCGCCCTGGGCACCACGAGTGCCGAGGCCGCCACGCCCGAGGCGGCCGCCGCCGAGCAGATCGCCGGACAGACCGCCGGGGCGCCCCGCCGCAGAAGCGCCACCATGGTGAACGTCCCGTTCGCCAAGCGCTCCACGGTCCGGGTCGGGATCGTCGGCCTCGGCAACCGGGGCGGCAGCATGATCGACCTCTTCCTGGTCCTGCCCGGGGTGCGGGTGGTCGCGGTCTGCGACCCGGTCCGCGACAAGACGGAGCGCGCCGCCGCCAAGGTCGTCGCCGCCGGCCAGCCCTCCCCCGCCGTGTACACCAACGGCGAGGACGACTACGAGAACCTGTGCAAGCGCACGGACGTGGACTTCGTCTATGTGGCGACGCCGTGGGAGCTCCACTTCGAGATGGCGAAGACGGCCCTGCTGAACGGCAAGCACGTGGGCGTGGAGTGTCCGGTCGCGATGACCCTCAAGGACCTGTGGGAGCTGGTCGACCTCTCCGAGCAGACCCGCCGCCACTGCATGCAGCTGGAGAACTGCTGCTACGGCCGGAACGAGATGCGTGTCCTGCGGATGGCGCACGCGGGCAAGTTCGGCGAGCTGCTGCACGGCGCGGGGGCGTACAACCACGACCTGCGCGAGCTGATGTTCTCGCCCACGTACTACGAGGGCCCGTGGCGCCGCCTCTGGCACACCAAGCTGCGCGGCGACCTCTACCCGAACCACGGCTTCGGGCCGGTCGCCAACTACATGGACGTCAACCGGGGCGACCGGGTGGTCAGCATCAGCAGCTTCGGCACGCCGGCGCTCGGTCTCGCCGAGTACCGGGCGAAGCACCTGCCGGCGGGCGACCCGAGCTGGAAGGAGTCGTACATCGGCGCCGACCGGACGATCAGCCTGGTCCAGACGGCCAAGGGGCGCGTGATCCGGCTGGAGCACGACGTCTCGACCCCGCACCCGTACAGCAGGATCAACAGCCTGGGCGGCACGCTGGGCGTGTTCGAGGACTATCCGGCGCGGATCTATCTGGAGCCGGACCACCAGGGTCACCAGTGGGGCGACTTCGCGGCGTACGCGAAGGACTTCGAGCACTGGCTCTGGAGGGAGCACGCCAATCCGCCGGGCGGTCACGGCGGGATGGACTACATCATGCTCTACCGGCTGACGCAGTGCATGCGGCTCGGCCTGGTCCCCGACTTCGACGTCTACGACGCGGCGACCTGGACGGCTCCGGTGCCGCTCAGTCATGACTCGATCAAGGCCAAGGGCGCGCCGCAGGCGATCCCCGACTTCACGCGCGGGGAGTGGACGAAGGCCCGGTCGGGTGTGGACTCGGTGAAGCCCGCCTAGTCACGACGAAGGCCGCACCCGCTCCCTGGGGGAAGCGGGTGCGGCCCCTGTCGCGGGGAGGCGACAGGCCCGGGGACGTACGGCGGGTCAGGCCGTGTGCAGGGTCAGCCCGTAGCGGCCCAGGATCTCGTTGACCGGCTGGAACCAGGTGTTGCCGCCGGAGGAGCAGTTGCCCCAGCCACCGGAGGTCACGCCCTGCGCCTGGTCGCCGGTGATGAACGAACCGCCCGAGTCGCCGCCCTCGGCGCAGACGTCGGTGCGGGTCATCTGGTACACCGCGCCCTGGGCGTAGTTGACGGTCTCGTTCTTGCCGAGCACCGTGCCGCAGTGGAACTTGGTCGTGGAGCCGGAGCGGCATACGGAGGAGCCGACCGGGGCCTCCCACGAGCCGCGCACCAGCCGGTCCGAGGTCTGTCCCCAGCCGTACACGACGGGCACGGTCCACCAGCCGTAGCCGGTGCTCACCCAGGCCATGTCGTCGCCGGGGAACGAGGAGCCCTGGAACCAGCCCATGTCCGAGCCGTCCCAGCCGCGCACGAAGGTGCCGGGGGTGCCGCAGTGCCCGGCCGTGACGAAGCCGCCGTGCACCGAGAAGCCGATGGAGCAGCGGTACTGGTGGGTGTAGTACGGGTCTCCGCCGACGGTCCCGGCGGCGAAGGTGGCGGGTGTCGCGTCCACCTTCTCCACCCGGACGGGTCCTGCCGCGCGGGCGCGGTCGAGGAAGGCCTTGACGTCGGCCTTGCCCGCGCGGTCGGCGGCGACCTGGACGACCACCTGGTTGGTCCGTACGTCGACATGCCAACTGCCCACGGCGGCGGGTGCCTCCAGGCGGTCGATGCGCTGCTTGACCGAGTCGAGCCGGGTGGCGGAGTGGGTGACGACCCGGGTGTCGGCGCCGGTCTTCCGTACGGCCTCGGCCTTCTGGCGGTTCGTCACGGCGACGGTGAGCCTGCCGCTGTCGGCGTCGAACCAGGTGCCGGCGAAGTCGGCGCCCGCCGCCCGTTCGGCCGCGGGCTGGACGGCGAACGCCGCCTTCTCCTGGGCGAGTCGGGTGCGCGCCTGCTGCTCGGTGAGGCCGAGGTCGCGCTGCATGGCGGCGATCAGGCCGGGCGAGGCGTCGGGGTCGGGGGCCGCGGCGGCGGCGGTCGAGGGGGCGAGCGCGGCGCCGCCCCAGGTGGCGACGAGAAGGAGGGCGGAGAGGGCGGTCCGTATGCCGGTCTTCCCGGCGCGGCTGGTTCCACTGAGGCGTCTCACAGGCGTGAACCCTTCTGCTGTTCCGTGGTGTGGGGTGGGAACATCAGGTGCGTGTGACGGTGCCGAGCGCTCCGGGTGGGGCTTGAGAGCGCTCTCTGGTGGGAGAGCGTAGGGGTTCGGCCGGTGACTGCACAGGGGTCCGCGTCGAAATCGCGCACACGCGCGGGAGGGGCCGGGGCGGTCTGTTCGACCTTGGCCTGTTCTGTACCTCGTTGCGGAAAATCGTTTGCCGCGAGCCTTGCCACGGCGCGAACCTTGCACGGTTTCCGTCATCCCCCCGCACATCGGAATCCCGGGACACCATGCAGATTCGCGATCTACCGTACGCCGACCCAGGGGTCCCCGATGTCCGCTCGGGCACCCGGTTCCTCCTCTGGCTCGGCCGCCATCAACTGGGCGGGCAGGTGAAGGCCCTGCTGTGGGGTCTGCTCCTGCAGCTGTCCATCGTCGGTCTCTCCCTCGCCGTCGGCCTCGCCGTGCAGGCGGTCGTGGACGGCGACGGCGGACGGCTCGCGCTCGTCGGCGGGCTGCTCGCGCTGCTCGGCGCGGGCATCGCGGTCGGCGACATGATGCTGCACCGCACCGCCGTGACGAACTGGATCACGGCCGCCGCCCGTGTCCAGCAACTCCTCTCGCGCAAGACCGCCGAGCTGGGCTCGGTCCTCACCCGTCGGGTGGCCGCCGGTGAGGTCGTCGCCGTCTCCACCGGCGACGTCGAGAAGATCGGCTGGTTCGTCGAGGCGCTGTCCCGCTTCGCCGCCGCCGCGCTGACGGTGCTCCTGGTCTGCGTGGGCCTCGTGGTGTACCAGCCCGCGCTCGGCGTGGTCGTCGCGGTGGGGGTGCCGGTACTCATGCTGGCCGTGCTGCCGCTCCTGCCCCGCGCCACGCGCAGGGCCGACATCCAGCGCGAGAAGGCGGGCCGGGCGACCGAGCTGGCCTCGGACACCGTGGCCGGACTGCGGGTGCTGCGCGGCATCGGCGGCGAGGAGCTGTTCCTCGGCCGCTACCGGGCCGCCTCCCAGGAGGTCCGGCGGGCTGCCGTCCGCAGCGCCCGGATGTGGGCGCTGATCGCGGCCGTGCAGGTCCTGCTCCCCGGTCTGCTCATGGTGGGCGTGCTCGCCTACGGAGCGCGGCTCGCGCTCGACGGGCGGATCGCGGTGGGCGAACTGGTCACGGTCTACGGCGCGGTGGCGCTGATGCTCCATCCGCTCCGGCACTTCGAGGAGATCGCCATGGCGTACTCCTTCTCCCGGCCCTCCGCGAAGCGGGCGGCCCGGGTGCTCGGCCTGGAGCGCACCCGTACGACGACGTCGCCGGTGGACGGGCACCGCGAGGCGGCCGGCGACCTGTACGACCCGGTCACCGGACTGCTCGCCCCCGCGGGCCTCTTCACCGCCGTCGTCTGCGGCGACCCGGACGCGGCCGGCCGGCTCGCGGACCGGCTCGGCGGTCATCCCACGGAGCCGGGCGAGGGACACACCTCGGTCCTGCTCGGCGGGGTGCCCCTCGACGAACTGGACCTGGACGCCGCCCGTACGGCCGTCCTGGTCCAGGACAAGGACCCGGTCCTGCTCTCCGGCACGCTCCAGGAGCTGCTCGACGTGCCCGCCTCGGGCAAGGTCCCGCCCGCCGAGGCGCTGGCGGCGGCGCAGTGCGGGGACGTCCTGGACGCGCTCGCGCAGGCGTCCGTGGACACCGACGGCGATCCGATGAGGACCCGGATCACCGAGCGTGGCCGGTCCCTCTCCGGTGGCCAGCGCCAGCGCCTGGCCCTGGCCCGTTCGCTGGTGACGGACCCGGAGGTGCTCGTGCTCGACGAGCCGACCTCCGCGGTCGACTCGCACACCGAGGCGCGTGTCGCCGCCGGGGTGCGGGCGCTGCGCGAGGGCCGTACGACGGTGGTCCTCGCCTCCTCGCCGCTGCTGCTCGACCGCGCGGACCGGGTGGCTCTGGTCCACGAGGACGAGGTGGTGGCCGTCGGCACCCACCGCGAGCTGCTTGGGACCGAACCGCGCTACCGGGCGGTCGTCACCCGCGAGACGGACGACGAACAGGCCCTGGAGAAACAGGTGTTGGAGACGCGGCTCGAAGCCGAGCTGGAAGGAGAGTCGGCATGATCGGCCTGGCGCCGCCGGCGTACGACCCGGCGGCCCCCACGGAGGCGACGACCCTGCCCGTGGGCACGACGGCGACCGTGCGGGGTTACGTCCGCGCGCTGCTGCGCCGGCACCGCGCGGCCTTCGCCCTGCTCGTCGGTGTCAACGCGATCGCGGTGACCGCGTCGATGGTGGGCCCGTACCTTCTCGGCACGGTCGTCGAGCGACTCTCGGAAGGTGCGCGCGAGCTGCACCTGGGGCCGACCGTCGCCCTGTTCGCGCTCGCCCTCGTCGTGCAGACGCTCTTCGTGCGCCTGGTGCGGCTGCGCGGCGCGATGCTCGGCGAGGAGATGCTCGCCGACCTGCGCGAGGACTTCCTCGTGCGGTCGGTCGGGCTCCCGCCGGGCGTCCTGGAGCGGGCCGGGACCGGCGACCTGCTGTCCCGTATCACCACGGACATCGACCGGCTGGCCAACGCCATGCGGGAGGCCGTTCCGCAGCTGGCGATCGGTGTCGTGTGGGTGGGGCTGCTGGTCGGCGGTCTCCTCGTCACCGCGCCGCCGCTGGCCCTGGCGATCGTGATCGCGGCCCCGCTGCTCGTCGTCGGCTGCCGCTGGTACTTCCGGCGGGCGCCGTCGGCGTACCGCTCGGAGGCCGCCGGGTACGCGGCGGTCGCCGCGGTCCTCGCCGAGACCGTCGACGCGGGCCGCACGGTCGAGGCGCACCGCCTCGGCGGGCGGCGGGTCGGTCTGTCGAACCGGCGGATCGCCGAGTGGACGGCGTGGGAGCGGTACACGCTCTTCCTGCGCTCGGTGCTCTTCCCGGTCGTCAACCTCACCCACACCCTCGTCCTGTCGGGTGTCCTCCTGCTCGGCGGGGTGTTCGTGCTCCGGGGCTGGATCGACGTCGGCCAGCTGACCACGGGCGCGCTGCTCGCCCAGATGCTGGTCGAGCCGGTCGGGATCATCCTGCGCTGGTACGACGAGCTGCAGGTGGCGCAGGTGTCGCTGGCGCGGCTCGTGGGCGTCCACGAGATCGAGCCGGACGCGGGCGACGGGGCCGTGCGCCCCGAGGGCCGTGACGTGCGGGCCGACGAGGTGCGTTTTGGCTACCGCGAGGGCGTCGACGTGCTGCACCGGGTGTCGATGGACGTCCCTCCGGGGACCAGGCTCGCGCTGGTCGGCCCGTCCGGCGCGGGCAAGTCGACGCTCGGCCGGCTGCTCGCGGGGATCTACGCCCCGCGCACGGGTTCGGTGACGCTCGGCGCGGCCGAGCTGGCGAAGATGCCGGCCGAGCGGATCCGTGAGCACGTGGCCCTGGTCAACCAGGAGCACCACGTCTTCGTCGGATCGCTCCGCGACAACCTGCTGCTCGCCCGGACGGGCGCGGCGGACGCCGAGCTGTGGGCGGCGCTCGGCGCGGTCGACGCGGAGGGCTGGGCGCGGGCCCTTGAGGAGGGCCTGGACACCGAGGTCGGCTCGGGCGGGCTGGCGCTCACCCCGGCGCAGGCCCAGCAGATCGCCCTGGCCCGGCTCGTGCTCGCCGACCCGCACACGCTGGTCCTGGACGAGGCGACCTCGCTCCTCGACCCGCGGGCGGCCCGTCATCTGGAGCGCTCGCTGGCCCGTGTCCTCGACGGCCGTACGGTCGTCGCGATCGCCCACCGGCTGCACACCGCGCACGACGCGGATGTGATCGCGGTGGTCGAGGAGGGCCGGATCAGCGAGCTGGGCAGCCACGACGAGCTGGTGGCGGCGGACGGCGCGTACGCCGCACTGTGGAGGTCGTGGCACGGGTGAGCTGACACGCGCGTGGGCCCGCCCCCGGAAGGGGCGGGCCCACGTGTCGTACAGCTCCTACAGATACCCGAGCGCCGAGGCCCCGCCCACTCCGCCGAGCAGCATGAAGGCCGGCATCAGGACCTTCAGCTCGACCCAGCTGCCCGCGCGGAACCGCATCCCCTTCGGCGGGCCGACCGGGTACCAGCGCTTGCGCCCCACGGGGATCGGCCACAGGATCGGGCAGCCGGAGACGGTCAGGGCGTCGCCGATGTCGTGCACGAGCGCGCCGAGGACGATCGGCAGGCCCAGCCAGAGGTACTCCTGCCCGGGGGCGGTGAAGAGCCAGTCGGCGCCGTTGCCAGGCTGGTCGAGGACGCCCGCGAGGATCCAGGCGCTGGTGGCGCCGAGCAGCCAGACCAGGACGTCGCTGGACATCCGCGCGGCCCGCCACAGCAGGCCCTCCACGGCGAGCACGACGTGGACGAAGAGGATGGCGAGGACCGCCCAGCGGCCGCCGGTGATGGCCAGGACCGAGGCTCCGGCGCCGATGAGGACCGCCCAGAGCCAGGTGTGGGTGAGCGTGCGGTGCCCGCCGGAGCGGCGGGGGTCGGCGGTGGAACGGGTCGCCTTGTAGACCGCGTACGAGAGCTTGTCGACGATCTCGCAGAGCCCCTTGGAGACCGGCCCGAAGGCGCGCGAGATGGTAGCGGACTTGTGGTCGAGGTCGGGGGCGAGGGCCGCGCCCGCGCAGATGAGCGCTCCGACGACGACAACCGGCCACGGCATCGGGTGGCCGGCGGCGGCAGCGGCCGCTCCGACGCCCAGCCAGGCCGCCGCTCCGGACAGCGAGTGCGCCGGTCCCATCATGGTTGTCCCCGCCCCATTCCTCCGTTGCCGGGCTTCAGTTGACGCCCGGTCGACGGGTCAGCGTATCGTCCGTGATCTTCCGGCCGGTGGCCGGTTCCCTCATCCGGGCGGAATCCAGGCAAGATGGGGGCGTGACCCTTATCGATCAGCTGCCGCCGAACGCCGACCCCGACGCCCTCTTCGAGGCTTTCTCCTCCTGGGCGGAGGGCCGGGGCATCACGCTCTACCCGGCCCAGGAAGAGGCGCTGATCGAGGTGGTCTCCGGGGCCAACGTGATCTTGTCCACGCCCACGGGTTCGGGAAAGTCGCTGGTCGCGGCGGGGGCGCACTTCACCGCGCTGGCCAATGACCAGGTGACCTTCTACACCGCGCCCATCAAGGCGCTGGTGTCGGAGAAGTTCTTCGACCTCTGCAAGCTCTTCGGCACCGAGAACGTGGGCATGCTGACCGGCGACGCGTCCGTGAACGCCGACGCGCCGGTCATCTGCTGCACGGCCGAGGTGCTCGCCTCGATCGCGCTGCGGGACGGCAGGCACGCCGACATCGGCCAGGTCGTCATGGACGAGTTCCACTTCTACGCGGAGCCGGACCGCGGCTGGGCCTGGCAGATCCCGCTCCTGGAACTGCCGCAGGCCCAGTTCGTCCTGATGTCGGCGACCCTCGGCGACGTGTCGATGTTCGAGAAGGACCTGACGCGCCGCACGGGCCGCCCCACCTCGGTGGTCCGCTCGGCGACCCGGCCGGTGCCGCTGTCGTACGAGTACGAGCTCACGCCCATCACGGACACGCTGACCGAGCTCCTGGAGACCAAGCAGGCCCCGGTCTACATCGTCCACTTCACGCAGGCGCAGGCCGTCGAGCGGGCGCAGTCGCTGATGAGCATCAACATGTGCTCGCGCGAGGAGAAGGACCAGATCGCCGAGCTGATCGGCAACTTCCGCTTCACCACCAAGTTCGGCCAGAACCTCTCGCGCTACGTCCGGCACGGCATCGGCGTGCACCACGCGGGCATGCTGCCGAAGTACCGACGCCTGGTGGAGAAGCTGGCGCAGGCAGGTCTCCTGAAGGTGATCTGTGGGACGGACACGCTCGGCGTGGGCGTCAACGTGCCGATCCGTACGGTGCTGTTCACCGCGCTCACCAAGTACGACGGCAACCGGGTGCGGACGCTGCGCGCGCGGGAGTTCCACCAGATCGCGGGCCGGGCCGGCCGGGCCGGCTTCGACACGGCCGGTTTCGTGGTGGCGCAGGCGCCCGAGCACGTCATCGAGAACGAGAAGGCGCTCGCCAAGGCGGGCGACGACCCGAAGAAGCGCCGCAAGGTGGTGCGGAAGAAGGCTCCGGAGGGCTTCGTCGCGTGGAGCGACACCACCTTCGAGAAGCTGATCGGCGCCGAGCCGGAGCCGCTGACCTCCCGCTTCAAGGTCACCAACATCATGCTGCTGTCGGTGATCGCCCGCCCGGGCAACGCCTTCGAGGCGATGCGCAAGCTGCTGGAGGACAACCACGAGCCGCGCAAGGCGCAGCTGCGGCACATCCGCCGGGCCATCGCGATCTACCGCTCGCTGCTCGACGGCGGTGTGGTGGAGCAGCTGGACACCCCGGACGCCGAGGGCCGCACGATCCGGCTCACGGTCGACCTCCAGCAGGACTTCGCGCTGAACCAGCCGCTGTCGACGTTCGCGCTCGCCGCGTTCGACCTGCTCGACCCCGAATCCCCCTCGTACGCCCTGGACATGGTGTCGGTCGTCGAGTCGACGCTCGACGACCCGCGGCAGATCCTGGCCGCGATGCAGAACAAGGCCCGCGGCGAGGCCGTCGGCCGGATGAAGGCGGACGGGGTCGAGTACGAGGAGCGCATGGAGCGGCTCCAGGAGATCTCGTACCCGAAGCCGCTGGAGGAGCTGCTCTGGCACGCGTACAACGTCTACCGGAAGTCGCACCCGTGGGTGGGCGACCACCCGGTGTCGCCGAAGTCCGTCATCCGTGACATGTACGAACGGGCGCTGTCCTTCACGGAGTTCACCTCCTGGTACGAGCTGGCCCGGACCGAGGGCATCGTGCTGCGCTATCTGGCGAGCGCGTACAAGGCGCTCGACCACACGATCCCGGACGACCTCAAGACCGAGGACCTCCAGGACCTGATCGAGTGGCTGGGCGAGATGGTGCGCCAGGTGGACTCCTCGCTGCTCGACGAGTGGGAGCAGCTGGCGAACCCGGAGATCCAGACGGCCGAGGAGGCGCAGGAGAAGGCCGACCAGGTCAAGCCGGTCACGGCGAACGCGCGCGCCTTCCGGGTCCTGGTGCGCAACGCGCTGTTCCGCCGGGTGGAGCTGGCGGCCCTGGACAACGTGGACGCGCTGGGCGAGCTCGACGCCGAGTCGGGCTGGGACGCGGACGCCTGGGGCGAGGCGATGGACGCGTACTGGGACGAGTACGACGACCTCGGTACGGGTCCGGACGCGCGCGGCCCGAAGCTGCTCAACATCGAGGAGGACGCGGCGCACGGCCTGTGGCGCGTCCGGCAGACCTTCGCCGACCCGAACGGCGACCATGACTGGGGCATCAGCGCGGAGGTGGATCTCGCCGCCTCCGACGAGGAGGGCCGCGCGGTCGTCCGCGTGACGTCCGTCGGCCAGCTGTAGAAGGAGGAGTGGACCGGTGACCAATCCCGCCGAGAGACTCGTCGACCTGCTCGATCTGGAGCGGATCGAGGACAACATCTTCCGTGGTCAGAGCCCGCAGGAGTCGCTGCAGCGGGTCTTCGGCGGCCAGGTCGCCGGGCAGGCCCTGGTGGCCGCCGGGCGCACCACGGAGGGCGACCGGCCGGTGCACTCGCTGCACTCGTACTTCCTGCGGCCGGGCCGTCCTGGCGTGCCGATCGTCTACCAGGTGGAGCGGGTGCGGGACGGCCGTTCGTTCACCACCCGCCGGGTCACGGCGGTCCAGCAGGGCCGGACGATCTTCAACCTGACCGCCTCCTTCCATCTGCCGGAGGAGGCCGGTCTTGAGCATCAGCTGCCGCCCCGGCACATGACGGACCCGGAGACGCTCCCGAAGCTCGCGGACGAAATCCGCGACCACCTGGGCGTGCTGCCTGAGGCGCTGGAGCGGATGGCCAGGCGCCAGCCGTTCGACATCCGCTACGTGGACCGGCTGCGCTGGACGAAGGACGAGGTCACGGGCGCGGATCCGCGCAGCGCGGTGTGGATGCGCGCGGTGGGCCCGCTGGGCGACGACCCGCTGGTGCACACCTGCGCGCTGACGTACGCCTCCGACATGACGCTCCTGGACGCGGTCCGCATCCCGGTCGAGCCGCTGTGGGGGCCGCGCGGCTTCGACATGGCGTCGCTGGACCACGCGATGTGGTTCCACCGGCCGTTCCGCGCCGACGAGTGGTTCCTCTACGACCAGGAGTCCCCGATCGCGACGGGCGGCCGTGGACTGGCCCGGGGCCGGATCTACGACCGCGAGGGCCGGCTGCTCGTGTCGGTGGTCCAGGAGGGACTGTTCCGGAAGCTGTGAGCCGGGGGTCGTAGGGTGAACGGGTTACGCATTCCAGTACCGAGTGCCGCGTCTCGACGAGGAGCCGACCATGAGCCTGTACGACATTCCGCTGCGCACCCTGTCCGGTGACCCGACCACGCTCGCCGACTACCGCGACCGGGCCGTCCTGGTCGTGAACGTGGCCTCCAAGTGCGGTCTGACGCCGCAGTACGCGGGCCTGGAGCGGCTGCAGAAGGAGTACGGGGAGCGCGGCCTCACCGTGCTCGGCGTGCCGTGCAACCAGTTCCTGGGCCAGGAGCCGGGCACCGCGGAGGAGATCCAGACCTTCTGCTCCACGTCGTACGGGGTGACGTTCCCGCTCCTGGAGAAGACGGACGTGAACGGCGCGGACCGTCACGCGCTCTACGCGGAGCTGACCAAGGTCGCCGACGCGGACGGCGAGTCCGGGGACGTGCAGTGGAACTTCGAGAAGTTCCTGATCGGCAAGGACGGGCAGGTCACGCGCTTCCGTCCGCGCACCGAGCCGGAGGCCCCCGAGGTCGTCGCGGCCATCGAGGCGCTGCTCTCGGCCTGAGCGGCGGGCCGCCCCCGCCGGGCGGGCCACCACGTGTCGATCATGTAATGTGATCGATTCCAGCCAGGACGACCGAGGAGGTGGGACCCATCAACGCCATGCAGGCAGGGAGCTCCCCCTCGACGACCGTGTGGTCCGCCCGACAGCGGTGACCACGGGAGCGCCCCTCGGCTTCCCGGAAGGTTCCATGTCGATCGACCCCTCTTTCTCCCTTCGCTCCACCACCGTCTCCCGTCTGCGCGCCGCCGGCTGCGTGTTCGCCGAGGACGAGGCGGAGCTCCTCTTCACCACCGCCCACGACACCGACGAACTCGACACCATGGTCGAGCGGCGGGCGGGCGGCCTGCCCATCGAGCACGTCGTGGGCTGGGCGGCCTTCGCCGGGCTGCGCGTCGCCGTCGATCCCGGAGTCTTCGTGCCTCGCCGGCGCACGGAGTTCCTCGTCGGACGAGCCGTGTCCCTGGCCGGTCCCGGGGCGCTCTGCGTCGACCTGTGCTGCGGGTCCGGCGCGGCGGGGGCGGTCCTGCTCTCGGCCGTGCCGGGCGCCGAGGTGTACGCCTCGGACATCGAACCCGCTGCCGTGCGCTGCGCCCGGCGCAACATCGAGCCGCGCGGCGGCAGGGTCTTCGAGGGCGACCTCTTCGACCCGCTGCCGGACGGGCTGCGCGGCCGGGTCCAGGTCCTCGTCGCCAACGTGCCGTACGTACCGACGAACGACATCGGCCTGCTGCCGCCCGAGGCGCGCGAGCACGAGCCGCTCGTCGCGCTCGACGGCGGCGCGGACGGGCTCGACGTGCTGCGCAGGGTGGCGGCCGAGGCCGCCGACTGGCTGGTCCCGGGCGGGCACCTGCTGGTCGAGACGTCCGAGCAGCAGGCGGCCCGCGCGGTCGAGACGGTCACCGGGCACGGTCTGACGTGCCGGGTGATCGGCTCGGACGAGCTGTACGCGACGGTGGTCGTCGCGACGCGTCCGTAGGGCCGCGGGTCTTCGGCTCTACCCGGCTCGGGGGTGGAGCCGGCAGCGGGCCGGTCCCGCCGGGGTGAGGGTGATCGCCGCGTTGACCGGGACCTCGGTGTCGATGGCCTCCAGGTCGTAGGCCTGGAGGATCATCGCAAGGGCGATGACCGACTCCAGCATCGAGAAGTGCTGGCCGATGCAGGCGCGCGGGCCGCCGCCGAAGGGGAACCAGGCGTACCGGGGGCGGGCGGCCTCCGCCTCGGGCGTGAACCGGTCGGGGTCGAAGCGCTCCGGCTCCTCCCAGTACCCGGTGTGGCGGTGGGTGACCCACGGGGCGACGATCACGTCGGCGCCGGCCGGGATGGTGTACCCGTCGACCTCGGTGGCGGCGACCGCGCGGCGGCCGATGATCGCCGCGGCCGGGTAGAGCCGCATGGCCTCCTTGAGGACCTGCGTGAGGTACGGCAGGGCGTCGAGGTCGGCGGCGCCTGGGGTGCGGCCGGCCAGGACCCGGTCGACCTCCTCGTGGGCCCGCTTGCGCTGTTCGGGATGGCGGGCCAGGAGGTGGAGGGCGAAGCCGAGCGAGGTGGCCGTCGTCTCGTGACCCGCCAGCAGGAACACCAGGACCTGCTCGCGGAGTTCGGTGGCGCCGAAGCTGCCGTCCTCGGCGCTCTCGGCCTCCGCGAGGAGGGTCAGGAGGTCCTGCCGGTCGTCGTCGACGGCGCCCGCGCCGGCGGCCGCGCGCCGCTCGGCGACGATCCGGTCGCAGACGGCGTACAGCTCCCGGGAGGCCGCCGCGGCGCGGCGGTTGCCCGGGGTGGGCCAGTCCCGGGGGATGTTGCGCGGCGAGAACCCGCGGCGCAGGACGTAGTCGGCCATCACCGGGAAGGCGCGCTCGACGATGGCGACCGCGGCCTCGACGTCGGTGCCGAAGAGGATCCGGGCGACGGCGCGGAGCGCGAGGCGGGTCATCTCGTCGAGGACGTCGACGGTGGAGTCCTCCGCGGTGCGCCACTCCTCGGTGAGGCTCGCGGCCTCGGTGGCGACGGCCCCGGCGTAGCTGTCGACGCGGCGGCGGGTGAAGAGCGGCTGGATGAGCCGCCGCTGGCGCAGGTAGTCCTCGTCCTGGCTGGTCAACAGCCCGTTGCCGAAGGACTCGCGCACCTCCTGGTAGAAGAGATTGTCCTTGCGGAAGTTGGCGGACTGGGTGGCGAGGACCTGCTGGGCCCCCTCGGCGGAGAAGACGCCGTAGAGGACCCCGCGCAGGCCGGGCGGTCCCGCGGTGAACCGGACGACGTCACCGTGGACGCGCTGGGCGTTCAGGAAGGTGCCGAGCGAGTCGTTCTTGAGGTCGAGCATCGAGCCGAGCAGCGGAAGCCCCGCCGGTCCCGGTACGACGGTGCTGGTCGTGGCCATGGATCCGTTCCCCCTTGATCGTCACCGGTGGCGATTGTCCCGCAGCCGCCGTCCTGCCGACAGTCATGAGCCGGGGCTCGTCCGGATCCGTCCGGTCGGGAGGACTGTCAGTGGCGTCCGGGACACTCGCCCCATGGAACCGATCGAGATGACGCTGCAGATCACCATCGACTGCGCCGAGCCCCAGCGGCTCGTCCGCTTCTGGGCGGAGGCCCTGCGGTATGTACCGCAGCCGCCGCCCGAGGGGTACGCGAGCTGGCGCGCGTACTGGGAGGCGCTGGGGGTGCCCGAGGAGGAGCTCCCGGAGGGCGCCGGCGACCTGCCCGAGTCGATCGTGGACCCGAGGGGCGTCGGGCCGAGGATCTGGTTCCAACAGGTCCCTGAGCCGAAGACGGCCAAGAACCGGGTGCACCTGGACCTGAAGGTCGGCGGCGGCCGCGAGGTGCCGCTCGCCCTGCGGCGCGAGCGCGTGGACGGGGAGGTCACCCGCCTGACGGCCCTCGGCGCGACGATCCTGTACACGATGGACGAGCCGGACGGCGTGGACTACTACGCGGTGGTGCTCCAGGACCCGGAGGGGAACGAGTTCTGCGTGGTGTGACGCTCCCGGCACGCCGGGGCGCGGCGCCTCACGACGTGCGGAGGGCACCGGGCGGTGCTGGAATGTCTGAGCGGCCACCTCTCGCCGAGGCGGGGGCCGTCCGCAACCGGTCCGGTCGAGGCGGGAACCCCGAGCGCTTGGAGGAGTGGCCATGAGCGACGACCTGTCGGAACTCGAGGACATGGGCCCCGTCGACTACCTGATCCTGGAGTTCCCGGGCAACCGGATGACCGGTGAGGGTTTCCCCCTCCTCGTCGACCTGGTGGAGCGCGGCATCATCCGCATCCTCGACCTGCAGTTCATCCGCAAGGACGAAGACGGGTCGGTCACCGCGGTGGAGCTGACGGATTTCGGCGGCGAGGTCGATCTCACGGTGTTCGAGGGTGCCTCCTCCGGTCTGCTGGACCAGAGCGACGTCGACGACGCCGGATCCGCGCTGGAGCCCGGCAACTCCGCGGGGGTCATCGTGTACGAGAACGTGTGGGCCGCCCCCTTCGCACGCGCCATGCGCCGCAGCGGCGCGCAGATCGTGGCGGGCGGACGGATTCCCGTCCAGGCGCTGCTGGCCTCGCTGGACGCCGCCGACGCGGCGGGCTCCGGCTGAGGAGGGGGACGGCCCGACCTCATCCGGCAACCGAGCACCCGAGCACCCCCTGGGAGATGACTGACCATGCCCGGACTTCTCCGCGGTGTAGCCCGCACCGCCGTCGTCGCCGGCACCGCCACGGCTGTGTCCAACCGCGTGTCACGGCGGCAGGCGGGCCGATGGGCCCAGCAGGAGGCAGGACAGCAGCAGTACCAGCAGTCCTACCAGCAACAGCCCCCGGCTCAGGCTCCGGCGCCCGCCGGTGACGACATGAGTACCAAGATCGAGCAGCTCAAGCAGCTGGGGGAGCTGAAGGCGCAGGGCGTGCTGACCGAGTCGGAGTTCGAGACCCAGAAGCGCGCCCTCCTCGGGACGTGACCCCCGCCCGCCCGCACACGACGGCCCGCGCCCCTGGTGGGGGTGCGGGCCGGTGGGCGCGGGCGGCTGCCTAGCGGATCGGCATGCCCGAGAGGGTGCGGGCGATCACCAGGCGCTGGATCTCGCTCGTGCCCTCGAAGATGGTGTAGATCGCCGCGTCCCGGTGCATGCGCTCCACCGGGTACTCCCGGGTGTAGCCGTTGCCTCCGAGGATCTGGATCGCCTGGCCGGTGACCTTCTTGGCGACCTCGCTCGCGTACAGCTTGGACATCGAGCCCTCGGCCGAGGTGAAGGGCTTGCCGGTGGTCGCCATCCAGGAGGCGCGCCAGACCAGGAGCCGGGCGGCGTCGATCTGCGTGCGCATGTCGGCGAGCTGGAAGGCGACGCCCTGGTTGTCGATGATCGGGCGGCCGAACTGCTCGCGGGTCTTGGCGTAGTCGAGGGCGACCTCGTACGCGGCGCGGGCCGTGCCGACGGCCATGGCGCCGACGGCGGGGCGGGAGGCCTCGAAGGTGGCCATGGCGGCGTTCTTCACGCTCCCCCAGCCTCCGGCCGGGGGGACCCCCACACCGCCGCCCGCCTTCGCCTTCTCGCGGGCCCGGGCGAGGCGCTCGTCCAGCTTCTCCTTGCCGCCGAGGAGGCAGTGGCCGGGGACGCGGACGTTCTCGAGGACGACCTCGGCGGTGTGCGAGGCGCGGATGCCGTGCTTCTGGAACTTCTGCCCCTGGGAGAGGCCGGGGGTGTTCGGCGGCACGATGAAGGAGGCGTGGCCCTTGGAGCCGAGCTCGGGGTCGACGGCCGCGACCACGACGTGGACGTTGGCGATGCCGCCGTTGGTCGCCCAGGTCTTGGTGCCGTTGAGCACCCACTCGTCCTTGGCCTCGTCGTAGACGGCCCGGGTGCGCATCGAGGCGACGTCCGAGCCGGCGTCGGGCTCGGAGGAGCAGAAGGCGGCGACCTTGACGTCGTCGACGTCGCCGTACATCTGCGGGATCCAGGTGCCGATCTGCTCCTCGGTGCCGTTGGCGAGGACGCCGACGGCGGCGAGGCCGGTGCCGACGATGGAGAGCGCGATCCCCGCGTCGCCCCAGAAGAGCTCCTCCATGGCCATCGGGATGCCGAGCCCGGTCGGGTCGAAGAACTGCTGGGCATAGAAATCGAGAGAATAGATGCCGATCTTGGCGGCTTCCTGGATGATCGGCCAGGGAGTCTCCTCACGCTCGTCCCACTCGGCGGCGGCGGGGCGCATCACGTCCTCGGCGAATCCGTGCAGCCAGTCACGGACCTGCTTCTGGTCGTCGTTGAGTTCGAGCGTGAACTCGGCCATGTTCCCTCCCAGCAGTGCGTTACTTGCGGTAACAGCAGTCTGTTACTCACGGGTAGGCGCTGTCAACCTGCGGCGGAGCGCTCAGGGCGGCGCGGCACAGGGTCCCGCACTGGTGTTACGTTGCGACAGCCTCAGGGAATTCGCACGGGCGGGGAGACGCGCTATGGAGACCACACACCGGACCACCGAACAGCAGAAGCCGGCCGATCAGCGGCGCCGTGAACTGCTGGAGGCGGCGGACCGCGTGGTGCTCCGGGACGGCCCCGGGGCCTCGATGAACGCCATCGCGGCGGAGGCCGGCATCACCAAGCCGATCCTCTACCGGCACTTCGGCGACAAGGGCGGCCTCTACCGGGCGCTCGCCACCCGGCACACCGACGCGCTGCTCGCCGCGCTGCGGGCGGCGCTCGACGCGCCTGCCGACCGGCGCAAGCGGGTCGAGTCCACCCTCGACACCTACCTCGCCTCGATCGAGGCGCTGCCGCAGGTCTACCGCTTCCTGATGCACCCGGCCGAGGAGACCCACCAGGCCGAGCAGGGCTTCGACGTGGGCCGCCACTCGGCGCCGGTGCTGCGGCGGATGGGCGAGGAGCTGGGCCAGGTCATCGCGGAGCGCATCGACCTCGGCCCGGTCGGCGAGGCCCAGGCCCGGATCTGGGGCCACGGCATCGTCGGCATGATGCACGCGGCGGGCGACTGGTGGCTCGGCGAACGCCCCTGCTCCCGCGAGGAGTTGGTGCAGGCCCTGGCGGACCTCCTGTGGGGCCGGCTGGCCGAGGCGGGCGACCGCGCCGGCGCACCGGGCTTATAGCCCCCTCCAGGAGCCTCTCGGACCGCGGGGCGCGGACGGGCTCCCGGACCCGCGCGGCTCCGGGGTCGGGCATCTCTCGGACCGCGGGGCGCCCGGTCGGCGCCGCCTGCGGCCCGCCGGTCGGACCCGATCGCGGTCAACCGGGCAGGCCTCAGCGGTCCTGCAGGACCTCCGCCCGGTCGCCCCACGGCTCCTTCCTGACCGCCCGCAGCAGGCGTGACTTGCGCCACCCCGTGACCCGGTCCGCGTAGACGCCGCCCTCCAGGTGGTCCGTCTCGTGCTGGAGGCAGCGGGCGAAGAAGCCCGTGCCCTCGACGCGCACCGGGGTGCCGTCCACCCGCACGCCTTCGACGACCGCGCGGTCGAAGCGCGGCGTGGGCGCCTCCAGGCCCGGCAGGGACAGACAGCCCTCCGCGCCCCGGACCACCTCGCCGTCCGCCTCCACCAGGCGCGGGTTGACCAGGTGCCCGAGGTGGCGCACCTCCTCGTCGTCCGGGCAGTCGTACACGAAGACCCGCAGGCCCACGCCCACCTGGTTGGCCGCGAGGCCGACCCCGTTCGCCGCGTACATCGTGGCGAACATGTCCTCGACAAGACGCTCCAGCTCAGGACCGAAGTCGACGACGGGTTCGCAGGGGGTGTGCAGCACCGGTGCGCCGAGCAGGGTCATCGCTCGGACGTGGCCGGAACTGCCGGGGATCGGCCGGTTTCGCATGGGCGTAAGGGTACGGTCCGCTGTGACCTCGTCGTTTCGGCGCGGGGCGCAGGGGTGCCGCAGTTCGGGTCCCTGGCCTGATCTCGATAGGCTGAGCCCGGACCGACGCAAGGAGGAACAAGGAAGATGTCAGGACACCCCGGTAATCCAGAGCCGTTGTCGCCGCGCGCCAAACTGGCCGTGACGGCGGGCAAGGCCGCGGCCGCGGTGTCGCGGGCAGCCGGACGCGGCAGCGGATCGGTGATCGGCGGCCGGGTGGCGCTCAAGCTCGACCCCGACCTGCTGGGACGGCTCGCCCAGCATCTGGACGTCGTCCTGGTGTCGGCGACCAACGGCAAGACGACCACGACCCGGCTGATCGCCGAGGCGCTGCGGGCCAGCGGGCCCGTCGTCTCCAACGCGCTCGGCGCCAACATGCCCGCGGGCATCACCTCGGCCCTGGCCGGCGGCTCGGACGCCAAGTACGGCGTCATCGAGGTCGACGAGAAGTACCTCGCCGGAGTCGCCCGGGACACCACGCCCAAGGCGATCGCGCTGCTCAACCTCTCCCGCGACCAGCTGGACCGGGCCGCCGAGACCCGGATGCTCGCCGAGAAGTGGCGCGAGGGTCTGAGCGGTACGAAGGCCGTGGTCATCGCCAACGCCGACGACCCGCTGATCGTCTGGGCCGCCTCCTCCTCCCCCAACGTCGTGTGGGTCGCCGCCGGCCAGGAGTGGAAGGACGACGCCTGGTCGTGCCCCTCCTGCGGCGGTGTGATGCAGCGCCCGGGCGACGACTGGTTCTGCGGCGAGTGCGGATTCCGCCGCCCCGCGCCGAGTTGGGCGCTCAACGGCGACCACGTGCTCGACCCGCACGGTTCGGCCTGGCCGATCCACCTCCAGCTGCCCGGCCGCGCCAACAAGGCCAACGCCGCCACCTCGGCCGCCGTCGCCGCGGTCTTCGGCGTCCCGCCGCAGGTCGCCCTGGAGCGCATGTACCAGGTGCAGGCCGTGGCCGGCCGCTACGACGTGGTCACCTTCCAGGGCCGGGAGCTGCGGCTGCTGCTGGCGAAGAACCCGGCGGGCTGGCTCGAAACGTTTTCCCTCATCGACCAGCCGCCGACGCCGGTGATCCTCTCCGTCAACGCGCGCGGCGCCGACGGCACGGACACCTCCTGGCTGTGGGACGTGGACTACGGGCGGCTCGCCGGCCACCCGATCATGGTCCTGGGCGACCGCAAGCTGGACCTGGCGGTCCGGCTCGAGGTCGCGGGCGTGGACTTCCGCGTCTGCGAGACGCTCGACGAGGCGGTCCAGCTGGCCCCGCCCGGCCAGATCGAGCTGATCGCCAACTACACCGCCTTCCAGGACGTCCGCCGCCGCGTCGGCAACTGACCCGTAGAGGACTTGCAGCATGAGTGACAGCAGCCTGCGCCTGGTCTGGGTCTACCCGGACCTGCTCAGCACGTACGGCGACCAGGGCAACGCCCTCGTCGTCGAGCGCCGCGCCCGCCAGCGCGGACTGGACGTCCAGCGCGTCGACGTCCGCAGCGACCAGCCGGTGCCCACCTCCGGCGACATCTACCTGATCGGCGGCGGCGAGGACCGGCCGCAGCGGCTCGCGGCGGAGCGGCTGCGCCGCGACGGCGGCCTGGAGCGCGCCGCGTCCAACGGCGCGATCATCTTCTCGGTCTGCGCCGGCTACCAGATCCTGGGCCACGAGTTCATCAACGACCTCGGCGAGCGCGAGCCCGGTCTCGGCCTGATCGACGTGATCTCCACCCGCGGCGAGGGCGAGCGGTGTGTCGGCGACGTCCTCGCGGACATCGACCCGCGCCTCGGCCTGCCCCAGCTCACCGGGTTCGAGAACCACCAGGGCATCACCCATCTCGGCCCGACGGCCCGCCCGTTCGCCCGGACGGTCCTGGGCCGCGGCAACGGCACCGGCGACGGCACCGAGGGCGCGTACAACGACACCGTCTTCGGTACGTACATGCACGGCCCGGTCATGGCCCGCAACCCGCAGATCGCGGACCTGCTCCTGAAGCTGGCCCTGGACGTCAACGCGCTGCCGCCGACCGACGACCGCTGGTACGAGGCGCTGCGCGCGGAGCGCATCGCGTCGGCGACCCAGCCCGCCTGACGGGTGCACTTCTGAGCGCCCATGCGCACATGGGATGCGTTAGTCAATACAGTGTCCAATCCGTGGACAACCGGTTCGGCCCCGCCACCCGGCACCGATAGGGTGGCGGGGATCCAACCGGACGACGTGGTCCGGGAGTCGGCCCACGTTGCAAAGGTATTCGGGCTATGCGCATTGGTGTGCTCACCTCCGGAGGCGACTGCCCCGGTCTGAACGCCGTCATCCGTTCCGTCGTGCACCGTGCCGTCGTCGACCACGGGGACGAGGTCATCGGATTCCACGACGGCTGGAAGGGCCTCCTGGAATGTGACTACCGCAAGCTCGACCTCGACGCGGTCGCCGGCATCCTCGCGCGCGGCGGCACCATCCTCGGCTCCTCCCGGGTCCAGCCCGCGCACCTGGTGGACGGCGTCGAGCGCGCCCGCGGCCACGTCGCCGACCTGGGCCTCGACGCGATCATCCCGATCGGCGGCGAGGGCACGCTGAAGGCGGCCAACCTGCTCTCCCAGGCGGGGCTGCCGATCGTCGGCGTACCGAAGACGATCGACAACGACATCGCCTCCACGGACGTCACCTTCGGCTTCGACACCGCCGTCGGTGTGGCGACCGAGGCACTGGACCGGCTGAAGACCACCGCCGAGTCCCACCAGCGCGTGCTCATCGTCGAGGTCATGGGCCGGCACACCGGCTGGATCGCCCTGCACTCCGGCATGGCCGCCGGCGCGCACGCGATCGTCGTGCCCGAGCGTCCCTTCGACATCGACGAGCTGACCGCCCGGGTCGGCGCGCGCTTCGAGGCGGGCAAGCGGTTCGCGATCGTGGTCGTCGCCGAGGGTGCGAAGCCGCGCGAGGGCTCGATGGAGTTCGAGGTCGGCGCCAAGGACCAGTACGGCCACGAGCGCTTCACCGGCGTCGCCAACCAGCTCTCGGTGGAGCTGGAGCGGCGGCTCGGCAAGGAGGCCCGGCCGGTGATACTCGGTCACGTCCAGCGCGGCGGTACGCCGACCGCGTACGACCGGGTGCTCGCCACCCGCTTCGGCTGGCACGCGGTGGAGGCGGCGCACCGCGGCGAGTTCGGCATGCTGACCGCGCTGCGCGGCACGGAGATCGAGATGGTTCCGCTGGCCCAGGCGGTGGAGACGCTGAAGACGGTCCCGTCCGAGCGCTACGCCGAGGCCGAGACGGTGCTCTGACCCTCGTACGCCGTCCTACGGACACCCCGAACCGCCCCCGGTCGCAGCCGCGAACGGGGGCGGTTCTAGTCTGGTGCGGACAACAAGCGCGAATCGGGCTCCAGGAGTACACAGATGGATCACAGCGGGCACGGCATGACGATGGATCTGCCGCCGTTCACGCTGGGACGGGCACTCGAGTTCTCGCCCGACGCGTTCTTCCTCATCGGCTCTGTCGTGGGGCTCGCGCTGTACGGCTGGGCCGTGGCGCGGCTGCGCCGGCGTGGTGACGGCTGGCCGGTGAGCCGGACGGTGTTCTTCACCCTGGGTGTGCTGAGCATCGCGCTGATGATGTCCACCAAGCTCAACGACTACGGCATGGTCATGTTCAGCGTGCACATGGTGCAGCACATGGTCATCTCGATGCTCTCGCCGATCCTGCTGCTGCTCGGCGCTCCGGTGACGCTCGCGCTGCGCGCGCTGCCCGTCGCGCCCCGGGGCGACAAGGGTCCGCGCGAGCTGCTGCTCATGCTGCTGCACAGCCGCTACCTGCGGATCATCACCCACCCCGCGTTCACGATCCCGCTCTTCATCGCGAGCCTCTACGGCTTCTACTTCACGCCCATCTTCGACACGCTGATGGGTTCGAAGATCGGCCACATCGCGATGATGGTGCACTTCCTCGCCGTCGGTCTGGTCTTCTTCTGGCCGATCATGGGCGTCGACCCGGGCCCGCACCGCCCGGGCTATGTGATGCGGATGCTGGAGCTCTTCGCGGGCATGCCCTTCCACGCGTTCTTCGGCATCGCCCTGATGATGGCGAGCGAGCCGATGGTCAAGGCGTACGCGGACCCGCCGGCCTCCCTGGGGATCGACGCGCTCGCCGACCAGCACGCGGCGGGCGGCATCGCCTGGGCGTTCAGCGAGATCCCGTCGGTCCTGGTGCTGATCGCACTGGTGTACCAGTGGTACCACTCCGAGCAGCGGCAGGCCGTCCGCAAGGACCGGGCCGCCGACCGCGACGGCGACAAGGAGCTGGAGGCGTACAACGCCTACCTGGCCTCGCTCCAGGCACGCGGGCGCTGACGGTACGCGCACGGGAGTAGCATTCGCCCGCCCCAGGGGTCACGATGAGCGTGAAGGACCCGTCGGGAGGAGGGCGGACAGATGTCCGGTCCCACGAAGGCGATGAGCGTGATCACCGTCGCGGCCCTGGTGCTGACGACGGCGTACACGGTGGCGCTCGGCAGTAGCGGCTGGCTCTGGTTCGGCCTGGTGGTGCTCTGTGTGGTCACCATCGGCATGGCGGCCGCCGACAGCTCCGCACCGGCCGGGGCGCGCCCCCGGGGCCCGGGCAGGCCAGGACCGCAGCCCTAGCGCCGGCTAGCCGCGCGGGGCGAGGACCACCCAGGTGGGGCCGGGGGCGAAGTTGAGGGGTGTGCCGTCCGGGGTGGTGAAGGCCGTGCCGTTCGTCGCGGTGGGGCGGCTCCAGCGGGCCTCGTGGGCGCGCCCGTCGCGGAGCACGAGCGCGCTGCCGCTGCCGACCGTCTCGGTGTACGGGGAGACGCTGCCGAGCACGTCGTGGAAGCGGGACGACCGTATGGTCACGTACTGCACGACCACCGTCGCCGCCGTGACCGGACCCGCCTCGGTGGTGCGGGCGGCCCGCCCGTCCATCGCGACCCGCCAGCCCTTCTCCGCCGGGGACCAGGTGAAGGTGTAGCGCGAGGCGGGGAAGCGCACGGTCCGTTCGTTGACCGCCTCGCCGCCCGCGGGGGCCGGGCCGAAGCGGAAGCCGATGTCCTTGGCGTTCTCCACGTCGGATGCCGCGGCCAGGGCGCGCCCGGGCAGCACGTACAGGTTGTGGGGCGCGGCCCTCCCCCGGTCCCTGAGGTAGGCGCCCGGGGCGTCCTCGGGCGGCAGGGCGTCCAGTGGGGCGGCCTGGAGCAGGGGTTTCAGGGCGGTCTGGGAGCCGGAGTAGGCGAGCGCCGGGTGGCCGAACTGGCGCAGAAGCTCGATGTCGGACTCGCGGGCGCTGCGGACGGGGCCGATCCGGTCCGGGAGCTCGGTGGAGTAGACGGCGAGCAGGCGGGTCTGGCCGCCTTCGACCTGCTCGACGTAGACGAGGTCGGCCGAGCCGAGGCCGGTGTGCGGACGGGCCGGCGGCACGTTGTCGATCTTGACGGCGAGGACCGGGGCGGGACGGGCCGGGAGTCCCGTGAAGGGCGAGAGGCCCTGCGGTGCGGGTCTTGTCGGGGTGGGGGTAGGAGCCGTCGGCGTGGGTGTCGGGGTCGGCTCCGGAGTGCCCGAGTCGGCGCAACCGTACAACCCGGCGGTCATCACCGCGCACATCAGCACGGTGACGGCTGCGCCGGGCCGTATGTGTCGCGGTGTGCGACGGCGTTCGGCAGCCATCAGGACCCACTCTCCGTCTCCAGTGTGGACCAGGGTCGCGCGAGTGGTTACAAATAAGCAACGCTCGAACGAGACGGGGGCCGTCGGTGTTCTATCACGTCCTGAAGTACGTCCTCCTCGGCCCGTGGCTGAGGCTGGTCTTCCGGCCGCGTATCGAGGGTCTGGAGCACGTTCCGGCGGAGGGCGCGGCGATCGTCGCCGGCAACCATCTGTCGTTCTCCGACCACTTTCTGATGCCGGTCGTCCTGAAGCGGCGGATCACCTTTCTCGCCAAACAGGAGTACTTCACCGGGCCCGGTCTGAAGGGCCGGCTGACCGCGGCGTTCTTCCGCAGCGCCGGGCAGATCCCGGTCGACCGTTCCGGCAAGGAGGCCGGGCAGGCGGCGATCCGTGAGGGGCTCGGGGTGCTGGCCAAGGGCGAGCTGCTCGGCATCTACCCCGAGGGCACGCGCTCGCACGACGGCCGGCTCTACAAGGGCAAGGTCGGCGTGGCGGTGATGGCGATCACGGCCGGGGTGCCGGTGATCCCCTGCGCGATGGTGGGGACCTTCGAGATCCAGCCGCCCGGCAAGGTGGTGCCCCGGATCAAGCGGGTCACCGTCCGGTTCGGCGCCCCGCTCGACTTCTCCCGGTACGCCGGCATGGAGGGCGAGAAGGCGGCGGTCCGCGCGGTGACGGACGAGATCATGTACGAGATCCTCGCGCTGTCCGGGCAGGAGTACGTGGACGACTACGCGGTCAAGGTGAAGGCCGCCGAGCAGGAGGCGAAGGCGCGGAACAGCGGCGGGCGCGGAAAGTTCCCGCGCCGGGGACGCTGACGGCGGATCCGCGCACGGCGAACGGTACGGGCCCGGTGATCACGGCCGTCGTACCGTCACCTCCATGGGACAAGGACACGCTTTCGTGCTCGGTGCGACAGGACAGGTGGGGCGGGCGGCCGTGCGGGCGCTCGTCGCGGACGGCTGGGAGGTGACGGCGGCCTCGCGGCGCGGTGGCCGCGGCGAGGAGTGGCCGCAGGAGGTCCGGTCGGTGGCCGTCGACCGGGACGAGGAGGGCGCGCTCGCCGCCGCGCTCGGTGACGGCTGTGACGTGCTGGTCGACATCGTCGCCTACCACGCGGGCCACGCACGGCAGTTGACGGCGCTTGCCGACCGGATCGGTTCGGCGGTGGTGGTCTCCAGCGGTGCGGTGTACGAGGACGACCGGGGCCGCAACTTCGACACCCAGGACGAGCCGGACGGCTTCCCCGCCTATCCGGTGCCGATCCCGGAGTCGTGGCGGACGGTCGCGCCGGGCGAGGGGTCCTACGGCACGCGGAAGGTGGCCCTGGAGCAGGAGCTGCTCGCGGCGGGCGCGGCGCTGCCGACGACGGTGCTGCGGGCGGGCGCGATCCACGGGCCGTACTGCCCGGGGCCGCGCGAGCTGTGGTTCGTCAAGCGGGCGCTCGACGGGCGGCCGGTAAGGATCCTGGCGTACGAGGGCGGCTCCCGGTTCCACCCGGTGCACGTGGACAACCTGGGCGAGCTGGTGCGCCTCTCCGCGGCGAAGCCCGGCACCCGGGTCTTCAACGGCGGTGATCCGCAGGCCCCGACGGCCGCGGAGATCGGCGCGGCGATCGACGCGGTCATGGGCGTGGAGAGCGAGACGGTGCTGATGGAAGGGGCGCCGGAGGGCGTGGTGGGCGACAGCCCGTGGGCGGTGCCCCACCCGGTCGTCTTCGACATGGGAGCGGCGGAACGGGAGTTGGGGTACCGGCCGGTGGTGTCGTACACCGATTCGCTGCCGGAGACGGTCGCGTACCTGTCCCGGCGGGTGGCCGAGCAGGAGTGGCGGGAGGCGTTCCCCGGTCTGGTGAAGTACGGGGTGGACTTCTTCGACTACGCGGCCGAGGACGCCTGGCTCGCGGCGCGCTGATGCGGGGCGGTGAGGGGTGAGGGGCGGTCCGCCCCTCACCCCTCACCCTCTGGCTACGGCTGGGGCGTGGCGTGCGGGGCGCACGTCACGTCGCGGCTGTCGAGCTTGCCGGTGAGGAGGTAGGCCTCCACCCGGGTGTTCAGGCACGGGTTGGCCAGGTTGGTGATGCCGTGCGAGCCGGCGTCCCGCTCGGTGATGAGACGCGAGCCCTTGAAGCGCTGGTGCAGTTCGACCGCACCCTCGTACGGCGTGGCCGCGTCACGCTCGGACTGGGTGATGAGGACGGGCGGCAGGCCCTTGTGGGTGCGGACCTCGGTGGGCTGCTGGCGCGGGGTGGACCAGGTCGCGCAGGGCAGGTTCATCCAGGCGTTGGACCAGGTCATGAACGGGTACTTCTGGTGGAGCCGGGTGTTGTCCCGGTCCCACTTCTTCCAGCTGGTCGGCCAGGGGGCGTCGGCGCACTCGACGGCGGTGTAGACGGCGTTGCCGTTCTCCGAGGCCGCGTTGCCGGCCGTGTCGGTGGGGTCGGAGGCGGCCGCGTCGATCAGCGGCTGCGGGTCACCGGCGGCGTACGCGCTCCAGGCCTCGGCGACCGGGGCCCACATGGAGTCGTAGTAGGGCGCGTTCTGGAAGAAGCCGATGAGCTCGGCCGGGCCGACCTTGCCGCCGAGGGGGTTCTTCTTGGCGGCGGCGCGCAGGGTGTCCCACTGGCCGCGGACCTCGGTGTAGGTGTCGCCGAGGTGGTAGGTGGCGTCGTGCTGGGCGACCCAGGTCATCCAGTCCTTGAGCCGGCCCTCGAAGGCGATGTCCTGGTCGAGGTTGGCCTCGTACCAGATCTTGTCCTTCGACGGGTTGACGACGCTGTCGAGCACCATGCGGCGGACGTGCGTCGGGAAGAGCGTGCCGTAGACGGCGCCGAGGTAGGTGCCGTAGGAGACGCCGACGAAGTTGAGCTTCTTCTCGCCGAGCGCGGCCCGGATGACGTCCAGGTCGCGGGCGGTGTTGCGGGTGTTGATGTACGGCAGGATGTCGCCGCTCTTCTCGGCGCAGGCCGCGGCGTACTCGGCGGCGAGCTTGCGCTGGGCGCGCTTGTCGGCCTCGCTGTCGGGGACCGGGTCGAGCTTGGGGCCCTTGACGAACTCGGCGGGGTCGACACAGGAGATGGGGGCCGAGTGGCCGACGCCGCGCGGGTCGAAGCCGACGAAGTCGTAGGCCTTGGCGGCGTTCGCCCAGATGACGTTCTTGGTGGTGACCCGGCGCGGGAAGCGCAGGCCGGAGCCGCCGGGGCCACCGGGGTTGTAGAGCAGGGCGCCCTGGCGCTCGGCGGGGGTGCCGGTGGAGCCGATGCGGTCGACGGCGATCTTGATCTGCTTGCCGTTCGGCCGGGCGTAGTCGACGGGGACGGTGACCCAGCCGCACTGGATGGGCTTCTCCAGGCCCCAGTCGGCCGGGCAGTCCTGCCAGTCGATGCCCCGCTGCGCGGCGCGCTGGGCGGCGACCGCCGTGCCGTAGGCCTCCGCGTCGGGCCGGTGGCGCTGGTCGGCGCTCGCGGCCGGAGCGGCCAGCGCGCCCGCCATGAGCGTGCCGGCTATCAGAGCGCCTGCCGAACCGAGCGCTGCCGTGCGTCTCACGTGATGCCTCCCCCTGTGGGTGTCGGTCTGTCCGGGGGATCCTTTCGTTCGGCCCGGTGCGCGGGAAAGGGCGTACACACGTTCTTTGCCGAACCAATAACCGGATACGGCTGTACCGCTGAGCGGTGAACTCACGTCCGCGCGAGGAGGTCGAGCGCCGCGTCGAGGGCCCCGCGCAGCTCCAGCGCGTCGGTCGCGACGGCGGTGACCAGCGCTCCGGGCCCGGCGAGCGGGGCGAGCACGGCGTTCTCCGCGAGCGCTCGGGGCTCCACCGGCTTCTCGGTGAACACCGGGTCGACGACGAGGAGTTGGCCGACGGAGCGGTGCCCGGCGAGGACCGCCCCGCCGTTCCAGCCGGCCGGGGCGCCGGGCCCGAACGCGACCTCCTGGTCGAGCAGGGGGCGGCCTGCGCGGTGGACCGTGAGACGGGAGAGGAGCGTGCCGGTCTCCTCGCCGTGGCGGCCGAGGATCTGCTCCTCCCTGAGCACGAGCCGCGCGGTGGCGGCGAGTTCGACGGTGGTGCGCATCACGAGATCGGATCCGCGGGCGCAGACGAGCTGTTCGGGCAGCCAGCGCAGCTCGGCGTCCGCGCCGACGGTGATCCGCACGTCGTACCTGGCCGGCTCGGCGGCGCGGCCGGGCAGGGCCACGGTCGCGGCGGCCGAGTCGACCAGGAGCCGGGCCCCGTCGCGTACCTCCGTCTCGATCGCGAGCCGGTCGCCGCCGAGCGGGGCGCTCATCGCGCCGACGACGGTGACCCGCGTGTACGGGCCGGTGGTCCGTGTCCTGCGGAGTGCGAGGGGGCCGTCGCTGAGGAGGACCGGCAGTCCCCCGTCCGCCTCGGCGACGATCCGGGCGGTGGCGCTCAGGCTCATGCGGACCAGGCGCCGAGTTGCTCGCGGACCCAGTCGGCGATGGGGGTGACGCCCTGCTCGCCGGTGAGCGAGGTGAACGCGACGGGGAGGTCGCCGCGCTGCTCCTTGGCGTCGCGCGCCATCCGCTCCAGGTCGGAGCCGACGTACGGCGCGAGGTCGGTCTTGTTGACGACGAGCAGGTCGGCGGTGGTCACTCCGGGGCCGCCCTTGCGCGGGATGTCGTCGCCGCCGGCCACGTCGATGACGAAGATCTGGGCGTCGACCAGGCCCTTGGAGAAGGTGGCGGTCAGGTTGTCGCCGCCGGACTCGACCAGGATGAGGTCGAGCGGGCCGACGGTGTCCTCCAGCTCTTCGACGGCTTCGAGGTTGGCGGAGATGTCGTCGCGGATCGCGGTGTGTGGGCAGGCGCCGGTCTCCACGGCCTGGATGCGCTCGGGCGGCAGGACGGCGTTGCGCAGCAGGAAGTCGGCGTCCTCGCGGGTGTAGATGTCGTTGGTGACGACGGCGATCGAGAGCTGGTCGCGCAGGGCGCGGCAGAGCGCGGCGACGGTCGCGGTCTTGCCGGAGCCGACGGGCCCGCCGAGCCCGATCCGCAGGGCGCGCCGCGTTCCGTCGGGGCGGTGGGCGTCGGCCGAGACGGCGCCGATGTGGTCGTGGGAGTGGTCGAGGTGCATGGTGCCTCCGGCTGATCGTGAGGGGGTGGCCTGGGGGGGGCGCCGACAGGCCCCGTCGGGTGCGGGGTCAGGACGCGAAGAGGCGGACGGGCCAGGCCGCGTGCTGTTCGGCGGTGATGTCGAGGAGGGGTGAGGAGGCGGCCGGGAGGGCGTCGATGCCCTGCTGGGCGGCCTGTGCCGCCCGCTCGGCGACCCGGTCCATCTCCGGGGCGAGGCGGGCGAGGACGGCGGTGGCCTTGAACGGGTCCAGGCTCAGCAGCCGTACGGCCGCGGTGGCCGGGGCGCTGACCGTCTCGTAGGCGACGCAGTGCGCGGCGTCCAGGGGGCCGAGCCCGGCCGCGCGCGCGGCGAAGCCGAGGACGACCGGCTGGTGCGCGCCGCGGGGGAACGCGGCGGCGAGCGCGTCGAGTTCGGCGCACGGCCAGGTGGACCGGGCCGCCCGCATCATCTGCCGACCGAGCCTGCGGGCCGCCGCCCGCAGGGCGGGCGAGGGCGTGCGGGCGTCGGCGGCGGCGTCGAGGGCCTCCGGGTCGTGGCCGTGGGCGGCCGCCGCGGAGAGGCCCGCCGCGGTGAGCCCGGCGGTGTGGAGGCGGCCCCGGCAGAACGCGGCGAGGCTCACGGGGTCCGTGATCCGGCCGGCCCGGACGGCCGCCTCGGCTCCACCGGAGTGGGCGTGTCCGCCGGCGGGGAAGCGCCCGTCGGCGAGCACGAGCAGCGCCGCCCGGCCGGCGAAGCCCCTCTCCTCGGTGATCGCGGGGGACGCCATCAGAAGAGGAAGTAGCGCTGGGCGAGGGGCAGTTCCTCGGCGGGGGCGGGCTCGACGGCTTCGCCGTCGATGGTGACGGTGAAGGTGTCGGCGTCGACCTCCACCCGGGGCAGGGCGTCGTTCTCCCGCATGTCCGCCTTGGTGACCCGCCGGGTGTTCTTGATCGCGACGAACTTCCGGTCCAGGCCGAGGCGTTCGGGGAGATCGTCCTCGATGGCGGTCTGGGTGACGAAGTTCAGGGAGTTGCCCGCCGGCGCCTTGCCGAGGGCCCCGAACATGGGGCGGGGCAGGATCGGCTGGGGGGTGGGGATGGAGGCGTTGGCGTCGCCCATCTGCGCGTAGGCGATCTGGCCGCCCTTCAGCACGACCAGCGGCTTCACCCCGAAGAAGGCGGGCTCCCACAGCACGAGGTCGGCGAGCTTGCCGGTCTCGACCGAA
The DNA here is from genome assembly GCF_043081505.1 of Streptomyces sp. NPDC014870. Taxonomy (NCBI): domain Bacteria; kingdom Bacillati; phylum Actinomycetota; class Actinomycetes; order Kitasatosporales; family Streptomycetaceae; genus Streptomyces; species Streptomyces sp. NPDC014870. The sequence continues at coordinate 923,590 of NZ_JBIBWQ010000001.1, forward strand.
CCGATCTCGTGGTCGAGGCCCTGGGCCACCGCCGGGTTGATCGTGTACTTGGCGACATAGCGACGTGCCCGGTGGTTGTCGGCGCGACCGTCGCCCGGCAGCGCGCCCCGGCGCTTCTTCATCACGTGCGCGGTCTGCCAGGTGCGCATGACGACCTCGCCGATGCGCCCCATGGCCTGCGAGTCGGAGGAGATGATCGAGATGGCACCGAGGTCGTGGAGCACGTCCTCGGCGGCGATGGTCGAGGGCCGGATGCGGGACTCGGCGAAGGCGAGGTCCTCCGGGACGGCCGGGTTGAGGTGGTGACAGACCATCAGCATGTCGAGGTGTTCCTCGATCGTGTTGACGGTGTGCGGCCGGGTCGGGTTGGTGGAGCTGGGCAGGACGTACGGCTCGGAGACGACGGTGATGATGTCCGGCGCGTGCCCGCCGCCCGCGCCCTCGGTGTGGTACGCGTGAATGGTGCGCCCCGCGATGGCCGCGAGGGTGTCGCCGACGAACCCGGCCTCGTTCAGGGTGTCGGTGTGGATGGCGAGTTGGGCGCCGCTCTCGTCGCAGACGGTCAGGCAGGCGTCGATGACGGCAGGGGTCGCACCCCAGTCCTCGTGGATCTTGAACCCGAGTGCTCCGCCCCGCAGTTGGGAGTACATGGCCTCGCGGGACATCGTGTTGCCCTTGCCGAGCAGCCCGATGTTGACCGGGGAGTTCTCCAGGGCCGCGAACATCCCGGCGAGGTGCCAGGGTCCCGGCGTGACGGTGGTCGCCTTGGTGCCTTCGGCGGGTCCTGTTCCGCCGCCGACGAGGGTCGTGATGCCGGAGGCGAGGGCCTCGTCGATGATGGTCGGCGCGATGAAGTGGATGTGGGTGTCGATCCCGCCGGCCGTGACGATCCGGCCGTTGCCCACGATCACCTCGGTCTCCGGACCGATGACCAGGTCGGGGTGGACCCCGTCCATGGTGTCGGGGTTGCCGGCCTTGCCGATGCCGGTGATCCGGCCGTCGCGGATGCCGATGTCGGCCTTGACCACGCCCCAGTGGTCGATGATCACGGCGCCCGTGATCACGGTGTCGGGCGCGCCCTCGGCCCGGGTCGTGCGGGCCTGGCCCATCGACTCGCGGATGACCTTGCCGCCGCCGAAGACGGCTTCGTCGCCTGCGCGGCCCGGGCCGCCGGAGCGGTCTTCCTCGATCTCGACGAGGAGGTCGGTGTCGGCGAGCCGGATGCGGTCACCGGTGGTGGGGCCGAACAGGTCGGCGTAGACGGCGCGGTGCAGCTCAGGCACGGTCGCCTCCGTTCGCGTGGATCACGTCGTCGGCGGCCCGCGCCTCGTCCGTGTCGAGGGGGCCCGCGGTCTCGCCGCGCAGGCCGGGGACGATCCGGTGGCCCGCCAGCGGGACGAGTTCGACCTCGACCGGGATGCCGGGCTCGAAGCGCACGGCCGTGCCGGCGGCGATGTGCAGCCGCAGGCCGCGCGCGGCGGCGCGGTCGAAGGCGAGACCGGGGTTGGCCTCGGCGAAGTGGTAGTGGGAGCCGACCTGGACGGGCCGGTCGGCGGCGTTGAGGACGGTGAGACGGGTGACCGGTCGGCCCTCGTTGAGGGCGACGGAACCTTCACCGAAAAGGATCTCTCCGGGAATCATCGGCGGCGCTCCCCCGTCACACGATCGGGTCATGGACGGTGACGAGCTTGGTGCCGTCCGGGAAGGTGGCCTCGACCTGGACGTCGTGGATCATCTCCGGGATCCCGGCCATCACGTCGTCGCGGGTGAGCACCTTGCGGCCGGAGGCCATGAGCTCCGCGACGGTCCGGCCGTCGCGGGCGCCCTCCAGGATGTGGGTGGTGATGAGAGCGACGGCCTCGGGGTGGTTGAGCTTCACGCCGCGGGCCCTGCGCTTCTCGGCCACGTCGGCGGCCACATGGATGAGCAGGCGTTCCTGCTCGTGCGGCGTCAATTGCACGCTTCCACCTCACAGTCGTCCACCGGGCAGGTCCCCGGACAGCAGCGGACCTTACCGATCGTCAACACTCTGTTGAGCTGCGGTGATGGTCCGCCCGGCCAGACATTGCACGTTAGGGCGGAAGTTTTTCCGGCGCGTTAACTCGGGCTTTGCATCTCCATGGACATGAGACCGCGCAGGCCGTCCTGGATCGTCTCGACGTCCACGTCGCCGAAGAGCGCCTGCTGGGCGATGAACCCCTGGGCGGTGGCGATGAGGGTGCGGGCCATCCGGTCGGGCTCCACGTCGGCCGTCATCAGCCCGGTCTCGCGGTAGACGTCCACGAGCTCCGCCCAGAGGGCGCGCATGCCGTCGAAGCCGCTCGCGAGGGTCTGGAACAGTGCCTCGTCGCGCAGGGTCTCCGACCACACCTGAAGGATGAGCCGCGCGAAGGCCTGGCGGTCCGCGCCGGGGATCCGCTCCTCGAGTACGAGCCGCAGGACCGCGCCGAGGAGGACGTCGGGCGTGGGCGGCGGCGTCGCCTTCGAGGCCTCCGCGAAAGCACCCCGTATGGCGGTGAAAGCCTCGGCGGCGATGGCCGCGATCAGCTCCTCCTTGCCGCTGAAGTAGCGGTAGACGGCGCCGGCCGAGAGGCCCACCTCGGTCAGGACGTCCTGCATGGACGTGGCGTGGAAGCCGTTGCGGGCGAAGCAGCGCGCGGCGCCGTCGAGGATCTGACGGCGGCGGGCGTCGAGGTGTTCCTGAGAGACACGGGCCATGACCAAAACCTAAAACGAACATTCATTCTTGACAAGCGACCACTCCGGCGGGACAGTGACAGGGTCGGTAAAACGAACGATCCTTCTCTTTGAATCGAGTCCGCCATGCCCGCCACCACCCGCAAGACCCTCGCGGTGCTGGTACTGATCCCGGTCGTCGTGGCCCTGGCCCTGTGGGCCTTCGCCTGGCCCGCCGCCCGGATCGCCCCGCGCGACCTGCCCATCGGCGTCGCGGGTCCGGCCACCGCCACCGCCCCGCTGGAACAGCGCCTCGCCGACCGCGACGGCGCCTTCGACGTGCACCGCTACGAGTCCGAGGCCGCCGCCCGCGAGGCGATACAGGACCGGGTCGTATACGGCGCGGTGGTCGTGACCCCGCAAGGACCCGAACTGCTGACCGCCTCCGCCGCGAGCCCCGTCGTCGCCGGGCTGCTGCGCGAGGCCGTCACCGCCCAGGTACCGGCCGGCACCCCGCTCACGGTGACCGATGTCGTCCCGGCCCCCGCCGGCGACCCGCGCGGCAGCGCGTTCGGGGCGGGCCTCTTCCCGCTGGTCCTGGCCGGCGCGGCCGCCGGCATCGTGGTGACCGTCCTCGGTCTGCGCGGGGCACGGGCGGCGGGCACCCTGCTCGGCGCGGCGGCGCTCGCGGGGCTCACCGGCGCCGCGCTCGCCCACAGCTGGCTCGGCGTGCTCGCCGGTGACTGGTGGGCGGAGGCCGGGGTCCTCGGACTGACCGTGCTCGCGATCGGGTCGGCCATCGCGGGGCTCGCGGCGCTCATCGGCAGGGCGGGCATCGGCGTCGGGGCCCTGCTGATGATCCTGCTGGGCAACCCGTTCTCGGGCGTCGCGAGCGCGCCCGAACTCCTCCCGGCCCCGGTGGGCGTGCTCGGCCAGTGGCTCCCGCCGGGCGCGGGCGGTTCGGCACTGCGCTCCGTCGCCTTCTTCGACGGGGCGGGCGCGGGCACGGCGCTGCTCGTCCTCGGCGCCTGGGCGGCGGCAGGGCTGGCCGCGGTGCTCGTGGGCGGCGCGCGCAGCCGGGCGGCGACCGGCGCGTCGACGCCCGCCCCGGCACCCGAACCGGCGCCGGTGGGCTGACGCCCTTCTCGTACGGCCGCGTGCCCCCGCTGTAGCGGACGGGGGCACGCGGCTTTCTCATGTGCCGGGCGTGCCGGAAGCGTTCAGGTGCCTTGCGGGCGGTGGCGCGCCGCGATGCCGAAGCGGCCCTGTTCACCCGGAGCGGACGAGAGCGGGTGGATCTCGGAGACCACGCTGCCCGCCAGATCCTCGGCCGTCTCCTGCTGCGCTTCGAGTCGTTCCAGGTCAGCGGCCGAGACCAGCGCCACGAGCGGCTTGCCGTGGCGGGTCACGACGACCCGTTCGTTGCCGTACACCACGCGGTTGATCAGGTCGGCGAGCTCTGCACGTGCTTGCGTCACCGGAATCTCGTAGGCCATGCTCCTCATCTTACGACCTGTACGTCCTGTACATTTTTTACAGGGAGGCGCCGCCATGCACGCTCGCTACGTCCTGCCCGAGTTCACCGAGCGCAATAGCTTCGGGAGCCGGACCCTCGACCCGTACTCCAAGCTGCTCGAGAACCGCATCGTCTTCCTGGGCACCCCCATCGACGGGACCTCGGCCAACGACGTCATCGCACAGCTCCTGCACCTGGAGTACGCCGATCCGGACCGGGACATCGCGCTCTACATCAACTCCCCCGGCGGCTCGATGAGCGCCATGTCCGCGATCTACGACACGATGCAGGTCGTCACCTGCGAGGTGGAGACCACCTGCCTCGGGCAGGCCGTCTCGACCGCGGCCGTGCTGCTCGCGGCCGGCGCGCCCGGCAAGCGGCTCGCGCTGCCCGGAGCTCGGGTCGTGCTCCAGCAGCCCTCGATGGACGAGCCGTTGCAGGGGCAGCCGAGCGATCTCGACATCCAGGCACGGGAATTGCTCCGGCAGCGCGCCATGCTGGCCGGGATGCTGGTCACGCACACCGGCCGGAGCCGGGAGCGGATCGACGCCGACATCGACCGGACCACGGTCCTCGACGCCACCGCCGCGACCGCGTACGGCCTGGTGGACCATGTCGTCCAGAACCGCGGGGCGTCCGGCGGCGCCGCCGGGAGGTGAGCCGGGATGGTTCCCGAACTGCCGCCGCTGCCCGCCCTGACGCGCGCCGAGGGCGAGTTCATCGACGCCTATCTCGAAGTCGTCGATCTGCTGGGCCGTATCAATCCATCCAGGGCGTCGCATACCTATGGAGCGCTGCGGGCGGCTCAGGCGCTGGTGGGGCGGGCCAACGCCCTGCGGGACGCACTGACGGCGATGCATACGCGCGGCGAGAGCGAGGTGCACGCGGAGACATTGGCGCGTGCCCTGCGGGTGTTGGACGGGGAGCGCCGGTCCGGGCGCGTCACCGTTCCGGGGACACCCGCGAGTTGACATTCCCCCGTGTCGTGTCGAGGGCCGGTCGGAGCAGCGCGGCCGCAGAATCGCTCCCCCGTTCGGCGTAGTCGACGAATCGACATATGCGCGGGGTGAGTTGCGCAACAGGTGTACGCATCTGGCGGAATTCGGGCCTTCCACCCCTGGTCCGGGACTCGTCCGCCAAACCTCCGACGATCACGAAACATGCCTGTCCACCCGAATGGATCAGTCGTGAGGAGCCTCACATAACGCCGTTTCGGCTCGGATTTCGCCCAGGTTGTGGGTCAAGATCCCTCACGACGACAAGCCCCCGCCACCGCGGCGGGGCGGTCCGGGCGGACGCCGAGTCCTGCCGCTGTCCCGGATGTCTGGTCGACAGGAGTGGATCGGCAGGAGTGGAGGACCCGAGCAGTACGGGACGGCCGGCACGAACGGGCCGTTCCTCGGGGTGAAGCCGCGACCGCGGCCGGGCGACTTCGCCAGCCCGAACCCGACAGGTCATCCTTCACAGGCGGCTGACGAAGGGTTGCGCATGACTGCGCAGATTCATGTCCCGTCCCTGCTGTCCCGGGCCGGAGCCGTCTCGGCTCTCACCCTCGCCGCCCTCGGCGGCACGATGCTGGCACCAGGTGCCGCACCGGAGGCCCAGGCCGCGACGTCGTACGCCGGCAAGGCGCTGAACATCGCGGCCTCCAAGAAGGGATCGCCCTACAAGTACGGAGCGTCGGGACCGACCCGGTTCGACTGCTCGGGGCTCACGCTCTACTCGTACAAGAAGGCGGGCAAGTCGCTGCCCCGTACCGCGCAGCAGCAGTACAACAAGACCCGGCACATCTCCGCGTCCAGCAGGCAGAAGGGGGACCTGGTCTTCTTCCACTCGGGTGGAAGGGTCTACCACGTGGGGATCTACGCGGGTAGCGGAAAGATCTGGCACTCGCCCAAGAAGGGTTCCTGGGTGAAGCTCGACAAGATCTGGACGTCCAAGGTGTATTACGGCCGGGTCCGGTGACGACCGGACCAGCCTGACGCGATACGGCAGGGTCCGGTGACGACCGGACCAGCCTGACGCGATACGGCAGGGTCCGGTGACGACCGGACCAGCCTGACGCGATACGGCCGGGTCCGGTGACGACCGGACCGGCCTGACGCGACGACGGGTGCGGTGGCGCCGCCGCACCCGTCGCTCCTCAGATCGGGGACGTCGCCGGCGAGACGGTCCAGGGGAGCTTGATCCAGACCGTCTTGCCGCCCTCGTCGGTCGGGGTGACGGAGAGCCTGCCCCCCGCCTCCGCCGTCAGGATGCGGATGATGACCATCCCGCGTCCGTTGTCCTGCTGCACCGCCGCCGGGAGCCGCTTCGGCCAGCGGGGGTGGCTGTCGGTGACGCCGATGTGGAGCTGCTCCTCGCGCTCCAGGCGGACGTCGACCGTGAAGGTGGGCGACTGGCCGAAGGTGTGCTGGACGGCGTTGGTTGCCAGCTCCGAGACGATCAGCCGGACCGTGTCGGCGGTGTCGCCGGCGCCCGCGAGCCCCCATCCGCTCAGGACGTCGGCGACATATCTCCGGGCGGCGGACACCGAGGCGGGATCGCTCGGCAGGGTGACGGTTGCTTCCTGGTGGTCTGCCATGGCGACGCTGTCCCTTTCCCACCGGGCCCGGCCCGGTTTGCACTGCGCGCCAGACTGCCACCGATCGCCCCGCCCCGCCCGGCGATCCACCAAGATATGTGCATATTTGTCGCTCGAAGCGGTGAACTCTGCGACGAGAGACCGTATTTGGGTCCCGTCAGTGGGAGGCCGCCGGTGCGGTCCGCAGGATCGTGGTGACGGCCTGCTCGATCTGGGCGTCCGTCAGATCCGCGCGGGCCGTGAGCCGCAGCCGCGAGATGCCGTCCGGGACGGACGGCGGCCGGAAGCAGCCGACGGCGAGCCCCTGCTCGCGGCAGTCGGCGGCCCACCGCAGCGCCGCTTCCGGCGAGGGCGCGCGGACGGAGACCACGGCAGCGTCCGGGCGCACGGCGGTCAGACCGGCCTCGGTGAGCAGCCGGTGCAGCGTGGCGGCGACGGTCCTTGCCCGCTCGGCGAGACCGGGTTCGTCCCGGATCACCCGCAGGCTGCTCAGGGCGGCGCCGACGGCGGCCGGGGCGAGCCCGGTGTCGAAGATGAACGTCCGGGCCGCGTTGACCAGGTGCTCGATCACCCGGGCCGGCCCGAGCACCGCTCCGCCCTGGCTGCCCAGGGACTTGGAGAGGGTGAGGGTGGCGACCACGTCGGGGTCGCCCGCGAGGCCGGCCGCGTGCAGGGCGCCCCGGCCGCCGTCGCCGAGCACGCCGAGGCCGTGGGCGTCGTCCACGACGAGCCCGGCGCCGTGCGCCCGGCAGACCTCGGCCAGCTCGGGCAGCGGGGCCCGGTCGCCGTCGACCGAGAACACGGAGTCGGAGACCACGAGCGCCCGGCGGTCCGGGTGGGCCTGGAGGGTCTTGCGTACCGCCTCGGGCTCGGCGTGCGGGACCACGGCCGTCTCGGCGCGCGAGAGCCGGCAGCCGTCCACGATCGAGGCGTGGTTGCCCGCGTCGGAGACGATCAGCGCGTCACGCCCGCTCAGCGCGGTGAGCGCGGCGAGGTTGGCGGTGTAGCCGGAGGAGAAGACGAGGGCCGCCTCGAAGCCGCAGAACGCGGCGAGTTCGCTTTCGAGCCGGGCGTGCAGCCGTGTGGTACCGGTGACCAGCCGCGAGCCGGTGGACCCCGCGCCCCAGCGCCGGGCGGCCTCGGCGGCGGCCTCGGTCACCTCCGGCCGGCGGGTCAGTCCGAGGTAGTCGTTGCTCGCCAGATCGAGCGGCTCCGCCTCGGCGGACCGGGGCCGCAGCGTGCGGACGAGTCCCGCCTCCGCACGGCGGCGCGCCTCCGCGTCGGTCCAGTCGAACGGGGTCCGGCGGGTGTCCTCGTCCCGGTGCATGGGCCAGATCCTTTTGTAGGCAGCGCACAGACCCTAACCGTCCGGGGCCAGGGACAGGGTGTGGTCATCCACACACGTCAAACTGGCGCGTTTGTTCAGATCCTCCTTGGCCGCGGGGTGTGCCGTAAGCAAGGATCAGCCCTTATGGACCTGCTGAACACGCTGGTGGACAAGGGGCTGCGGCGCGAGCTGCCGAGCCGTGAAGAAGCGCTCGCCGTGCTGGCGACCTCCGACGACGAACTGCTCGATGTGGTGGCCGCGGCGGGCAAGGTGCGCCGCCAGTGGTTCGGGCGTCGCGTGAAGCTGAACTACCTCGTCAATCTGAAGTCGGGGCTGTGCCCCGAGGACTGCTCGTACTGTTCGCAGCGGCTCGGCTCGACGGCCGGGATCCTGAAGTACAGCTGGCTGAAGCCGGACGAGGCCTCCCAGGCGGCGGCCGCCGGTGTCGCGGGCGGGGCCAAGCGGGTCTGCCTGGTGGCGAGCGGCCGCGGGCCGACGGACCGGGACGTGGAGCGGGTCGGGAAGACGATCGAAGCCATCAAGGAGCAGAACGAGGGCGTCGAGGTCTGTGCCTGCCTGGGGCTGCTCTCGGACGGTCAGGCCGAGCGGCTGCGCGAGGCGGGCGCCGACGCCTACAACCACAACCTGAACACGTCCGAGGGGACGTACGGGGAGATCACGACCACCCACACCTACGCGGACCGGGTGGACACCGTGCAGAAGGCGCACGCCGCCGGTCTTTCGGCCTGCTCGGGGCTGATCGCGGGCATGGGCGAGAGCGACGAGGACCTGGTCGACGTCGTCTACGCGCTCCGCGAGCTGGACTCGGACTCGGTGCCGGTCAACTTCCTGATCCCCTTCGAGGGCACTCCGCTGGCGAAGGAGTGGAACCTCACCCCGCAGCGCTGCCTGCGGATCCTGGCGATGGTCCGGTTCGTCTGCCCGGACGTCGAGGTCCGGATCGCGGGCGGGCGCGAGGTGCACCTGCGCTCGATGCAGCCGCTCGCGCTGAACATCGCGAACTCGATCTTCCTCGGCGACTATCTGACGAGCGAGGGCCAGGCCGGCAAGGCGGACCTGGACATGATCGCGGACGCGGGCTTCGAGGTGGAGGGCGCGGGCACGACCACGCTGCCCGCGCACCGTGCGGACGCGCTCGCGGCGGCGGGCGCCGCGGCCGGTGCGGCCGGTGGCTGTGGCTCGGCGGCGTCGGCGGGTTGCGGCTCGCACGCCGAGGCGGGCGCGGAGGCCGGCGCGGGCGGCTGCGGCTCGCACGCGGGCGGCGGCGGCTGCGGGCCGTGCGGCGGCCACGCGGCGGCGGCCGCCCCGGAGCCGGTCGCTCAGTCCGACGCCGAGGTGCCGACGCAGGTCGCCGCCGACGCGTCCAACGCCCGGACCGACCTGGTGGCCGTGCGCCGTCGCGGCGCCGGAACGGACCTCGCGCCGAATGCGTAACGACGAGCTCGTCGCCCTTGACCGGGCGCACGTCTGGCATCCGTACGGCCCCATGCCGGGACGCGTGGATCCGCTGGTCGTCGCGTCCGCGTCCGGGGTGCGCCTCCGTCTCGCCGAACCGGCTTACGGACAGGCCGAGTTGATCGACGGCATGTCCTCGTGGTGGTCCGCGATCCACGGCTACAACCACCCCGTGCTCAACGAGGCCGCACGCGGTCAGCTGGACCGGATGAGCCACGTCATGTTCGGCGGACTCACCCACGAGCCGGCGGTCCGGCTCGCGACGCGTCTGGTGGAGATCACCCCCGAGCCGCTGCGGCACGTCTTCCTCAGCGACTCCGGTTCGGTCTCCGTCGAGGTCGCGGCCAAGATGTGCCTGCAGTACTGGCGCTCGGTCGGGCGCCCGGAGAAGCAGCGGTTGCTGACCTGGCGCGGCGGCTACCACGGCGACACCTGGCAGCCCATGTCGGTGTGCGACCCCGAGGGCGGGATGCACGAGCTGTGGTCGGGCGTGCTGCAGCGGCAGATCTTCGTCGAGGCGCCGCCGGTCGCGTACGAGGAGCGGTACGCGGAGCTGCTGCGGGCCGAGATCGCCCGGCACGCGGACGAGACGGCGGCCGTCGTCGTGGAGCCGGTGGTGCAGGGCGCCGGCGGCATGCGGTTCCACGCGCCGGAGTACCTCCGGGTGCTGCGGGAGGCGTGCGACGCGCATGACGTCCTGCTGGTGTTCGACGAGATCGCGACCGGCTTCGGCCGTACGGGCGCCCTGTTCGCGGCGGACCACGTGGGCGTCTCGCCCGATGTGATGTGTGTGGGCAAGGCTTTGACCGGCGGTTATCTGTCGATGGCGGCGACGCTCTGCACCTCCCGGGTCGCCGAGGGGATCTCGCGCGGCGAGGTCCCGGTCCTCGCCCACGGGCCGACGTTCATGGGCAATCCGCTGGCCGCCGCGGTGGCCTGCGCCTCGATCGATCTGCTCCTTTCCCAGGACTGGGCGGTGGAGGTCAAGCGGATCGAGTCCGGTCTGCGCGCGGGCCTGGCGCCCGCGGCCGCGCTGCCGGGGGTCCGTGACGTACGGGTCCTCGGCGCCATCGGTGTCGTCCAGCTCGATCACGAGGTCGACATGGCCGCGGCGACGGAGGCGGCGGTCCGCGCGGGCGTCTGGCTGCGGCCGTTCCGCGACCTGATCTACACGATGCCGCCGTTCGTGACCGGCGACGAGGACCTGGCGCGGATCTGCGCGGGGGTCCGCGCCGCCGCCGCGGCGGGCTGAGGACATCGCACGGAGCCGGCCGCGACGGGCCGATCGGAGAGGACTGCACACACATGAGCATCATCGTCGTCAGTGGTACGGGTACGGAGATCGGCAAGACGATCGTCACCGCCGCCCTGGCCGCCGTGGCCACCCGCGAGGGTCGGTCCGTGGCCGTGCTCAAGCCCGCGCAGACCGGCCTCGCGCCGGGCGAGCGCGGGGACGCGGACGAGGTCGTCCGGCTCTCCGGGGCCGCGACCTCGCTCGAACTGGCCCGGTTCCCCGAGCCATTGGCTCCCGCGACCGCCGCCCGGCGGGCCGCGATGACCCCGGTCGGCCCGCGTGAGGTCGCGGAGGCGGCGGGCAAGCTGGCCGCCGAGCACGATCTGGTCCTCGTGGAGGGCGCGGGCGGGCTCCTCGTCCGCTTCGACCACGACGGCGGCACGCTCGCCGACGCGGCCCGGCTCCTCGGGGCCCCGGTCCTGGTGGTGACGCCCGCCGGACTCGGCACGCTCAACTCGACCGCGCTGACCGCCGAGGCCCTCGCGGCGCGCGGCATCGAGCAGCTCGGCGTCGTGGTCGGCAGCTGGCCGTCCGCACCGGACCTCGCCTCGCGCTGCAATCTGGCCGACCTGCCGGAGGCGGCGGGAGCACCGCTGCTCGGTGCGGTGCCGGAGGGCGCGGGCGGTCTCGACCCGGACGTGTTCCGGGCGGAGGCGGCGCGGTGGCTGGCCCCGGCGCTCGGCGGGACCTGGGCGGCGGACACGCTCTGACGGCCGGAGGGCGGCTAGGCCCTCTCAAGGCCCTTCGGTCGCCGCGGTCCGCCCGGTCTCCGTAGGCTTGTGCCATGCGCGTACACGTCTCGGAGCTGGTCTTCGACTGCGGTGACCCGGCCTCGCTGGTGCGGTTCTGGGCCGGACTGCTCGGCGGCAGTCCGGTCGACCGGAGCCCCGACTGGTCGTACGTCGAGCCGCCCGGCTTCGTCCGGATCGCCTTCCAGCAGGTGCCCGAGGGCAAGGTCGCGAAGAACCGGCTCCATCTGGACCTGCACGCGCCCGATGTGATTGCGGCGGCCGACGAGGCCGTCCTCCTGGGGGCCGCGCGCTCGGGCGGACTCGTCACCGACGAGCAGGGCGACTTCCAGGTGATGCTGGACCCCGAGGGCAACGAGTTCTGTTTCGTGGCGGGCTGAACGGGGCGGAACGGGGCAGAATCACCCCGTTCGTGTCTCACGAGGAGGCCCCGATGTCATCACGTACCGCCCGGGTCCCCCGGGACGCCGTCCACCATCCGCTGTTCGCCCGCTTCTACGCCCGCTTCAGCGTCTCCGCCGACACCAAGGGCGGCGTCGGCGCCCTGCGCGCGGAGCTGCTGACCGGTCTTTCCGGCCGGGTCATCGAGGTCGGCGCGGGGAACGGGCTGAACTTCGCGTACTACCCTGCGGCCGTGTCCGAGGTGGTGGCCATCGAACCGGAGCGTCATCTGCGGCAGTTGGCCGTCGAGGCCGCCCGGGGCGCCGATGTGCCGGTGGATGTCGTGCCGGGGGCGGCGGAGGCGCTTCCGGTGAAGAGCGAGGCCTTCGACGCGGCGGTCGCCTCGCTGGTGCTGTGCACGGTCCGGGACGTGCCGCGCGCGCTCGCGGAGGTGCGCCGGGTGCTGCGGCCGGGTGGCGAACTGCGGTTCTTCGAGCACGGAGTGGCGCCGTCGGCGGGGATGGCGCGGACCCAGCGGGTGCTTGACCGCACGGTGTGGCCGCTGCTGTTCGGCGGCTGCCACACGGGCCGTGACCCGGTGGCGGCGATCGAGGCGGCGGGCTTCGAGGACGTCACGTACCGCAGCTTCGTCGTCCCGGAGGGCGGTCCGAAGCTGCCCAGCTCGTACTGCGTCCTCGGCACGGCGCGTAAGCAGAGCTGAGCTGAGTCGAGCTGAGCTGAGCGATCGGGTGCCTCAGCGGCTCCACTGGCGCAGTTCGTCGGCGATGGCCCGGACGTCCGCCTCGCCCTTCTTCACCAGCCGGGCCAGGTCCCTGACCTGCTCCGGCGAGGTGACGACCTTGAGGCCGCTGGCGACGAGGTAGCCGTAGGCGACGGCCGAGGCGAACATCGCGTTGGAGTGCTCCAGGGCCGGGACGTGCAGCAGGAGTTGGAGCAGGGCGGCGGCGCGGGCGTGCGGGTCTCCGTACACCGGCACGCCGAAGATCTCGGCGTCGTGCCGGCCGACCGCGGCGACGAGCGCGCCCCAGTCGGAGACCTGGGGGTCGCCGGGTGTCTGGTGTTCGGCCACCATGAGCAGCCAAGAGAGGTCGACCGTGAGGCTCATGCGGTGCGGTCGCGCTCCGTCCCGAACTCCTCGGCGAAGACCGTTTCGTACTGCTTCATGAAATCGGCCGCCGCCTCGACGAAGGCGCGCCCGGACTCCCCGGCGTCCTGCTGGACGAGTTCCTCGATGTACCGGTTGACGCTCACGCCGCGCTGCTGCGCCCGCCGGCGGGCGGTGTCGGCGGTCGTCTCGTCCACCCGGACGTTCAACTGGGTCTTGGCCACACGACCACGCTAGCGCCGGGGTGCTAGCACCGGCAAGGGCGGCGGCGCAAGACCCGCGTCCGTCCCCGCGCCCCTCCGCCAGGCCCCGGTTCCGCTACGCGCAGGACGGGCAGAGCCCGCGGTACGTGACCTCGGCCGTCGAGACCGTGAAGCCGAAGCGCTCCCCCGCCGGCAGGTCGGCCAGCGGGTCGCCGTGCGGGTGGACGTCCCGGATGGTGCCGCAGCGGGAGCAGACGAGGTGCTGGTGCGGGTGGTGGGCGTTCGGGTCGTAGCGCTTGGCCCGGCCGTCGGTGGAGACCTCGACGACCTCGCCGAGGGAGACCAGCTCGCCCAGCGTGTTGTAGACGGTCGCCCTGGAGATCTCCGGCAGCCGCTCGGCGGCGCGGACATGGACCTCGTCGGCCGTCAGGTGCACATGGTCGCCGTCGAGGACCTCGGCCACGACGCGCCGCTGGGAGGTCATCCGCCAGCCACGCCCACGCAGTCGCTCCAGCAGGTCGCTCATTTCGGTTCACCCATTCAGCTTGGTTTTCGGCGGGACACACGACGTTCACCCAGGGACGGCAGGCTTTCCGATCGGGTAGAGGGTTGGCGTGCTTCTTGACTTGGACTCTGTCCATCGTAGGATCGGTTCCGGCAATAGCCAAGGGACAACATGGCTCCGGTCGGGCGGCACAACCGCCCGTCCGGACCGCCCGCCCCGGCTGAGCAACGCGATCCGCCCCGTCCGGAAGGATTCCCATGTCCGAGAACCACGATGCAGTCGTCACCGACGCGAAAGCGGAGGGCGCGGGTGGCTGCCCGGTCGCGCACACGCGCGCCGCTCACCCGACTCAGGGTGGTGGCAACCGTCAGTGGTGGCCGGATCGGCTCAATCTGAAGATCCTCGCCAAGAACCCGGCCGTGGCGAACCCGCTCGGCGAGGAGTTCGACTACGCCGAGGCGTTCAACGCGCTCGACCTGCCGGCCGTGAAGCGGGACATCGCCGAGGTGCTCACCACCTCGCAGGACTGGTGGCCGGCCGACTTCGGCAACTACGGCCCGCTGATGATCCGCATGGCCTGGCACTCCGCCGGCACGTACCGCATCAGCGACGGCCGCGGTGGCGCCGGCGCCGGCCAGCAGCGCTTCGCGCCGCTGAACAGCTGGCCGGACAACGGCAACCTCGACAAGGCCCGCCGTCTGCTGTGGCCGGTCAAGCAGAAGTACGGCCAGTCCATCTCCTGGGCCGACCTCATGATCCTCACCGGCAACGTGGCCCTGGAGACGATGGGCTTCAAGACCTTCGGCTTCGCCGGCGGCCGCGCCGACGTGTGGGAGGCGGACGAGGACGTCTACTGGGGCCCGGAGACCACCTGGCTCGGCGACGAGCGCTACACCGGTGACCGCGAGCTGGAGAACCCGCTCGGCGCGGTCCAGATGGGTCTCATCTACGTGAACCCGGAAGGCCCCAACGGCAACCCGGACCCGATCGCCGCCGCCCGCGACATCCGCGAGACCTTCCGCCGCATGGCGATGAACGACGAGGAGACCGTCGCCCTCATCGCCGGTGGCCACACCTTCGGCAAGACCCACGGCGCCGGCCCGGCCGACAACGTCGGCGCCGACCCCGAGGCCGCGCCGATGGACGCGCAGGGACTGGGCTGGGCCAGCACGTACAACACGGGCAAGGGCGCCGACGCGATCACCAGTGGCCTCGAGGTCACCTGGACCACGACGCCGGCCCAGTGGAGCCACGACTTCTTCAAGCACCTCTTCGAGTACGAGTACGAGCTCACCCAGAGCCCGGCCGGTGCGCACCAGTGGGTGGCGAAGAACGCCGAGGCGATCATCCCGGACGCGTACGACGCGTCGAAGAAGCACCTCCCGACGATGCTCACCACCGACCTGTCGCTCCGCTTCGACCCGGTCTACGAGCAGATCTCGCGGCGCTTCTACGAGAACCCCGAGCAGTTCGCGGACGCCTTCGCTCGCGCCTGGTACAAGCTCACGCACCGTGACATGGGCCCGGTCGTGCGCTACCTCGGCGCGGAGGTCCCCTCGGAGGAGCTGCTCTGGCAGGACCCGCTGCCGGCGCGCGAGGGCGAGCAGCTCGACGCGGCCGACATCGCCTCCCTCAAGGAGCGGATCCTCGGCTCGGACCTCACGGTCTCGCAGCTGGTCTCCGCCGCCTGGGCCGCCGCCTCGTCCTTCCGCGGCAGCGACAAGCGCGGTGGCGCCAACGGCGGTCGCATCCGCCTGGAGCCGCAGCGCAACTGGGAGGTCAACAACCCGGACGAGCTGGCCCAGGTCCTCCGTACGCTCGAAGGCGTCCAGGAGTCCTTCAACGCCGCCGGCGCCAAGAAGGTCTCGCTGGCCGACCTCGTGGTGCTCGCGGGCTCCGCGGCCGTCGAGCAGGCGGCCAAGGACGGCGGCTTCGCCGTCGAGGTGCCGTTCACGCCGGGCCGTGTCGACGCCGCGCAGGAGCAGACGGACGTCGAGTCGTTCGCCGCGCTCGAGCCGGCCGCCGACGGCTTCCGCAACTACGTGGGCAAGGGCAACCGTCTGCCGGCCGAGTACCTGCTGGTCGACAAGGCGAACCTGCTGACCCTGAGCGCACCCGAGCTGACCGTCCTCGTCGGCGGTCTGCGCGTCCTGGGCGCCAACCAGGGCGGGTCGAAGCACGGTGTCCTCACCACCAAGCCGGGCACGCTCTCGAACGACTTCTTCGTGAACCTGCTCGACCTGGGCACCGCGTGGAAGGCGACGTCCTCGGCGCAGGACGAGTTCGAGGCCCGTGACGCCGCCACGGGCGCGGTCAAGTGGACCGGCACCCGTGCCGACCTGGTCTTCGGCTCGAACTCCGAGCTGCGCGCGCTCGCCGAGGTCTACGCGAGCGACGACGCGAAGGAGAAGTTCGTGAAGGACTTCGTCGCCGCGTGGGTCAAGGTCATGGAGCTGGACCGCTTCGACCTGGTCTGACCACCCGGCAGCCGTCAGTCGTGACGTCCGGGCGCGCCCTCGGGGGCGGGCCCGGACGTCCGTCGTTCGGCGGATCCCGCGTTCCGCATGCCGAAACACGGTTTACGGGCGGCCGGAACCGGTGGTGGGATTCCGGACATGACCGCACCGCAGACACGGGCCGCCGCACCGGCCGACCTCGACGCCGTCCTCGCCTTCTGGAAGACCGCCGCCGAGGGCACGAGCATCAGCGACGACCGCGACGGGATCGAGCGGCTCGTCGCCCGTGACCCCGAGGCCCTGATCCTGGCCGAGCGGGACGGCGAGCTGGTCGGCACGGTGATCGCCGGCTTCGACGGGTGGCGCTGCCATCTCTACCGCCTCGCGGTGCACCCGGACCACCGCCGCCAGGGCATCGGCGCCGCCCTGCTCGCGGCGGCGGAGGAACGTTTCGTACGCCTGGGCGGGCGGCGCGCGGACGCGATGGTGCTCGACCGCAACACGCTCGGGCAGCACGCCTGGCGAGCCGCCGCGTACGGCCCCGAGGAGCAGTGGACCCGCTGGGTGAAGCCGCTGCCCGCGGCCCCGCGCCCGTAACCCCTCTTTGCACGTCCTTTACGATGGGTGATCCCACCCAGCACGACCGAAAGGTGTGAGCGTCCGCCCATGGGCGAGCCTCCCAGTACCAGTACCAAGCGAGCGATCTCTCCGTCCCTGACTGATCATGGAACGGAGGTGACCCGATGATCGAAGTGCTTCTGCTCGTGGTGGCGCTGTTGCTCTCGCTCGCCTGCGGTGCCTTCGTCGCGGCCGAGTTCTCGCTGACCACCGTCGAGCGGTCCGATCTCGAACGGGCCGCGGAGCGCGGCGAGCGGGGCGCGGCGAGCGCGCTCAAGGCCGTCAAGTCGCTCACCTTCCAGCTCTCCGGCGCCCAGCTCGGCATCACGGTGACCAACCTGATCGTCGGCATGCTCGCCGAGCCGTCGATCGCCGCGCTGCTGCGCGGTCCGTTCGAGGCGCTCGGCCTGTCCGCGTCGGTGGCCTCCTCGGTCGCCCTGGTCCTGGGCACCGCGCTGTCGACCGTCGTCCTGATGGTCGTCGGTGAGCTGGTGCCCAAGAACTGGGCGATCTCCTCGCCGCTGGCGGTCGCCAAGCGGGTCGCGACCCCGCAGCGGGTCTTCACCGCCGCGTTCAAGCCGCTGATCAGCCATCTCAATAACACGGCCAACCGGATCCTGCGCCGGCTCGGTATGGAGCCGACCGAGGAGCTGGCCTCCGCCCGCTCCCCGCAGGAGCTGGTCGCCCTGGCCCGCCACTCCGCCAAGGAGGGCGCCCTGGAGGCGGACACCGCCGAGCTGTTCGTACGGACCCTCAATCTGGCCGAGCTGACCGCGGAGAACGTGATGACCCCGCGCGTCCAGGTCACCGCCCTGGAGGTGCAGGCCACGGCCGAGGACGTCGCCAACGCGACCCGGGCGACCGGTCTGTCCCGCTTCCCCGTCTACCACGGCAACCTCGACACCGTCGTCGGCATCGCGCACATCAAGGACGTGCTGGCGATACCGGCCGACGAGCGGCGCCTGCGGCGGATCGGGGACATGCTCCGCGAGCCGCTGCTCGTCCCGGAGACGCTGACCGTGGACCGGCTCCTGGACCGGCTGTCCGGCAAGCAGACGATGGCCGTCGTCATCGACGAGTACGGCGGCACCGCCGGTGTCGCCACGCTGGAGGACATCGTCGAGGAGGTCGTCGGCGAGGTGCGCGACGAGCACGATCCGCACGAGACCCCCGACCTCGCGCGCGCGGGCGTGGACGCGGACGGGCGCGAGCTCTGGTCCGCCGACGGCGCCGCCCGCACCGACCAGCTGGAGGCGATCGGCCTGCGCGTCCCGGACGGACCGTACGAGACGCTGGCCGGCGTCATCGCCGCCGAGCTGGGGCGGATCCCGGCGGTCGGCGACCGCGTGGAGCTCGCCGACTGGCAGCTCGACGTCGTGGACGCCTCCGGACGCAGGGCCGCCCGGGTGCTCATGCACATGCCGCCCGTCCAGGAGACCGGTGAGTCCGGCACGACCACGGAGGCCGGCCGATGATCGCGATCCAGTTGCTGATCGGCGCGCTGACGCTGGTCGTGAACGCCTTCTTCGTCGGCGCCGAGTTCGCCCTGATCTCCGTGCGCCGCAGCCAGATCGAGCCGGAGGCCGAGGCCGGCGACCGGCGGGCCCGCAGCGTCATCTGGGGCCTGGAGCACGTCTCGGCGCTGCTCGCCGCGGCCCAGCTCGGCATCACGCTGTGCACCCTGGTGCTCGGCATCGTCGCCGAGCCCGCCATCGCGCACCTGCTCGAGCCGGTCTTCGACGCGGTCGGCGTGCCGCACGGTCTGGTGCACCCGATCTCGTTCGTCATCGCGCTGGCGGTGGCGACCTATCTGCACATGCTGCTGGGCGAGATGGTCCCGAAGAACATCGCGCTCGCCGAGCCGACCCGCACGGCGCTGGCCCTCGGCCCGCCGCTGGTCGCCGTCGCCCGGGCGCTGCGCCCCGTGATCTTCACGATCAACGCCTTCGCCAACACCCTCCTGAAGCTGTTGAAGGTGGAGGTGAAGGACGAGGTCTCGGCCACGTTCTCGGACGACGAGCTGGCCCGGATGGTGACCGACGCGGGCGTCGCCGGACTGCTCGACGACCGCGCGACGGAGCGTCTGCACGACGCCCTGGAGCTGGGGCGCCGGCCGGTGGTCGACGTCGTCATGCCGGTCGAGAAGGTCGTCTACGCGGCTGTGGGGACGACCCCGGAACAGCTGGAGGCGCTCGCCGCCGAGTCGGGATTCTCACGCTTCCCGGTCGTCGACACGGGCCGCCGCATCCTGGGCTACCTCCATGTGAAGGACGCCCTGGACGTGACGCCGCGGGACCTGCCCTTCCCGGTCTCGGCGATGCGGCCGATCGCCCGGGTCCGGGCGGCCACGCCCATGGACGACGTCCTGACCGCGATGCGCCGGGGCCGTACGCACCTGGCGGCGGTCCTCGACGAGGACGGCAAGCTGGCCGGGCTCGTCACGATGGAGGACGTGCTGCGGGAGCTGGTCGGCAGGCCGGCCGGGTAGCGGAGCAGGAGACGAGGGCCCCGGGGCGCGAGCTGTGCCCCGGGGCCCTTTCGTTCCGCCGTGCGGCGCGAGGCCGTTCCGGCCGTGCGGCACGAGGGCTCGGACGGGCATCCGCATACCGCACGGTATGATCGCTTCCGCCATGGAGATGAATGCCACGTACACCAGTCTTGTCGCCGTCGGCGACAGCTTCACCGAGGGAATGTCGGACCGGCTGCCCGACGGCACGTACCGGGGCTGGGCGGACCTCCTCGCGGCCAGGCTGGCCGCCCGCACCCCCGATTTCCGGTACGCGAACCTCGCCGTGCGCGGCAAGCTCATCGGCCAGATCGTCGAGGACCAGGTGCCGCAGGCGGCCTCGATGAAGGCGGACGTGGTGACCCTCGTCGGCGGCCTGAACGACACCCTGCGGCCGAAGTGCGACATGGGGCGGGTACGGGGCCTGCTCACGGAGGCCGTCGAGACGCTGGCGCCCTCCTGCGGGCAGCTGGTCCTGATGCGCAGCCCGGGCCGCAACGGCCCCGTCATGGAGCGTTTCCGGCCGCGCATGGAGGAGCTCTTCGACCACGTCGGGGCGCTCGCCGCCCGCCACGGCGCCGTGGTGGTCGACCTGTACGGGGCGCCCGCGCTCGGCGACCCGCGCATGTGGGACGTCGACCGGCTCCACCTGACCCCCGAGGGCCACCGGCGGGTCGCCGAAGCGGTGTGGCAGTCACTCGGCCTGGCCCCGGAGCAGGACTGGCGGACGCCGCTGCCGCCGACCGCGCCGCCGTCCTGGCCGGCCCGCCGCCTCGGGGACGCCCGCTTCGCCAAGGAGCACCTCGGTCCGTGGATCGGCCGCAGGCTGACCGGCCGTTCCTCGGGCGACGGCCGCCCGGCCAAGCGCCCGGAGCTGCTCCCGTACGAGCCGCCGACGGCCTGAGCCGCCGCCCGTCACGCGCGCGTGACGGGCGTCTCCCGGCGGTCTCGTAGTAAGAGACGAATCCGACCCTGGCGCTGGCCTGCAGAAATCGCCAGTAGAATTCGGTCACGTGACTGCTGTGACTGCGAAGCCCCGTATCCCCAACGTCCTGGCCGGCCGCTACGCCTCCGCGGAGCTCGCCGTCCTCTGGTCCCCCGAGCAGAAGGTGAAGCTGGAGCGCCGGCTGTGGCTCGCCGTGCTGCGCGCCCAGAAGGACCTCGGGATCGAGGTTCCCGACGCCGCCCTCGCCGACTACGAGCGCGTGCTCGACCAGGTCGACCTCGGCTCGATCGCCGAGCGCGAGAAGGTCACCCGGCACGACGTGAAGGCACGGATCGAGGAGTTCAACGCCCTCGCCGGTCACGAGCACGTCCACAAGGGCATGACCTCGCGCGACCTCACCGAGAACGTCGAGCAGCTCCAGATCCGGCTCTCCCTGGAGCTGATGCGCGACCGCACCGTCGCCGTCCTGGCCCGCCTCGGCAAGCTGTCCGGCGAGTACGCCGAGCTGGTCATGGCCGGCCGCTCGCACAACGTCGCCGCCCAGGCCACCACCCTCGGCAAGCGCTTCGCGACCGCCGCCGACGAGCTGCTCGTCGCCCACGGCCGCGTCGAGGAGCTGCTCGCCCGCTACCCGCTGCGCGGCATCAAGGGCCCGGTCGGCACCGCCCAGGACATGCTCGACCTGCTCGGCGGCGACGCGGGCAAGCTCGCCGAGCTGGAGAACCGGATCGCCGGTCACCTCGGCTTCGCGCACGCCTTCACCTCGGTCGGCCAGGTCTACCCGCGCTCGCTCGACTACGACGTGGTCACCGCGCTCGTGCAGCTCGCCGCGGCGCCGTCCTCGGTCGCCAAGACCATCCGTCTGATGGCCGGTCACGAGCTGGTGACCGAGGGCTTCAAGCCGGGCCAGGTCGGCTCGTCCGCGATGCCGCACAAGATGAACACCCGCTCCTGCGAGCGCGTCAACGGCCTCATGGTCATCCTGCGCGGCTACGCGTCGATGACCGGCGAGCTGGCGGGCGACCAGTGGAACGAGGGCGACGTGTCGTGCTCGGTCGTCCGCCGGGTCGCGCTGCCGGACGCCTTCTTCGCCCTGGACGGCCTCCTCGAGACCTTCCTGACCGTGCTCGACGAGTTCGGCGCGTTCCCGGCGGTCGTCGCCCGCGAGCTGGACCGGTACCTGCCGTTCCTGGCCACCACGAAGGTCCTGATGGGCGCCGTCCGCGCCGGTGTGGGCCGGGAGATCGCCCACGAGGCGATCAAGGAGAACGCCGTCGCCTCCGCGCTCGCCATGCGCGAGCAGGGCGCCGAGCGCAACGAGCTGCTCGACAAGCTGGCCGCCGACGAGCGGATCCCGCTGGACCGCGCCCAGCTCGACGCGCTGATGGCGGACAAGCTGTCGTTCACCGGCGCCGCCTCCGACCAGGTCGCCGCCGTGGTCTCCCGTGTCGAGGAGATCGTCAAGCAGCACCCGGAGGCCGCCGCGTACACCCCCGGGTCGATCCTCTGACCCGGTTCACCCCGCAGCAGCTGGAGGCCGCCCGCGACCGCGTCATTCCCGACGTGGCCTCGGGCGGCCTTTCGGTCCTCTTCTGCGGGATCAACCCCGGTCTGATGTCGGCCGCGACGGGCCACCACTTCGCACGTCCCGGGAACCGCTTCTGGCCGGTGCTCGAACGGTCCGGCTTCACGCCCCGGCTCCTGAAGCCCGCGGAGCAGGAGGAGCTGCTCGGTTACGGCCTCGGCATCACGAACGTGGTCGCGCGGGCGACGGCACGGGCCGACGAGCTGAGCGACGAGGAGTTCCGGGAGGGCGGCCGGCTGCTGACCCGGCGCGTGGAGCGGCTGCGGCCGCGCTGGCTGGCCGTGGTCGGGATCACCGCGTACCGCACGGCGTTCGGTGAGCGGCGCGCGGTCGTCGGGCCGCAGGAGCGTACGATCGGCACGACCCGGATCTGGGTGCTGCCCAACCCCAGTGGCCTGAACGCGCATTGGACCCTGCAGACGATGGCGGAGGAGTTCTCCCGGCTGCGCGAGGCAGCGGGGGTGCCGGACCGGGGCGCGCAACCGTAGTCGGACCGTGCCCGGTCGGGCCTCGCCGCACTCCTGTCCATTGAGTAACATCCGGCACACATGCGCACGAGCTGGGAGGACACACGGTGGGGCGGCTGACCGGCGGAGATCCGTCGCTGCTGCGGCGGATCAATTCCGCGGTGGTACTCCATGCTCTGCGGGGCGCCGACGCGCTCACGCTCACGGACCTGACCCGGGTCACGGGTCTGTCCCGGCCGACTGTCGAGGGCGTCGTCGAGGGGCTCATCGTCGGCGGGCTCGTCGTCGAGGTCGCGCCCGAGGAGGGCGAGGCGAGGCGGCAGGGCCGCCCGGCCCGGAGGTTCCGCTTCCGCGCGGAGGCCGGGCATCTGCTCGGCATCGAGATCGGCCCGCACCGGGTCGCCGCGCTGCTCTCGGGCCTCGACGGCCGGATCATCGGCGCGGGCTCCCGCGAGGTCTCGGAGACGGCCCCCGAGGACGAGCGCCTGGAGCGGGTCCGCACGGTCGTCGCAGACGTGCTGCGCAGGACCGGGGTGCCCCGGTCGAACCTGCGGGCGGTCGGCGTCGGCACGCCCGGGATCGTCGAGGCGGACGGCACGGTACGGCTCGGCACGGCGCTGCCCGGCTGGACGGGCCTGGCGCTCGGGGAGCGGCTGCGGCGCTCGTTCAAGTGCCCGGTGATCGTGGAGAACGACGCCAACGCGGCGGCGGTCGCCGAGCACTGGAAGGGCGCGGCGACCGACTCCGACGACATCGTGTTCGTCCTGGCCGGGCTGAGCCCGGGCGCGGGGTCCCTGATCGGGGGGCGGCTGCACCGCGGGTACGGCGGGGCGGCCGGCGAGATCGGCGCGCTGCACCTGCTGGGGCGCGGGGTCACCCCCGAGCACCTGCTGTCGACCACCGACGAGCCGCTCCACCCGCTGGACGAGCAGGCGGTGGCGGAGGTCTTCGCGCTGGCGCGCCGGGGCGACGCGCGCGCCGAGGCCGCGGTGGAGCGGTTCACGCAGCGTCTGGTCCACGACGTGGCGGCGCTGGTCCTCGCGCTCGATCCGGAGCTGGTGGTGATCGGCGGCTGGGCGGCGGGCCTGGACGGCGTCCTTCAGCCGCTCCGCGACGAGCTGGCCCGCTTCTGCCTGCGCCCGCCGCGCGTGGTCCTGTCGCTGCTCGGCGAGGCGGCGGTGGGGACGGGGGCGCTGCGCCTGGCCCTGGACCACGTGGAGGAGCAGCTCTTCGCGGTGGAGGGCACGGTGACGGCCCGCCGCTGACGGGCTCGGGAGAACCGACGAGCTCGGAGAGAACCGACGAGCCCGTACGGGGCCGCTGTTGGCGGCTCCGTACGGGCTCGTGCGGCGTGCTGCTGGCCTGACGTCGGCGGGTCCGTCAGGACGCCATGACCAGGTCGCCGGAGTCCCCGAAGGTGAGGCGGCAGGTATCGGCGCGGTACGTGGCGACGGAGACCGCGGCCGTGCGGCCCTCGGAGAGGTAGCGGGTCGTGACGACGAGGACCGGGGCGCCGGGGAGGCGGTCCAGTTCCTTGGCGTCGTCCGCGCGGGCCGAGCCGAGCTCCACGGAGCGGTCCTGGCCGTCGAGGGCGAGGCGCTGGAGTTCGCGCAGGACGCTGCGGGCGCGGGCCGGGCCGTTCGGGGTGTCGATCGCGGTCAGCTCGGGGACCGAGCCGGACGGCACGTACAGCAGCTCGGCGGCGACGGGCTGGCCCTGCGTGACGCGCAGGCGGCGCACCACGTGCACCTGCTCGTCGGGGGCGAGGTCCAGGAGCCGTGCGACGGCCGCCGGGGTGGTGTCGAGGGTGGAGTCCACGGACTGCCAGGTCTCTTCGGAGACGCCGGGCCAGACGTGCTGGGTCGTGGAGACGTCGACGCCCACGCGCGGCGGGGCGACGGTCGTGCCGACCCCGCGGCGGCGCTGCAGGCGGCCCTCCAGCTCCAGCTGCTCCAGGGCCTGCCGGAGCGTGGCGCGGGCGACGCCGAAGCGCGCGGCCAGTTCCCGCTCGTTGGGCAGGATCTCGCCGACCGCGAAGTCGGAGTCGAGCGCCTCGCCGATCACGGTCTTGAGGTGCCAGTACTTAGGCTCCGGCACCGATTCCAGCTGCGTGGTCCCCACCCTGATCCTCCGCAATTCGCCGTGTCCCGCGGCGGTTTTCCGCGCCCTTGTTTATTAAAGGTTCCTGCACTAACTCTGCGACCATAGGGCGGCGCACCCACTTGGTCAAGACCAATCCTGACCTGGATGCCCCCGAATGCGGCCCTCTGACGTAGATCGTTCACAGGACGTTCGCACCGTTGTGTGCCCTGCGCAGCAAAGTGCCCCGCCTCCGGGCGGAGGCGGGGCAGCGGGTGGAGCGGGGCAAGCGGAACCGGGTCAGGAGGGTGCGACCGCGTGCAGCTTGTCGGGGTTGCGCACGATGTAGACGCACTGGATGCGTCCGTCGCGCACCTCGATCTGGAAGACCGTGTCCGGCTTCCCGTCGACGAGGGCGAGCAGTGCCGGCGCGCCGTTCACCTCCGCGAAGCGGAACTCGAAGAGCGACTCGGCGCCCTCGGCGACGGCCAGCAGGAAGCGGCCGACCTTGTCGGCGCTGTCGATGATCCGCAGCGGCGCCTTGGACTTGCCGCCGCTGTCGCCGACGAGCCTGACGTCCGGGGCGAGCAGGGCGAGCAGCTCGGCCAGGTCGCCGCCGGCCGAGGCGGCGAGGAAACGCTCGGTGAGGTCGCGGCGTTCGGCCGGGTCGACGTCGTAGCGCGGCCTGCCCTCGTCGACGTGGCGGCGGGCGCGGCCGGCGAGCTGGCGGACGGCGGCCTCGGAGCGGTCGAGGGTGGTGGCGATCTCCGCGAAGGGGAAGCCGAAGGCCTCGCGGAGGACGAAGACCGCGCGCTCCAGCGGGGAGAGCGATTCGAGGACGACGAGGACGGCGAGCGAGACGGAGTCGGCGAGCATGGCCTGCTCGGCGGTGTCGGGGACGGCCGGTCCGTAGTCGGTGAGGACGGGCTCGGGCAGCCAGGGTCCGATGTAGGACTCGCGGCGGGCCTGGGCCTGGCGCAGCCGGTCGAGGGCGAGCCGGGTCGTGATCCGTACGAGGTAGGCACGGGGCTCGCGGACGTCCTCGCGGTCGGTCGCGGTCCAGCGGAGCCACGCGTCCTGGACCACGTCCTCGGCGTCGGCGGCGCGGCCGAGCATGCGGTAGGCCACACCGTGGAGCATGGGGCGGTGTTCTTGGAAGACGTCGGTCAGCGTGTCGGTCACCACTCCCCCATCCCAGCCGATGGATCGGCCCGCTGTCCAGTTCCGTCCGGGCCCTTGAACTCGTATCTACCGAGCGGTAATTCTTGCTGACAGGGTGTCTAAGTCAAGGAGCACGCGTATGTCCGCACAGATCTCGTTCTCGATCGAGACCCCCGGGGGTCCGCGCACGTCCTCCGTGACGTACGAGCGCAGGGGCGCGGGCGAACCGCTCCTCCTGCTGCACGGCATCGGCCACCACTGGCAGGCCTGGGAGCCCGTGCTCGACATCCTGGCCGCCGAACGCGACGTCGTCGCCGTCGATCTGCCGGGGTTCGGCGCCTCCGCCCCGCTGCCGGAGGGCTGCGCCTACGACCTGGCCTCGGTCGTCCCGGTGCTCGGCGCCTTCTGCGCGGCCCTCGGCATCGAACGGCCGCACGTGGCGGGCAACTCGCTGGGCGGGCTGCTCGCCCTGGAGCTCGGCCGCGAGAAGCTGGTCCGCTCGGTCACCGCGCTCTCCCCGGCCGGTTTCTGGTCGGAGGGCGAACGGCGGTACGCCTTCGGGACCTTGCGGGCGATGCGAGCCGCCGCGCTGTCGATGCCGGTGCCGCTGATCGAGCGGCTGTCCCGCAGCGCCGCCGGGCGGACGGCGCTCACGAGCACCATCTACGCGCGCCCCGGCCGCCGTTCACCCGAGGCGGTGGTCGCCGAGACGCTCGCCCTCAGGGAGGCCACCGGCTTCCACCAGACCCTGGAGGCCGGCCGGACCGTGCTGTTCGGCGACGACATCACCGCCGTGCCCGTGACCGTCGCGTGGGGGACGCGGGACCGGCTGCTGCTGCGCCGTCAGGGCGTCCGCGCCAAGCACACCGTCCCGGGCGCCCGGCTGGTGCGGCTGCCCGGCTGCGGGCACGTCCCCATGAGCGACGATCCGGCTCTCGTGGCGCGGGTGATCCTCGACGGCAGCCGCTGACGGTTCGCGGCGGCGGGTGAACAGCCCTGTCCCGAGGGCCGCACCCGCGCCGACGAGAAGGCCGCCGACGGCCTGCGGCAGGCCGAAGCCGCCAGTCGCCACCAGCGCGGCGGTCAGGGCGGCGGCGACCGGGATGGCGCCGGTGAACAGGGTGGCCCGCTCCATGCCGATCCGCTGGACGCCCATGTAGAAGAGCACGAACCCGACGACCGTGGCGAGGACCGCCTGCCACACCAGCGCGCCCGTCTCCACGGCCGTCGGCGTCCGCAGGAACCCGCCGCCGTCCACGAGCAGGCCGAGCACCGCCGACTCGACGGCCGCGATCCCGCACACGGCGGCGGTCAGCAGCTTCGGCCCGAGCGGCCGCAGCACCGGTACGGCGAGCACGGTGAACCCGACCTCGCCCGCCAGTGCTCCTACGGAGTAGGAGAGGCCGGCCAGGTCGGTCCGCCCCCACCCCTGGACGGTGAAGGCTCCGGCGGCGACCAGCAGGGCGCCGTACAGGACGGGCCGGCTCGGCCTGCGCCCCTCCAGAAGCGGTACGAGCACGGCCACGACCACCGGGGCGCAGCCGACGAGGACACCGGGGACGGCGGGCTCGGCGGTGCGCTCCGCGGCGAGCACGGCCAGGTTGAAGCCCACCATGCCGACGGCGGCGAGCACGGCGAGACGCACCCACCCCCGGGCGCCGAGCGCCTTCAGCGGGGCGAGCCCGCCGGGCCCGAGCAGGGGCAGCAGGAGGAGGCAGGCGGCGCCGTAGCGCAGGGCCTGGCCGCCCGCGTACGGGTAGGCGCCCAGCAGGCTGTTGGCGGTGAAGGAGGCGCCCACGAGGGCGTAGGCGACGGTCACGAGGAGGGCCCCGCGCAGGGAGTTCCGGTTCATGGTCCCGACGCTAGGAAGTCCGCCGGATCGGTTTAAGGTCCACTTCCATGACGAGTTCGGGGACCACTTCGCACCCGGCGGGCGGGCGCCCGGAGCCTTCGGCGGCCTGGGAGTTGCTGGTGACCGCGGCCGGGACGCCGGGCAGAGGGCGGGGGCGGGCTCTGCAGGAGGCGTTGCGGGACGCGGTGCGGTCGGGGCGGCTGACGGCCGGGACACGGTTGCCCTCGAGCCGGGAGCTCGCGGCCGATCTGGGGGTCTCGCGGGGGCTCGTGACGGAGGCGTACGAGCAGCTGACCGCCGAGGGGTATCTGCGCAGCGACCGGGGTTCGGGCACGTGGGTCGGGGAGACGGCGCGGGCCGCGACCGGGCGGACCGTGCGGGATCCGGCACCGCGCGCACCGGGTGTGGCGGGTGCGTCAGGTATGGCGGGTGCGTCAGGTGTGACGGGTGTGACAGGCATGGCGGGTGTGACGGGTGCGTCAGGCGTGGCGGGTGTCCAGGTGGACTTCCGGCCCGGGACGCCCGACCTCGCGCTCTTCCCGCGCGCGGCGTGGGCGGCGGCCCAGCGGTCGGTGCTGTCCGCGCTGCCCCACCGGGCGCTCGGCTACCCGGATCCGCGGGGGCTCCCGGAGCTGCGGAGCGCGCTCGCCGCGATGCTCGCGCGGCGGCGCGGTGTGGTGGCGGATCCGGAGCGCCTGGTGGTCTGCTCGGGGGTCGCGCAGGCGTCGACACTGCTCGGTTTCGTCCTGCGGGCGCGCGGGATGCGCACGGTCGGGATCGAGGATCCGGGCAGCCCGGAGCACGGCCGGCTGTTCGCCTCGACCGACATGGACGTCCGCTGGCTGCCGGTCGACGAGGAGGGGCTGCTGCCCGGTCCGCTCGCCGCGTCCGGGGTCCGGGTGGTGGTGACGACGCCCTCGCACCAGTTCCCGACGGGCATCGCGTACTCGGCGGGGCGCAGGGCAGCGCTCCTGGACTGGGCGAGGACGGTCGACGGCTACGTCCTGGAGGACGACTA
This sequence comes from Streptomyces sp. NPDC014870, assembly GCF_043081505.1. Lineage (NCBI taxonomy): Bacteria > Bacillati > Actinomycetota > Actinomycetes > Kitasatosporales > Streptomycetaceae > Streptomyces > Streptomyces sp. NPDC014870. Next base: position 952,115 of record NZ_JBIBWQ010000001.1, read on the forward strand.
CGACGGCGACTTCCGCTACGACCGTGCCCCGGTGGGCGCCCTTCAGGGCCTCGACCCCGAGCGGGTCGTCTACACCGGCTCGGTGAGCAAGTCGCTCGCCCCCGGGCTGCGGCTCGGCTGGATGCTCGTACCCCGCGCGCTGCACGCGGAGGTCGTGGAGCGCAAGCGGACGATGGACCTCGGCAACCCGGCCCTTGACCAGGCGCTGCTGGCCGAGTTCGTCACGCGCGGCGCCTACGACCGGCATCTGCGCCGCTGCCGGCGCGCGTACCGGGAGCGGCGGGACGCGCTGGTGGCCGCGCTGGCGGGGGCCTTCCCCGGCACGACGGTGAGCGGGATCGCGGCCGGGCTGCACATCATCGCGCGCGTGGAGCCCCGTTACGGTCCCACCGCACGCTTCGTGGAGCGGGCGGCGTCCGCGGGGGTGGCGTTGCGCCCGCTTGAGGAGTTCGGCACGTCCCGGCCTGCCGACGGCGCGGTCCGGCTGGTCCTCGGCCACGCCCATCTGACCCCGTCGGCCATCGCGCGCGGGGTGCGGCTCCTGGCCGACGCCTGCGGGAGGCGCGGGGAGGGCTGAACGGGGGGCAGGTCCGGGGTGTTCACCCCGGGTTCGTGTGCGCGCCGCCCCCGGCCGTTAGGGATGGAGGTCACAACGACCCCATCCGGCACCGCACTTGGAGGCGCTTCGATGTCCCACTCCGTCCCCGGACCGACCCCCGCCCGCCGCAGCGTGCTCCGCGGCTCCCTGGCCGCCTCCGCGGCGCTGGCCGTCGGCGGTGGGGCCGCCGCCGGCGGAGTCCTCGGCTCCGCCGCGCCCGCGCTCGCGCTGTCGGGCCGGCCCCGGGCCGCCTGGGGTGTGCAGACGGGCGACGTCACGGCCTCCTCCGGCCTGGTGTGGATCCGCTCGGACCGGCCCGCCCGGATGATCGTGGAGACCTCGGCGAGTGAATCGTTCCGCCGTGCGCACCGCCACCACGGGCCGCTGCTCGGACCGGGCAGCGACTTCACGGGGACCACGGCGCTGCGCGGCCTGCCCGCGGGCGAGCAGATTCACTACCGGGTCACGCTCGCGGACCCCGACGACCCGCGCCGCACGGGCGAACCGGTCGTCGGCACCTTCCGGACCGCCCCGGAGCGGCGGCGGGACGGGGTGCGATTCCTGTGGTCGGGCGACATCGCCGGGCAGGGCTGGGGCATCAACCCCGACGTCGGCGGCTTCCGCGCCTTCGAGGAGATGCGCGGGCTGAACCCGGACTTCTTCCTGAGCAGCGGAGACACGGTCTACGCGGACGGCCCGCTCCAGCCGAGCGTCACGCTGCCGGACGGCCGGGTCTGGCGGAACCTGATGACCCCCGAGAAGGCGAAGGTCGCGGAGACCCTGGACGAGTACCGGGGCCAGTTCCGCTACAACCTGCTCGACCACAACGTCCGCGCGTTCAACGCGCAGGTCCCCTCGATCGTGCAGTGGGACGACCACGAGGTGCGCAACAACTGGTACCCCGGCCAGATCCTGGAGGACGCCCGCTACACCGAGAAGAACGTGGACGTCCTCGCGGCCCGCGCCTCCCGCGCCTTCGCCGAGTACTTCCCCGTGTCCACCCTCCACGCGCGCGGTGACGGCCTCGCCACGCGGGGCCGGATGCACCGCGTCGTGCGCTACGGCCCGCTGCTCGACGTCTTCGTCCTCGACATGCGCTCGTACCGCAACGCCAACTCCCCCGGCCGGCAGGCCGACGACACCGAGGGCATCCTCGGCGCGGAGCAGCTGGCCTGGCTCAAGCGGGAGCTGAGCCGTTCGCGGGCGGTGTGGAAGGTGCTCGCGGCGGACATGCCGCTGGGGCTCGTCGTCCCGGACGGCGCGGCGAACATCGAGGCGATCGCCCAGGGCGATCCGGGCGCGCCGCTCGGCCGCGAGCTGCAGATCGCGGAGCTGCTGCGGTTCGTCAAGCACCGCCGGATCACCGGCACGCTGTGGCTGACCGCCGACGTGCACTACACCTCGGCGCAGCACTACGCCCCGGAGCGCGCCGCGTTCCAGGACTTCGCGCCGTTCTGGGAGTTCGTCTCGGGGCCGCTGGCCGCCGGTGGCTTCCCGGCGAACGCGCTGGACGCCACGTTCGGCCCCGAGCGGGTCTTCGTCCGGGCGCCGCAGCGGGCGAACGTGTCGCCGATGGAGTCGCCGCAGTACTTCGGCGAGGTCGACATCGACGGCGGGAGCGGGGAGTTGACGGTCCGGCTGCGGGCGGAGGGCGGGACGGTCCTGTTCAGCAAGGTGCTCCGGCCGGGGCGGGTCGGGCAGTAGCGGGGCGCCCGTTCCCGCAGGTCCGGAGGGATCCGGAGTCGATTGTCAGTGGTGGGTCCTAGCGTTCTTCCATGACGCGATCCGTACAGGCGCTCGCCTACTCACGCCCGTCCGCCCTGAGTTCCTCAGGGGGCGGGCGGCTCCTCGGCCTGGAGACCTCCGGTGGGCTCACCCCCACCGGGGCCGAGGCCCATCCTCGCTTCTTCAGCGGGTTCCTGACGTCCCCGCAGATCGCGGCGCGAGGTCTGCTCGCGGTGGCGGACGTCGCGGCGGCCCGCTACTACCAGCGGATACGGCCGGGCTCGCTGGACCCGGTCGTGACGGGGAACGGTGACCGGCTGCGGTTCGAGTCCTTCTCCGGCTGCGGCGGGGTGTACGCCCGGCTCGACGTACTGAGCGAGGGCCTCGACGGCGCCGAGACCGGGCACGGCACGACGAACGTCGACGTCAACAACCCGCTGCGGGAGGCGCTGTCCCGGATGACGGGGAGCGATCCCCTGCATCTGCGGGTCGGCCCGGAGGAGTTGGCCGTGACGACGCTCGCGGGCGCGGTCGTGGAGAAGAAGGTCCCGCTGCCGGACCGCTGGCTGCGCGGCTTCGCGGAGGCCCAGGTGGCCTCCGCGGGCTTCGATCTGCGCGCGGAACTGACGGGTACGGAGGCGGTGCGGTTCCTGCGCTCGCTGCCACGCTCGCAGGGGGCGGGGCGACGTGCGCCGCTCTGGGTGGTCCAGGCGGGGCGGACGCTGCGGCCGACGACCCGGCCGGTGCCGGGGGCGGTCTGTCTTCCGGGGCCCGACCGGCTGGTGGCCCTGGAGCGGGTGCTGCGCCACGCGACGGCGCTGCGCGTGTACGGGCCGGTGCCGGACGGCGTCGCCGCGGCGAGCGCCTGGGAGGTGACGCTGCCCGGGATGCGGCTGACCCTCACCCTCTCGCCCGACTCGGCGCGCGGTTTCTCCGGGGAGGGCGGGGTCCTCGAGGCGCTGGCGACGGAGGAGGCGGCGCAGGACGCCGAGCTGATCTCGGTGCTGCTGGCCTGGGAGCCGAGGATCGACCCGGCGGAGCTGGGTGAGCGGTCGGGTCTTCCGGTGGACCGGGTGCGGGCGGCGCTGACCAGGCTCGGCACCGCCGGGCGGGTGGGGTACGACGTGGCCGACGCGGCCTACTTCCACCGGGAGTTGCCGTACGACGCGGATCGCGCGGAGCGGCACAATCCCCGGCTGGTGGCGGCGCGGGCGCTGGTCACCGAGGGGGCCGTGGTCCTGGACGGGGAGCTCGCGACGGTGGCCTCGGGCGAACGCCGCTACCAGGTGCGGGAGTCGGGCGGCGTACTGAGCTGCACGTGCCAGTGGTGGGCGGACTACCGGGGCCGGCGGGGCCCGTGCAAGCACGCGCTGGCCGTGCGGATGAGCCGGCGGAGTGCCGTGCGCACGGCGGCAGCGGCCGGCGTGACCGGTGGGACGGCCGGGGTCGAGGCCTTCGGAGGTGCGCGATGAGCGACGGATTCGACGAGGCCGCCCTCAAGGCGCGGCTGACGGCGGCACGGGACGGGCGAGCCGTGAACGGGCTGCTGACGGCGGTCCGCGCGGGACGGGTCGACGCCGTCCCCGGGCTCCTGAAGGAGCTGGACCCGGGCGACCGGAAGAAGGCCCTGGCCGAGCTCAAGGCCCTGCGGACCGAGGTGCGCGGCTGGAGCTGGAGCCGCTGGAACGAACAGGTGCCGATCCAGAAGGCGCTGCGGGTCGCCGGGGCCGGCTGTCACACGGGCGCGGCGGCGGCAGCCGCCTGGATCGCCGGGCGTGACCTCGCGGACTGGAGCCGGTCCACGAGCGGGAAGGTTCTGGAGGTCCTGGCCGACCGGGACCCGGCCTGGCTGGGCGACGTCGCGCAGCGGCTCGCGGAGCGGCCCGCGGTGGCCGAGAGCGACTACGCCCTGGTGCGCGAGCTGGTCACGCGCTCGGGCTGCGCCGTGCCGACGACCGACGGCTACGTCCTCGGCTGGACGACCGCGAAGGACGGGCAGCGCCTGGTGGAGGACCTGCGCACCGACCCGCAGACGCCCCTCCTGGTGCCCCGGATCCTGGACATGATCGAGACCCCGGCCCGGCTCACCTGGTCCGTGTCGCCCGGGACGCGCGGCCACTGGCCGACCGCGCTGGCGAGGCTCACCACGGAGGGCGTGCTCGACCGGGCGTCCCTCGTGGACGGCTGTGTGGCGCGGCTGCTGCGCGGGGGCAGGCTGCGGGACCTGCGGTTCCCGCTGGCGCTGCTCCAACTGCTCGATCCGACGCCCGAGGAGCGACGCGGCCGGATGGCGGACTGGATCGGGATGGCCGCCGACGCGCCGTCGCCGGTCGCGGCGTACGCGCAGGAGGTCCTGGCGGGCCTCGCCGCCGGGGGCGAGCTGTCGACGCCGGAGCTGGCGGAGATGTCCGCGCAGGTGCTCTTCCGTACGGAGAAGAAGCTCGTACGGGCCCAGCTGACGCTTCTGACGAAGCAGTTGCGGGGCGACCCGGGTGCGGCGGCCGCGCTGCTGCCGGTGGTCGCGGAGGCCTTCGGTCATGAGGACACCGGGGTCCAGGAGCGGGCCCTGAAGCTCGTCGGGCGGTACCTGGCGACGGTGGACGAGCAGGTGCTGGAGGAACTGGCGGGCGCCGCCGCCGTGTTGAGCCCCATGCACCGGCAGGCCGCCGAGGAGCTCTTCGGCGCCTCGGAGTTCGCCGAGGACCTTCCGTACGACGAGACGCTGCCGCCCGTGCCGGAGCCGCGGCGGGTGGCGGGTCCTGCGGCCACGGTCGCGGAGCTGGTGGCGGATCTGGTGACGGTCTCCAAGGGCCGCGTCGAAGCCTCGCCGGAGGCGTTCGAGCGCGTGCTGGACGGGCTGGTCCGCCACGCCCACCTGCACCGCGAGGAGCTGACGGCCGCGGTGACGGAGGCCTTCGCCGACGCCTGGTGGGCGGGCGGCCAGGTTCACGGTCGCGACCCGTTCGCCCAGGGGACGTACGGCGTGGACGTGGTGACGGCCGCCCTCATGGGCCAGGTCCGGGCGTCGCGCGTCCAGGCCGCGCGGGTGCGCGGGCACGCCCCCTCGGCGTGCGTGCACAAGGCGTTGGACGCGGTCGTCGACGCCCGGCTGTGGGAGGTGGCGGCCCTGGTCTCCACGGACCGGCTGCCGTTCCTGCTCGCGGCGCCCACCTGGCACACCGGAGCGATCGAGCCGTCCGTGCTCGTCGAGCGGTTGCGCGCCTACCGGGACGCCGGTGTCGATCCGGCGCCCGTCGACTTCGCGCAGGCGCTGCTGCGGCTCCGCAAGGGGGACCCTTCCGCGCCCGGGGCGGCCGCGGAAGCCGCGGCGCTGGGCACGAGGGCCGGGGAGCGGCTCGCGCAGTGGCTGACGGAGCAGGCCGCCCTCGCCCCGGGCGCCCGCTTCCTCGCCCGGGAGGACGGCACGCAGGGCCGCGTCGCTCTGGTCGACCGGTTCGTCCTGAAGCTCCGGGAGCGGCGGGGCGTACGGGACGAGTTCCCGCCCGCGTTCCGTTGGCTGGGCGGCGCCGAGACCGAGGCGGCTCACCCCTGTCACCGCTGGTTCCCTCACCGGCCGCACTGGCCGGGCGTCCTGCCGGACGACCGGGAGACGCTGGCGGCGTTCCTGCTGCCCGTCCTCGCCGCCGGGGTGGACTGGGGCGAGCGGGGAGTCACGTGGGGGCTGACGGCGCTGGCCGAGTCGGACGGTCCCGTCGGCGAGACGACCCACCTCGCGCTGGCCGTCGCGCTCGGCTGCCGGCACACCGAGGACCGGCTGACCGCCGTGGACACCCTGCTCGTGCTCGCCGCGCGGGGCGATCTGGATCCCGGCCTGCTGGGCGCCGCGCTGGCCCGGCTGGTCGGCGAGGGCACGGTGAAGCCCAACCGGATCGCGGACGCGGCCCGTACGGCGGCGGCCACGGGGGCGTACGGCACGGCCTGGGCGGTCCTCGCGCCACTGCTGCCCGCGCTGCTCGCGGCCGAGAAGCCGGTCCGCGGGCTGGGTGAGCTGCTGGCCGTCGCGGCGGACTGTGTGGAGCGGTTCGGGGCGGCCGGGGAGATACCGGGTCTTGACGCGGTGGCGGACCGGCGCGGTTCCTCCCAGATCGTCGTCCAGGCCGGGCGGCTGCGGAGGGCGCTGCGGACCGGCGCGGACGAACTCGCCGGCGGGGCCGATCAGGACGCGACACAACCGGTCGAAATCGACCAGTAAACCCGCAGATCGGCGCTTAACCCGTCAGTCACAAAGCGTTCGTGATCACGCAACACCGTTGGGCCACAGTGAGGTCATGACCGATGTGACGTCCGCGAAGACCGCCCGCCGCCCCCACCACTGGCGGCGGGACCTGATCGAGCTCGCCGCCCTCTTCACGGCCGTGGTGGTGGCCGACACCATCGCCAAGACCGTGGTCCGCGGCGCCGACGGCCCGTACATGCTCGTCTTCTCCGCGATCGCGCTGATCGCCACGGCGACCTTCCACACCTGGTGGGCCAGGCGCCACAGCCATGCACCGCCCGTCGGCGATCCCGGCGGCACCGGATCCGCCCCGCTGCCGCCGGGCGCCGACACCCACCCGGAGGACAGTGGTTCCGGCGAGCCCGTCGAGACCGCCCTCTGGCGGATGCGGACCACGGTCCGCGACACCCCGGGCAGCCTCGCCGCGCTGTGCACGGCACTGGCCCGCCACGGGGTCGACATCCTGACCCTCCAGACCCACCCGCTCGCCGAGGGCACTGTCGACGAGTTCCTGCTGCGCGCTCCCGCCGCCCTCCAGGCGGGCGAGCTGACGGCGGAGATCGGCGCGGCCGGTGGCCGGGACACCTGGATCGAGCGCGCCGACGCCCACGACCTGGTGGACACCCCGACCCGGCTGCTCGGCCTCGCCACCCGGACCGCACTCGACGCTGCCGAACTTCCGCTCGCCCTCCGCCAGCTCCTCGGCCGTTGCAGGATCCACTCCCTGCCCGCCGTCTCGCTGAGCGGCCGGCCCACCGGCGAGACCGCCCCCGTCGAGGGCGTCCTGGAGGAGACGGTGATGCGGCTGCGCGACCCGAACGGCGGCGTGCTCACCATCGAGCGGGCCCACCTTCCGTTCACCCCGACCGAGTTCGCCCGCGCCCGGGCACTCGTCGAGCTGGACGCCCGCCTCGGCCCGCGCATCCCCCGCAGCCACGACGTCCTGACCCTGCCCGAGGGCAACGAGATCACCGTCCGCCGCGCCGACCAGCGTGACCTCGCGGCCGCGCGCGCCATGCACGACCGCTGCTCCGCCCGGACGCTCGCCCTGCGCTACCACGGCCCGGTCGGAGACGCCGACCGCTACCTCGACCACCTCCTGAGCCCCCGCTTCGGCCGCACGCTGGCCGTGCAGACGACCTCCGGTCGGCTCGTCGCCCTCGGCCATCTGCTCTGGGACGGCGACGAGACCGAGGTGGCCCTGATGGTCGAGGACGACTGGCAGCGCCGGGGCATCGGCGCCGAACTCCTCGGCCGACTGGTCGCGATGGCCGTCGAGGCCGGCTGCGCGAGCGTCTACGCCGTGACGCAGTCGTCCAACACCGGCATGGTGGCGGCGATGCGGGCCCTGAACCTCCCCCTCGACTACCAGATCGAGGAGGGCACCCTGGTCATCACCGCCCGCCTGGCCACGAAGCCGGCGCCCGCCGCCGTCCGCCGGCTGCAGCTCGGCGAGCGCTGACCACCGGACGCACGACGGCCGGCCGGCAACCGGCCGGCCCACGGCCGGAACGTGGCCGGATCCTTCGCATGGCACCCGGGACGACCGGGGTACCGTCGCCGACGGGATCCGGCCAAAGTCGACTTGGTGCTTGCTGCATGGCCGCCGGTCATGCGGCGGCCGCACCGGCGCGAACTGTTCGGCCCGTCCGTCGAGCGCATGCGCGCGGTGACCCGCGTAGACCGTCGGCGGGACCCCGCCCGGGGGGCGCGCGAGCCCTCGCTCCGAGCGCTCATTTGTCAGCCTCATGAGATCGATTGAGGATGACGCGAGGACCGTGGAGGCAGGAGGATGACCCCCATGCCAGAGACTTCCAGCAGCCCGCTGCCCCGCCAGGTCGCCGACAGCTACGTCGACGCACTCATCGCACTCGACCCGATCACCGGTACCTACCTGGGAGTCGAAGCCAGCGCAGGCCTCCTTCCCGACTTCTCGCCCGCCGGCCAGGAGGCGGTGGCGGAACTCGCCCGCCGCACCCTCGCCCGGCTCGACGAGGCCGAGCGGCTCCCGGGCGCGGACACCGACGCCGAACGGCGCTGCGCCCGGCTGCTGCGGGAGCGGCTGACGGCCGAACTCGCCGTCCACGACGCCGACGAGGGCCTGTGCGCGGTCGGCAACATGCGCTCCCCCGCGCACAGCGTGCGGATGGTGTTCACGGTGGCGCCGACGGAGACCGAGGCGGACTGGGAGGCCGTCGCGCAGCGGCTGCGCGGGGTTCCGGCGGCGCTCGACGGCTACCGCGAGTCCCTGGCACTGGGCCTTGAGCGCAAGCTCCTGGGCGGGCCCCGGGCGACCACCACCTTCATCGGGCAGCTGACGGAGTGGGCGGGCGGGGACGACGCCGGGGCACGGGGCTGGTTCGAGGAGTTCGCGGCCACGGCGCCGGAGTCGCTCCGCGCCGAGCTGGGTACGGAGCTGGGCTCGGCGGCCCGGGGCGCCACGGAGGCGGTCGTCGCGCTGCGGGACTGGATGCGCGACGTCTACGCCCCGGCCGTCGCGGGCGCGCCCGACACGGTGGGCCGCGAGCGGTACCGCCGCTGGTCGCGGTACTTCAACGGCACCGACCTGGACCTCGACCAGGCGTACGCGTACGGCTGGTCCGAGTACCACCGGCTCCTGGGCGAGATGCGGACCGAGGCGGACCGCATCCTGCCCGGCTCCGGCCCGTGGGAGGCGCTCGCCCATCTCGACGTCCACGGCACGCACATCGAGGGCGTCGAGGAGGTACGGGTCTGGCTCCAGGGCCTGATGGACGAGGCGATCGAGGCGCTGGACGGCACCCACTTCGAACTCGCCGAGCGGGTCCGGAAGGTGGAGTCGCACATCGCCCCGCCGGGCGGCGCCGCCGCGCCGTACTACACGGGCCCGTCGGAGGACTTCTCCCGGCCGGGCCGCACCTGGCTGCCGGTCGACGGCCAGACCCGGTTCCCGGTGTACGACCTGGTGTCGACCTGGTACCACGAGGGCGTGCCCGGACACCACCTGCAGATCGCGCAGTGGGTGCACGTCGCCGACCAGCTCTCCCGCTACCAGGCGACCATCGGCGGGGTCAGCGCCAACGCGGAGGGTTGGGCCCTCTACGCGGAGCGGCTGATGGACGAGCTGGGTTTCCTGCCCGACGCCGAGCGGCGCCTCGGCTACCTGGACGCGCAAATGATGCGGGCCTGCCGGGTGATCGTCGACATCGGCATGCACCTGCGTCTGGAGATCCCGGCGGACTCGCCGTTCCATCCGGGCGAGCAGTGGACGCCCGAGCTGGCGCAGGAGTTCTTCCAGCGGCACAGCAGCCGGCCGCCGGCCTTCGTCGAGAGCGAGATGACCCGCTATCTCTCGATGCCGGGGCAGGCGATCGGCTACAAGCTGGGCGAGCGTGCCTGGCTGCTCGGCCGCGAGAACGCGCGGGCCGCGCACGGCGACGCGTTCGACGCGAAGGCCTGGCACATGGCGGCGCTCTCGCAGGGGCCGCTGGGCCTCGACGACCTCGTCGAGGAGATCTCGCGGCTCTGACCAGGTGGGATCTCCCGCCCGTCGGGTGTTCCGGACGGTGAGAACTCCCCGGCGATCGCTTGATCGCCCGGGGATTCCGCTGCACCATCACGGTCATGACCGTCTTGACCGGATACACCCCGGACGCCACCGACTGGCGCATCCTCGACGCCCTGCAGAGCCAGGGCCGGGCCAGCTTCACCGAACTGGCCCGCGCCGTGTCCATGTCGGCCTCCGCCGTGACCGAGCGGGTGCGCCGACTGGAGGAGGCCGGGGTGATCACGGGGTACGCGGCCGTCGTCGCCCCGGAGCGGCTCGGTCTGCCGATCCTCGCCTTCGTCCGGCTGCGCTACCCCAACGGCAACTACAAGCCGTTCCACGACCTGATCGCGTCCACCCCCGAGGTCCTGGAGGCGCACCACGTGACCGGCGACGACTGCTTCGTCCTGAAGGTGGCCGCCCGGTCCATGAAGCACCTGGAGGAGATCTCCGGCAAGGTGGGCGCGCTGGGTTCGGTGACGACGAGCGTGGTGTACTCCTCGCCCCTCCCCCGGCGCGCGATCGGCCGCTGATCCCGGAGCGACGCATCCGGTCCCGCCCCGCTCAGAAGCGGTCCGTGCCGAATGCGCTCCGCGCAGCCGACACCAGCTCCCGGCGCGCCAGATGGTGGTTCTCCTTGCGCGCCTCCCGGTCCTGGGCGGCGTCGTCCCACTGGTCCCGGGTCCTGCGCAGCAACATGGCCGCCTGCTCGGCGCCGAAGCCGGGCAGGTCGTCGAGAGCCCGCCGCGCGTCCGCGTACTCGGGGGACGATTCCCGCTGGACGAGGGGTACGCCGTCGACCGCCTGCCAGAGCCTCTCGGTCGCCTCCCGCGCCCTGACCGCCGCCGGGTCCCCCTGTGTCGAGCGCCGGTACAGCTCCTTCTTGGCCCGGTGGGCGGGGGCGGCCCGCTGGGCCGTCCAGTACATGCTGCCGACGGCCTTGCGGAGTTCGTCGACGGGGACGAGGAGCGCCGCCGGCGCCGCCAGTTCGGCCTCGGCGTGGGTGAGCGTGAACGCGTGCCAGCGCCGCCGTACCTCCGGCACGGAGTCCGTGGTGTAGAGCTGGTCCGCGGCCTCCATGCACTCGCTCGCGGCTCTCAGGTAGGCCGCGAGGAGCGACCAGCGGCGGTCGAACAGCGCCTGGTGGTGCGCGGCCTCGGCCGCTATCCGCGCGGCCTCCTGGGCGGCCTTGGCCTGGGCCTGGCCGCCCCGTGCCTGGACCCAGCCGCCGAGCACCGTGCCCAGGGCCGTGCCGCCGACGGCGACCGATCCGATCACCGCCGACGTGATACTCGCGTCCATCGGACGCCCCCCCTGTTCCGAGTTGTCGCGGAAGCCGGCGTGTCAGGCGCCGGTTCCCTGCTGCCGTACCGCCGACCCCGTCCGTTCCTTGACGACCTCCAGCTGCGCGGGGATACGTCGTCGCAGGTCGGCGACGTGGCTGACGATGCCGACGCTGCGGTCCCGTTCCCGCAGCGAGTCGAGGACGTCCAGGACTTCGTCCAGGGTCTGGTCGTCGAGGCTGCCGAAGCCCTCGTCGATGAAGAGGGTGTCGAGGCGGACGCCGCCGGCCTCGTCGGTGACGACGTCGGCGAGGCCCAGGGCGAGGGACAGGGAGGCGAAGAAGGTCTCGCCTCCGGAGAGGGTGGCGGTGTCCCGCTCGTTGCCCGTCCAGGCGTCGACGACGTGCAGGCCGAGGCCGGCCCGCTTGCCGCCGGAGCGGGCGTCGGAGTGGACCAGGGTGTAGCGGCCGGAGGACATCCGCTGGAGCCGGGCCGTCGCCGCGGCCGCGACCTGTTCGAGCCGGGCGGCGAGGACGTAGGACTCCAGGCGCATCTTCCGTTCGTTCTCCGCCGAGGTGCCCGCGGTCAGTCCGGCGAGCCGGGCGACCCGTTCGTACTCCGCGCGCAGCGGTCCGAGGCGGCGGACCTCGGTGTCGGTCTGCCGGGAGAGGCGGGCCAGTTCGGCGCCGCGCTCACGCACGGCGGCGAGGGTGGAGCCGGCCTCGCGCAGGGCGCGCTCGGCGGAGGTGTGCGCCGCCTCCGCGGCCTCCGGGTCGGCGGGCGGGTGCTCGGCGGCGGCCCGGGTCTCCGGCTCGGCGAGCCGGTCGGCGACGGCGGCGGCCTCCGCCTGCCAGGCGTCGAGGCGGTGCTGGAGTGTGCGGTGCTCACCGTCCTGGAGGAGGGCGGCGGCGGCCTCGTCGGGGGTGTCGAACCCGGCCCGGAACGCGGTGTCGGCGAGCTTGCCGTCGGCCTCCTTGAGGCGCCGGGCGGTGAGTTCCACATGGCGTACCGTCTCGGCGGCCTCGATCAGGACGGCGATCTTCCGCTCCAGCAGGGAGGCCTGCTCGGCGACGCTCGCGGACGCGCCGCGCCCCCGGGCCACTTCGGCGTCCAGGGCGGTCTGCTCCCGGTCGAGCGCCTCGCGCTGCGAGGTCCGCGCGGCGACGCGCCGCTCGGCGTCCCGCTGTGCCGCCACGCGGTTCTCGTACTCGCGCTCGGCCCGCGCGAGGGCCTCGCGCGCGCCGTGCGTCTGGGCGGCGAGCGCGTGCGCCTCGGCATGCCGGAGCGTCAGCTCCTCGACCTCCGCGGCGAGTTCGTCGACGGAAGGCCCGGCCTCGGCACCGGCACCTTCGCGGACCTCCTCGCGGGCCGCCGCCCACGCCTCCGCGGTGGCGGCGGCATCGACCTCGGCCGTCGTACGGTCCTCCTCGGCGCGCGTGAAGGCGGCGTACGCGGTGTCCTCGGTGACCCGGTCGACGTGGTCGGCGCTCGTGCGGGCGGGGGCCGGGTGGTCGGCGGAGCCGCAGACCTGGCAGGGGTCGCCGGGCGTGAGCGCGGCGGCCAGTTCGGCGGCGATGCCCTGGAGACGGCGGGACTTGACGTCGAGCCAGCGCTCGTGGGCTTCGTTGCGGCGCTCGCGGGCGGCCGTCAGGCGGGACTCGGCGGTGGCCGTCCGCTCGGCGAGCTCGTCCCTGCGCCGGGCGGCGGCCAGCCGCCGGCGGGCCGGTTCGAGCCGGCCGGCGAGGTGCTCGGCACGGGCGGCGGCCTCCTGGGCGGCTTCGATCCGGGTCGCGAGGTCGGCCCGGCGGGGCTCCCAGCCCGAGAGCCAGCCGCCCGCGTCCTGGAGGATGTCCTCGTCCGCGCGGGCCTGCCGGTCGAGGTCGGCGCGCTCCCGCGTGATCTCGGCGGCGCGTCGCTCCGCACGCCGGGCGGACTCGAGGCCGCCCAGTTCCTCGGTCAGCCGTCGCTCCCGGGCGGACAGCTGCTCCGCGCCCTCGTCGGCCAGTTCGGCGGGCAGCCGGCCGAGGCTCTGCTCGCGGGCCGACCGCGCCGAGCCGTGGTCGCGCTCCGCGTCGGCGCGCAGGGAGAGGGCCGGGGCCACGAGATCGGCCTTGCGGGAGCGGTCGAGCATCGCCTGGACGCGGTCCCGCTCGGGCCTGCCCGACTCCAGCGCCTCCTGGCGGCGCAGGGTCTCCGCGTGCCGCGCCTGACGGACCGCCAGGTCCCGTTCCCGGTCGAGGGTCCTGCGGGCGGTGGCCTGCCGTGACTCGGCGGCCGAGACCGCCGCGTCGGCGATGTCGAGGGCTTCGCGCGCCTCGGACCGGGCGACGGCGGCCTGGGTCAGGACGGCCTGGGCGAGGCCGGGCTCGCCCGGCCGCTCGTCGACGACCGAACCGCCGGTGACCTGCGCCGTGCGGTGGGCCAGCGCGAGCAGCCGCTCGTCGCCCTCCCTTACCTGCTGCTCCGCGACGCGGCGCAGATCCGCGAGGCGCTCCTCGACGGCCGCGAACCGGCGGGTGTCGAAGAGCCGTCCGAGCAGCTTGCCGCGGGCCTCCGCGTCCGCGCGCAGGAAGCGCGCGAAGTCGCCCTGGGGCAGGAGCACGACCTGGCAGAACTGCTCGCGGCTCATGCCGAGGAGCTGGGTGATCTCCTCGCCGATCTCCTGGTGCGAGCGGCTGAGGGCGGTCCACTCGCCCGTGCCGGAGTCGTACGCGCGCAGCCAGCTCTGGGCCTTCTCCGTGGTGAAGCCGCCGCCCCGCTTCTTCGGGCGGGGCTGCGCGGGCCGTCGGGTGATCTCCAACCGCCGCTCTCCGACGGTCAGTTCGAGCTGCACCTCGGTGTAGGTGCCGGCCGGGGCGTGGTCGCTGCGCAGCGAGGTGCCGGGAGACTGCCGGGCGCCGGGCACGGCTCCGTACAGGGCGTAGCAGACGGCGTCGAGGACGGAGGTCTTGCCCGCGCCCGTGGGGCCGTGCAGGAGGAAGAGGCCCGCGTCGGAGAGCGCGTCGAAGTCGACCTCCTGGGTGGCGCCGAAGGGGCCGAAGGCGGTGACGGAGAGGCGGTGGAGTCTCACCGGGCGCCCACCTCGCGCTCCGCGGCCGCCGCGTCGACGCGGACGTCGTCGAAGGCGCCGTACAGCACGGTCCGTTCGGTGTCGTCGGGTCCGGCGCCGCCGCGCACATGGGCCACGAAGTCCTCCGCGATCTGCTGGTCGCTGCGGTCGCGCAGCCGCTGGGCGTACGAGGCGGACGGGTCGTCCTCGGCGCGCTCGGGCTCGAAGACCAGGTGCAGGGTGTGCGGGAAGCGCTCGGTGAGCCGGGCCATGGGCTCGGCGGGCCGCACCGGGTCGGTGAGCGTCGCCTCGACCCAGGCCTCCTCGTGCCCTACGAGCGCGGGGTCGGCGAGCAGCTCGTCGAGGCGGCCGCGGATGCGGGCGAGGGCGCGGGGGGCGGGGCAGTCCACGCGCTCCGCCGCCTCGATCGCGCCGTCGGGACCGAGGTCGATCAGCCACATGGTCTTGCGGTGGTGGACCTCGGAGAAGGAGTACGCGAGGGGGGAGCCGGAGTAGCGGACGCGCGGGGTGACGGTCTGGCTGCCGTGCAGATGGCCGAGGGCCATGTAGTCGACGCCGTCGAACACTCCGGCGGGTACGGCGGAGACGCCGCCGACGGTGATGTCCCGCTCGCTGTCGCTCGGTTCGCCGCCGGCGACGAAGGCGTGCGCGAGGACGACGGAGCGGGTGCCGGCGGGCCGGGCGGCGAGGTCGGCCCTGACCCGGTCCATGGCGGCGGAGAGCACCGCCTCGTGCCCTGCCCTGGCGGCCCCGAGTCGCTCGCGCACCAGGGCCGGTTCCAGGTACGGCAGGCCGTAGAGCGCGACGTCGCCGTGGGCGTCGGCGAGGACGACGGGGGTGCCGACGCCGGCCGGGTCCGTGCGGAGGTGGACGCCGGCCCGCTCGATGAGCCCGGCGCCGACGCCGAGGCGGCGGGCCGAGTCGTGGTTGCCGGAGATCATGACCGTCGGCACCCCGGCCTCGGCCAGCCGGTGCAGGGCGGTGTCGAAGAGCTCCACGGCGGAGAGCGGCGGCACAGCCCGGTCGTAGACATCCCCTGCGACCAGGACCGCGTCCACGTCACGCTCGCGCACCGTCGCCACGAGGTGGTCCAGGAACGCGGACTGGGCGTCGAGCAGGCTCACCCGGTGGAACGACCGCCCCAGGTGCCAGTCCGACGTGTGCAGGAATCTCATGATCCAGGAGCGTATCGGTGGGGTCGGACAACGGCGGTGGCTTCGGGGATTCCGGTGACCGCGGCCGTCCCGGTCCCGGTGGCGGCCATGGGATCGCGACGCTCACGCATCGCCGTACGCCTCTCCGCCCAGCTCCAGCCTCGCGGCGCCGGCCGTCACGTCGGCGAGCCAGCCGCGGAAGGCGTCGACGTCGGCGTCCGGGAGCCCGATCTCCAGGGTGACGGCCTCGCCGTAGCGCACGTCACGCACGTTCCGCCCGGTCGCCCGCAGGTCGTTCTCCAGCTTGCCCGCGCGCTGGTGGTCGACGGTCACGGTGGCGAGGCGGTAGCGCTGCCGGGTGAGGGTGCCGAGCGCGTCCAGGGCCTCGCCGACCACGCCGCCGTACGCCCGGATCAGACCGCCCGCGCCGAGCTTCACGCCGCCGTAGTAGCGGGTGACGACGGCGGCGACGTACCGCACCTCGCGTCGCAGGAGCATCTGGAGCATGGGGACGCCGGCGGTGCCGCCCGGCTCGCCGTCGTCGCTCGCCTTCTGGACGGCGGCGTCGGCGCCGATGACGTACGCGAAGCAGTTGTGGCTCGCGGTCGGGTGCTCCCTGCGGACGCGCGCGACGAACTCCTGCGCCTCCTGCTCGGTCGCCACCGGCGCGAGCGCGCAGAGGAAGCGCGAGCGGTTGATCTCGGTCTCGTGCACACCCTCGCGGGCGATCGTGCGGTACTGCTCCTGCATCCCGCCACCCTATGCGCCCGGGAACGCGCCCCTGTCCCCCGCCGTCCGCTCCTGCTCGTCGCCGAGGTCAGCGAGCGGCAGGGCCCGCAGGGCCAGGGCCCAGCCGAGGCGGGTCTCGCCGGACTCGCTGGAGCGGCCGGTGAGCTCCGCGATACGGCTGATGCGGTTGAGGACCGTGTTGCGGTGGCAGTAGAGCCGCTCGGCGGCCCGGGCGGCGGAGCAGCCGCAGTCCAGCCAGACCCGGAGGGTCTCCAGGAGGGCGGCGCGCTCTCCGGCGGTGGCGAGGACCGGCCCGAGGTGGACGGCGACGATCCGGTCCATGATGTCGCGCCGGCCGCTGAGCAGCACCTCGGTGAGCCGGTCGTCGAACGCCGCGGCCTCGCCGCTGCCGACGGGGAGGGTACGGAGGGTCTGTTCGGCGAGCCGGAGGGCCCGGCCCGCCTGGGCGAGCCGGTCGAACTCGGGGGAGACCCCGGCGGTGGTGCCGGTCTGCCGGCGGAGCAGGTCGAGCAGGCCGCGCGCGGCGTCGGCGCCGCGCGGCAGCCGCACGATGCCGGCATAGCGACCGGCGCGGGGGCGCCAGAAGGACCAGAGTCCCGCGGCCTCCAGGACCGGCGCCGGGTGGGGCGGGGCGGCCGGGTTCTGGGCGGCGACCACAACGACGTACCGGTCGCTCACGGGGACCCCGAGGGCGGCGGAGGCGGCCGTGGCGACGGCGGGATCGTCGGCGCGGCCGTCGAGCAGGGCCTCGAAGAGGGCGACGCGGCGGGTGTCCTGGCGGCTCTGCATCTCCAGCTGCGTGAGCCGGTAGGCGTCGGCCATGGCGACCGAGTAGCGGTCGATCGTCTCCCACAGGGCGCCGGCGACGTCGAGTTCGGTGTCCCTGGTGTCGCTGTCCCGGCCGGGCCGGGCGCGCAGGTGTTCCGCCATGACCTGCCAGAGGACCCGGCCGCCTCGGCGGTAGGCGCGCAGGACGGTGTCGAGCGGTACGTCCTGCTCGGCCCGTCGCCGGCCGGTCTCGCGGGCGGCCTGCTCGAAGTCCACCCCGGTGGGGGCGAGACCGCCGAAGTCCTGGAGGGCCCGCAGCAGGTTGTCCCGGCAGATCTCCCACAGGTCCGCGCGGGTGACGGGGGTCCCGGAGGCGTACGTACCGCTGTGGGCGCGGATGTCGTCCACGGCGCGGTCGGTGAGCCGGGCCAGGTCGCCGATGAGGGAGGTGGCGAGGGTACGGCGCAGGGCCGCACCGGCGACGCCACCGGGCACCGCCACGGGAACGACGGGGCCGGGACCGGACGCGGATCCGGCGCCGGACGCGGGGCCGGTCCGGGGGCCCGGGCCGGAGGTCGCCGCCGGAGTGGGGTTCATGGGCGCACCGTAACGCCGTCGTTTGGCGGATGCCACGCCCCGGACATCCCGGAGGGGCCACTGCCCACCGCCCGAGGTCACATGCTGGGCAGATGCACATGGTGCCCGACCCGTACCAGGAACGATTCTGTGCCGTGTCCGGCCTGTCAACGCAGCGTTTCCTGGAGCGTGCCATGTCACTGAGCGTCGCCAACGTCCTGGGCGAGTCCGCCCGCCGGTACCCGGACCGGATCGCGGTCGTCGAGGGGGCGGTCCGGCTGACCTACCGGGAGCTGTGGCACGACGCGCTGCGCTGCGCGGCCGGTCTGCGGGCCGCGGGGGTGCGGCCGGGCGACCGGGTGGCCGTGCTGCTGCCGAACACCACGGAGTTCCTGCGCGTGTACTACGGCGCGCTGGCCGCCGGGGCCACGGTCGTCCCGGTCCACGGCCTGCTGGTCGCCGAGGAGGTGCGGTACGTCCTGGAGCACAGCGGCGCGGTCGCGGTCGTGAGCGGCGGGCCCCTGTGGGCGGTGGCCGAGGAGGCGGCGCGGAGCGCCGGGGTGCGCGCGCTCCAGGGCGCCCCGACGGCGAAGGTGCCGCTGCGGGCAGCCGAGCCGGCCGGGCCCGGCGACACGG
Source organism: Streptomyces sp. NPDC014870 (assembly GCF_043081505.1). Classification (NCBI taxonomy): domain Bacteria; kingdom Bacillati; phylum Actinomycetota; class Actinomycetes; order Kitasatosporales; family Streptomycetaceae; genus Streptomyces; species Streptomyces sp. NPDC014870. The sequence goes on from NZ_JBIBWQ010000001.1 coordinate 970,438, forward strand.
CGGTGATCCTCTACACGAGCGGGACGACGGGCCGCCCGAAGGGCGCCCTCCTCACCCACCTCAACATCGTCCTCAACGCGTCCGTGACCTCCCAGGACCTGCTGGGCATGGGTGCGCAGGACGTCGTCCTCGGCTGTCTGCCGCTCTTCCACAGCTACGGGCAGACCTGCGCGATGAACGGGACGCTGCGGGTCGGCGCGACGCTCGTCCTGATGCCCCGGTTCAGCGGCCCCGCGGCGCTCGCGGCGCTGGTCGAGGAGGGCGTCACCGTCTTCATGGGCGTACCGACGATGTACCACGCGCTGGTGGAGGCGGCGGCCTCCGACGAGCGGCGGCCGGTGGCGCTGCGGGCGGCCGTGTCGGGCGGCGCCGCGCTTCCCGTCGCCGTGCTCGAACGATTCGAGGAGACCTTCTCCACCCAGGTCCTGGAGGGGTACGGCCTGACCGAGACCTCACCGGTCGCCACCTTCAACCAGCCGCACCTCGGGACGCGCCCCGGCACCGTGGGGCACCCGGTGTGGGGCGTCGAGGTCGAGGTCGCCGACGCGGCCGTCGACGACCGGATCGAGCTCCTCGCGGACGGCGGGATCGGCGAGGTCGTGGTGCGCGGTCACAACGTCTTCGCGGGGTACCTGGACGATCCGGAGGCGACGGCCGCGGCGGTCGTGGACGGCTGGTTCCGCACCGGGGACCTGGGGGTCCGCGACGAGGACGGCTTCCTGAGCATCGTGGACCGGAAGAAGGACCTGGTGATCCGGGGCGGCTTCAACATCTACCCGCGCGAGGTCGAGGAGGTCCTCGTCCGGCACCCGGCGGTCTCGGAGGTCGCGGTGATCGGCGTCCCCGACGAGGCGAGGGGCGAGGAGGTCTGCGCCGTGGTCGTCCTGCGTCCGGGGGCGGAGGACGTCGGGGCGGCGGAGCTGGTGGAGTGGTCGAAGGAGCGCCTGGGCCGCCACAAGTACCCGCGGCTCGTACGGTTCGTGGACGCGATGCCGCTCGGCCCGACCGGCAAGGTCCTCAAGCGGGCGCTGGTCGCGGCGGGGGCGGGTACGAGTACGTCGGAAGGAAGTCGTGACCGATGACCGGGCTTCGTGAACCGGTGGTGTTCACGCGGGGCGGGACCCTGCGCGGGTTCCGGGTGGAGCGGTCGGGGACGGCGCCGACCGGGTCGTCGGCTCCTACGTCGCGAGGTGTCGCGGCCTTCCTCGGGGTGCCGTACGCCCAGGCGCCGGTGGGGCCGCTGCGCTTCCGGGCGCCCGAGCCCGTCGAGCCGTGGGACGGCGTGCGGGACGCTCTCGCCTTCGGGGCGACGGCGCCCAAGCGCCCGTACAAGGCTCCGCTCGACACGCTCCTCCCTGACCCGGACGTGGCCGGGGAGAACTGCCTCAACCTGAACGTGTGGGCCCCCTGGCCGCCGCCGGACGGGCGGAGTGCCGCGGCCCGGCCCGTCATGGTGTGGATCCACGGCGGTTCCCTGGTCCACGGGTCGTCCGCGGTCCCCGTCTACGACGGGGAGGCGTTCGCCCGCGACGGTGTCGTGCTCGTCTCCCTCAACTACCGGCTCGGCATCGAGGGGTTCGGGGTCTTCCCGGACGCCCCGGCCAACCTGGGGCTGCGTGATCAGCTGGCCGCGCTGACGTGGGTACGGGAGAACATCGCGGCCTTCGGCGGCGACCCGGACCGGGTCACCGTCTTCGGTGAGTCGGCCGGCGCGATCTCCCTCGCGGCGCTGCTCGCCTCCCCGCTCGCGCGGGGCCTGTTCCGGCGGGCTGTGCTCCAGAGCGGGGCGCCGACGGCGCTGCCGCAGGACCGGGCCCGTCGGACGACGGAGGCGATCGCCCGGCGGCTGGGCGTGGCGGCGACGGCGCGGGCGCTGTCCGCCGTACCGGCGGAGCGGCTCCTCGACGCACAGACCGAGGTGACGGGGAAGGGGTCGCCGCTGACCGGCGGACACTCCTTCCAGATCGTCGTGGACGGCGAGGTCCTGCCGCGCGATCCGTTCGAGGCGCTGCGCGCGGGCGCGGCGGCGGACGTGGACCTGCTGATGGGCACGAACACCGAGGAGTACCGGCTGTGGTTCGTGCCGAGCGGGCTCACCGAGCGCATCGGCCGTCTCGCGCTGCGCGCGGCGGCGTGGAAGGCCGGGGTGCCGGCACGGACCGTACGGACGTACCGGTCGCGGCGGCCCGGGGAGACGCCGGGCGAGGTACTGGGCGCGCTCGCCACGGACAAGCTCTTGCGGGTGCCGCAGAACCGACTGGCGGACGCCCGGACGGCAGGGCCGGGCGCCACGTACGTCTACGAGTTCGGCTGGCGTTCCCCCGTCCTCGGCCTGGGCGCCTGCCACGCACTGGAGATCGCTTTCGTCTTCGACACCCTCGACCGGCCGGGGGCGGTGGCCCTGACAGGTCCTGACGCACCGCGCCCGCTCGCCGACGCGATGCACTCCGCCTGGGTGCGATTCGCGACGACGGGCGATCCGGGCTGGCGGCCGTGGGACGGAGCACGGCCGGTGATGACCTTCGGCCGCCCCGACGACGACGGTCCGACCGTGGTCGAGTCGCCGCGCGAGGAGGAGCTGCGGGCCTGGGGCGTCTGAGGCCGCCGGTTCGGGCGCGCGGGCTACGCGGGGACGGGGGTGTCCAGGGGCGCGTCCCCGGCGTCGCCGGACTCCCCTGTGCGCTCGGCGTTCCCGGCCACCGACTCCTGCGACTCCTCCGACTCCTCCTGCTCCGCCGTCGGTTCGCCGAGCTGTTCGCGCAGGTAGTTCCAGACGACCGCGATCAGCGCGGCGACGGGTACGGCGAGCAGGCTGCCGACGATGCCGGCGAGGCTGCCGCCCAGCGTCACGGCCAGCAGGATCACCGCGGCGTGGAGGCCGAGCCCGCGGCTCTGGATCATGGGCTGGAAGACGTTCCCCTCCAGCTGCTGCACGACCACGATGATGGCGAGCACGATGAGCGCGTCCGTCGGGCCGTTGGACACCAGCGCGATGAGGACCGCGACCAGGCCGGCGAACAGGGCTCCCACGATCGGCACGAAGGCCGACACGAAGGTCAGCACGGCCAGCGGGAGCACCAGAGGTACGCCGAGGATCCACAGCCCGATGCCGATGAAGACGGCGTCGAGCAGACCGACGAACGCCTGCGAGCGCACGAACGCGCCCAGCGTCTCCCAGCCGCGCGCGGCCACGACGGGGATGTCGGTGGCCAGTCGGCCGGGGAGCTGGCGCGTCAGCCAGGGCAGGAACCGCGGGCCGTCCTTGAGGAAGAAGAACATGAGGAAGAGCGCGAGGACGGCGGTGACCACGCCGTTGAACACGGTGCCCACCCCCGTGCCGACGGCGCTGACCAGGCTGCCGACACTGTTCTGGACGCGGTCGACTGCCGTGTCGAAGGCGCCGGAGATCTGTTCGTCGCCGATGTTCAGGGGCGGTCCCGCCGCCCACTCGCGCAACGTCTGGATGCCTTGCACCACGCCGTCGGCCAGCTCCCCCGACTGGGACGAGACGGGCACCGCGATCAGCGCGACGATGCCCGCGGCGACAAGGAGGAAGAGCACGGTCACGGCCGACGCCGCGAGCGCGGGCGGCCAGCCCCACCGGCGCAGGAGGCGCGCGAGGGGCCAGGTCAGGGTGGTGAGGAGGAGGGCCACTATGAGGGGCCAGACGACCGACCACATCTTGCCCAGCAGCCACAGCGCGACCCCGGCCATGACGAGGACGACGAGCAACTCGGCGGAGACGCGGGCGGATCGCCGGAGTGCGGCGGCGGCCTTCGTGGAACTCAGGGTGGTGGCAGGCATGGGGTCACCCTATGGGGGCCGGTCGCACCCCATGGATGCCGGTCGGCGCTGCGAGCAACCCATCAGCGCGACCGGCGGTCTCCTCAGGTGTCGCACTCAGCACGACCGGGAAAGGCACACGCACCCCATGACTTTCGATCCCGACCTCTGCCTTGACGTTCCCGCGGGTTTCGACGACTCGGACGCCGAGACCCAGGTGCACGCCATGGCCAGGAAACTCTTTCCCGCCACGACCGCCGCGGGGGCCTTCAAGAAGGCCCACGAGTGGGTGCGGGACCACGACATCCGTCTGGTGGACGTGTCGTGGGACCACTTCGACGACGAGGACGAGCCCTATCAGCTGAGCGTCTACTTCACCTTCGAGCTGGATCCCGAGGACCTCTGACCGGACGTCATGAACGTCGCTCGGGGCCGTCCGGAGAGGCAACGGACCGCCACACGGCGTGACCCCGCGGCCCGGGCCCGCGCGACCCGGGGACCGCCCTCGCGGGGCGCCGGACCCTCCGGCGGGAATCCCCGGCGGCCGCGGCACGTTCCGACACTGGGAGTGTTGGAACTCGGCGACCGGAGACAGAGCGTGCACAGCGACACCGAAACCATCCGCAGGATCCTCGACCAGCACGGCGACACGTGGGCCGTCGTCGGGCTCTCCGCCAACGAGGAGCGCGCCGCCTTCGGCGTCGCGGCCTTCCTGCAGCGGCACGGCAAGCGGATCGTCCCCGTGCACCCGAAGGCCGAGACCGTCCACGGCGAACAGGGCTACGCCTCCCTCGACGCCATCCCCTTCGACGTCGACGTCGTGGACGTGTTCGTCAACAGCGCGCTGGCCGGCGCGGTCGCCGACGAGGCGGTCGCCAAGGGTGCCAAGGCCGTCTGGTTCCAGCTCGGTGTCGTGGACGAGGCCGCGTACGAACGCACCCGGGCCGCGGGCCTCGACATGGTGATGGACCGCTGCCCGGCGATCGAGATCCCGCGGCTGGGCTGAGGGCCCGCCCCGCGGGGCCCCGGCCGCAGGGCCATGGGCTCTGCGGGGCCCGGGCTCACTCGACGCCGAGGCCCTCCAGGACGACCGCCCCGGGCAGCTCCGCGAAGGCCTTGCCCGGGACGATCAGCTTGCCGCGCCGCCGCCCGCTGCCGATGAGGACCCAGGGGATGTCGACCACGGTCTCGTCCACGAGGACGGGCCAGTCGGCCGGGAGCCCGATCGGGGTGATGCCGCCGTACTCCATGCCGCTCTCGCCCGTCGCGGTCTCCATCGGCGCGAACCGCACCTTGCGGGAGCCCAGTTGGCGGCGGGCCACCCCGTTGACGTCGATCCTGGTGGCCGACCGCACCACGCAGGCCGCCAGGGTCGTCTCCTCGCCGCGCTTCCCTGCGACGATCACGCAGTTCGCGGACTGTTCGAGGAGCTCGCGGCCGTGGTTCTCGACGAAGACCGCGGTGTCGGCGATCTCCGGGTCCGTGTCGACGTACAGCAGCTGATCCGTCGGCACGCTGCCCTGCCAGCCGCGTACGGCCGCCGCCACCGGTTCCGTGAGCAGGTCCAGGCAGTCGGGGGCGGGAACGGCGTTGTCGAAGTCTCCGATGGGTGCGCGCATGGCGACCAAGCTAACAGCGGCCGCCGGTAACGGCGTTCGGCGTCTCAGCGTACGGGCGGGATGGAGACGGCCATGGTCATCTCGACCTTCTCGGCGCCGTCGTTGCGGTACGCGTGCGGCACGTTGGCCTCGAAGACGGCGGAGGTGCCCGCCGGGATGCGGTGGTCCTCACCCTCGACCACGAGGGTGAGCTCCCCGGCCGAGACGTGCAGCAGCTCGGTCGTGCCGTCGGGGTGCGGGTCCGACGAACTGCCGTCGCCCGGCATCAGCGTCCACGCCCAGAGCTCGAGCGGGCCGCGCGCCTCGGTGCCGGCGAGCAGGGTGGTGTGGCTGCCGGTCGTGGTGGACCACATGCGGACGGCCTGGTCCGGCGGGACGAGGCGGACGTGCGGGCCCTGCTCGTAGTCGAGGAGGGTGGTGATCGAGACCCCGAGCGCGTCCGCGAGCTTCACGGTGGTGCCGACGCTGGGGTTCGTCCGGGCCTGCTCGATCTGGATGATCATGCCGCGACTGACGCCGGCCCGGGCGGCGAGCGCGTCCAGCGTGAATCCGCGTTCATTGCGCCACCGCTTCAGATTCCGCGCGAGCGACTGCGTGAGCTGATCGAGGTCCGACACATTCCGTCCAATATTTTGGATGACAGAGTCCAACAGACTGAACTACGGTGGGGTCTACCGCGGTGTACCAGCTGTCCACCGCACTGTACTGCGAGACCGCCCCCTGTGAGGATCCATGACCGCGCTGTTCGCCCTGGCCACCGCCCTCCTGTGGGGTCTGGCCGACTTCGGCGGCGGGCTGCTCACCCGGCGCATGCCCGCCCTCACGGTGGTCGTGGCCTCGCAGACCGTCGCGGTCGTCGTCCTGGGGGCCATCGTGGTCGCCACCGGCGGCTGGTCCGAGGCAGGCCCCCAGCTCTGGTACGCCGTCGCCGCGGGCGTGGTCGGCCCGGTCGCGATGCTCTCCTTCTACAAGGCCCTCGCCCTCGGCCCGATGGGCGTGGTCTCCCCGCTCGGCTCGATCGGGGTCGTCGTGCCCGTCTCGGTGGGCCTGCTCATCGGCGACCGGCCGGGGCTCCTCCAGTTCGCCGGGATCGGCGTCGCGATCGTCGGCATCGTCCTGGCCGGCGGTCCGGAGCTGCGCGGGGCGCCCGTGCAGCGCCAGGCCGTGCTCCTCACCCTGGTCGCGGCCTTCGGCTTCGGCTCGGTCATGGCGCTCATCGCCGAGGCCTCCTCGACGCTGACCGGCCTGTTCCTCGCCCTCTTCGTGCAGCGGGTGACGAACGTGGCGGTCGGCGGCGGCGCGCTCTACGTCTCGGTGAAGCGGGGCGGGCGCGCGCTGCCCGAGGGCGGTGGCGGGATGAAGGTCGTGTGGGCGGCCCTCCCGGCGCTCGCCTTCGTCGGCCTCGCGGACGTCGCCGCCAACGGTACGTACTCCATCGCGGCGCAGACCGGCCCGGTGACCGTGGCCGCCGTCCTCGCCAACCTCTACCCGGTCGTCACGGCCCTCGCGGCGCGCGGGGTGCTGAAGGAACGGCTGCGCGCGGTCCAGGCGGCGGGCGCGGGCCTGGCCCTGGTCGGCACGGTCCTGCTGGCCACGGGCTGAGGCGACGCCCACGGGCCGGCTCCGGCGCCGCCTCCTAGGGAGTGTCCGGAAAGTATGGGCGTCCGCCCGAAGGGCGGGGCCGGCGGCGTCCGGTGCGTGCGATCGCAAGGCGCCGGGATGTCCTAGTAGCGGAGCTACTCGGGCATTTCGGCAACGCGGCGAGCGTGCGTGCCGGGGCGTCGCCGGCCAGGCCAGACTTTCCGGACACTCCCTAGAGCCTGGTCAGCCCTCGGCGAGGTCCCAGGCCGCGAGCGCGGCGAGCTGCTCGTGGGTGACCCCGTCCGGAATCGGGGTCGGCGCCGGGGTCCGCAGCGGCGGCTGCCAGCCCCGCTCCGGGTCCCAGCTGCGGACGACCTTCGCCGGAGCCCCGGCGACCACCGCATGGTCCGGGACCTCTCCCCGTACGACCGCGCCCGCCGCGACCACCACGTTCCGGCCGAGCTTCGCGCCGGGCAGGATCACGGCCCCCGTGCCCAGCCAGCAGCCCGGCCCGATCTCGACGGGCTCGGAGCGCGGCCACTGCCTGCCGACCGGCTCGTCGGGGTCGTCGTAACTGTGGTTGGTCGAGGTGATGTAGACGTACGGCCCGCAGTACGTGTCCGAGCCGATCGTCACCGAGGTGTCGGCGATGACGTGGCTGCCGCGCCCCAGGACGACGCCGTTGCCGAGGGTCAGGACCGTGTCGGGACCGAGGTCGAGGCCGGGCAGCATCCCCGCGGTCAGGGTGACCTGCTCGGCGATGATGCAGCACTCGCCGATCTCGATCCACCGCTCGCCGAAGACCGTGCCCTGCGGGAAGGCCAGCCGGGTGCCCGCGCCGAGGCGCTTGAAGCGCAGCCGCCCGGGACTGTCGGCGGTCACGGCACCGGCCTCCTGCACCCAGCGCCACCCGCCTTGGACGGCGCGGGCGAGAACGCGGCGCCGCCAGGCGGTGAAAGAAGAGAACGTGTTTCTGTTCCTGGGCACCCGCACACGGTAGTCGGCACGGTCGTACCTGATCAGTCGGGTGCCCTGTGATGTCCGTCATGAGCCACGGTTAGGGTGCCGGGGAGGCGTGACGCACGTACGAGGGAGCAGGAGCGAACGATGACCGAGGCGTTGATCAAGGGCGTGGGCGGCAAGGATCCGCAGGTCGATCCGACCGCCTTCACGGCGCCGACCTCCGTGGTGCTCGGCGACGTCACGCTGGGCGCCCGCGCGAGCGTCTGGTACCACGCGGTGCTCCGGGCGGACTGCGGTCCCATCACCGTCGGTGAGGACTCGAACATCCAGGACAACTGCACCGTCCACGTCGACCCGGGCTTCCCGGTCTCGATCGGCGACCGGGTGACGGTCGGCCACAACGCGACCGTGCACGGCTGCGTCATCGAGGACGACGTCCTGGTCGGCATGGGCGCCACGGTCCTCAACGGGGCCAGGATCGGCGCCGGTTCGCTGATCGCGGCGCAGGCGCTCGTCCCGCAGGGGATGGAGATCCCGCCGGGTTCGCTGGTGGCGGGCGTGCCGGCGAAGGTGCGACGGCCGCTGACCGAGGAGGAGCAGGCGGGCATCCGCCTCAACGCGGAGATGTACCTCCACCTGGCCAAGGGCCACGCCGAGGCGTTCCAGGACTGAGATCCCGCTTCTGCACAGCGCGAGGGCGCGGCGGCCGTGCGGCCACCGCGCCCTCGCGCGTACGTCGAGCTTCCCGCGAAGCGCTCAGTCCGCCACCGGCACCGGCGTCGGCGCCGCCTCCGCCGCCGGCTGCGTCTCGGCCTTCGCGGCCGCCTTCTTCGCGCGGTTCTTCAGGATCAGCATCGACGTGACGCCGACCAGGACCGCGAGCACCAGGCCCAGCCACGAGAAGCGCTTGAGCCATGCCTCGGCGACGATGCCCACCGAGTAGATGACGGCCGTCGTGCCGCCCGCCCAGAGGATGCCGCCGAGGACGTTGGCGATGAGGAACTTCCAGTACGGCATGCGCAGCACGCCCGCCAGCGGTCCCGCGAAGATCCGCAGCAGGGCGACGAAGCGGCCGAAGAAGACCGCCCACATGCCCCACTTCTCGAAGGACCGCTCCGCGAGCGCCACATTGGCCTCGCCGCAGTGCTTGGGGAACTTCTTGGCCAGCCAGGCGAGCAGCGGGCGCCCGCCCCTGCGTCCGATCGCGTAGCCGATCGAGTCGCCGATGATGGCCCCGGCAATGGCACAGGCGCCGAGGACGTACGGGTTGATGTCACCGTGCTGGGAGGCGAGCAGGGCCGAGCTGACGAGGACGATCTCGCCGGGGAGCGGGATTCCCAGGCTTTCGAGCCCGATCACCACTCCCACCAGCGCGTAGATCGCCACCGCGGGGATCGTCTCCAGCCACTCCTGGACGTGCAACGCGGTTCCCTCCCGGGTCGTGGCGCGCGCCGCGTCGCGCGCGCCGGGGCAGCCTACCTGGTCACGGCCTGCCCTCCGGCCGCGTCCGATCCCGTAAATGAGTGGTCGCCCCCGGACGAGGCGCGCTACGCTCCGCGGCGATGACGACTCATACCGTTCAGTGTTGGGGGGTCCCGTCCGCGCAAGGTGAGTGCTGATGACCACTCACACCGCGTACGAGGATGCCCACGCTTCCTTCCTTTCCTTCTGGCTGCGCGTCCGCGAGTTCGCCGTGCCGCCGTCCATGATCGCGACAGCGACCGCCCGCCGCCTCTCCGGTGACTGGGCCGGGGCGTGCGCCGCGGCGCGCGTCGACGTCGACCTCGACCTGCGGTCGGTGACCCGGGCGCACGGCCGGGACCTCACCGACCGGATCCGCCGCGATCTCCGCCATCTCGCTCCCGACCTGCTGCGCTGGCACATGCCGAGGGTCGCTCCGCACGGGCTGCTGCGCCCCGGCCTGACCATCTCGCTGGCCCGTTACGCCCCCGCGGATCCGACGGCGCGAGCGAGCCCGGTGCATCTCGTGGCCAGGACCCCGCCCGCGTGGGCGGAGGGCGGCCAGCGCATCAGCCTCGCCCTCTGGGACGGCTCCTCCGGCAGGTCCGTCGGCCAGGGCCCCGCCGGGCGCCACCCGCACCCGCGTCCCGATCGGCGGTTCCGTCTCGATCTGCACCGCCACCTGTGGGACGCGCGCAGGGCCGACGAACTGCGGCTGCGCTCGGGGGCGGAACCGCCGGCCACGGACGCGCCCCCGGCCAGCGGGGCGGAGGCGCCTGTACCGGAGGGGTACCTCTGCGCCGTCGACCGCTGGCCGGCGGAGGCGAGGCTCGTCCTCCACGCGGAGGGCAGGTCCGAGGGCCCGGTGGCCGTACGCCTCGACGCGCGCCGCCGCCTCACACTCGCGGTGGCCCCGGCCCCCGGGGCTCCCCGGGATGCCGGGAGCCATGGCGCGCCGACCCTCCTGCCGGACGCGGCGACCTGGGTGCTGCCCGACCTGGAGCTGCTGCGGGCGGGCGCGATCGAGGCCGGGCGCCTGCACCCGCTGGTCGCCTCCGCGCTCGTACCGGACCATGTGCCGGCCGACCGCTGCGACGAGCGGGCGTCGTCGAGGCCTCGGGTCGTGGAGTGCCGGGGCGACCTGCACCGGATCGCTCTGGTCGACGGCGTACTGGCTCCGCTGGACCACGGCCCGGACGAGCTGGGCCGGGAGGAACTGCTCGTCGCACTCGGCGGGCCCCCGCTGCCGTGTCTGGGGGCGATCGACGAGGCGCACCGGCGCCCGGACTGCCTCGCCGGTGTGCGCGAACGTCTGCAGCACGGTGACCTCGCGGGCGCGCTCGCCGTCGTCGAGGGCCTCCTCGGCCCCGGGGCGACCCTCCGCGGCGGGCCGTTGCGGGACGCGCTTGAGGAGGCGGCCCGGCGGCGGATCGCGTACGGGATGTTCCGCTCGGGCCTCGACGCACCCCCGCCCCACCGCGTCCCGCCTCCTCCGCGTCGGCCTCGCGACGTACGAACCCGGCCCCGCCTCGCGCACTGAGGCACATCACCCGCGCCGTGGTACGGGGGCAGCCCCCTCACCCGGGGTTCCGTCCCCGTACCACCTCACTTCTCACGGTCCCACCGACCTCCACAGGTGATCACTCATGACTGTTCTGTCCACCATGCCCGCGTACGCCCCCACGCCCACCCCCGATTCCCCGCTCGACGTCGCCGGCGCCTTGTTGACGCTCCTCGACGACACCACCACCGAACCCCGGCCCGACACCCAGTTGGAGGCCCTGACGCTGGCCGTGGCCGCCGACCTGCCCGTGATCCTCTGGGGTGAGCCGGGCATCGGTAAGACGGCGGCCCTGACGCGGCTGGCCGAGGAGCTCGACCTTCCCCTGACCACGGTGATCGCCAGCGTGCACGAGCCCTCGGACTTCTCGGGCCTGCCCGTCGTCGGCGACGACCCCGCCGAGCAGGGCGTCCCGATGGCGCCGCCGGACTGGGCCGTGCGGCTGGTCAGGGCGGGCCGGGGGCTGCTGTTCCTGGACGAGCTCTCCACGGCGCCGCCGTCCGTCCAGGCCGCGCTGCTCCGGCTCGTGCTCGAGCGGCGGATCGGCGCCCTCCGGCTGCCGCCCGGGGTGCGGATCGTGGCCGCCGCCAACCCGAGGTCGTCGGCCGCCGACGGCTGGGAGCTGAGCCCGCCCCTGGCCAACCGGTTCGTCCACCTGCAGTGGGTCCACGACGCGGAGGTCGTCGTCCGCGGCCTCGGCGGAACCTGGCCCCGGGCCACCCTGCCCCGACTCGGCCCCGGGAAGCTGCCCGAGGCCGTGGCGTTCGCCCGGCGCGCGGTCTGCGGGTTCCTGACCGTCCGCCCCGAGCTGGTGCACCGGCTGCCCAGCAGCGAGACACGGCGGGGCGGACCGTGGCCCTCACCCCGGAGCTGGGACATGACCCTCCGTCTGATCGCCTTCGCGACGGCGGCCGGCTCCTCGCGCGATGTCCTGGCCCAGCTGGTGCGGGGCACCGTGGGTGACGGGCCGGGCCTCGAACTGATGGCGAGCGTCGACCGGATGGACCTGCCGGACCCCGAGACGCTGCTCGCCGATCCCGGGGCCGCCGAGCTGCCCGAGCGCGGGGACCTGCGCCAGGCCGCGCTGGACGGAGTGGTCGCCGCCGTGCGCGCCCGCCCGGACGAGGCACGCTGGGACGCGGCCTGGGCGGTCCTGGTACGGGCGCTGGAGACCGGGGCCCCGGACCTGGTGGTCGTCCCTGCGACGACGCTCGCCTCGTTGCGGCAGGCGGACTGGACGGTCCCGGACACGATCGAGAAGCTCGCCGGCGTGGTCTCCCTCTCCCGGCGCGCCGACGACGCGGCGGCCCGCGCCGCCCAGGCGGCCCTGAAGCCGCAGGGACGCCGATGACGCCGGGCACGCGCGGAACTCCCGCCGCGAACGGGGTGCCCCTCGCACTGGACCTCGACAAGCTCTACACCGCGCGGCTGCAGGCCGCCCGGGCCAGGCCGTACCTGGCGACGGCGCTGTTCGCGCTGCACACCGTGGAGTCGCGGCAGGTGCCGACGATGGCGGTCGACGCGTACTGGCGCTGCTACGTCTCCCCCGGGTTCGTGGAGCGCACCCCGGTGGAGGAGCTGGCCGGAGTGTGGGTGCACGAGGTGTCGCACCTGCTGCGCGACCATCACGGGCGCGGCGAGCGGCTCGCCAGGACGCGGGGTCTGACCGGCGCCGCCGAGCGGCTGCGGATGAACATCGCGGCGGACATGGAGATCAACGACGACGTGTTCGGCGACGGTCTGGTGCGTCCGGAGGGCGCCGTCCTGCCGCGCCACCTGCACCTCCCCGAAGGCGAGTTGATGGAGGACTACCTGCCCCGGTTCGGGCTCGGTCCGCGGACGGCGCACCTCGTCTGGCTGGACTGCGGCAGCGGCGCGGACGGCAGCGAACGGGAGTGGGACCTCGGGCCGGACGGCGCGGACGGTCTGACCGAGCAGCAGCGGGACGCGGTGCGGTTCCGGGTGGCGCAGGCCATCTCCGGGCGGCCGGGCAGCGCCCCGCAGGGCTGGCGTCGATGGGCGGAGGAGGCCTTCCATCCGCCGCAGCCATGGCGGGAGTTGCTCGGCGCGGCGGTCCGCTCGGCGACCTCGGGCCCCGGCGCGGGCGACGACTACAGCTACGGCCGTCCGTCCCGGCGCTCGACCGGGCTGCCCGGTGTCGTACTGCCGAGCCTGCGGCGCAGGCCGCCGCGCGTCACCGTGGTCATCGACACCTCGGGCTCGGTGAGCGACGCCGAACTGGGCAGCGCGCTCCTGGAGGTCGCCGCGATCTCCCGTACCGTGGGCGGCCGGCGTGACCTGGTCAGCGTGGTGTCGTGCGACGCGGCGGCCCGGATCGCGCACCCGCTCTGCCGCGCGGAGGGGATCCCGCTGATCGGCGGCGGGGGGACGGATCTGCGGGCCGGCTTCGCCAAGGCCCTGGGCGGGCGGCCGCGCCCCGATGTGATCGTGGCGCTGACCGACGGCCAGACCCCGTGGCCCAGCGCACCGCCACCGTGCCGGACGGTGGTGGGCCTCTTCCCCCGTGCGAAGAGGCCCCGGTACAACGAGGACAACCCCGACTACGTCCCGGACGAACCGCCCGGCTGGGCGCGCGTGGTCGTCATCGACGGGTGAGGGAAGGGCGGCCGGCAGCTCGCCGCCCCGGCCGCCCTTCCCTCCGCCGCTACTTCCCCTGGCCGTTCGGCCGGAGGGTCCAGACGACGGTCATCTCGCCGGTCACCGCGCCGTCCTCGCGGGTGATCGCGATGTGGACCGGGAACTCCGGGCGCTCGCCGGCGTCCAGTGCGGCGACGACCTCGCCGGCCGGGCGGCCCAGCGTGGCCGTGGCGGTGACGACGCCCATGGCCAGCTTCTTGTAGCCGATCTCGGCGGTCACGGCGAGCGGCACCGCGCGGTTCAGCTGGTCGCCGAAGGCGGCCAGGACGATCGCGCCGCTGGCCGACTCGGCCAGGGTGAACATCGCTCCGGCGTGCGGGCCGCCGACGTGGTTGTGGTAGTCGGCCTGGTCCGGCAGACGGACGACGGCACGCTCGGAAGTGGTCTCCAGGAACTCGAGGTTGAGGGTCCTGGCCATGGGGACGGTGGCGGCGAGCATCTCGCCGACGGACATCTGGTCTGCGCTCATGAGCGCGATGTTACCCACGAGTAGCACAGATCGCCATCCCTGCCGTCACGTGCCCGCGGGGGGCGGACGTAGCAGGGTTCGCGCCACACCTCTATGGTTACTGGCCATGTGGCCAGGACAGCAGCCGCCCGGGGGCGAGCAGAACCCGCAGGACCAGAGTCAGAACCCCTACCAGCAGTCGGGGTACCAGCAGCCGAACCCGTACCAACAGCCCGGCTATCAGCAGCAACAGCCGGGGTACCCGCAGCAGCCGCCCACGCAGCCGGGCTACCCGCAGCAGCCCGCGCAGTCCGGCTACCCGCAGCCCAACCCGTACCAGCAGCCGACCGTGCCGCAGTACGCGGTGCCGGGCGCTCCGCAGGGCGGACCGGGCGGGCCGGGTGACGGGAAGAAGAAGCAGACGACCCTGGTCGCCATCGTCGCCGCGACCGCCGTCGTCGTCGCGGCGGGCGTCACGGGCTTCCTCGTCCTCGGCAAGGACGACGAGAAGAAGACGGAGGCGGGTGGCGACCCGAAGGCCTCCTCGTCCGCCCCTGCCACCCCGTCCGGGCCCGCCGCCACCTCCCCCGGCATCGACAACCCGCGTGACGACGCCGATCTGCAGCCGACCATCCCCGGCTGGAAGGTCGTCCACAACCCGAAGTACGGCACGCTCTTCGACGTCCCGCCGGAGTGGGAGCTCCTGAAGCCTGGCAGCGTCACGTTCTTCGAGGACGAGAAGAAGGGTGACGGCACCCCGGTCGTCACGATGTCGGCTCCGGTGCGCTACAAGAGCAAGTGGTGCACGTTCGACACGAACAAGGACGGCTCGAAGGAGAGCTGGGGCCTGAGCAGCGCCGGCACCAAGGGTGGCCAGGGCGCCAAGAACACCGACGAGGCCGCGTTCAACGAGGCCGGCAACTGGGTGTGGGCGGGCTACGCGCAGCACATGCCCAAGGGCACGATCAAGATCACCAAGGCCGTTCCGTACACCACCACGTCGGGTCTCACCGGCAGCGTGGCGACGGCCACCGCCCCGGGGATCAAGAAGCGGAACCCGTGCGAGTCGGACGGCAAGTCCCTCGCGTTCTCCTTCAAGAACTCCAAGGGCGACTTCTCGTCGTTCGTGATCTACGCGGCCGACGGGGTCAAGGACGAGCTGGCGGACGACACGATCCAGAAGATCCTCGCGACCGTGCGACTGGCTCCGGCGTCGTCCTGACGTAAACCGGTTTGGCAGGAGGCGGCGGCGACGGGGATAGTCCCGGGGTGAGAAAACCCGCCGCCTCCCCGCGCACGCCGCTCTCCTCCCGCCGCCCCGAGTGGGCCGGCCGCAACTACGTCCTGCTGACCGCCGCCGCGATCGTCACCAACCTCGGCACGCACGGCGCCCTGATCGCGGCGGCGTTCGCGGTCATCCAGTCCGGCGGAGACGGCGGCGACGTGGGCCTTGTCGCGGCGGCCCGCACCCTCCCGCTCGTCCTCTTCCTGCTCATCGGCGGCGCCGTGGCCGACCGGATACCCCGGCACCGGGTCATGGTGGCCGCCAACGCGCTGAACTGCGTCTCGCAGGCCGCCTTCGCCGTCCTCGTCCTGGCGGGCGACCCGCAGCTCTGGCAGATGATGGTGCTCACCGCTCTCTGCGGAACGGGCCAGGCCTTCTTCAGCCCGGCCGCCGAGGGCATGCTGATGTCCAGTGTCAGCGGGGAGCAGGCCGGCCGCGCCTTCGCCCTCTTCCGGATGGCGATGCACGGCGCCGGCATCGGCGGGGCCGCGCTCGGCGGCGCGATGATCGCCGCCGTCGGCCCCGGCTGGGTCCTCGCCATCGATGCCGCCGCCTTCGCCGTCGCCGGCGCGTTCCGCGCCTTCCTCGACGTCAGCCACATCGCCGAGCGCAAGCCGGGCGGCGGGCTGCTCGCCGATCTGCGCGAGGGCTGGCAGGAGGTCGTCGGACGCCCGTGGCTCTGGTCCATCGTGGCCCAGTTCTCCATCGTCGTCGCCCTGGTCGGCGCGGCCGAGTCGGTGTACGGACCGCTGGTCGCCCGCGACGAGCTCGGCGGTGCCCGGCCGTGGGGGCTCGCGCTCGCCGCGTTCGGCGTCGGCACGCTCTCCGGCGCGCTCCTGATGATGCGCTGGAAGCCCCGCCGGATGCTGCTCGTCGGCACCTTGGGGGTCTTCCCCATCGCGCTGCCCTCGGCGGCGCTCGCGGTGCCGCTGGACGTCGTCGGGCTCTCGGTGGCCATGTTCGTCAGCGGAGTGGCCATCGAGGTGTTCGGCGTGGCCTGGATGACCACGCTGCACCAGGAGATCCCGGAGGAGAAACTGTCCCGGGTCGCCGCGTACGACTGGTTCGGCTCGACGGCGATGCTTCCGCTCTCCACGGCGCTCGCGGGTCCGGCGGAGAGCCTCTTCGGCCGGAGTCAGGCGCTGTGGGGTTCGGCGGCGCTGATCGTGGTCGTCACGGCGCTGGTGCTGCTCGTCCCGGACGTGCGGAACCTGACGCGCCGTACGCACACGAAGGAGCTCACACGCGGCACCCCCGCCACGGCCTCCCCGGCCGCCCCGGCCTCCTCGGCGGAGGAGGTGGTCAGCCCACGCTGAAGGCCCCGTCCGGCGGTACGGGCGAGGGCACCGCGTCCGTGTCGCCGACCGGGCGGGCGTCGCCGGTGAACCGGGTGAGGCTCTCCCCGTGCTCCACGCGCGCGGGGAAGGCGTCGGCGGCCGTACGGCGGGCCAGGAAGGCGGTGTCGATGTCCCCGTCGGAGGCGACGAGGACGGCGTTGCCGAAGCGGCGGCCGCGCAGCACGGCCGGTTCGGCGATCAGGGCGAGCTCGGTGAAGACGGCCGCGAAGGTGGCCAGTTGGGAGCGGAGGAAGGCGAACGGGGCCCCGTCGGCCAGGTTGGCGGCATAGATCCCGCCCGGTCGCAGCACGCGCCGGGCCTCGCGCGCGTACTCGACCGAGGTCAGGTGCGCCGGGACCCGTGAGCCGCCGAAGACGTCGGCGACGAGGACGTCCACCGACGCCGAGGGGGCCTGCGCCAGCCAGGCCCGGGCGTCCGCCCCGTGCACGGTCACCCCGGAGCCCTCCGGCAGCGGAAGGTGCTCGGCGACGAGATCGAGCAGGGGCAGGTCGGCCTCGACCACGTCCTGGCGGGAGCCGGGGCGGGTGGCGGCGACATAGCGGGGCAGGGTGAGCGCGCCGCCGCCGAGGTGGAGGACGGAGAGCGGCGCGGCGCCGTCGTCGGCGGCGCTGTCGAGGACGTGGGCAAGCCGGCGCGCGTACTCGAACTCGAGGTACGTGGGCTCGTCCAGGTCGACGTACGACTGCGGTGCACCGTCGACCGTCAGCAGCCAGGCCCGGTCCCTGTCGATGTCCGGCATGAGCCGGGCGGTGCCCCCGTCGACATCGCGCACGACGGGAATCTGCTCGTTGACCTCGTTCACACCCTCATTGTGCCCGTGGCCCCGGCCGGCGGTCGGCCCGCATTCCGTGGGGTACGGAATGCGGGCCTCACCCCGAGCGCGCGGCTCAGTCCACGGTCGTGACCGTGCCGGCGCCGACCGTGCGGCCGCCCTCGCGGATCGCGAAGCCGAGACCCGGCTCCAACGGCACGTCACGGCCCAGTTCGACGGTCATGGTGACCGTGTCGCCGGGCCGCGCGACCGCCGTCCCGCCGAGGTCGACGTCGCCGACGACGTCCGCGGTCCTGATGTAGAACTGCGGCCGGTAGCCGGTGGAGACCGGGGTCGTACGACCGCCCTCCGCACCCGACAGGACGTACACCCGCGCCGTGAACCGCCGTCGCGGCACGACGCTCCCCGGCGCGGCGACGACGTGCCCGCGGCGGACCGCGTCGCGTGGGACACCGCGCAGCAGCAGCGCCACGTTGTCGCCCGCCTCGGCGGACTCCATCGGCTTGCCGAAGGTCTCGACGCCGGTCACGACCGTCTCCGTCTCCGCGCCCAGGACCTCGACCCGGTCGCCGACCCGGACCGAGCCCCGCTCGATCGCGCCCGTGACGACCGTGCCGCGGCCGGTGATGGTGAGCACGTTCTCGACGGACATCAGGAACGGCGCGTCCACATAGCGCACCGGCATCGGCACGTAGGTGTCCACGGCGTCGAGGAGCGCCTCGATCGCGCCGGACCACCGCGCGTCCCCCTCCAGGGCCTTGAGACCGGAGACGCGGACGACCGGCACGCTCTCACCGGGGTAGCCGTGCGAGGTCAGCAGCTCCCGCACCTCCAGCTCGACCAGGTCGGTCAGCTCGTCGTCCCCCGCGTCGGCCTTGTTGAGCGCGACGACGACGTGGTCGACGCCGACCTGCCGGGCCAGGAGCACGTGCTCGGCGGTCTGCGGCATGATCCCGTCGAGGGCCGAGACGACGAGGATCGCGCCGTCGAGCTGGGCGGCGCCGGTGACCATGTTCTTGACGTAGTCGGCGTGGCCGGGCATGTCGACATGGGCGTAGTGCCGGGTGTCGGTCTCGTACTCGACGTGCGCGATGTTGATGGTGATGCCGCGCTGGGCCTCCTCGGGCGCGCGGTCGATGCGGTCGAACGGCACGAACGTGCCGGTCCCGCGCTCGCTGAGGACCTTGGTGATGGCGGCGGTGAGGGTGGTCTTGCCGTGGTCGACGTGCCCCATGGTGCCGATGTTCAGGTGCGGCTTGGTGCGCACGTATGCCGTCTTGGGCATGGTTCGCTCGTTCCTTGAGCTCGAAGCGTGAGAGGGGACCCCGGGACCGAACCGACCCTCCCCCTACGGGGTCCGCCGGACGATCCGGGGAGGGTCAGCTTCGGACGCCGTCGAATGCGACGACTGCGACAGCGGCGAGGAACGTGGAATCCACGACGGCAGCCTTCGGCGCGGCCGCGACTGCGGGCCGTGCTGCGAGGAAGGCGTACCGGAACATGCCCCCGATCATCGCGGGGCGAGCGCCCGGCGTCGAACGATTTTCCGCGGAGGGGGCGTTGAGGGCGTCCAAGACACCCCCTCGGCCCTCAGAGGTGCTTGAGCGCCTCGCGCACCGAGAGCGGGGCCAGCCGGGTCCGGTGCGCCTCGACGAAGGCGCGGACCTCGCCGGGGGCGGTCTTGGCGTACTCGCGCAGGGCCCAGCCGATGGCCTTGCGGAGGAAGAAGTCGGTGTCCGCCGCGCGGCGCAGGCAGTAGGCGAAGAGACGGTCCGCCTCGGTGGCGTCCTTGAAGCGCAGTTGGTGCAGGAGCGCGGTCCGCGCGATCCAGAGGTCGTCGTCCTCGATCCACTCGTCCATGCGCGCGGCGAGCGCCGGATCGGCGGCGACGAGCCCGCCGACCACATGGGCGGCGAGGTGGTCGACGGTGTCCCACCAGGAGTCGGTGGTGATCAGCCTGCGGGCGACGGGCAGGAAGTCGGAGGAGCAGCGCCGGACGTGGCGCCGGAGGTAGTCGACGGCGAAGTAGTGGTACTCGCGCTCGGGCAGAGCGAAGCAGCGCAGGGCGACGGCCGCGCAGTCGGCCTCGTCGGGGCGCGGGGTGCCGTCCAGGACCGTACGGGACAGGGCGCGCCGCTCGGGGGTGCGGATGCCGAGGAAGGGCGCGACGCCCTTCATGTACGCGACCATCTCCTGGGCCCGGAACGGGTCCCCCGCGGCCGGGTAGACCTCGGTGAGCCGCCCGAGCAGGGTGTCGGCGAGGGCGCTGGCGGGGACGGCGGGCGGCGCGGACGTCATACGCGTCACAGTACGGCGGATGACGGACATTACGGCGATCACACGGGTGCGTCGGTTACTCTCCCCGGATGCTCGACCCCGTCACCCGGCCGCCGGGCTCCCCCGCGCTCCGCTGCTCCCGGGCCCTGCTGTCGCCCTGGTCGCGCCTCTCCCTGCTCGCCGCGCTCCTCGTCACCGCGGCGACGACCGTCCTGCTCTACGAGCCACAGCGACTGCTCGCCGAGGGCTGGCCGGCCCAGTCGAGCGGTGCGGGCGCGGTGGTCCTGTTCGGTCTCGCGTACGGGGTGTGCACGGCGGCCTTCGTGCCGCGGCCGATCCTGAACCTGGCCGCGGGCGCGCTCTTCGGTACGCAGGTGGGCCTCGTGGCAGCGGTGTCGGGGACGGTCCTGGGCGCGGGCATCTCGTTCACCCTGGGGCGGCTGCTCGGGCAGGACGCGCTGCGGCCGCTCCTCCGGGGCCGCTGGCTGACGGCGGCGGACGGGCAGTTGAGCCGGCACGGCTTCCGCTCCATGCTGGCGATCCGGCTCTTCCCCGGGGTCCCGTTCGCGGCGGCCAACTACTGCGCCGCCGTCTCCCGCATGGGGTACGCGCCGTTCCTGCTCGCGACCGGGCTCGGCTCGATCCCGAACACGGCGGCGTACGTGGTGGCGGGGAGCGAGGCCGCGTCGCCGACCTCGCCCGCGTTCCTGATCTCGACGGGCTTCATCGTTCTCTCCGGCCTCGCCGCGGCGGTCGTGGCCTGGCGCAAGCGGCACGGCCTGCGCGCCCGGGCGACGGCCGCGGCCCCCACGTCGGCGCCGGAACCGTTCCGGGCCCGCCCCCTGGAGACGACGGGGGCCGGGGAGCCGCGCTAGCCGCAGCGAGACGCGGAGGCCTCAGAGCGCCTCGACGATCATCGCGTTGGCCAGGCCGCCCGCCTCGCACATCGCCTGGAGGCCGTAGCGGGCGCCCCGGGCGCGCAGGGCGTGGACCAGGGTGGTGGTGAGACGGGTGCCGCTCGCGCCGAGCGGGTGGCCGAGCGCGATCGCGCCGCCGTGGACGTTGACCTTGGCCGGGTCCGCGCCGGTCTCCTGCTGCCAGGCGAGCACCACACTGGCGAACGCCTCGTTGATCTCGAAGAGATCGACGTCGGCGAGGCCGAGCCCGGCCCGCCGCAGCACCTTCTCCGTCGCCGGGATCACGCCGGTCAGCATGAGCAGCGGATCGGAGCCGGTCACCGCGAAGCTGTGCAGCCGGGCGAGCGGGCGCAGCCCGAGCCGTTCCGCGGTCTCGGCGGCCATGACGAGGACGGCCGAGGCGCCGTCGTTGGTCGGGCTGCTGTTGCCCGCCGTCACCGACCACTCGATCTGCGGGAAGCGCTCGGCGAAGCCGGGGTCCTCGAAGGCGGGCCGCAGCCCGGCGAGGATCTCCGGCGTGGTCGTGGGCCGTACGGACTCGTCGCGCCGGACGTCTCCGTACGGGACGACCTCGGCGTCGAAGAGCCCGGCCTCCCAGCTCCGCGCGGCCCTGGCGTGCGAGGAGGCGGCGAAGGCGTCCATGGTCTCGCGCCCGATCGACCACTTCGCGGCGATGAGCTCCGCGCTGATCCCCTGCGGGACGAGGCCCTCCGGGTACCGCTCGGCGACGCCGGGTCCGAAGGGGTCCGCGCCGGGCGGCACGTTCGACCACATCGGGACCCGGCTCATCGACTCGACCCCGCAGGCGATCGCGATGTCGTACGCCCCCGAGAGCACCCCCTGCGCCGCGAAGTGCACGGCCTGCTGGGACGAGCCGCACTGCCGGTCGACGGTGGTGGCGGGCACCGACTCGGGGAAGCCGGCGCCGAGCCAGGCGTACCGCGTGGTGTTCATGGCCTGCTCGCCGACCTGGTCGACGGTGCCGCCGATGACGTCGTCGACGAGCGCCGGGTCGATGCCGCTGCGCTCGACGAGGGCGCGCAGGGTGTGGGAGAGCAGGGCGACGGGGTGCACGTCGGACAGGGCGCCGCCCGTCTTCCCCCTGCCGATGGGTGTGCGGACCGCTTCGACGATGACGGCGTCGCGCATGATGACGGCTCCTCGATCACCTGGTGAGTTGGATTTCTGGACTAACACCTGCCAGTAACATAGCCCAGCGAGTTGGACTTTCAAACCCATACCTGTCCGCTGCCTTAGGCTGGGGCTCATGAAGGCCGCTCCCCGCCCCTGCTCGATCGCCGACACCCTCGCCCTCGTCGGCGAGAAGTACTCCCTGCTGGTGCTGCGCGAGATCTCCCTCGGCGTGCGCCGCTTCGACCGGATCGCCCGGAACACCGGAGCCCCGCGCGACATCCTCACCGCGCGCCTGAAGCGCCTGGTGGAGGCCGGGATCCTGGAGAAGGTGCCGTACAGCGAGCGTCCGATGCGCTACGAGTACCGGGCCACGGCCGCCGGGCGGGAGCTGCAGCCCGTCCTCCTGACGCTGATGGCCTGGGGCGACCGCCATCTGAACGCCGAGGACCGCCCCGTGGTCCTGGAACACGCGTGCGGGGAGGTGCTCAGCCCGCGCGTGGTCTGCGCCTGCTGCGGCGGCGAGGCGGACGGCGAGAGCCTCACGCACCATGTGCGCTCGGCCGGCTGGACCACAGCGGGCCCCGTGGGACCGGCAGCGGGCCCGGTGGAGCCGACGGCTCCCGCGGACCGCTGAGACCCCGGCCCCTGGGGCTGGGCCTTCATCCGAGGACGGTACGCTGCGCAACGACCGGCGGTTGATCTCCGATCCGAGACGCGACCGCCTTTTCTGACGGCACGAGCACATTCGGGACGGCCCTAGCCCCATGAGTTGGTTCGAATCATTCATCCTCGGACTCGTCCAGGGGCTGACGGAGTTCCTTCCCATCTCCTCCAGCGCGCACCTCCGCCTCACCGCCGCCTTCGCCGGCTGGGAGGACCCGGGCGCGGCCTTCACCGCGATCACCCAGATCGGTACGGAGGCGGCCGTCCTCATCTACTTCCGCAAGGACATCGCGCGGATCGTCTCGGCCTGGTTCCGCTCGCTGCGGGACAAGTCGATGCGGAGCGACCACGACGCCCAGATGGGCTGGCTCGTCATCGTCGGCTCGATCCCGATCGGTGTCCTCGGCGTGACGCTGAAGGACCAGATCGAGGGCCCCTTCCGCGACCTGCGGCTCACGGCCACCACCCTGATCGTCATGGGCATCGTCCTCGGTGTCGCGGACCGGCTGGCCGCACGGGACGAGGTCGGCGGCAGACACCGCGCCATCCGCGAGCGCAAGACGCTCAAGGAACTCAGTGTGAAGGACGGCCTGATCTTCGGCCTGTGCCAGGCGATGGCTCTGGTCCCCGGCGTCTCCCGGTCGGGCGCGACGATCTCCGGCGGTCTGCTGATGGGGTACACCCGCGAGGCGGCGGCCCGCTACTCCTTCCTGCTCGCCATCCCGGCCGTTCTGGCCTCGGGGCTCTTCGAGCTGAAGGACGCGGCCGAGGGCGGCCATGTGTCGTGGGGCCCCACGGTCTTCGCCACGATCATCGCGTTCGGCGTCGGCTACGCCGTCATCGCGTGGTTCATGAAGTTCATCACCACCAAGAGCTTCATGCCCTTCGTGATCTACCGGATCCTGCTCGGCATCCTGCTCTTCGTCCTGGTCGGCACGGACGTCCTGAGCCCCCACGCGGGCGAGTCCGGCAGCTGACCCGCACCGCTCCCCGCAC
The DNA here is from genome assembly GCF_043081505.1 of Streptomyces sp. NPDC014870. Classification (NCBI taxonomy): domain Bacteria; kingdom Bacillati; phylum Actinomycetota; class Actinomycetes; order Kitasatosporales; family Streptomycetaceae; genus Streptomyces; species Streptomyces sp. NPDC014870. Next base: position 993,914 of record NZ_JBIBWQ010000001.1, read on the forward strand.
CACTCTCCGCGCCGCCCACCGCCGGGCGATCTTCGGGTGCGCACCGCACCCTGGAACCATGGCCTGGCAAGCACCCATCGTCGTGCACCGCCCGTCCCCCGGCGGCGGGCGGCGCGTCACCGTCCGCGGACAGATCGTGGGCCTGGCGCACAACGACACCGACCTCGTCGAGTTCCTGCGCAGAGCGGGCCTCGAAGACGCCGACATGATCCTCGACGACCCCCACCTGGTGGAATGGCGCGGCGGCCGCCCCCACCGCTGGGAGGCGGCATAGACACCCGCTGGAGCCGGGCGGCAAAAGATCCCGCGGCGCACGCACGGCTCTTGGCCCGCGCGTCCCGCTGCCCGACACTGAAGCGATGACGCAGCGCGTGGATCTCGCGACCGTGATGGACCGGATGGCCATCGACGACCTCGTCACCGGATACGCGGTGGCCGTGGACGACTCCGACTGGGCGGGCTACCGGGCGCTGTTCACCCGCGACGGCCGCGCCGACTACCGCGGCTCCGGTGGGGTCGAGGGGCCCGTCGCCGAGGTCGCCGACTGGCTCGCCGAGACGATGCGGCTGTTCCCGGTGCGCCAGCACCTCATCGTGAACCGGCGCGTCCGGATCCAGGACCTCGGCGGCTATCCCGGCGACAGCGCGGACGTGCGCGCCGACTACGTGAACCCGATGCGGTTCGAGTCGGGCGAGGACTTCGTCTGCGGCGGCCGCTACGCCTTCGCCCTGGCGCGGACGGACGCCGGCTGGCGGCTGCGCTCGGTGGTCGTCGAGGAGAAGTGGCGCCGCTTGTAGCCCTGTCGCACTCGTGGCGGGCACAGCCGGGGGCCGTCGTACGGCGCACACTGGAGGCGACACCTGGAGGCGACGCGGCATGCGGAATCCGTTCGGCCGTCGCGGTGGTCGCGGTACCGACGCCGCGCCCCCCGCCGCGACGACGCCCCACCGGGCCCCGCACGCCCCCGCGCAGACGCCCCACCGGGGCGCACGCGCCGTGGCCGCGGTCGTGTCCGGCGCGCTGCCCGCGCTCGCCTTCCCCGCGCCCGCCCTCTGGTGGTTCGCGTACGTCGCGCTCGTCCCCTGGCTGCTGCTGCTCCGCACCGCGCCGACCGCGCGCCGCGCGGGCCTCGAGGGCTGGCTGGGCGGGGTCGGCTTCATGCTGGCCGTGCACCATTGGCTCATGCCGAGCCTGCACGTGTTCATCCTCGTCGTCGCCGCCCTGCTCGGTCTGTTGTGGCTGCCGTGGGGCTGGCTGGTGCGGGCGATGCTGAGCGACGGGGCGTCAGGAACGCGCGCGGCGGCCGCGCTGGTCGTCGTCCCCTCGGGCTGGCTGCTCATCGAACTCGTCCGCTCCTGGGAGGGCCTGGGCGGCCCGTGGGGTCTGCTCGGCGCCAGTCAGTGGCAGGTGGCCCCGGCGTTGCGGCTCGCCTCCGTCGGCGGCGTCTGGCTGGTGTCCCTCCTGGTGGTCGCGGTGAACACCGCAGTCGCCCTCCTCGTGGTGTCGACGGCCGCCGTGCGGATGACGGCGCTCGTCGGCCTCGTGGTGTGCGCCCTGGTCGTGGGCACGGTCTGGTGGGGTGTCGGCCCACCGCGCGAGCAGGGCACGGCGCGGATCGCCGTCGTCCAGCCCGGGCTGTACGACGGTCCGGGCGGCGCCGAGCGGAGGTTCGCCCGTGGCGAGGAGCTCACCCGGGAACTCGCGGGCCAGGACCTCGACCTGGTCGTGTGGGGCGAGAGCAGCGTCGGCTCCGATCTCAGCGCCCGCCCCGACTACGCGAAGCGGCTGACCGCCCTCTCCCGGACCGTGGACGCGCCGATCCTCGTCAACGTGGACGCCCGGCGCTCCGACCGGCCGGGCATCTTCAAGAGCAGCGTCCTGATCGGGCCCGAGGGGCCGACGGGCGACCGGTACGACAAGATGCGGCTCGTGCCGTTCGGCGAGTACATCCCGGCGCGCCCGGTCCTCGGCTGGGTGACCTCCATGGGCAAGGCGGCCGACGAGGACCGGCGGCGCGGCACGGAGCCGGTGGTGATGACGGTGCCCGCCGAGGGCGGCCGTCCGCAGCTCCGTATCGGTCCGCTGGTCTGCTTCGAGTCCGCGTTCCCCGACATGAGCCGCCGGCTCACCCGCGACGGCGCCGCCGTGCTGATCGCCCAGTCGGCGACCTCCACCTTCCAGGACAGCTGGGCGCCCGCGCAGCACGCCTCGCTCGCCGCCCTGCGCGCGGCGGAGACCGGCCGCCCGATGGTGCACGCGACGCTGACCGGCATCAGCGCCGCGTACGGCCCCGACGGGCGCCGGATCGGCACGCCGTTGGGCACCGACCGGAGCGCGGCGGCCGTCTACGACGTACCGCTCTCGCGGACGACCACGGGTTACGTCCGGTACGGGGACTGGCCGTTGTACCTCGCCCTGACCGCCCTGGCCGCGCTCTGCGCCGCCGAGGGCATGGGCGCGCTCAGGACGCCTGCGTCGACGCTTCGCGCACCACGCGCTCGCACAGCTCGTGGGTCCGGAGAGCGTCGCGGGCGCTGAGCGTGCGGCCGTCCTTCACCGCGTCGAGGAAGGCGAGGACGGCCTGTTCGATGCCGCGCTGGCGGGCCACGGGCACCCAGTCGCCACGCCGGCGGACCGTCGGCTGGCCCTTGTGGTCGACGATGTCCGCCAGGTTGAGGATCTGACGCTTCGTGTCCTGGCCCGAGACCTCGAGGATCTCCTCGGTGGAACCGTTCCTCCGGTTCATCATGCCGATGGCGGTGAAGCCGTCGCCGGAGAGCTGGAGCACGACGTGGTGCATGAGCCCGTCGCGGATCCGGGCCCGTACGTCGGTGTGCTCGATCTCGCCGGGCAGCAGGAAGCGCAGGGTGTCGACGACGTGGATGAAGTCGTCGAGGACCAGGGTGCGCGGGTCCTCGGGCAGCCCGACCCGGTTCTTCTGCATGAGGATCAGCTCGCGCGGGTGGTCGAGACACTGGGCGTACCCGGGGGCGAGCCTGCGGTTGAAGCCGACGGCCAGACTCACCCCGCGAGCCTCGGCGAGCTCGACGAGCCGCTCGGAGTCGGCGTACTCGTACGCCAGCGGCTTGTCGACGTACGTCGGGACGCCGGCCTGGAGGAGCCGGGTGGTGATCTCGGGGTGCACGGCGGTCGGCGCGTGCACGAAGGCGGCGTCGAGTCCGGCGGAGAGCAGTGAGTCGAGATCCTGGTGGCGCCGGTCGGCCGGCACGTGGTGGGCCTCGGCGACCCGGTCCAGGGTCGCCTTCGTCCGTGTCTGCAGGTGGAGTTCGACCCCGGGAAGGGCGGCCAGGACGGGGAGATATGCCTTCTGCGCGATGTCGCCGAGTCCGATGCAGCCGACCTTCACGGGTTCTCCCTAGCGCTTGTTCGAGGTGCTGTTCGCGCCGGTCAGCTTACGCGGGGCAGATCGTCGCGGAGCGGCGGCCGCCAGTCGGCGATGCCGTCGAAGCCGCGCAGGACGAGGCCGGGGCCGAAGCGCGAGACGGCCGTGATGAGCGCGTCGCGGGCGGCGACGGCGGGCCGGGCGGAGAGCAGGGTGAGCCGGCCGGTGCGGGCGGCCTTGCGCACGATGGCGGTGGTGCGCGGGAGCCGGTCGGCCGTGTACGCGGCGAGCGCGCGGCTCGGCGGGAGGCCGGGGCCCGCGTGGTGGGCCAGGACGACGGCGTCCTCGATGGCCTGGTTGCCGCCCTGGCCGAGGGTGGGCTGCATGGCGTGGGCGGCATCACCGAGCAGGGCCACGCGGCCGTGGTGGAAGGCGGGCAGGGGGTCCGGCAGGTGGTGGACGTCGTGGCGCAGGACGGCGTCGGGGGCGACGGCGGCCAGGATCTCGGGGACCGGGTGGTGCCAGTCGCCGAAGAGCCGCTGGAGCGCGGCCCGTTCGTCGTCGGGGGCGTGGGCACCTTCGGGGGCGGCGGCCATGGCGTAGGCGTACACACGGCCGTCCTTGAGGGGCTGGGTGCCCCAGAGGCGGCCGCGGCCCCAGGTCTCGTGCGGGGCGAAGGGGCGGTCGGGGGCGGGGATGACGACGCGCCACGTGGTGAATCCGGAGTAGCGGAGTCCTGGGTGGTCGGGGAACAGGCGGCTGCGGACCGCCGAGTGGATGCCGTCGGCGGCGACGACCAGTTCGGCGTGGAGGTCGCCGTGCGGGGTGCGGACGACGGCGGGCCGTTCGTCGTCGCCGGGGTCGGTGACGGAGGCGGGCGCATCTGTCCGCACGACGCCCTCGGGAAGGGCGGCGGTGAGGATCTCGACGAGGGTCGCGCGGTGCAGCAGGACGAGCGGTCCGCCGAAGCGGTCGGCGGCGGCGCGGGCGCTGGTCCGGGCGAGCCAGCGGCCGTCGGGCGCGCGCATGCCGCCGTCGCCCTGCCAGGCGGAGAGCGCGCGGACCCGGTCGCCGAGGGCGATGACGTCCAGGGCGCGCTGGGCGTTGGGGGCGAGGCCGATGCCCGCCCCGACCGGGGTCAGCGCTGTCGCCCGCTCCAGGACGGTGACGTCCCAGCCGCGCCGGTGGAGAGCGACGGCGGCCGTGAGCCCGCCGATGCCGGCTCCGATCACGACGGCACGGTGCTGTTCCATGGCTTCTCCTTCGACGGACACTCTCGGCAACTACAGCTGTAGTGCCGCTACGAGAAGACGGTACTACAGCTGTAGTCACGCAGGCGATACGATGGTCGATAGGTTGTCCCCATGACCGCCCGCACCCCGGAACCCACCCATCCGGAACCCTCCGATCCGGACTCCCCCGCCCCGGCCCCCTCCCGCCCCACCCTGATCGGCGACGCAGCGCTCGACCTGCTCGTCGAGCGCGGGATGCGCGGGCTGACCCACCGCGCCGTCGACGAGCGCGCCGGACTGCCGCAGGGGTCGACGTCCAACCACGCCCGGACCCGGCAGGCGCTGCTCGAAACGGCGGTCCGCAGGCAGGTCGAGCGGGAGGCGCGCGTCCTCACCCTGGACGAGATGCCCGGACCCGGGGACGGTCCCGACGCCCTCGTGGACGCCCTCTCCCTGGCCCTGCACCGGTACCTCACCGACCACCGCGCCCTGCTCGTCTCGCGGTACGAGCTCGCCCTGGAGGCCACCCGGCGTCCCGAACTCCGTGCCTTCTTCGACGCGGCGGGTTCGGCGGCGTTCCACGGACCGCTGATCGCGATGATGGCGGCCGCGGGCTCGACCGCCCCGGAGCGGCACGCCCTCTCCCTGATCGCCTGGTCCGAGGGGCTGATGTTCTCCTGCGCGGCGGGTTCGTTCCACGAGGCCGTACCCAGCCGCGCGGAACTGCGCACCGGATTCCAGGAGTTGCTGCGGGGCATGCTCGGCGGGTGAACGCCCCCTCGTTTCCACTGGCGCCGGCCCCGGCTGTGGGCCAGGATGCCCGGATGACCTCCGTCGACGACAGCGCGCGTACCGAACCGTCCACCCTCGCCGGCGAGCGCGAGATGCTCGAAGGCCGGCTCGACTACCACCGGCAGACCCTCGCCCTGAAGTGCCGCGGCCTCGACGAGGCCCAGCTGCGCACGGCCTCCGCTCCCCCGTCCGACCTCACCCTGCTCGGCCTGGTCCGCCACATGGCCGACGTGGAGCGCGGCTGGTTCCGGCGGATCCTGGCCGGGGAGAGCGCCGAGCGGATCTACAACACGGACCAGGACCGGGACCGCTCGTTCCGGGTCGGCGAGGCGGACGGCTGGGAGGAGGCCCACGCCACCTGGCAGCGGGAGATCGAGGCGGCGCGCGCCGCCGCGGCGGCCCATGGGCTCGACGACGTGGGCGCGGGCAAGCACCCGAGCGGCGAGGTGTTCAACCTACGCTGGATCTACGTCCACATGATCGAGGAGTACGCCCGCCACAACGGCCACGCGGACCTGCTGCGCGAACGCATCGACGGGGCGACGGGCGAGTGACGGGCGACGCGGTCGGCAACCCTGTCGGGTGATCGACCTGGGGCGGGCGGGGGCGAGGGCCGCTACCGCTCCCGCAGCCGCGCCTCCAGGCGCTCGATCGCGGCCCTGACCCCGTCGCCGTAACCGTCGTCGTCCAGGGCGTCCGAGGCGGCACGGGCCCGGTCGAGATGGATCCGGGCCGCGTCGCGGCGCTGAAGCTTCAGATAGTCGGCGGCCAGGTTGAGGTGGAGCGAGGGGTACAGAGCCCTGAGCGCGACGGCCGCCTCATGGGCGGCCGGCCGCTCCTCGGCCGACTCCTCGGCCGCGAGGAGGGCCCGCAGGTCCCAGGCCAGCTCGGCGTCGGGGTCGTCCTGGGCGTCGGCCATGTAGTGCGCCAGCGTGCAGCGGTGCAGGCGGTCGCCGTCCGGGCCGATCTGCGCCCACAGCTCGCCGAACCGGTTGCGCGCCTCCTCCCGGTCCCCGCCGTGGAGCAGCATCGTCGCCTGCCCGATCCGGGTCAGGACGCCGTCGTCCGCCACCTGCTGCTGCTCGGTCACTGCGGGCCTCCACGCGCTCACCGTCCGGGGGCTCCGACGCTAACCGCCGAGGCCCCCGATCCGGCACAGGCTCGGGTGGCGGCCCGCCGGACGGCTCAGCCGAGGTTGGGGACGCGCCAGTCGATCGGCTCGTGGCCCTGGGCGGCGATCGCCGCGTCGATCTGCGTGAAGGGACGGGACCCGAAGAACTTCTTCGCCGACAGCGGGGAGGGGTGGGCGCCCTTGACGACGACGTGCCGCTCCTCATCGATCAGCGGGAGCTTCTTCTGCGCGTAGTTCCCCCAGAGCACGAAGACCGCCGGGTCCGGCCGCGAGGCCACGGCGCGGATCACGGCGTCGGTGAACTTCTCCCAGCCCTGGCCCTTGTGCGAGTTCGCCTCGCCGGCCCGGACGGTGAGGACCGCGTTGAGCAGCAGCACGCCCTGCTCGGCCCACGGCATCAGATAGCCGTTGTCCGGCACGGGGTGGCCCAGCTCCTCCTGCATCTCCTTGTAGATGTTCCGCAGGGAGGGCGGGGTCTTGACGCCCGGCCGGACGGAGAAGCAGAGGCCGTGCCCCTGCCCCTCCCCGTGATACGGGTCCTGACCGAGGATCAGGACCTTCACCTTGTCGTACGGCGTCGCCTCGAGCGCGGCGAAGACCTCCTCGCGCGGCGGGTAGACCGGCCCGTTGGCCCGTTCCTCCTCGACGAACTCGGTCAGCTGCTTGAAGTACGGCTTCTGCAGCTCGTCCCCGAGGACGCCGCGCCAGGACGCGGGCACAATGTCGGTGTCGGTCACGTCAACAACCTCCGGTAGGCGATCTCTTCTACGCCTCAGAACCTACCGGGGGCCACTGACAACGACCGACTACCAGCTGGCCCGGCGGCTGAGCTCCCACATCTGCATGACGGTCTGCGGGTCGAGCGCGCGCTCGGCGCCGCCGATGTCCTCGCTCGCCGCGATGTAGAGCTTGCCCTGCCACAGCGGGAGCAACCGGACGTCCTCGACCATGATCTCCTGCGCCTTGCGGAACTGGGTCACGGCCGCCCCGCGGTCGGTCTCGCGCCGCGACTTCGGCAGGATCTCGTCGGTGATCTCGGGGCTCACGTACGGCGTCCCGAGGGCGTTCTGCTTGCCGACGAACGGGGAGATGAAGTTGTCGGCGTCCGGGAAGTCGGGGAACCAGCCTCGGCCGAAGATCGGGTACTGCCCCTTCTGGTAGTCGGCGGCGAACTCCTTCCACGGCTTGCTCTTCAGGGTCACCTGGAAGAGCCCCGAGGAGTCCAGCTGCCGCTTGAGCTCGGCGAACTCCAGCGCGGTGCCGGAACCGTACCGGTCGGTGGTGAACCAGAACGTCAGGTCGACGGGCTTCTTGATCCCGGCGTCGCGCAGGATGTCCCGCGCCTTGGAGACGCTCGGCTCGCCGAAGCGGTCGAAGAACTCGGTCGTGTGGCCGACGATGCCCTTCGGGACCATGGAGTACAGCGGCTCGGCCGTGCCCTTGTACGCCTTGTTGACGAGCTCCTCGCGGTCGACGAGCTGGGCGATCGCCCGGCGGACGGGCTCCTTGGCGACGGTGGTGTCCTGGGCGTTGAAGACGAGGTAGCGGATGTCCGCGCCGGTCGACTCGATCAGCTGGAGGTGCTCGTTGGCGTCGCTGGCGTCCTGGAGGTCGACGACCTCCTCGGCGGTGAGACCGCGGTAGGTGGCGTCGATCTCCTTCTTCTTCAGCGCCTGGACCATCGGCTCGGACTCCTTGAAGTACCGGATGGTCACGCCGGCGTTCTTCCGGTCCGCGAACCCCTTGTAGGTGGGGTTCTTGGTCAGCTCGGCCGACTCGCCCTCGGTGTACTCGTCGAGGACGTACGGGCCGGAGCCGGTGAGCTTGCCGTCCTCGCGGAGCTTGTCCGCCGGGTACTCGGCCGGGTCCACCAGCGACATGGCGGGGGTCGCCAGGATGAAGGGGAAGGTCGCGTCGGGCTTGTTCAGCTTGAAGACGATCGTGCGGTCGTTGACCGTCTCGATCTTGTCGAGCGAGGCCAGCATCCCGTTCGGGCCGCCGTCGGCGTTGATCTTCCGGATGCGCTCGATCGAATGCTGTACGGCCTCGGCGTCGAGCGGGTTGCCGTTCGAGAACTTCAGCCCGTCCTCGAGCGTGCACTCGAAGATCCGGCTGGAGGTGTCGGTGAATTTGCAGTCGGCCGCGTCGGACTGCGGGGACGTGCTGCCCGTCGGGAAACTCACCAGCGTCTGGAAGACATTACGGAACAGCTCCCAGGAATTGTCCCAAGAGGCCGCCGGATCGAGCGTGGTGGGAGAACTCGTCGTGCCGACCACGATTCTCTGGTCCGCCGCGGACTCACTGTCCGAAAACATGCCGCATCCGGACACCAGGGATATGGACGCAAGGGCTGCAGCGACCTGCAGACTGGTCCGGTTGAACACGTGCGCACGCTCCTCGTTCAGCCTTGGGTCGGCCGACCATACCGCAGTGCCCCGCCAGATCAATGTTCGACCCTGACGGGGCACTTGAGGCATTCAACGATTAACCGGGGTCAAACCGGTCAGAAATTCAAGCGAGTGTCCGGATATCGGTCACCCGACACCGGCGTTGAGGAAAATCCCGCCGTCGACCACGAGAGTCTGGCCCGTGATCCAGTCCGACTGGTCGGAGGTGAGGAACGCCGCGGCGCCGCCGATGTCCTCCGGGACGCCGAGACGGCCGAGCGGGTAGGCCGCGGCCGCCTCCGCCTCGCGGCCTTCGTAGAGAGCCTGCGCGAACTTGGTCTTCACCACGGCCGGGGCGATCGCGTTGACGCGGACGACTGGCGCGAATTCGTGCGCCAGCTGAAGGGTCAGATTGATCATCGCGGCCTTGCTCATGCCGTACGCGCCGATGAACGGCGAGGGGGAGACTCCGGCGACCGACGCGATGTTCACGATCGCGCCGCCGTGCTCCTTCTGCCAGGCGTGCCAGGTTTTCTGGGCGAATCCGAGCGCGGAGATCACATTCGTCTCGTAGACCTTGCGGGCCACATTCAGGTCGAGATCGGCCATCGGCCCGAACACCGGGTTCGTCCCGGCGTTGTTCACCAGGAAGTCGACCCGCCCGAAGGCCTCCATGGTCGCCGCTACGGCGGCGGCCTGGTGCGCCTCGTCGTGGGCCTTTCCGGGTACGGCGATCACCCGGTCGGAGCCGAGCTGCTCGACGGCCTCCTTGAGGGCCTCCTCGCCGCGGCCGGTGATGCAGACCCGGTCGCCGCGGGCGACGAGGGCCTCGGCGACGCCGTAGCCGATGCCCCGGCTCGCGCCGGTGACGAGGGCGACCTTGCCGGACAGCTCGGGCAGTTCCTTGCTGCTCATGTACGTCTCCTCTTCTCGCGCGGGCGTCAGTTGAGCGGGCCGCCGGCCACGTACATGACCTGGCCGGAGACGAAGCCGGCGTCGTCGCCCGCGAAGAAGGCGATGGCGTTGGCGACGTCCTCGGGCCGGCCGACGCGCTGCACCGGGATCATGGAGGCGGCCGCGGCCTGGAAGTCCTCGAAGCCCATGCCGACGCGCTCGGCGGTCTGCGCGGTCATCTCGGTGACGATGAAGCCCGGGGCGACGGCGTTGGCCGTGATGCCGAACTTGCCCAGCTCCTTGGCGAGGGTCTTGGTGAAGCCCTGGAGACCGGCCTTGACCGCCGCGTAGTTCGCCTGGCCGCGGTTGCCGAGCGCGGAGGACGAGGAGAGCGAGACGATCCGGCCGAAGCCCGCGTCCACCATGTGCTTCTGGCAGGCCTTGGCCATCAGGAAGGCGCCCTTGAGGTGGACGTTCATGACCAGGTCCCAGTCGGACTCGGACATCTTGAAGAGCAGGTTGTCGCGGAGCACGCCCGCGTTGTTGACGAGGATCGTCGGCGCGCCGAGCTCGGTGGCCACGCGGGCGACGGCGGCCTCGACCTGCGCGCTGTCGGAGACGTCGCAGCCGACGGCGATGGCGGTGCCACCGGCGGCGGTGATCTTCTCGACGGTGTCCTTGCAGGCCGCCTCGTCGAGGTCGAGTACGGCGACGGCACGGCCCTCGGCGGCCAGCCGTACGGCGGTCGCCGCTCCAATGCCCCGCGCCGCGCCGGTGACGACGGCTACGCGCTGCTCGGTGGTCGACATGCTGATTCTCCTCGCCCTTGGATCATCCCTGGTGGCGGCCGCACGGTGCGTCCCTCATGCACATGAGCGACCGCTTAGTACCTTCGCAGACGAGACGCTAGAAGCCCTGGCACCCGGTGTCAACGGCCCACCGGGTGCACCGGCTCACTCAGCGCACCAGCAGGTCGAGCAGCCGGTCGACCTCACCCTCGGGATCGGCCGTGAGACCGGTGTGCACCGGGCCCGGCTGGACGACCGTGGACCGGGGCGCGATGAGCCACCGGAAGCGCCGTCCCGCGTCGTCACCTGACGCCTGCCCCGCGTCCTCGCCGCCGAGGCAGACCCCCTCGACGGCGTGCAGGGCGGCCCGTACGCCGACGACGTCGGCACCGGGGTCGAGTGCGCGAAGCTTGCCCTCGTCGAGGTGGGTCCGGGCGGCGACGAAGGACTTGGCGCGGCAGTAGACCACCACACCGGCGTTGAAACACTCACCGCGCTCGACGCGTGGCACGACGCGCAGCAGCGCGTACTCGAAGACATCGCGGTCGGTCACGTGGTGCGGTCCTTCTGGGTGGAGTGCCGGGGGGCGAGACGCTCGGCGAGCCAGCCGGGCGGCTGCGCGGGCCCACGCTCGACGCGCGGGCCGAGGGTGATGCGCTCGTGGATGGTCGCGGCGCGCGGCAGCAGCGCCTCGACGTAGGCCTGCCGGAGCGCGTCGGTCGTGTCGAAGCCGGGCTCGTCGACGAGCCACTCGTCGGGCACGTCGGCGGCGACCTCCTCCAGGAGCTCCCGGGTGACCAGCGGCGCCAGCTCGGCAGCGGCGGCGGCGATGTCCGGCGAGAACGGCGCGAGGGCATGGTCGGAGGCGTCGTACGGCTTCGCGGCGGAGGCCTGGGCGCCGGGCCAGTTGTGGTGCCAGATCATGGTGGCGCCGTGGTCGATGAGCCAGAGGTCGCCGTGCCAGACGAGCATGTTCGGATTGCGCCAGGACCGATCGACGTTGTTGATGACGGCGTCGAACCAGACGACCTTGCCGGCCTCCTTCGGATCCACCTCGTAGGCGAGCGGATCGAACCCGAGGGACCCGGGCAGGTAGTCCATCCCGAGGTTGAGCCCCCCGCTCGCCTTGAGCAGCTCCTGCACCTCCTGATCGGGCTCGGAGAGCCCGATCACGGGATCGAGCTGGATCCCGACCAACTCGGGCACCCGCAGCCCGAGCCGCCGCGCGAGCTGCCCGCAGACGACCTCGGCGACCAGCGTCTTCCGCCCCTGCCCGGCACCGGTGAACTTCATGACGTACGTTCCGTAATCGTCGGCCTCGACGATCCCGGGGAGCGAGCCGCCCTCGCGCAGGGGCGTGACGTAGCGGGTCGCTGTCACCTCTGTAAGCATTTCCTCAGGCTATACGCCTCAGTCCCCTGGAAATCAACGGAAGGACTCTGCGGTCTACGACCGGGCGGACCATACGTGGTGAGCCCTGGGGAGAATCTGGGGAGTTTCGGCCGGCGAGCCGGTCTCCCCGCTCCCAAGCAGACCCTCAATGGTGCCGCGCCCCTTGCTGCCGGCTTCCGGCATGAAGAGAGCACAGGAACGAGGGTGATCGCCGGCGAGGAGTGTTCGAGCCACCGAGCCAGGGGCCCGTTCCGTTCGTTGATGGCATCGCGGACTCGCACTGGCGGACCCCCTGTGGAGTGGTAGTCAGCGGACTCGGCGCTCCTCCAGGGGTGCCGCGTGCAGGACCTCTTCGCTCACGTGCGGGAGGTGCGGGGTGTGGTTGACCAGGCGGGCGGAGTTCCCGACGACCGCGATGCTGCTGGTGTTGTGGAGGAGGGCGGCCAGCACGGGGTTCATGGAGCCGCCGGCGCCGGCGACGAGGCCGAGCAGGTTGACGCCGATGGCGAGGCCGTAGTTCTGCCGTACGACGCGCAAGGTGTGGCGGCTGAGTTCGACAACCGCGGGGACCTGGCGCAGGTCGTTGCCCGCGAGGGCGATGTCGGCGGTCTCCAGGGCCACATGGGAGGAGTGTTCGCCCATCGTGATGCCGACGTCGGCGAGGGCGAGGGCCGGGGCGTCGTTGGTGCCGTCGCCGACCATCGCGACGGTGTGGCCCTCGGCCTGGAGGTCGCGGATCAGCTGGAGTTTGGCCTCGGGCAGGGCGTGGGCGTGAACCTCGGTGATACCGAGTGCGTCGGCCACGACCTGCGCGGTCTCCGGGGCATCGCCGGTGAGCAGGACGAGCCGCGAGACGCCGAGGTCGCGCAACTGTCGTATGACGGTGTCGGCGCCCGCGCGGACGGCGTCGGAGACACCGAGGAGGCCGATGAGGTCGGCGTCGTGGGCCAGGCAGATGACGGTCTCGCCGCCGCGGCGGAGGTGGTCGGTCCAGCCCTGTGCGGCGTCGGTGAGCTCGATGCCGTGCCGGCGCAGCAGGGCGGGGCTGCCCACCAGGAGCCGGGTGCCGTCGAGTTCGGCGCGCATGCCCATGCCGAGGACGACCTCGCACGCCTGGTGGAGGGGGACGTGCAGGTGCTGTTCCTCGGTGTGGGCGACGATGGCCTGCGCCAGCGGGTGGCGGGCGTGGAGCTCGCCGGAGGCGGCCAGGCTCAGCACCTCGTCGGCGCCGAAGCGTTCGCCGAGGGTGACGACGCTGGTGACCAGCGGCTTGCCGAAGGTCAGGGTGCCGGTCTTGTCGAAGACCACGGCGGTGACCCGGCCGATGCCTTCGAGGTGGGTGCCGCCCTTGATGAGCGTGCCGCGTCGGGCGCCGTTGCCGATGGCGGCGCTGATGGCGGTCGGGGTGGCCAGGCCGGCGGCGCAGGGGCAGGCGATCAGGAGCATCGTCATCGCCCGGCGCGCGTCACGGGTCACCGCGTACGTGAGGGCGGCCAGGGCGAAGGAGACGGGGACGAAGCGCTGGGTGAAGCGGGCGGCGACGGTCTGGATGGGGGCGCGGTCGGTCTGGGCCTCCTCGACGCGGGTGATGATGCGTCCGACGGTGGTGTCGCGGCCGACGGAGTCGGCGCGGACGGTGAGGGAGCCGGAGGTGACGATGGTGCCGGCGTAGACGTGGGCGCCGTCGCGGGCGTAGACGGGCAGGGCCTCTCCGGTGACGGCGGCCTGGTCGACCAGGGCCTCGCCTCCGACGACGTGGCCGTCGACGGGGATGCGGTGGTGCTCGTACACGGCGACGGTGTCCCCGGGCTCCAGCTGCTCCAGCGCGACCTCGACTTCCACGCCTTCCTCGCGGACCAGCCAGACCCGCTCGTCGCCGATGGTGAGCAGGTCCTCGATGGCGCGGCGGGTGCGGCGCAGGGTGAGGGTCTGGAGGAACTCGCCGATGTTGAGCAGCCACAGGACGGTGAGGGCGACGACGTTCTCCCGCAGGACCAGGGAGATGACCGTCGCCGCGGTGACCAGGGTGTCGGTGCCCGGATGACTTCGGCCGCGCAGGGTGCGCAGGGCACCGCGGAAGAACGGCAGGCCGGTGAAGACGGTGACGACGCCGAGGAAGCCGGAGGAGCCGATGCCGATCCGGGGGCGGGCGAGGAGCCGGCGCAGCGCGACGAAGGCGAGGACGGCCCCGCCGACGACGAGGCGGGCGACCTCACCGGTGGAGGAGTCGGGCAGGGACCGGGTGGCCTTGGCGGGGGCGGAAGGGGGCGGGGCTTCTCCGAGGGCGTCGACCAGGGCCTTCACGTCCAGGTCGGCGGGCTCCATCCAGATCACGACGCTGCCCGTGCGGGGGAAGATCCGCAGGGCCCGGAAGCCGCTGAGGCCGGTGAGCCGGTCGTCGACGAGGCCGGCGCAGCCGGGACGGTCCCGCAGCCAGGGCACGGTCAGCCGGGCCCGCCCCGTCGCGACCGAGCGGACGAGTACCGTCGACATGATCAGTGCTCGTGGTCGTGGTCGTCGTGGTCGACCTTGACGGCCGAGGGCGGCGGAACCTCCTCGCCGAGCGAGGTACGGGCCTCCGCGAGCATGTCCCCGGCCTTGAGCCGGGCCTCCTCGGCGGCCTCCGACAGCCACCGGCCCGCCACGATGCCGCCCGCGAGCCCGCCCACCAGCGCCTTGCGCGCGGCCGGCTTCGCATCGGGCAGTTTCTGCAGGATCAAGGCGCCTACGACGCCGGACACCGCGTAGTGGGCCAGCTTGCCGGCGGTCGCGCCGACTATGGCGAGGGGATGCATGAACGCCTCCTTCCGCACACACCCGGAAGAGTGCGACGGACCTCTCTTCCAGTCTGGACCCCGGGCGCACGCGAGGTCGAGCCGGGCCCCTCAGACGCGGGTCACATGCGGGGACTCGGCGACCGGTACGGCCCGAGCGGTTCGGGCGGCCCGCCGGGAGCCCACGAGGCGACAGCCGAGGTAGATCAGGAACGCGAGGGTCGTCACGTACGGGCTGATGGGGATGCTGCTGCCCAGGGCGAGCAGGATGCCTCCCTGCATGGCGGCGAGCGCGAAGACGACGCTCAGGAGGGGCAGCAGTACCGGGGAGGAGGTGATCCGGGCCGCGGCCGCCGCCGGGGTGACGAGCAGGGCCAGCACCAGCAGTGCCCCGACGATCTGGACGCACAGGGCGACTGCGAGACCAAGGATCAGCATGAATCCCAGGGACAGAGCCCGGACGGGGATGCCTCGGGCTTCGGCCACGTCCGGATCGGCGCTGGCGAAGGTCAGGGGTCGCCAGAGCACCGCGAGGGCGGCGAGGACGACGGCGGACGTGGCCACCAGCCAGGCTGTCTGCGGGGTGTCGACGGCGATGATCTGCCCGGTGAGAAGGCCGAACTTGTTGGCGGCCCGGCCTTGGTAGAGCGCGAGGAACAGCACGCCGAGCCCCAGCCCGAACGGCATGATGATCCCGATCACCGAGTTACGGTCGCGCGCGCGGACCCCGAGCAGACCGATAGCGGCGGCGGCGAGCAGCGAGCCGACGATGGACCCGGCGACGACGTTGAACCCGGCCAGGAGGGCGCCCGCCGCACCCGCGAAGGACAGCTCGCTGATGCCGTGCACCGCGAACGGCAGGTCGCGCATGATCACGAAGACCCCTACGAAGCCCCCTACGATGCCGAGCAGGGCCCCTGCCAGCAACGTATGGGGGACAAGTGCGAGCAGATCGCCATAGTCGGTGAAGTTGAAGATCTGCTGCCAGATGCCGGGATCCTCGGCGCCGAGTACGGTCCGCTCGCTCATGACGGTCCGGCCCCGTTGGATCGGGCTGTTCGGTGGTGGGCGGGGGCCGCGTCGGGCGCCCCGACGACCACGATGCGGCCTCGCACATGCATGACGTCCACCTGGGTGCCGTACAGCCGCGAGAGAACGGCCGAGGTCATCACCTCCTCCGGCGGGCCGATCCGGAACCCTCCCCCAGCGAGGTAGAGCACCCGGTCCGCCGGTCCGAGGACCGGGTTGATCTCGTGGGTCACGAACACCACGGCGGTGCCGGCGGCCCGGCGCCGCCCGTCCACGAGATCGGTGACCGTGCGCTGGTGCTGGAGGTCCAGGGAGAGCAGGGGTTCGTCGCACAGCAGGATCTCCGGGTCCGTGGCCAGCGCCTGCGCGATCCGCACCCGCTGCTGCTCACCACCCGACAACCGGCCGACCGGGACGTCGGCGTACGGAAGCGCCCCGACGGAGTCCAGGAGCTCGTCCACCCTGCGGCGGGCCGTCCTCCCGGTGAGCGGAAACCCCCAGCGGTGCCCCTCCAGGCCGAGTCGTACGAGATCCCGGGCACGAAGCAGAGTGTGCGCGGGCAGCGCCGTCTGCTGCGGGACGTAGCCGATGAGCCCGCCCGCCCGGTGCGGGGGACGGCCGAGGACCGCGACCGATCCGGCGGTGAGCGGCAGCCGGCCGAGGAGGACACGCAGGAGGCTCGTCTTTCCCGACCCGTTCGGGCCGAGCACGGCGAGGAACTCACCCGGCCGCACGTCGAGATCCAGGTCCCGCCACAGCACGCGGTCGCCGTATGCGAGCGCTGCTCCGCGCAGGCTCACCGCCGGCGGGCCGCTGTCTCCGCGCTCCCCCACGTCCGTTCGCAGGGGAAGCGGCTGGGGCGCGAGGCGGTCGGCGCGCTGCATCAGCGATCCAGGGCGCGCTCGAGGGCAGTGATGTTGTCCGCCATCCAGCCCTGGTAGTCCTTGCCCTGCGGAAGCGTCTCCGTCACCGACACCACGGGAATCCCGTGGTCCTCGGCGACGTCCTTGACCTTCTCCGTCTGCGCTCCGCTGGTCTGCTCGTTGTACACCAGAACCCGCACGTCTCGGCCGGTGAACAGTGCCAGCGTCTCCTGGAGCGCCCTGGGCGGGACCTCGTCGCCCTCCTCGACGGCCTCGCTGAAGGCGGGAGGCGTCTTGTCGACCAGGCCGCATGCCTCGGTCAGGTAGAGCGGAACGGGTTCGGTGACCGCCACCGGGGTGCCTGCCTGCCGTTCATCGATGCGGTTCGTCAGCGCTTCGAGGCTGGTCAGTTCTTCCTTGAAGTTCTCGGCGTTCTTCGTGAAGGCGTCGGCGTCGGCGGGCGATGCCTTGCCGAGAGCTTGGGCGATCCGGTCGGCGAGACGGCTCATCGTCGGCAGGTCGTACCAGACGTGTTCGTTGAACTCCCCGTCCTCGTCGGGTTCTTTGCCGGAGACCTGGACGGCGGAGATCACCTGGGCCGAGGGGTTGTCGGCACTTCGCAGCATCCTGCCGACGAAGTCGTCGTAGCCACCGCCGTTCTCGACGACGACCGCCGCCCGGGAGAGCTCCAGCTGGGTACGTGTGCTCGCCTCATAGGAGTGCGGGTCCTGGGCCGGGTCGCTGATGACCGACACCACGCTCACCCGCCCGCCGCCGATCTGCTCGACGACGTCTCCGTACACGTTCGTGGAGGCGACCACGGGTACGGGGGCGGGGGCCGCCCCCACGGGGCCGACACCCGTGCACATCAGCGTCAGGGGCGCCGCCAGCAGAAGTACTCCGCGTACACGGATCGGCGCGCCATGCATACGCCCTCCCTAGGAAGGGAAGTGAAATGGCAATCACATCGATTATCCCCCGGGCCGAGGCGTTCTTCCACCGGACCTCGCGTACGCCGGTCAGCGGCTCGCGTACGGCAGCAGGGCCATCTCGCGGGCGTTCTTGATCGCGGTGGCGAGGGCGCGCTGCTGCTGGGCGGTCACGCGGGTGACGCGGCGGCTGCGGATCTTGCCGCGGTCGGAGATGAACTTCCGCAGCAGGTCGGTGTCCTTGTAGTCGATGTACGTGATGCCGGCCGCGTCGAGCGGGTTGGGGCGGGACTTGACGGGCTTGCGGGGGTCGGTACGTCGGGCCATGGCGGCGTCTCCTTGCAGAAAGGTTCCGTCCCGGCGGCAGCAGCCGTGGACGGGTCGCGTTCGGGTGGGTGTCAGGCGGCGTCGAGGAGGGCGTCGAAGGCGGCGGGCAGGTGCTTCCATGCCTCACGCCCCGACGCGTACTCCGCATCCGTCAGGAGGCAGGAGTCCAGGAGCCGTTCGAGGCCGTCCCGGTCGAGGCCGGGCGAGGTGAAGACGAGGTGCTGGCAGCAGTCGCCGTGGTCCGGGTGCCAGTCGAGCGCGGCCGCCGCCTGGCGCATCGGCGGGACCATCTCCCAGGCCGCGTCCGGCAGCGAGGCCAGCCAGGGGCCGGCGTTCTCCACGCACAACGCTCCGCCCGCTGCGTCCCATGCGAGCAGCGTGTCGGGCCGGTCGGCGAGCCAGAACCGGCCGCGACTGCGGGCGGCGGCGCAGCACAGGTCCTCGAGGGCCTGGTAGAGGCGCTCGGGATGGAACGGCCGGTGGCGGCGCCAGACGAAGGTGGTGACGCCGGCCTCGTCGGCCTCCTGGGGCAGCAGCGCGCACGCGGGGTGCTGGGCGGCCGCCGCGGCTTCGACGTCGAAGCCGGCGAGGGCGGCCCGGGCGAGTTCGACGGAGCCTGCCGGTACGCGCCGCGCGGTGGGGTGCAGCTGCGCGAGGAGGGCTCGGTCTTCGTCGTCGGCCTCGTCGTTGTCGACGACGGCGAGGACGGGCGCGTACTCCAGCTGCCTGGCCCAGGTGTCCCCGACCGTCCGCTGGTCGGTGGCGGCCGCCGCGAGGCCGGCTTCCGACAGGTCGTCGCCGTTGGCGAGGTAGGGCAGGACCAGTGAGGGGTCCACGGCGGTGATCACGTTCGTCAGGGCGAGGCGGTCTCCGCCGTGTCCGGCGATGACCTCGGCCATGGCCTTCGGTTCGACCGAGTCCCACAACTCGACCACCGCGAGCCGGGTCAGTCCGCTGTCGGCCATCCGCTCCAGTTCCGGAACGAGGTCCTCGCGCAGCGCGCAGCATGCGCAGTCGTTGACCAGGGGCGTCTCGCCGCGGGAGACGATTCCGGCGGCGTCGCGGATCAGCCGCAGGACGCTGCCGTCGGGTGCTCCCGCCAGGTCGTGGTGCAGCGCCACACTCCCGGGGACGGTCTTCAGGAGGCGGTCGACGACCTCGGTCCGGGCGTCGGAGTGCAGGCCGGCCACGATGACGACGGGGAGCTGGTGCTCGTGGCCCATCATCGGGCTCCGTAGCGGCGCTGGAACTTCTCGACGCGGCCGGCGGTGTCGAGAACGCGCGCCGTGCCCGTGTAGAAGGGGTGGCTCGCGGAGGAGATCTCCACGTCCACGACCGGGTAGGTGTTGCCGTCCTCCCACTCGACGGTCTTGTCGCTGGTCATGGTGGTGGGGGTGCCCCCTGCTCGAGCGAAGCCGAGAGCTCGGGGGAGGGTGAGGAACGCGGTGCCGGAGGCGGAGTCGCGGAAGACGACGGGCTCGTAGGCGGGGTGGATTCCGGGCTTCATGGCAGGGCCTTTCGACGGAGTTGGGCTGGGGTTCAGGGGGCTGGGGTCAGCGCTCTTCGCGGAAGTCCACGTGGCGGCCGACGACGGGGTCGTACTTGCGGAGCACCAGCCGGTCCGGGTCATTGCGCCGGTTCTTGCGGGTGACATAGGTGAACCCGGTGCCCGCCGTCGAACGGAGCTTGATGACCGGGCGGATCTCGTTGCGTGCCATGACCCGTACTATATGGCAACGATTTCCATTACCAATACGCCTCTCGGCGAGAAGGGCGGCTGCAACCATGTCGGCCCACTGCCAACTGACCGGTGCCAAGCCCGGCTTCGGCAACAACATCTCCCACTCGCATCGGCGCACCTCGCGCCGGTTCGACCCGAACATCCAGCGCAAGCGCTACTGGCTGCCCAGCGAGGGGCGACACGTCCGGCTGACCCTGAGCGCCAGGGCGATCAAGACCGTGGACACGATCGGCATCGAGGCCGCCGTGGCGCGCATCCGCACGCTGGGAGGGAAGGTCTGATGGCAAAGAAGAGCAAGATCGCGCAGAACGAGAAGCGCAAGGAGGTCGTCGAGCGATACGCGGCCCGGCGGGCCGAACTCAAGGAGATCATCCGCCGCCCGTCCTCCACCGCCACCGAACGCGAGGCCGCCCAGGCGGAGCTGCGCCGACAGCCGCGCAACGCCAGCGCCACCCGAGTGCGCAACCGCGACAGCGTGGACGGGCGCCCCCGGGGCTATCTGCGCAAGTTCGGCCTCTCGCGGGTGCGCACGCGACAGCAGGCGCACGCCGGATTCCTGCCGGGAGTGACCAAGTCGTCCTGGTAGCCGCCGGCTCCACCGCACATCCGGCGCCCACCCATTGAAAATGGATGCCATGAGCATTTAGGGTCGCTCCTGTCCGCGTGCGGCACTCCACGGGCCCGCGAGGGGGACCGAGGAGGCCGCACGCGGACGCCCGAAAAGCCGAGGCAGCCTTCCCCTCCGCAAGACACCTCGACATGAAAGCCGAACCGAAGCGCCGCGCGCCGAGCGGCGAGGCGCAGCCAAAGGGCGTGCTGAGCGTCCTCATCGGCAACACCCCCGAGACGCATGGCGAGCTCGCGGGACGAATGTCCCACCTGCACCCGGGACGCAGTCGCCCTCTACGTGTCCATCCAGGCCGGCACGACCGGCACGTACCCGGTGGTCCAGCGCCCGGCGGCTACCGGATCCTCCTCCGTCGACGAGGCGGCACTGCTCTCGGACCCGTCCTTCGACCACACAGAGCCAGATTGATAATGGCATCCATTTTCATATAGCCTCTCCGCGTCAGAACCGGACCGAGGAGTCTCACGATGGCCGTTCCCAAGCGGAAGATGTCCCGCAGCAACACTCGTCACCGCCGCGCCCAGTGGAAGGCGACCACGCCCCAGCTTGTGCCGGTCACCGTCGACGGCGTCGTCTACCAGGTCCCACAGCGCCTGGTGAAGGCGTACGAGCGCGGCCTGATCCACCCCGAGGGCTGAGCGCGTGACATCGCACGACCGCCTGCCGGTGACCGTCCTCTCCGGGTTCCTCGGGGCGGGCAAGACGACCCTGCTCAACCACGTCCTCGGCAACCGCGAGGGTCTGCGGGTCGCGGTCATCGTCAACGACATGAGCGAGATCAACATCGACGCCGCGCTGGTGCGCGGCGGAGAGGCGGCGCTCTCCCGTACCGAGGAGCGGCTGGTCGAGATGACCAACGGGTGCATCTGCTGCACCCTGCGCGACGACCTGCTGGAGGAGGTGGACCGGCTGGCCCGCGAGGGCCGCTTCGACTACCTGCTGATCGAGTCCAGCGGCATCTCCGAGCCCATGCCGGTGGCCGCCACCTTCTCCTTCCCGCGCGACGACGGTGCCACTCTCGGCGACCTGGCCCGCCTGGACACGATGGTGACCGTCGTCGACGCCGCGAACTTCCTGTCCGAGCTCGCCGGCGGCGACGAGCTCGTCGCGCGCGGCCTGGACCAGTACGAGGACGACGAGCGGACCGTGAGCGATCTCCTCATGGACCAGGTCGAGTTCGCGGACGTCATCGTGCTCAACAAGCTCGACCTGGTCGAGCCGGAAGAGGCCCGCCGGCTGCGCGCCGCACTGTCCCGGCTCAACCCGGAGGCGCGGATCGTGCCGGCCGTACGCGGACAGGTTCCCCTCGAACAGGTTCTGGGCACCGGGCTGTTCGACGTCGAACGGGCACAGCAGGCCCCCGGCTGGGTGAAGGAACTCAATGGCGACCACGTGCCGGAGACCGAGGAGTACGGCATCTCCTCGCTCGTGTTCCGCTCCGACCTGCCGTTCCACCCCGGACGGCTGTGGACCTTCGTCACCAAGGGCCTCGACAGCGGCACCTTCGGGCGCATCCTGCGCTCCAAGGGGTTCTTCTGGCTCGCCAGCCGCCCCCGGGTGACCGGCCTGTGGTCCCAGGCGGGCGCCGTGGCCCGGTTCGAGCCGTCCGGCGCCCGCGGCCCGGAGACCACGCAGGGCCAGGAACTGGTCTTCATCGGCACCGGCCTGCGCGCCGAGTCCCTGCGCGCGGCCCTGGACTCCTGCCTGCTGGCGCCGGGCGAGCCCGTGCCCGCCGATGACGACTTCCCCGCCTGGGAGACGTACGGCATCGACGACGCCTGCGAGCACGAGCCGGCGGCCTGACTCCTCAGGCCCCCACACTCCAGGCCGGACGGTGGTCGCAGCCACGGCACCGTCCGGCCTGGACGCCTTTCGACCCGGTCACCGTTCGACCGGGTCATCCTTCGTTCCGAGGCCTCAGCGCAGCCCGCCCGCGGGCCCCGACACGGGCTCCTCCGCCCTGTCCGGCAGCGCGGCCCTCAGCAGAGCCCTCGTCACCGGGTGCCGCGGGTCCTCCAACAACTGCCGCGTGGGCCCCTCCTCCACGACCTGCCCGGCATCGAGTACGGCGATACGGTCGGCCAGGGCCCCCGCGGCCGCCACGTCATGCGTGATGAACAGCACGGAGAGCCCGTACCGTTCGCGCATCCCGGCCAGGATGCCGAGGATGGCGTTCCGCGTGACGGCATCCAAGCCCGAGGTGATCTCGTCGCCGATCAGGACCGTCGGCTCCGCCAGCAGGGCACGGGCCAGCGCGGCGCGCTGAAGCTCGCCGCCGGACAGGCCGCCGGGCCGCCGTACGACCAGCTCCGCCGAAAGCCCCAGTTCCCCCAGGACCTGTGCGGCCCTCTCCCGTGCCTCAGCCGGCGCGGCGCCCCGCAGGCGTACCGCGGTCCGGGCGACCTGGTCGAGAACCGGGCGGTATTCGTCGAAGGCCGCTCTCGCGTCCTGGAACACGTATTGCACGGCGGCCAGTTCCTCACGCCGCCGGGAGCGCAGGCTGCGAGCCATCGGTTGTCCGTCGAGCAGCACCTCACCGCGGTACGCCGGGTGCAGCCCGGCGAGGCATCGGCCCAGGGTGGTCTTGCCGCTGCCGGAGCGGCCGACCACCGCCAGGCACTCCCCGGCCCTGACCGAGACTTCGACGGCGCCCGCGGCACCGAGGACGCGAACCTGCCCGCGCGCGGTGCGATGGCCCGCACTCAGCCGGCGGGTCTCCAGGCGTACGGTGCCCGGCGGCAGGGCGTCCCGCGCCGCGCGAGGCGCCTGGTGCGGCACGGTGGCGAGCACCGCGGCGGGTGTCCCCCGGTCCACCACCCGGCCCCTGCGTAGCAGTACGACCTCGTCGGCCAACTGCCGTACGGTATCGAGGTCGTGGCTGAGCAGGACCACGGCGATGCCCTGCCGTGCCACGGCGGACAGCTCCGCCACGATGCCCTGGCGGGTGAGGGCGTCCTGGCCCGTGGTGGGCTCGTCGGCGATGAGGACGCGGGCGCCCAGCAGGAACGCCTGGGCCAGGACCACGCGCTGCTGCTGTCCGCCGGAAAGCTGGTGGGGGAAGCGGCGCAGTACCTCGTCCGGGTCGGGGAGCTGCGCCAGCCGCAGGGCCTGGCGGACCCGCTCCCGGGTCTCCGCCCGGCTGCCGTCCTGCCTGCGGGCGATGTCGCGGAGCAGTGCGCCGACCCGGCGGGCCGGGTTGAGCGCGGCGGCGGGGTGCTGTGGCACATAGCCCACGGCGTGTCCAGCGGTGCGGACGCTGCCGGTGACCCGGGCGCCCTCGGGGTATTCACCGAGGAGTGCGAGGCCGGTGGTGGTTTTGCCGCTGCCGGAGGGACCGACGAGCGCGGTCACCTTCCCTGCGACGGCGGCGAGGCTGACGCCGTCGACGATGGCGCGTCCGCCGATCTCGACACGCAGGTCGTCGATCTCCGCCACGGTCACCGCCTGGGGAATCGGATTCGTCACGTCGTTCCCTTCCGAATGCCCGGCCGTCGTTGCAGGGCCGCGTCGAACAGCAGGTTGGTGCCCATCGACAGCGCGGCGATGAGCAGGGCCGGCACCACCACGGCCCAGGGCTGGAGGAACAGCCCGGTGCGGTTGCGGTCGACCATCACCGCCCAGTCGGCTGCGTCGGGCTGGACGCCGACGCCGAGGAACGCGGCCGTGGCGACCAGGTACAGGGCTCCGGTCAGCCGGATCCCGGCGTCGGCGGCGAGGGTGCGTCGCATGGCGCGCCCGACGTAGCCGACGGCCGTGCGCCACCACGACTCGCCTTGCATGCGCAGCGCTTCGACGGCGGGCCGGGCGGATACCTCCACGGCTGCCGCGTGCACCACGCGGGCCGCGTCGGGTACTGCGGCGAGCCCGACCAGGACGGTCAGCCCGACCGGGCCCGGGGTGAGCGTGGCGGCGACGAGCAGCACCAGCAGCAGCGACGGGACGGCGATCAGCACGTCCAGAGGCCGCATCAACGCCTCCTCCCATACGTTGTGGCGGGTCAGGGCGGCGGCGAGGCCCCACGGAACCGCCACCGCGTACGCCAGGGCGGTGGCGGCGAGGGCGACCAACACCACCGATCGACCGCCCAGGAGCACCTGGTGCCAGACGTCCCGGCCGCTGAAGTCGGTGCCGAGCCAGTGCCCTTCGCCGGTACCGAAGGAGACGGAGCGGGGACCGGGAGGCCCGGCGAACAGCGGGCCCAGCAGGGCCAGGAGCAGCGGCACGGCGATCAGACCGAGGGCGAACGCGTACCGGGAGGGCGAAAGTCGACGCGTCATGCCGCCACCTCCGAGCGGGGGGCCAGTCGGCGGGCCGCCAGGTCGGCCCCGATGTTGACCAGCACGGTCACCACTCCGAAGACCACGGCCATGCCCTGGATGACGGGAACATCGCGTGCGGCAACGGCCTCGACGAGCACGGTGCCAAGCCCGGGGATCACGAACAGCGCCTCGACCACGATCACCCCGCTGAGCAGCCAGTCGCAGGTGCGGGCCAGCTGCTGGGCGGCCGGGGCAAGGGCGTTGGGCAGGGCGTGCGCCCAGCGGATGCGGGCGGCGGACAGGCCGTACCGGCGGGCCTGCGCGACGTACGGCGAGGCCATGGCGTCGATCATTCCGGCGCGCACCAGCCGGCTGATCGTGCAGACGGGACGGGCCAGCAGCACGATCACGGGCAGGACGAGCACGGCGGGGTCGGCGGTGAGGTCGGTGGCGACGGCGGTGGGCGGGAGCCAGCCGAGCCACAGCCCGAACACCGTGGCCAGCAGAACGCCGAGGGCGAATTCCGGTACGGCGTGCACGGCAAGGGTGACCGAGCTGATGGCGCGGTCGACGGCGCCGCCCTCGCGGCGGGCGGCGAGAACGCCGAGGCCGACGGAGAGCGGGACGAGGAGGGCGAGGGTGCCGGCGGCGAGGACCAGGGTGGGGCCGATGCCGGCGGCCAGGTAGTCGGTGACCGGCCGGCCCGAAACGAGGGAGGTTCCGAGGTCGCCGTGGAGGAGGCCGCCGACCCAGTGCAGCAGGCGTTCGGTGGCCGGCTGGTCCAGGCCCATGGTCTCGCGGATCCGGGCGATGCGCTCCGGGTCGGGCTGGTCCCCGGCGAGGGTGACGGCGGCGTCGCCGGGCAGTGCCTCGGTGAGGGCGAAGAGAAACAGGACGAGGGCCGCCGTCTGCCCCACACCGAGGAGCAGACGGCGGCCCACCCAGGGCAGGTGGCTCGTCACTTGAGCCAGATCTTGTCGAAGCGTGCCCAGTCCAGGGTGTTGGCAGGGGCCTTCGTCGACACGCCGTGCACGGACGGCGCGGTGGCGACGATCCAGTCGGCGAAGCCCCAGATCAGGAAGCCGCCTTCGTCGTGGAGGCGGCGCTGCATCCGCTCGTAGAGCGCGGCCCGCTGCTTCTCGTCGCGGGTGGACTGGGCCTGCTGGTAGAGGTCGTCGAAGTCCTTCTGCTGCCACTTGGTGGCGTTGGTGGTGGAACCGGTGAGCAGCCGCTGCGAGATGTGGGACTCGATGGGCATGGCACCGGACCGGTAGGAGGCGAAGGTGCCGTTGTCCAGGATGTCCTTCCAGTACGTGTCCTTGTTGCCGACCTTGACCTCGACCGTGACGCCTGCCTTGGCTGCCTGCTCCTTGAAGATGCCGGCGGCCTCGACGAAGCCGGTGGCCGCGGGGGCGGTGTCGAGGGTGACCTTGAGGTTCTCGGCGCCGGCCTCCTTGAGGAGGGCGCGGGCCCGGTCGAGGTCCTGGGTGCGCTGCGGCAGCTCGGAGGCGTAGTACTTGTAGCCCTTGCCGAAGAGGTCGTTGCCGACCTCACCTGCGCCGGAGAGGGCGCCGTCGACGAGTTCCTTGCGGTCGGCGATGAGGAAGAACGCCTGCCGTACCCGCTTGTCGTCGAACGGGGGCCGGTCGGTCTTCATCACGAAGCCCTGCATGGCACTGCCGGGGAGCCGGACGACCTGGATCTTCCCCTTGCCCTCGTGGGCGCGGGCGGTGGCGGGGTTCAGCTCGTGGGCGTACTGGACCTGGCCCCCCAGCAGGGCGCCGGCCCGGGCCGACTCCTCGGTTGCGACGACGAACTCGACCTGGTCGAGGTGCGGTGCGCCCTCCCAGTAGGCGTCGTTGCGCTTGACGACCAGGGACTTGCCGGGCGTGAAGGAGCCGAAGGCGAACGGGCCCGAGCCGACCGGCTTGTCGAAGGAGGTGGTGCCCTTCGGGATGATGTACGCGCCGAACGCGGCCATGACGTTGGGGAATTCGGCGTACGGGCGCTTCAGTCTGAACTCGACGGTTGAGGCGTCCAGGGCGCGGCTGGCGGTGAGGTCGATGGGCTCCAACGATGCCTTGGCGCGGAAGGTGCCCTTGGGGTCGGCGATCCGGCGGTAGCTGTAGAGGACGTCCTCGGCGGTGACGGGACGGCCGTCGTGGAAGGCCGCCTTGCGCAGGGTGACCTTCCATGTGTCGAGGGCGTCGTTGGGCTCCCAGCGCTCGGCGAGCCGCGGCACGGGGGCGAGGTCTCCGCCGAAGTCGGCCAGCTTGTCGTAGAGGGCCTTGGCGCGGGCCGCGTCCACGAACAGGTTGGCGGCGTGGGGGTCGAGGGTCTCGTTCGCCCCGCCGCCCGCGAAGGCGGCGCGCAGGGTGCCGCCGCGCTTGGGGGTGCCAGCCTCGGCGGCGTTCTTCGTGTCGGCGCTCTTTCCGGTGTCGCCGGCGCAGCCGGCGGTGAGGGCGAGGGCGGCGGCGGTCGCCGTGGCGGTGGCGAGCAGGAAGCCTCTGCGGGCGAGGCCGGAGCGGGGGTTGTTCACGATGTGCTGTCTCCGTTGCTGTGCTGGGGGTTGTTCTGGGGGCTGTTCTCGGAACCGAGCCGGGCGACGAGGTGGAGGCGGTCGGAACTCGTGGTCCCGTGCGGGGAGTCGCCTTCGCTCCACACCGGCTCGGTGCGGGGACCGGGGCCGTCGTGCAGGGCGAGGACCTCGAACCCGGCGGTGGTGAGGAAGTGCCGCAGTTCCTGGGGAAAGAGCAGCCGCCAGGCGGAGTGCTGCTCGTCCGGTTCCGAGCCGTCGTCGGCGGTCCAGGTGCGGCGGCGGCGCAGGAGTTGCGCGCCGTGGTCGATCCACAGGGTGGTGCGGGACGTGTAGGTGGTGCCCTGCCAGTCGAAAGAGGCGGTGCGCGGGCTGTCGAGCAGCTCGGTGTTACCGAGGAAGAAGGCTCCGTTGCGCATCTCGGCGACGAGCAGTCCGCCGGGGGCGAGGTGGGCGCGGCAACGGGCCAGGAAGGCGGTCAGGTCGTCGTTGGTGTGGCAGTACAGCAGGGCGCTGTCCATGCACACGACCGCGTCGAAAGCGGTGTCCAGGTCGAAGTCCCGCATGTCGGCGTGGCGGTAGAGCGGTCCCGGGTGGTGGTCGCGTGCGTGGGCGAGCATGGCCGGCGAGGTGTCGATGCCGGTGACCTCGCGGCCGGCGGCGCAGTGTAGCCAGGCAGCGTCGCGGCCGGTTCCACAGCCGACGTCGAGGACGCGCGGGCCGGCACCGTGCCGGGTCAGGGTCTCCTCGGCCCAACGGGCGGCCAGGCGGTCGGGGTCGGGGAAGCGCTGCTCGTAGAGCTCGGGGTGGTCGGTGAGGAGGTTTCCGCTGGTCACTTGAGCTCGCTTCGGGGTCGTGCGCCGGGGCCGGCGGCCGCGGGTTCCGGTGCGGGGTCGCCGGCCGGCAGCGCACCGCGCCGCCGCAGCCCGGCCACGGCGGCCGCGGAGCCCAGGCCGAGGGCGGTGCAGCAGGCGTACGGCAGCCAGCTCAGGCCGGTGTGGCCGGCGGTGTCCATGGCCCAGCCGATGGCCGCGCTGCCTGCTGCCGCCGCGACGCCGGAGACCATGTAGTAGATGCCGTAGTAGGTACCGGTCAGGTTCTCCCGCCCGAAGGCGGGGATCAGCTCCATCACGAACGGCGAGGCGATCATCACGCCGAGGTGCAGCAGCAGCGCCCCGGCGAGCACGGGCAGTAGCCGCAGCGGGTGCGGCTCGCCGGCGCCCGCGACGAGCAGCGGGGGCAGGAAGCCGAGGCCCGCGGTGGTGAGGCCGGTGGCGATCCAGCGGCCCCGGCTGCCCCGGGCCTTCAATGCGCGGGTGATGCGGAGTTGGAACAGCAGGCTGGTGACCGTCCCTGCGAGGAAGATCAGTCCGGTCGAGCCGTCCCAGCCGGAGGCGTGGGCCGCGGCGTGCGGCAGAAGCAGGTACAGCTGGTTCTCCAGCCCGTACATGCCGACCATCGCCAGGGAGAAAGCCAGGAAGCGGCGATTGCGGGCCGCTTCCCGCCAGTCGCCGAGCACTTTGGTGTCGGGGGTGGGGACCGGGCGGGCAGGCAGGACAAGGAGTTGGGCGAGGGTGAGGACCGCGAACACGGCGGCGGCTGTCACGGCGGCGGCCCGGAAGTCGACGAGCAGCAGCAGGCTGCCGAGGAGTGGTCCGAGCAGCGCCCCGGTGGTGGCGAACACGTTGAACAGGGCGAACGCCTCCGCCTTGCGTTCACCGGCCTCCTGGGCGACGTACGTCCGTACGGCGGGGTTGAACAGGGCCCCCGCGAGCCCGCTGAGTATGGACGCGGCCAGCAGTAGGGGCAGGGCGTCGCCGAGCGCGAACAGGGCGAATCCGACGGTGCGCAGGGCGCAGCCCGCGATGATGACGCCTCGGGCGCCGAGCCGGTCGGCGGCCGAGCCGCCGATCAGGAAGAGGCCCTGCTGGCTGAGGTTGCGCAGGCCCAGGACCACGCCGACGACCGCCGCGGAGAGGCCGAGGTCGTCGGAGAGGTGGATGGCGAGGTACGGGATGAGCAGGTAGAAGCCGGTGTTGACGCCGAGCTGGTTGATGAGGAGCAGGCGTATGGCGAGCGGGAAGCTGCGGTACGTGGCGAAGGTGTTCACGGTGCGTTCTCCCGCTCGGTGCGGCTGACGCCGAGGCCGGCCCGCCCGGAAGGCCGTACGGTGCCGTCCGTGCCGCCGATGCCCGTCCAGGGGTCGTCAGCGAGCAGCAGGTGGCCGTCGAGGTCCACCCAGCGGGCGCGGTCGGCAAGGTGCACGGCGGGGGCGATGCCGAGCGAGCTGGCGGTCAGGCAGCCGAGCATCAGCTCGGTGCCGCTGCCGCGCAGGGCGTCGTGAATGCGCAGGGCGGTCCGTACTCCGCCGCACTTGGCGAGTTTGACGTTCACGCCGTGGACCAGGCCGGCGAGGGCGGCCGCGTCCTCGTAGGAGACGGCGTCCTCGTCCGCGATGACCGGGATGGGGGACTCCTTCGCCACTCGGGCGAGTGCGTCGGGGTCGCCGGGCGCGATCGGCTGCTCCACAGCGGTGACGCCGAGGGCGGCGAACCGGGGCAGCAGGTCGTGGGACTCGCGTTCGGTCCAGGCGCCGTTGGGGTCGAGCAGCAGGCTTGCCTCGGGGGCTCCCGTACGGACCGCTTCGACACGGGCCAGGTCCTCGGCCGAATCAGGTGATCCGGCCTTGATCTTGAGGACGGTGAACCCGTGGACGGCGAGGCGGGCAGCTTGGGCGGCAGCCGGGACGGGGGCGACGATGCCGATCGTACGGGCGGTCGCCACCGCGGGGGCGGTGCGCGTGCCCAGCAGTCGGTGGGCGGGCTGACCGGCCTGCTTCCCGACGAGGTCGAGCACGGCGGACTCGACAGCTGCGCGCACCCCGGCCGGGAGGTCGGGCAGTCCGGCCGCGGCGGGTTCCTCCCACGCGGTCTCGGGGTCGGGGAGGCGTTCGAGGTGCGGGCGGACGGCGGCGAGGTGCCGGGTGATCCTTTCGGCAGGAAGGCCGAGGTAGTCGCTGCTGACGGCCTCGCCCCAGCCGCTGAGGCCGCCCTGTTCGAGGCAGACCCAGACGGCGTCGCGGCGGGCCATCACCGAGCGCGAGATGCGCAGAGGCTCGGCCAGTTCGAGTTCCGTGGTGTGCCAGGTGAGCTTCACGCGGAGCCTCCAGGAGTGCGGGCCCCGGTCGGTATCCGGGTGGGTGTCGACGGGTCGGTCACGTGGCGGCAGCGGGCCCATCCGACGGCTTCGGCCGCCTGCGGGTGGGCGAGCTCCAGCGGGCGGGTGGCGAGCGGGGCCCGGTCGAGGCCGTGGGCGTGGCAGAAGTCGTCGTCGTAGACCGTGCCGAGGTAGCGGTGCGGACCGTCCGGGAAGACGGTCGCGACGACCGCGCCGGCTTCCACCCGCGCCGCCCAGGCGGACACCAGGGCGACGGCCCCGGTGCTCCAGCCGCCGCTGACAAAGCTCGTGCGGGCAAGGCGGCGGCAGGCGTCGACGGCCTCGGCGGGCCCCACCCAGTGCACCTCGTCGAAGACGTGGTGGGCGACGTTGCGCGGATGGATGCTGCTGCCGAGCCCGCGCATGAGCCGGGGACGGGCGGGCTGGCCGAAGATGGCCGAGCCGACGGAGTCCACGCCGATGACCTTCAGCCGCGGCCAGCGGCGGCGCAGCGGGCCGACGAGTCCGGCGCTGTGGCCGCCGGTGCCGACACTGCACACGAGGACGTCCAGGTGGTCGAGCTGTTCGCGGAGTTCCGCCGCCATGGAGGCGTAACCGGCGGCGTTGTCGGGGTTGTTGTACTGATCGGGCCAGTAGGCGTCAGGTATCGCGGAGAGCACGTCACGCAGCCGGGTGATCCGGGCCGCCTGCCACCCGCCCTCGGGCGCCGGTCTGTCGACGAGCTCCAGCTGGGCACCGTACGAGCGCAGCAACTGCCGCATGCTCGGTTCCAGTTCGATGTCTCCGACCAGGACGACGGGGTGACCGAGGGCCTGCCCGGCGAAGGCCAGGCCGATGCCGAGGGTGCCGGAGGTGGACTCGACCACGGTCGCACCGGGGCGGAGTTCCCCGCGCCGCCGGGCTCCGCACAGCATCGACAACGCGGCCCTCGACTTCATGCCCCCCGCCCCGAGGCATTCGAGCTTGGCCCAGAAACCGGGGTGCGGGAAGGGCAGCTCGGTGCGGACTCGGGCGAGCGGAGTACGGCCGATCAGGGACAGCAGGTCGGGATTGGCAGCGGCCGCGGCCGGCAACCGGTGCAGCACGGGTGCGGTGGTCACCGGGAGCCTCCGTAGCGGTGGATGACGCCGGGGCCGCCGTCCAGCCAGAAGAAGGGATACGGCTCCGCCGACACGGCGGTGACACCGTCGTCCAGGAAGCGCGGCAGGACGGCGCTGCCGGTCTGCGCGAACATGACCAGCGGCTTGCCGGTGGCCGCGGCGTGGTCGAGCAACGGCTGGAAGCTGCCGTTGCCGAGGGTCATGCCGGAGGCGAGGACGGCGTCACACCGCTCCAGCTCGGCGAGCGCATCGGTGCGGATCGGCTCGCCCCACTCGGTGGTACCGCCCTTGAGGTCGCACGGTACGTACCCGGTGCCCCGCTCACGCAGCCGCTCCAGCAGGGAGTTGACGACGCCGACCACCAGGACCCGCTCGACCCCGGCCCCGG
This sequence comes from Streptomyces sp. NPDC014870, assembly GCF_043081505.1. Classification (NCBI taxonomy): domain Bacteria; kingdom Bacillati; phylum Actinomycetota; class Actinomycetes; order Kitasatosporales; family Streptomycetaceae; genus Streptomyces; species Streptomyces sp. NPDC014870. Next base: position 1,025,625 of record NZ_JBIBWQ010000001.1, read on the forward strand.
GCAGCAGGTCCGCGACCGCCCGAGCCCGGGCCCGGGACCGCTCCAGGGAACTGCCGGAGGGCAGGGCGACGGCTTCGGCGCCGTGCTCGGGAGTGTGCGGGCGGGTGTGCATCAGGTAGGCGTCGAGCGCGGCGATCCGCACGGGCAGCAGCGGGTGGCCGAGGAGTTCGGCGATGGTCGCGCCGACGCAGTCGTCGAGGGTGGACGGGGCCAGTGCCCCCGGCTCCACGGCACAGGAGCCGACGGCCGCGTGCACGCGGAGGCTGAGCACCTCGTTGCGGTAACCGCTGCCTCGCCCCAGGTGTCTGACGGCCTGGGAGGTGGTGAAGGCCAGGGCTACGCGCTGCCCGGCGGTGTCGGACCCGTAGGCACCGTTCCGTACGGCCTCGATCAGTCCGTCGACGGTGCGGACGGCGGGCTCATGCCGCGTCGATGCGCTCATGACACTCATGCGGTGACCTCCTGCGACGGCTCGTAACAGGGGCGCAGCTGGGCGAGCAGGCTTTCCGCCGTGACGCGGGCACCGCTACCGGCGGTGTCGGCCGTCATGATGTGGCCGAGATACTCGTTGTTGCTGGTGGCGGGGCGGACGCTGCGGCCCGGCTCGGCGAGGGTGAGTTCGCGCACCTCGGGGCGTTCGCGCACCTGGTCGGCACCCTCGATCGCGGTGAGGGTGCCGGCGGTGTCGGGCAGCAGGAAGGCGATGGCGGCGCTCTGCACCCCGGTCCGGCGCGAGGCGAGCTCCGGGGTGCGGCCGAGAGCGACGTCGACGGCGGCCGCCGCGAGTTCGATCCCGGTGACGTGGCGGACCAGTTCGGTGATCCGGTTCCCGGCGGGCCGGGGGTTCACCTCGACCACCCGGGGCCCGTCCGCGGTCAGCTTGATCTCGGTGTGGCACACCACGTCGTCCAGGCCGAGCGCCTTGATCGCGGCCACGGCGGTGTCCGAGGCGGCCGCGGCTTCGGCGGGAGCGAGGGCGGCCGGGAACATGTGCCCGGTCTCGATGAAGGCAGGCGCACCGCCGATGCTCTTGTCCGTGACGCCGACCACGTGTGCCGTCCCGCCGAACGAGACGGTCTCCACGCTGACCTCGGGGCCGGTCAGCAACTCCTCCAGCAGGAACACGGGCGTGCGGTCCTGGCCCCGCGCGTTGACCGGGAACTCCGTCAGCGCCCGGCACGCATCGCCCAGTTCCCGATCGTCCCGGACCTCCCGCACCAGCATTCCGGCGCACAGATCCACAGGCTTGACGACCAGCGGATAGCCGATCTCGCGGGCGGCGGCCGCGGCCTCGACCGGGTCCGCGCAGACGGCGAACCGGGGGCCTGGAACACCGGCCTCGGCCAGGATCTCCCGGCTCAGGTCCTTGCGGCACGCCCCCTCGACGGCTCCGGCTGCCGGGCCGGGAAGGCCGAGCCGCTCCGCGATGCGGGCCACCGCGGGCAGATAGTAGTCGCAGGAGGAGAGCACACCGTCGAAGCCGAGCACCGCGTGCAGCCGCTCCAGGTGGGGCAGCAGGGCGTCCACGTCGTTGGTGTCGGCGGTGATGATGTTGCGCGCCGCGAGCAGCGGGTGCGTCCCGTCGGCGGGAGCCGCGCGCAGGTAGTGGTGCAGGTCCCGGGTGACGAAGGTGAACTCGTGTCCGCTCTCACGGATCGCCCGCGGCAGCAGCCTGCTCATCGACCCGACCCAGCTCTCGACAACAAGCAGATGTCCCACGCCACTCCCTCTCAGACCGGTCTGGCGACCGCCGTCACGGCCCGCTGTCCCGGCGAGCCGCGAGAGACGTTATCCGAAATCGTTTTCATTTCCAACAGGGAGTTTTTCGGGTAGCGTGCGCCGCATGGATCGCAGGGAACAGGCAGAGGTTGGTCCGTACTTGGTCCGCCACGCGCGGCCGGAGGACGTCGCGGGGGCACGGAGCGTCATGCTCGACACGTTCTACGCCGAGTTCGGATACGGGTACGTGCCGCAGTGGCACGACGACGTGGTGGACATCGAGGGCACCTACCTCGGGCACCCGCGCCACACCCTCGTGGTCGCCGTGCTCGACGGCAAGGTGGTCGGCACCACCGCGGTGAACTCCCGCGGCCCGGCCCACCCGCCGCACCCCCGCCGACTCGCCGAGCGTTACCCATCAGGCCGCACGGCGCAGCTCCTTCGGGTGTACGTACGCCCGGAACACCGGCGGCACGGCCTGGCCGGAGCCATGGTCAAGGCAGCGTGCGCGTTCATCGCCGAGGCGCCGGGGTACGAGAGCATCTACCTGCACACCAACGTGGACGTCCCAGGCGCCGAAGCCTTCTGGCGCAGCCTCGCCACGGAGGTCTTCGACGCCCGCACGACGGGCGAACACGGTGGCTTCGGCACGGTGCACTTCGAGATCCCTCTGTCGGCACCGGCTGTCGTCGGCTGACCAAGCGCCACTCCAGCGGCGCCCGCGGCAGCGCTCCACGATCGCCCCGCGCCAGACCGAGGAGTTCCGGCCGGCTTCGGGGCCACAGCCTCCGGGTCCGCCTTTGACGGCGCTCAGAGGAAAAGAGAGCAGCCCGGCCGGCCTACTCAGGCAGCGTCAGACGCACGCCTGGCGCTCATCGCTCGGCGCCAGGCTGCTGCCCTGCCCCCGCAGGCAATCACTCAACGTGCCCTCGACAGTCCTCCGGTGGCATGACGTCCCGTGCCACCAGGCCCGCCGCGACGTCACTTCCTGGGGAGGATCTGGGGAGTATCGACGGTCCTGGGGAGCGCGTGGGGAGAATCGACCGCGTAACACAGCACGATCCCGAAAGACGCTGAAAGACTTATCCGCGCAGGTCAGGGGTGGATACAGCTGCATCGATGCAGGTCAGCGCCACCAGGTAGACAACTTCATGACGTACGTACCGAGGTCGTCGGCCTCGACGATCCCGGGAAGCGATCCCCCCTCACGCAGCGGCGTGACGTACCGGGTCGCTACGACCTCTTCCAACACGTTCCCAGGCCACCATCTCTTCCGGGGAGTCTCGGCCGGCAAGCCGGTCTCCCCGCTCCCGAAGCAGACCGTCGATGGTGCAGGGCCCGTGCTGCCGGCCTTCGACATAAAACACACATGGTAATCGAGGGTGATCTCCCGTGGTTTCGACGGAACCGCTTCCCACGCCTTACCGACGCCGCTGTCCGTCCCTGAAATAGGCGATCAGGTGCGGGTCCAGCGGCGGCACCTCGTACGCCGCACCGTCCTCGCGCAGCGAGCGCGTCGCCATGACCCCAGCGGCCACACTCATCCGGGCGGCGACCGGCGAGGTGTCCGTGGCGCCGCCGTGGCGGGCGAAGCGGCAGAACTCCTCGATGATCCGCGCGTCGGCGCCGCCGTGTCCGCCCTCCGCGTCCGGCACCTTGTGGATCGCGTCGGCGTCGGGCCGGTAGTCGCTCGGCCCGGTGTTCCACACGCGGACCTCGTCGCCCGGCCGGTCGCCGAAGTTCTCCAACCGGCCCTCGGTGCCGATGACCGTGTAGTTGCGCCAGTAGTCGGGGCTGAAGTGGCACTGCTGATAGGCGGCGACCACCCCGTTGTCCAGGCGCATGTTCATGACCGAGACGTCCTCGACGTCCACGATGTGGCGCAGGTCCGTGCGCGCGCCCGGCGGCCACTCGAAGGCGCGCAGCCAGCCTTCCGGCCGTGGTGTGCCCGCCGCACGCCGCGGCAGGTCGCCGTAGACCATCAGGTCTCCGAGCGCGTTGACGCGCTGCGTGTATCCGCCGGCCAGCCAGTGGATCACGTCGATGTCGTGGGCCGCCTTCTGCAGCAACAGCCCCGTCGTGCGGCGGCGGTCGGCGTGCCAGTCCTTGAAGTAGTAGTCACCGCCGTACGAGACGAAGTGCCGTACCCAGACGGTCTTCGGCTCACCGATGTCGCCGCGGGCGATGATGTCGCGCATCAGGCGCACGACGCCCATGTGCCGCATGTTGTGACCGACGTAGAGGCGACTGCCGGTCTCGTACGCGGTGCGCAGAATCGTGTCGCACTGCTCGACGGTGATCCCGAGGGGTTTCTCCACGTACACCGCCTTGCCCGCTTCCAGGGCGTCGCAGGCGACCGCCTCGTGGGTGTCGTCCGGAGTGGCGACGACGACGGCGTCAAGGGTGGCGTCGTCCAGCAGCGCCTTGTGGTCGCCGAACACCTTCGCGCCGGGAAAGCGCTCGGGAACCCTCGCCCGGACTCCCGGGTCGAGGTCGGCGACCGCGGCGACGACCGAGCCTCGGCCCGGACGATGGGCGGACTTGGCGAGATTGCCGCGAAGACCGAGGCCGATGACGCCTATGCGCAGGTCGTCGGTCACTTGGCACCGCCCTGGGCGAGGGCCTTCTCGTACTCGCGGCGGATCGCGTCGCCCGCGGAACGCCGCCACTTGGGCAGGATCTCCTTCTCGAAGGAGGAGAGGGGCTTGCGCCCGGCGACGATGTCCCCGAGAGCGGTGTAGAAGTCGCCGGACGCCGAGGCGCCCTTGTTGGCGTCGGTGTCGGAGAAGTAGCCCGTGGTCGGGTTGATCCGGGCGATCTTCATCAGCTCCGTCTCCGTCCGGTCCTCACACCACGGGGTGACCGCTGGGGCGACGGCCGGGTCGCCCACACCAACAGCCTCGGCGGGCGGGTCGTCACCCTGGCCGCGTGCGCACCCGACTCGTTGGGCCGCTGCGACGACGGACAGCACCTGGCCCAGCGTGCGGTCGGCTTCCTCGGCTCCGAACTCCCCCTGATCACGGGCGGACCGCACCTGATCCCGCAGTACGGCACAGTCGACGGCATGCGGCGGCTGGCCGTCGCCAACGGGTCCGCCGACCCGGCACGCCCTGTCGTGACGACCGCCGCCGATCCGACAGCGGTGCTCCTGGAACCCCTCAAGGAGCCGGTGCCGGTGCCGGTACGGCGAGTCGGACCGCGCGTACACGTCGAGGCCGACGTCCCGCATCGCGGCTATGTGATCCTCCAGTGGCCGTTGACGGCCCCGGGACAGTGCCCCTGACCGGGGTCTGACCACCGCTCGGCCCGGAGTGTGTCAGGACTGCGCGAGCGCGGGGAGCGCGTGCCCCTCCCGCTCATGGTCATGCTCGTGGTCGTGCTCGTACTCGCAGGTGTCGCCGATTCCCTGCGTGGCCCAGTCGGGGAAGGGATCGACGACGGGCACGCGCTCGCCCTCGGCCATCAGGCAGGCCGCCAGTGCCGCCCTCAGGGCATCGGCGCGCAGTCCGGTGCCGATGAACACCAGTTCCTGCCCATGGCCGTCGCCGTCGCGGGCTCCGGACGGTTCGAAGCGGGCGACGGAACCGGCCTGCGACCAGAGGCCCGTGACATGGGGCCGACTGGCCAGCCAGAAGAAGCCCTTGGAGCGGAGGATCGTGCCGTACGTGCCGCTGTCGAGCCCCTCGGTCACGAAGGTGAACAGGCGACCCGGATGGAACGGCAGCCCGGAGCGGAACACGATGCTGGAGATCCCGTACTCCTCGGTCTCCGGCACGTGATCGCCGTTGAGCTCCATGACCCAGCCCGGCGCCTCCTGCGCGCGCTCCAGGTCGAACAGGCCGGTCCCCAGGATGTCCCCGGGCGCGACCTGGCCCCGGACGGCGGTCAGCAGCCGGGCGGCCGGGTTGAGTCGCGCCAGGGCGGCCCGCAGGCGCGCTGCTTCCTCGGGGGCCACGAGGTCGAGCTTGTTCAGGACGATGACATCGGCGAACTCGATCTGGTCCATCAGCAGGTCGCTGACCGTCCGCTCGTCCTCCTCGTACTGGTCGAGGCCGCGCTCGGCGAGACCGTCGCCGCCCGCCAGCTCGGGGAGGAAGTTGGCGGCGTCGACCACGGTGACCATGGTGTCCAGGCGGGCCAGCTCACCGAGGGTCGCACCGTCGTCGCGCGGGAACGCGAAGGTGGCGGCGACCGGCATCGGCTCGGAGATCCCGCTGGACTCGATGAGCAGGTAGTCGAAGCGGCCCTCGCGGGCGAGCCGGTCGACCTCCTCGAGCAGGTCGTCGCGCAGGGTGCAGCAGATGCACCCGTTCGTCATCTCGACCAGCCGCTCCTCCGTGCGGGACAGCGCCGCCTCGCCACCCCGCACGAGCGCGGCGTCGATGTTGATCTCGCTCATGTCGTTGACGATGACCGCGACTCGCAGGCCGTCACGGTTGCTGAGCACGTGGTTGAGCAGGCTGGTCTTGCCGGCGCCGAGAAAGCCCGACAGCACGGTCACCGGCAGTCGCCGGTCTGCGGTGTCGCCCATCACGATCATCCCTCGGGACGCAGCAGACCGCGCTCGTACGCCTTCCGCAGCCGCTGCGGCACGAGGTACACGGCCCCGTCCACCGTCACCGGCACGAGCGCGGGCGTCGTCGCCTTCCACTGCGCGCGACGGTGACGCGTGTTGCTGCGGGACATCTTCCGCTTGGGGACGGCCATGATCTACCTCCGAGGGAGCAGGGGAACGACCAACACCGTACATGAAAATGGATGTCATTACGAAGTCTTGCGCCCAGCCCCCGTTCAGACCTCGACTTCCCACCTCATCAGGTTCTGGAACAGCTCGGCCTGCTCGATCGCGTCGTCCAGGGCGTTGTGGGTGTGGGGCCGCGAGGACAGCAGGTCGCGCGGCATCGACCGCTTCGTCGCCCGGTGGATCGGCACCGCAGCCTTGGCGGCGTACAGCGTCTTCACATCCAGGCAGCGGGAGTGCCCGAACGGCGAGCCGGCCTCCGCGAAGCGCATGAAGTACCAGTACATCCACATCCAGTCGTAGCCCAGCGGATACGCGACGAACACGGGAACGGCGCCCAGCTCCTCGGCCACCCCCGCGAGCCAACCGGCAGCAGCGTTCATCGCCTGCGCGGGATCCTGCCCCTCCCGGACCAACCGCTCACGATCCAGCCCGCTGACCGCCAAGGCCTCGGGGTCGTAGCGGTCGCTGATCGGCTTGAGTTCGGCGTAGAACGTCCGCTCGGCGGGGTCACACGCCGTGAACCCTGCCCCGTCGTGCACCCCCGCGACCGCGAGCCCGAAACTCGACATCGAGAACGGCCCGGGCACGGCCCCGTCGGCCTCCACATCGGCCGACACGTAGAACTCGGCTTTCGCCATTACGCCACCCTCCTCAGGACCACGTGCGCACCCCTGTCGGGAACCCGAACCTCATCGAGCTCGCTCACTTCGTCTCCCCCGTGGACTGTTCCGGCGGCACCGGCTTGCGGGGCCTGCGGTCGAAACACGCCAGCGTGCGGGCGAAACGCTTGGCCCATTCCTCCGACGGGTCCGTGCAGCCCACCAGCTTCTCCAGCACCGACGGCGCGTACCGCCCGTGGTAGAACTGCCGCGTCCTCGTGCCCTTGCGGGCCTTCCAGTGCGGCTCGGCGACCGGGCAGGGGTCGTACCCGTCGAGTTGGGCCCGCATCACCCAGGCCACGTGCTCCGCCAGGGCGTCCGGTGAGGACGCGGCTCCGACGCGGCTGTGGACCGCGCGGTCGACCGCCTGCCCGATGGCGCACTCGACCACACGCCGGTGCGCGGACCAGTAGGGGGCGAGGGCGCGGCGCATGGCCTCACCGGGCAGCGGCGTGGTCCAGCTCAGCAGATGGGCCGCCACCGCCATCTCCGCCCAGAGCGTGATCCGCAGTTCGTCCTCTTCGTTCAGGCGCTGCGCGGTGCGCAGTTGCCGGAGCGTGCACGGTGCCGTGCCGCAGTCCGTGCCGCACGCCCGGCTTCGCGTCGCGATCATCGGCGCGGGGGAGGCCGGACGGATCGCCGCCGCGTCCTCGCGTGCCGTGCCGTCCTGCATGCGGACCAGGAGCGGATAGTCCATGCCGTCGGTGAACACGGCCGCTTCGCCGGGCTTGAGCGTGACCAGGTACTCCGACTGGGCCTCGGTGATGTTCATGGTCGCGCCGACGGCCTCGCGGTCGTCCTGCGCCGGCAGGCGGTGGACGACCTTGGCGGCGGTGTTCTTGATGACGTCGGGGACGAGCTTGCTGGGGATCTGGTCGGCGATCACCAGTCCCTCGCCGTAGGCCCGGATCTCGGCGAGCAGACCGGCGAACATCTCCACGGCGTGGGAACTCGCACCGCCCTCCTCCGACCTGCGCAGGAGCCTGTGGGCTTCCTCGAAGACGGTCAGGTGGCGCAGGGGAAAGGAGAGCCGCCGGGTCGTGCGCTGCTCCATCCGCAGGTACTCGATGAGCCGGATCAGGATCGTGCCCATCAGGAACGCCTTGTCCTTGTCGTCCCCGACGTCCTCGATCTCGAAGACCACGTTGCGCTTGAGGAGTTCACCGAAGTCGATCGGGTGGCCTCCCTCCAGGAACCGCCCCGTGGTGCCGAGTCGGAGACTGGCGAGCCGGATCTTGATGAAGCCCTGGACGTTGTCGGTGATCTCCTTGCCGTAGCCGATCTCGGACACGATCTGGAGCGCCGTGTGCTCCAGGTCCTCGAGCGTCGGGTAGCGCGGCTCCGTCCCGGCGACCTTCGGTTCGCCGAGGGTGAGATCCCATCCGAGGTCCTCGTAGCACCGGGTCAGCGCGGCGCTCAGTACCTGCGGGAACGGTTCCTGCGGGTCGAAGGAGGCGAGGAAGAGCGCACGGACCATGTCCAGGTGGGTCTGCAGGGGGAAGCGCTCACCGCCCGCGAAGAACGAGGGTTCCAGCGGGTTCAGTCCGGCGGGGAGCGCGTCGCGGTCACCGGGCTTGATGACGATGACCTCGTCCTCGTCCCCGAGCCGCGCGGACATGAACCGGTACTCCGCCTTCGCCGGCTCGACGACCAGCCACGGCAGGCCCTCGCGCGTGGCCGCTTCGAGCAGACCGCGGACCGTCTGCGACTTGCCTCCGCCGGTCGCGCCGCAGACGAAGGTGTGCCGGTTGAGCGTGGAGCGGGGCAGGTCCAGATCGCCGACCGGGCTGCGGTTGCGGTCCAGGATCGACCCGAGGCGGATCGGCGCGGCGGCCGGTCGCACACCCGGGGCGGCGTGCTGCGGGGCCGCGTACTGCGCGGCGGCGTGCTCCGGGGTGACGTCGAACTCGGGGCGGAGTGCGAACCGTACGCCGGGAATCTCCTGCGACGGGGTACGGGCCACGGCTGCCAGCAGGTCGGAACTCGCGTGGAAGGGGAAACCGGCACCCTCCTGCAGGGTGGCGCCGATGAGGTTGGACAGATCGGACACGAGTCCGGTCGGCTTCAGCGCGTACGGCAGCCCTTCGAGATCCGACGAGGCGCAGACCAGGGCCGCGACCCTGTGCGCGTCTTCCACGGTGGCGGCGCCGGCAAGGAGACGGACCCGCCACAGGCCGGTGGCCCCCGCCCTGGACAGTTCCTTGTGCCGGTGCTCAAGCCGGGCGAGTTCGAGGCCGTACTCGGGGGAGCTCTCGGCCTTGGACTTCACGCGCCGCTGCCGGTCGGCCGTCTCGCCGACCATGTCGTCGAGTTCGTCCGCCGCGACCGGGTCGGCCACCACCAGCCAGGCGAAGGAGTCCTGCCAGACACCGAGGAGGCTGTCCTCGAGGGTGGGGCGGACGCGGGTCGTCCCCCGATCCCGGGGCTCGTCCTCGACCAGCAGCCCGTCCGCGACCCCGGATATGGCGGTCCAGTAGGGGAAGCGGGCCATGGCCTCGCTGAAGCTCCCAGGCGGCGTCCGCCGGGCCCGCGCACCTGCGGGGAGCCGCAGCAGGACCGTCTCCGGGTCGGCGGCGTCGGCACTGCCGACGAGGGACGAGCCGCCGAGGAGGACATCGACGGAGCGCGCGGCCGAGGGACGGGACCAGCTGAGCAGGATACGTCCGGCCGGTGGCGCGGCCGCGTCGGCCGCGGAGCCGGTGGTGTGGCACGCGGAGACGAGCGCGGCGAATCGCTGGGCGCGCAGTTCGTCCTCGCGGTCGGCGGGGCGGGAGGAGTCCTGCCTCGCGCGCGGCACTTCGGTCAGCCGGTAGGTCGGCATGCCCAGGACGGAGTGCGCTGCCTGGTTCTCGTGCGTGCTCCACATCAGAGGCGCTCCCGCCCGGGCTGCGGGAACGCGGACGCGATCCGCTCGGACATGCCAGGGAAGGACATGCCGGGGAAGGACACGCCCGAGGCACCGTCCCTGAGATGGTCGTCTTCGAGTTCACGCAGGACGGTCGGCACGACTCCCCCATCGATTCGATCTTGAGATCGATCCTAGTTGTACTGTCCGACAGCCGTGGGGCCACCGCGGATGCGGCGACCCCACGACGGTGCGGCTACTGCTGCGGCGGCCAGCCCTGGCCGGGCCACTGCTGCTGGTGCGGCTGGGCCGGCGGCGCCTGGGGCGGCCAGGAGCCGGGCGCCTGCTGCGGGGCGCCGCCCTGGGGCCAGGGCCATGCCGGTTGCTGCGGCTGCCCGGTCGGCTGGGCGCCGTACACGCCGTACGCGCCGCCGTGGGGTTGACCGCCCGGCGCGGGCTGCGGCTCGTACACCGGGTGGGTGGGCGCCTGGGGCGGCGGGGCCTGTGCGGGCTGCGCCGGGGCAGCGGCGGGCCGCTGGGGCGGTACGGCGACCTGCTGCGGCAACGGCAGTTCGACCAACGGCTGGTTGCTGAAGCGCTCCAGCTTCACGATGTTCGGGTTGCACACGGCCGCATGGGTCCTGACGGCTCCGTCCGGGCCGCGCTCGACGAAGACGAGACTGAACTCCGCGAGCCCCTGCAACTGCGTCGGCTCCAGTACGTATTCGTACACGCGCTGCGTCGTCGTCCCGTCGCTCGTACTGACGGTCGTGCCCTTCGTGTGCGCCGTCGACTCGTTCGTGCCGAACGTCTTGGTCACACTACGGTTCTCCGACTCCGAGTAGTTGCCACCCGAACTCGAACCACTGGTGGTGCTGGTCGGGAAGCCGAAGCCGTCGGAGTAGGTACTGGAGGAGCTGGTGCCCCAGTTCTCCCCCCAGGAACGCGAGAAGCCGACCGAGGTCGCGGTGGAGGTGGAGGTGCCCGTCGTGTGGGTCACCGAGTCGCTGACGCTCTCACCCTGGGTGTCCGTCAGGGAGTGCAGGATGAACTTGTAGTCGCGCCCGAGGAAGTCCGCCGCGACGCCCGCCTCCTGGTGGTTGCCGAGGCGCATGAACGCCACGGCCCCGCCACCGATCATGTCGCGGGCGGTCTCCCGCAGATGGGCGTGCATGACGGTCAACTGCGCGCCGCGCCACTCGCAGACACGGGCGAGCTGCTCCAGGTGACGTCGCTGCACCTCGTGCTCGCCGAGCGCCACGACCACGGCCGGGGCCTGCTCCTCGACGAGGGTCGAGAGACGACGCGCCACGCTCAGGATGGCCAGATCGGTGAGGAGTTCGACGCTGGCGCTGCCCGTCGTCCGGTCGAGGCTGAAGCACGTGAGGTAGCCGGGGCCGCGCCCCGCCCGCTCCGTGCCAAGACCCGCCAACGGCTGGACGAACGACTCCAGACGCATCAGCCCTTCGCGAATCTGGTCCTTGCTCTTGTCCGGGAGCAGGTCGTCCGAGATGCGGTTGCGCTCGGCGCGGGTCAGAGTGCCGCTGTCGTCGAGATCGCCGAGCAGCGCCCGCAGCCCGGCGGCGATCCTGGCCGGCGTGACGTCATCGCCCAGGGCCTCGCAGAGTCGGTTGAGGATCCGGCTGTCCATGCTGCGGCCCGCTCGGGTGGCCTCCGACGTGTCCCCGTAGACGGCCTCGACGAGCGCGTCGACCAGTTCGGCCGGCTGCAGACCGTCGAGGATGCTGCTCTGCGGCTGCTGGCTGGGCAGCAACTGCACGTCGACGGGGGCACCCATCTCCGCGGAGAGGATCGACAGCTCCCGGCAGATCTGAGACTGCGTCAGGTCCAGCACGATCAGCGGACGTTCGCGCAGCGTCGAGGCGCCGAAGACAGTGAGGAAACCCTCCCGGCTGCGGCGCGTTCCGCCGAACACGTCGAGACGCGCGTTCCCGGTGCCGACCGGGAGAGCGCCCCAGACGTCGAGACCGCGGATGCGCTGGTCCTCGGTGTACTCGAACTGGGACTTGGCATGGGTCCACGCGGCGGACTCGTGCTGGTACCGCTGCGCCAGCTCGTGGCGGACCTGCTCCACCTTCTGGTCGGCCGTCGTCGCGGCGCCGCCGGACTGTGTGTACAGCACGACGGCGCCGGCGGCGCTCACGGCCGCCAGCAACAGTCCGATCCCCCCGGCGAACAGGGAGACCAGCAGGAAGAACGCGGTGAGGCCGCCGCCGACCTTCAGGGCGGTCCCCTTCCGGTCCGCGGTGTTCAGGCGGGCGGCGCGCGCCCGGTTCAGCAGCGTCTCGGGAACGTCGACGGGTGCGGGCGGCGGCTGGGTGAACGCGTGGCGGAAGGCCTCGGCGTCACGGTAGACCCAGCCGATCCGCTGTCCCGGGTCGAACAGCCGGGACAGCGGCTCCACTTCCGCGCGTGCTTCGTTCGGTTGAACGGTCATGACATGAACTCCTGGTCGGGCGCGTCGCTCAGCGGGCTGCGTCGGCGAACTTCTCCAGTTCGCGGATGCGCTGATGCATCGGGGGGTGCGTGGCCATGAGGCGCTCCAGGAGCTTCTCCTCCGCCCTCTCGGCATCGAACGCCTGCCAGCCGCTCAACACCGCGTGCAGCAGCGGGCCGTAACCCAGTTCCGCAGCCGTGCGGTCAGCACGCAGTTCGGCCGCGCGCCCTGCCCAAGCGAGCAGGTACGGCGTGACGAACACGATCAGCACCGGCGGGAATGTCACCGCGACGGCGATCACCAGGCCCACGAAGACGAGACCGACCAGGCAACCGAGGAGCGGAACGACCTGGGCGACAACGGCGACGACGCGGAGTACCCAGCCCGCCACGCGCCTGGCGACCCGGCCCGGAAGGGCGTACCACAGACCGAGCAGACCGGCCCATGCATGGCCTCCGACGTGGTGACCGAGCTCATGCGCCAGGACTGCCGTGAGCCTCTCCGGCGGGAGGTGGTGCAGGGACCAACGGGTCACGCCGACCATGTGGCCGGCGGCGGCAGCGGCGTTGATCTCCTCCTTGTCCTCGATCCAGAGTTCGTACGCCGCAGGATTCTTGATGTTCGCCCTGGCCATCACCTCGTCCCAGAGCGGCCGCAGCGCGGCGAGTTCGGCCCCGGTCGGCTCACGCCACCTGAGGAGCGTCTTGGCGAACAGCCTCTCGGCCGGGCGGTAGAAGACGAATGCGCCGGAGGCCAACCAGACGATGATGAAGGCCACGTCGACACCGGTGGGCATCAGCGCGGAGACCGCCCACACGACCAGAAGGCTGCCGAGGAAGTTCGGCAGCATCAGCAACAGGGTCGTCAGGGCCGTCGCGTCGGCCCGTCGCTGGACCGGCTGGACATGGACGTCGGGGCCGGGCGTGTACGCGGGTGGCGGAGGACCCGTGGGGGCCTGAACAGGGGGGTATCCCTGCGTCGGCACGGGGACCGGGGCCGGGGCAGGGGCCTGCGACGGAGGCGTCTGACCGGCGTATCCCTCGGCGAGGTACGGCTGTTGCGCGGGGGCGGGCGGGGCGGGCTGCTGGCCGACCGGCTGCTGCGGGGCGAAACCCTGCGCGGGCTGCCCGTACTGCCCGTACTGCGCGTAGGGCGCGGCCTGTTGAGGCGGCATGCCGGGCTGAGGCTGCTGCTGCGGCTGGGGCGCGTACCCAGGCTGCGGCGCTTGGCCGGGCTGAGGTGCGTAACCCGGCTGGGGCTGCGCCCCGTAGGTGGGCTGAGGCGCGTAACCGGGCTGGGTTCCGTACCCGGGCTGAGGCTGCTGGGTTCCGTAGCCAGGCTGAGGCTGCTGCTGCGTGTACCCAGGCTGCGGCTGCTGGTTCCCGTACTCAGGCTGCGGCTGCTGGGTTCCGTACCCCGGCTGCGGTTGTGCTCCGTACCCGGGCTGGGGAGGGTACCCCTGAGGCGGCGGGCCCTGCGCCGCGGGCGGCTGGGGCACCTGCTGGTGCGGTGGCGGACCGTATCCCCCGTGCGGCAGGGGAGGTTGCGGCGGTGCGGGTGGCTCCTGCTGCCCTTCGTTCGACGCGTACGGATCCGTCGGGTGACTCACCAAGGTTCCCTTTCAAGGCCGCGACAGGGCAGCGTTGCTGCCTGGCCGCGTATGCGAGGGCCTCGGACAACTGCGTGGCGCGACCAGTGGCGACGGACATGTCGAGTCCCGTCCCCATCCCCCGGTAATGACAGCAGTCGCACTGGCCTTTGAAGAAAGCGCCATCGTTACTCAACCGAACAGGCGTTGTCCACTTGCGTATTCGGCATAGCATGCTCAGGGAGTCGTCGTGTCCATGCCCGGCTTGCGGCCCCAGGCCGTGAGCATGCCGGCCGAGAGCGCGGCGCAGTCCTCGGAGTCCAGATAGCGGATCGCCGCGTCGACGGCCGCGTCGTCGACGAGTCCGGTGGCGCGCATCGCGGCTCGGCTGCGGTCCCATGTGTCGGCCCAGAAGCGGCTGATGGGGCTGCCGGGTTCGAGTGGCGGTACGTGGATGTCGGCGGCGACCGGTACGAGCCCGGCCGCACGAAGCAGTTGCGGGTAGGACGGCACCCAGGAGACGTCCGTGCCGATGGTGTCGCGCAGGCCCCGCCACATCGCGCGCATCACCTCGGTGTACGGCGAGTCGGGCGTACGGTCGCCGGTCAGGTCGACCGCGTCGCTGAGGACCAGTACGCCACCGGGCGCGACGAGTTCGGCGAGGCGGCCGACGAGCCGCTCGTGTTCGGGGAGGTGCATCAGGACGAAGCGCGCGTGGACCAGCCGAAAACGGCCCGGGGCGAAGTCCGGTGCCGTGACGTCGGCTTCGCGTACGTCGAGCCCCGGCAGGGGCCGCTCGCGGAGGAACCGCACGTCGCGGTCGACCGCGAGGACGCTCGCCACCCCGGCCTCCTCAATGAGCCTGCGGGAGACCGTGCCCGTCCCGGCGCCCACGTCGAGGCAGTGCCACCCGGGGCCGGCACCCAGGGCTCGGAGCCGGGCCATCGTGATGTCGTCGTACGCGAGCGCGCCGAAGTCGATGCGCTCGCCCTCGCCCGCCTGCTCGGGGCGGAACACCGCCTCGCCGTAACGCCCGCTCCCCCGCGCGTCCCCGGGCTCGGGGACGCTCACCTCGCCCGCCCCGGCAGGAGCGGAAGCATGGGGTCTTCGCACTGTGTCATGGCCGGATCTCTTCACACGCTGGGGCGCCACCGGCCGAGGCGCGCCGCGTCTGAGCCGATCGGCCCAAGGGGCGCTGCCCCGGTGCCTGGGAGTCGGCTGGATCTCGGGCGTACGGAGTGCGGAGCCGGGGCAGGTCGCGATCATGACAGACACCCCTTCCGCCGCCGGACTCGGACCCGCCACCCCCGGCCGGCCCACGGTCGTCCCACCGCCCCCGCCCCCGCGCTCACGCCCACGCCCGCTGCGCCAGTTGCTGGCGGCCTCCGTCGGCAACGCGGTGGAGTGGTACGACTGGTACGCGTACACCTTCCTCGCGGCCTACATCGCCACCCAGGTCTTCCCTCAGGGGTCCGGCAACTCGCTCGTACCGCTCCTGTCGACGTTCGCCGTCTTCGCCGTCGGCTTCTTCATGCGGCCCGTCGGGGGCCTCCTCATGGGCGCCGTGGCCGACCGGCACTGCCGGCGGACCGCGCTCACCGTCACCATCCTCCTCATGGGCGGCAGCAGCCTGCTGGTGGGCCTCACCCCGACGTACGCCGCCGCCGGCGTGCTCGCTCCCGTCGTGCTCGTGACCGCCCGACTGCTCCAAGGTCTGTCGGTGGGAGGGGAGTTCGCGGCCTCCACCACCTTCCTCGTCGAGTCCGCGGGGCCCCGGCGCCGCGGACTCTTCTCGTCCTTCCAGTACGTCTCGACGTCCGCCGGACAGCTCGCCGCCTCCGGTACGGCCGCACTGCTCGTCGCCGTGCTCGGGGACGACCGGATGAACGGCTGGGGCTGGCGGATCCCCTTCCTCCTCGGAGCCGTGCTGAGCCTCGCCGGCTTCTGGATCCGCCGCGGCGCCGAGGAGACCCACGACGTCGCGCGCCAGGAAGCGCCCCGACCGGGCCTCTTCGAGGCGCTGCGGCGCCACCCCCGCGCCTCGCTGCTGATCGGCGGCGTCACGGCCGGCGGAACCCTCGCGTACTACACGTGGACCTCCTACCTGCCGACGTACGCGGAGCTCAACACCGGCATCGACAAGGCGGACGCGCTGCTCGCCGGGACACTGTCGCTGGCGTTCTTCGCCCTGCTGCAGCCGGTCGGCGGGCTGCTCTCCGACCGGTTCGGCCGCAAGCCGCTCCTGCTCTTCTTCGGCATCGGCTTCGCGCTGCTCGGCGTACCGCTGCTGCGCGCGCTCGACGGCTCGTTCGGCTCGCTCCTGCTGGTGCAGTGCGCGGGGATGGTGCTGCTGACCGGCTTCACCTCGATCTCGGCGGCCGTGAACGCCGAGTTGTTCCCCGCCCGCGTCCGCGCGGCCGGGATCGGCTTCCCGTACTCGCTGACGGTCGCCGTCTTCGGCGGAACAGCGCCGTACGTCGGCACGCTCTTCAAGGAGCTGGACCGGCCGGAGCTGTTCCCCTGGTACGTCGCGATCCTGTGTCTGGTCTCCTCGGCGGTGTACCTGCGGCTGCCGGAGACCGCACACAAGGAGCTGGACCGCTGAAGCGGCCCGCACGCATCGGAGAGCAGGGATCAAACGGCGGGCCGGGCGTGGGGGCGGCTTCCGGGCAGCCACATCGGTACGACCGCGGCCGCAGCCAGGAGGTCGGGCAGGGCGTTGCACGCGACCCACCACCCGGGCCCCACGCCGCCGATACCGTCCATGCCGCCCATGCCGCCCATGCCGCCCATGCTGAAGTCACCGATCCGGAACATCAGGAGCCCCGCACCGAGCACGGTCAGAACCATCCGGGCCCAGCCGCGTCCGGCCCGCATCCACAGTGCGACGGCCACCCAGGCGCCCAGCAGGAGGGCCAGCACACCGGCCGAGACGGCGAGCCGCGCCACCGCCTCCCCGCGCCCCGCGAACGCGGTCGACTCGTCAAGACCGGTGGGCGCGACGACGAAGGCGCCCAGGACCCAGACGGCGACTTCCGCCACCACCGCGGCGAGCGTGACCGCGCACGCCAACCGGAGTCCTCCCACCCTCCTGCCCATGCCGCCTGCCATGCCTCTGCTGGTGAAGTCACTCGTCATCGGGGCCTCCCTCCGGCTCGCTCTACGAGAGGGGGAACAGGCCGCCACGGTTCCGGGTGGGTGACGGTTCGGGGCGGTCCACGCACCCGCTCTCCGTGGTGGATTCCGTGGTCGGCACGGAGGCGGCCCGTACCCCCGCCGGGCGAGGCTGTGACCACAGCGAACGGGCCGCCCGGCCCGCGACGACGGGAGTGGTCATGACCAGCACGACGAACCGGACGAGCAAGAACCACGAGGGTTTCACCGCCGAGGAGCGCGCCGCGATGAAGGACCACGCGGAGGAGCTGCGGGCAGCGGCGCGGCCGGGCTCGCGCGCCGACAAGGCGGCGGAGGCGGAGCGCGCCGTACTCGCGAAGATCGCCGAGATGCAGGACTCGGACCGGACGATGGCCGAGCGCCTGCACGCCGTCATCACCGCCGCCGCCCCCGCCCTCGCGCCGAAGCTCTGGTACGGCATGCCCGCCTACGCGCTGGACGGCAAGGTCCTCTGCTTCTTCCAGAGCGCGGAGAAGTTCAAGGCGCGCTACGCCACGCTCGGCTTCAGCGACCTGGCGCGGCTGGACTCGGGCCCCATGTGGTCCGCCGGCTTCGCCGTCACGGAGGTGACGCCCGAGGTGGAGGCGCGCGTCGGCGAGCTGGTGCGGCAGGCCGTGCTTCGCCCGCACGGATGAGCGCCGCCGGACACCGGCTCCGCCTGCGTCGCGGGGCCGGTCGTTCGTCGGACAGTGGGTTGATCATGCGTCAACCAATCCGAGGAGCACACTGGATGGGCAGTCACCTCGTCCTTCGATGCCGTAGGACGCTCGCCGTCGTGGCGCTGGCCGCGACGACCGCGCTGGCGCTCCCCGCCACCCCGACCCCCGCCACCCCCCGGACCCCCGCCACGCCGGCACTGGCCTTCACCACCACCCCCACCCGAGCCGCCGCCTTCGACACCGCCCCCGCCCGCGACGCCCTGGAGCGTCTGCTGCCGTCCCGGGCCGCGCAGTTCACGCTCGTCCCGGTCCCCCGGGCGCCCGGCTCGAAGGAGGACTCGTTCGCCGTCTCCGGCCGGGCCGGGGCCATCGTCGTACGGGGCACGTCACCGGCCACGCTGCTCACCGGCGTCGGCTGGTACCTGGAGCATGTCGCCGGGGTGGACATCGGCTGGCCCGGTGACAGCATCGGCCGCCTGCCCGCCACGCTCCCGGCGGTCGAGGGCGAGGTCACGCGCTCGGCGAGCGTGCCCCACCGCTACGCCCTGAACGACACCGACGAGGGCTACTCCGGCGCGTACCGGGACTTCGCCTCGTACCAGCGCGACATCGACCTGCTGGCACTGCACGGGGTGAACGAGGTCTTCGTGCCGACCGGCGCCGAGTACACCTACCAGGAGACCTTCCGGCAATTCGGCTACACCGAAGCCGAGTTGCGCGCGTGGATCCCGGGCCCGGCCCACCAGGGCTGGTGGCTGCTGCAGAACCTGTCCGGCTTCGCGGGCCCGGTCTCCCGCCAACTGGTCGACGCCCGCGCGGAACTGGGCCGCCAGATCGCCGACCGGCTGCGCGCGCTGGGCATGACCCCCGTCCTGCCGGGCTACTTCGGCACGGTGCCGCCCGGCTTCGCCGACCGCAACCCGGGCGCGGTCACGGTGCCGCAGGGCTCGTGGGTGGGGTTCGCTCGCCCGGACTGGCTGGATCCGACGGGGCCGGTGTTCGACCGGGTGGCCGCCACCTATTACCGCGTGCAGCAGGAGCGGTTCGGCGCCACGGACATGTTCAAGATGGACCTGCTGCACGAGGGCGGCAGCGCGGGTGCGGTCGATGTCCCGAGCGCGGCCGGCGCCGTCCAACGGGCCCTGGAGAGCGCCCATCCCGGCGCCGTCTGGGTCATGCTCGGCTGGCAGAACAATCCGTCGGCGGCCCTCCTCGAAGGAGTGGACCGCGGCCGGGTCCTCGTCGTCGACGGCCTCTCGGACCGGTACGAAAACCTGGACCGGGAAACCCGCTGGGGCGGTACGCCGTACGCCTTCGGGACCATCCCCAACTTCGGCGGTCACAGCAGCCTGGGCGCCAACACCGGCGCGTGGCTGAGCCGGTTCCACGCGTGGCTGGCGAAGCCAGGCAGCGCGCTGCGCGGCATCGCGTACCTGCCCGAGGCGACCGGTGTCAGCCCCGCGGCCTTCGACCTGTTCACCGAACTCGCGTGGCGGCCCGAGCCGATCGACCAGGCGGCCTGGTTCGCCGGGTACGCGGCCCGCCGCTACGGAGGCGAGGACCCGCACGCGTCCGCCGCGTGGGAGCAGCTGCGCCTCGGCCCGTACAGCATGCCCTCCGGAAGCTGGAGCGAGCCGCAGGACAGCCTGTTCACCGCCCGTCCGAGCCTGACGGCGGTCCGCGCCGCGCGCTGGAGTCCGTCCACGATGCGCTACGACGCCGCGACCGTGGAACGCGCGCTGGCCGAGCTGCTCCAGGTCGCCCCGGCCCTGCGGACCACGGACGCGTACCGCTACGACCTGGTCGACGTGGCCCGCCAGGCGCTCACCAACCGCAGCCGCGCCCTCCTCCCCCGGATCAGAGCGGCGTACGAGGCCAAGCAGCTCACGACCTTCCGGGCGCTGGTGGGCGAGTGGAACGCGGACATGGAGCTGCTCGGCCGACTGGTCGGCTCCGACCGGCGCTTCCTGGTCGGGCCGTGGCTCGCGGACGCCCGCTCGTGGGGCGCGGACGCCGCCGAGCGCGACCGGCTCGAATACGACGCGCGGTCGATCCTGACGACCTGGGGCGACCGCGTGCCGAGTGAGGGCGGGCTGCGCGACTACGCCAACCGCGAGTGGTCGGGTCTGGTCCAGGACCTGTACGGGCCGCGCTGGCGGACGTACTTCGCGGGTCTCGACCGTGCGCTGGTCGACGGTACGGCTCCGGCGGCGACCGACTGGTTCGCGGTGGACGACGCCTGGGCGCGCGGTCACGCGACGTACCCGACGCGGCCGACCGGCGATCCGGTCGCTCTCGCGGGCGAGGTCCTCGCGGCACTGCGCGCCGGCTCTTCGGCCGTTTGAACGTTTCGGATCCCCGGCTCGTACACACTCCACAAGGAGATCGAAACGGATCAGGATCGACCCGGATCAGGATCAGGACGCAAGGGGAGTGCGATGAGTGGTGTGGCGCGTCGGACGGTCGTCGCGGCGGCGGGTGGAGCGGGCCTGGTGGCCGCGCTCACCGCCTGCGGAGGCGGTGGCACGGACGACAAGGGCAGCGGCGCCGGGACGGGCGCGCCGCAGGAGGCCGGGGCCGCGCTCGCGAAGACGGCGGACATCCCGGTGGGCGGCGGCAAGGTCCTCGACGGTCAGGGCGTGGTGATCACGCAGCCGAAGGCTGGCGAGTTCAAGGCCTTCTCCTCCAAGTGCACGCATCAGGGGTGCGCGGTCAGCGGTGTCGCCGACGGCGTGATCACCTGCCCCTGCCATCAGAGCATGTTCGACGCGTCGGACGGCAGCGTGAAGGGTGGCCCCGCCACCGCGCCGCTGCCGCCGACCCCGATCAAGGTGGAGGGCGACTCGATCACGCTCGCGTAGCGCGCCGCGGGCTCTTCCAGCAGCGCAGCACGTCCTCGGTGGTCGTGACGGTGGAGACGAGCGCGAGCGTGTGACGGATCATCGCGGGGGTGTAGTCGGCCGGCACCCCCGCGATGGCGTCCCCGGGCACGACGACGGTGTATCCGAGGTTGACCGCGTCGAAGACGGCGTTGGGGATCGCGACGTTGGCCGAGACCCCGGTGACGACGAGCGTGCGACAGCCGAGGTTGCGCAGCAGCGGGTCGACGTCGGTCCCGGCGAGCGGCGAGAGCCCGTGCAACCTCCGTACGACCAGGTCCTGTTCGGTGACCTCGATGGGTTCGGCGATCCGCACCGCCGTGCTGCCGCTGTGCTGCTGTACGGGCAGCCGGGCGGCGGCCCGGAACAACCGGGCGTTGGTGTTGGCGCCGCGCCCGTCCGGTCTGCGCTCGGCCACGGCGTGCACGACCTGTACGTCGGCCTCGTGCGCGGCGGCGACCAGCCGGGCGACGTTGGCCAGCGCGCCCGACGAGCGTGCGGCGACGGCCAGTTCGGGCAGGGCGCTGTCCCGTCCGACGACTCCTTGCTGGCATTCGACGGTGAGCAGCACCGTTCCGGCGGGTTCGAGCTGTTCCTGCAGCTGCGCCCACGGTTTGACGGTGGTCGTCGGACCGGTCGCGGCATTGGCCATGATCGCCTCCCCTGTCTCTTGTCTTCCCTGACTTCCCTGACTTCCCTGTCCGGCCTGTCCCCCGGCGTCGCGTCCGGCCCCGCGCCCGACGCTGCCTCCGACGCCGCGACCGACGCCCTCCGGGCGTGGGAGGCTAGCCACCCTTGCCCCAGGAGGGAAGAGCGCCCATGATTTCTGACACTCCATCAGAATGACGCGAAGGGGCGGACGATGACCGTCGCACAACGCCGTGGACGCCGGATCATGATGACTCCTGACGAGCTGGACGCGTTCCTCACCGAGCAGCGGACCTGCCGGGTCGCGACCGTCTCCGCGGACGGCCGGCCTCATGTCGGCGCCCTCTGGTTCGCTTGGGACGGGACCTCGCTCTGGCTCTACTCGATCACGAGGAGCCGCCGTTGGGCGGAGCTGCGCGCCGATCCGCGCATCGCGGTGGTCGTCGACGACGGGGTGGAGTACGGGGAACTGAGGGGCGCCGAGCTGTCGGGAACGGCGGTCTTCGTCGGCGAGGCCCCGCGCACGGGTGAGCCGTGCCCCGAACTCGACGTTGCGGAGCGGCTGTTCGCCGCGAAGAACTTCGGCCTCGACGCGATGCCGCACGACGGCCGGCACGCCTGGCTCAAGCTGACCCCGGACGCCGTCGCCTCCTGGGACTTCCGCAAGCTGGCGGCCCTGTAGCCTCCCCCACCCTGCGGCCGGCCCGCACCTCAGAGGCTCAGCGGACCGCCGACGCCCCGCAGCGCCTCGACCGCCGCCCGGATGGACGGCCGCCGGTCGGCGTCGCTGCGCCAGGTCGCGTAGATGTGCCGCTTCACCTTCTGTCGCACCGGCACGAACGCGATGCCCTCCGGGGTCGGCCCGCGACCGAGGCGCGGGGTGACGCACACGCCGAGTCCGGCGGCGATCAGCGCGAGCTGGGTGTGGTGCTCGCCCGCGAGATGGGCGATGCGTGGTTCCATGCCCTGCGAGCGCAGCGTGAACATGAGCCAGTCGTGGCAGAACTCGCCCTCGGGCCAGGAGACCCAGTCGTCGTCACCGAAGTCGGTCAGGTCCACCTCGTCCCGGCCGGCCATCGGGTGCCCGGCCGGCACCGCGACGTCCGCCGCGTCGTCCAGGAGATGGGCGCGCTCGAGCCCGCCCGGCACCGGGGCGCGCTTGTTGCTCCAGTCCAGGACGATGGCGAGGTCGGCGTCGCCCCGCAGGACCTCGCGGATACCCTGCTCCGGCTCCAACTCGGTGGTCCTCACCCGGAGATCGGGATGGGCGTTGCGCAGCGCGGCGAGCGCGCCGGGCAGGAGACCGCGCGCGGCCGTCGGGAAGGCCGCGATCCGGACCTCGCCGACGACCTGTCCGCGCTGCGCCTCGATGTCCGCCTGGGCCAGCTCCACCTGCGACAGGATGCGCGCCGCGTGTTCGGCGAGCAGCAGGCCGGCGTCGGTGAGCCGGACGCCCCGGCCGTTCTTGGCCAGCAACTGCTGGCCGATCTCCCGCTCCAGCTTGGACAGCTGCTGCGACACGGCCGAGGTGGTGACGTGCAGGCCGTCGGCCGCACCGCTGACCGAGCCGTGCCGTGCGACGGCGTCCAGGGTCCGCAAGCGCTCCAGGTTCAACATGTAAGCAATACTAAGGGGAGAGCTTCACTTAATCTCGCTTGTTCTACGAGGTTGAAGCCTCCACTCTGAGGACATGAGCTCCGCGACCTCTCCGCCCCCTCCCTCCGCCCACCGTCCCCGCCTGCTGGACTGGCGGGTCCGCTTCGGCGTGCTCGCCCTGATCTGGGGCTTCAGCTTCGTCTTCATCAAGGTCGGTACGGAGGGGTTCGCGCCGTTCCAGGTGACCTTCGGCCGCCTGTTGTTCGGTACGGCGGTGCTGGCCGTCGCGATGCTGGTCAAGCGGGAGCGGCTGCCGCGCGGCCGCCGCACCTGGTTCCATCTGACGGTGGCCGCGTTCCTGCTCAACGCGCTGCCGTTCTCGCTCTTCTCGTACGCCGAGCTGACCATCCCCTCGACGCTCGCGGGCATCTGCAACGCCACGACACCCCTGTGGGGCATGGCCCTCTCGCTGGTGGCGCTCTCCGAGGACCGCCCGACGCGGGTGCGGGCGGCGGGGCTCGGCATCGGCTTCATCGGGGTCCTCACCGTGCTCGGTGCCTGGCAAGGCTTCTCCGGTCTGGACGTCACGGGCACGGCGATGGCCCTGCTCGCCTCCTTCAGCTACGCGGTCGGCTGGATCTACGTCCGCCGCACGCTGGCCGGCTCGGGCGCGTCGAACCTCTCGCTCGCCGGCTCGCAGGTGGGGCTCGCGACACTCCAACTGGCGGTCGTGACACCACTGTTCACCTCGCTGCCGACTTCGGTCGAGGTCGTTCCGCTGCTCGCCGTGATCGCCCTGGGCGCGCTCGGCACGGGGTACGCCATGCTGCTGCAGTACGGGGTCGTCGCCGAGGTCGGCCCGACGACGGCGTCGATGGTCACGTACTTCATCCCGGTGATCGCCACGGCGGCGGGCGTGGCCCTCCTGGACGAGCGGCTCGCCTGGAACACCCCGGTCGGCGCGGCGATCGTCCTCGCGGGCGCGGCCCTGACGCAACGCCGCGCCCCGGCGAGGCACCCGAAGTCCCCGGCGCAACCCATCACGCGAGGGTCCACACCGGCGGCCCCCGCACCGGTGCCGACCCCCGCACCGGTGTCGGCCCCCACGTCGACACCGACCCCGGCGCGGGACCCGGCACAGGACCCTGCGCCGGACCGTCACCCCGCCGCCCGCCCGTAGCGGACCCGCACAGAAGCCTCGGCCGTAGCTCTCTACGGAAGCCTCAGCCGTAGCTCCGCGCCGGCGCCGGTCCCGCCGCGAGGGCGACCGCGTCGGCCAGGGGCTCGATGTCCGCGGCACGCAGGCCGGAGACGGTGACCCGGACGGCCGGCCCGGCGCCCAGCCGGAAGCGGGCGCCCGGGGCCACCGCCCACCCCGCGCCGAGGAGCCGGGTCACCGCGCCCGTCTCGTCGGCGACCGGGACCCACACGTTCATCCCGCTCCGCCCGTGCGCCTCGACCCCGCGCCGCTCAAGGGCCCGCACGAGCCGGTCGCGCCGCTCCGCGTACGCGCCCGCGACGGCGGCCGGATCCACCGCCCCCGTGGCCCACAGGTGCGCGACGGCCCGCTGCAGGAGCCGGCTGACCCAGCCGGGGCCGAGCCGCTGCCTCCCGAGCACCCGGTCGACGGTCTCGGCGTCTCCGGTCAGGCACGCGACCCGCAGATCGGGCCCGTACGCCTTGGCAACGGACCGTACGAAAGCCCAGTGACGGGTCACTCCGGCCAGCGGCGACAGCGGCAGATCGACAATGCCGTGCCCGTGGTCGTCCTCGACGAGCAGGACGTCCGGGTGGTCCGCGAGCACGCGGCGCAGCGCCTCGGCACGCTCGGCGCCCACGGCCGCGCCGGTCGGGTTCTGCGCGCGGTCGGTGACGATCACCGCCCGCGCCCCGTCCCGCAGGGCCCCCGCCAGGGCAGAGGGAAGCGGCCCCTCGTCGTCGACCGGGATCGGCACGGGCCGCAGCCCGAGAGCCGGGACGAGGTCGAGAAGGCTCCCCCAGCCGGGGTCCTCGACGGCGACCGCGTCTCCGGGCCGAAGATGGACCGCGAGGACCCGCTCGATCGCGTCGAGGGCCCCCGAGGTGACGGCGATCGGACCGTCGGGGACCCCGTCCGCGTCGAGCGCGGCGCGCGCGAGCCGGGCGAAGTCCGCGTCCACGGGAGCCTCCCCGTACAGCCCGGGCCGTTCCGCCTCGCGGCGCGCGGCCTCGGCGAGCGCCGCCCCGAGCGGGGGCAGCAGCTCCGGGTCGGGGTTGCCCCGGCTGACGTCGCGCACGCCCGGCGGCGCCTCGACCCGGATCGACCCGCGGGCCGTCGTCGCGGGCGTGGCCCGGACCCGACTGCCCCGCCGTCCGTCCGTCTCGATGACCCCGCGCTCACGCAGGGTCCGGTACGCGGCGGCGACCGTGTTCGGGTTCACCCCGAGCGAGCCCGCCAACTCCCGCATGGGCGGGAGCAGTTGCCCAGGCTCCAGAGCGCCGTCAGCGACCCCCCGCTCGACGCTCGCGGCGATCTCCGATGCGCGACGACCTTCGATCCGATACTCTCCTAGCACAAACGCAATTATGCACTAGTGCAATGGAGAGCGCAATGACGACGGAGACCTACGAGCCGACCGCGCGGACCGTCCCGACCCGCTCCCGCAAGCGCGCGTCGTACGACCGGGCGTTGGTCCACTCGATACTCGACGAGGCGTACGTCTGCCACCTCGGCTTCGTCCGCGACGGCGCGCCCGTCGTGCTGCCGACGCTCTACGGCCGGATCGGCGAACGCCTCTACGTGCACGGCTCCACCGGATCGCGTCCGCTGCGCATGGCGGGTTCGGGCGAGGAGGCCCCCGGACTGCCGGTCTGTCTGACGGTGACCCACGTCGACGGCCTGGTCCTGGCCAAGTCGGCGTTCCACCACTCGATCAACTACCGCTCCGTCGTGGTCCACGGCATCGCGCACCAGGTCACCGACCCCGAGGAACTGCGCACCGCCCTCGACGCCCTGGTCGACCACGTCGTCCCCGGGCGCGCCGACGACTCCCGGCGGGCCAACGCCAAGGAGCTGGCCGCGACGGCCGTCCTGCGTCTGGAGCTCGACGAGGTCTCCGCCAAGGTCCGCACGGGCGGCCCGAACGACGAGCCGGAGGACGCGACGCTCCCCCACTGGGCCGGTGTGGTCCCGGTGGCCAGGACCTACGGCACGCCCGTTCCGGCGGACGACCTCGACTCGTCCGTCGACCTGCCGGCCTACCTCGCCCCCACCGCCACCCCCTGAGGACGCGCCATGCTGATCCACCCCTGGGACGCCGTCCTCGACTCCGACGAGTGGCGCACGTGGTTGTCCTCGCACGACTTCGGCCAGCTCGCCGTCAACGGCCTGCCCGGCGAGCCGCCGTGGGTGCAGCCGCTGCACTTCCGGTACGACTCCGAGCCCGGCCCCCACGGACGGGTGCTGACCCATCTCGCCCGCCCCAACCCGCTGTGGCGGGCGCTCGAGGAGAACCCGGCGGTCGTCCTCAGCGTGGTCGACGACTACGCCTTCGTGCCGGGCCCCTGGGCGGCCCCCGTGGGGGCCCCGTCCGAGCACGGGACCCCCACGTCCTTCTACGCGGCCGTCCAACTGCGCTGCACGGCCCACGTGGTCGACGACCCCGCGGAGAAGGCGGCGCTCCTCAACCGCCAGGTCGCCCACTTCCAGCCGGAGGGCGGCACCGCCCAGGTCACGCCGGGCGAGGCCCCGTTCGGCCGTCTTCTGGCGGGGCTGCGGGGCCTGCGCCTCGACGTGACCGACGTCCGCGCGAAGTTCAAGTACGCGCACCACAAACCGGAACCGGTGCAGGACGCGATCGTGGCGGGCCTGACGGCCAGGGCGGCCCGTGGCGACGCCGAGGCGGCAGCCCACCAACGACGCCGCCGCCCCACCGCCTCGGCCTAGGGCGTGTCCGGAAGGTACGGCGGTCCGCCCGGCAGGGCGTCGCTGCCGGGCCGGACTTTCCGGACACGGCCCAGGGGGAGCCCTACGCGGCCGCCCGCCGCCGTACCGCCGCCGACCGCGCCTCGGCGAGGGCGAGGCCCGTGACCGCCGTGAGCAGCACGAGCGTGCCCACGACCGTGGCGGCGGCCAGCTCCTCGCCGAGGACCGCCACCGCGATGACCGCCGCGCTCACCGGTTCGAGCAGCATGATGACCGACACCGTGGCCGCCCTGACCACCGCGGCTCCCGCGAAGTACAGGGCGTACGCGAGGGCCGTCGGGACCGCCGCCACGTACACGAGGAGCGCGAGCACCTCCAGCGGCTGGCCCGTCCTGGGCAGCAGCCCACCCGGGGACTCCAGGAACGCCATCGGCAGCAGCCCGACCGCGCCGATCGCGAAGGCCCAGGTGGTCGTCGACAGGGCGTCGGAGCCGCCCCCGTCCCGGCCGAGCCACCGCGTGAGCAGGGTGATCGCCGCGTACCCGGCGGCCGAGAGCACCGCGAGGCCCACCCCGACCGGCTTCACCTCGCCGCCCTCGCCGCCGAGAACGAGCACGCCGAGCCCGAGGAGCGCGCCGGCCACGGCCGCCGCTCCTCCGCGGCCGAGCCGCTCGCCCATGCCGAGCCGGGCGCCGAGCGCGATCAGGACGGGTCCGGCGCCGAGAGTGACGACGGTGCCGACGGCGAGTCCGGTGGCCTCGACGGCGGCGAAGTAGGCGCTCTGGAAGACGGTGAGACCGATCCCGGTGCCGAGGATCCGGATCAGTCGCCTCCGGCGGGGCTCCGCGACCCCGACGGCTGCCCGGCGCGGCCGCAGGGCGAGCGCCCCGAGCAGCAGGGCGAGGCCGCCGGCGCACCGCCAGAAGGAGAGGGCCAGCGGCCCCATGTCGCTGACCCGGAAGATCAGCGAGGCCGCGGCGCCCGCGGTGCCCCAGGCGATTCCGGCGACGATCAGATAGAGCAGGCTCCGGCCGACGGCGGGCATGGCCACCGCGGACGAGGACAGCGAGGATTGAGACACGTGCTTCTCCGTACGAAGACAG
Organism: Streptomyces sp. NPDC014870; assembly: GCF_043081505.1. Classification (NCBI taxonomy): domain Bacteria; kingdom Bacillati; phylum Actinomycetota; class Actinomycetes; order Kitasatosporales; family Streptomycetaceae; genus Streptomyces; species Streptomyces sp. NPDC014870. The sequence continues at coordinate 1,053,601 of NZ_JBIBWQ010000001.1, forward strand.
GGTGAGGGGGTCGCTCAACTCCGCACGCGGGCAGCGACGAACCGCTCGGCGACTGGCCGAGCCCGGTCTTCGTCAGGGAGAACGCCGCCCGCGCCTAGGCGGCGGGAGGCGGAAGCACGGTCGAATGCATGATCGTCACCTTAGGCGCCGGTCCGCGCGGCGGACAACTCGGATTCGTCGCGGGTGTTCTTTCCCGAGCCGGCCACGGGCTCCGCGGACGCCGCCTTGGGCGTCGACGACTGGGCGATGAACGCGCCGACGAGGACCACCGCGCCGCCGATGATCTGCGGCGCCTCCAGGTGTTCGCCGAGCAGCACCCAGGCCAGGACCGTCGCGATCACGGCCTCCAGACAGGCGACGACACCGGCGACCTGCGGCGAGAGGCGGCGGACCGAGACGACGCCGGTGACATACGCGAGGACGGTGGCGATGAGCACGATCCAGCCGAGGAGCAGCCAGGCGGGCACGCCGGTCCCATCCATGTCCGCCCGACCGGCGAGGACCGACCACTCCATGCCCCACGGGCGGGCCACGACGGTCAGGACGAGGGCGCCGAAGAGCAGTCCGTACGCGATGACGCCCAGCGGGTCGACCGGGTCGGACTCGTCGCCGCTCTGGTCGGAGAGGACGAAGTAGCCGACCTGACAGCACGCGGCGCCGAGCGCGAGGAGCAGTCCGATCAGGTCGAAGCTGAGCCCGGACCAGATCTGGACGACACAGGCGAGGCCGCCGACGGCGAGGACGACGCCGAGCGCGGCGGCGCGTGTGACGGGCCGGCGCTGGACGAAGCGCACCCAGCCGAGGACGAGGGCGGGGGCGAGGTACTCGATGAGCAGCGCGACGCCGACGGGGATCCGGGAGATCGAGGCGAAGTAGAAGGCCTGGACACCGGCGACGGCGAGGAGACCGAACCCGGCGAGCAGGGCGGGCTTGCGTCGCAGGAGGTCGCGGTGGCGCCAGGCCACCGGCAGCATGACGAGGGCGGCACCGGCGACCCTGAGCCACACCACATGGAGCGGGTCGAGCCCCGCTTCGATGAGCGGCTTCGCCGCCACACCTGAACCGCCGAATGCGAAGGCCGAGGCCAGGGCGAGTCCCAGGCCGGCGCTTCTCCCCTGAGACGCGTGCATCCGGCCATCATGACAGGACTACGTCAGGAGCGTCACCCCCGTCACACCTGTTGAGACAGCTCCCCGATCCGGTCCGTGAGAACGAGCGGATCGACCCCTGCCCGGCGCAGCACCTCGACGGCCCTGCTCTGCGGGTCGGCGGCGATGACGGCCAGCAGATCGAGGCCCCGGGCCCGCGGGTCCCCGCGCAGCGCTGCCCGCTCCCAGGCGCCGTCCATGGCGGCGGCCGCCGTGGGCGACCAGCCGGCCGCCGTCGCCTCGGCCGCCACCGCGTCCCGTACGACCTCCAGGGCGCCGGAGTCCTCGACGGAGGCCCGCCACCGCAGGCCGTAGCCGATGGAGCGCTGGACGAGATAGCCGAGCACGCGCGCGAGCTGCGGCGGACCCCCCTCGAAGGCCGCGCCGACCTCGGGGTCGGACTCGATCAGGGAGTGCAGCAGATGGGCGGTGTCGATCTGCCGGTCACCGTCGCGCAGGGCCCGGCGGCGCGCGCCGGCCACGACCGTCGCGAGTTCGGCGGTGAGCCGGCCGAGCTGGATCTCGGGGCGGCGGGACGCGGGCTGCTGCGGTACGCGGGGGACAGGAAGGTGCACCCTCCCACCTCATCAGCCCCGGGGCTCCGGAGCATCCCCGCCGAGAAGCATGTGCGCATCCCACCACAGTTGGGCACAGGTGACCGGCTCCTCCTCCTTACGGAGGAGATTGCGACCGATCGCGACCGAGGGGCGCGCGCCGCCTTGCTTTGCGCCCCGAATGCAACCATCAGGCCCTCCCGTTCCGTCCTCTGGATATGTTCTGGATGGTCGCTCTGCTCGCGCTCGACGGGCGGCAGTACGTCTACCGCGTGTACGCGCCGCGGGACGCGCTGCCCGCCGATCTCTTCTGGGCCGCGTTCCACTGCCACGACGAGAGCGGCGGCCCGCGCGCCTCCGACTGGTTCGACGCGGCGCAGATCTGGTGGATCGGCGACGTCGAAGAACTGACGGTTCATCAGTATTGAATGTTCGCGGCCCCCCGGCTACGTTCCGCGACACCAGAGTCGGACGGAACCCGCGAAGGGGTGGTCGTATGGCCGAAGTCAGCGCCGAGGCACGGATCGATGCGCCGGCCGAGAAGGTCTGGGCGCAGCTGACGGACTTCTCCTCGTACGGCGAGTGGAACGCCACCCACACCAACTTCCCCCACGGCGGCCCCGCCTCCCTGGAGACGGGCGCCACCTTCGCGGAGAACATGAAGCTGATGGGCTTCCCCGCCGAGGTGACCTGGACGGTGGAGGAGCTGGAGACCGCACGGATCCTGGCCATCCGCGGCAAGGGGCCGATGGGGGTGATCGTGGCGACCCGCTACTCACTGGCGGCGGACGGGGACGCCACGACGGTACGGATCGACGGCGAGTTCACGGGCGCCGCGGTGTCCCTGATGGCGGGCAAGCTGAAGGACTCGGCGACCGCGGCCCTGAACGAGTCCCTGCGGAAACTGACCGGCCTGGTGGCCTGAGCCCCACACGCGCACGAAGCACCACCCACGGCGCACGAAGCACCCCACGCGCGCACGAGGGGCCCGCGCGGCGATCGCCGCGCGGGCCCCCCGCGCGCGCGGGGGGTGCGTCGTGCGCCGGGGGTGGGTGGTCCTGCGCCGGTGGGGCGCACGCCCCCACGCCCGGCCCGTTACCCCCGG
>NZ_JBIBWQ010000001.1:1056417-1077750 GCF_043081505.1 Streptomyces sp. NPDC014870
CCGGCCCGGCGTGGGGGCCTGAGCCCCACCCGCGCACGACGCACCACCCCGGGCGCCCGACCCACCCCCCGCGCGCCCGGGGGGCCCGCGCGGCGACCGCCGCGCGGGCCCCTCGACGTTCTCCCGGCCCCGGAGGTCAGCCCTCGTCGGCCAGGATCAGGTACAGCTTCTTTCGGGCTTCGTTGATGACCTCGACGGCCTTCTGCCGCTGCTCGGCGCTGCCGGTCTTCCAGACCTGGCCGAACGCCTCCATCAGACCGAAGCCGGCCTGCCGGATCTCGTTGACGGCCTCCCAGTCGACACCGCGCCCGGCCTCCTCCCAGGGGGCCTCCGGCCCCGACTCGGCCTCGGTCCTGCCGGTGTCGGTGAGCGTGAACAGCTTCTTGCCGCCCTCGCTCTCGCTGGTGATCAGGCCCTCGTCCTCGAGAAGCTGCAGGGTCGGGTAGACCGAGCCGGGGCTGGGCTTCCACGCCCCGCCGCTGCGCTCGCCGATCTCCTGGATCATCTCGTAGCCGTGCATCGGCCGGTCCTTCAGCAGCGCGAGGATCGAGGCGCGCACGTCACCGCGCCGCGCCCGCCCCCGGCCGCCTCCATGACCGCGCCCGCCGGGTCCTCCCCGGAACGGCCCGCCGCCGAACCCCGGCCCGAACGGGCCGAAGGCGGCGCGCCGCCGCTCGTCGTCACCGCGGAAGCCGCCCCAGCCACGAGGTCCGGGCCCGCAGTCTCCATGTCCGTGTTCGTGTCCATGTGAACGCATCGCAACGCTCCTTCCATCGGGTTTATATCGTCGAACGGTCGCGATGCCTCAACGATATATCGGAATACTTCGTTTGCCAACCCCGACCGGAAAGCACGGGCCCGGAGCGCGGGCGGGCGACAGACTGGCGCCCATGAACGCCACGGATCCCAAGGCCGACCTCCGCTTCTACCTCCAGTCCGCCCGCGACGCCCTGCTCTGGAAGCTCGACGGACTCTCCGAGTACGACGTCCGGCGCCCGATGACACCGACCGGCACCAACCTGCTGGGCATGGTGAAACACGCGGCGAGCGTGGAGCTGGGATACCTCGGGGACACCTTCGGCCGGCCCTCGAACGAGCCGCTGCCCTGGCTCGAGGACGGCGCCGAACCCAACGCGGACATGTGGGCGACCGCCAAGGAGTCGCGCGAGCGGATCGTGGGGCTCTACCGCCGGGCCTGGGCGCACGCGGACGCGACGATCGAGGCGCTCCCCCTCGACACGGCCGGCACCGTGCCCTGGTGGCCCGAGGGCAGGGACGAGGTGACGCTGCACCACGCCGTCGTCCGCGTCATCGCCGACACCCACCGCCACGCCGGGCACGCCGACATCGTCCGCGAACTCCTGGACGGCGCCGTGGGCATGAACGAGGGGAACACCAGCATTCCCCCGGGGGACACGGCATGGTGGGAGGGGTACCGGGGCCGCCTGGAACAGGCCGCCCGGGAGGCCGCCAAGAACGCCTGACGGCGAAGCCACTCACGTACCGACAGGCCGGCGGCGCCGGGCGGACACGACACCGGCGCCGCCCCGCCCGGCACCCCCTGCACCCCAGGCCCACGGCACCCCGGTCCCCACCGGCCTCCACCGGTCCCCGGATCGGTCCAGTCCTGCGGAATTGGCCTTGGCCTGCCGATTTCCCGTCACGGTACGGTCCGGTCCATGCGGATCCGAATCGTCGACGCCTTCACCGACCGCCCCTTCTCCGGCAACCCGGCAGGGGTCCTCCTCCTCGACTCCTTCCCCGACGACCACTGGCTCCAGAAGGTCGCCGCGGAGGTCAACCTCTCCGAGACGGCCTTCGCCCACCCCCTTCCCCCCGGTGGCGAGGCCGACTGGGCGCTGCGCTGGTTCACGCCGGTCGCCGAGGTCGACATGTGCGGCCACGCCACGCTCGCCACCGCACACGTCCTGCACACCACGGGAGCCGCCACCGGGACCGTCCGGTTCGCCGCCCGCTGCGGCATCCTCAGCGCGACGGCGGCGCCGGACGGCTCCATCACGATGGACTTCCCGACCTCGTCCCTCACCCCGATCGAGACCCCCGCCGGCCTCGAGAAGGCCCTCGGCGCCGAGATCGTCGCCGTGCACGACACCGCCGCCCACATCGGCGACCTGGTCGTCGAGCTGCGCGACGAGGCCGCCGTGCGCTCTCTGACGCCCGACCTCGCGGTCCTGGCCGGCCTCGCCGAGCGCGGTGTCGTCGTCACCGCCGCCGCCGAACAGCCCGAGCGGGGCTACGACTTCGTCTCCCGCGCCTTCTTCCCCCGTCTCGGCATCGACGAGGACCCGGTCACCGGCAGCGCCCACACCGCGCTCGCGCCGCTCTGGTCCGCCCGCCTCGGCCGCGACGACCTCACGGGGTTCCAGGGCGGCGCCCGTACCGGCATCGTCTCCACCCGGCTGCGCGGCGACCGCACTCTGCTGACGGGCCACGCGGTGACGGTCATCGAAGGCGACCTGCGCGCCTGACCGTCCCGAGAGACCAGGAAGGGGCGTACGGCACCGGCCGTACGCCCCTTTCTCTGTCTCCTACACGGTGGGCAGCCAGTCCACCCGCCCGGCCAGCAGCCCGTACCCCACGAAGGCCACGATGTCGAGCAGGGCGTGCGCCACCACCAGCGGGCCCACCCGCCCCCAGCGGCGGTAGAGGTAGACGAAGACGACCCCCATCACCACGTTGCCGATGAAGCCGCCGATGCCCTGGTAGAGGTGGTACGAGCCGCGCAGCACCGAACTCGCCATCAGCGCGGCCGTCGGCGACCACCCCAACTGTCCGAGCCGGCGCAGCAGATAGCCGACGACGATGACCTCCTCCACGACGGAGTTCTGCACCGCCGACAGGATCAGCACCGGGTACTTCCACCACACGTCCGGCAGCGACTCGGGCACCACGGTCAGGTTGAACCCGGCGCCTCGCGCCCCGAGGTAGAACGCGAGGCCCGCGCTGCCGATCACGGCCGCGACGAGCGCACCCCTGCCGAGGTCGGGCCAGGGCCGGGTCCGGTCGAAGCCGATCGACCGCATCCCCGCGCCCTCCCGCAGCAGCAGGTGCGCGACGAGGACGACCGGGACGAGCGCCGTGGCGATGCCGAAGAGCTGCCAGGCCAGATCGAGCCAGGGCCGCCCGGGCGCGTACGAACCGTTGAGCGTCGCCGCCTGTTCCTTCAGTCCGCCGGGCTTGGTCAGCGAACCGATGAAGCTGATCAGGGAGGACGCCGCGCTCGCACCCAGTGAAAGGGCCAGGACGATCAGGGTCTCGGAGCGCAGGATCCCGCGCGGGAGGCCGCCGGGCGGCAGGGCATCAGGCACCACACGTTGATCCGACACCACACCTGTCTCCACTTCCCCATCGCGTTCCGGGTACGGAGATCATGCGTGACGGCCCCTGCCCCGCGCCATTCCCGTGGCCGTACTCCCGGCTACGCGAGCCCCACGGGCCAGCGGTGCACCGGCTCGCCGCCCCGCATCAGCTCCGCGTAGCGGCGGGTGGTGGCCGCGAGGGCGGCGTCGCGGTCCAGACCGGAGGCGAGCGCCCGATGGAAGGTGTCGACCTGCCAGGACGCCCCGTTGACCCGCTCCCGGCACCGCTCCTCGATGACCCCGAGGTAGAAGTCGCGGTCGGCCGGCTCGACGTGCCAGGCGTCGAGCCCGGCCGCCGCGAGCGGAAGCAGTTCGTCGAGGACCAGACGTACGGCCGGCACGGCGGCCACCCCGCCCGAGCGCCCGGGGCGCGGCCAGCGCAGCTCCGCGTCGATGCCGTGCCGGCACGCGGTGTCGAAGTTCGCGGCGGCGTCCTCGAAGGGCAACCGCTTCCAGACCGGCCGGGAGTCCTCGGCGAGCGCCCGCACCAGGCCGTAGTAGAAGGCCGCGTTGGCGACGACGTCGGTGACGGTCGGCCCGGCGGGCAGCACCCGGTTCTCCACGCGCAGATGCGGGACGCCGTCGACCCAGCCGTACACGGGCCGGTTCCAGCGGTACACGGTCCCGTTGTGCAGGACCAGCTCCTGCAGCCGCGGCACGCCGCCCTCGTCCAGGACGCGGAGCGGGTCCTCGTCGTCGCAGATCGGCAGCAGGGCGGGGAAGTACCGGAGGTTCTCCTCGAAGAGGTCGTACGCGGAGTCCACCCACCGCTCCCCGAACCAGGTCCGCGGCCGCACCCCCTGCGCCTGGAGTTCCGGCGGCCGGGTGTCGGTGGCCTGGGTGAAGAGCGGCGGCCTGGACTCCCGCCACAGCTCGCGGCCGAAGAGGAACGGGGAGTTGGCGCCGACGGCGATCTGGACCGCCGCCACGGCCTGCGCCGCGTTCCACACGGCGGCGAACCGGGCGGGCGTGACCTGGAGGTGCAACTGCACGGACGTACAGGCCGCCTCGGGCACGATGGACGTGGCCGTGCAGGTCAGTTGCTCGACGCCGTGGATGTCGAGGGTGAAGTCCTCGCCCCGGGCGGCGACGATCTGGTCGTTGAGCAGCGTGTAGCGGTCGACGGCGGAGAGGTTCTCGGAGACGAGATCGCCTGGGGCGAGCGTCGGCAGTATGCCGATCATGAGGACGCCCGCGTCGAGTTCGCGCGCCTTGCGGTCGGCATATCCCAAACCGGTTCTGAGTTCTTCCGCGAGCCGATCGAAAACGCGCCCTCCGAGTCGGTGCGGGGCGATGTTCACTTCGAGATTGAACATTCCCAGTTCGGTCTGGAAATCCGAGCTCGCGATGCGCTCGAGGACGGCCCCGTTGACCATCCTGGGCATGCCGTCGGCGCCCGCGAGATTGAGTTCGATCTCGAGTCCCATCAGATTCCGCGGCCGGTCGAACCTCTTCTCCGCCAGGAGCCTCGCAAGACCCGCCAGACACTGCTGGAGCTTCCTGCGGTATCGCTGCCGATCGGACAGGTCGAACCCGTCTGCCACGACCTTCTCCCCCATGGAAGCTTCCCTCCCGATCGGGCGGCCACGGCGACGGCCGCGCGCGTCACGGACGATGATGCCCACGCGATTGATCCATAACGCCTGCGGACCGCCTTCGTTGAACGATAGGCTGGATCGAGCAATCCCGCGGCACCACCCAGCGGCATCCGGCAACGGACATATTCCGCGGCCATATTCATCGAAAGCGTGGGGTCGATATCCGGCCGTCCACTCCGGGGAAGTCCGCGCAGGCAGATGAGCGGCACACGTCGCAAATACGATGAATCACCTCCGGAGCGAGTCCGGATGAGGCCTTGCCCGCAATATCGGCGACCGCTAGCGGAAACATCGTGTGAACACGTCTCGTATAAACTCCGCGAACGAGGCAGAGTGTTGGCACCCGGCCATGACGTCCATGGCTTCACGGCCCTTTCGGCCCGGCAGCCCACAGCGCCGTCGTACCTGCCCACGCATCACCGTGTCTCCTGAGCGAGAGGCGACCCATCATGCTTCGACCCTCCCCGGCCCCCGCGCCGGCCCTGCGCAGTGTCCTCGCGGCCCTCGGTTCCCCCACCGCCGTCCGCGAGGCACGAACTCCCGCCCTGCGGGCCGCCCAGGGGCCACTGAGCCCCGAGCTGCCCCTGCCCGTCCACGTCCTCGACGTACGGGACCAGGTCGTCGACGTACGGGACCAGGTCATCCCGCCCGGGCAGGCTCCGCGCACGCGGCTGGCCGGCTGGCGCTTCCTGATCCGGGGCACCGACCGGGCGATCGCCGCCGCCGACACGATGCTCACCCCCGACGGCTGGTCCTTCTCGCACTTCTTCGAAGGCCCCTACGTCACCGCCACCGAACGGGCGCTGCTGCAGGCCGAGGCGCTGCCCACGACGTACCAGCCCAGGCTGCTGTCCGTACCGGAGTTGTACATGCTGACGCTCTGGCTGCACGGTGACACGGAGTCCGACGGGGCGTCCTCCGCGCCCGATCCGGCGGATCTACTGATCCCGCTCGCCCCGGCACCGCCCGGCATCGCGGCGAACCAGCCGCACCTGGTCGCCGACCTGCTGCCCGTGCTCACCCTGCGGCTGGCTCCCCCGCCGCTCTTCGGCACCCCGGCGCCCGCCTGAGCGGGCCTCCCGGAACGCGTCGCGCCCCGCGCGCCCACCCGGCCGCGGGGCGCACTGCTGCCCGAGCGAGCACCCGGAGGAGGACGGGCCGTTGCCGAACGACCTCCTCGAACACCCCCTCCCCTTACGGGCTAGTCCATCAGGGCTACCCCGAACCACCCGAAGAGACCGCCCAGTTGAGCTGAACCGCCCGCGCGGGTGATACGTCTTCATGCAGTAGGAAGAGCTGCCGCGAAATACCTGCGGATCGCCGTCCGTGGGGGAACACTGGACCAACCGAACCGACAACGGGGGGCGGCCATGAGTACCGAACCGAGCCGCAGGACGACAGACTCACTCACCACGACGCAGCGAAAGAACCCATCCATGTGCCAGCACCAGCCTGCCTGTCCCACCGCCGAATCCGCCGACCGGGAGGCGGCCCGCATGACGGCGCACCATCCGGAGCAGGGCTGGAGCCTGCTGTGCAACGGGGTCCTGCTCTTCGAGGACACCGGTGAACTGCTGCCGGACGGCCAGATCATCGCCCCACACCGCCCGCTGACGACGGGCCGGGTGACGACCGCCGCCTGACACCGGGCCGCCGTGCCTCGGGGCACGACACGTACGAGGGAACACGCACACGAAAGGGCCGGCCCGGAGAGAACTCTCCGAACCGGCCCTGACTCATGCCGACATCAGTGGTCGTACTCGTCCAGCGGCGGGCAGGAGCAGACCAGGTTGCGGTCGCCGAACGCGCCGTCGATCCGGCGGACCGGCGGCCAGTACTTGTCCGCGGGCGAGACACCGGCCGGGAAGACCGCCTCGTCACGGGTGTACGCGTGGTTCCACTCGCCACCGAGGGCGGCGGCCGTGTGCGGGGCGTTGGCCAGCGGGTTGTCCCCGGCCGGCCACTCACCCGACGCGACCTTCTCGATCTCGCCGCGGATCGCGATCATCGTGTCGCAGAAGCGGTCGATCTCGGCGAGGTCCTCGGACTCGGTCGGCTCGATCATCAGCGTGCCGGCCACCGGGAACGACATCGTCGGCGCGTGGAAGCCGTAGTCGATCAGGCGCTTGGCGATGTCGTCGACGCTGACGCCGGTCGCCTTGGACAGCGGACGCAGGTCGACGATGCACTCGTGGGCGACGAGCCCGGCCGGACCGGTGTACAGCACCGGGTAGTGCGGCTCCAGGCGCTTGGCGATGTAGTTCGCCGCGAGGACGGCGACCTGCGTGGCGCGCTTGAGGCCCTCGCCACCCATCAGGCGCACGTACGACCAGGAGATCGGCAGGATGCCTGCCGAACCCCACGGGGCGGCCGAGATCGGGCCGACGCCCGTCTCGGGACCGGCGGTCGGCTGCAGCGGGTGGTTCGGCAGGTACGGCGCGAGGTGCGCACGCACACCGACAGGACCGACACCGGGACCGCCACCGCCGTGCGGGATGCAGAAGGTCTTGTGCAGGTTGAGGTGCGAGACGTCGCCGCCGAACTTGCCGGGCTTGGCGAGCCCGACGAGCGCGTTGAGGTTGGCGCCGTCGACGTAGACCTGGCCACCGGCCTCGTGGACCTCGGCGCAGATGTCGGCGACGTGCTCCTCGAACACACCGTGCGTGGACGGGTAGGTGATCATCAGCACGGACAGCTCGTCGCGGTACTGCGCGATCTTGGCGCGCAGGTCCGCGACGTCGACCTCGCCGTCGTCGGCGGTCCTGACGACGACCACCTTCATGCCGGCCATCACCGCGGAGGCGGCGTTGGTGCCGTGCGCGGAGGACGGGATCAGGCAGACGGTGCGCTGCTCGTCGCCGTTGGCGCGGTGGTAGGCGCGGACGGCCAGCAGACCGGCCAGCTCGCCCTGCGAACCGGCGTTGGGCTGGATCGACACCTTGTCGTAGCCGGTGACCTCGGCGAGACGCTCCTCCAGCTCGGTGATGAGCGTGAGGTAGCCCTGGGCCTGCTCGACCGGGGCGAAGGGGTGCATCTGACCGAACTCGGGCCAGGTCACCGGCTCCATCTCGGTGGTCGCGTTCAGCTTCATCGTGCAGGAGCCGAGCGGGATCATGCCGCGGTCGAGCGCGTAGTCGCGGTCGGCGAGCCGGCGCAGGTAGCGCAGCATCGACGTCTCGGAGCGGTGCGCGTGGAAGACCGGGTGGGTGAGGTACGCGTCGGAGCGCAGCAGCCCGGCGGGCAGCGCGTCCTCGGTGGCGGAGTCCAGGGCCTCGATGTCGGCGTCGACGCCGAAGGCGGCCCAGACGGCGGCGATCTGCGCGCGCCCGGTGGTCTCGTCGCAGGAGGCCGAGACATGGTCGGCGTCGACGAGGTACAGGTTGACGCCGGCCTCGCGGGCCGCGGCGACGGCCTCGGCGGCCTTGCCGGGGACGCGGACGGTGACGGTGTCGAAGAAGGAGCCGTGGACGACCTCGACGCCACCGGCGGTGAGCCCGGCGGCGAGAACGGAGGCGTACCGCTGGACGCGCTGAGCGATCTGCTTCAGCCCGTCGGGCCCGTGGTACACGGCGTACATGCCGGCCATGACGGCGAGCAGCACCTGCGCGGTGCAGATGTTGCTGGTGGCCTTCTCGCGGCGGATGTGCTGCTCGCGGGTCTGCAGGGCCAGGCGGTAGGCGCGGTTGCCGTCGGCGTCGACGGAGACGCCGACCAGGCGGCCGGGCAGCGAGCGGGCGTGCTTGTCCTGGACGGCCATGTAGCCGGCGTGCGGCCCGCCGAAGCCCATGGGCACACCGAACCGCTGGGTGGTACCGACGGCGATGTCGGCGCCGAGGGAGCCGGGCGAGGTGAGCAGCGTCAGCGCGAGCAGGTCGGCGGCGACCGTGACGATCGCGCCGAGCTCGTGGGCGGCGTCGATGAGCGGCTTGATGTCCCGCACGGCACCGGATGCGCCGGGGTACTGAACGAGCACGCCGAAGACACCGCGCTCGGCGACCTCCGCCGGAATACCCGCCGAGAGGTCGGCGACGACGACCTCGACGCCGGTCGGCTCCGCGCGGGTCTCGATGACGGCGATGGTCTGCGGCAGCGCGTCGGCGTCGACGAGGAAGACCCCGTTCTTGACCTTGCCGACACGACGGGAGAGCGCCATGGCCTCGGCGGCGGCGGTGCCCTCGTCGAGCAGGGAGGCGCCGGACGTCGGCAGGCCTGTGAGGTCGGCGACCATGGTCTGGAAGTTGAGCAGCGCCTCGAGCCGCCCCTGCGAGATCTCGGGCTGGTACGGCGTGTAGGCCGTGTACCAGGCAGGGTTCTCCATGACGTTCCGCAGAACGACGGGCGGAGTGAAGGTCCCGTAGTACCCGAGCCCGATCATCGGCGCGAGAACCTGGTTGCGGTCGGCGAGCTCACGCAGCTCGGCGAGCACCTCGGCCTCGGTACGTGCGGCGGGCAGGCCGAGGGCCTCGGCGTTCTTGATCACGTCCGGCACGGCGGCGGCCGTCAGCTCGTCGAGCGAGCCGTAGCCGACCTGCGCGAGCATCTTGGCCCGGGCTTCGGCGTCGGGCCCGATGTGCCGCTGCTCGAACGGGATGCCCTGCTCGAGTTCGGAGAGCGGAATGCGGTTGGCGGTCATGTACGGAGGCCTCCTGGTCGTCACGACCTGCGAGGGACACCACGGCGCGGGTGCCCGGACGGCCTCCCCCTCTGTCATCTCAACCTGAGAGCTTCACCGGCAGACCAAGGGTCCGCCGGCTTTCACCGTCGGTGAGAGCGGACGCCGTCGGACCTCCGCTCTGCTTTCCAGAGTGACCTCGTCCATGCGGTACCGGGTGCCTGAGAGATTCCGGGGAGGATTTGCTCCTTCGGCGCCTCCGAAAGGTTTCTCCGGAGGACTCTCCCGCACGGGGTCGACAGCCACAGCCAGCCTACCAGCGCGGTTCCGCCTTCCATCGCTCAAGTGGCCGACATCCCAGATGTGCACTTTCGTATTCTTTGTAGGTCTTCGACGAGCAGTTGCGACCAGTTGGAGGGACCGTGCAGACCGACATCGATCCGCGCAGCCTGATCGGCCGCAAGGCGTTCGACCGCAACGGGCACAAGATCGGCACCGTGGACGAGGTGTACCTGGACGACGCGACGGGGGTCCCCGAATGGGCGGCGGTCCGCACGGGTCTCTTCGGCCGCGACGCCTTCGTCCCCCTGGAGCCGAGCGAACTGGTCGACAACGCCCTCCACATCCCGTACGAACGCGCCCTGATCAAGGACGCCCCGGACTTCGGCGTGGGCCGCCACCTCTCCCCGGAGCAGGAACTCCAGCTCTACCGCCACTACAGCCTGGCCCTCCCGCCCCCACCACCCCCGGACCACGACTTCGGCCGCCTGGCAGGCCAGGACGACGCATAGCCGCCCACCACCACCGATCAAGTCCAGCAGCCAGGGCGGCCGCACAGGCGGTGATTCACACCCGCGCCCGCCGACGACGCCCGGTCACACCCGGGCGTCGTACCCCTGTCCGCCCCGCCGCACGGCCAACGCACCCCACCCAAGCCCGCCGCGGCGCGCCCAGCCACGCAGAGGAGCACCCGCAAACCCTGCCGACCCCGCCACACGGGCAGGCGACGCATCCACACCTCCCGCCCGCCGACGGCGCTCAGCCGCGCGCAGAAGAGCACCCGCAAACCCTGCCGACCCCGCCGCACGGGCACGCATCCCACCTCCCGCACTCGCCGGCGGCGCTCAGCCACGCACAGGCGCACCCGCACCTCTGCCCGTCCAGTCGCACGGGTGGTGCGGGTGGGAACCCCAGCCCGGCCGCAGGCCGGGCGCACCCCCTAGGCGACCGCCGCCGCCCCGCTCCCGCCCCCGACCAGCGGCAACGGCTCCCCCTCCACCAACTCCGGATCGTCGACGAGGAACGTCCGCACCCTCCCCGGCGCCGACCCCGGCTCCTCGAAGCGCACGGTGACCCGCCCCACCCCGCTCCCCTGCACCCACCCGGCCCCGTACACGGCATGCCGTACGTCGTGCCCGGGCGCAAACCGCCGCGAGCCGGCCGCGGCCGACTCCTCCGCCGTAGCCGCCTCGGCGGCAGCCGCCTCCGCCACCGCGCCCCCGCCCCCGCCCCGCGACTCCTCGCCGGCCTCCGCGGCCTCCGCCGCCTCCGCCTCCGCCGCCTGCGCGAACAGATCCTCCTGTGTGTAGTCCGCGAGCCCGCTCACCCCCACCCCCAGCAGCCGCACCCCGCCCGTGGTGTCGACGCCCTCCAGCAGCCGCCCCGCCGCCTCCCGCACCACCAGCGGGTCGTCCGTGGGCCCCCGCAGGGTCTCGGAGCGCGTCAGGGTCGAGAAGTCGAAGCGCCGCACCTTCAGCACGATCGTCCGCCCCGAGTGCCCCGAGGCACGCAGCCGCCCCACACACCGCTCGGCCAGCCGCTCCACCTCGATCCGGATCCGCACCCGGTCGTGCAGGTCCACGTCGAAGGTGTCCTCGACCGACACCGACTTCGCGTCCCGCTCGGCCACCACGGGCCGATCGTCGTACCCCTGGGCCATCAGGTACAACGACGCCCCGTGCGCCCGCCCCAGAAGCCGTACGAGCTCGTCCTCACCGGCCTCCGCGAGGTCCGACACCGTCGTCATCCCGGCCCGCCGCAGATGCTCCCCCGTGGCCGGCCCCACCCCCGGCAGGATCCGCACCGACTTCGGCCCGAGCAGCTCCCGCTCGGTCCCGGGCTCTATGAGCACCAGGCCGTCCGGCTTCGCCTCCTCGGAGGCGATCTTGGCCAGCATCTTGGACCCCGCGAGCCCCACCGACCCCGTCAGCCCCGTGGTACCGAGAATGTCCCTGCGCAGCCGCTCACCGGCCTCCCGTGCCGTCCCGGTGTCATCGGCCACACCCCCAGCCTCCAGGTCCACGAAGGCCTCGTCCAGGCTCAGCGGCTCCACGAGCGGTGAGAGCCGCCCCAGCAGCTCCATGACCTGCTCGCTGATCGACCGGTAGAAACCGAAGCGCGGCACGAGATACGCGGCGTTCGGCGCGAGCCTGCGGGCCTGTGCCATCGGCATCGCCGAGTGCACCCCGAACCTCCGCGCCTCGTACGACGCCGTGGCCACGACCCCGCGCGGGCCGAGCCCTCCGACGACCACCGGCTTTCCGCGCAGACTCGGCTTCGCCGCCTGCTCGGCGGCGGCGAAGAAGGCATCCATGTCGAGATGCAGAATCGTCGGCGCGGTTCTCACACTCCGATGCTGCCCCACGCCACTGACAATCGACCCGCACTCCCGTACGGCCGCGCCACGCACGCAGGGGCCGGCGGAAACGCCGTCCCCGCAGCCGTCCCCGCAGCCGTCCCGCTCAGACCGCCCGGTCGCGCCGCCGTCGCGCGAGTTCGTCGCCCGGGTTGTGCCCGATGAGGGTCTCGCCGGTGTCGACGCGCTCCCCGTGCAGCTGCGACAGCGCCGCCTCGACATCCCGCCACACGACGCCCACGGCGATGCCGAAGACGCCCTGACCGCCCTGGAGCAGGTCCACGACCTCGTCGGGCGAGGAGCACTCGTACACCGTCGCCCCGTCGCTCATCAGGGTCATCCGCTCCAGGTCCTGGAAGCCGCGGGCCCGCAGATGCTGGACGGCGGCCCGGATGTTCTGCAGCGCGACGCCGGTGTCCAGGAAACGCTTGACGATCTTGAGAACGACGACGTCACGGAAGCTGTAGAGCCGCTGCGTCCCGGACCCGTACGCGGGCCGCACGCTCGGCTCGACGAGCCCGGTGCGTGCCCAGTAGTCCAACTGGCGGTAGGTGATCCCCGCCGCCGCACACGCGGTCGGCCCTCGATACCCCACCGTGTCCGCGCCGGCCGAAGCGTCCACCGCCGGACTGCCGTGAAGCGGATACGGACCGCTTCCCACGGGCGCGCGCCCGTGGGAGCCCCCTGCCCTACCGTCGCCGCTGCTCATCACGCCGACCCTCCGTCCTTGACCTGCCCACACGAAGGTAGGCAGTCACTTGGGGTGCGTCAACGATCGCCACACTCGGCACGCCGAGTGATAATCACCCTGAGAGTGGTTTCCCGTGTCCCACTCCGGGGAAAGGGTCTCCGAATGCGCTGCCGGTGCCCCGCGCGCGGCGGCCGAAACCTCACTTCCGGCACGACCCGACACGGCCGGCACCGCCCGGCACTGCCCGGTCCGCGACACCTCCGCACCGGGCGCGGCACACCACACCGGCTACATCACTGGCTGCTGGACCCGAAGTCCTCGGGAGAGATCTGGTCGAGGAACTCGCGGAACTTCTCCACCTCGTCCTCCTGCTCGTCCGGAATCGCGATACCGGCGTCGTCCAGCACACCGTCACTGCCGTAGATCGGCGTCCCGGTGCGCAGGGCCAGCGCTATCGCGTCGGACGGCCTGGCGCTCACCTCGACGCCGCTGGCGAAGACCAGCTCCGCGTAGAAGACACCTTCACGGAGGTCGGTGATGCGGACCTCGGTGAGCTCCTGGCCCACCGCCTCAAGGACATCCTTGAAGAGGTCGTGCGTCAGCGGCCTGGCAGGGGCCATGCCCTGCTGCGCGAAGGCGATCGCGGTCGCCTCCCCCGGTCCGATCCAGATGGGGAGGTACCGATCGCCTCCCACTTCACGCAGGAGCACGATCGGTTGGTTGGAGGGCATTTCCACCCGGACACCCACAACGTCGAGCTCGTTCACACAGCAACCCTAGGACGTGCCCGACCGGTTTGGGTAGTCGGGCCCCGACAAGATCACTGCAACCGGAGTCCCAGAGCGGTCTGGACCAGTGCCGCGTGCAGCCGTACGGAGAGCCCGGCGAGCTCCTTCGCGGTCGCCTCCGCATGGGCTCTGGTCTGCGGGTTACGGTGCCGGCGCAGCGGCGCCACCATCTGCTCGACGAGCCCCGCCTCCCGGTCCGCGGCAGCTTTGACCGCCCGTAGGTGCCGAGGTTCCAGACCGAATCTCCCCAGATCCGCGACAAGCCTGGCGACGGTCACCGCCTCGGCGTCGTAGCCGCCCTCCGGCCCGGCGGTGAGGAGTCCATACGACTCCCACTCCACGAGCTCGTCCTCCGTGACCTCGGCGGCCGCGAGCAGCTCGGCCCGCCCCACCCGCGCGGCGGTCGGGCGATCACCCTCCGAGTCCCACGCACCGTCCAGCAGGTCCCGCTGGGGAGTGGGAGAAGGCAGCCTGACCTGCTCACCCCGGGCGAGGGCGTCGAGATGCTCGCGGATGACCTTCAGCGGAAGATAGTGATCACGCTGCATCCGCAGGATCTGGGCGAGCCGCTCCACGTCCTGCGGGCTGAACTTCCGGTACCCGGAGGCCGTCCGCCGGGGCTCGACGAGCCCCTCGGCCTCCAGGAACCGGATCTTCGAGATGGTCACTTCGGGAAACTCGTCACGCAGCTGGTTCAGCACCGTCCCGATGCTGACCAGCCGGTCGCCCGCGGTGGCGGCACCGTGAACGGCACCGCCCGTCGGAGTTCGCAACATGGACCTTCCCTGCAGAGTTCCCGAGGCGTCACACGCCTCGCTGGCTCGAGTAGAAGACCAGCCGGTACTTGCCGATCTGCACCTCGTCGCCCGCGGACAGAACCACCGAGTCGATCGGCTCACGGTTCACGTACGTACCGTTGAGGCTGCCGACATCGGCGACCGTGAAGCTGCCGTCGGGCGCCCGCCGGAACTCCACGTGGCGCCGCGACACCGTGACGTCGTCGAGGAAGATGTCGCTCTGCGGATGACGGCCGGCCGTGGTCAGCTCGCTGTCCAGCAGGAAGCGGCTGCCCGAGTTCGGTCCCCGGCGCACCACCAGGAGCGCCGATCCGGCCGGCAGCGCCTCGACGGCCGCCAGCGCCTCGGGCGACAGGTTCGGCAGCTGCGTCTGACCGGTGACCTCGGCGTCGTACGCCTCAAGACCGGAGATGGAGATCGTCGACGTCGTCTCGGACGGGCGCTCCACGTTCGCCCCGCCGCGCAGCGGCGTGCCGCAGTGGGAGCAGAAACGGCTGTCCGCGGCATTGCGGTGACCGCACCTCGTACACACCGGCATGGACGCGTCCTCCCGCCGCGGCTGACCCGCGGAGGTCTGGGTCGCGTACGGGTCGGGGGTGAACCCTCCACCCGTACTTGAGGTTGATGGTTCTCCGAAACCTATGCGCCCGGCACCGGCAGGGTCAACAGACGACGCGCCCTCGCCGCCGACCTCGTCACGGAAGAGCGGGCGCTCGCCGCCCTGCTCCTCCTCGCTCTGGGCGTGGCGCGGCGCGCGGTGCTTGGCGTTGCCGCCGTCCTCGCGTGCGCTCTTGCCGAACAACTTCGCAAAAAAACTCACGGGCGATTCCCCTTGACCGAAACAGACCCGCCCGTGGGGCAGGACGAACCCTGAATGAACACACCTGCCGACCCGGACATCCTCACAACGTCCGTATCCACCCGACAGTTTCCACCACGCACCACCCTTGTGGTGCGGCGACCCCCCGCAACGCCATCCCCATGTCGCGCGGCTGCCATGTGCCCCCGCCTCACTGCGAGGACGACTGAGCGTAGTCAGGCCGCTTCGCAGGTCGCAAGGCATCCACGACGATCTTCTGGGACCGGGCCACGGTCGCGGTGGCCTGCTCCTTCTCCAGCGTCTGCACGACGCCACCGGGGATGTTGAGCGCGGGCTCGAGATCCTCGGGCTTGCCGATGACCTTGAAGACGTACGGAGCGGTCACCTTCGTTCCATCGATCTCTATGTCGGCGCCACTTCCTGTGAAGTAGCTGTCCGCGACCACCCGCACATCGTTGATCTGGATCGCCTCGGCGCCCGCGGCGCGCAGTTCCTGGATCGCGTCGAGCAGCATGTCCGACTCGACCGCCGCCTCGGCCCCGCGGACGGTAAGCGTGATCCCCGGGCCTTCCGCAGCGACAGTTCCGGCCAGAATCCCGAGCTGGCGCTCCTTCTCCTGGGTCTGCTTCCGGGCCTCCTCGGCCTGGTCCGAGCTGGACTCCAGCTCCGAGCGCTGGGTCTCCAGCCGCGCCTTCTCGTCCTCCAGGCGCTGCGTCCGGTCGTCGAGCTCGTCCAGGATGCGGACCAGGTCCTCCTGGCGCGCACCACGCAGTGCGCTGTTGTCGCTGGTGGAGCGGACCTGGATCGCGAGGCCCAGGCCGAGGACGAACAGCAGCAGGGCGACGATGAGTTGGGCCCGGCTCACCCGCGGCGGCCACAGACCGGCGGTCAGCCGCTGCCGCCCGGTCTGCTGCGGCGCGGTCGGCTGCGTCTCGGGACCGGCGGCGGGAGCGGACTGCTCCGCCGGCTTCGACCCGTCGGCGTCGGGGTTCTCGGGGGTTCCCGGGTTCACGTCGTTGCTCATCGGTGTCACGCCCGGAAGACGTGCCGCCGGATGGCGGCCGCGTTGGAGAAGATCCGGATGCCGAGCACGACGACCACACCCGTCGACAGCTGCGCGCCGACGCCGAGCTTGTCGCCGAGGAAGACGATCAGCGCCGCCACCACCACGTTCGACAGGAAGGAGACCACGAAGACCTTGTCGACGAAGATCCCGTCGAGCATGGCCCGCAGGCCGCCGAAGACAGCGTCGAGGGCGGCGACCACGGCGATCGGAAGATAGGGCTCGACCACCGCCGGAACCTCGGGACGGACCAACAGTCCGACCACGACTCCCACGATCAGGCCCAGTACGGCGATCAAGATGTGCCCTTCCCTGTGTCGGCCGTGGCCTGCCCGGTGGCCTTGGCAGCCCCGGCTCCCCTCGGCTCTGCTGTACGTACGATCAGGCTCGGCGCGGCCGGCAGACGTACCTCGGCCTCGGCCGAGATGCTCGTACGGATTCCGAAGTTCTCCTGCAGCGCGTGCAGGTACTGCCCGTCGGCGCTGTCCTGGAACGCGGTGCTCAGGCGCTGCCCGTCCCCCACCGCGAGAACGGTGTACGGCGGGACCAGCGGCTTGTTGTCGACCAGTATGGCGTCGCCCGCCGCCCTGATCGCGGACAGCGACGTCAGGCGCTGACCGTTGATCGAGACGGCCTCGGCACCCGACTCCCACAGCCCGTTCACGACCCGCTGCATGTCCCGGTCGCGCACCCGCCCGGTGTCGGAGAACCCGCTGCTCTCCCGGGGACCCCCGCCGCCGCCCTCGGTGTCCTTGGCGTCGTCGACGACGAGCTTCACACCCGGGCCGCGCACCGGCGTCGCGCCCGAGAGCAGCGCCACCAGCTCGGCCTGGTCACCACCGTGCTGTTCGAGTGCCTTGCGCTGCCGCTCTCCGACCTCGACCCGGATCTTCTCGACGTCCTCCTCCAGCCTGTCGGCCGCGGAGGTGTCCGCCTCGATCCGGTCGATGAGCTCCTGCCGTTCCTTGGCGACGACCGGGGCGGAGATCCGCGCCTCGGCCGCACCCACGGTCACCACGGCGGCCGCCAGGACGAGACCCGCCGCGAGGCCGAGCTTGGCGCGGAGCGTACGGGGAAGTCCGCCGCCCTCGGCAGCGCGCCGGGCCGAGGCCTCGGCGTAGCCGTCGTCGAGCGCGTGGTCCATCACGTTGTTCAGCAGCGACATGGACGCGTCCGGGCGCGGCGGTGGTGCTCCGGTGCTCCGAACGGGGGGCTGCTGCGACATGCCGCACATCGTCGCACGTCGGGGCTGCTACCGCCGAATGGCCCCACCGACGAGCCGGGCGGCGTCCGGCGGACACCACCCGGCTCATCGGCCCCAATGGTTCAGTGACCTGCGCTGTCGACCACGTTCGACCACTCGTCGAGCAGCGTCTGGGCGGAGGTGTCGTCAGGCCCCTCGGCCCACAGATGGGTGACGGCCTCGGCCGGGTCGGGCAGCACCATCACCCACCGCCCGTCGGCCTCCACGACCCGTACGCCGTCGGTGGTGTCCACGGACCGCTCACCGGCCGCCTCCACCACGCGCCGCATCACGAGACCCTTCACTGCCCACGGCGTCGCGACGTCCCTCCGCAGGACGTGCGCCCGCGGGATACGGGCGTCGATCTGGCTCAGGGTGAGCTGTGTCCGCGCGACGAGCCCGAGGAGCCTGACGAACGCGGCGGCACCGTCGAAAACGCTGCTGAACTCGGGAATGATGAATCCGCCGCGCCCGTCACCGCCGAAGATCGTCGACTCCTCACGCCCGACCCTGGTCAGATCGTCCGGTGAGGTCGTCGTCCACTCCACCTGCGTGCCGTGGTACGCCGCCACCTGCTCGGCGATCCGGGTGGTCGTCACGGGCAGCGCCACCCGGCCCGAGCGCCGCTCGGCGGCCACGAGATCGAGCATCACGAGGAGCGAGCGGTCGTCCTCGATGATCCGGCCCCGCTCGTCGACGAGCGACAGCCGCTCTCCCACCGGGTCGAACCGCACCCCGAACGCGGCCCGCGCCGAGGCGACGATCTCCCCGAGCCGTACGAGCCCGGCTCGCCGGGTCTCCGCCGACTCGGTCGGCCGCGCCTCGTCGAGCCCCGGGTTGATCGTCAACGAATCCACCTGGAGCCGGCCCAGAAGGCTCGGCAGCACGAGCCCCGCGCTGCCGTTGGACGCGTCCACGACGACCTTCAGTCCGGCCTCCGCGATCCCGGAGGTATCGACGTTCCGCAACAGCGAACCGGTGTACGAGTCGAACACGCTCGCCGGGAAGGAGAGATCGCCGATCTCGCCCGGGAACGCCCGCCGGTACTCCTGACGTGCGAAGACCCGGTCCAGCTTGCGCTGCCCGGCCTGCGAGAGGTCGGCTCCGCGCTCGTCGAAGAACATGATGTCGACGGAGTCCGGCACACCGGGCGAGGTCCGCAGCATGATCCCGCCCGCGCTCCCCCGGGCGGTCTGCTGTCGCGCCACCGGCAACGGCACGTTCTCCAGGTCGCGTACGTCGATGGCGCTGGCCTGAAGCGCCGAGATCACAGCCCGTTTCAGGGCTCGCGCGCCCCTGGAGTGGTCACGCGCGGTGGTGACCGTCGCGCCCTTCTTCAATGTCGTCGCGTACGCGCCCGCGAGCCTGACCGCAAGCTCGGGCGTGATCTCCACATTCAGGATGCCGGAGACTCCACGCGCCCCGAAGAGATGCGCCTGCCCGCGCGACTCCCAGATGACGGAGGTGTTGACGAAGGCGCCGGCCTCGATGGTCTTGAACGGATAGACGCGGACGTTGCCCTGAACGATCGATTCCTCACCGACCAGGCACTCGTCCCCGATGACGGCCCCGTCCTCGATCCGGGCCGCGCGCATGATGTCGGTGTTCTTCCCGATGACGCAGCCGCGGAGATTGCTCTGCTGCCCGATGTAGACGTTGTCGTGGATGACGGCCTTGTGCAGGAACGCGCCACTCTTGACGACGACGTTCGACCCGATGACGGTGTGCTCGCGCACTTCCGCGCCGGCCTCGACCTTCGCGTAGTCGCCGATGTAGAGCGGCCCGCGCAGCACGGCCTCGGGGTGCACCTCGGCGCCTTCGGCGACCCACACTCCGGGCGAGATCTCGAAACCGTCGATCTCGACCTGGACCTTGCCTTCGAGCACGTCGGCCTGGGCCTTGACGTAGCTCTCGTGGGTACCGACGTCCTCCCAGTAGCCCTCGGCGACATAGCCGTAGATCGGCTTGCCCTCCTTCATCAGCTGAGGGAAGACATCACCCGACCAGTCCACCGAGACATCGGCCTGGACGTAGTCGAAGACCTCGGGCTCCATGACGTAGATGCCCGTGTTCACGGTGTCCGAGAAGACCTGTCCCCAGGTCGGCTTCTCCAGGAACCGCTCGACCTTTCCCTCCTCGTCGACGATCGTGATGCCGAATTCCAGCGGATTCGGCACACGGGTCAGACAGACGGTGACCAGGGCGCCTTTCTCCTTGTGGAAGGCGATCAGGTCGGTCAGATCGAAGTCGGTGAGCGCGTCTCCCGAGATGACGACGAAGGCGTCGTCCTTCAACGCCTCCTCGGCGTTCTTCACACTCCCCGCGGTGCCGAGCGGTTTCTCCTCGTTGGCATACGTGAGCTCCATTCCGAGCTCTTCGCCGTCACCGAAGTAGTTCCTGACCAGCGAGGCGAGAAACTGCACGGTCACGACGGTCTCGGTGAGACCGTGCCTCTTGAGCAGTCGCAGGACATGCTCCATGATCGGCCGGTTCGCCACCGGCAGGAGAGGCTTGGGCATGCTCGAGGTCATGGGGCGAAGTCGGGTTCCTTCGCCACCGGCCATCACGACGGCCTTCATGTCGGAAGCGTCCTCCTTGAAGAGACGACGGTCCTGCCGACTTCACCCTGTCCGCTCAGTGGGCCTCTGGCGTCCTCGTTCGTGCCGGCGACGCTGCACGGCACAGGACAGGCGGGCTCAATCGGCCGCGGTATCCGCCTTCACGAGTCGACGGACCTGGACCACGTAGAGGATCCCTGCCCACCAATACAGAGTTGTACCCCATCCGGCGAAGGCCCACCCGAAAACTTCGGCGAGTGACGAAAGCCAGCCCGTTCCGTCACTGAGCAGCAGCAAGGGGAACGCGTACATCAAGTTGAATGTCGCAGCCTTACCCAGGAAGTTCACCTGCGGCGGCGGATACCCGTGCCGGCGGAGGATTCCTACCATGACCAGCAGCATCAGCTCGCGGGCGAAAAGGGCGAGGGTGAGCCAGAGCGGCAGGATCTCGCGCCAGGTCAGCCCGATGAGGGTGGAGACGATGTACAGCCGGTCGGCGGCGGGGTCCAGCAGCCGGCCGAGGCTGCTGATCTGGTTCCAGCGCCGCGCGAGCTTCCCGTCGAGATAGTCGCTGACGCCACTCAGCATCAGGACGAGCAGAGCCCAGCCATCGCTGTTGGGACCGCCGAACACGGGGCGGAGAATCAGCCACAGGAAGAGCGGCACACCCACCAGCCGAGCCATGCTCAGGATGTTGGGGATGGTGAGGACCCGGTCCGTCTGAACGCGAGTCTCCTGGACCTCCACCCGGGGGCCTCCTGTGGGAACGTGCGAATGATGCCCCCTGACCTTACCCTCAGCCACGACACCCGGATGCACAGGGGGCAGCAACCCTCTCGTGAACGCAAAAATGCCTCAACCCCCGGACCAGGTCCGGGGGTTGAGGCTAAAAATTGTTCGGCGGCGTCCTACTCTCCCACAGGGTCCCCCCTGCAGTACCATCGGCGCTGAAAGGCTTAGCTTCCGGGTTCGGAATGTAACCGGGCGTTTCCCTAACGCTATGACCACCGAAACACTATGAAGTTGACCAACCGGGCATAATCACGGTCGTTACTTCAGAACTAACACAGTGGACGCGAGCAACTGAGGACAAGCCCTCGGCCTATTAGTACCGGTCAGCTCCACCCATTACTGGGCTTCCACATCCG